>CP130740.1:2512500-3763422 GCA_031222025.1 Eubacteriaceae bacterium ES2 | reverse complement strand
AGCAATCGGAACCTCTGCTTTCAAAGTTATTTCTGTGGATAAAGGGTCGATTTATACACAGGATCTCTATTTTACTGTGAATTTAAAAAAAAATCAAGCAAAATTACAATAAAAATGTGGATAACTCAAAAGGAATATCCGCAAGTACAAAAGTGACTAAAAGCCAATTATTTTAAATAATTGACAAGTTATCCCCAGTTAATCCACAAAAACGGGTGAAATGTGGATTAGTCTTATAAAACTTTCCACTTATCCACAGAAAAATAGGATCTAATAGGTCTAGTATACCAAAATGTGGATAACGTTTCAATTAATAACCGTTTTTTGATTGTTTACAATGCTAGATTTTTCATCCCCATTTTAAAGCAGCACCAAAATAAATTATCCTATTTTAAAGATAAAACTGTTATGATAGAGTAAATTTGCATGAAAAACAGGAGATTTACTTCTCTGATCATTAAAAAGAAAGTTGTATTTTTAAAGCTGTGGATAAAAAATAAGATTTACTTGACATCAAAAGGCTGAGATTATATAATTCTAGGGTAAAAGTTTTGTTCGCTTATAAACAAATGAGATAAATTAACAAGTCAGGGGGTGTCGAGATGAAAAGAACTTATCAACCAAAGGTTAGACAGAGAAAAAAAGAGCATGGTTTTAGAAAAAGAATGGGTACCAGAAGTGGTCGACTTATTCTTAAAAAGAGAAGACAAAAAGGAAGAGAAAAATTATCTGCATAAGCTGTGATAGACCGTTTTTAAAAAGCGGTCTTTTGTTTAATAAAAAGGAGAATTTCTTCAATGCAATTACTGTCCCTTAAAAAACAGAATGATTTTAACAATGTTTTTAACAGGGGAAACGTTTTTGGCAATAAGGCCTTTGCTTTTTATTTCGTTAAAAACGGTTTGGAAGAAAATCGAATTGGTATTATCGTCAGTAAGAAAGTTTCAAAAAAGGCGGTTGTCAGAAACCGGTTAAGGCGACAAATCAGGGAAGCCTATCGTTTAAATCATGAGCAATTTGTTAAAGGCTATGATCTTATTCTGATTGGTAAACAATCGCTTTTGGATACCGGGTATACAGAGATTGAAAAGTCTCTGAAGCATTTGTTTTATAAGAAGAATCTGATGAGGCAAAAAAATGGTTAAGAAACTGATTATCGGACTGGTTAAGATTTATCAGCGTTTTATTTCTCCCATGCTTGGGAGCAATTGTCGGTTTCGGCCTACCTGTTCAGAGTACTTTATTGGCGCCGTTGAAAAATTTGGCGTTTTCAAAGGGGTTTATTTGGGTGTGAGACGGATTCTCCGTTGTCATCCTTTTAATCCTGGCGGATATGATCCACTTCCCTGATGTCAAAATGAAGGAGTTGTTAAATGGATTTTCTATACCAGATTTTTGGCTTTTTGCTTTTGCAGCTTTATAATCTGATTGGTAATTATGGGGTCTCAATTATTGTTTTTACAATTATCGTAAAACTGATTTTGCTGCCACTCAATATCAAGCAGACTAAGTCGATGAAGGACATGCAAAGGCTTCAGCCAGAGTTACAGAAGCTCAACAAGAAATATAAAAATAATAAAGAAAAGCTCAATGAAGAAACCCTAAAACTGTATAAGGTCTATAAGGTAAATCCGGCTGCCGGATGTCTGCCACTTTTATTGCAGTTCCCGATCCTGATTGGGCTGTATGGAACCCTGAGAGCTCCGGAAACCTGGGTCTTTTCAAATGGCATGATCGATTCGGTCAATATGTCTTTTTTATGGATTGATAATTTAAATATACCTGATCCGATTTATGTATTACCGGTTTTAGCGGCCTTATTTACTTTTATTTCCCAGAAATTTACTATGGCCAACAGTACCATGAATCCTGATGATCCCAATGCCAAAACGCAGAAGATCATGCTTTATATGATGCCAATTATGATTGGTTATATTTCCATTAAACTGCCAGCAGGGGTTGCCCTTTATTGGGTGGTTCAGAATGTTTTCACATTCTTGCAGCAGTTCATTATGATGCGGATTCCTGAACCGGAAATTTCTCCAGAGGAAGCAGAACGGCGAGTCCAGGAAGCAGAAAAAGAGCGAAAAGCGGATCTGGCGGCCAAGCGTTCTGGAATGAGCCAGCAGGATGATCAGAAAGATAAGTCGGAACGAAAAGAACCTTTAACCAAACCGGCGACCAAGAAAAAAATCAAGTCGAATCAGAATGAAAACAGAAAAAAACCGGTTTCTGAGATTCCCGAAAGGGATGAGGATCAAGCTTAACTGGTTTAGAATAAACTAAGGAGAGGAATCATGAACAAGATTGTAACAGGTACCGGAAAAACGGTAGAAGAAGCGATTAACAGTGGATTACTAGAACTTGGTGTGACAAAAGAACAGGTCGAAGTCAATATCATCCAGGTGCCGGACAGCGGTTTTATGAAGCTGTTTGGCAAAAAAGACGCCATTGTTGAACTGACGCTTAAAAATGATCCCCAGGAGAAAGCAAGAAATTTCCTGATAGATGTTTTTAATGCGATGAAGATTCCCTGTAAAATCACGACCAACCTTGATGATAAAGTTTTATTCATAAATCTTGAAGGGGAAAACATGGGTGTGTTGATCGGACGACGTGGTCAGACCCTTGATTCCATTCAATATCTGGTCAGCTTGGTTATTAATCGTGAGATTGACGAATATGTTCGGGTTGTTCTGGATACGGAAAATTACCGAGTCAAGCGAGAAAAAACCTTGGAAGCTCTGGGTGAGAAGATGGCGGGAAAAGCGGTTTATTACCGTAAAAAAATGGTGCTGGAACCCATGAATCCATCCGAACGTCGGGTCATTCATGCCAAGCTGCAGAATCATCCTAAAGTTTTTACCTATAGTGAAGGGGAAGAACCCTACCGACATGTTGTGATTCAGGTTAAAGACCGTAATTAGAATAACTGGCGAAGCTAAAAGCTTCGGCTATGAATTCAAGGATACTTGAAGACATAGTCGAAGCTTTTTCTTTAGCGAAAAATATATATAAATTAAATAAGAACATAACTTGATAGGATGGCATTAATGGGGAATTGTCGATTTAAGGAACAAAAATTGACTTTATCATCAATCTGAGCCTTTTTAGCCGGTTTATTCTTGTTTTATAAAGATCTTTATTATATTATAAAGTGTTAGAAAAATGTTTCAGGAGAAAAAATGAAAGAACAATTATTAAATGAGGATACCATTGCAGCGGTGGCCACAGGTCTTGGCGGGGCCGGTATTGGCATTATTCGTGTCAGCGGCGACCAGGCCATTAAGTTGGTTGAACCACTTTTTAAAAATCCCAAGGGAAAAACGCTGACAAGGGCTAATTCACATCAGCTTTTGTATGGCCAGATGGTTGATCCGCAGACTAATAAGGATATTGATGAGGTACTGATTTCAAAAATGGTTAAGCCTCATTCTTATACAGCTGAAGATGTGGTGGAAATCAATTGTCATGGTGGCATTGTGCCGATGCAGAAAATTTTGGGTCTTTTGCTTGCCGCAGGGGTTCGAATGGCTGAACCCGGCGAATTTACCAAAAGAGCCTTTTTAAATGGCCGGTTGGATTTGACTCAGGCGGAAGCGGTTATGGATATCATCAATGCCAAAACAGAGGAAAGCCTTAAATATTCTGTTTCTCAGTTGGAGGGCAAACTGTCAAATCACCTGGAAGAAATTGATCAGGAACTGCTGGCAATCCTTTCACATATGGAAGCCAATATCGATTATCCCGAGTTTGATATTGAAGAGCTGACAAATTCAGAAATTCTAACCTCTGTTGCGGAGGCGATAAAAAAATTGAACTGGTGCTCGAAGGCTCAGAAGCCGGAAAAATATATCGGGAGGGCATCACCACAGCGATTTTAGGCGAACCAAATGTGGGGAAATCCTCTTTACTGAATACCCTGCTGATGGAAAATAAGGCAATTGTGACGGATATTCCCGGTACGACCCGGGATATCATCGAAGAATATATCAATGTAAAAGGTATTCCCTTTAAGATTATTGACACCGCTGGAATCAGAGATACCGATAATGAGGTGGAACGTATCGGCGTGGAAAAATCCCGCCACCTTTTGAAAAAAGCCAACCTGGTGATTTTCATGCGAGATATTTCAAAACCTTTGTCCGAACGGGAAGAAGAACTGCTGGATTTTCTAAAAAATAAAAAAACTATTTACATTGCCAATAAAAGCGATTTAAAGGAAACTGAAGAATTAGTTGAGCCATGGATTCCCATGTCGCTGCTAACAGAAGCAGGAATTGATTTGTTGAAACAAAAGATGGTGGATATGGTTTATGCTGGAACAGTTAACCAGGATGCCGATTACCTGGTGACCAACAGTCGTCATATCAATCAGTTAAATCAATGTAAAGGGCATCTTTTAACGGCATTGGAGACGATGGAAAGTGGTATGCCGGTGGAGCTGATTTCCATTGATATCATGAACGCTCTGGAAAGCCTAAGAGAAATTACAGGAAAGGCCGTGGGCATGGATATTATCAATCAGATTTTTAAAAATTTCTGTATCGGAAAGTAGAGGAAAAAATGACCTATCAAGGTGGAAATTATGATATTGTTGTGGTCGGTGCCGGACATGCTGGCTGTGAGGCCGCGCTGGCAGCGGCAAGAATGGGTTTTAATACCCTGTTATTAACGATTAATCTGGATTCAGTGGCGATGATGCCCTGCAACCCTTCAATCGGTGGGACTGGCAAAGGACATCTGGTTCGGGAAATTGATGCTTTAGGCGGAGAAATGGCAAAAAACATCGATGCGACGCTGATTCAGGCTAAAATGTTGAATACCGCTAAAGGCCCGGCAGTGCATTCCTTACGAGCCCAGGCTGATAAAAAGAACTATCAGTTTCGAATGAAAGAGGTCATTGAAAATCAGCCTAATCTTTTATTGAAACAGCAGGAAGCCACCGAAATCCTGATTGAAAACGGGAAAATTACCGGGATTAAAGTTTTAACCGGAGCTGTTTATGCCTGTCGGGCGGCCATTATCTGTAGTGGTACTTATTTAAAGGGCCGAATTATTATCGGCGACGTTTCTTATGATGGCGGACCGAACGGTCTTTTTCCGGCTATGTATTTATCACAAAGTCTAAAGGAAAATGGGATTCAATTGCAGCGGTTTAAAACTGGAACCCCGGCGCGGGTCGATGCTAAGAGCCTTGACTTTGATAAAATGGTTATCCAGAATGGTGATGAAAAAATTATACCCTTTTCCTTTGAAACAGAGGCAATCGAAATTGATCAGGTGCCCTGTTATTTGACCTATACCAATGAAAAAACCCATGAAATCATCAATCAGAATATTGATCGTTCCCCTTTATATAATGGTGAAGTGACGGGAATCGGTCCCCGTTATTGTCCCTCAATCGAAACCAAAGTCATGCGCTTTCACGATAAGGACAGACATCAGATTTTCATTGAACCGGAAGGCTTGAATACCAAGGAAATTTATGTGCAGGGTATGTCATCTTCTCTGCCCGAGGATGTTCAGATTGCTCTTTATCGGACGGTTCCGGGCATGGAAGACGTTGAGTTTATGCGTTCGGCCTATGCCATCGAATATGACTGTATCCATCCCACCCATTTAAAGGCCAGTCTGGAATTAAAAGAGCTCAGTGGACTTTTTTTTGCCGGCCAGATTAACGGCACCTCCGGCTATGAAGAAGCAGCTGCCCAGGGTCTGATTGCCGGCATTAATGCTGTCAAGTTTTTAAAAAATGAAGAACCGGTGATTCTGGATCGCTCTCAGGCCTATATTGGCGTTTTGATCGATGATATTATCACTAAGGGGATTGATGAACCCTATCGGATGATGACTTCCCGCTGTGAATATCGGCTTTTGCTCAGACAGGATAATGCCGATTTGCGTTTAACCCCCATCGGCTTTGAAGCGGGCCTGATCAGTCAGGAACGCTATGACCGCTTCCAGCAAAAAAAACTGACGGTGGAAAATGAGATTGAACGGCTGTTCAACTTAATGATTAAACCAAGCGCAGAAAATAATGAGAAAATGATAGATTTAGGCTCGACACCAATTAAAAAAAGCCTGTCCCTATTTGAAATTTTAAAACGACCGGAAATGACCTATGATCTGCTGGCAGTTTTCGATAAACAGCGGCCAAGTCTCAATTGGAGTGAGAAAGAACAGGTTGAGGTGCAGATAAAATACCAGGGCTATATAAAAAAACAGCTGGCTCAGGTGGAACAGTATAAAAAACTTGAGCATCGGTCAATTCCCAAAGATCTCGATTATAGCCAGATCAGTGGTCTGAGACTGGAAGCGGCTGAAAAGCTCAATGCCATCAAGCCGGTTTCCATGGGACAGGCTTCAAGAATTTCCGGTGTATCACCAGCTGATATTTCAGTTTTGATGATTTATCTAGAACAGCAAAAAAGGAGGAATCAGCATGCAGCGGATTGAAAAATTAATTAAATCCGGGCAAGATATTGCGCTTGAGATCAGTCACGAACAGGCTCAAAAGCTGATTGCCTATATGGATGCCCTTCTCATCAAAAATGAGGCTATTAATTTGACACGCATTACCGATCAAGATGAGTTTATTCTTTTACATCTTCTGGATTCTTTAACCCTTTTACCATTTATTAAAAATGATCCCAGACATATTTTGGATTTAGGAACCGGTGGTGGCTTTCCAGGAATCCCCCTGGCGATTATGCTGCCGGGGTGCCAATTTATGCTGCTTGATTCAACCCGAAAAAAACTTAATGTGGTTGAGGAGATTGCCCAGTCACTGGAATTAAAAAATGTTCAGGTGATGCATGGTCGGGCCGAGGAGCTGGGGCACGATCAAGCTTATCGTCAGCACTTTGACTTGGTGGTATCCCGGGCGGTGGCAAATTTAAATAGTCTGTCAGAGTATGCCTTGCCTTTTGTTAAAGTGGGCGGATATTTTCTTTCGATGAAAGGTAAGGAATACGAAAGTGAGCTTGAATCAGGAAAAAAGGCGATCAAAAAGCTGGGCGGCCAAATAATTGCCATTGAAAAGGCGAATTTGCCCCAAAGCGACTATCAACATGTTATAATAGTCGTGGAAAAAGTCAGGTCAACACCTGAAAAACTGCCAAGAATTTCTGGTAAAATAAAAAAAGAACCGTTAAAATAAAAGAAGAAGTAAAGGGTTGGGTGTTAGAATCATTCAGGTTGATATTGAAACTCACACTTTACCGGCGATGTTTCACGTGAAACATCAGAAAGTGTATTCATTCAATGTTTCACGTGAAACATTGGCAGGGGAGAGCTATGACAAAAGCAATTGCGGTATTCAACCAAAAGGGTGGCGTGGGAAAAACTACAACAAATATCAATTTAGCTGCGGCATTGTCTACAAAAGGTCATCGCGTCCTGATCATCGATATCGATCCTCAGGGTAATGCAACTAGTGGGATGGGCATTGATAAAAATAGCTTAAAAAAGAGTATTTATGATTGTTTGATTGAAGATGAAGATGCCAACCAAGTTATTCTGTCAACCAGTTTTGAAAACGTCTGGATTTTACCAGCTAATGCCGATCTGGCCGGGGCTGAGATTGAATTAGCAAATATCAATGATCGGGAATACCGGCTAAAAAAAGTGATTGAAAATTTAAAAACCGACTATGATTTTATGCTGATCGATTGTCCGCCGTCGTTAGGGTTGTTGACAATTAATGCCCTGACTTTAGCCCAGACGGTACTGATACCTATTCAATGTGAATATTATGCGTTGGAAGGTGTGGGACAGCTGATTAACACCATCACTTTGGTGAAAAGAGGCTTAAATAAGGCTTTAGAAGTTGAAGGGGTCATTCTGACCATGTTTGATAGCCGAAATAACTTAAGCAATCAGGTAGTTGATGAGGTGGTCAGCTATTTTAAGGAAAAGGTCTATCAAACGACGATTCCCCGTAATGTAAGACTGGCTGAAGCGCCGAGTTATGGGCAATCGATTTTTGAGTATGCCGAAAACTCCAAAGGGGCAAAAGCATATCTGGCTTTGGCAGAAGAATTTTTAAACAGACAGGAGTAAAGAGGGATGGCAAAAAAAACAGGGCTTGGCCGGGGGATTATGGCCTTGATTCCAGAAGACAATAATCAGAATGATACAGAAGAAAAAAACAGCGATGCTGATAAATTGGTGTTTTATGTTAAAAGCAGTCGCATAAGACCTAATCCGGATCAGCCACGCAAAGTTTTTAATCAGGAAAAATTGGAAGAACTGGCAAGTTCGATTAAAGAACATGGAGTTATTCAGCCATTAGTGGTTAAACCTGAAGACCGCGGTTACACAATTATTGCTGGAGAAAGACGATGGCGAGCGGCTACCATGGCGGGTTTAAAAGAATTGCCGGTCATCGTGAAGGATTTACCGGCTGATGAAGTGCTGGAAATTGCTATTATTGAAAATGTCCAGCGTGAAAATTTGAACAGCATGGAAGAAGCCAAAGCTTACCAGGCTTTAATGGAGACCTTCAATATGACCCAGGGTGAGATTGGCATACGAATTGGTAAAAGCCGAACGGCGATTACCAACACACTCAGGCTTTTAAAACTGCCACCACTTGTTCAGGATGCCCTAACAAATAATTTACTGACAGCTGGTCATGCCCGGGCGATACTGGCACTTGAAGGTGAAAAGGAACAGCTTGCTTTTTTTGAGGAAATCATGCAAGAAAAACTCAGTGTTAGAGAAGCAGAACGCAGACTTAAATTTCATCAGAAGACGGAAGTCGAAAAAGCACCAAAAGAGATAGATCCTCATGCCCGGGAAGTGCAGGAAGGGCTGCAGCAAATATTTAATACGAAGGTAAACCTTAAGCATAGTGGCAAATCAGGAAAAATTGAAATTGCCTATACGTCCATGGATGAATTGGACCGGATTTTATCTAAGCTTGGCTATACTTCAAAGTAATCAGAAACGGAGATTTAAATGAATCAGATTAAAAAGAAGAGACGTTTATCGCCGTTGGAAACATCTGTGTTTGGTAATGTTATTTATATTTTAATTGTGTTACTGTTTAAAAACATATTTGATGTTTTTTACGGAGATGAATTTAATTATTTTCTCAGTGGAATAGAGCTGCTCGTCGTTGCTCTTTTCTGGATCGGCCTTTTTGCAATCAGTTTTAAAAATATTTATGCTGGTGAAAAGAAGCGCTATGGTGCTTATGTCTTTTATTCACTGCTGCCGATTTTATTGTTAACCGCGGCGGTGACAGCAGTTACCATTTTTGCACCAGGTCAGGATACCTCAAGTGTTTGGAATCAGTTTACTTTTCTGGCTGCGCCGACCATCTTCTGGTATTTACCTTTTGGCTTAATTTATCAAATTTTAAATGGCAGTATTACCATTTTTACCCATTTTGCCATTTCTTTGCTGATCACGTTAGTGTTTCAGGTAACTGGAATTGCCATTGGCCGCCTAATGGGGAGAAAATACTGGCTGGAAAGCAGTGCTGAACTTCAAGTAGCAGAGGAAGGTAAGCCAGCCCCCCGCAGCCGACGTAAAAAGAGTAAAGTTCGCAGTCGAGAAGTGATTGGCATGGAGGGCATGTCTGATGAAATCATGAATGAAAATTTTGTTCCGGAAAAACCGGAAATCATGACAGAAGTGATCATTGAAGATCATGATCAGCCAAGAATGGTTAGACGAAAAAAAGTGGACCCACGGCGAAGAGATGCCGAAAATTTTGCAGATGAAGCGTTGGATGATACCGCTGCTGTTTTTGAGCAGCAAGAAAGTTCTGCTAGTATCCCTATTCTCGAAGATGCTGCTGAAGTTGGCGGTGAGACCCGAATCTCTGAGACAAGAGGGGCAGGGAATGAGCAGTCAGATGATGATAAGTCGTTTTTGATGGAAACCAGTCAGGTGCGAATCATTAATGATGAAGACATCGAAGAATATTACAGGAATAAAAAATGACTTCACTGACAGCAATGGATTGGCTTTGTCTGATTCTGTGTCTGGGTTTTGCTTTAACCGGTTTTAGACGTGGCGCAATAAATTCCCTAATTCGTTTTGGGGGATTTATTGCTTCTTTTATAATTGGGATAATCTTTTCGCCAGTGCTGGCTGATTATCTGATTGAGTCCGGCATCATGGCAGAAATTTATAAAAGTCTGAATCTGGAAGCATTATCGGGAGTGCTTCTTAGTTTAACGGAACAAAACCAGGCATTAAACACGTTTTTGAGTAATGGCGAGCTACTCCCCGGTGCTCAGGAGACCATCGAATCGGCAATTATTTATGGGTTGGCACATTTTATCAGTTTCGGGGCTATTTTGTTGGCCTGTTCACTGATTCTAGTCATCGTACAGTTATTTTTCAAAGGATTCACAGCCCTGCCGGTGATTGGCGGGATTGACAGTCTGCTGGGACTTGTTTTAGGTCTTTCAACAGCCCTGGTGATCGCTTTTTTGATCGTCTGGGTCTTTATCATGATTGACTTATATGCAAGCCAACCGGCAAATTTATTGAATTATCAGATGAGTATTTTTTATCAGAAAATTGCCATACTTTTTTTGCCAATCTGACCCATATTTGATAAACAGGTGTCATTTAAAAGAAGGGAGAAAAAATGGAAGATTTAACTACAATTGATGAGGCGGCCCAGGAGACCTTTTCTTTTTTTAAATCAATCGACGGGTCTCAGATTTTTCAGGAATGGTTTTTCACCTTGATTCTTATCGTAATCATGCTGGTGACGCGAAAATTTTTATACCATATTATTGACCGCGTCTTTGATGAAACCAGAAAAGATATGGAAAAAAGAGAAGAAAGACGCGTGATTACCCTAAATAATGTCCTGAAAATTGCCGTCAATGGCGGTTTCTGGACGATTATCATCTTGAATATCCTGGAGCATTTTATCAATATCGGCTCAATTCTGGCAGTTGCCGGTGTCGGGACTCTGGCAATTGCTTTTGGTGCCCAGGGTCTGGTTGAAGATATCATGAGCGGTTTTGTTATTGTCTTTGAAAATCATTTCAGTGTCGGTGATTACGTTATTATTGATGAGACACATCATGGCATTGTGGAAGAGATCAGCATGCGGACAACCAGTGTCCGGGAATTTGATGGCGGCTTGTTCATCATTCACAATGGCAAAATCGACCGTCTGAAAAATTTTTCCAAGGGTAATATGAAGGCCATTGTTGAAGTGGGAGTCGCCTATGAAGAAAATATCGCCGAGGTGATTGCTGTCCTCAATGAGCTTTGTGAAAGACTTTATTATGAACATGAAGATATGTACCGGTCAATACCGGTGGTGATGGGGGTTGTCGGTCTGGATGACTCGGCGGTTACCATCAGAATAACCTGCGATGAAGATGCAGGATCGCGTTTTGTGGCGGAAAATCTCTTGAGACAGCGGATAAAAGAAGTTTTCGATGAAAAAGGAATCGAAATCCCCTATAACAAGACGGTGATCTATTCCGGGAAAAAAGAGGTATAAGATTTGGAAG
This sequence comes from Eubacteriaceae bacterium ES2, assembly GCA_031222025.1. Classification (GTDB taxonomy): domain Bacteria; phylum Bacillota; class Clostridia; order Eubacteriales; family Eubacteriaceae; genus Acetobacterium. The sequence goes on along the minus strand of CP130740.1, from coordinate 3,751,924 downwards.
ATAAAAAATATGAGTTAGGTGATATTGTTGAATTGAAAAAGAAACACCCTTGCGGCAGTCTGCAGTGGGAGGTTGTTCGAACGGGAGCGGATATAAAAATCCGCTGTCTGGGTTGTGATCATCTGGTGATGATTCCCCGGGTTAAGTTCAGCAAGCAGCTAAAAAAAGTAATCCGGAAGGAAAACTAAATGAGAGAATACTTTAGCCATCAGTGGGAACTTGCCCACCGTTACTTTTCAAAGGATCTGAAGATTCTTTATTACGCACTCCTGATATTATTTATTCTATTTGCTGCCGCCGGCACCTTTTATTTTCAAAATAATGAACAACTGACCACAAGCCTGTATATGGAACTGGTCGATATGTTTGAAAGTCAGATCCCTATGGATGCCCAGGGAGTAAGCCTTTTTCTGGGGATTTTTTTAAACAACATACAGGCCGGCGCGATTTCGATCCTGTTTGGATTTGTCCCCTTTTTATTTATTCCCATCTGGACCCTAACCTCCAATGCGCTGATTATTGCTATTGTGGGTGGGGTCTATGGCATGAGCGGCTATAGCCTTGCGAGTTTTTTATTAGGAATTCTACCCCATGGGATACTGGAAATACCGGCTTTTCTGATGGGGGTTGCCCTGGGTCTGGATATCTGCTTTAAAATGGTCAGATTGATTCTGCGCCAGATCAGTAAAAACGACCTAAAACGGGCGGCGGTCAATGCTGTTAGAATTTATTGTCTATGGATGGTGCCGCTGTTTTTTCTGGCTGCCATCATTGAAACCTATATGACGCCGGTTTTGTTTAATGCTTTTTCATAAAATTCTTGCAATATTTTAGTAATGTGATATAATTAAAAACTGGTATCCTTGCTCGTCAGGATGACGAGCCATAGTCCATAAGGAGGTGAAATGGAAATGAAAGCGTACGAAACTCTATTTGTTTTAAAGCCTGAACTTGAGAAGGAAGCGATTGATGAATTAATCGGTAAAGTGAAAGCGACAATTGAGACAGCAGGAACCGTTGAGAACGTTGATGAATGGGGAAAACGAAAGTTAGCCTACGAAATCGACAAGAAGTATCAGGATGGTTATTATGTATTAGTTGACTTTAAAGCTGACAACTCAGTTTTAGATGCCCTTGATCACTTGTACAAGATCACTGAACCGTTTATTCGTAGTATTGTTATTAAAAAAGAAAAATAGGGGGTGTTTCTGTGAACAAAGTAATTCTGGTAGGAAGACTGACGCGTGATCCGGAAGTTAAAAACACAGCAACGGGTCGAGCAGTAGCAACATTTACACTGGCAGTGGATCGACGATTTAAGAATAAGGACGGACAGAAAGAAGCTGATTTTATTCCAATAGTATTCTGGGGAAAACAGGCGGAACTGGCCGGTCAATATTTGTCAAAAGGCAGCCAGATTGGTGTGTCAGGTAGAATACAAGTCAGAAATTACGATGCGCAGGATGGGACAAAGCGTTATGTAACCGAAGTCGTTGGCGATGAATTGACTTTTCTTTCATCAGGTCGGCGTGAAGGCGGTTATTCGCAGCCATCAGCACCAAAACCGGATAACAATATGTCAGCCATGGGTCTGGATGAAGATTTTCATCTGATGGCCGATGATGACGAAGTACCTTTTTAAGATAGGAGGAAAAATCAATGCCAAAGCCATTTAAGAAAAGAAGAAAAGTATGCGAATTCTGTGAAAAAAATGCAGAAGAAGTCGATTATAAAGATGTTGCAACTTTGAAGAAATTCATTTCTGAAAAAGGTAAAATTTTACCGCGTCGGGCTACAGGAACTTGCGCTAAACATCAGCGTAAAGTGACCGAAGCGATTAAAAGAGCGCGTAATGTGGCCTTATTGCCATATACAACAAATAATTAATCAAGTAAACTAATAAAAGCCACAACGGAGTTGAAAAGATCCGCTGTGGCTTTTTCCTTATCCGATGATGATTAAATTTTTGTCCTCAAAACAAAAAGTAATGTGAATTTCAAATGGTTATGATATAATTTTTAGTTGAAATGACCAAAGCAACTTAGAGAAATGGAGAAGAAATGAAGACAAGAGGAATTACCGAAGGGGCTATCTTTTGTGCAATTACAGTGATTTTGTCACTGCTTACTTTTTATCTGCCATTCTTTGTGATCCTGACATTTTTTATTCCGGTACCGATGATTATTTTGGGAAAACGCCAGGGATTTAAAGTGAGCATCCTTTCCAGCGTGGCGGCAAGCCTGCTTTTGGGCCTTTTGATCGGACCGGTGGCGGCGATTCAATTGGGGATGCTCTTATTGTTTGTGGGCTGTTGTCTTGGTTTAGCTTATACAAAAAAACTCTCAGCGGTTAAAAAAACAATTTTAGGATCAATAGGCTTTGCAATTTTTATTGTGGCAAACGTTCTTTTCTATCAAGTCCTTACCGGGGTTAACTACATTACCTGGATGATTGAGATGCTTGAAACCAGCTCTCAGGATTTGCTTCAGTTTTATCAATCAATTGGGGCCCTTGATGCCAGCCAATTACAGTCCATGGAAACAGTGGTAGAAAATAATCTGCAGATGGTGCTGCTAACGATTCCTTCGGCTTTTCTTTTAATGCCGGTGCTTCTGGCAATGGCTAATATTTTTTGTGCGGATTTGATCTTAAAGCGTTTAGGTTATGAGGTTAAAGATTATCGATCGTTTTCTGATCTGACTATGCCGCAACATTTAAAAGTTTTCCTGATGCTGCTTTTATTGGGAGTATTTCTGGTGAATATGCTCCAGATATCGGCCATTCCGGAAATCTATACCACAACAGTCAGCACACTTGTTAACTTTGTCTTTTTTGTAATGGGGATGGCCTGTATTTATAATTATCTGGCCTATAAGCAAGTGAAGAATAAGGGAATCAAAGTTTTGGTAGGCTTTATGTGCTTTTTCTTTCAGCCGCTAATCACGTTTCTGGGGATTGCGGATACTTACCTTGATATCCGCCGGATCTTTCGAAGGGAGACCGAAATTAAATGAAGGATAAAATCAATTCACTGGTACTTTATGCCCTAATATCCGTCTTGGTTTTATCGTTGGGCATTCTGGTCTGCAATCAAATTTTGGGAGTTGCCGGCTTGGTGGTGTTTGTCTCCCTGCTTTATTATTACAAGAAAAACATTTCTATCGATGAAGTTCGTTTTACCCAGGCAATTGAGAATATTTATTCCGATCTGGATAAAATCAACCAGGAACGTATGTATGAAATGCCGATTGCGATGGCTATTGTTGATACCGAAGGAGTCATTTACTGGTACAATCAGGCCTTTGGAAATGTCTTTAAAAACGAGAAGCGAGCTCTTTTTAATAAAAATATCATCGAAGAACTGGACTTTGATTTAAAAGCGGCAGTTCAGGTGGAAGAATATACTTTTAATTATGAAGAACGAGAGTACGGTGTTGTCACCAATTCTTTTTCAGATAGAGTTCATCAGTTTGAGCTAGTTCATTTCTTTGATCTGACCGAACAATCGAGGCAGAAACAACTCTACCGCAAAACCTCACCGATCTTTTGTTATGTGGTTATCGATAATTATGATGAAATCAATGAAAAACTGCCTAGCCATAAGCGGTCTGCTGTTTTAAGTCAGGTGGATATTAGAATCAATCGCTGGGCTAAAGCCATCGATAGTGTGATTGTCGAATACGAAAATGATCGATACTTAATGATTTTTGAGCGCGGCAAAATTTGCGGCATTCAGGATGAACGCTTTAAAATTCTGGATGATGTCAGAGAAATTGAGAACGATGAAAAGACACCGGTAACACTAAGTATCGGGATTGGAATATCGGAAAAAATTGTGGGCATCAAGGAATCCCAGGAGCTGTCACATGCGGCGCTGGAAATTGCCCTGGCCCGTGGTGGCGACCAGGCTGTGGTGCGGCGGGATGATAAGATGCTTTTTTATGGGGGTAAAACCGAAGCCACTGAAAAGCGGACAAAAGTTAAGGCCCGGGTTAAAGCCCATGGTCTGGCAGAACTGATTAAAGAAGCCGATAATGTGCTCTTGATGGGGCATCAAAATCCCGATATGGATTGTCTGGGATCAGCCATAGGTCTTTTAGGGGTTTGTAGGGTTCTTGATAAAGAAGCCAGAATTATTATCCGGGAAATCAATTATTCGATTAAATCGATGTTTGAATACCTGCTGGAAAAAGGGGACTATCAGGAGGCTTTTATCACCCCTAAAGAAGTTGGGGAATTCAAGCAGGAAAAGACCCTGGTTATTGTTGTTGACACTCAAAACGGCAATTTTCTGGAAATGCCGGAATTGCCGGATCAGGTTTCCAAGGTAGTAGTCATTGATCATCATCGTTTATCGGGGAAATCTATTGCCAACGCAATTATGACCTATACTGAAAGCTACGCCTCCTCGACCTGTGAACTGGTTACGGAACTGATCCAGTATATTGATGAAAAGGAAAAGACCGTTGATGCGGTGGAAGCTAATGCCCTCTTAGCCGGAATCTGTATGGATACCAAGATGTTTACCCTAAAAACCGGGGTTAGAACCTTTGAGGCTGCTTCTTACCTGAAACGCAAAGGGGCCGATACGATCATCGCCAAGACCCTGTTACAGGATGATCTAAGCACCTATGCCAAGAAGTCCGAAGCGGTTAAAAATGCTAAAATCTATTTTGACAGTATTGCCATATCGGTGTTTGAAAACAATACGGATTCGGGCAGGCTGATTGCCGCTCAGGCCGCAGATGAGCTTTTAAATATCAAAGGGATCATTGCCTCCTTTATCATTTTAAAAAATGATGACGGACTGAATATCAGTGGCCGTTCTATGGGGGATATTAATGTTCAAGTGATTCTGGAAAAACTGGGTGGTGGTGGTCATCTGGCCATGGCTGGAGCCCAGTTGCCAAACGTGACCGATCCCGAAATTGGCAGAGAGCTTTTGATTGAAGCGATTGAAAAATATCAGAAGGAGAATGAGAAATGAAAGTTGTATTACTTGAAAATGTTAAGAATGTTGGAAATAAAGGGGATATCGTCGAAGTTAAAGATGGATATGGCCGCAATTTCCTGATTAAAAATAAAAAGGCGATGATTGGTAGTGACGAAAATATTGAAGCTGCTAATCAGGCCAAGGCTGATGAAGCCCAGAAAATGAAAGAAGAACGGGAAGCAGCCCAGAAGTTGGCAGATACCCTGGGAAAAACTGAAATCTGTATCGTGGAGCGGGCCGGAGAAGATGGCAAATTGTTTGGTTCCGTGACCAGCAAGGATATTGCTGAACATCTGGAAACAGAGACAGGTATTAAGATTGATAAGCGAAAAATTGAATTAGATTCGCCCATTCGCAATGTCGGTCGCATTGAAGTCAAAGTTAAAACCTATCAGGGTATTATCGGCAACCTGACGGTGGTTGTTAAAGGGGAGGCTTAAAAAAGCGTGATGAAGGTACCACCCCATAATATTGAGGCGGAACAGTCGGTATTGGGAGCTATCCTGATGGAGGAATCCAATATTGCCAAAGCCGAAGAAATTCTTTCACCCAATGATTTTTATCGCAGTGCCCACCGGGAAATCTATGAATCGATGCTGGCCCTTAGCAATGAGCGCAAACCCATTGATACGGTCACCTTACTGAACGCTTTAAGAAATAAGGGATCCTTGATGAGATCGGAGGACCGGCCTATTTGAGCCAGCTGATTGAAATGGTTCCGATTCATACAAACTATCTTGAATACTGCGAAATCGTGCATGAAAAGGCCGTGGTCAGAAGGCTTATTTTTACAGCTTCCAACATACTTGAGGAAAGTTATGGCCAGTACGGCAATATTGGCGAACTGATTGACCGTGCCGAACAGGAAATTTTTCGAGTTTCCCAGGGCCGGCGAACTGGTGATTTTCAGAGTATTCAGGAAACCTTGGGCGTGACCCTTTCCCAGATCGAAGCGATTGAAAAAAACAAGGGTAAATTAACCGGAGTTGATACCGGCTTTACGGAACTGAATCTGATGACAGCTGGACTCCAACCATCTGATCTGATTATCGTCGCGGCTCGACCATCAATGGGGAAAACGGCCTTTGCCTTAAACGTTGCCCAGAATGCAGCGGTTAAAGATAAAAAATCGGTGGCTATTTTCAGTCTGGAAATGTCTAAGGAGCAACTGGTCCAGCGTATGCTCTGTGCGGCATCACTGGTTGACAGTAATAATGTCCGAACCGGTAATCTTTCTAAAGAAGACTGGGAGCGGATGGCGGTAGGGTATAATACCCTGTACGGATCCAGTATTTTTATCGATGACACACCGGGGATCACCATTTCCGATCTGCGGTCCAAGTGCCGGCGTTTGAAAACCGAAAAGGCCCTGGATCTGATCATGATCGATTACCTGCAGCTGATGAGCGGCGGTGGTAAGTCGGAAAACCGCCAGAATGAAATATCGGAAATGTCAAGGGGCTTAAAGGCTTTGGCCAGAGAAATGGAAGCGCCGGTGATTGCTCTTTCTCAGTTAAGTCGTGCACCTGATGCTCGAACCGATCATCATCCGGTGATGTCGGATTTGCGAGAGTCCGGATCTATTGAGCAGGATGCCGATGTGATTATGCTTTTATATCGTGAGTCCTATTACGATGACAACCCGGAACTAAAAAACATTGCGGAAGTTAATATCGCCAAGCAGCGAAACGGTCCGACGGGTGCCATTAAGCTGGCCTGGATTCCGGAATATACAAAATTCAACGATCTGGCCGTCGGCTTTGAAGAAGAAGAATACGGCGGCGATCTATTTTTATAAGGAAGAAAAATATTATGACGAGTTATGATGTGATCATTATTGGCGCCGGCCCAGGTGGGATTTTTACGGCGATGGAACTCAAAAAAAATAATCAGGAGCTTAAGATTCTGATGCTGGAAAAAGGCAATCCCATCGAAAAACGGATTTGCCCTAAACGTCAATCGGGGGTCTGTGTCGGTTGCAAACCCTGCAATATAACCACCGGTTTTGCCGGGGCCGGGGCTTTTTCCGATGGCAAATTATCCCTTTCACCGGATGTGGGTGGGGAACTGCCCGAATACATCGGCTATCAGGCGACGGTGGACTTAATTAATTACGTGGATGAAATATACCTGAAATTTGGTGCGGATAGCCACGTTCATGGGGTGGATCAACCCCAGAAAATTCGTGATATCAGAACTAAGGCCATTCAGAGCAATTTAAAACTGGTGGAATGTCCGGTCCGTCACATGGGAACAGAAGTGGGCTATACTATTTATCAGCGAATCCAGCATTACCTGATGGATGATTTGGGTGTTGAAATAAAATTTAGAATGCCAGTTGATCGTCTGATTATTTCTGATAATGAAGTAAAAGGGGTAGAGGCAAAAGGGGAGACTTTTTTTGCCGAAAAAGTGGTCGTAGCAGTGGGACGTGAAGGCTCAGAATGGTTTAAGATGATCTGTGATGATCATCAGGTCGAAACAAAGGTTGGTAAAATCGATCTGGGAGTTAGAGTAGAGACCCGCAACGAAGTGATGCAGGAGATCAATGATTCTTTGTATGAAGGAAAACTGATCTATTATACCCCAACTTTTGATGACAGTGTCAGGACTTTTTGTTCCAATCCCGGCGGTGTTGTATCAACAGAGTATTATGAAAACCAGCTGGCGGTTGTAAATGGCCACAGTTATAAAGCAGACAGCTTAAAAACCAATAATACCAATTTTGCTCTGCTGGTTTCAAAAAACTTTACGGAGCCCTTTAGGGAGCCCATTGCTTATGGCAAGCATATAGCGGGACTGGCCAATATGCTGACCGGTAATAAAATAATGGTCCAGCGTTACGGTGATTTTTTAAGAGGCCGGCGCACCACCGAAGAGCGGCTTAACCGCAATAACATTCGGCCAACCTTGATAGATGCGGTGCCGGGGGACTTGTGTCTCGTTTTGCCTTATCGGATCATGAAAGACATCGATGAAATGATTCAGGCCTTAGACGTGGTGTCACCAGGTTTAGCAAGTGATGAAACCCTGCTTTATGGTGTGGAAGTCAAATTTTATTCCAATAAAGTGACGGTGGATCGTGATTTTCAGTCCAGCATCAAAAGTCTTTATGTATTAGGGGATGGCGCCGGCATTACCCGTGGCCTGATGCAAGCGTCAGTCAATGGTGTTTTTGTGGCCAGAAATCTGTATAAAACATCATGAGCGGGAAACTGTCCATTGTTGGAACTCCCATCGGCAATTTAGGGGATATGAGCATTAGGGCCATTGAAATATTAAAAGGTGTGGATCTGATTGCTGCGGAAGACACCAGGCATTCGATCAAGCTCTTAAATCATTTTGAAATCTCCCAAAAAATGATTGCCTATCATCAGCATAATGAATATGAGTCAGCGGAAAAACTGATTGCCATTCTAAAAGCGGGGCAGAACATAGCCCTGATTTCTGATGCTGGTATGCCGTTGATTTCCGATCCCGGGTCAATCTTAGTCAAAGCCTGTGTGGCGGCAGGGATTGAGATAGAAGTGGTCCCTGGACCAAATGCCGGCCTTTGCGCCCTGGTTATGTCAGGCTTGGATACCAGACGCTTTTTATTTCTGGGTTTTCTGGAAAAAGAAAATAAGGCCTATCGGGAAGGTTTTGAGCGGATCAAACAATCGCCAGATACGGTAGTGCTGTATGAATCGCCCCATCGGCTGCTAAAAACCTTGGAGGCGCTTAAAAAAGAAGGGCTTTCCCACCGGATGACCAGCGTGTCCAGAGAAATAACCAAACGCTATGAAGAAACCCGCTACGGCAGTATTGAAGAACATTGTCATTATTTTAAAGAAAACAACCCCCGAGGGGAGTTTGTGCTTTGTATCGAAGGAAAAACCAAAGACGAAGCAGCGGATAGCCCTGCATTTGATTGGATGGCCCTGTCAGTAGAAGGGCATCTGGATTATTATCTGAATCAGGGAATCGCTGAGAAAGAAGCCATGAAGCGGGTCGCCAAGGACCGGGGCATTTCCAGGCGTGATGTCTACCAGAGTATAAAAGTCTGAAAATTTTTGAAAAATGCTTGAAAATTAATAAAAGTCCAGTATAATGGAAGCAATATAAAATACGATGAACAGAAGAGTAAATGGTAATACTTTCCTTACAGAGAGTCGGAGTAAGCTGAGAACCGATGGAGAAAGCCGTTGAAGATGGCCTGGGAGTATGTTTGGGTGAGATAATTTAAGCTCGAACCGCTTGTCGCGATAAAACTTAAGTAAGTGGCAGACACTTACTTTCAGAGATTCTGCTTGCAAAGGCAGGATAAATTAAGGTGGTAACGCGAGATCTTCGTCCTTATGGAGGGGGTCTCTTTCTTTTTACCAAAAATTAAAGGAGAAACTATGTCAGAAAAAACGTTTTACATCACAACCCCTATTTATTATCCCAGTGGAAACCTGCATATTGGCCATACCTATACCACGGTCGCTGCGGATACCATTACCCGTTTTAAAAAACAGTTGGGCTATGAAACCTACTTTTTAACGGGTACCGATGAGCATGGTCAAAAAATTCAGAAAGTAGCCGAGGAAGCGGGTGTGACTCCCAAGGCTTATGTCGATAACATTGTGGATGGCATCAAGAGTTTGTGGAAAACGATGGATATCGATTATGATCAGTTTATCCGCACCACTGATCCTGAACATGAAAAAACGATTCAGAAGATTTTTAAGAAATTGTACGAAAAAGGTGATATCTACAAGTCCAGCTATGAGGGCCTCTATTGTACGCCCTGCGAATCTTTCTGGACCGAGAGCCAATTAGTGGACGGAAAATGCCCAGACTGTGGACGACCTGTGGATAAAGCCTCAGAAGAAGCCTACTTTTTTAAGATGTCAAAATACGCGGACCGGCTGCTGGCTTACATTGAAGAAAATCCTGATTTTATTCAGCCGGAATCACGCAAAAATGAGATGATCAATAACTTTATTAAACCGGGACTGCAGGATCTTTGCGTATCCAGAACCTCCTTTTCCTGGGGCGTGCCAGTGGACTTTGATCCCGGCCACGTGGTTTATGTCTGGATTGATGCGCTGCCAAATTATATCTCTGCACTGGGTTACTTAAATGATAAACCAGACCTGATGGATAAATTCTGGCCAGCAGATGTTCACCTGGTTGGGAAAGATATTATTCGCTTTCATACTATTTACTGGCCGATTATCCTAATGGCTCTGGAGCTGCCTTTGCCTAGAAAGGTCTATGGCCATGGATGGATTTTATTAAAGGGCGGAAAAATGTCCAAGTCTGTCGGCAATGTGGTTGATCCGGTAGTTTTGGTTGACAAGTATGGGGTTGATGCCCTGCGTTATCATGTACTGCGGGAAATGAGCTACGGCGCTGACGGAATTTACAATGAAGACTTATTGGTTAGCCATATTAACTCAGATCTGGCCAATGATCTGGGGAATCTTTTAAGCCGAACTTTGGCAATGACTGAAAAGTATTTTAATGGTGTAATTCCAGCCCAAAAGGAAGCGGGGGACTTCGATCAGGAATTAATTGATCTGGCGGTCAACACCCCTAAAAATGTCGAAAACTATATGAATAAACTGGACTTTAGCCGAGCCCTGGAAGAAATATGGAAACTGGTTTCCCGATCCAATAAGTATATCGATGAAACTCAGCCATGGGTACTGGGGAAAGATCCTGAAAAGCAAGGTCGTTTGGCCATGGTCATGTATAATCTGACAGAGTGTTTAAGAATTGTAACGGTTCTGGTTGCCTCGTCGATGCCGGAAACAGCCAAGAAAATGGGCCAGCAGTTAAACTGTCCAATTGATCTGTTAACCTGGGAAAGTATTCAAGGTTTTGGCGCTTATCCAGAAGGGGTGACGGTTAGTCGCTGTGAACCTTTATTCCCGCGTATTGAGCTGAAAAAAGAAGATAAAGCAGAAAAATCTGAGCAGAAGAATAAACAGGCAAAAGATGATGAAAAAGCAAAAGACCCAAGCGGTGAAGCGACAAGTAGCCAGGAGGAGTTGCCGGAGGGTCTGATTACCATTGATGATTTTGCTAAAGTAGAACTTAAGGTAGCAGAAGTTATTGAGTGTAAACCCCATCCTGATGCTGACCGCCTGCTGGTTTTAAAATTAAAGGTCGGACAGGAAGAACGGCAGGTCGTATCGGGAATTGCCAAATATTATCAGCCGGATGACCTGCTAGGAAAAATTGTGATTTTAGTGGCCAACTTAAAACCGGTGGAACTGCGTGGTATTACCTCTAACGGCATGATTCTGGCGGCTACCAAAGGCAAAAAGCTGTCATTGGTTACTGTTGATGGCATTCCATCGGGCGGAAAAGTTTCTTAAAAAAGAAAGACCGGGCATAAACCCGGTCTTTTTGGCAAGCCTATAAAGACTGCATCATTTCAATGTAATCCTGTTTATCCCGCACACCAACGAAGCGATTGACCACTTCGCCGTCCTTAAAAAAGATCACCGTGGGAATGGACATGACCCGAAATTGCTGAGCCAAGGCCTGATTTTCATCAACATTGGTTTTGCAGACTTTCATATCTGAAGGTAGTTCACCGGCAATTTCATCGATCAATGGGGACAAGCTTTTACAAGGGCCACACCATTCTGCCCAGAAATCAAGCATGACCGCTCCTTTATGAGATAGCACTTCCGCTTCAAAATTTTCCATTACGATGGGGGTTATTTTTTTACTGCTCATCATTCTCTCCTTGCTTTTGGTTTGTTCAATTATTATATAATAAAGCTTACTAAGATTAAAGGGAAATTAAAATTAAACTTGGGTTTTAACTGGTTTATGTTAGAATAGGAATATGAAAAAAAGTATCTTAAAAGAGCAAATAATGATGATTAAACCTGAACCTTCCGGGCGATTTCATATGCCCGGACATAAGGGACGGAGAGATTTTTCCGAGCTGTATAAACTCGATATTACCGAAATACCCGGGGCTGATAATCTGCACGATGCCAGGGAAATTATTGACCAGGTAAATAAAAAACTGGCTTTAGTTTATGGAAGTGACAATTCGGCTATTCTGGTCAACGGTTCCACTGTTGGCCTGCAAAGCGCCATTCTGGCAAGCTGCTATCCGGGAGAGGAACTTCTGGTCGGCTTAAACTGCCACCGATCAGTCTTTGGTGCGCTGGCACTGGGACGGGTGTGCCCCCGGTTTATAAACCCCGTTTTGGATGATCGTCTGGGTTTTGCCAGTGAGATATCGCTGGCATCAGTGATTGATGCCCTGCAAGCCTATCCAGAGGCAAAAGGCTTGGTTCTTGTCAGTCCCACCTATTACGGGACGGTATGTGAGCTCGCTAAAATCGCGGAATTACTTCACCGAAAAAATAAAATTCTGATCGTTGATGAAGCCCATGGCGCTCAGTTTAGCTTTGCTCAAGGCTATCCGCTAAGCGCATTAAAGGCCGGCGCGGATCTGGTCATTCAAAGCACCCATAAAGTGCTGGGATCACTGACTCAGTCGGCGATTATTCATGGTCAGGGAGATTTAATTGACTGGCAGCGGCTTAAAATGTTTTTAGCAGTTTTGCAGAGTTCATCCCCCAGCTATCCCTTAATGATTTCAGTCGAGGAAGCAACTGACCGCGCCTGCTTAAAAGGAACGGCGGTGTTTGAAATGATTAGGAACAAGCATCAGGAATTTTACAGAAATCAGCCCGCTGACGCAATGATCCGACTCTATGAAGCTGAATCCTATGACTACAGCAAGTGGCTCTTTTACACGGGAGCGATAAACGGTTGCCAGGTGGAAAAAAGACTGCGTGATGAATTTTTTATTCAGTGTGAAATGGCTGATCAGCATTCTGTGCTGTTGATGTGCGGTCTGGAAACAAAGGCCGCTGATCTTGAAAAACTGACCGAAGCGATTAGCGCAATTAATAAAGAATTGGGTCCTGGAAATGAACCTAAAATAGCAGATAACAAGCTGATTCAATCAAACGAACTGATAATAAAAGGCGAATTTGGAGCAGCCATGTGGAGCAGCCAAAAGGCTAAAATAACTTTAGAAAAGGCCGCTGACTGTATTGCAGCTGATTTTATTATTCCCTATCCGCCGGGTATTCCTCTGCTTGTTCCGGGCAGCCTGATCACTGAAGCGGTTATCGGGCAGATAAAAAGGCTTAGGCAGGCTGGAGTGGCGGTGGTTGGTTTGGATGATGATGAAAAGCTTCTGGTGCTTGAGGAAAAATTATGATAAAAAACAAAAAAGGTCAGTTGATTGTGATTGAAGGGGTTGATGGCAGCGGCAAACAGACCCATACAAACTTACTGTATCAATATTTAAAAGATAAAGGGGAAAAAGTTATAAAAATTTCTTACCCCCGTTATGACAAAGAATCATCCGCCATGGTAAAATTATATCTAAGCGGTGCTTTTGGGGAAGATCCGGAAACTATCAGTCCCTACATTGCTTCCACTTTCTATACAGCTGACCGTTATGCTTCCTACAAGGAAGATTACGAAGAGTTTTTAAATGATGGCGGTATTGTTCTGGCCGATCGTTATACGACCTCAAATATGGTTCATCAGGCCGGAAAGATTAAAGATCAGGCTGAGAAAAAGAAATTTCTTGACTGGCTCTGGGATTATGAGTTCAATCTCTTTTCACTGCCGATTCCAGATCAGGTATTCTTTTTAAATATTCCCCCGGAAATTAATCAGCAACTGATAAAAAACCGGAAAAACAAAATAACCGGGGAGACGCAAAAGGACATTCATGAAAATAGCAGTCAGCATCTGATTGATGCCTATAAAAGTGCCCTCGAGCTGATTGCGGACTATGACTGGACCGAGATAAAATGTGTTAAAAATGAAAGCTTAAGAAGTATTGATGACATTCAGGCGGAAATCAGACAGGCAGTTTTTGAAAAAAGGACGTGAAAAAATGACAAATGATCAGTTTACTTATTTAAAAATGGCAGATGATGAAAATGAGTTCCTGGAGGTTCGCAGTTTTCTTAAAAGTCACGGAATCGAAGCGATTGCCGCGGAAAAGGGTTTTGGCAGCGGCCCCATTCGGGAAATCTTCATGGGAGATATTGAAGCGGTGCATATCGAAATATTGGTCAAAGAAAGTCAGTATTTAAAAGCCCTGGGCCTGCTTGATTTTGAGCAGTTTAGTAAAGAGCTGGATGAGGATCTGGATTGGGTTCTCGAAGATGAGTTGTCAAACTGACGGAGCGATGATGAACAGAATAATAGGACACAATTTGCTGGTTGAACAACTAAAAAGACAGGTACATCAGGATGCGGTTTCCCACGCTTACCTTTTTACCGGTATTGCGGGGATCGGGAAAAAGAAATTGGCGCTGGACTTTGCCAAAACAATTTTGTGTCAGGGTCAGGAGCCGCCCTGCGGTCACTGTCCGGTCTGCAAACAGATCGATCATGGTATCTATCCGGATTTGCAGGTCATCAGCAGTGAAACAAGTATTAAAATCGCCCAAGTACGGGAAATGATCAGCAGTCTGGCGGTTAAACCCTTTTCCGGTGAAAAACGGATCATTATTATCGATGATGCAGCTACGATGACCGTTGAAGCTCAAAATAGTCTGTTAAAATCGCTGGAAGAGCCTTTTTTTTACAATCTTTTTATCCTGCTGACTCAGACACCGGAAGGGGTCCTGCCAACTATTCGTTCACGCTGTCAGATATATCATTTTAAACCGCTTAAGCAGGTGGAGGTCGCTGAAATCCTAAAAAGAGAAACGGAATTTTCGGAAACTGAAATCGCAGATGTTATCAGTCCGGCGGCGGGTTCCGTTGAAAAAGCGCTCTATTTATTGAACCAACCCGATATTCTTCAAGATCGGGTTTCAATCCTCAGGGAATTATATTTATTATTAAAAGGTGATCTGCAGAAGATTTTCACACTTTCGGAACGATTGTCCAGCGATAAAAGCAAGAGTCAGGAAATGCTGGAATTTCTGATTCGCTGGTTTTATGAAATTACTTTGTGTAAAAAGGGTTTAGCCCTTCCCGATGGACAAGCGCCAGGAAAGGTGCATGAGGCCTTTCAGCAGATATTAAAAGACGAAAAAATTGAAGCAATCAACAGAACATTATTTGAAATGATGGATCGGATGAAATATAATATTAATCTGAATCTGCAATGGGAAAAAACATTCATTCAGATCATAAAAATCCAGAAAGGATAAGGAAATGGGAAAATCAGTCGTCGGAGTACGATTTAAAAAAGTGGGGAAGATCTATTATTTTGATCCCCTTGATATTACATTTGAACAATTTGACCCGGTTATCGTTGAAACCGTCAGAGGCATTGAATATGGTGAAATCGCCTTAACAGCCAGAGATATCAGTGAGGAAGAAATGGTAGCACCGGTTAAACCAGTGATCCGGAAAGCCACGGAAGAGGATATCGCCGAATTTAAAAAACTCAAAGAGAAAGAGGAAGTGGCCAAGGAAATTTTTACCGGTAAGGCGAAAAAACATCAACTGGACATGAAATTGATTGATGTAGAATACACCTTTGATCAGAAAAAGGCGATATTTTATTTTACCGCTGATGGCCGCGTAGACTTTCGCGAACTGGTCAAAGATCTGGCCGCTGTTTTTAGGGTGCGAATTGAGCTCAGACAGATTGGGGTTCGTGATGAAGCTAAGCTCTTTAAAGGTTTAGGCGTTTGCGGCCGAACAACCTGCTGCGCTCAGTGGCTGGGTGATTTCACCCCGGTATCGATTAAAATGGCCAAAGAGCAGAATTTATCGCTGAATTCGACCAAGATTTCCGGGATCTGCGGGAGACTCTTATGTTGCCTGACTTATGAACAGGAATTCTATGAATCGGTTTCTAAAAAACTGCCTAGGGTCGGACAGACGGTTATCACCACTGACGGTGAAGGCGAAGTCTTTAAACTCAGCATTCTGGAGGAAACCGTTTTCGTTAAAATACAAACTGAAAAAGACGAAACAGAGGTTAAAAAATATCATTTAGAGGAAATCGAAGTAAAGAGTAGGGAAAAAAATAAGCAAAAAAGCAAAAAAGACAAATAAGCATCTTGATTTTCACAAAAATTCCGCTATAATGAAATTACAAATGATATAAGGAGGAGAGCAGAATGGCTTATAAAATTACTGATGAGTGTATTGCCTGTGGTTCTTGTGCGGATGAATGTCCAGTAGAAGCAATTTCAGAAGGCGATATCTATGTGATTGATGCAGCTGCTTGTACAGACTGTGGCGCTTGCGCAGAACAGTGCCCAGTAGAAGCAATTGTTCAGGCATAATAACTTTTGAAAACGAGGACACTCCCAGCTGGAAAGTTGGGAGTGTCTTTCTCGTTAGCGAGCCATTTTACGATGAAAAAGCCTTAAAATAAATTTTTAAAAAGTGTTTAAATTATTAAAATATAGGGTAAATTAGGATAGTAACAATACAGAATATGTGCACAGGAGGATAATATGCAGAAATACGTATGCGATATTTGTGGTTATGTTTATGATCCGGAACTCGGCGATCCGGATGGAGGAATTGAACCAGGAACAGCATTTGCTGATATTCCAGACGATTGGGTATGCCCTTTGTGTGGGGTCGGCAAAGAAGATTTTTCGCCGGAAGAATAAGAAAAGAAGAGCTGCGGCTCTTTTTTTTATGTCCTGCTTGAGGTATAATGACAAAAATAGCATTAGGAGGAAATATGGCAGTTAAAGCGCGTGAAACACTAGAGAGTAAGCAGCTGAGTTTGCCGGCAATGATCGTCGTGCTGATTCTGGTCGTTGGTTATACGGTGGGATATAATCAGCTGATCGCTTATGTAACCGATGAAAAATTAAAGATGATTATTGGTGTGATCAGTCTGGCCGTCATGATGATTGCATTTATCATTTCATTACGATACATTACAACCAGCTTTGAAATGACGCTAACCCATAATCGGTTGATTATTGAACGTAAGATTTTTTTCTGGAAAAAAATGGTGGCGGAAATTGACCTTGAAACAGTAACAGGAATTGAAACGGGTGATAAATCCCACAAGGTTAATGGCGAAATGCGCAATTATACTTTAATCAATATTGCGGGAAAAAAGAAATATGTTATTTATTATGACGAAAAGGGAAAAAATTGCTCTGTTAAGGTCCAATGTTCCGGAAATTTCTACACCTTATTAAAAAAACAGGTCAAAATATGACAGCTTTAAGATTAAATTAAGGTTGCTAGAGTATTATTTAACCATAACAAGTTACCCTCTTTCAAAGTTTTTAGAAAAAGCCGAAAGCCCTTCACACAGCTTCGGTTTTTTTCTTTGCTTTTTTTTGTGCTTCTAATTTGAATCTGTTATAATCTGTGCTAATCGGGTATAATGAAAGCAGACTATTAAGGATCATAACAGGTATTAGGGGAGGAGATAGGTATGAATATTGTAACAATTATGGGTAGCCACCGAAACGGCAAGCATACCCAAAAAGCATTGGATTATTTTCTGGATCAAATTGAAGGAGCGCATTCAATTGAAAATATCAATGTCAATAAAGTGGAAATCAGACATTGTCTGGCCTGCGATTATTGTCTTAAGCATCAGGGAGAATGTGTCATCAAAGATGATGATATGAAGAGCATCTACGCAAAAATTGAGGAAAGTGATCTGTTTGTGATTGCGACGCCGGTTTATTTTAGCGCGTTTCCGTCAAAAATTAAAACCCTGATCGATCGAACCCAGGTTTTATATAATTTGGAAGATCGATCCATCATCAAAAATAAAGATCTGGTGGTAATTGGTGTCGGTGGCGCACCCAAATATGGACGGCAGTTTCAGGCCATTGAAAACACACTGGAGTTTTATACCCGCTATTTAAACTGTAATCAGCTGGGTTTTGTTAAATTTTCTCACAGTGATGAGGTGGCTGTCCTTGAAAATGAAGAAAAGCTGGCGGAATTGAGAGCCCTGGCAGAAATTGTGAACAATAAAAATAAATCATAAATTAAGGAGGAATTAAAAAGATGGCAAAAATTTTAGATCAAACAGAATTTTCAGAATTGGTATTGAATGGGAGCGGTGTGGCACTGGTAGATTTTTTCGCGACCTGGTGTGGTCCTTGTAAAGCGTTGGCACCAGTCCTGGAAGATATATCGGCTGAAATTGGGGATAAAGCTAAAATTTATAAAGTTGATATTGATGAAAACCAGAATCTGGCACAGGAATATCGGGTTATGAGTGTGCCGACCATGAAAATTTTTAAAAACGGACAGGTCGTCGAAACGATTGTAGGTCTTCAGAGTAAAACAACCCTAATGGAAAAACTGAACTACTATTCAAGCTAGGTAATAAAATCTAATGCAAGCCCGGGACTTAGGCCCTTAAAAGCCTTGAGCCCGGGCTTTTATCATGCTTGTTCAAACTAATGAGAGGTTATGGGATACTGCGTAGCGACAATTGGTTTTTCAGAAGGCCCCATAGGCCAGATCATGAAATTGATTGGTTGGCGCGGGGGTTTTATGAACTGAAACTCAAAATAAGCTATTTTTTGAGTTTTCCCCTGCGGTTATGATATAATTTCCCGGAGAAACACTTAAGGAGATTACTTTGAAAAAAATAGAAAATGTTGAGATAAAAATTGAAGGCCACCTTTTTCCGGGTAAAGCTTTTGGTACCTATCAGGATAAAAAAGTTGTCTTTAAAAACGCTTTGCCGGGACAAAGGGTACAGGCGGATATTGTTAAAAAACGTAAACGCTATGAAGGGCGGGTTATAGAAGTGCTTGAAAAAGCAGCGGATGAAATTCCGGCCGCTTGTAATGTTTTTGATTTGTGCGGCGGCTGTACCTATCAGACCATTGCCTATGAAGAACAGTTAAAGATAAAAGAAGGCTATGTGCTTGATCTGCTTGACAAAGCGGGGATTAAGGGATTTGAGTACCAAGGGATTGTTAAAAGCCCGGAAGTATTTGGCTATCGTAATAAGATGGAATATTCATTTGGCGATAACCAGAAGGACGGACCCCTGATGCTGGGTATGCATGAACGGGGCAGTTTTTATAATATTGTTGATACTTCTTCCTGCCAGCTGACGGATTCTGATTTCAATCTCATTCAGAAGGCGGTGCTGGAATTTTTTCGGGATCGCGAGACCAGCTATTTCCATAAACGCAGCCATGAAGGTTTTTTACGCCACCTGGTCGTACGTCAGGGCAAAAGAACTGGCGACCTGCTGATTAATCTGGCGACTACTTCACAAGGCGAGCTGGATGAAGAAGATTTTGTTAAGCTTTTGCTTGATTTACCTCTGACTGGACAGATCCGCGGGATTCTTCACACCCAAAATGATGGTGTGGCTGATGTGGTAAAAGCGGAAAGTTCGAAAATACTTTATGGACAGGATAAAATTGAGGATCAAATTTTGGGTCTGACCTTTGAAATTACCAGTTTTTCTTTTTTCCAGACTAATACCCTGGGAGCGGAAAAACTCTATTCAGTGGTGCGTGACTATGTGGGGGATGAGCAGAATGAAGTGCTTTACGATCTTTACTGCGGAACCGGTACCATCGCCCAGGTTTTAGCACCGGTAGCAAAAAAAGTCATCGGTATTGAACTGGTGGAAGAGGCGGTGGAAGCTGCCAAAGTCAATGCCAAAAAGAATGGCTTGACCAATTGCGAGTTTTTAGCTGGCGATGTCCTGACGGAAGTTGATAAACTGACAGACAAGGCTGATGTGATCATCCTTGATCCTCCCAGGGATGGCATTCATCCTAAAGCGATCTTTAAAATTATTGATTTCAAACCAGAAAAATTTATTTATGTGTCCTGCAAGGCGACTTCTTTAGCTCGCGACCTGCCCTTCTTTGTGGAGGCAGGGTATAAGGTTGAGAAAGTCAAGTGTGTGGATATGTTTCCGCATGCCGGGCATGTGGAGGTCGTCACTTGCCTATCCAGAAAAGATAATTAAATAAAAAAAAGACCGGCTCTAAAGCCGGTCTTTTTAATTCAAATAACTCGTATCTGTTATTTCAACTAGTTCGCGTACCTGGTGCTCATGCGGACTATCATATCCCTCGACATAGACATACCATTTCAAATTATGTTTGTCGTGGTACAAGGCTGTTTCTTTCTTGTTAATAACGACCGTCCACTTAGTGCCCACTCCACCTTCATAGAATACATAATTGTCTTCTTGGCTCTTGATCTCTTGGATCAGATATGATTTTTCAAAGTATTTCACGAGGATCGGGAGCTCTTTATCTTGGT
The DNA here is from genome assembly GCA_031222025.1 of Eubacteriaceae bacterium ES2. GTDB lineage: Bacteria > Bacillota > Clostridia > Eubacteriales > Eubacteriaceae > Acetobacterium. The sequence goes on along the minus strand of CP130740.1, from coordinate 3,731,697 downwards.
GTTTTATTGTTTTAACTTTAACTTCTTTTTTCTTGAGCATACCAAGGTCCTCCTTGAAGTGGTTTTTGATTAAAAACTCTACGTCCCGATGTTCAACTCTGTCTGCATCAAAAAAAGCATACATCCATCCTGAATTTTCAACAAATACACCTCGGCCAAGCAGTGTATCAGCGCAATATCCGCCGTTTTTTACGATCATTTCATAAATTAAATCTTTAGAATGTTCGATCATAAATGAAGAAATACAAAAATTACTTTCATATATAATCCCGACTTTGTTCCATTGGGGGACCATCCTATCAATGTGTTTTTCAAGTAAAACTAGAGCGTTTTTAATGTCATCGTCAATTTGCATATTTTCACCTTCGCTATTTTGTTTATAGAATTATATCATTTTAGCAAGTGATATCGAACTAGAAAGTAAAATATGTTGAAAAATGGCTCCTTTTAATCAGTTCAACTGATTAAATTCTTAATAGAGTCTTAACAATTATTTTTTTTTATAAATTTCTAATTTTCGCATTTTTTGACGTTATTTATCTTTTTTTATCTTTTTTTGTCTTTTTTTGTTTGTTTTAGTCGTTTTTTAAAATTTTTAGAAATCCAAACTTAGTAGCATTAATTTTTTGAAAGGTTTATAATAAATCTTGTAATCGAGATAAGCAGCGATTACCCGCATTTTTCTTTGGTGGATTGCTTGATTCACGAAAGGAGGAAACTTATTGAACCTACATGACGTAATCGCAATTGTCGGAACTGTTGTTACATTAGTTGGTATCATTACTAGCTTCATGCTTTAGCAACGAAGAAAAACCCCGGAGATTAGGCCCTCCGGGGTTTTCTTTTTTTTGATTTCCGCAAAACTTATTTATGCTACTAAGACGTGTGCCCTTGTCGGAAGGCACAATACACAAAATCTACAGACAACAACAATACAACACACATTGTTTACCTCTTTGTGTAATAGAATTATATCGCTCTTACCTTAATCTATCAATAGGTTTTTGCGATTTGAATTACAAAAAGTTTAATATTCTATCCACATCCTCAGTAATATAGTCGCATTTAGCTGCCTGTCCAGGAACAATTTTTTATTCGTTTTGTAAATTATAGCACGGGCTTTAAAGAAATTAAACCTTAATATTAAAGTTTCATACGCCATCTCGTCCGATTGCGTATTATTAATTCATTGACCAGAACTCACCATCAAGATCGCCATGCACAAATAAATTCTCGTGATATAGAATACAGCCAAATCCGTTATTCCTCATGACATTTGCCAGAGTATTTACTTCACTGTAACTCATGCGCCCAGGTGAATACATATCAACAGCTTGACCTTTTATATGGTTGGAATTTGTGATACCGCCATCTTTCGCATTTTGCGTAGGACATCTTGCACCGCTGGAAACATAAAGGGGATGGCCATACTCGTGACGTGCATTGTCGGCCATTATTTTGACTTCATCGATAACATCTAAACCACATCCACACGGACATTTAAAATCTTTATCCTCATCAAAATAACGAAGGCCCAAACGGCCTGTTGCGACCGGCTCAGTTTCCTCCACAACCGGATCTGGATCAAAATGCTGGAAGGATGACTCATAAGTGGATAAATCTACACCTTTTTCAGTGATCAAAATCTGTATTGCTTCAGCTCTTAGACCAGCCCCCTCAGTGCCTGCGAGTTCTCCATCTTTCGCCCAACCCATTTTACCGATGTTCTGGGCGTTGGCAATACGATATTGTACGGAATACTTATCTGCATCCGCTCCGACTAATTGAAACTGAATGCCTTCAAGTTTTCTGGCCTGTCCGGTCGTGCCACATAATTCATTTTCAGCGACAAAACCCGTCCAGCCAAGATTTTCAAGCTGAGGATTGCCGTGGAGAAAAATTTCTTCCCCCTCTGGCTTATCGATTAAGTGCCACTCAATAGCTTCAATTCGTCTCGATTCTCCGATCGTTCCGGCAATCTCTCCGTTTCTCTTGATCTCTTGCCATTCAAGATTTTCAAGATAAGTTTTGTACTCTACTCCTAACATTTACGCCACCTTACTTTCTGCGTCCGCATTGACTGCTTCTTCTTGCTCTGACAGGATCTGACTAGCCTGATCCATGATTACTTTTAAGGCAGCTTCTTTCAGATTTTTCATTATAATATCTGACTGCTGGGCTTGGGCTGTCAGACTGTTATTTTTCCAAGCATTCCAAAACGCCGCTAAAATCGTCGCTAGACCAGAAATGACAGCATATAATTCAGTTCCTGACACCTCGATAGGGTTCATCCCAGCCGTGGTTAAAAACTGATTCACGAGAGCCAGAACCAACACAATCAACCTGATCCAAACATCTTTACTTACATCTTTAAAATTCATATTATTTCTCCTTTATTTTTAATTCTGAAACCCGGCCATGCAATTTCGCACACATACCATTGCCGTTTAAATCGCAATACGCCCGGTACAAATAGTCCAGGTTTTCCAGATCATCCAGGCTTATTTCGCCCTCGTCAAGGTGTTCCTGACAGAGTTTATAAACCCTGTCGTGCAGTAATGCCAGGTTCCCCGCCTCGCTGTTTTTTAGCCGTTTATCCAGTTCATCACACCGACTATTCAAATCCGCATGAGGCTTTATAATCTTTTTATATAACCATCCCATTATTTTGGGCACAAACTTATTCCATAACGCCCATAGCGTAGTAATCCCACCTGCATACAATACCGCCTTTAAAAAAAGTTCTTCCACTCCCATTGACCACCTCCTGATGTCATTTTCACATTAAAAAAGCACCCTTTCGAGTGCTTAAACTAGTTCGCAATATTTTCCAATTGTTTATCATATAGGGACGGTTATTCCGCCCCTAGGCAATAAAAAAACAGCTTTAAGCTGCTGTGATTGGATTTCCGTTTTCATCTAATCCAAGTGCTGTTAAATCAGCCGAAACCGCTTCTTGATATTTTGTTGGAACCTGTGAAAGTGTTCTTCTGCCAGCCAAAATTAATGCAATATACATATCTACCATAGCCTCACCCCTTTCAGTAAGAATAATATAAAAAAGAATTTATCGCTTTTACTCATTGGAATCAGCATCCAATAAAGCTTGAACTTCTTCTTTGTATTTGTCCGGTACCTGGTCGATTGTCCAGTCAGCTTTTGTTATTAATTTGTAATACATTTGAGCCATTAGCTTGTCGCCTCCGTATCTGCTAAAAATTCTTCGTACATAGTCGCAAGGACTTCCATGATGATTATTTGATTCGTTTGAGTTTCAGCCAATAACGCTTGTAACTCTGCATTTGTCGGTTGAACTACGTCTTCTGTTTTTGTGTATACTGAAAACGTATTTGTTTCAAAATCATAAAGCATACCAACTTCAACATCTGATATATTTGTAATGTCAACCATAATTATGTTTGGAGCAAAAACTGGGATTTCATCTGCTTCAAATATATAATGGACAACATTATCAACTAATTGAGCTATCTTCATAGTTTACTCTCCTTTTAATACACTATATGCAAATAACCAGTTCCACCACTATAATCTGATGTTCCAGTTCCAGCAGCTCCGACAACAATAGCTATAACTTCTCCCGGAATAACTGGAACTAGCAAATCAACAACACCAGCTCCTCCGCCGCCACCAGAACCGGGATAAGAAGATGAATTTCTTCCTCCACCTCCACCACCATATCCCGGAGAAGAAACTCCGCTCACGCCACCAGCTCCAATACTACTAGCTCCACCCCTACAATTAGAAGTGTATACACTAGAACCAGAGCCACCTGAACCGGATCTGAAAAATGGCACTCCGCCCATCGCACCAGTGCCTCCGCCTAATTCATCAGTGGCACCTGTTCCAATATAACTTGTCGCTCCACTGGTGTGTGACCCACCACTCAACGAAACTTTACTTCCAAAACTTGTAACACCGCCAGCTGTCCATGCTGAACTGTTATTATCTTGACCGCCTCCACCTCCGCCAACTGCCGTTAACAACACTTCGCGTACACCATTTGGAACTGTCCATGAATACGTTCCTGGAGTGTTATAAACTAATAAATTTTTAGCATACATGTTTGCAAGAACAGAAGCTACATTTGTATTAATAGTGGCAATATTTGTGTTTGCCGCCGCTAAATTAGTTGATAGACTTGATAAAGCATTTCCATTTGCATCTACAATTGTCTTTATCTCCAGAGAAGTCTCTTCTTTTGCAACAAAAATTTCACCCGCCATTATTCAGTCACCTCCTTGTAATATAGTGCTCCATCTAAAATTCCAAATTCATATTGAACGGATGTTGAATCATCTGTTAATTTCCACAAATTCTGATTAATTGCTGATATTTCGTCTGTGTTTGCGGTTATGAGATTTAATAAATTGCCAGCTGTGTCACCATCTAAAGTATTTTGAATTGTCAAAAACCAAGCATTGAAAATCGATTGTTCATCTGTTCTCCACGTAGTAAAATTAGCCTGCTCACTATCCCTCCAAGCCTCATAACTAGAACTATAGTTGCTTTGCATTTCGTTAAAAACAGCAGTGAATTGAGCAAATAAGTCCTCGGTATCAAGTACATTAGTCTTAGGACCGATAACACCGCATAGGCTAGTATTAAGGCGATCATCTGTAATATTGGCCTGTGTAACTATATCGGATGGGCTTCTTAAAATTGTTGCCAGAGATAACTCATAAACATTTTCTGTCCGGGTAAGATCCGGCTCAACTGGTGCCGCATTTTCTTCACCAGATACAAATTCAATTGAGATTGTTCTTGCAACATTATCACGCCTTAATACGACTCGATCATAGCGGCTATAGGTAGTGGGGGAGTCAGGAAGACTAATGGTATCTGATAGCAGATCATAAGCCATTTTACCCTCAAGCAAAGCAATGCCTGGATTTACTGTAATTTGATTATCCAGTTCAGAAATGACCTGAAAGCAGTTTTCAACAAACACAGCAACCCCATCAGTAAAGAAGCCGCCACAGTAAAGTTCTAAAAATGTTTCATCGACTGCCCGGTCATACATTGGTACATTATCGGTGTCCAGGCCAACAAATTCAGATTCAAATATTCCGTAATTTAATGCCACTATAACACCTCCCGTTTTATTTTTTCGACTTCGGTTTTGTTTTCATCCCCCAAAGTCAGAAGGATTTTAAGTTGATTCTTTTCATAAATTTCTGTAACTTCAGTAATCAATAGATCAACCGACACTCCCAGAGTGTCATCCTGGTAGGTGACTTTATCGCCAAGGTCATAATCCGTCTTATAAATCAGATTAGAGTTTCCGTTTACCTCAAATAGAATAGTTTCAATGATCCGATGTTCAGCCAGTTTTTCAGTTCCTCTAGCTTGTAGAGCTTCCAAATACTCAGCTTCTGTCATATCATCTTCCATTTGGATGTCTTTGGCGTCAACCCATAATTCTTTGAGTTCTTCGCCTTCTTCTCTGAGATCCACTGTTGTGATCACTCTGGCATTGCCTTCACCTTCACCGGCGATATAAGCAAAATTCTTATAGTCTGTTTTGTTCTTATAGTAAGAAGCAGCCAAGACATTACCTTCATTCTCACTAAAAATAGCATAGCTGTTTTCAGTTTGATTTTGGGTTCTGTCTTTGCCTTCCCAAACAGAGAAAACAATTTTATTTTCAAGATATTGATAATCGAGTTTAATGCTGCAGTCATAAGTATTGGCAATGTCATAAGCCTTAGCCATGACGGTTGGCCCTCTGGTTTGTAGCCTGATTGTTGGACCAATAGAGTTATTATCTCCAAGCTCAAGCAGGGGGATAGGGCGGTTAGTAATACAAAAGGTATCGATAAGGGTTCTGAGAACAGTTTCCATATCGTCATACAAGTTTTGAGTCTCATTGATAATTCGGTCATCCAGCAGCTTTTCTATGAACTTGCCGGTGACTGTCACTTTCTTTGTTTGTTCATCAAAATCAATGACCCGGATCAATCCTGTTTCATCTTTACCATCAATATCAAATATTTCTCCGGCCATAATCAAATCAAAATAATTAGCTAACAAGATAAGTTTGTACTCGCCAGGCTCTTTGAACTTTCTGGTCCAGCGTATCCCCTCAAAACTTGTGATGCTCCCTAATTCCTGATAATCTTCATCCAGTACAATTAATTCAAGATCAAGCATATTACACCCCTAAGAATTCCTGCGACCACTTCAGGTACACATCGAGATTTGTGTAACCATCGTCAGCATCATATTTAAGAACTACAGTGCCCTGGTTAATTTTAAAATACCTGGAAGCCCGATCCTTCTTATTGGAGATGTTCACACCGTTTAATTCAATCCTTGTTTGCCCCTGGTTGGTATTGACAGTGAGTATATCGCCCAGCTCCATGGTGACCAGTATTCTGACAAACTCACCTGTTGTTAGGTTGTAAAAAGCTGGGTTTGTTACCGATCCACGATTAGCAGCAAAGGTTAAGACTAACCCGCAGCTGTTATGACCATTGTTGGTAAAGGTCGTTTCCTGTTTAAAAATCCGCATTGAAAAGGCCGCACCGCCTGAAGGTATGGCAAAGTTTGAAGCGAATAATGGCCATTTACCCGCCATATTTTCGTGGAAGTCTTCACCTCTGAAGAAAGGATCAGGACAGAGCAGGATAACCAGGAACTGAAATGGATCATATAAATTTTCCTGTTTATTCTTAAAGCTTCTAACCCGGCCTTTGATCCAGCGTTTGACTCCACAGTAATCTACAGCTAGCTTCATTTCTTTTCTTGGATTAAAAAAGCCGATCATTTGCTGTCTTAAGAGTTCAGTCTGATCGGCAACAGTGCATTCAGCCGTAAAGGTAATAAGACGCTCCTGGATCCTGTTGCCAACGATGGAAGATCCGTCATAGGTTGCGTTTTCAGATGTGGAAATTTCGAAATCTGAGCTTTCAAGACCTTCGATTTCTACCAACTCAAAAGTTTTCTGACTACCAATCTGAACAGTTTTATTATTAGATGTTAACGTTAAGTTGATCTGTTTATTGTCCAAATGAATCTTCCTTTCGCTTTATTTTAGCTTCTCTATATGCATCTGACAGAGTGGCCACAGGTTGATTGATATTAACAATCTCAGTAGGTGTATTTGTAGTATTATTCGTAATGATCTGAGGTATTGCATTTAGCAATTTCAGTGCTGATGCCTCAGTTATATTACCTGTCAGGTTAGCAGATTCTAGCTCGACACTTGTTTTGATATTGCTCGATAGTTCGCCTGAGGCTGCATTTGCAAGCTTTTTAGATGCTGCGCTAACTGACTTAACCCGGTCTAAAATACCAAGTTCAAAACCCTCACCAAAATATCCCCCGCTGGCAAAGGCAACACGGGAAGGCGAGAAGATAGAAAGCACTGTGTCAACTGCTGATGAGGCAGCGTTGGCAATAGCCGCAGCAGCAGATGCCACGGCGCTGATCATAGACCTAATGCCATTAGCCAAACCCTGACCGAAACTAGTACCGCTGGAATAAGCGGCACTATTCATACCTGATAGGGCGCCTTCTGCGCTGGCTCTGACTGACGAGGAATTGCCTGATACGTGTCCTGACTGGCTTCCAATTCCGGTACCTAAATTGTATCCTGAGCTTGACCCTGTTGTTCCAAACGACCCCGGCAATCCTGAGACAGAACTTTCTGCGGTCGAGTTAAGCATTGAAGCGTTGCTCTGTACATTGCCGTTTTGTGCACCAATATTTGATGCCAGATTCTGCCCTGATGACGATCCAGTATTTGCAAAAATGCCAGGTAATGGGTCTGTTGAGCTTTGGGCAGTATCCTTAAGCATGGTGGCGTTATTCTGTACGTTGCCATTCTCAGCACCAATCTTGCTGGCTAAATTCTGGCCGCTCTGAGTCCCGGTGTTGGAAAAAATGCCGGGTAAAGGATCTGTAGAATTTTGAGCGGTATCTTTAAGCAAAGTCGAACTTGTTCTAACATTACTGTCCTCATCCCTTATTTTCTGGGCGAGGTTCTGTCCGCTTTCGGTTCCTGTTTTGGAAAAAATGCCGGGTAAAGGATCAGTTGAAGTTTTGGCTGTATCCTTAAGCATTGTTGAATTAGTTTGAACATTGCCATTCTCATTACCGATGCTTTTAGCTAGATTCTGCCCGCTTTCAGTTCCGGTTTGGGAGAAATCAGAAGGTAGAGGGCTGATTCCGATATTAGCACCAGCTGCCAAGGCTGTCCCAGCTGCTTGAGCTCCACCGGCTCCAGCGGCAATATTTTCAGCAACGCCATTTGCTGCTTCGGTACCTTTTTCTTTCGCGCCTGTAACCATTCCCTGCAGTGCAAGATTAACACCTGTTCCCATGTTTGCCGCACCAGTTGAAGCCGCTTCTGTTGCAGAGTCAAAAGTTGATGCTGTATCTGATGGAATAGAGCTGATACCAGAACTGTAATTAATGCCCATCAAATATGACGCACCATTAACCTTTTCAGGTGCCTGAGCCTTAAACTCATCAATACTGATTAGAGCCTCATCAAGCGCAGTTTCACTAGCATTCCCATATTCTTCCCAGCCGGATGGATCGAGACTTAAATTTTCAAGGTCGGTAGCTTCCTGGTTAAGATCTGCAGACGATTCAGAAAGGTCATTCATAGCACTTTCGGCTTCAAGGATTGCGTCTTCATATTTTGCATAAATGTCTGCGCCTTCACCGATAGCAGGGTTAAGGTCGCCAAGCTCTGTTTTATACTCAGCTAGGGTAGTGTTTAAATCTTCCTGAGCTTGTCGCATTTGCATTTTAACTTCAAGTTGGGCTTTAGCATTCTCGACCATGGCAGCGGCTATAGCCTCTTCCTGGGCGTGCTGTCGTACCGCCTCGATTAAAGCATAAGTTTCATCTTTGGTACGGCTCAAAGCCCCGGTTTGTTCGTCAAGTTGTAGGTTTGCTTCAGGTACAAGCTGGTTAAATTCCTCAATCATCTGATTCAGATAGGTCTGTTCAGCTGATGTTTTATTCTGTTTGTCTGCCAGATCATAGATCTTTTCTGCCAGCATTTCAGCCTGTTCAGCTTCAAGGGCAGTGTTTTCAAGGCTCTTTTCTCTGGCTGCAACACTCGATTCAATACTGCTAGTAAGCTCGTTTGTTGAACTGGTTAGTTTATCAGTTCGTGCGATCTGTTCATCAGTTAAAGTGTTCTGATCCTGCGTGGCCACGTATAACACGCCTAGACCGGCCACCAAAAGACCGATAGCGGCAGCAACCAATCCAATTGGGTTAGCTGTCATGGCTGCATTCCAAGCCCACTGTGCGGCGGTAACAAGACTGATTTGTCCGGTTAAAACGCCAACAATGATACTTTTGGCTGACATCGCACTGGCTAAGAAAACCTCAGCTGAAGCAGCGGCAGCTGATCCGGCAGCGGCGGCAGAAGTGGCTGCCCCATAAAGCGCAGCAGCGGCTGAAGCAGCCTGTAAACCTTGAACGATTGTAGAGATAACGGCAGCGGCTTTCAAAACTCCAAACGCAGTGGCCACACCGGTAAGGGCAGCAATAATTAACCCGCTATTATCGATGACCAGAGCAAAACCGTTAATTAAAATCGGTATTCCTTCTGCGGCTACATCGGTGATGGTTTCGATCATATCGCCAAAGCTATCCGAAATGGTTTCAACAGCCCCAGATAAAGCGCCGTTTGTCATGCTCTTTGTTAAATCGTTAATAGCATCGATACCTGAGCTGGCGGCTTTTTTAAGTGGGTTTTCCAGTTTCTCATAAAAAGCGATTCCCAAAGCTTCTGTTGAGCTTGCGAGGATCGTCATCTTACCTTTGAGGTTGTCATTCATGGTGTCGGCCATATCGCTCGCAGCACCTTCTGAATCATAAATTGCAGATTCAAGCTGGTTATAACGCTCTGATCCGGTTGCCAACATAATGTTGACACCTTTCATGGCTTCTGTACCAAAGATTGCACCAAGAGCAGCATCGCGTTGGGCTGTTGTCATGCCTTGTGTGGCCACTTCAACGTCAGCCATTACGGCGCCTACATCACGCATATTTCCTGATGCGTCATAAAGCGCAACACTGGTATCGCCAATAGCAAGCGCGCCGTCCTGAGCTGACTTTTTCATATCGGACAGCATGCTGGTGAAAGTCGTACCTGCCATTGAGCCCTTAAGGCCTGAGTCAGCGAAAACGCCCAAAACGGTAGAAGTCTGAGCCAGATCCATGCCTGCAGCATTAGCAGCAGCACCGGCATACTTCATAGCCTCAGAAAGCTGTTCAACGCTGGTATTACTGTTTGCAGATGCAGCCGCAAAAATATCAGCAGCCTCACCAGCTCTGGACGCTTCCATTTGGAAGGCGCTCATGGTATCCGTGACAATATCGGATGCAGTTGCCAGGTCAAGACCAGATGCAGCCGCAAGGCTCATAACACCGTCAATTCCCGAAAGCATTTCCTGAGTATCCCAGCCGGCCAGTGCCATATAACTTAAGGCGTCAGCTGCTTGGCTGGCAGAAAACTGAGTGGTGGCACCAAGGTCTTTAGCTTTATTTTCCAAGGCTGTAAAATCGTCGCCTGTAGCGCCAGAGATAGCAGAGACTTTGCTCATTGATGATTCAAAGTTCATGCCAACATTTATAGCAGCGGCAGACGCCGCAACTAAGGCTGTGCCAACTGTAGCAAATGCTGCCACTGCTGCGGCTGCACCAGTTTTGGCGATTGTTCCAAGACTTGAGACGCCTTTCTCAAATCCCGATCCGTCAAGATCAGTTTCAAATATTACTGTACCGTCTGCCAATTTCTCACCACCTTCTTGGTTCGAGTCATCGGCAACTTAGGCACTACTTGACTTTATCGATTTTTATTTCAAATTTTCTTTTGCATTTCCTGCCTTTACAAATAACAAAAAGCCCTTTGCATTCCGACTGTTCGTTGTAAATAATTGGCATTTCGTATCCGCAGTGCGGGCATTTTACTTTCTTTTCAATTGGTTACGCCACCTTTCAGTTTGCTCATGTCACCGCTTAAAAGTATTTCTTCAACGGCTTCCAGTCTTTCAATATCGAACTCAGATTTTTCTAAACGGTATTTCTCTTTCATTTCTTTGTAAAATTCTTTTTGCTCTTTTGACATATTGCTGGTAAGGGAAATAGACCGATAAGTTAAAACTTTACTAAACATACAATCTTCAGGAAGACAGGCAAACAGTTCTTTAAATGCCCACCAATGAAGTTTTGTAACCTTGAAAAGATCAATGCCATATGCTTGGACAAAAGCGGCATAGATAAGACCCGAATCCTGTGTAAAAGAATACTGGGCCTTACTAGATTTTTTTGATCTTGTTTTTCTGGTTGGTTTATCTTCCTGACCGCCTTTAAAGAACCAAAGCAAACCTTCAATCGCTTCACTGATATTACATGGTATTTTATCAGGATAGTAAAGCATTAGAATTTTCAATAGTCGTTGCTCATCAGATAATGATTTGTCGTTAATCAGTTCTTCAAATTTAATGCCGGTTTTGAATGTCCAGCTAATGGGGTAAAGTTCGCCATCAATATTAATTTCTTTTGGAAGCGGTTGGGTAATGGAAATCATTTTTTCTTTTTGCGGCGCTGGCTCCGGTTGATGCCTTGGCTGGCGGCAGACTTTTTAATATGAATATCAAGAATGAATAGGTACAGATCCCGTAAAACAGTAATAGGTGTGTTTTCATTAAAACACTTTTCTGATGCTTTCGGGTCACCAGTAATTTGATTGAAAAAAGATTCGTAGTTGATTTTCATTTTACCTCTAAGAATTTCAGAAGCTTCCTCGATTGTCATCCCAGATGCAAGATTTGATTCATACATTTTCTTTTCAGCAGTTTCCTGGTCACCTGATAAGGCAATCAGGGCCGCAACTTCATCGGCCCCAAAATCAATTTCAAAAGTATTCCCGAAAACCTCAATTTTTTCGGAATGGTTTTTAGGTTCAAAACGATATCCCATTAGCAATTACCTCCTAAGCTTCTGCAGTGAATGTTTTAGTGGCGACGTCGAATTTTCCTTCAACAACATCACCGACACCAAGCAAGTTACCTGAAATTGCAACCTCACCGTCATTATTTTTGAAACTTGATACCTCTACAGCAACTTTGATCTGTCGTGCATAATAGGTATCTGTTTCCGCATCGATTGCCTCATCCAGATTTACAATGACATAATTCGCCTCTGCATCCGCTCCGGTAAGCTGTTTTTCACCAACTTCTTTGATGAATAAAATGACTGGTTCACTTTTGATCAGATCAGAGTCAAACGGTGTAGACCAGTCATAACCGCTGATTCTTTTAGTTTCTGATTTATCATTCACGTACCGTTTCGATGAAGTCTTAGCCGCTGGGCTTTCATCCAAAGAAGTGAAACCGGCTCCCATTAGTTCATAGGCTGGTGTTTCGCCAACCTCCATATAGTTCGCGATTAGATCGCGGGTTGTTAATTCTGTTGACATTTAGGCCTCCTTATTTTTTAAAATATTTCAGTCTGCACTGAATTTGATATACCGCCTCATCGACTTCTTCAGTATTGAAAATATAGCCAGAAGCAATAGCAAGAATAGATTGAGGGTTCATATCTTCATCCATAACCGGAAAACTTCTGGCCTTTGTTTGTTCTTCCAACCAGTTTGCAAAGTGTTCATAGAATCCGATGTTTTCAATGTTCTGCATAACATCTGATCCATACATATCTTTACTGGCAAAGATAAACTCATACTGTCTAATTGATGATCCGTCCGTATACTTTTTTACAACCGGTTCGCAAGGTGTGCTTTCGATCATATAAGCTGGACCATCTTCTTTTAGGTGATCAACTCCCAATCCTTTGTGGAATTCATCCAGGTAAGGACAGGTGCCGATAAAGTCTCTGATGCTTTCAACAATTGTCATTTAGGTTTACCTCCTACGAAGTTTGCTACACTCTTTAAAATATCACTGCGTCTGGCAGCAAACGCCCGCTTACACCACATTTTTCCACGCATTCCAGAGCCTTTGTTTTCATACCATTGGCGCCTGGCATAAGGTGTAATGTAGTGGATCTCTTTTCCTTTTTCCTGTGCTGAGTTTTTTAGCGTTCCAGATCGAAAGGGGACATAGGGATCAGACAAACGCCGTACCTCATGGGTAAAGAACTTTTGCCCTTGTCCATTTGCCTGGATCTTTCGTTTGGCAGCCAGAACAGCAGCGGATATTGAATTTACTCTTACTGTTGTTTTCATTATTGCGCTCCAATCTCCCAGTGTGGCATAGTCGAGTCAATCAGATCCACAACAGACACAATAGTCAGCACATCGTCATAGGTACTCTTAAGTTCCTTTAGATTGCTGATTGTCAGGTCAAAATCTATGATCCCTTTCACCACAATATCGCCAGCATTCAGGGTAAAATAGTTTGTCTTGTCTTCAAGCTGGTCAAATGCTTTGGGTTTTATGAATTTTTTGTCACATGAATCAGGCCAAACAAATATTTCTGTATAATCGGCGGTCGTAAGCCCTTTGTCACCAACATTAACAGCTCTAGCACCTTGCCAATCCACATTTAATAAAAATGACCGCACGTAGACGTCTTTGTCATTCTCACGGTCATAATATTTATTAAAGAGAGTTACGTTATTCGTAAACATAAGGGTCCACCCCGCGGTATAAAAGCCCGGTGTTTATAAGCCATTGATAAACAGCTTCATAGAGCTTTTCATCTTTACTTTTTCCAGACTGGACATAGGTTTCAGACTGTTTTCCTGATGTTCGACTTGCCACCTCAGGGGTTTCCTGATTTTTATACTCATCAATAGCTGCACAGGTAGCCAGCTGAACCGGAATAGTAATATTGTCGCCAATACGATTATAGGTGATGTTATCTACATAATTTGTTGCCAAAAGTGCGAGGCGGGGGAATTCCGCCTCACTTACTTTAGTTCCGTACCAGTTAGTTTTGTAATAGTCGTAATTAACGTACGGTTCCATAGGCTACACCTTATACTTCAGCTTTGGGGTGCAGATAGATACCAGCCAGTTTATTTTCATATGCGTAGCAATCATGGTAAAGGCGGAACTGGAATTTCCAGGCATCCTTATCTTGGTTTTCATCAGGTGTGAAAATCTTTGGAAGGGCAAACTTTGTAGCCTGCATGATCGCCTGAGGGTAGATGATCATGAAGTTGATATCGTTGGCGGTTGCGCCCTTAGCATAACCCCATGATGCTGATCCATCGTTCAAGTCAATTGCTGTGTAGAACCGTTTCTTTGGTACATAAGTGATTGGCATATCATTGTAGGTCTTTAATACCGTATTAACGGCGCTGTCTGATCCAAACTGACGGGTCAGTGCTGCGTTTAAAATTGGTTTTAAATCACTGTTGATATAAAGTCGTCTACCTTCCAGCGGCACTTCGTCCTCATCCATCTGGCGAACCGCTTCGTCAATTGCATCCAGGATATCATCAGCGGTCAGAATCGCAGCTGTTGCAGCAGAAATCCCGGAAGTGCCCGCGTATTTTGCGAACCGGTAAGCATCCAGCTCTGGAACAACATGCTCACGCATGAACTGGCCAGTGGTTTCACCAAAGGCAAGCCCCAGAGATTCTTCATCATCCATTCTATCGATTGAGATCTCTTTACCTCGTTCGACTGAAAGGGCAATTGTTTCCCATGCTGCAGTAATGTCACCAGCTGGATAGCCATCTGCTCGGCTGTAGTCACCAAGCCCTGTGGTCGATACCTTCAGCACTTTTACTTCATTAACGCCGGTAAAATCAACTTTTGTAGCGTTGTCCATTCCTTCTGTAAGCCCTGCGGCTTTGTAAATCCGGTCGATAACCGGGACAAACTTTTTTGCATATTCAATACTATTTGCCATTTATTTTATCTCCTTATTCGTTTTTTAGTCCTGCACCTGCTAAAACAGCAGTAGAAAAAGCATCAGTCATTTGGTCATCCCCATGATCACCGCCAGAATTAAAGCGGGGACCGTCTGAATTATCTGTTGTTTCAAATGCTGCTGGGTTTGCTTCCTGGACAGATTTCATGAAATCATCAGCCCCAAGAAATTTACCATTATCAAGAGTAAAGCCCTTTTCCTTAAATTCAGACATCACGGCTTTTTTAGCAAGATCTGAAGTGAAATTAAAATCACCAAGATAAGATTCAGCAGCGTGATCATAATCCTTTTGATCAATCTGTTTCGCAGGTTTTCAGTATCCGTTTTGTATTTTATCTCCCAGTCATCAGCAGCCTTTTTAATGCCTTCAACGTCCAGATTTTCAAAATCTTTAATTGCCTTATTGGCATCCTCAAGCTGTTTCTTGACTCCTTCAAGTTCATCAGAAACTTTCGATGTGGCCAGTTTCTGATTCTCAATGTCTTTTCCGTTTTCGTCCATGATCTTGTCAATTGCTTCTTTTTCAAGGCCCAAGCCTTCTAAAAATTCACGTTTCATACAGGTTCCTTTCCATCATTACGCTTTTTACGGGGTCGCTCCCACAGTGCCCGTAGTTTTACGACTTCGGATCGGTCTAAAATTTAGGGTATAAAAATAAGACCTTACCCAGGTCTTGAAGGGAGATATTTGATCACCGCCTTATCCAGTCAGATTTTGGCATTAAAAAACCACCTAACTTTTTAGTTGGTGGTTTATGCGACTGCTTTACTCAAGATAGTCACAATTTCTGTGATTGTATTGTATTCTTTGTCGAATTCCTGTTTTTGGATTTTTTCTATTTCCAGATCACCAAAGAAATCTAACATGTTATCTAGTTGATCTTCTTTAAAATCTGATATGGATAACCCTTTTTTCTCTATGTAAGCAGTCTGATTTTTATCGAATTCAATCAACATAGATATCACCTCTTTGCGTATTTTTCTCGTAATTTCGCGCTTGTTTTCCATGCAGTAATAGCATTTCCGTTATCTGGGTTAACGTGAACGCGTGCTTTGTCACCGATAAATTCTTGACTTTTACCATTTGCTTTTTCTTTTATTGTACCAATGTGGAGTGGATCAGTCAACGCGTTTTCTACTTCTGAAACTTCAATATCCCTTTGGACACAACGCTCTGCAAAATGTTTTGAAACTCCTTTTATTTCAATTCCATTTGCTGTTTTAACGCCGATCAGGTTGTTATAGCTTTGAGCTTTTTTATTAACCCATACACTTTTCTGACTGATACTTTTATCAAATCCAAGTACCTGGTGACGGTCATTCTGATAAGGCAGTCCAGCAGCATTGCTGAATTCTTTATAAAACTCTCGCTGTCTTTGTATTTTTATGCTGGCTGTAGTGAAAGCTTCTTTATCTCCCAGAGTATCATAACCAATTAACTCATTCTTTGTTTGCCGCATGGCTGTTTCGATTTGTCGCTGTTTTTGAGTAGCCTCATAATGCGTGTAGTTTTTACCGTTGTACTCAAAGTCAGGATTATCCAGTGCTTTTAATTCTTTTGCTGTATAAGCAGGTGTTGAGATGCCAGGGAAGAAAGCATAGTAGTTATGCCGGCAGTTCCACCCGCAAAGACCAGGACCTGTTCCTAATCCAGTAGAGGTGTAAAGGTTCGGATAGCCCGGCTCAGCGCCTTTAATTTTAAAGACTCGACCCTGCCAGTCTGCATGGGAAGGTCTTGCGCCACTGTGCGCGGTGGTCTCGGCATATTCAGCATTCAAGTCACTTATAACCTGGTCATTGAATTTACCAGACATCTGGTTAACGCCTGTCAGGATTGCTCTCCTGGCTGCCACATCTACCCGGTTAGCCCAGCCAGATTCATAATCAATCCAGCGCAAACCGCTTTGGCACATTTTTTTTACAGCGTTTCTGGTAGCGGTCAGATAATCCGTTACCCCCGTTGAAACCTGAAAATGCGCCATATCCAGAACATTGTGATAATATTCTGACATCAGCAAATATTGGATTTTACCGTTTATTTTCCTGGCAAATCCCAGCGACTGCGTCATATTGAATAGTTCACCTTTTGTCTGATCAATAGCAGCCTGGACATAATTCTGTAGTTGATCGGACTTCGCAAGACTTGGCGCCAATTCGCCGGCAGCTTCATAAAGCTTAGCATCATTTTTCAAAGAAGCATTGGCAACATCGATCATGAGATTGTCAAGCTCACTCTGAGCTAGCTCAGAAACCCGTTTAATTTCCTTTTCGAGATCGGATAAAGCCATCCCCATTTCAGCCGCTCTGATAGCCTGCCATTCTGCAGTTTCGGTTATAGATCCTGCCTTGCCAACTCTACGGGCAAAGTCTTTTATTATAAATTGTTCAAGATCCTGATATAAGCCAACGAAGTAATCGGGTATCTCTTTTAGCTGCTCTGGCGTCAGCATTATTCTTCACCTGGATCATTCCCAAAAGGGTTATCTTGAACAGTTGAACTGGCATCCGGCATCATCTTCAAAGCTTCTTCTTCAGTGATACCGTATTTCTTGGCAAGGTAAAGTTCAGGACGAACCAAACCACTGGCAACGTCTTGCTGCATTGATAGAATCTCGGAATCTTTATCAACAATAAAACTATCATCAAAGGTGATTGTAATTTCAGCGTCAGTTTTAATCTGGGGATCGATGACTTTCTGGGCAATCGTAAGGATTCCCCGGATCAGCTGCATTAAACTGTCATTCATCAGAATGTAATGCTTGCTGATGTTCTGAATCAGGTCCTGTTTATCACCGACATATTGAGTCGCTGTTACTGGCCCTGACCCACCGCTGCTGAGGTTGAACTGGTAATGTTTGGTGCCGAACCCGACTTTGAAGCTCAGATAATCAAGCTGCGCCTGAATTCCAGAAACATTTTCCTGGACTCTCAGCAGCGGGTTGAATTCCTGCACCAGCTGGCCTGACTCCATACCGTCACCAATATGACTAAACAGCTGCTGGTTAATATCATCTGGTGGAATATCTTTTCCCTCATCATCTTGTAGAAGTAAGCTCTTATTCATGAATACTTTTTTCTGTCCAAGTCGGAAATCGGTACAAAGATTGTGATAGGCAAGATCTACGCCTTTTAAATTATCAATCGCATTCCCATAGACAGAATAACCGAAAGCCCCAGCACCTTTGATGGGGTTAACAATGTTTGGCTTAAAAATCGCAAATAATGGTTCGGTTGATCCGGTTATGAACTGAGGAACAATTCCAGGGGGGAGCTCTACCTCAACGAAAGTCTGTTTGATATTGAAGTAGTGATTATCAATCACATAGATTCCATCATCATTCAGGTGATGCACTTCAAGATAAAGAAATGGATTGCCTTTGTTCATGACAGGGGATGCGAAAGCGACTTCTTTAATCTCCCCATTATCCCATGATAAAGGGATGATCTTATCTGCTGGGATATAATTCAGTTTGATCCTTGTGTCAGGATCATTGAGAATATTTCCTGAATCAGTGGCCCTGGCATTCTGGACCTTGACTGTGATAGCCCCGGTGCCAAAAGCAAAAGCCTTTTCAACTAAGGCATTACCCTGAACCCAGAAATCATTTTGTCCCAGCACGCCGCCATAACCGTTGTCACCCTGTAGAAATGTAGACGTATATTCATCATCTAAAACAATCTCAGTCTTTTCATTCAGTAGCAGAGCCGCCCAGTCTTCAGCTATCTTCTTTGCCATTTTTAGAGTGAACATCTTTTGCGTGGTGATCGTCATCCCGTTATTAAAAGTGAACTGGTGAAAGTCTTTATAGAAACCACGCCACCACTGATCCCATTTCTCAATGTGGGGGTAATAATCAGAACTGAGTTCATAGCCATATTTATTTTTTATAAATTCAATTAGTTTTGTGTTCATTTCTTCACTCCAATCAGTGCAAAGGCTTTTAAGAATTTACTGAAACTGTATTCCAGAGCGTCCGCTGTATCAATATCGCAGGTACCATCATCCAGGCGCTCATCTTTTTCTTTTTTAGGATCCCAGACCTGTTCCTGCAGGCTTTTAATAACGTGTTTGCAGCAGCGCAATACAAAAAAACGCCCTGTGTTAATCAGGCCGTTTAATGTGTAGATCCGTTCGATGATAGTTGCTTTATTGCAGTCAACCACTTTGATGGGGAGCCTTGCTTTTATAACTGCTGCTTTCATTCCGTTGATCAGTGTCTGGGCTTCATTGTCGCACCAGGCATAAAGAATAGGGGAGGCGGGGTAGGCTTGCTGAACCCGTTGGACAAACTCAATAAATTCTTTATTCAGCCGATCCGGGTCGATGGTTCCTTTTTCACCCTTCATTTTGTAGTCATCCAGGACGATCAGTTTTTGATAATTGCCAGTATAGCCTGTGGCCACAAAGGTTGTCTTAGACTTATTACCACCAAAGTCAACACCAATCATGATGTTTTTGATTTTAATGTCAGCCGGCACAGAATCCAAGATATATCGGTCTGGATCATCAGCAAAGTTACGAAAGATAAGACCTTCAGCAACCTTCCAGAGTCCAAGGATGAACCGGTCATAAAAGATTCCAGTGTATTCAACTTTGAGTTGCTTAATATATTCCGGATCGAGAAAAGTGTTATCATCAATCAGGAATTCCATGACCAGCATATCTAATTCCTCTTTACGATTGATATACTTTATCATCAGCCAATGGTTGGGACTGTCTGGGTTCGTGGTCGCGAATAATTTAGCGCTTTTTTCAGATAGACGACTTAACAGCATTGTGAAAAAATCCTCAGTAAAAAGCGTTGCCTCGTCACAATATGCACCAGTTAAGGTCATGCCTCGAATCTTACTTTCAGCTCTCGCATCGTTCACGCCTTCAAGATAAATTAATCGGCCAAACAGCCGGCCTTCTTTTTTCGAAAGGGAATAGGTAAAGTTTTTAGAGCCAATAAGTGACTGGAGCAGATCCAGGCAGTTACGGCTTAATGATGTCAAGGTTTTGGCTACCATTAGGTAGCTGCCGTCTGCCGGCATAGTTGCAACCCACAAAGCCCAGAGAACTAATGAGATCCATGTTTTACCTGATCGGACAGATCCCTCAAGTAAATTGATTCGTTTGAGCTGATTTTGTTTAAAAATTCTAATCAGTTCGGCTTGCTTATCACTAAACATCTTTCACCGCCTTGATCAAATCTTCTAGTTTGCCGTCAGAATCTCCGTTCATTCTGGCAACCTCATTTTTAAGCTTATCAATCCTAGCCCGTTGTTCTTCGGTGGCAAGGCTGCTTCTGGTCAACTCATCGTATTGTTTGATCATACTCTTAAGAACACTTTGGGCTTTTGCCTGTGAGGCTAAAAGATTGGACTGCTTTTCCCAGGCGTGCTGGAAATTATAGACAGTTGACTCTAAACCATCAACAACCTTATCTTTGGTCGTGTCTCTTTGATCTCTGACATACATGATCTGTTGGGACCGGATCAGGTTTGTGTAAGCTATTTTGATTTGATCCCAAAGAAGATCAATCGGATCAGCGGTTTCAATCGCGTCAAATATTTCCATGCAGTCAGGGGGGAGGTGCTTTTGGAATAGTCCATGCTTCAGAGCCTTTTTATTTCCGGGTGGACCGCCGGTAGCATTCTTATTGCCGATCGGTGCGCCTCGTTTTTGTGTGCACCCTTTTTTATCTTTTGTATGCACACCCTTTTTATTTGACCGGTCCCACTTGTGACGGGTCTTCCAGGACTTTACTGTATTGATTGAAACCTGATATTTTTCGGCAATGTCTTTGTACTTCATGCCGGACATATAATCTTGATAAGCCAGTTCTCTTAAGTCTTCACTCAATCACCTCACCTCGTTTTGTCGGTTTTGTCGCATAAAAAAGACACCAGTTTTACCCGATGTCTTATCTTGTTACCGCTAGTATACCATAAATCACCTGTTTTTACTGGTCAAAAGTGTTAGTTGTATTGTCACATCTTTTCATCTTGTAACAAACATTTCTAATATAGCCGTAACTATAGCCAAGATATTCAGCTGCTTCCTTTTGTGTCATTCCGTACACGTTGACCAGGAAAATGATTTTATCTTTGAGATTGTCAAATCTGTTACTGTAATCTTTAAGCTCAGATCTGAGCTCATTCATTTCGACGGTGATCTTGTCATAAGCCTCAAACATTTCTACAGCTGTGACCCCAGTATTGCCGTGAATGTGATCAGCGTCGACGTAAGACGTGCCATTGCTGCTATGACCTGGTGTTCTTCCGGCCATATACCGTAAAGTCTTAGTTCGCTTTTCATTTAGTTCTTCAAGTCTTGCTTTGATCTGCGTTGGGTCCATTGTCACCTCCGTATTTACAATCCATCCAGTGATAAATTAAAATTGTCGCCATTAACGAGATCCAGGTTAGAAGGCCGCAAATTTCGCTTACTATTTCAGCCATTTGTCACCCTCCATCTCTATCAGAAACGCAATATTACAAGCCGCATGCCATAAGTGGGGTAGCCCTGATTCTGCATCTATACTCTTAGGATCGTCCTGGTAATCCATCAAGTGTCTTAATAAAGCATCCCGGTATCGCTGGATCTCAACCTGCTTCCAGTTATCCGGATCGTGATATTTTGCTGTGCCGTATTCCCGGATCTCAGTCACAGCTCTGATCAGTGAAGTTGGTACTAGGGTAGGCCGTGGTTTGCCCCTGTCTGCTTTGGCTGAATAATCAACAACGTGAAGATCGACTTCTTTAGGCTCCCAATTTGTATATTCAGTTTTTGCATATTTAGGTGGGAGTAATGTAGCATCACAGCTTCTACACGGTTGTTCAGTTCCGTATTTTTCTGAATAAGCGCAATTACAACAACTCTTTTTCATCACATTCCTCGACTTTCTCAAAATCTATCTCTGTACCTTCAACACTGATCAGTTTCAACCTAAGATTATATTTCTCGCATTTCCCGTTTTGTCGGTGTGGGCAGTTCTGGCAGGTCATAACTCACTTAACCTTTCTGAAATCCGTTTACTCGCTAAACCAATTACCGCCAGTTCCTGGTTGATTTTCATTTCTGTACTGCTGACGATCATCAAAATGTCATCTTCGAAGTGGTCAGCGTGATATTTGAAATTTTCATAATCGGCATCTGACAAGGTATATGTTAATGCTTTTCTCAATAATTTTTGCAGCCCGCAACGACCTTTAATAGTTAGACTTGTTTTCTTTGGGATGTAATTATAAATTTCTGTGATTAGTTCGTTCATGGTGTGGCCTCCTTGGCTTTTTCAATTCTTGCTTTTAAGCTTTCCAGTAAATCCCTTTGGGTGACGTGTTTGTCCTCCAGTGCTGCAGCGATATCCATATCGCGGCCACCTTCGACAATCAGCCGGTGAATAATAACTTTCTGGCTTTGCCCTTGTCGGTGCAGTCGTTTATTGGCCTGTTGATAAAGTTCCAGTGACCAGTTAAGGCCAAACCAGATAATATGATTACCGCCGTCCTGCAGGTTAAGACCGTAAGCGGTGCTGGCAGGGTGGGCAAGCAGGATGTCAATTTCTCCAGTGTTCCAGTCGTCTTCATCCTGGGTGGTCTTCAGCATCCGGACAGACAGCTTACTTTTTTCAAGTGCTTTGGTGATCCGGTCAAGATCATGCTTGAAGCTGTAAAAGACGATGGCCGGTTTTCCGCTCAGTTCCTCAATCAGTTCCAGGAACCGTTCAATCTTTGAATTATGAATCTCATGGACGCCGTGGTCTTCGTCATAAATTGCGCCATTGCAAAGCTGCTGCAGTTTATTCGATAACACCGCTGCACTGGTTGCATCCACGATGGTTTGGGGATCGACTTCTAAAAGCATTTTACGTTCCATGTCTTGATAAGCAGTTTTGCCTTTGCCTTCAAGAATAACCGGTATATCGTCCACGATCACATCCGGCAAAGAAAGATAATCCTCGGACTTCATCGAAATACAAAGCCCCTGCAGCTTATTCCTGATAGTATCCTCAGCACCAGGCTTAATGTTATATCCAAAGCCGTAGTCCTCATGATCAAAATACCGTTCCCGGTAGGCGGTTATAGTTCGGCCTAATCGTTCGCCCTGGTCCAAAAGATAGACCTGCGCCCATAAATCGATATAACCTTTGGGTGCTGGGGTCCCGGTCAATTCAATCATTCTTGTAATCTTTGACCGGATATTTTTCAAAGCTTTAAACCGTTTGGCCTGATGGCTCTTAAAGCTGGAAGCCTCGTCTATAACCACCATATCGAACGGCCAGCTGTTGCGGTAATAATCCACCAGCCAGACAACATTTTCACGATTAATGATATAGATGTCTGCGGGTGTGTTTAAAGCTCTGATCCGCTGTGTCTGAGATCCCAGGACTTTGGATATTCTCAAAAGCTTCAGGTGTTCCCACTTATCCCGTTCTTTGTTCCAGGTGCCTTGCGCCACTTTTTTTGGTGCAATGATCAGGACTTTATTAATGGCAAACCGGTTATACTTTAGATCATTGATAGCGGTCAGGGTGATGGAAGTTTTCCCAAGGCCTGTTAACCCATGTCCAACCACAAAGCTATATTATTGTTGGCGATCAGCTGATTGATGCAAAATCGTTGGTACTCATGAGGTTTGAACATTTTCATTTGACATCACCTCCTCTATAAACCTGTTAATGGTTTCCTTGTTGTCGATCACTCGAACGTCGAAATCGAGGTCTTGCAATTTCTTAATCTGTAAATCCTGTAAAGCTGTTGTTTTACCGCCGGGGGCTTTAAGCTCTACAAAGATGGCTCTCCCTCCTGGGAGACATACCGCCCTGTCAGGCACACCTGCGTTGCCGGGGCTGACAAATTTATAAGCTCGACCGCCAATATTTTTAACCTGTTTGACCAGGTAAGCCTCTATCTCTTTTTCTCTCATGTCATACCTTCCTGAGAAATTAAGGTGTAACAGAAACTTTGTAACGCGCGTATACGCGCGTTTACGCACAGGCGGTTACGCGTACGCCCTATACTCCCTAATCCCTCTATTTATTTTTATTATAGTATTTAATGTTACAATGTTACAAAAGCCTATAAGCCTTTGCCTGCCTAGCTTTCAGCCGTAACATTGAATGTTTCACCAATGTTTACAATGTTACATTTTTTTGTAACATTCTCAGGATGTTTCAGCTCTGACACATTAGAATGTGACACTTTTAAAAAGCCTCTTTGAACACCGTAGGCTTTGCCAAAACGAACAGTAGTCCGACTCTTTTCCCAGTCTTTCACATTTTCTAAAACGTGATTAATTTCAACGGTATCTGACCGTTTCATATACTTGGGATCTCCGCCCAAACATTCACAGTAAATCTCTGTTGCACACACCCGGTCCCGTTCGACCAGCTCACAATTGCCCTGCATCTGATCACTCGCCCAGAACATCCGTCGCTCTGACAGACTGCGTTTCTCCCAGTTAATTGGTACCTTACGTTCAAGGAATTCTAGGATCATACCTTCTTTTCCGCTGACTTCCCGGTGTCCTTCCTGAATCTCTTTAGCTATTACTTCCACTTCACCCGACAGATATAGGGGCTCCCCCAGCTGCCAGGCAACATAGGCCTCGGCCCAAATTTGTGGCACCAAGTCTTTAAACTCTGTAAAAATGTTCTTTGTTGGCTGTGTAAAACCGCAGTCAATTGGCCAGAATCTTCTATTACCTGTTCGATCTCTTAAATACTCCATATCATTTGTGGTCCCAAAGAAGACACACCGCCGCGGGTAAACGCCTGTCCGGCGTCCGTATGGTTCTCTGTAGATGTCCTCTGTCCGGCTCAGGAACTGTTTGACCGCGTTGTTTTCAGATCGTGACAGCCCTGCCAGCTCGCCCAGTTCGTTAATCCAGACGCCCTGAATCATTTCGGATGCTTCTTTACCCTCAAAGGTCTGTAAGCTGTCTGAATACCAGCGGTGGCCTAAAAGCCTTAACAAGGTACTTTTACCGATACCTTGAGAGCCACCCAGGACAGGCATGTAATCATATTTGGTGCCGGGCGCCATGGCTCTGGCCACTGCTGCGGCTAAGCTCTTTCTGGTCACTGCCCGAGTGTAGATGGTATCTTCAGCGCCCAGGTAGTCAATAAAAATCGTATCCAGGCGTTTAATGCCATCCCACTGTAAAGCGGTCAGATAGTCCTTAACATCATTGAACTTGTGCCGTTGAGCGCATAAGGTCATGGCAGCATAAAGCCGCTTGTCCGACAGCTGGATCTTATAAACGTGTTCCAAATAATGAAGGATTCCGGCATCGTCCGCATCAGCCCATGCCCGCCGGCCCTCTCGATCATCCCAGGGCAGCGCGCCCATGGCCAGTCCTCTGTTGGCAAACTCGTCAAAAGCAAGCTTTCCCTTGAGCTGCGGGTCATTCTCTAAAATGATCAGCGCATTATCAATGGTCTTAGTCGGTAATCCGGTTGTTGGCGCCACTTCAAGGTTGTTCATCCAGTCGAGGTTTCCGGGCTCTGTTACGCCGGTGGCCTGTGAGAACTCCTGTGTTGCCTGTTCGTATCGCTCCTGGCTCATTAAGCCGGTGACACGCTGATCCTGTACTGCAAACTGGCACATGGCTGTGAAACTTGGTAGCCTGTTAACTGGCGTTTCCGGCGCTGCGTTATCATCCTGGGTGCCAAACTTGTGCAGCCGGATCAGGTCAAAAGCATTAACCAGTTTTCCGCTGCAGGGGTCCGTGGCATGGTGGGAGTATAAGAAAAGCCCGTTGTCATAAACGATAGCCCCACCAGTTGTTGAGCCGCCCGTAAAGGTTAAGCGCTCAGCCGTATCACAGGCAGCGTATTCAGTAGGGATGAAGGTTTCAATCGCCTGATAGACGTTATATGTCTTACAGAAAGCGCCCACGACACCTTTTTTAGTTGTCGGGTCTTCCTGTCTCTTAAGCAGTCGTTCCGTAACCTGTTCGGCTCCTGGCACCTGTGGCCACTCCGACACATCTTTCCAGTTTGAGTAAAGGCTCAATAGCCCGTCCGTATCAATAAACGGCTTATCCCATACCTGGTAAACGTATTGGCTGTCAGCACAGCATGACGGCCAGTACATGAGCCGTGACGCCTCAAAGGTAGTCGGGTCACAGAATTCAATCCCGATCAGGCTGGCCAGCTTTCTGGCAATCGGTTCGTACTCGTCTACGCTGGCAGTACGAGACAGCGGCGCAATCAGCCGCAGCCGTGGCTTAACCGGTTCGTGCTTCCTGGTGGAATAGACCACACAGGCAAAGTTTAAGCTGTCAATACGCTTTAAGAGTGCCTCAGTACCATCTGCTGGGATGTTGTCCATATCCAGTGAGATCAGATCACGTCCCAGCACACAACCGGCTTTACGGCGGTTGCCTTCCAGCAAGCCCCCAACGAAACCGCCAACGTCCTTAAGATCGTCCTGCTGTGCCTTGTGATAGGTAAGATAGGTCTGTAAAGTCTCTGTGCTTCTGACTGGTGTTTTTAACTTCTCGGTGAACTCTGACCAGTACAGCTGTTGCGCCGGCCATGAGGTTGATTTACGGCTGCCAGCTGTACTGATCTGTATTAGTTTGTCTATACCCATAAAAAACCTCCTAATCTTTAAAATACTCAATCATTAGCTTGCTCCAGTGACTCAATAATATGGTGAAAATCGCTTCCTTTGAGCTCAATATAACCATCACTTTCATTGAGTTTCTCAGCATTTGTTCCAGTTATAGAGTAATAAATACGATCACCGTCAATAACTTTTCTCGCGCTGTGTGTTTCTCCATATTTGCATATTTTCCAGATCTTAAAAAATTGTGGCTTTGGCTCTGATGTTCTTTGATCCGATTCAAATGAATCGTCAAATTTCTTTTTCCAAAGTTTGCCGATGAAAGAGTTTAATTTAAAGGCCCTATAGCCATCAACATACGCCTTTTTCTTTAACTGTCTTCCAAATAATTCAATATCAGCGTCGTTTGGTTTTATAAATAAAACATCTGCTCGCCAGCCGCACCGTTCTAAATCAAGCCCGACTTCATGAACGAATTCGCGTACAAGATAGCTCGTTCTATCATAATCATTAAAGTAGTCGCGCAATGCTTTTCCGAAATCCGAGTCTGTTATATCAAAAAATCGTTCACCCATTTTTAACCCTCTAATCCTTCTTGTAATAATCTGTGATATAGCCCTCAGCATTGAGTAAAAGCCCCGGCGCCCACGGAATGGGTGCGCCCATCACAGCGTTAATATGTTCGAGATCTGCCCGGTCTTTCGGACAGTCAATAATTACTTCATCATGCACACTCATAACAACCTCATACCCTTCATTGTGCAGCCGTTCAATCGCCAGAGCTAGACAGTCCCTAGCAATAGCCTGGACAATGTTTTCCACCAGCTTACCGCCGTAAGTGCTGTCAGTGCCCCATTTACCGGTTTTCTGATCCATACCCTGGTAGAAAAGCGCGTCTCTGTCAAATTTATTGGCGGCGATAAAAGGCTTTACATAAAACAGCTGCCTGCCACTGGGTAATCTGATGGTTAAGAAGTCCTGTCCATTTTCAAAATCTGCCTCACGGGCAAATATGACATTCTTAATGCCTGTAGCTTGACCTGTTCGCATTGTTTCAAGAGCTGCACTGTTTACGGAATACCACAGATCGACAATCCGTTTGTTAGATCCACGCCAACGACTGACAATATCCGGCAGTTCATCTTCTGACAGGCCCATTTTAAGCGCCCCCATAGTGATCAGTGCGCCAGTTGAACCCTGATAGCCTAAAGCCAGTTCAGCGATCTTTCCTTTTTGTCTGAGCGAGTATTCAGGATTACCTTTTTTAATCTTTTCAATCGGCACACCAAACATGGCACTGGCTGACGCCTCATAGATTTTTCCGTGCGTTTTAAAGACTTCCTGGCGCCACTGCTCACCGGCTAACCAGGCGATTACCCGGGCTTCGATGGCGCTGAAATCTGATACTACAAAGGTACGACCATCAGAGGGGATAAAAGCTGTCCTAATCAGCTGGCTTAGCGTGTCAGGAATATTACCGTAAACAATGTCAAGTGCATCAATATTTCGATTCTTAACGCAATCTCGAGCATGATCCAAGGTTTCCAGATAATTACGGGGCAGGTTCTGCATCTGGACGAATCGCCCCGCCCAGCGTCCTGTCCGGTTCGCTCCATAGAACTGTAAAAGTCCTCGAATCCGGTTATCTCCCATAGCCGTTCTTTCCATGGCTTCATACTTCTTTATACTGGTCTTAGCACTTTCCTGTCTGATTTCAAGCACACGTTTAACATCGCCTGTTGTTTTAGGTATCAGATCTGCAACTGTTTCTTTCTGCAGGTTTTCTGTTTCAACGCCCTGAGTTTTCAGCCACTGGCCTAACTGAGCGGCGCTGTTTGGATTATCAAGACCTGTGAGCTTTTCAGCCTCGCTGTGTAGCTGATCCGTAACAACATTATTGCAGTGTAGCGCCCCGCTAACCAGATCCGTGTCAATCCTTATTCCTCTGACGTTCATCAGCTGATCCAGATACCAGTAATACTGTTCGAGATCCGGTACCGGAAAAGAAGAAAGCTTTTTCTCAATCTCCTGCTCAACCACAACGTCCTGGACACAATAATCCTTAAACAACTGCCACCTGTCCATATCATGGTGCGGCAGATTTCTTGTGCGGCCGCCGTTTGATTTGCCAGGCTTGCAGGGAACACAAAAATATCTGATCAGCGCTTTTCCCGATGTGTCTTTTTGCTTATCAACCGGGAACCCCAAGGCATTAGCCGTCACTCCTAGTCCTTTGGTGTATCCGCAATAAAGACCATGAAACATCGTGCATTGCCACTGTCTGAGCCAGCCTGTTTTATTGGTGACGCCAAAATGTTTAGAAAGGCAAAACCACTCAAACGGCGCATTGTAGGCGTGTTTGATAACGTTTTGATCAAAGAGATCGTTAAAAATATAATCTGGCAGTTGTTCGCCCTGGGTAAAATCAACAATCTCAACCGGCGCGCCATCTAAAGAGTAAGCAAAAAGAAGAATCTGAAAATTAGGGGACTCTACATATTTGTAAAGTCCCGATTTTTGAACGTCTACATCACTGTAGGTTTCTATGTCGATATTTAAATGATGAATCATACCCCATACACGCCCCCGATAGGCTGCCCAGTGATCGGGTCAAGCTGCTGCTGTGGCTGTTGTGGTTGCGCCGGTTGTTGGTAATTCTGCTGCGGTGCTGGCTGTTGATACTGAGGCGCCTGTTGCTGTGGTTGACCACCCAACTGATCAGGGAATGGGGTATCTTGTTGCTGAGGATTGTAACCGGTCTGTGGCTGCTGATACTGCTGCGGTGCTTGGTAGCCTTGTTGTGGAGCCTGATAACCTTGCTGAGGTGCTGGCTGTTGATACCCTTGTTGCTGCTGGTATCCCTGCTGTGCAGGCGCTCCACCAAAGTCTGAAGCTGCTGAGGTGCGGCCACCGAGGGGTTCACCGTCAGATACCTTAGCAACGTTGTTAAGTCCGATTCCTACACCCCGGTTTCCGCTGGTATTATAGGGGAAAAAGTTGAGTGATACTAAAGCGTACATACCAGAGTAGATTTCCGATTCGTTTAGGATCTTGTCAAGACTCGGGTACATAACAACTTCGGGCGCGTTCTTACTGGAAGCAGTAAAAACCCAGTGACCTTTGCATTCGTCATTAAACGGTTCGCCGTTTGGCCGTACACCATCCCCGTCATGGATCGCTGTCTTAATCACAGCCGGGCGCTGGCCGTTCCATTTATCCGAAATTCCTTTTTCGATTGCCGCATTAATAGCTGCATCGATCTGCGCCTTAGAATTTAAATCAGTTTTAGGCAGCAGCATGGTCACTGAGTATTTAGGCTCCTGACCTGGCTGATTCTGATTAGCATAAGGCTTAAACAGATGTGGAAATGTTAATCTCACGGTACCGGTTACGACTTTTGTAGATAATTGATTGTTCATATTTTTCTCCTTTACGCTTGAGCGTTTTTAAAATCATTTTCGGCCGAATTTACTTTATAGGGTTCTCGCTTATCGCTTTCTTTAGCCAGTGTCGGTTTTCCCGGTGGCTTTTCTATGAATTTTGATAAAGCGGCTTCGAATTCTTTTTTACCAAGTAACTTTTCTGTTTCAGTCAAAGTAATCGGCTTCTTAACATAAAGCAGTTCTTCTTTTGCCAGTCCTTTTTCAGTCAATTCTTTAAAGGCTTTGTCGGTGTCGGTAAACTTTCTGTTTGACCGTCCCTCGACCGCTTTCCAACCAGGGATCGATTCACCGGAAAGACAGGCTTTCAAGGCGTATTCTTCCAGATCCTTAGCCCACTTAGCCAGATCCTGGGCTTTTAATAGTAGAGATCCGACTTCATCAGCGGTGATTAACGGCGGCAGCACGTTCTTGAATTCTTCCAGGGCGCTGTTTTGATTAGCCCGGGCCCGGCACTGAGCTTTTGCCCGGCAGAACCGGCAATGTTCGCCCGGTGTATAATCACCGGCACCCTTGAAAGCCAGTTCAGCCAGCGGTTTAACATAGGTGTTGCCCCAGTCTATCAGTGCCGCAGCTTCCATCTGATCAGTTGAAACAGAATCAAGTCGTGGTTGAAAGATTACCATGTTAACAGTCTGGATATCTCTAAGCATCCCGTACTCACTGATAGCTGCAAGGGCATAAAGCCGCATCTGTGAATTATTTTCAGCTGACACAGGAACACCTTTGCCATATTTGAAATCAATAATATAAAGAGTGTTTCCCCCGATAATCAGGCAATCAGCTGTCCCGTAGCCCTCAGGGACGTAAGCGGTATACTTAAGGGTTTTTTCCCACATTACATTTGGAGAAGTCGGAAAAGACATCACAATACCTTTAACGTGTTCCAGGTAATCGTCTGTATAGCCGTCCATTTCTTTGGCGTAGAGTTCTTCTTTTTTCAGCTTGTTAAGCTTTCTTGTATAAGCACTTTTCGCCATTGGTGTAAAATACTTTTTAAGTTTTAACTCAGCAATAGCATGAGCAAGGGTTCCTTCTTTGGCTGCTTCGCTGGTCGTATCGGGGAATTGTTCTTCAAGCCGGGCGCTGGGCGGGCAGTTAAGCCACCGTGACGCCCCGCTTGCACTTAAGAGGGCGTGACTCATAGTTTTGCTCCCATCATGCGTAACTCATTGGCAAAAGCGCCATATTGGTCAGGTTGGAGTTGTGTAAGAGCCTGAACACCAAACCGTTTTAACAATGCTCTTATTCCGTCTGATCCGGCGGAGTCACTTAGAGCCGTGGCAGCGGTGGCCAGATCCTCAAATGAGTAACTTGTTGTTGATGTAGGAACACCCTGAGCCGGGGGTTGCTGAACAGGTGGAGCCTGCTGAGGCGCGGGCTGTACAGGTGCTTGGGTAGGCATCTGAACAGGCGGTGTTTGTTGTACAGGCGGTGCCTGATTGACTGGTTGCGTTTGAACCGGCGGAACATAGACCGTGCCCGCTGCTGGGTCAGTATTTGCCATCTGCGCAGCCGCTGGCTGCTGAATATTGGTAACAGCCGTACCCTGTTTGATCGTTAATCCTTTTAAAGCTTCCACTAATCCGTCTAAACCTGTGATATTTACTGTAATTTCCATTTTCATTCTCCTTCGATATAATCTTCTTCATCCACAAAATCAACATGTTCGATTGCGAACTTAATCATTTCTGATGCTGCCTTTGATACCGAAATACCGGCTTTGTGAGCAGCTTTAACCACTTCCTTATAAGACTCACAATCCACCCGTATAACTTCACTTTTTCCGGCGCTGCTGCGTTTTTTCCGTACAAAAATTAATCTGTCTGCCATTTAATCCTCCTTGATCCGGTCTGATACATCTTTAAACTCAACTATTCCAACACCGGAAGAATTATTGATTGAATACTTCATTAAAACACCTGTTTCAGTTGCTTCGGTTTCAAGAATATTAATCTTTTTATTTTTCAAAAACTTCTGATATGGCTGTTCTGCAATCATAGCAACCTCACCATTTGACGTAACAACGGGCATAAGGTTCTTGTATCTTCGCCTTTTTTCAGAACAACCAGCAGGACCGAAATTATAGTCTGACCTGAGTCTCTCAGCTTCTTCTATAGTCATTTGACAACTACCTCGCTTTCGTGCTATATTTCAGTTGACCAAATTCTTTTGTCCCTCTCATAATCGCGTCAACGATTGAGGGATTTTTTTTATCGCTCAATTTCTTTACCTAAATTTTCCAGTAGTTTTGGTAGACCTTTTTTCACGATTTCCTTAGTTGCTCTTTCAACTACTCGATTGATGATTAAATCTTTATTTTTATAGATATAGGCTTGAACCGCCTTATCTACCGCGCTTTTTAACCCTCTACCGGCCTCTCTAGCTACAAAATCGGACCTGTTATCTTCTATGATTCTCAAAGCTAATTCATCCTCGACGAGTTTAATAATTCGGCTTTCATCGATTTCTGTTTTAATTTGCATCTATTCAACCTCCTCATATCCAGAACACAAAATATCATCATCAGTAATCGTGATAGATTTTGCCTTTTCACAAATACAAATCACCGATCCCGCTGTTTGGGTTACAGTTCCATACGTTTTGATAATAATTCTGTCCTCTGCTGCGATATCAGCATATTTACACGTTTTACATTGCATCACTTTCATTTAATCAACCTCCATAAATTTCTGCTTACATCTTTCCAACGTTTTATGTGCCTTACACCCGTTCGGCTCGGGCTTGCATTGTCTGACTACAAACTCACAATCATCTGAAATGTTATAAGGACTATGCCCCTGATACGGGATATCTGCGATTTTTTCTAATTGGCTTTTAGTCATCTTTTAACACCTCGTTCCGTCTGAAAACCCAATCACTATAAGATCAGTGTCTTCCACAATCCCCATATCATGATCAAATTCAACTGTAACGCTCTCAACTGTTTTAACCGGGTATCTCGTCCGGTCATCATCAGTGATAATGATTTCCGCTCCATCCCATGAGTCTTCTAGAATTTGTTTAAGCTCTTTTACCTTCATCTTTTAACACTCTCCTTTGGTAGCCCCTGCCCAATACTGAGCCTTATTCACTGCCGCTTTCCACCGCTTAATCTGATCCCGCAACTGCTGTGCGCCGTTTTGGTGTACGCCGTAATTCTCTAATTTCTCATGTCTGATCATGTCAGATATTTGCTGATTGACGACTTCCTGATTAACTCTTCCCATCTTCAATCCCCAGAGCTTCTTTAATAAAGTCAATTTCATTGTCCAACATGATCAATTTCAGAGCCGTTTTGTTCTTAACCGGCCAGTAAATCGCTAAATGCGTTTCAACTTCCCGCCGTTGTCCGATAAGTTCGTTTAGTCTTGCTTGTAGTGATTGATTCATTCCAAAAATCCTTTCATTCTTGCGTAATGCCAAGTAGCTTTACAGCTTTCAAATTTCCCGATTAAGGTACCATCATGCCAGAGTTCAAAGCCGTAACCGTCTTTTACAACCGAATAACCGGGTTTTAGTTTCTCGTTGAGATAGTTTACGCGCATTTTCCTTTCCTCCATCTTTCAAAAACGTCTTTTTCAATGTACATTTCACCAGTATCAGCTTTAATAATCGTGTCAAGTTTGTAGATCGCCACACATAAAAACATTGCCTTTTCTGGTATGCCGATCAGGTCGGCGGCTTCTTTGATTGTTAATGTGCCCGACATGGCTTCAGCCTGCTACTTCCTCTGCACTCTGATGCTTAGACCGCTCTGCCACATTCTCAACAAGTGAGTACAGCGGAAAGAACTGCTCATTGTACGGGATTATGATGGAACTCATATCGTCAACAGGCGTGCCATCTTTGTGATAGTTTTTTACTACAGGTTTGTAGTTTTCAGATTTCAATTTGAATCCTCCTTTTTGATTAGATCTTCTACCGATACGCCAAAGTAATCAGCCAAGATTAGTAACTTGTCAACTTTTGGTTTACTGCGTCCGGTTTTCCAATCAGAAAGAGTTGCTGTCGGAATACCGGTTTCTTTTGATACTCGATAATCTGTTATTCCTTTTGCATCCCTTAATGATGCGTACTGTTTATACACAGTCCCACCTCCTATAAAATTTTTTAGCAAAAACCGAGATAAAGGGTTGATAGTATTACGGAAATGTGATATATTTATGTCACTACAACGAAAACATCTCACAAAACCGCGACACTCGGATTTTCTTTTTAATATCTCGGTTTTCCTAATTACAAACCGAGTATAACACGGATAACCGAGCTAGTCAAGCATTTTTATCACGGTTTTGTTTGCTATTGAAATTTTTTATTTAAAAGCGAGGAAACCATGTACGATCTATTTGAAAAATTGTTGAATGATAATAATGTGACAGCCTACCGTGTATCTAAAGACACCGGGATCTCAACGGCCACATTATCAGATTGGAAAAAAGGAAGAAGTACGCCTAAAGCTGATAAACTACAAAAGATTGCCGATTATTTTAAGGTATCTATCGAATACTTCACTGGATCTGAAACTAAACCAGAAAATAAACCAGAACTTAACCGACGGGACCAGCGTGACATTGAAAAATTATTAAATGAAACTAGGGACCAACTATTAAACAGCGAGGGTCTAATGTTCGACGGTAAGCCAGCGACAGAAGAAGAAATTAAGCAAATTCTAGATGCTATGCAGATTGGTTTAGAAATGGCTAAAAAGAAAAACAAAGAAAAGTATACCCCTAAAAAATACAAGGAGTAGTATATGACAGAAGATATTTCAAAAATCGTAAATCGGTTGATAAAAAAATATGACACTAACGATCCTTTTGATCTCTGTAAATGTTTGGATTATTCTGTTGTATTTTGCGATTTACCAGATTGCACAAACGGATTCTATCAACATGTGATACGAAACAATATTATCTATATAAATAACGACAGAACAGAGCGAGAGAAAGAAGTCATCTGCGGTCATGAGTTGGGACACGGTATATTACATAAAAAGACCAATGCGATCTATTTGGATTCCAGGACAATGCTAAAAACATGCATCTATGAAAAAGAAGCAGACCGGTTTTCAGCCGAATTATTAATAAGAGAGCCACTAAGTAGCTTTAATGATCTATGTATTAATCAGATTGCAGCGTCATTAGGCGTGCCAGAGCATTTTGTTAAAATGAAATATGATTTCACTGATTAATTGCAATCCGTTTACATCCAGCTTATAATTATGCTTAAGAGAGATTAAATTTCAAGGAGGATTGTATGAAGAAAAGTATTCAAAAGTTATCTGTTTTGCTGCTGGCTCTACTACTGATCTGTGGTATGGTACCGGCTCAAGTTGGTGCAACTTATGTACCCGTGGCAAAATATCAGACTCACGTCCAGAATGTGGGTTGGCAAGACTATGTTTTTCAGCCGGCAATGTCCGGGACTGAGGGTAAAGGTCTAAGGCTTGAAGGTATCCGCATCGGTATTGATGATGACGCCGGTTATGATATCGGATTAAGTTATCAAACCCATATTGAGAATATCGGTTGGGAAGATGAAGCCGGCAGGGGCTGGAAAGCTACAAATGAATTTTCTGGAACTGAAGGTTTAGGCTATCGTTTGGAAGCGATCCAGATAAAATTGACTGGTTCTGATGCTGAATTATTCGATGTTTACTATCGAGTTCACGCTCAGAATGTTGGCTGGATGGGATGGGCCATGAATGGTGAATCAGCTGGGACAGCTGGTTATGGCTACCGTTTAGAAGGAATTGAGATTGAAATTGTTCCGGCTGGATCAGATGCACCTGGTACAACTGAGAATTGTTTTATAGATAAGAATGCCTCACAACCAACGACAGGCCAATTAAACGCTTTAGACAAAGCAAACACATACCTCGGAATATCAGCTTTTTCATATACCGGTTTGATAAGTCAGTTGGAGTACAGCGGCTTTACGAATGATGAGGCAACCTACGCAGCAGATAATTGCGGGGCAAACTGGAGTGAGCAAGCTTTGAAAAAAGCCAAAGCATACCTTGATATCTCGGCATTTTCTTATACCGGGTTAGTTGCTCAATTGGAATACGATGGTTTTACGAACGTCCAAGCGGGTTATGGCGCGGATAATTGTGGTGCTGACTGGAATGAGCAGGCTGCAAAGAAAGCGCAGGCGTATTTAGATTTAACTTCATTTTCACGTTCGGCTTTAATCGATCAGTTGATTTATGATGGATTCACAGCGGATCAGGCTGAATATGGTGTAACCGCCGTAGGATATTAATTAAATAAAAAAAAACCGCCCTTCTGTTGGAGCAGAAGAACGGCTTTAGATATACCGGGAACAAAGTAACCGATATAAACTAGACACTTATATTATACTTTGCATCCCGGGAAAAAACAATACCCGGGCATTTTTATGCCCTGAATCGGAGGCAGAGCATGAAAAGAGCTGGCATTTATATACGAGTCAGCACAGAGGAACAGGTTGAAAATTATTCCATACCAGCGCAAACTGACCGGTTAATAAATTTTTGCAAGGCAAAAGATTATACGGTCGTAAAGAAATATGTTGATCCTGGTCACTCGGGCGGGTCGTTGGAACGTCCAGCGATCCAAGAATTGATTAATGACGTAAAACAATCAATGCTTGATTTTGTGATTGTCTATAAGCTTGATCGAATATCCAGGAGTCAGAAAGATACACTCTATTTAATTGAGGATGTCTTTACACCAAACGGTGTGGCCTTCATATCGATGAATGAAAGCTTTGATACTTCTACGGCTTTTGGCCGCGCTATGATTGGGATATTGTCAGTTTTCGCGCAACTGGAAAGAGAACAGATCAAAGAACGTACCGCAATGGGAAGATTGGAAAGAGCGAAAGCAGGACTATTTCACGGTGGCGGTAACTCCCCGATTGGTTATGATTTTGTAGACGGGAATCTGATCATTAATGAATATGAAGCAATCCAAGTTAGAGAGATTTATGATTTATTTGTTAAGAAGCATTTACCAGTCAGTCGAATTCAAAAGATGATGAGGTCAAAATATACCAATCGTTATGGATCATGGCACAGCAACTCAGCTATCGCAAGCGTTCTTCTAAGTCCTGTTTATGCTGGCATAATTGAATTTAAAGGCATTGAGTATGAAGGTCAACATGAAGCGATTGTGAGTAAAAAGACTTTTGAAGCCTCTAAAAAATATTATTATAGCCATGCCAGAAAAGAGGGATTAAGCGGAAATGCGAGTTCTCGGAATCCGTTTAAGGCAACCCAGCTATTAACTGGAATAATTTGGTGTGGTGATTGTGGGGCGAGGTATTATACAAAAAGAAATACGGCAAAGGGAAATAATCCGCCAAGATCTTATTATACCTGTTACAGCCGGGGCAAATCCAATAAATCGATGATAGTAGATCCTGATTGTAGAAATAAGTCGTGGTATGTTGGAAATCTCGATAAACTTGTTATCGATGAATTACGCAAAATCTCTCTTGATTCTTCCCAGTTCAGGAATGACGATCCGCAGCCGATAATACAATTCGATACTGAAAAACGAATTCGTGAAATTGATAAACAGCTTAATAAATTGATTGATCTTTATCAGATTTCAGCGGTTCCGATCGAAGAGATAACAAAGAGGACTGAAGCCCTTGAAAGAGAAAAAAATGTGCTGCTCGAAAACAGTAAAGATCAAAGTGAAAAGCAGCTTAGTAAATCAGAAGCAAAAGCCATACTGAAAAACCTTGACTCTGTATTTGCAACTGGTACAATTGAAGATAAAAGATCGATGATAAGTATGTTAATAGAGAAAATAGAAATTTACGGTGAGGAAATCCGCATAACATGGACGTTTTAACGGGTAGGCAAATGAACACCTCCATGCATGTGGAGACGGTTGTCTTATTGTCCAAACTAAAATCATCTAAATCAATTGAGGTTGAATTTGAGTTCGAAGACACGGAGTTGACTAAATCAGAAAGTAAAGCTACGTATGCAGAAATACAGCAGTATGTATTTAAAAATAATGGTTTTGAGGTATCAACTCTGTATATAGCTCAGGTTAAAAAAAAGCATGGTATAATTGAACGAGAAAATTATAATATGGGTGATGGAAAAGCAAAGGTTCCACAAGTACCTTCGGAAAAGGAACAGGCTATTGAAGAGGCGTTTAAATATTTCATGATGATTTAAACTATACCTAAATATTTTAAAGAAAATAAAATGGTAAATAGCAAATTAAAGTGATTTTGCTATTTATGAGATTACACGGGTAACATGTGAGAAGAGGAATGTATAGAAAGTCATGGTAAAAAAAATAGGTAAATATTTTCCGGTGCTAATAATTATAGCAGCAATATTTTACTTTATCAAAACGAACACACTAAATGACATTTGGAATAGTATTGTTGAAATTAATTTAATGATATCGAACGAAAAAGCTGTTCTGCTTTTTTTAATCTACTGGGTAGAAATAACAGTAATTCTGATATTTTTGGATATACTTATATTCTTCTTTTCCGTAGAAATCAATTGTTTTGCTGAAGAAGCAGCTGAAAACTTTTTAAAGAAAGGGAGAATAAGATCGTCTATTTTGTGCATTAGATTAAATTATGGCATTAAAAAATTGATGTTTTTTCTTAAACCTAAATTGATAATAATAAGTAATTCTTCAGACAATAACAACACTGTTTGGAATAGTATTACAAAAGGAACGACTAAAGATTTTATTTTAAGTATAGTTTTTTCACTTATTAAACTTCCGGCATTATTTTCAATGTTATTAACGTTTATTAGTCTAAAATACTTTGATTTAAACAGTATTCAGGAAATATGGAATAGATTTAGTAGTTCTAATTTTGATTTTTGGGAATATGTAAAATTGATATCTCCTTTGATAACTGTCATACTAGTTATATTTATTGGTTATTTTACTAGTTTTAGAGGTAATATAAAAAGATCAATATCCCAAGCTAATCGTAAGAAAATGGAAGTTATTATTGAAGAGCAACGAGAATTGGTTGAGGCTATCGGAGATTCTTTGTATTCAATTGCTTCAAATCTTCAATATGTAATTAATTGTCAAGATTTAGTAGCAGACATTTGGATTCATGGTAAGTATCCTAACTATAACGATGAAAAGTGTAAGTTGTGGAATAATTACAAAGATTATAGTAACCATTTTGAAGACATAGGAGAATTAAAGACTATTTCGCAGAAGTTTGCCGAATTGACTTCAAATGGAAACGGTGATACTTTTAGGGTCTTTTCTCGCTATAACTACGATTTGCTAAGTCTAGTTGCAGATAGTAGCCGGTTAGATATAGAGCGATTGAATAGGGAGTTTTTCACAAAAGAAGGGATCAAAACTCTGATTCCTGATCCTGAAGATTTTATGAGTGAGTATACAGAAGAAAAGGAAAGGATTCAAAAGGAGCGAGATAATTACATAAGTATGTTACCTGGAACAATTGTTGATAGCTTAGAATTATTATATAAGTTTTGCAGATATTATGTTAAGATGAATAAGTTATTAAATATTAATTCGGACAAGATGGGTAGAACATTGAGAATGTTGACAGGAAAAGAATGATATCGTACTATACACATATTGAGAAAAAGTGGTTCTATTTTCTGAAATTAAAATACTAACCTCTATCGAGGTTAGTATTATGCAATTATATAAAACATAAATACTGATGAGATGCGGATTTAAAGAATTTAAAATAATGTTACTTGAATAAAAGTAAATTTTCCGCAAGCGAAATTGGGAAGGTATACTATTAAAGATGACTTAATTTAGACAATATTTTCAAGAGAGGAAGACCGTAGTGAGTGGATTACAAGAGATTTTTAATAATCGTGAGATTGCTTTGGCAATATGGTTATTGATTGCTATTGCTGTCATGATTTTTTCAAATCCTGGTCGCGAATTTATAAGAACGGCTTTTCCCATACTATTCTGTCGCAAATTTGTTATATTTTATATAGTCTTTCTAAGTTATTTCGGATTAGTTATATATGGACTTTTTATCATAGGCTTTTGGGATACTTCGTTACTGAAAGATACAATATTTTGGATTTTATTTGTGGAATTTCCACTATTTGCTAAAACAATAGAAAAGGCTAAGGACAATCATTTTTTTAAACAATTAATTAAAGAAAACATAGCCTGGATTGTTATTGTTAACTTTTTGTTAAATTTTTGGACATTCGGATTATTTACGGAAATTATTATTGTACCGATTATAATAATAATTTCTATTTTGTCTGCATTAGCTGCAAGAAAAATAGAGCATCGACAAGCTAAACATTTTTTTGATTGGATTATTGCTATTTTTGTCGTAGTAGTAACTGTAAACGCTGTTCAGCATATTATGCAAAAACCATATGAAATCATGAATTATATTGCGTTAAAAGAGTTTGTGCTTCCTTCTTTGCTTCTCATTCTAAATCTGCCTATTGTATATGGATTAGCTCTATACAAAACATATGAACAAGTTTTTTTACGGGTAAAGGGAAATCAAATTGAGAAACCCAAAATTAAACGAAGAATATTTTTATTTGCTGGAATTTATCTATCTAAGATTTCTGCTGTTCTCAATCATTTAGGACAAACCGTAATAATAAGTTTGACTGAAAAAGATATGACATACAATTTAGATAAACTTGAAGGACGACTATCTATGCAAGTAGGAGAAAATTATATGAGAAGAACAAGATTTTATATTATATGGTGCATTATTGGTCTATTTGTTTGTTTTATTGGTCTAGCATGGAGTAGCACGTACTTACAATTGAAAGATTTTCTTGTCTTTAATTTTATGTTTGATAGCTTTCGGATTAAGGAAATAATTACATATATTTGTTCTTGCGGAATTGCTGTTCTATTTTGCTTTTTAATCTACGCTATTGGGTTACAAAAAAAGAAAAGTGAGGAAATTTCACTAGTCAAAAAATATTCTTTATATAATTTTTTTTATCTAATAAACAGACAAAACAAAATGCTGCAGGAGTTTCCACCGATAGATGAACCTAAAGAACTTTTTATGCAATATATAACCATAGCATATGAATTAAAGATTGAATGTGATAAGTCAATAATTCTATTTGAGAATTTATTAAAATCCTGGGAACTAGAAGAAATTAAACAACTACAATCATCTTTAAATAGACTTATTCAAAATATTGGGATAGCTGAAAATGAAATAATCGAATATTCGGCAGAAAACTTCGAAATATATTATGAAAATAAAAAATTAAATGCGCCACAAAATGAAAAAGTGAATATGTTTATCAATGATATTCAGAGAGGGATAGAAAAATATTCTGAGCAAATAAAAAGGTGTTCTGCAGAATTTAAGCCCTATTTTTGAATTTTTTATTAAAATTATCAGATAAAAAATTGTTAGACTCCCAAATAAGGCTGACTGACCATTTTTTAGTGCAAATTTTAAATTATAAGAAAAGGAACTGCATTTCAATTTGCAGTTCTTTTTTTGCCTAAATTTTGAAAATTGATTAATTTTTAGAGGCTCTTAACATTGTTATTTAGATGTTGATATCGTAATTTTTATGCCGCGAAAGTCTCTTGATAATGAGCGCAGGGATGTTAGGCTGACTTAGCGGCATCCTATTGGATCGCCTTGATGCCTATTAACATGCCTGCGGAGGCTCATTGTCAAGAGAACCGTGGAATAAATATAGTATTTTAATAATAGTAATTTTATTATGGTAATTTTGTTAGTAGTTCAACCAAGCTATAAGCATAATTGATTATGTATTTCTGTTCTTCTTCAGTTAAGATATTAAAGCATTCTTCAAGAGTTAACCCATTATAAGACTCGTGTATTGTTAAGGGTTGGAGAACACTTTTTCGGTCAAATGTAATTGGTGTTAAACCATTATTTGGATTCATGGGAAGGTCTCTTTTGCCGGATTTTATATAGTCCTCATCAACACAAAATATTTCAGATAATTCTTTCGAATAAGGAATGTCAGACCCTGGCCTTCTAAATTTTTTGC
Source organism: Eubacteriaceae bacterium ES2 (assembly GCA_031222025.1). GTDB lineage: Bacteria > Bacillota > Clostridia > Eubacteriales > Eubacteriaceae > Acetobacterium. Next base: position 3,689,798 of record CP130740.1, on the reverse strand, counting down.
CAATTTCGTTTCCTTCAATTGAGATTCCTTTTTCATAGAGTTTATTTGAAATATCTTGATAAGTCAATTTTGATTTTTCCTTCAATTCAACTAAATAAGTCTCTTTAAAAACTTTTTGTTTTTTTCCACCTCTTCTATAATCTCTGTTATCAAATGCATCTTTTCCACAAAAATCATATATAAGCCTTTTAAGTGGTAATGAAAAGTCTAGTTCTTCATTGTAATATAATTGTTTGCATAATTTTTCGAAAGTGTCAAAATCTTTCATTATACTCTCCTAATAATCTCCTGTCAAGGTGGAATTTAAATTTCTATCATTACCTTATACAAGAAAAATAATAATCTGTATACTGATTGTAGTAACAAATTAGCATCGGGGGTGATGGTTATGTGAGCACAGCGGTTTAGTTTAACATCTATTTGTAGTAACTGTAAAACACGTAAATTATAGCAAAAAAAGGAGAAAATAACAATGGCGCTAGTAATGAATACGGAAATTGAATTAGAGAATCTAATTAATACAGTAAATCTTGTATTATTAAATGTGAGGACTGCATATGCGTATGAAAATAGAGTAAAAACGGATGTTGTTAAGGGGCATATTTATACTCTTGGGAATCAGGCGACATGTGAACAGTTCGACGTAAATGTACAAGGAACGAGTGCACTAATCACTAGTGAAGATTTAGCGATTGAGCGTACACAGGGGGTAGTATATGTAAATATTGTTGGTGGTATTGCAAAAGCATATCAAGATTACAATACAAAAATGGTTAAAGAAACAATTCGTGCTAAAGAAGTTGTTTTTGCTGATTAAGATTTTTCAGGGTGCAGATAGCACCCTGATTTTAAGGAGAAATAATGATAAGTTTATATTTTGAATTGTTGTTTTTGGGATTTGGGATTATTGCATTTATTGGGACCATTAATTATAAAAGTAAACATCCTGAATGCAATTCATATTTTAAAGCGTTTTTTGCGTTTGTTAAAGAGCTTACTAAAAATGTTTTAGAAGGTGATTTTGAGTTAGATAAAAGTTTGAATTATGAATTTTCGCTCACAGGGCCAGAAGAGGCTAAAGTGATGATCGGAAAAATTGAGTGTTATAAATCACCAGTATTAAAGAATTCTAAAATGGATAACTCAAAAGGTGTTTATCAATTTTTTCTTGCATCGAAAGGTTTGAAAAATGAATACCTTGAAATGTCAAAATTAGATCTGTATAAGAGTATAAAGCATGATATAAAGTACTATTTCAATATTGAGGTTTTTGTAGTAGATATTCCAGTTCATATTATTCGAATGACATCAACAACGATGATTTTTGAAATTCCATTTAGCAATTTTGGATGGAAGTACATAAGTGAAAAGGAAATATCAAAAGATGAAATAATTTATCAAAATTCAAATTCACTCGATGATGATGCGAACAATCGCAAAATGGAAGAAGAAATAGAATGATAATCGGATTTGATAATGAAATTTGGCAACGTAAGGGAGTTAAAGTCCCAATTAATATTGAGTTAGGAAAAGATGCTCACGTACACTTGCTTTTTGCAGGACAGACAGGTTCAGCGAAATCTTGTACTGCTCTTCAGTGTGCGTATAGAGTACTTGATACCGGAGAAGGAAGGATATTTTTTGCAGATTATAAAGGTGGAAGTGAGTATCGTTTATTAGATGGTAGCAGGAATTATGCCTTGGGAGATGATGCTATAGGGATGATTATTGATTTTTTTGATTTCTATCAAACACTACGTAAAAATAAGGTCTATCTCAAGAATTGCAATATTATCTATATTGAAGAATATTTTGGATTGCTATCATATGTTGAAAATACACAAAGCAAAAAAGTGCGAACAGAGCTAATAGCAAAAGTAAGCGAACTATTGAGTGTTTCGCGAGGATTTTCATGTGGAGTATGGACTCTTCAGCAAAGAGCTGGAGCTGAATTCTATGCATCTGGATCGCGCGATAACTTTACTGTGGTAGTGCATATGGCACGTATCTCTAAGGAATCCAGAGGAATATTATTTCCTTCGGAAGAAATTAAAGAAACTAATTTGCCTCCGGGTCAAGGTCTTATATTAATTTCTGGACAGCAACAAGGAGTTAGAGAGTTTATTTCGCCTTATATAATTAACCAGGATGAAATGGTTAGAGGAATACGACAGCATATTGATAAACAAAAAACATTAACAGAGCTGATAAAAGCGGTTGCAGAAGGCAACCGCCTAGACCAGCTCTGAGTCTTGCGGTTTTTGCAAGACTGTTAGCTTGATTAATAGAATAACTTAACGCCGTAAAGGAGGTGATTAAAACCAAAACATATAATCTGAAAATTATTGAAACAAAGCGTCAAATTGAAGTATGGGATTATGAAAAACCAGTTTTTAGTGAATATGGGAAACGTACTGGAAGAAAAAGAAAATTTGAAGAAATGTCAACTTTAGAAAAAGCAGAATCAATTAAACGACGAGATAAATATTATCGAAATAAAAAAGAAGAGATACGAAGAATTGTAGAAATGAATATGGACAAAAGATCATCATTTCTAACGCTTACACAAGATGAAAAAAAGTCTAATATTAAAGGAAATATTGAAATTGGAAACAATGAATTTGAAAAGTTTATAAAACGGTTTAAACGTTATTTAAAAAACAATTATAAAATAAATAGAATTAAATATATTGCAACATGGGAATTGACGAAAAAAGGGATGATGCATTATCATATTGTATTATTTTCGATACCGTTTATTCCAGTTATAAAAATTGCGGAACTTTGGGGTCATGGATCAGTAGATATAAGAAAAATTGATCATGTTCCAGATTGCGAAATTGGAATATATATAAGTAAATATTTTGCTAAAGATTTGGAAATGAAAGCTTCAAATAAAAAAGCGTATTTCACAAGTAGAAATTTATTGAAGGCAGATATACATAAATTAAGTTTGGATAAAAGCAAATTTAAAATTGATGATTTTGGAAATCCCTGTTTCGCATCAGAGTATGAAAGAAAAGATCCGATAACAGAAGAGAAAAGTAAAGTTAATTATTATGTAATTAAAAAAAGTGTAGTTAAATAACATTTAGGTGGAAGATTACTCTTTTGGGTTAGTAAGGAGAAGGTTAGCATGGACAATGACATAAAAAGATTAGCTGACCTTCTTGCTAATCTCATCGAAAAATATGCTGATAAAATTGATCTGGACAGCTTGCCAGATCCTCCAAGACCAACAGATGACTAAATTTGTAGGTCTTTTTTCTTGTTTAATGACAGAAACACTGATAAAATTAAACATGAAGATAATGTCCAAACTATTTCGAGGATGTGCACAAATGACTAAAAAGAAAGTTAAAGTCTATATTTACACCAGAGTATCGACAACTATGCAGGTTGATGGATTCTCACTTAATGCTCAAAAAGAGAGAATCCGAAAATATGCGGATGCTTTTAATTATGAAATTGCTGGTGAATATGAAGACGCTGGTAAATCAGGGAAATACATTGATGGCCGACCAGAATTCAAAAAAATGCTTGAAGATATTAACTCCAATAAAGATGGTGTATCGTATGTTTTAGTATTTAAGTTATCCCGATTCGGAAGAAATGCGGCAGATATCTTAAACAGCTTACAATTGATGCAGGATAATGGAGTCGATTTAATTTCAGTCGAGGATGGCATTGATTCTTCAAAGGATGCTGGCAAGCTAGTCATCACAATATTATCCGCTGTGGCCGAAATAGAGCGCGAAAATATACTTGTTCAGACGATGGAAGGGCGGAAACAGAAAGCACGAGAAGGCAAGTGGAATGGTGGTTTTGCGCCCTATGGTTATAAGCTGATTAATGGAAAGTTAGAAATTGAAAAAGATGAAGCCAAGGCAATACGCCTGATCTTTGACAAGTATGTGAATACAGACATGGGCGCAAACGGCATTGCTAAATATTTACAGCAGCAAGGAATCGGCAAGATCGCAAGACAGAACGGAAAATGCCCTTATTTTTCTGCAGGTCTGATTACTCAAATTTTGGATAATGTGGTTTATAATGGTAAAATAACTTATGGTCGCAGGAAAAATGAAAAAGTCAAAGGGCAACAAGGCAAAACACAGCTCGTTAAACAGGACAATTATATACTATCCGATGGAATTCACGAGGCTATCATTGATGAAGATACATGGGAAAAAGCGCAAGAAAAGAGAAAGGCACAGACTAAAAGATACGAACATGTCAATAAAAGCAAGGAAGAAAGAATACATCTTTTATCAGGGCTATTAAAGTGTCCTCACTGTGGCGCTGGCATGTATGGCAATAAATCCATCAAAAGAAAGAACGGAAAGCATTATAAAGATTATTTCTATTACGGTTGCAAGCACAGAACTTTGTTAAATGGCCATACCTGTACATATAATAAACAGCTGAATGAGGACAAGCTAGATAACGCTGTTGCAGAAGTCATCAGCAATCTGGTTAGCAGTCCAAAGTTTGCTAATATGATTCAGAAAAAAATCAATATAAAGACTGATACAATAGAAGTAGAAAAAGAGATTTCTAATTTCCAAAAACAAATGGGAAAATATATTGGTACTAAAAGAAGTCTGGAAAATCAGATTGACAGCTTGGATGTTGACGACAGGCATTATGACAGAAAGTTATCTGATTTTCAGGACAGACTTGAAAAGATGTACGATAATATTGATGACATTGAACAGAGATTGAAAGAATGTAAAGAAAGAAAAAAAGCAATTGAAGCTGAAAAACTGACTGCTGATAATGTTTATAAGACTTTGATATATTTTGATAAATTATATGCAGTTATGGATGCGGCTGATAAACGATCATTGTTATCTGCGCTGGTTAAAGAAATCAATATCTATGAAGCAGCTAAGCCCAATGGACAGTGGTTAAAGTCAATGATTTTCAAACTTCCAATCATTGAGGATAACATGGAGATAAGTTTGGACAATGATGAACACGTTGAAACGGTGATTCTGATGACACGTTGTGGTAAAAACGATAAATAAGCTACTACAATCACAAGATATTGTGGTTGTAGTGAGAAAAGGGCGAAAATAAGGCTAAAAAATGCCGGGATTTTGCCCTGATTTTTTGGGGAAAATATAGATGACATAGGGTGACTCGGAAATTGAAAGAAGGTGTTTTATGAAAATTAATGTTTTCTATTCATGGCAATCGGATTTGCCATCAAATAAAAACAGATCCTTTATAGAAAGTTGTATAAAGCAAGCTATTAGTGAAGTTTATAAAAAACAAAAAAAGATTTCTGAATTCATCTTAGAAAGTGATAGCCGAAATGAAATAGGAACTCCAGATCTATCCGCGACTATTTTTAATAAAATTGATTGTTGCGATATTTTTATAGCGGATATTAGTTTAATTAATCCTAAAACTAATGAACGTATAACCCCCAATCCAAATGTGATGATTGAACTTGGATATGCGACCAAAACATTAGGATGGTCTAATATTCTCTGCATCTATAATACAGAATATGGGAAAATAGAAGAATTACCATTTGATATTAGACAGAGAAAACCTATCATCTATAACACTTTAAAAGATAATGCAAATGAAAAGAAGAAATTAACAAAATTTATATCAGAATCTTTTATAGATATTATAGAAAATCGGATTATTGATAAAAAAGAATTTGTTCAAATAAAAAGTCAAATAGACTTAGGACTACAAGCTATATTGATTGATATTTGCAGCCTACTTTATAAAAACAAAAATGATACATTCAAATATGACTATGCTAGATTGCTAAATAGTAATACTGCAGATATCATTAGTTTGATCAGTGATGAGAATTTTATTGGCTTTGAATTTTATAAAAATGTCTTGTTTAATATTAATGAATTTACTGATTTTTTTAAAGATGAATTAGAAACATACTTTCTATCTGATAAAGAAAAGAAGCTTCTTGCTAAAATTATCTATTCATTAAGAAATTATAGACAAATTGTAATGAGCGATTGCTTTTTAGATTTTAAACAAATTTCAAATGAATATAAGGTTATTGCAGGCAAAGACTTAAATCCTACAAATCCACCAAATACATATTTATTATTAAAAGTTATAGATTCTGAGAAAGGGCAAGTTATTAGTAGCGGTAACTTCGAAGGTATAGATATAGCGTTACTATTAAATATTTATAGTGTCAATAATGAAATGCAAAATGTTTATGCAAATTGTTTGTATAATATGATTTCAATTATCAACGACTGGATTAGAACAACAGGAAACTATTTTATTTATAACCTGAGACATCTTGATTCTTGATTTAAAAAAGAAAAGCCAGAGACATTGAGATAGAAAAATAAAAATCTTGATGTCTCTGTTTTCATATAAACCCTAAAACAACTTAATAAATCTGCCATCGGGTAAAACAACCATAAGGCTATGTTATTCGTTAATGAAACACATAGCTTCTTTTTTTTGTTGTACGATTTTTAGAAAAAGAAAGGGTTGATTAAAGTGATTACAAATTTTATGAGAGATACACCTCTAGCAGCCATAGAAATAGAAGTGTAGCTAACAACATGGGGACGTTTCGTTTGTCATTGATATAAAATCGTGGTATAGTGATTAAAAAATGAAAAGAGGACGAAAATGGCAAGGTAGGCACGGGAGAAAAGTTCTACCGGCATTTATCATGTCGTCTTAAAAGGTCTGGATGGGCGAAATATTTTTCTGAATGATCCGGATCGGTTAATGTTTCTGGAAAAGCTTTATAAAGCCAGAGAAGCAGTTATCCTGGAATTCTTCAGTCATACCAGAAAAATCAGGAATTGGTGGATACTGAACTGGTCAGAGCCTATTTCCCCCAAAAGTCAGATTTTATTCGCTTCTCAGAGGAAGAGAATCAGGATGAATGTCTGGAAATGAAGATAAAAACAAAATTGAGTGATCATCAGCTGTCAGAGATGCTGCAAAAAAACAGAGAATATAATAATCTTGATCATTATGAAAAGCAGCAGAGAAATCTGCTGATCAGGCAGATTCGCAGCGAAACCGGCAGCAGTATCCGCCAGTTGAGTCGAGTGTTGGGGTTGGGTAAAATGATTGTCGAACAGGCGGTGAAGGAAAAAGCATGACGAAACGACCTCGTGGCATAATAAACCGCTATGCATATGGAGAGTGGTTTATTCTTAAAAAAGTGTAGTAATGATAAGGGAGAGGTGATTATGAAATATTTCGGATCATGCCTTTGTGGTGAAATTACTTTCGAAATAGAAGGTGATTTTGATAATTTTTATCTTTGCCATTGTGGGCGATGTCGCAAAGATACTGGTTCAGCTCATGCAGCCAATTTATTTTCTTCTACAGCCAAATTAAGATGGTTGTCTGGTCAAGAAAAATCTAAAACCTTCAATTTTCGTGGAGAAGGGCATATTAAAAGTTTTTGTTCTAACTGTGGATCAGCCTTGCCCAATATACAAATGGATGGAAAATTACTGGTTGTTCCGGCAGGAAGTATTAACAGTGATATTGACATTAAGCCGCAAGGACATATCTATTATAAAAGCAAAGCAAACTGGGATACCGAGCTTGAGAAAATACCAAAGTTTGAAGAGCTCCCAAATGAATAAAGCATTAATCGTGTCAGTATTTTCGACAACGATTATAAGGAGATCATCAAAAAAAAGCACTTTGATTTAATGAGGGATGTGAAAAATGATATCAAGGACATGGCATGGAATTGTGCCGATAGAAATGAAGGATGCATTCGAAAAGTATGAATACGAAACAGGTGTAAAAGATACACTGGCAATTTTGGGAAATAGAGGCGATTTTTTAAAAATTGTTGAACAGGAACAATACGCGCATTTCTTTTTATGTACAAAATGGGATAACATGGAAAGCGTCATCGCGTATGCAGGAAGTAATCCAACGATTGCAGTGATATACCCGGAAGATGAAAATTATGGTTTGATTTCAGACCCGATAGTGATTATTCAGGAAGTTTCAGATGACAGCAATCCTTTTGTTTGACAGATAGGATCTAAGGATAATCTGCATCTTTATGATTGTTCAAGGTTTCATAGTATAATTTAAAAGGCAATAAACTAGGAAATGGCGTTAAGAATAAGCAACAACATAAACTTTGATTTCGGACAAGTGTTGATTTGTTCGATTATAATGTGACAACAACTGATGATATTTCTTGTTATAAGATTTAATGCAATTGATTTAAATGTGGAAGTTTGGAGTTGATGTATAGAACTGAGTATCGATTCCATTGATTGAAGACGAATAACGAAAGTATTTAAAATTAGCGGGAGGTAACTTAAATGGAATATAAAGGTGTGTGTATTGCTGTAAAAGACGTAAAACTTTCCAAGCAATTCTATCAGGATTTATTTAAACTTGAGGTTTATCAAGATTATGGTATCAATATTTCCTTTGGAGCATTATCATTGCAGCAAGAATTTGACTGGTTAATCGGAAAGCCAAAAGAAAGCGTCTTAAATAAATCGCATAATATGGAATTGTATTTTGAAGAAGTCGATTTTGACAGTTTCATCGATAAGCTTGAGAAACGTAATGACATCAATTACTTGGATAATGGCGTAAAGGAAGCATCATGGGGGCAACGCTCAATAAAATTTTATGACCTGGATGGACATATCATAGAAGTTGGTGAAGACATGAAGGCCGTCATCAATCGCTTTCTTGATTCGGGATTGACAATTGAGCAAACCTCTAAACGGATGGATGTGTCTGTATCTGATTTGGAGATACTTTTGAACAGTTAATTTAGAAAGATTGCAAAAATGTGGTTAAGTTGAGCAGAGTTAAATTGATAACCAAATCAAATTGGTAAAGCAGAAGGCTAAAGCTATGGCTTCTGCGCTTAGTTTTACAGAATTGAAAGGGAAATGGGCAAAGAATTTTCTTTCAAGAGGATGACTTAGCACCAGGACTAGGACACAAAGGAGAATCAGTATGGGAAATACGACACTCATTTTGTTTATATTGATTATGCTTGCATTTCTTTTCGCCTTAACCAATGGGCTTCATGATGCCAGTTCGGTAGTTGCTACCTTAATCAGCGGTGGCGCAGCCAGTCCTCGGCAAGCGATTGTACTGGCTTCAGTGCTGGGGCTGGCAGGGGCGGTTTTCGGTGGCAGTGAAGTTGCCGATACGGTTTCGGGAATCATTGATCTGCCGACGCAAACGGCTTTGCTTTGGGTTCTGCTGGCCGCCATTCTAGGTGCCACCATCTGGAATCTGGTTACCTGGAAATCAGGTCTTCCCTCAAGCTCAACGCATGCCCTGATCGGTGGTATTATTGGTGCGGTTTGGGTATCCAGTGGGCCTGATCACATTATCTGGGGGGTGGAGAACTGCTTGGGCCGTCACATCAGTTAACGGGCATTATGAAGGTCATCATTTTTCTGCTTATTTCCCCCTTGATTGGTTTTATTTTGGCTTTTTTTCTGGAGAAAACAAGTCATCTTCTGCTAAAAAACGCTGAATTTGGTCTTAACCAGCATCTGAAACGGCTGCAGTGGATCATGTCCGGAGCACTTTCATTTAATCATGGTGCTAATGATACTCAAAAAATCATTGGTCTGATTATGCTGGCGTTGGCTTCAGCTAACAATACGTCAGTGGATGCCGCCCCTCTTTGGGTACGGGTTGGTGGTGGATCAGTGATGTTTTTGGGAACCATGCTGGGTGGTTGGAGCATCATGAAAACCGTTGGTCGTCGGATTTATATACTAAATGCGCTGGACTGCTTTAATGCCCAGCTCTCAGCAGCTCTATCGGTATTTGGTGCCAACCTCGCGGGAGCGCCGGTTTCGACGACCCATGTAGTTGTTGGCAGTGTGGTTGGGGTCGGCGCTGCGGAGAAAATAAAACGCATCCATTGGGGAGTAACAAAAGAGATTCTGATTTCATGGGTCATTACGATACCGCTTTCTGCGATCGTTTCAGGTTTAATTTATGTCATCATCAATTCTTTTGGTCTGACCGCATAACCGTTTCAAATTACAGATGAGGTGAGCAAGTGAAACGTCAAAACATACTGGATCGGATTTTTCCGCCGAAATTCTCGTTTTATGATCAGTTGGCAGAAATTTCCCAAATTAATAACCATAGTATTAGCACGCTGCAAAAATGGCTGGTAGATGATCTGTTCAAGGAGTCTGAGGAAATGGATGCTTATCCAGATAAAATGAATCAGGCTAAACTGGCGCTTGAAAAAGATCTGGTAAAAGCATTTTCAACCCCCTTTGACCGGGAAGATATATATCAGTTATCCATCAAAATGAATCATGTCTTTAACTATACCATCTCTACTTATCTTTCGATCTGGCATTTTAAAGTGATGACGGATGTTATCATTATTGAAATGATTCAACAGCTTAGCACGGGTCTTGAGATTTTTTCCGAATCTGTAAAAGTGCTTGAGGCTAGCCCCAGTTTAGCGGAAGAAAAAATTCCGCCCATGCGGGAAGCCTGTCGGGCCGTGGAAACGCTATATATTAAGGGAATGGCAGCTCGTTTTGAAAGCGGGGATGCTATGCAGGCCCTTAAGTTTAAAGAAATATACCATCATATAAAAGATGCAGCATCATATTTGAATACTTCAATTGACACTCTGCATAAAATCATTGTTGGCCTTAGCTGATGATACAGAGGTGAGTTTGTATGATGGCTATATTTAAAAATCACAACTTGAAGCGAGTATTGTTTGTATAAGATTGGGGATGAAGCTTTGGAGATAAGGCGAATAGAAAATCATGATTTCGATTATGTAAAGAAACTGGTCACAGATGTTTTTATGGAATTTGAGGCACCAGATTATTCTGATGAAGGGATTGCTACTTTTTTTGAAACGGCAATAAATAATCAGGATTATATGAATAGTCTCGCCATTTACGCGGCATATGAAAATAAGAAAATGGTTGGCGTGATTGCGACAAGGAATAATGGCAATCACATCGCATTGTTCTTTGTTGATGGCACATATCACCGGCAAGGAATCGGCCGCAATTTATTTGAAACAGTTTTAAAAAATACGACAGCCGATGAGATAACTGTCAATTCATCTCCGTATGCCAAAGATGTTTACCATCATTTGGGATTTGAAGATACCGATGTCGAACAAATTGTTACCGGGATTCAATTTATTCCTATGTTATACAGAAAACGATCATAATTTTCAGCTTATTATTTTAAAGGCGATGCTGGATGCAGCTATGGAGTTGGCCTTGGAGGAACAAATACAATGAAGAAGTATACAGCGATTCTAGCTCTTCTGCTTGCTTTGTCGCTTTAGCTGGAAAATAAGCAATGACATAAGCGGTAATTTTTCCGCAGAGGCGCCTTATACTGCGGAGTTATCTATCAGCAAACAAGATGATTATAAACTCTCTATAACGTATCAAGAAGAAATATTTGACGGGGTGAATTGGCAGGAAACCGGTCAAATTCGAGATGTTGAGGAAGTCTTTTTTCAAATAAAAGATTTATAAACAGTCTGCTAGGCGAATCTAATTTAAAAAATTAGATTTTAAAAAATAAGGGGACTCAAGCAAAATGATGATTATTTGCTTGAGTCCCTTTTAAATTGGAAAATTGTCGAGTGAGTTTAATTGGCCGAGGAAAATTCAATATCAATGTTCCCACTGCTTGTTGACATGTCAAATGTATTCTTGCCATTAGCTGATTGGGGAATATTAATTGTCCCGCTGAGACTGTCAGCAGTGATCGTATAATTGCCAGGATCACCAAGAATACGTCCTTCAACATCACCGCTGAGGGTGGTGACAGAAATATTTTTGGCACTAAATAGATTGAGCCGCACTTCGCCACTGCTACTATTGAAAGAACTATCGCCATTGATCTGGGTATCGCTTAGATCAATATTGCCACTTAGCGAGGACACCGTCATGTTTCCTGCAATTTCTCCGTTGCTGACTTGGATCTCGCCGCTGGATGTTTCAAGTTCAATCTCATTACCGGTATGAAGGGTATCAAGAGCGAAGTCACCGCTCATCGTCGAAGCCTTGATGTAATCATTGGCGGTCACATTAGTGATTGTAATCTGCCCGCTTGAAGTACTGATATTAAGGGCGTTTATGCCATCAAAATTGTTTAGGTCAAGATCGCCACTCATGGTGTTCACATCAACTTCGCCACTGAAACTTCGCGGCACGGAAACAGTCAATGTTCTCTTTTTATTGCTTATATTAAAACCAATATATTCATACCAATGCTTATAAAAGGAACGATTAATGTCTAACTCACCGTTTGCATGAAGCTGAATGCCATAAGCATCCTTTTTATTTTCAGAGCAGGTTATTTTTATATTGTCTTCGTCGCTTCCAACGATCAGGACTTCAGCATCCAGTTCGCTGACGGACAAGCTGGAAACACCAGCCAGATCATAGCTATAGATGTGTTCTTCGTCAGGAAGAGCGGTATTAAAAGAATGCCAATTGAAGCCAGCCAGCGCAAATGCCAGAAAAACAATAACCAAACCAAGGATAATCAAACCGCCGGCGATCAGCATAATTATTTTTTTTATTGATTGCATTTAAACGCTCTCTTTCTTGATAAACAGTGATTTAACCCAACGAAGAAATCTTCTCGTCAGACCAATCAACCAAAATGATAGTTTTGTGACCCCGAAAAAAGCAAGCACTGCGATTCCGATGCAAATCAGCGATAAGCCAAACATCAGTAGACCAGCGGGAAAGCTTTGGGCAAAGAAGAGACTAACAAGTCCGGCCAAGCCACTGATTGCGAATGCTGCAACCGCTGCAAAGAGAGAAATAATTACGGCCCAAACGGATACATAAACGGCAACAATAACGATAAAAAAGGCGGCTACCAAAGGAAACCAGAGTGGGAATCCAAGTACTATTAGGATGATTTCCCATAGTTTCAAACCAGATTTTGGTTGGATCTTAGCCTTCATTAGTGTTGGAAGGGGCAGCTCCAGGAGGGTATTCTGGACAATGGTATCGATATCGCCGATGGCGGCCACGGCATTTTCTTCGCTCATCCCATCTTCGATCCTATCGTCAATCATCTCTGAATAAAATCCCTGAGTTACTTCAATTTCATGGGGAGGCAGGGCAACAAGTTTTTTCTCCAGACATAATAAAAATTCTGTCTTATTCATCTGTATAACACCTCATTTCTTCTGTGATAAAATTATAAACCGTCATAACCTCTTTCCAATTATCTAGAAAATCAACAATTCGATTACGACCGTTTGTAGTTATTTTGTAGTATTTTCGAAGTCTTCCGTTATATTCCACCGAATTCACCACCACACACTGATTTGACTCCAATCTTTTCAAGATCGGATATAGTGTGGATTCGGAAATTTCGATATAGGGACTCACGTCTTTGATGATTTGATAACCGTACGAATCTCCACGAGTAAGAACGGTCAACACACAAATCTCTAACAGACCGCGTTTTAATTGAATGTCCATGTCAATACCTCCTGTTGCATTATACTATACGATACATAGCATAATGTGTCAATCTTTTTTCTTACTAACGATGCAACTCATAATTGGCAACAACCTCTTGTTGTATATATTTGTATAGCGTGATATCAAAGTGCGGTTCCAAACTGAAAGGAAATGCGGTAAAATAGAAAGAAATGGGCTTGTAAAATTTAAAAAAATATGACTCTAATTGAACAAAAACTGTAATATGACTTTAATGTATTTTCTTAGACGGATACATTGTGAACGATAATTTTAACATGAAGTTGGAAATAAGATATAAGGTGGTGAGCAAATGAAACGTTGCATTGCAGGTGCATGCTGGGATAGATCAAAGAGACAATTAAAATATAAGGAGGATTGATTATGTCTATTCCAGAAGAAAAAATATGTCCGCGTACAGGTGATCCGCAAAATGATGTTTGGATTGGATACGAAGCGGTTATTATGCAGGGAGTTCAGATTGGAAATGGCGCAATTATCGGAACCAGAGCAATTGTCACAAAAGATGTTGAACCATACAAAATAGTCGGTGGCCTACCAGCAAAGCCAATTAAAAAAAGATTCAATGATGAGACAATTGAGAAATTACAGTCTATTTGTTGGTGGAATTGGGATCAAGAAAAACTGCGTGAAAAAATAATTGATATCAGGTGTGGTAATAGCGATAAATTGTAAGCAGCCAGAACGATTATGCGATCCACAGGATAAATCGATATTGGTAATTTATTGGAAAAGAATCATGGTACATTTCAGACTCTAAGGCCGGGCAGATAAAATATCGGTGGGACAGACAAATTCAGTAAAGATATTGTCTGTCCTGATGGCTGCGTAATCTTACGGCTAACGGCCAAAAAACTCGGCAATGAGAATTTTTATAAAGAAAAATTTTGGGACAAGTGAGGCTATTCTGATTTTAGGCCAGTCATCTTGCTTCGTTTCTTTAAAAAATTAAAAAATTTCTTTTAAAACGGTCATTAAATAATCGATATCTTCTTTAGAAACACCATTATTTGTAACAAAACGGTATTCATTTTCTTCAAGGCCGTTGACTTTGATGCCCTTGGCTAAAAGTTTGCTGACGAGGGCATCTTCAGCAATGGGGGGAGAATCGATTTTGAAAAAGACCATATTGATGTTAAGGCGATCACGCTGGACCGTAATTCCGTCAAGTGTTTCCAATTGATCGGCTAAATAGCGGGCGTTTTCATGGTCGATATCCAGTCGTTCAACCATTTCTTGCAGAGCGATTAGACCGGCTGCAGCTAAAATACCGACCTGGCGCATTCCGCCACCCATCAGTTTGCGGTTTTTTTTGGCTTTGTTAATAAAAGTTTGTGATCCGACCAACAATGAGCCGACTGGGGCACAAAGCCCTTTGGATAAACAGATATTGAGGGAATCTGCATAGGCTGCCATTGTTGGGTAGTCCACATGAAGATGACGAGCCGCATTAAAAAAGCGGGCGCCATCCAGATGGACAGGAATTTGATGCTGCTTCGCGATTTGATAGATATCTGCCATATTTTTTAAAGAGACAACGCAGCCTGATGAATGAGCATTTTCAAGACAAATCAGTCCGGTTTCCGGATAATGAATATCATTGCCACGAATTAGCGCTTGAATTTCGGTCGGATCAAAAAAGCCGTTTTGCGAACGGGCACTGCGTGTATGGACACCGGCAATCACGGCCGAAGCTCCGACTTCATGCATCATAATGTGGCTGTCATGGGCAACAATGATTTCCTGACCGCGCTGGGTATGGGTAAGGATAGCCAATTGGTTGCCAAAAGTGCCGCTTGGCACGAAAAGCGCTGCTTCTTTGCCGAGCATTTTTGCAGCTAGGGATTCCAGTTCTTTTACGGTGGGATCATCATCATAGACATCATCGCCCACGATGGCGGTGGCCATAGCCGTTCGCATTTTTTCGGTTGGTTGAGTGACGGTGTCACTTCGAAGATCGATATATCGCATTAAATGCACCTCTTTAAATTTTCTCGATTAATTAGTCACATATAGTTTATATTAGATGATCCTTTTGGATCTGTCAACAGCGTAGCAGGCGGTATCAAAGCAGTAGATATTTATAGTACTGTTGCTACTGGTGTAGCGGTCGCCGTGGCGGAAAACTAAGAAAGGCCGGATGCAAAACTCGCCGGAGCGTTTATTGAAAAATTGATTATCTGGGGGGTATAATTTAGACAGAACTGTTTATAAAGGCCAGATCATTGGGTTTGGAGCGAAAGAGGAGAAAAGGAATTGGAAGAGAATATAGATATCAGCAAATTCCTGAATGAGAACGGGAGAATTATCCAACTATCACAAAAGAAAAAGATCAGAGTAGCAATATTGGATTATTTGGCCAATCAGTTTGAAGCAAACAGAGATTATTCTGAGAAAGAAGTTAATACGGTCTGTGAGGAATGGCATACCTTTGGCGATTATTTTCTATTACGACGAGGAATGATTGATTATGGGTTATTGTGTCGGGAAGCCAATGGGTCCCGCTACTGGCGACCCGGAAAGAACAAATGATGACAAACGAAAAGTCCCAGTGTAACATAAGCTTTAGCACAGTTGTAAGTAACATGGTGGAGCTTAAATCATGCAAGAAAAGTGCCCAGAGCTATAAAAAACATATGCATCATGAACTTTCGGTTGGCATTATTCGTGAAGGAACAACGACCGTAAAGTTTCCCGAGAAAGTCATTCGGTTCAAGCAGGGGGATGGTGTAATCATCCCACCCAAGCTCAGCCATCAGTGTTCACCAGAGGATATTGAGCATTGGCACTTTGATATGCTTTATATTGCTCCAGAGTTTTACGGAAATACCTTGAAGTTTGACCATGTTGAAAAAGTGACTTCTGAGAAGGGTGCCTCGATTAGAGCATTTATCGATAATTTGGCAACGGATTCAGATCACGCCCTATTTGAAGAGCAATTGATAAGACTGCTCGAGCAACTGTCTGAGGCTGAAATAGAGTCGGAAACAGTGGTAACAAAGAAATCCAAAATAATGTGCGAGGAACTAAAAGACTATATTGAGCGCCATTATTTAGACAGGCTAACTTTGGATCAGCTGCAAAAACAATTTGATTTTGATAAATTTGCCATGATCCGAAATTTTGGAAAATTGTACAATACATCTCCGATGGCTTATCATCTCCAACTGAAGGTGGTTGAGGCAAAACGCCGACTTAAGGAACAGATGCCATTGCTGGATGTATGTTACGGTTTAGGTTTTTATGACCAGGCGCATTTTACCAAAGAGTTTCAAAAAATGAATGGACTGACACCCGGTGCATACCAGAAAAGCTTTCAGATTTAAACTGCAATTTCATACAATACAGAGACCATGAATTGTAATATGATGGCGTTATTCTGATAAGGCAGGTGGGCTATGAATCGTATGAAATTGATTGTTGTAATGTTGCTTTGGGGAAGTATCGGACTTTTTAGCCGCTATATTGATCTGACTCCAATTCAATTAGCTTTCAGCAGAGCGGTATTAGCAACGCTGGTGCTCTTTGTTCTAAAAAAGAAAAGTGTAGTCAGCTTAAATCGGAGAAGTGTCCTATTGTATTGTCTGTCTGGGGCTTTGATAGGCTTTGCCTGGGTTGCTTTGTTCTATGGTTACAATAACACAACGATTGCTTCGGCGGTTATTATCTACAATATGTGTCCAGTGTATGTGATGTTGGCAGCACCATATGTTCTGAAAGAAAAGAGAGACTGGACTCAGAACCTTGTAATCATCATTTCGCTGATTGGCTTGATCCTGATTGTGGGAATGCCAGGTAAGTTATCGGAAGGTGATTTATTGGGTAAAGTGATGAGTGGCATTTCTGGGCTTTTGTATGCGGTGATCATACTGATCAATCGAAAAATCGAGGTAAAATTAGAAAGTACAACGGCAACATCGATACAGATGCTCAGCGCGGCTCTTATATTATTACCCTTTGTTTTAAGATCAGATTTGATTGTTGCGTTAAGTAAGTTGAATCAAACGGCAATATCGATGATTGTCATATTAGGGGTTGTTCATACTGGGGTAGCCTATTGTTTGTATTTCTCAACATTTAGCCAGATGAAATCCATCGATATTGTTGTTTTCAGTTATCTTGAACCACTGTTTGGCATGGTTTTTGGCGTGATGGTTCTGCACGAAACTTTAACCTGGCCGCAAATTATGGGAGCGATACTTATACTTGGTTCCACCTTTGTTGGGGAGAACATACAAGCATGTAAGAGAATTGCGAATCCGGGTTGAAATGACGCGAGTCATTTCATTTGTCATGGATTTTTTAGTATGATATACTGATTCAAATAAGCGAAGCGTGGTCGATGAGGTTGATAAGTTCGTATGGTTTTACGCAAGTCCTGATGATCACTCCAAGCAGATAGTTGGCAAATGGTATAGTGCGCATTTTGAAGCAGAATCTGCTGATTACCTTGTGTAGTACAAATAATTATGATTTGTTTATTACTGTGATTACAATAGAAACATACACATACATTTTTTTGTGAAAAAGAAGCGTACTGATAAAATATTTATAAGGAGAATACTATGCAAATCAAAACATCTGATCTCCCTGGGATAGGGATGAAGCACGCGATCACAACGGCATCAGGTGATAATATTATCATTTTAACCCATTATCATGGACAAAGAGACATTTATCATTTTGATGACCTGGAAGATGACTTACCTACTTTTTCGATTGAATTAAATGATGATGAGGCTAGAAAAATTGGGACGATTTTGTTAGGTGTTGATTACCAACCGGTGACGGAAGAAAGGGAAGAGTGTTTTTCTCAGGAGATTCGTATCCATTGGTTTGATGTCAAACCCAATAGCTGTCTCGCCAATATGACGATTAAAGAGGCGCAAATCAGAAAAAGGACAGGCGTAACAGTCCTGGGAATTAAACGAGGGCATGATTTTATTGGTAGTCCTGACCCAACAGAGATGATTCTAGTAGATGACAAGCTGATGGTTACTGGCAAGAAAGATCCGATCAAGCTACTGCAGTCCATGTGTTCTTCAGTAAATCCGGAATAAGAAAATAATCAAATGGGGGCGATTATGGAGAATTTGCCTGAACTTTTTTTAGCTGGATTACTGTTAATAGTTTTCTTTAGTCTCAGTTTTATTTCTCAAAAATTTAACATTCCATCGGTATTGGTTTTCATCATTCTGGGTTTGGCTTTAGTACCAATTTTGGCAGGAAACGAAACAATTCACTTGCTCGCTGAAATTGGGATCGTGCTGATGTTTTTTGTTCTGGGTCTTGAGTTTCCAATTGCAAAAATATTAAGAATCGCAAAAACGATCTGGGCAGCAGGGATCATGGATGTTGTATTCAATTTTGGCGGGGCATTTGCTTTGGCCTTGATTTTCAAACTTGATTTTCTATCAGCGGCAATTATTGGCGGGATTGTTTATGCGTCCAGTTCGTCGATTACAGCAAAGCTTTTGGAAGAGAATAAACGACTGGCAAATGTAGAAACAGAATTTATGTTGGCCTTGCTGATTTTTGAGGATTTGGTTTCACCGATTCTCATTTCTTTTTTAGTAGCACTCAATTCTGATCAGGATCTATCAGTTGGCTTAACGGTGTTGATACTGGCCAAGGTAATAGCATTAACGTTAGGTGCGGTTGTCATTGGCCATTTTGGTTTCAGTAAACTGAAAGACTTTATCGATAACTATATTGAAAGCGATTTTTTAACTTTTCTGATGGTAGGAGTTGCTTTCTTGTATTCAGGTTTGGCGATGTATATAGGCTTATCTGAGATTCTGGGGGCGTTTCTAGCGGGTGTGATGCTTTCTGAAACAGGAAATTCTTCAGAACTGGAACATTTACTGTTGCCAATTCGAGATATTGTTTTACCCTTCTTTTTCTTATGGTTTGGAACGACAATTAGTTTCGGGGGCGGCGTTCCGATGCTGCCATTGTTGATTATCTTAGTTGTCTGGTCGGTTGTCGGTAAGATATTGGTTGGCGTCTGGGGTGGAAAAGCCTTTGGTTTGTCAAAACGTCCGTCTTATCGGGCGGGATTATCGCTGATCCAAAGAGGAGAGTTTTCTGTAATCATCGCGAGTATAGCGTTGCCGCAACTGATGGCTTTTAGCAGTATCTATATTATTGCCAGCGCCTTTGTGGGTGTGATCTTCTTTCAGAAAGCTCCAGCACTTTCAAAATGGATTGCTGGTAAGCAGAAGAAAAATGCTTAGACAGTGAGTCTAAAAGGCTACCGGATTTTTTGACAATTTCCTGTGAAAGGCAGAAAGTCACAGACTAAATTTACTATACTGCCATTACTTTAATTTGTCGTATAAGTATTATATAGTGATAAAACATAGTTGATATAAAAGAATAATCAACGTTGATAGGGGAATAACACGACTATACACAATAAAAGATATATTAAAGGAGGAATTGTGATGAATAAAATAACGCCTAATTTATGGTTTAAAGGGAATGCTGAGGAAGCAGTAGAATACTATCTGTCTATTTTTCCTGATGGGAAAATAATTACCAAATCATACTACCCCTATGATGGGCTGCTCGATTTTCAAAAGTCATTTGCTGGAAAAGTATTGGCTATTAATTTTGAATTATTTGATCAACAATATACGGCAATTAACGCTGGTGACGAATTTACCTTTAACGAAGCAGTTTCATTTAACATCGCCTGCAAAGATCAAAAGGAAATTGATTACTATTGGGACGCACTTACAAAAAACGGTGGACAGGAAAGCGTTTGTGGTTGGTGTAAAGATAAGTATGGTTTATCTTGGCAGATTAACCCAGAAAACATCGAAGACATCATGCTGACACCTGGGGCATGGGAAAAGATGTTAAATATGAAAAAAATTATTATTGATGAATTAAAAAGCTAATAACGATTAAAAATCTGGGTGTATGATTTAAGCTGATTTACACAGACTGAAGATTGCCTTTCTGATTGTGGTGGCAAATGAAAATAATTGAAGAAGGACATTTAAATGACAATGAATGACACAATAATGATGGATGTCAGTCCCCTGATGATTGTTGCTGTCATCTGTGCTTATATTGTGAAAGGAATGTGCGGCTTTGCCAACACCATCGTATTTACTTCTATTTTAAGTTTTCAGAATGACAATATCAATATTACACCGGTTGATTTACTCATTGGCATTCCATCCAATATTCTGCTGGCGGTTCGTGAGCGAAAGGCTGTTAAGTTAAAGCTATGGCTGCCCCTGGCAGCTTTAGTATTGATTGGCAGTTTGCCAGGAATATTTTTGCTTAAATACGGTGATGTTGTCTTCATAAAAATTTTGCTTGGGATTGTGATAACGGGGATAGGAATTGAAATGCTGTTTCGGGAATTCCACAGACAAAGAAGCAAATCATCGCCAATTGGAATCTTTATAATTGGACTTGTATCGGGTTTTATAACCGGTCTTTTTGGGATTGGCGCCTTACTGGCTGCCTATATGGGTAGAACAACAGATTCACCTGATGCCTTTCGGGGAAATTTGTGTATGGTGCTGCTGACGGACAATCTGTTCCGATTGATCATGTATAGTGTAACAGGTATTATTACGCTAAAAATAGTTAAAAATGCTATGATCTTATTTCCTTTTATGCTGATCGGTCTGGGCTTAGGAATTCTCTTATCGAAAATTTTGGATGAAAAAATTGTGAAAGTAATCATTATTTTAATGCTGATTGTTTCCGGTTTATCGCTGATTGCTGTCAATGTGCCATAGTTCTGCTGTTCAGTTAGAATATTCAATGAGCAAAAAATTAGAATTAAAACGACAAGGGGAATATTATGTGTACAAGTATTGTATCAAATCTTGATAAGACGATTATTGGCTGGAATCTTGATATTCTGGAGATGGAACACAAGGTTGTGGCAGAGGACAATAATGTTTATATCGCAATATATGATAAAACAGAGGGGTGGCTGCCTCTTTTTGGGGCTAATGCAAAAGGCAACTTTGTTGCAATGCCGACCTGTTGGCCATTTGATGACAGAAGTAATCCGGTGGACAGCGACTGTCAAAACATTATAAATTTAAATATTGATTTATTAATGGGGCAAAAAAGCTTGATGGAAATAAAGCGTATTGCTGAACGGGAGCCAATTTACAGCGCTCCGGGAGTAACTTTTCAATCTCAACTATCGGATCGTGACGGAAATGTTTTGCAGGTGATTCCCGGTCAGGGGCGTAGATATTTAGAAAAACCGAAATATTCAGTTATGACAAATTTTTCACCATTCAAAGGAAATAGTGAACAACACCCCTGGATGGGTTGGGACAGATACCTGACAGCGGTTGAGATGCTTGAAGAGGCCAAAGAGTCCTTTAATGTAGCTGCTTGTTTTGAAATACTAAAAGCTACTGCTCAGACGGTATGCCCGACTGTGATATCAATGGTTTTTGACGTAGACGATAACACAGTTTATTGGTGCGAAAACAGAGACTGGGACCATATCGAAAAAAAACAAATGATGGAATGATGATTATTTTGAAAATGACAAATTTTCAAATGGATGGTTGAGGAAATGATGACAGAACATACAGAAAACATGACAAGTGAAGTGTCCCTTTGTCATAAAGTTATTATCAGAAGGGCAGTAGCAGTAGATGCGAATGAACTTTTAAAAATTTATACACCCTATGTTAGGGATACGGCCATTACTTTTGAGTGCGATGTGCCATCTGTAAGTGAGTTTGCAGACAGAATTGAAGAGATTTCAAAGAAGTATCCATATATTGTCGCCATAGAAGATGAGCACATCATCGGTTATGCCTATGCGAGTGCTTTCAAAGAACGGGCGGCCTATGCCTGGGCGGTTGAAATGACGGTGTATTTAAAACCGGAGTGCCAGGGCAAGGGTGTTGGTAAGAAACTATATCTAACTTTGGAAGACCTTTTGCAGCGGCAGAACGTTATCAATTTAAATGCCTGTATCGCATATACACGTGAGCAAGATGCTCATCTTGATAATAGCAGTAGGGCCTTTCATCATAAGCTGGGCTATAAAAAGGTCGCTCATTTTACCAAATGCGGTTATAAATTTGGGACCTGGTATGATATGATTTGGATGGAAAAAATGCTTGGTGAGCATCCTGATCAACCTAAACCCTTTATTACGACCGCCGAAATAGATGCTCAATGATGCAAGGCGATTTTGGCCAGAATTTTCGATAATAAAAGAGAACGTCCTCGCAAATAATGATTATTGTGAGGACGTTTTTTTAATTAATTGGCGCTTCCGGACAGAACTGTTTCAATTTCCTGGTCTGAAATCTCATAGGAATAATAGTCATTAAAGAAGTCTTTAACCACCTGATTCATATCAATTTCGGCAAATTGATCAGGGTACATAATGGTTCCTAACCATAAAGGCAGCATTGCACCTTCACCGCTGCGGACCGACCAGTTGTAAACACCATAAGGACAGACATAGACTTTGCCGTTTTTAACAGCATCAACATCGGCTAGTGTCGGATCGGCAAGAATTGCTTCCTTAGCAGACTGGGTAAAAGCCATAATCACTTGAGGATTCCAGGTCACAATTTGTTCCTGATTGACTGTCAGACCGGTTCCGGAAGAATCTGCCGTATAATCTTTGGCGACATTAATGCCCCCGCCGCTTCAAAATATTCGTTGCAGATGTCCTGACCGTTGATGGTTGAATAGGCACCGCCAGAGTAACGCAGGCACATAATTGAAACTTTGTCAGCTTCAGCAACATTCTCAGTCAGATCTTTGGCGGTCTGGATATTCCCCTGATAGTAATCGACAAAATTCTGAGCTCTTTGGGTGCCTTCCTCGCCGAAAATATCGCCGATGATCATAAAAGATTCACACATTCCATCGACGTTTTTAATGTTGTTGATAGCAACAAAGGGAATGCCGGCTTCATTAAGCTGTGTCTTCTGTTCATCGGATAAAACACTGTCAGGTCCGTAGACCACTTGTGATCCTGAAGCAATAAGACTTTCAACTGATCCCGCATCATAGCCGTCGGGATTGCTTTCCAGATAATCCGGGAAAACATTGGTGAAGGTCTCGGAGATATTCTTGGTGGCAGCTGCGGCAATTTTGCCGGGTCCGGCCACAATTTCAGTCATTTGAGCAAAGGCGCCAATAGCGGGAGCCGCCTTGGTGATCTCAGCAGCGACTTCAACTTCGACCCCTTCACTGTCAGTAACCGTTCGGGTGCCGGTTTCTGTGCTGGTTGACTGGCTGCAGCCTCCCAAACAGATCGAAACAAAAAGGGTCAAAACAGCGAACGAGACTAATAATTTTTTCATTTACTTTTTCCTTTCCTTGTAAGGTTATTATTCAATTGCCGGTCGGGATAATCAACCGACACCTGAAAACGCGTTAAGATAGAGAATCAATAATTGGCTGACAGAAACGGTAGGGTTTTTGCCGGTAGTGATCCTCTAATATTGCAATGTGGACACCATAGGTTTCGAATAGGGTGTCTTCATTTAGAACATCGGAGACATGCCCGGTCAGATAGCGTTTATCCTGCATCATCAGCGCTACATTGGCATCACATAAAAAACATGATCCGGGGAATGGGTGGTCATAATCACGCCAAGCCCTTGTTGGGAGAGTCTCTTGACATTTTGCAGAACCTTTACTTGATTGCCGAAATCCAGGTTGGAAGTGGGTTCATCCATCATCAGAAAGGCTGGTTCCTGAGCCAGGGCTCGGGCAATTAAAACCATCTGTCGCTCACCGCCGCTTAATTCAGTATAATTGCGGTCCTTCAATAGCGACAGTCCCAGTTTTTCTAGCAGCTCTGCGGCAAAGTTATAATCTTTTTTAGATGGTGACGCAAAGAGATCCAGATGGGCAGTTCGGCCCATCACCACCACATCCAGGACCGAAAAGGCAAAAGGCGGGGTATGCGATTGGGGAACGTAGCCGATCAGGCGGGCAAAATCTTTTTTGGAATAGCTTTCGATGGGGTGGTCATTGATGACAATCGACCCTTTTTTGCAGGGTAAAAAGCGTAGAATCGTTTTAAAGAGGGTGGTTTTACCGATCCCATTGGGTCCCAACAGACAGAGAATTTCGCCTGATTGGACGCTGACCGAAAAATCTTCGACGACAATTTTTTTATCATATCCGCATTGCAGATGTTTAATTTCGAGTTTCATGACCAATCACTTCTTCCTTTAAACAGCATATAGATAAACAAAGGGGCCCCGATGAGTGAAGTCAGAATACCAATAGGCAGTTCGCCCGGAACGATCAGTCTAGCCACGTTGTCGACGATCAGCATAAACAGGCCACCGCTTAGGAGGGTGATGGGCAAGAGGGTTTTATAATTGGGGCCGACCAGCATCCGGGTAATGTGTGGCATAATTAGCCCAACCCAGCCAATGGTTCCGCACAGACAAACCGAAGAGGCAGTTAATAGGGATGCGCAGCCAATGATGATCAGTCTGGTTTTTCGCACATCGATACCCAGCGACTGGGCTTCCTCATCGCCAAAAGTCATGACGTTCATATGCCAGCGGGTTAAAAACAGGGGATGCCGGCGACTAGCAGGACACTGCCCATAATCAGGATGTTTTGAAAATTGCCAGATCGGGCAAAGCTGCCCATGAGCCAGAAGGTGATTTCCGGCAGTTTGTCATCGGCATCGGCCAGGTATTTAATCAGAGAGGTTAGGGCAGAGAAAATGGACGAGATGACCACACCGGACAAAACCATAATCAGAAGTGTCCCCTGATTTTTACCGACCAGACGGGAAAGAACCAGAACTAGGGTGACTGCGCCAATTCCAAACAGAAAGGAAAGGGCATGTACGCCGATGGTCGGAAAATCCAGCAGCAGAGCAATTGCTGCGCCAACTCCAGCACCACCGGTAACGCCTAAGATATCCGGTGAGACCATGGGGTTTTTAAAAATGCCCTGATAGGCAGCGCCCGAAGCGGCTAGAGCAGCGCCGACCATAAGTGCCAGAATGATTCGGGGGATCCGGATCAGCAACAGAACGGTCGATGCTGTATGACCTTCGGCAGACAGCGCTTGACCACTAACTGCTGAAACGACAATTTCCTTGATTTGCGCCAGCGAGATGGCATATTCGCCAAGCGAAAGCGAGACGAGTGAAATGATCAGGATTAAAAAAATCAGAATCAGGCCAATCAATTGGTTGCGATTGATGCCAGTCTTATTTGCCAGGTTAAAGTCTTGAGAAATTGTCGTTTCTTTCAACATCGCACCTCCATTTTAGATTGAGATTGGATTAAACTTTTAGAATGCGCTTTCTTTAAGCGCTTGCGGACGCCACCATAGTACATAGCTTTTAGTCAGTTGCTTAAACGTGACTGTGCCGTCCTGGTTTTCTGACAGCATTGCAGCCAGGTTATTTTTAAAGATGGCCAGTTTTTCATCGGTGAATGGTCGGAGCTTGCGCAGTTCGGAATACGCTTCATCGTAGGAATCAAAAGTTTTGGTAAAGCCGTCATCCAGAATAGTGATATTGGGGTCCAGCCCCAGATCATAAATCATATTAAACATCAGATTGTAGCCGAAGCGGCGATCCGGCACAGTTGGAAGGGGTGCTGTTGCAGTGCTGGTGCCTTTAAACATTTGGCCTAGGATAACCGGAATGTGCGGGGCATTAGCCCAGCAAACAATGGCAATAGCTTTATTAGCTAAAGCATTGAGTCTTTTAATCTCGGGCATTGCCAGAGAGCGCGAAGCGATGACCAGATCATGCTTTTCAATGGTTTGATTAGGAATGACATCATCCCAGTTCATTAGCCGGGTAGTGACATTTTTCAAGCCCAAATTCTGGCAATTGGCTTGGCAGTATTCTAGCATTTTAGGTGAGGCATCTATGGCCGTGACAGTTTTAACCCGTTCCGCAATCATCGAGGTGATGCGACCAGGCCCGCAGCAGAGATCAAGGACCGAGTCTTCTGGACTGGTTGGCATGGCATCAATTTGAAGCCTGGTGAAATCTTTCTCCATTTTTGCCATCTGGTCGTACATGGGTGCCTGGCTGTCCCAGAAATTTCCCGGATCAGCCATTACTTCTGGCCCCTTTGTCTGGCGATTGTTGAGGATTGTGTGTAATAATTCCCAGTTGATTAAAGAATTCATGATGATTCCCTTTCTGTATTTTTATATAAATTTGTATAAAATTAAAGATAATTAATTTTTATAAATATGATATATGATGAAACGAAACAAATCAAGTATTTTATATTTATTTTCATTTTGTTTAATTACGAATACTATGAATAATAGCCGAATAAAGATAAAATTAGTAAAACTAACAGATCAATAAAAACGAAAACGAGCTAAAAAAATGAATGGTTTTGTCAGTATATAGATAAATATTGATTTAATATTAGTCATAATGACTAATTGGAAAGCCAACTTGACATATGGGTAGAGGCGTGGTAGGATTCTATTATGGAAAGCTAACTTGACGCAGAAAGGGTAAATTGCGATGAAAAATCGGCTGGAAGAAATTCGCAAGCAACATGGTATTAAGCAGGAAGAACTGGCGGCAGTATTGGAAGTTTCAAGACAGACAATCAGTTCACTGGAAAATGGCAGATATAATCCGTCAATACTATTGGCCTTTAAAATTGCGCGCTATTTTAAAATGACCATTGAAGAAATTTTTATCTTTGAGGAGGAAGAATGATGAAAGGCTTAAAGTATAGTACAATAGTAATCGGTGGTATTTTGATGGCAATTGGCTTATGGCTGTCGGATTTTTTAATCAATCCGCAAGGAATCATGGTCGCCTTACCCTATGTTTGTGTTGGCTTGGGCTGTGGAATCTTTGGTCATGGAATGGGAAATTTAATTTCTGATCGGGCTGTAAAAGGCCACCCGGAAGTACAGAAACAATTTGCTATTGATAAGAATGATGAGCGCAATGTTCAAATCGCAAATTGCGCCAAAGCCAAAGCCTTTGATATGATGACTTTTGTAAATGGTGCCTTATTAGTATCTTTTGCCCTAATGGGTGTTGATATGATTGTAATACTGGTAATGGTTTTTGCCTATTTATTTGTCCATGGGTATGGCGTATACTACCGTTTTAAATATGATAAAGAAATGTAAGATTTTTTATGAGCGGTGATTTTAAAGTGAAGATAATTTGATCTGATTGAGATGTGAAACAGTGATTCAGATAAGTTTAAATGAGCTTAGATTGAAGGTGCTTATGAATGATTTGCTTAATAATATTAAAAACTTGCATACCACAGAATTAGGGATAAAGCGGATTGGTAAAAATTTAGATTTAAAGGAAAAAGAGCTACTTGACTGGTGTAAAAGCGCTGTCGGTGAGGCAGATCTGCATATAAGGCAGGGCAAGAACTGGTATGTTTACTATAAGGGTATAGCCATAACCATTAATGCCCACAGCAATACGATAATTACAGCTCACAAAATTAAAGCAGCAATTGGTATCATGCAAACGGTGGATTATAATTGTTTGCGTGAGTTTTTATATCAGGCGATTTATATCCCCCAGGGTGAGTCTCTACCGCCAAGGAGCATTATTGATCAGCCGGAAATACAAGTCTATATCAAAGATTTTGGAAGTCAAAGCGGAGATTTAGGGGTGATTGCCCGCCAAAACGGCTTAATTGTCGGAGCGGCTTGGACGCGAATTATACCAGGCTATGGACGGGTTGATAGCCAAACGCCGGAACTGGCTATTTCGATCCAGCCAGCGTTTCGCGGCTATGGAATTGGGACGAAACTGATGATGAATTTGTTTAAGCTGCTCAAAAAAAGTGGCTTCACAAAAACGTCACTGTCAGTTCAACAGAATAATCCGGCTGTTAGTTTTTATCTGCGTCTGGGATATCAAATAGTTTGCGAAAAAACTGATCATGTCGGGAATGAGGATTATTTAATGGTTAAGCTTTTATAATAAGACAAAAGAAAGCAATAAATGTCGGGAAGGCAAGCTTTAAAGGCCCTATACTGTAATCACAGCAGGAGGTAAGTGCAATGGAATGGACGGAATCAATCAGTAAAGCAGTTGGCTACATCGAAGACAACATAACAGAATGCATCTCGGTTGACGCAGTTGCCCGGCATGTGGGAATTTCTTCTTTTTATTTTCAAAAGGGATTCAGCATGTTGTGTGGTCTTTCAGTGATGGAGTATATCCGCAGCCGTAGGCTGGCGCTGGCCGCCGGGGAACTATCTACTAGTGATATAAAAGTCATTGATGTGGCCATGAAGTATGGTTATGACTCCCCGGACAGCTTTACAAAAGCGTTCACCAGATTCCATGGCATTACACCTTCAATGGTTAAAAAGGATGAGATGACGATTAAATCCTTTGCGCCGCTGAAAATTAAAATATCATTGGAAGGTGGTTATCTATTGGATTACAGAATTACTAAAAAAGAAGCATTTACTGTCTTAGGGGCAGCAAAACAGTTTAGCTATGAGCATGCCAAACAGGAAATTCCGTCATTCTGGAAAGAACATTTCTTAGCGGAAAATAAAAAAACTGGCAGCGGGGTGTATGCCGTTAATGGAATGTATGGCATTAATATCGATGAGCAGATGGGGAATGAAAATTTTGAATATCTGATCGCTGACAATTACAATCCCGCCATGGATGTGCCGGAAGGATATGAGACCAGAACAATACCGGCATTCACCTGGGCCGTCTTTCCCTGCAAAGGACCGATGCCAATTGCCTTACAGGATGTTAATACAAAGATATTCGCGGAATGGCTGCCAGCCCTTAAGGAATATGAGTTTGCTGCCGGCTATTGTGTCGAAATGTATGCTGATCCGGCTGAGTATCCAAAAGGAACCTTAGACGAGAATTATTACTCAGAAATCTGGATTCCGGTTAAGAAGAAATAGCAAAGCTGAACCCCTGTTAATCAAAAAGATGCAGGGGTTTATATTTGTTATTTTTGGCTATATACTCAGAAATCCTTTAGAAGCGGAATGATCAAGCGTTTGGATGCCTTTCCCTGGGACCGTGAAGAATGATTGTGTAGCAGGCCTTGAAGGAAATCTATGACAAACGAAACGTCCCTAAATCTTACTGAAATAACAAATTGGAAACGCTATATAAAGGGGAGAGACATGAATGAGAACCTAATCGCTCCTTGTGGGATGAACTGTGCTTTATGCATCGCTTATCAGTTTAAAGAAAATGATTTCAATAAACTGGGATTTCATAAAAAATATTGACCAGGATGCATTCCGCGAGGAGAAAACTGTATGCATATGAGAGATGCGTGTGAATTGTTGGCAACAGGAAGCGTTCGTTTTTGTTTTGAATGCGAAAACTTCCCTTGCAAAAGATTGAAAGCATTGGACAAGCGCTATCGCACAAAATACCATATGAGTATGATAGACAATCTCGAATTTATTCAGACCCATGGTATTGAAAAATTTCTAGAAAAGGAAAAGAAGAAGTGGCGCTGTCCAGAGTGTGGTGGATTAATTTGCTGTCATAATGGATTATGCCTGAACTGCAATGTGGATAGGCTCCACCGCAACAAAAAATATCGCTGGGGAGAAGAAAAGAAGGATTGAAACACAGCGAAGAGTGATTAGGAATAGACTTAACTTTTCCGAAAGCAGGAGATAATCAAATAAAAGATAATATAAACGTTGAAAGTAAAATAACTTAGGAGAATATCGATGCTCGACATTCGTAAAATTTTAGGACTTACATTTTTATATAGTTGTTTTGTTGGTGTTTTTATGATAATCTTTGGGTTTTTTAGAAAACAGTCCAAAGGGTTGAAAACAATGGGAAGTGGTATATTAACGTATGGACTTGGGTTTTTCTTTATCGCAACAAGAGACTATTTACCGGACTTTGTTTCAATTATTATTTCAAATTATTTGAGTTTTTTGGAGTGGCCCTGATTCTGAAGGGATTGTCAATATTTATAGGCATAAATTTGAAATGGATCAAGCAGATAATCATTTTATCAATATTCCTGGGGGCAGGAATTACCTATTTCACATACTTTTCGCCTAATATAAATGCAAGAATTATCATAATCACCTTAGTAAATCTGGTTATTTTTGTTGAATTGCTCTATGTGATTCTTTACAAGAGGAATAATCAGGTTATGGTTGAGTCGATTTTATTATCGGTATTTTTTGTTTTTGCGATTATTGTATTTATTGTAAGGCTTATTATTACAATAAATGAAAGCAGTATGGTTTCATTTATGGATGCAGGATTTATTCATAGTTTAACAATTATTGTTTTTCAGGTATTGCCTTTTTCACTGAGTATTACAACTTTCTGGATATCGAATTCGGAAATGGAAAGAAAACTGAAAACAATTAGTATGATAGATGCCCTGACCGGTTTGTACAATCGAGCATCCATCATGAGAATTATTGATCAATCAGTTGAAACGTATAAAAGAAGTGCCGGGCATTTTGCAATCGTTATGGCGGATATCGATTTTTTTAAAAAGGTGAATGATACTTATGGTCATCAGGCTGGAGACACAGTAATAATGCGTGTTGCCAACAGTTTAAGTGAAGAGATCCGGAAAGGTGATTTCGTCGGACGTTATGGCGGCGAGGAATTTATTATGATTTTATTTGATATTAGTGCAAGTGAGCTGGAACAAAGGTTAAATGGCTTAAGAGAACAAATTGCTGACCTGGAAATAGATGTGAATTCAGAGAAAATTAGAATAACAACGAGCTTTGGTGGTGTTATTAATGATGCGTGTTATAACTCTGAGTTGTTAATCAAAGCGGCGGATAAAGCGCTTTACGAAGCCAAAGATTCGGGAAGGAACAGGGTGATCATTGCCGGCAAAGTAGAGGTATGATATTATTTAGATATGAATACAGAAAGTAGCAACAACTTTAAAAAAGGAGCTTCAGATGATCGCTTATACGCTACAGACAAATATAACAGCCATTATCATTTTGTTTATTGTTTATAAAGGTGCAAAAAAACACATTGATTTATCACGTTACAGAGACCGGATATTTATGTATCTGCTTTATGTAAATGCTCTGATTCTGGTAATAGACAGCGTTTCAATCGTTTTTTACGATGTACCCGGTCAGACGATTCATGTCATCCAGTCACTGCTGAAAATGACTTTTTATATATTAAATCCCCTGCCCGGGTTTTTATGGATTCTATATGTCTACGATTTTATTTTTCATAATCCCAAAGGCTTAAAACGATTGTTTAAAATTGGAATTATACCGGTCCTGATCAACGCGGCTTTGGCGGTGGCAAGTATCTGGGGTGGCTATCTTTTTATTCTTAGTCCGGACAATCACTATCAACGGGGAGAGTGGTTTTTATTAATGCCGTTCTTTGCCTTTGCCTATACAATTATTGCCTTTATAGTGATTTTGCTAAATCGGAAGCGGATTCAACGCCAGGACTGGTTGCCGCTTCTGACCTTTGCCATTCCCCCAGCGATTGGCGGATTTCTGCAAACATATTTTTATGGACTGGTGCTATTATGGCCATCAATGACGATCTCACTTTTGATCATATATGTTTTTATCCAATCAAAGACAATTAATACTGATTTTCTGACAGGTCTTAATAACCGGCGGGAATTTGACTATTATCTGGAGGACTGGCAAAAATGGAAAAAGGAAAACAAAAAGATTGCTGGTTTTATGATGGATATGGACGGTTTTAAAGAAATCAATGATACCTATGGGCATCAAACTGGAGATCAGGCATTAATCGCAATGAGCCAGATTTTAAGAGCCAGTTTTAGAAGAAATGATTTTATAACGCGTCTTGGTGGAGATGAATTTGCGGCAATTATTGAGGTAAATGATCCGCAAGAAATTGAAGTTTTGAAAGAACGGCTTGATGCAAATATTGAGGCATTTAATCAGGAAAATAAATGCTGTTTTCAGTTGAAACTCAGTTGTGGCAGCGGGATTTTTGCGTTGCAGGATGCAAAATCTCTGAGAGCATTTTTTGATGAGCTGGACAAAAAGATGTATGAAGAAAAGCAGCAAAGAAAAATTTTGAAAAAAAGCGTTGATGTGCTTTGATAGGAACCTATATCTGAGGTTGAGGATCTGGATTATTATCTGATCATTATTTTCTGAAATTTGGATTCCGGTTATGAAGAAATCATAAAGAAGAACCCCCTGTCACCATCAGAAGTGTAGGGGGCCATTTTGATAATTATAGACAAAGCTGGCCGTGGTTTAAAGAATAAATCAGTTATTGCGAGACTTAACAGCAATCCCCACCACAAAAGCTTTTACTGGCCATTTTCTCTTTCATCAGAATTCTTACCAGTTGGTTCTTGCTGATTTCCAGCCAGGCGGCCAGTTCCTGATTAGTCGGATAAGAGCCTTTTTCTTGAATTTCTCCGTCTACCAGAGTGATTGGCAGGGCTACTAGTCCTTCGTTTTGCATGACTTCCTGAACTGCCTTATTTTCGGTAAAAGCTTCCGGATTTTCATTCAGCCCGAATTGTTTTATATTTTGGCCATCGCGGGATAGGGCTTTGATCATGCTGGCCAGGCGGAACTTTTCGCGGTCAGCGTTCGAGCCGTAACCAACAGATCCCGAAAGGCTTTGGGTATCATATATTTCAACTGTTTTCATGACTTTTTCTCCAATTCCGGATCTAATAGACCCGATTATTAAATAGAGCGTCTCCTGAATCAGATTCAAGAATAGACTCTTATTAGTAATCATTTTAAATGATAACCCTTAAAAGGTCATAAAAAAATTCTTTTTGCCCAGCGAACAATTGATAATAAATAAGATGGTTTGGGGTAATTATGATATACTAAAAATCACAAAGATCGCAGTAATATTTAAAGATCAAGGAGTAAAAGAGGATGGAAATGTACTGGCAAGAATTTGTTACCAATAAACAAAGAGAAAGGTTAGGAGAAACATTTGAAAATATCAAAAAAAGATGCCTTGATGTGGTTTGAATTTTTTGCCATGCTGCCAGAGGATGAGGAACTGATGGTTAACCAGCAGGAGATTGTTTATGCGACTTTTGCCCAGATTGAAGCGGCAATTGAAGACCGTAATCAAAAGCTGAAAAAAGACATTAAAAACCTGAAATCATTGGACAAACGCACCCTTTATGTCGGCGACCAGAAAAAATTCCCTCAAGGCTGTCGATCCTGTCTTTTGGGCAGTGGCTTAAGTGCGGTACGTAAAACCAACAAGTGCAATATTGAATGCAAATTCTGTTATAACTACGGCGAACTTGATGATGTTGCACCGGTGGGTGAGGGTTTATGGGAAATTGGTGGGACCAAATTTTATGAGCGAGATCTTAATTTACTGCTTTCGATCCAAAAACCGCCAACTGGTCTGGCCTATGTTCTACTGGAGCCCTTTATGGAAATTGAAATCTATTATCCGGTCATTAAAAAATTCAATGAGGCAGGCGTTTATCAGCATCTTTATACCAACGGCACCCTGGCGACGGAAGAAAATTTAAAGGCTCTGGGAGCTGCGGGCCTAAATGAAATTCGCTTTAATTTGGGGGCGACAAACTGTTCAGACAAAGTGATCGAAATGATTGGGGTAGCCAAAAAATATATAAAAAACGTAGGGATTGAAACCCCCATGACACCAGAATTTTTTGCCGCTTTTAACGATAAAAAAGAAGCTGCTTTAGCGACGGGGCTCGATTTTATCAATTGTGCCGAACTGCATCTGAATCCCAATAATATTGACAATTATGCCGGCGAAAATATGTATATTGCCAGACGTGGTTATATCTCACCGATTTGGAGTCGCGAACTGACTTTAAAATTCATGAAAATGGCTGATGATGAGGACTGGGATCCGGTCGTCCACGATTGTTCAAATGACACCAAATTTGCCAGAGGGCTTAATATTAGTGGCAAAAACGACTCTTGGTTTGGTGCCAGCAATTACGCCTGCGAATTTGCGCGGATTCCCTATGCCGCTTTTCTGCCAATTTTGCGTGATGAAGCCTTTGTGTTTCTGGAAGAGGAAGATTTACAGGCAGATTATCAGCCATTACGGATATAAATAAGGTTTGACAATGGCATCAAATCTTTATTCAAACTTAATTTCATCCGAAGGAAATTGACCAGAATGATAGTATCCACTATAATGTTAGAGTCCTAACAATCAACAGGAGGAAAAATGAATAACAATGAACGGATTGGGTTTGAAATTAAAACGCTGTCTAACCGGATCCGGCAGTATATCAATGAAGTAATGGAAAAAGATCCGGATATTACGGGGATTCAGGGCTGGATCATTGGTTATATATCCAGACATCAGAATAGCCAGGATATCTTTCAGCGGGACA
Source organism: Eubacteriaceae bacterium ES2 (assembly GCA_031222025.1). Classification (GTDB taxonomy): domain Bacteria; phylum Bacillota; class Clostridia; order Eubacteriales; family Eubacteriaceae; genus Acetobacterium. Next base: position 3,654,955 of record CP130740.1, on the reverse strand, counting down.
TTGAAAAAGAATTTAATGTCCGGCGTTCCACGGTCTCGGGGATCTTAAACACTATGGAGAAAAAGGGACTGATCATTCGCCAGACGGTAGATTTTGATGCCCGGCTTAAGAAGATCACTTTAACACCTAAAGCGGTAACCTGTAATCAGTTGATTCTTGAAAAATTGCAGGAAGTTGAAAGTCAATTGAAAAAAGGTTTAAGTGATGAAGAAATTAGGCAATTTTTTAAAACTCTTGAAAAAATTAATAGAAATATCGGTTAACCACACACTTGTGTGGTTAAAAAATAACGAGACTGTTAGGAAACGAACGATTTAAGGAGGTCTATATGATTAAACAATTAGCCGCTCACATTAAGGACTATAAGACAGCTTCCATAAAAACAGGCATATATGTGTCTTTTGAAGTGTTGATGGAAGTCGCGATTCCTTTTTTGATGGCCTATCTAATCGATTATGGAATCGAAGCGGGAAACATGAATCTGATTATCGGTTTGGGGCTGGGGATGCTTCTGGCCGCTTGCTTGTCCCTTTTTTTTGGCCTGCTTTCGGCCCATTATGCGGCCAAAGCATCCGCTGGTTACGCTAAAAATTTACGGCAGGCGATTTTTTACAAGGTGCAGGAATTTTCCTTTAACAATATTGATAAATTCTCGACGGCCAGCCTGATTACCAGACAAACCACCGACATTACCAATATTCAAAATGCCTACCAGATGATTATTCGGGTAGCGGTCAGAGCACCGATTATGCTAATTTTTTCCCTTATTATGGCTTTTAGCATTAATCCTGAACTGTCACTGATTTTTTTGGCAGTGATTCCACTTCTGGGTGTTGGTCTTTATCTGATCGTCGTTAAAGCCCATCCGATTTTTGAAAAAGTATTTAGAACTTACGATCATTTGAACAATGTGGTACAGGAAAACCTGCGGGGCATCCGGGTCGTTAAATCCTTTGTCCGGGAAGATCATGAAGAAAAGAAATTCGAAGAAGTTTCTGAAAAAATTTATCAGCAGTTCTCCAAAGCAGAAAAAATTCTGGCCTTTAATGCACCCCTGATGCAGTTTGCCATTTACACATCGATTCTTCTGATCTCCTGGTTTGGCGCCCAAATGATTGTGTCCGGCTTTATGACTACCGGACAATTGGCCAGTCTGATTACCTATGCCACATCGATTTTAATGAGTCTAATGATGTTATCATTTGTTTTTGTCATGATTACTATTTCCCGGGCTTCAGCTGAGCGTGTGGTGGAAGTCTTAAGCGAAAGGGTCGATCTGGAAAACCCTAATAGTCCAGTCACCAGGGTTGAAAATGGTAACGTCACTTTTACCAATGTGGGATTTTCCTATTCAAACAGTTTAGATAAGTTATGTTTGCAGGATGTCAATTTAAATATCAAGTCTGGTCAGACAATTGGGATCATAGGCGGTACCGGCTCTTCCAAGTCAACTTTGGTGCAGCTTATTCCCAGACTTTATGATGTCACCACCGGTATCGTTGAGGTGGGGGATGTCGATGTTCGTAACTATGATCTTCAAACGCTCAGAGACGCTGTTTCAGTGGTATTGCAGAAAAATATTCTCTTTTCTGGTACCATTAAAGAAAACTTGCGCTGGGGCAACAAAGAAGCCACTGACGAGGAAATGGTCCACGCCTGCCAGCTGGCCCAGGCCGATGAATTTATCCGCGCTTTTCCAGATGGCTATGATACCTATATTGAACAAGGAGGGGGAATGTCTCCGGGGGGCAGAAGCAGCGGCTTTGTATTGCCAGGGCGCTTTTAAAGAACCCTAAAATTCTGATTTTGGATGATTCCACCTCTGCCGTTGATACGCGGACTGATGCTCTTATTCGGGAAGCCTTCTTAAAGGAAATTCCCCACATTACCAAATTTATTATTGCCCAGCGTATTGCTTCCGTGATGGATGCTGACGCCATTATTGTAATGGAAGAAGGAAAAGTTAACGCCATGGGCAGCCATGAAGAACTTTTGGCATCCAATGAAATTTATCAGGAAGTGTACCATTCTCAGTTGAAAGGAGGCAATGATTTTGATGAACAATAAACCACGACTTTCAAAATCCACAGGAAACAGTGCCAAGCGCTTATTTTCTTATATCAGCCGCAAGCATCTGGGAGCATTTATATTTGTCATGATTGCTATCGTGGTCAGCGCCATTGCTGGAGTGGTGGGATCGCTTTTTTTACAAGTATTGATCGATGATTATATCACCCCGCTTCTGACGATGGCAAATCCGGTTTTTGATGAGCTGGCAAAAGCAATTCTGACCATGGCAGGCATCTATTTGTTGGGTGTAGTGGCAACCTATATGTACAATCGAACCATGGTAGTGATCGCTCAGGGAGTCTTAAAGGATATCCGTGATGAGATGTTTGTACACATGCAGAAAATGCCGATCTCTTACTTTGACACCCATACACATGGGGATACCATGAGCCGCTATACCAACGACACTGACACCCTCAGGCAGATGCTGGCGCAAAGTTTTCCGCAGATTATATCATCAATTTTCACCATTGTGAGTGTCTTTTTTGCCATGCTGACCACTAGTTGGATATTAACCATTGTGGTCATGCTGACAGTTCTCTTTATGCTTAGAGTGGCGGGTGCCATTACCGGGAAAAGCGCCAAGTTCTTTTTTGAACAGCAGCAGTCACTGGGCAAAACCAATGGCTATATTGAAGAGATGATTAATGGCCAACGAGTCGTTAAAGTATTCTGCCACGAAGAAGAATCTAAGCTTGGCTTTAATGAACTTAACGAGGAGCTTTGTCACGTTGCGACAGAAGCTAACCGCTTTGCCAACTTCCTGATGCCTTTTATGGGTAATATGGGTTATTTTCAGTATGTGCTGCTGGCCATTGTCGGTGGAGCATTGGCGGTATCGGGAATCGGCACGTTATCCCTTGGGGGACTGGTAGCATTTCTGCAGCTCAGTCGTTCATTTACCATGCCAGTCAGTCAGGTTTCCCAGCAGTTAAATGCTGTGGTTATGGCTTTGGCGGGTGCTCAGCGAATTTTTGAGCTGATGGATGAAGAAGTGGAAGTCGATGAGGGGTATGTGACCCTGGTTAATGCTAAATGGGAAAATGACATATTGGTCGAATCACAAGCCCGTACCGGTCTTTGGGCCTGGAAACATCCCCATCACGACGGTACCACAACCCTGACTCAATTAAAAGGTGATGTAGTTTTTGATCATGTAGACTTCTCTTACACGCCAAATAAACAGATCCTTTATGATATCAGTCTTTATGCCAAACCTGGTCAGAAAGTGGCTTTTGTTGGGGCAACGGGAGCCGGTAAAACGACCATTACCAACTTGATCAATCGTTTTTATGATATTGCCGATGGTAAAATTCGCTATGATGGGATTAACATCAATAAAATCAAAAAAGCCGATTTGCGACGATCATTGGGAATTGTATTACAGGATACCAATCTTTTTACCGGAACGGTGATGGAAAATATCCGCTATGGCAAGCTTGATGCCACTGATGAAGAAGTCATTGAAGCAGCTAAACGGGCCAATGCTCATTACTTTATCTCACTACTGCCGGAAGGCTATCACACCAAACTGGAAGGTGATGCCTCTGGCCTGTCTCAAGGACAAAGGCAACTCTTATCGATTGCCAGAGCTGAGGTTGCCGATACACCAGTCATGATTTTGGATGAGGCGACTTCAAGTATTGATACTCGTACTGAGGCGATTGTATCCAAAGGGATGGATGCCTTGATGGAAGGTCGAACGGTTTTTGTCATTGCCCACCGTATTTCAACCGTGCAAAATTCAAATGCCATCATGGTTATGGATCAGGGTAGGATTATTGAGCGTGGAGACCATGATGAGCTGATTGCTGAAAAAGGCAAATATCACCAATTGTATACTGGTGCCTTTGAAGAGGCAGAATGATCAAGAGGAGGACATCTTTATGAACTGGTGTGATGGCAAGCCTCGTTGTGCCTGGGCCAATCCCAAGAACGAGACCTATATTAAGTATCATGACAAAGAATGGGGACGAGCGGTTTATGATGATCAAAAGCTTTTCGAAATGCTGGTTCTGGAATCCTTCCAGGCTGGCTTGACCTGGGAATGCATCCTCAATAAACGGGAGGCTTTTGCCAAGGCCTTTGATCTTTTCGAGTTGGAAAAAGTCTCTGCTTATGATCCTGAAAAAGAAGCTGAACTGTTAAAAGCGCCGGGGATTGTCCATAATAAATTAAAAATTCATGCAGCGGTCAACAACGCGAATATTTTTAAAGAAATTCAAACAGAATTTGGTACTTTCTCCCAATACCTTTGGCATTGGACGGACGGGAAAATTATTTATGAAACAGGTTTAGCCAGTTCTCCTCTATCAGAGAAGATTTCTAAAGACCTGAAGAAACGCGGCATGAAATTTGTTGGGCCAGTAATTATCTATGCCTATTTACAGGCGGTTGGAGTTATATATTCCCATGAGAAAGGATGCTTTTTAGAACATCAGAAAATTGTATAGAAAAAGAGATAACAACGGTGATGCGGCATTAGATAACAAAGCGGATAAACAATCAAGGGATAGAGCGAGACTGTCAAAAAAGTCAGTTTAATTGACTGAGTAGCGATAATTGGCTTTTCAGTTGTCTGCATTGGGACGAACAGTTGCGAGAAAACGATGATAATTAGCCATTTCTAATCGTGCAACTGTTCGATGCCGCAGCAGACTACGAAATTCAATTGATCGGTACGGGGTTTATTGACACGCTGGAGCTTACGAATGTAAGCTTGTTGGGCAAAGTTTATCAAAAGACAGGTATATTATCGGTGTTCATTATTATATTAATAGGTCAATAGTAGCTAAATACATCCAAGCAGTCATATATGGCTGCTTTTTTTATTAAAAGATTAATCCGTCGATATTAAGGGTATGATAACGATGACAGTTTATTTTGGAAAGGAGGATTACGATGGCAGAAATTAAGGTAGATGTAAGAGGGCAGGTTTGTCCGGTTCCGCTTGTAGAAATGCGAAAAGCCGTTCGTAAAGCAGCAGTAGGAGACGTGATTGAAATCGTCGGTGACAATGCCGCTTCCCGAAAAGAAATCCCCATGGCGGCAGAAGCATTATCGATGAGTGTGGAATTAGACGATGAAGAAGCTGGTATCTGGAAAATCAGAGTTCGGAAATAATGGAGGGTGACAATGACTGAAAAGACGACGATTATTGTCCAAAGCGGTGACATGGATAAGCTTTACAGCGCTCTGATTGTATCGAATGGCGCTTTGGCGATGGGAATGGAAACGTCCATGTTTTTTACGTTTTGGGGTCTTTTACGTCTTAAAAAAGGCGGGCTTGACAAAGGACCTTTATCAAAAATGCATTTTTTCGGGCTGGGCAAAAAAATGATGCTGGGAAGGATGCGTAAGAGTAATGTAGCGACACTGGAAAGACTGATGAATGATTACAAAGAGCTGGGTGGGAAAATTATCGCTTGTGAAATGACCATGGATATTATGGGCTTGAAACGAGCAGATCTGATGGAAGCCTATATTGACGAATATGGCGCGGTGGGGACTTATATAAAGGAAGCCCGGGATTCAACCATCACACTATTTATTTAGGAAGGAGAAGCAAGTGGAAAAAATTTATTATTTTGATAATGCTTCTGCAACACGGCTTGATGACTATGTTTTCAATGCAATGATCCCCTATTTTATGGAAAAATATTCGGTAGCTACTTCTGAATTTGGCTACTCCCCTGGAGTAGAAGCCCGTGAGGCAATGGAGGGAGCCCGCGAAAAAATCGCCGGTTCTTTGGGGGCCAAAGCTGAAGAATTCATTTTTACATCTGGAAGCACTGAATCCTCTAATCTGGCGCTCAAAGGCGTCGCCAAAGCATTAGGTGCCAAGAAAGGCAAGCATCTGATTGTTTCAAAAATAGAAGATTTTCCGGTCCTATACAGTGCCAGAAGCTTGGAAAAAGAAGGCTTTTTAGTGGATTATCTTGATGTTGACGAGCAGGGTCAAATTGATCTTTCAATGCTTGAAAGCATGATTCGGCCGGAAACCATTCTGGTCTCTATTCAGCATGGTAATCAGGAAATTGGAACGCTTCAGGATATCGATCAGATTGCCACAATATGTCATAAAAGAGAGGTGTTATTTCATACGGACGCCACACATTCATTTTTACGGGTGCCGATCAATGTTCAAAAATTAAGTGCCGATTTGATTAGCGTTTCAGCCCATACCCTACACGGTCCGAAGGGCATTGGAGGATTGTATGTTAGAAATGGTACGCCACTGTCAAAAATCATGGATGGTGGTTTTCAGGAATTTGATTTAAGAGGCGGAATGGATAACATTCCTGGGGCTGTTGGTTTTGCCGAAGCAGTAAATCAGGTAACTGAAGGTGAAAATATGTTGCTTAGACAATTGCGCGATCACTATATTTCCAGAGTTATGAAGGAAATTCCCGATGTCACATTGAATGGGCATGGAAGGGCACGAACACCCCAAAATGCTAATGTTACCTTTCATTATGTTGAAGGCGAATCCATTACGCTTCATCTGGATATGTATGGTATTGCCGTTAGTACCGGCTCAGCCTGCTTCAGTCGCTCACTTGAAGCCAGCCATGTCATTGCTGCTATTGGTGGAGATCATGAACGGGCGCATGGTTCAATCCGGGTAACTTTGGGACGATACAATACGATTGAAGAGATTGACTTTTTAGTAGATACCCTGGCAAAAGTGGTTGGAAATTTGCGGAAAATCAGTCCGCTGGGAAAAGATAAGGAGGTTTAAAAGTGGCTGGTCAATACAATGATATTGTCATTGAACATTTCAAAAATCCGAGAAATACGGGGCGCATTGAAGATGCTGATGCCAAAGCGACAGAGGGCAGTCCTGCCTGCGGTGATATGGTTTCACTTTATCTGAAAGTGGACCCGGAGACTAAGGTTATAACGGATATAAAATTTGAATCCTATGGTTGTGCATCAAATATTGCCACCGGATCAATCATTACCGAACTGGCAAAAGGTAAAACTATTGATGAAGCCAAAAAAATCACCTGGCAGGAGGCATCCGAAGCCCTTGGCGGCTTGCCAAAGATCAAGGCGCATTGCTCGGTATTAGCGGTGGAAGTGCTGCGCTCAACGATTCAGAATTATGAAGAAAAACATGGCCTTATCAGCAAAAAAGAAAAAACGACTGAGGAAATTGTTAGAAAGCGGCTGAAAAAGGTAATGAATCCAATCAAAGGACTGGATATGATTGCGACTCATCTGGTTAAGGAAATTAAAATTGATGGTGGCAAAGTCAGTATTCTAATAGATTTGCCAGAAACCCATCAGTTTGCTAATTCCATCAAAGAAGACGCCATCGAGAAAATTGAAGCGCTCTGGGATATTAATCAGGTTGAGGTATCTTTTACAGAATAATATGAATAACCGTCTATGTGTTCGTCAAGATGGAAAAGTCGTTGACTTTCCATTCTTGACGAATTTTTGATTGCTCAAATGTTTAAAAGATAGAGAAATGGAGTAAGTGATATTCTGTTGCTGGCAAGTGCTGAATAGTCAGACTTGCGAGATTTTTTCTTTTTTCTTGTTAAAGGGGACGGCAATCAGGCCAAATAGGGTTAAAATTCCGGTAATGAGAAAACATTTGTTATATACTTTATAGCTTTCCGCCAGTTTAACATCTGAAGTATTAGCAAAGATGGTATTGAGTGCATTCACTTGCAGTTCAAAACTATTTTTGATGCTATCCTGTTGTTCAACTGGTAGCGTAGCAAGAATATTCTCTTCGTTTTGCATCATAAAAGCATTTATTTCTTGTTGCGCATCAGAAATTGAAATGGAACCCGTCGAATTGTTAACTGCAGAAACAACCGCAGATTTTATATCTGAGTTAAGGACTTGACTATCGTTGATTTCACGGATCATTTCGGTCTTTGTATGCACAAGGGCCAGGTCGGTATAATGCAAACTAAGTGTCGATACCAATGCGATGGCAATGCAGGCTGTCAGCTGACGTAGGCTATTTTGAATACCAGAGGCGATTCCGTTTTTATCGGTTTCAATTTCTTCATAAGCTGTTTGATAAAGGATAGTTGTGATGCGAACACCAATGCCCATCAGAACAAAGGCGATGCAGATAATTATCATATAATTGTCCGGATTCATTAGGGCAAGCAGCAGGTTTGCAATCGCGGCAATCGAGATACTGATAAATGAGATTGTTTTTGCCGAAAGGCGTTTTGAAAGTAAGGGAATAAGAGGTGTTGACAGAAGTGCCGTTAGACTCGGGATACCCATGAGCAAACCCGTTTTTAGAACCGAATAGCCTAATGTATTTTCAAAGAAAAAATTAATGAGATAGGATATGGGCATATAAGCATAAAAAAATACGGCAATCAAAATAATGGACGAAGTATATGATTTTACCTGAAATAATTTGAACTCAATCATTGGATTTTTTGATTTAAGTTCAATAATAAGAAATAGGATCGTAGAGATCAGAAAAATACCAATCAACAGAAGTGTTCGTTGGCTGGTCCAGCCAAATTCATTTCCTTTTATCAGGAAAAACGTCAAGGAGCCCAGCGCGATAAACAATAAAATACTGCCCTCAAAATCTATCTTTTTTTCAATACTTTCATCATAACATTCAATAACATAGAGTGCGGCTAGAACGAAAGATAGAATTACAAAAGGCAAGTTGACATAAAAAATTGCCCGGTAATTAAAAAACTCATTTAACAGACCACCGATGACAGGTCCGGATGCAGCGGAAATAGAGATGGTCAGTCCAACGATCACAGATAATTTGCCAAGTGCCTGTTTTCCAAATAACTCGATTCCAAGTGGGATGCAAAGCGGTGTCAGGATAGCAGCTCCGATTCCCTGAAAAATACGAAATAAAACTAATAATGGCAGGGTTGGAGCGAGTCCGCAAAGAGCAGAAGAGGCACCAAATAAGAATAGTCCAATAAGGAATAGTTTTTTTCGGCCGTAGATGTCAGCGATCTTGGAAAAGTTAATCAATAGTGATGAGAATGCAATCAGGTAAGCGGTTGTTACCCAGGAAATATCAGCCGTTGATGTGTTAAAATACGTAGCCATACTCGGTAACGATACATTTACGATCGTGCTGTCGAGGATGGTCAGAAAGCAGGCAATGTCAATTGCAATAAAGGCCAGAATTTTTTTTGAAGTACGCATAGAAACCTCTTTCCTACAGTGCTCATTTTAAATAAAAGCAGCGTCTAAAATATGAAACCAAATTCATGTTCATATAATAGCTTAAGATCTGCTATCTGTCAACATGAATGTGAATACATATTTACATTCTTGATTTTTAGCTTGAAAAAGGATAATATATATTTTGATAAGAGCGGGACAGCAATAATTCATACGGCTTAACAACTGTGATGCAGTATTGAAACGAGTACTTTTAATTTGTTCGATTTAAAAAAAGAAGGGAACACTATGGAAAGAAAAACGAGAAAGCCAACGCAGAAACGTTCCATTGAAAAATATGAGAACATAATTTCTGCGGGATTTCGATTGTTTAATGAAAAGGGTTATTTTAATATTACGACAACAGATATTGCTAAAGAAGCGGGAGTAGCAACAGGCTCTGTATATGCTTATTTTGCAGATAAAAAGGATATATTTATCGAAACTTTGAGTCGAATTAGTCAAAAATTTTATGGACGAACCCATGACTTTTGGCGAGAAAAAGGGCCAGTCTGCTTAGAAGATGAAGAAAGTATGACGGTGCTTTTGCGCATTTTCATAAAGATGATGATGGATTACCATAATTTTTCTAAATTGTATCATGATGATATTGAAGCCCTTACGATTCTGGATGAAGATGTAAGGGCGGTACGAATTGAAAATGACAGGCAGCGGGAAAAAAATACTAAAGATGTATTTGACATAATTAAAATTCCATTTATTAATGAAGAAGCAGAAAATGTCTATTTACATTATTGTAATCTGTTAATTGATGATGTTTGTCATAAAGTGATTTATGACAATACAATAGAGAATTCAGAAATATATCTAGAACAAACGGTTGATCTGCTCTATAAACTATTACAGAATCTGACGATTCCACAAGGCGAAGTTAAAATGGATAAATGAAAAAACAATCTGATCGGTAACGGTTTTTACCTCCACGAAAGATTCATAGGATCGCTGTGAAATATCAGTAAGATAGTAATAAGTAGTCAGGCCCTCCATGATTTAATGTGGAGGGCCTTTTGAAGTTTACCTTGTTTGGCAGATGAAATGGCTATTTTGATGGTAAAAAAAAGTAATGCTTATTTTTGAGCCAGCAGAAACATCCGTTTAAATTCAAAGAGAACATTGCCATCTGGATGGACAGGATAGGTGTCCCTAAGGGATTCAAGGATCTGATCAAGAAAGCGATTTTCCACGTCAGGAGTAAGACGGGCAAGAAATGGACGCAACGCCGTTCCCTTAATAAATTCGAGAATGGCCTTGTGATCAGTCAGTACATGATAGTAGCTGGTTCGCCACACTTCGGCGTGAGAATAAGTCTTTTTCAAGATGTCATAATAGCTTTCAATAGGAAAGTTATGGTAAAGGTCCATCTCCGCAAATAATGAGTCGTACTTAGCGGAAACAGCATTGATACAGTCACTGGCTGCCATGTTTTGAAAATCGGGTAGTTGAACGGCCAGGATGCCATTTTCATTTAACAGTGGGTGGGCGTTTTCTAGAAACGCTTCCTGATTCTTGAGCCATTGCAGAAAGGCATTGGAAAAGACTAGGTCAAAGGTGCCCAAATCATCGAGGGGCTGGCTGCAATCTCGTTTAAGCCAGGTTACAGTTTCCAACTGAAGTCTCGCCTTTTCAAGCATTTCATTTGATAAATCAACGCCAATGATTTCTGAATCAGGCCAGTTTTTCTGGAGTGGTGCGGTGCTGAGTCCCGTGCCACAACCGATATCGATGATACGATTAAATTGACGGCCGGCAATTCGGCCAACCAGATCAAGTGACGGCTGCAGCCTTTCTTTTCTCATTTTATCGTAGAGTGTAGCATTCCACATAATAAATCTCCCTTCAAATTCTTTTTTTTATTATACGACTGCTGTATAATATTTGTAAAATGAATTAAAATAATCATATTAATTCTAATATAGAATAGGATGGTGACATGGATACACAAGTGTTGAAAACTTTTCTGACATTATGCCAGTATAAAAACTTTTCCCGTACGGCAGAGGTGCTTTTTATTACCCAGTCAACCGTTTCAAAAAGAATTGCAGAGCTTGAACAGGTGCTTCAAAAAAAACTTCTTGATCGCGATAAAAAACATGTGTCATTGACTGCTGAGGGAATGATTTTTATGGAGTATGCCGAAAGAATGATTGCTCTTGAAGCGGCGGCGATTAAAGATATAAATGCTCATAAAACCTTTGAGAATTATATAAGGATTGGTGCAACCAATTCGATTTATGAATGCTATTTAATACCGTTGATTTCAAAATATTTGGAAGTGGAGTCTAACGCCGTAAAAATTGTGATCGGACATTCGTCTGAACTATTATCAATGGTTCAGGATCAGACCCTCGATGTGGCTTTTTCGTATTTTCCTTTATATAAAACAGGTTTAGAATGTCAGCCTTTTTATAGTGATGAGCTGGTGCTGGTTACCGGTTTTGACAATTGTGAGTTTGTAGATGGCATTTGCAAATGTCAATTGCAGGAGATTAATTATTTGTTGTGTAATTTTGCGTTAAAAGCAGTGGGGACTTTTGTTCGGGAGTTATTTCCCAAACATTATCCCTTTTCCTTTGAAATTGACAACAGTACCAAATTAATTCCTTATCTGGTTAGTGGGACGGGCTACAGTTTTTTGCCCTTGAAAATGGTTGAAGCGCAACTTAATGCTCAACAATTGCGAATCATTCCAGTGGTAGATTTTCAGATACCAGTCATAGAAAGTTATTGTATCAGTCGTTCAGCTAGCAGAGCTTTATGGCAGGACTTGCTCAAAAACAAATGATCAAAAGGCAGTGAAATGACTATTATGATGGAATCGGATTGTCAGCAATATAGAAGTTGTAAAGACTTCTGTAAGAAGTATGCATCAATTTGGAATTGTAAAATATGATTGCTAAATATATGACATAATAAATCAGAGTGATTCAAATCTTTTTAATAATTATTTTAGTTTAACAGAGTAGAATAAACTAACAAATTAAACAGTTCTATAAAATAAAGTATAAGGTGGATGTTATGAGAAAAATGCCAGTACTCTTTGTTGGTCATGGCTCGCCGATGAACGCCATTGAGGATAATGAATATACCCGTAAGTGGGCGGAAATTGGTCAAAAAATAAAGAAACCGGAAATAATTCTGTCAGTTTCAGCGCATTGGGTTACTAATGGTGGCAGAGTTAATGATGAAGCTGATCCTAAGATGGTTTATGATATGTATGGATTCCCCCAAGAACTTTATCAAGTGATCTATCCGGCTCACGGGGCTCCGGCAATGGCGGTTGAGACAATCAGGCTGCTGGGGCAGAAAGTCCAAGTGGATAACAGCTGGGGGATTGATCACGGAACCTGGTCGGTGCTTTGCCGGATGTTTCCTGAAGCCGATATTCCGGTTTTCCAGTTGAGTCTGGATCATCGGGCATCAGCGGAAACCCATTTTCAAATCGGCGAGAAGTTGGCTGCTTTGCGGGAAAAAGGCGTATTGATTTTAGGCAGCGGCAATATTGTTCATAATTTGTCCAGAGCAAATTTTTCTATGGAAGACGGATACCCATGGGCTTACGAATTTGATGCATATATTAAAGAAAAAATAGTTGGCAGAGAGTTTGATCAGGTTGTCAATTACCATTTAGCTGGAGATTCGGCGAAGTTGGCCTTTCACACGACTGAACATTACAATCCGCTTTTATATGTGTTAGGTGCTTCTAGCGCTGATGATCGGCTGACAATTTTCAACGAGTCCTGTACACTGGGTTCAATCTCAATGACTGGGTATCTGTTTGAGTAAAGGAGAAGAAGATGGAACGAAAAATTATTCATGACATTAGAGGGTTCGGGACACAAGATGGTGCTGGGGTCAATTTGGTAAGAGTACTAGGGCATGATACGGTTTCCGACTATGATCCTATTTTAATGCTGGATTCCTTTGACAGCACAAACCCTGATGATTATACTAAAGGTTTTCCCATGCATCCGCATCGGGGCATCGAGACTATCAGTTATGTTTATCGTGGTAAAATGACCCATCGTGATAGTTTGGGAAATGAAGACACTATTTCGGATGGCGAAGTACAGTGGATGACTGCAGGGTCAGGGATCCTGCATGAAGAAAAATTGCCGGCTTCAGAAAGACTGCTGGGCGTACAGCTATGGCTCAATCTTTCAGCTAGTGATAAATGGGTGCCACCTGCTTACCACGCTGTCAAAAATGCTGATATTGAAGAGATTGAGCTGGATGGCGGTAAACTGCGTTTGCTCGCTGGCCAATACAAAGATCATCATGGTTATTTAAGTAAATATCTGCCCTTGGATTATTATGACATTCATCTAATGCCTGATGCTGAATTTACTGTTGATACGGACCATGACAGCTCGGTTATGTTATTCACTCTGCTGGGAGACTGTACAATTGGCGGTCAACTGATTAAAGAAAAGACAGCGGTTAAATTGAGTGCTGGCGATTATATTAAGCTAAAAGCCACGGATCAACCCGCCCAGGTATTGTTTATCAGCTCAAAACGCCTGGATGAATCGGTTGCCTGGGGCGGACCGATTGTTATGAATACAAAAGAAGAATTGGATCAGGCTTTTACGGATTTACGTGAAGGGACTTTCCTGAAAAAAGCTATAGAATATTAAAAGCGTCTGAGCTTATTAAAGAGAACAGTAAACAGTTTGCTGGATGCGATTGCTTTAGGAGGGCTTGAATGTTTGGGAAAATGCATACAAAAAGCAGAAAACAGCATAAAGCTGAAAAGCATTTGAATCTTATCGACGAATGCTGTGCAAAAACGCCTGCTGAAAGAGGTCTGGAAGAATGCCCCTGTCAAAGCAATTGCAGTCTAAATGGCGATTGCCTGTTATGCACAGCTTATCATAGAAGCAAAGGAAAATTGCCATTTTGTGAAAGAAAATAAGACGCTATGTTCTAAGAAAAGCTGGTTGATTGTTTCAGAATCGCTATAGTTTAAGAATTACAATTTTCAGTCAAAAACGTTGCTTGATTTTAGCAACGTTTTTTATTTGCTTGACTTGGAAACTGACTGCTCAATTAATTTTGGCAGACAATTGTTTTCATGCCAGAATTTTATTTCCGGATCAATATAGCCATCCTTATTGATGACTTTTAGGGAGCCAATCGGTTGACCCATTTCAAAACCCAGCTCATCAAGGGTGAAGAGTTTTAGTTGCTGCAAAAAGTCCCGAAAATTAATCCCCGGATGCAGATTGGAGTTTGCAGCTAGATGACGGTTAAACAAATCCAGAACTTGCATAAAATTATCCGGCAGGAATCTGGTGTCCTGCTCCCATTGTATCATCATTGTTAACAGTGCGTTCAGCACCTCTAAAGAGGATTCTATCAATAGCATAATACCTTTCAGTGGTTTTTCTCTTTTTCATTATACATTTTTTTAGAAATTTCGCATCTTTTTTTTGAAAAAAAACTGTTGGAGTTGTAAAAAAATAGATAGTGGATAATAATCAGTCTGACAATAGGAATGATTTTTCAATTCATTCTAAAAACAGATAGAATTAATTACGGCAGTAAAAGGATCTTGATCTAGGTTCACAGTCTGACCGAGAGTTGCATTTTTATTAAAAAACGGATACAATGAAAAAAAGCTTTGAGGAGGAATCCATTGTCAACAACAACTATTAAGCTGATTGCCCTTATTCTGATGCTCTTTGATCATATTGCTGAATTTATCCCCGGAACACCGGTGTTCTTTCACTGGATTGGAAGAATTTCAGCGCCGCTTTTTATGTTTGCCATGGCTTGGGGTTTTCATTATACTCATGACCGGAAAAAATACCTGACCCGAATGTATCTCTTTGGCGTTTTGATGGCCATTATTGATTTTTGTCTGAATAATTTTACGCCTAATGTCCGTACTTATGCTTATAATAATATCTTTGTAACCTTGTTGCTGGTGGGGATTATAGCCTGGTTGATCGAAGGCTATCAGCAGGATAAACAAAAAACAGTGCCTATTCTGCTGGCCTTTATCGGGATACAGCTGCTTTCAACGGCAGTATGTATTATCGTCGGACAGATGCTTCCCTATTATGGGATTGAATTGTTTGTGGGTGCTATAACCGCCAATCTGATATTTAATGAAGGCAGTTTCATCTTTGTGTTATTAGGATTATTAATCTATTTTAACAAAAATGACAAAAAAAAGCTGATACTGAGCTATTCAATCTTTACGCTATGTTATTTTTTTATGGAATATCTTTACAGCTCCAATTTGCATGCCATTTTCTTTATCAATTACCAGTGGATGATGATTGCCGCTTTGCCATTGATGCTTTTATATAATGGCGAGAAGGGCAGAGGATTAAAATATCTTTTTTATCTTTTTTATCCGATTCATATTGTGATTCTGTTTCTGGTAGGAAATGTACTGATGTAGCTAAGACTTGCCGTGTACATTGTTAAAAAGCCCATAGTCACAAAAAGAACCCCTGATCAAATTTTCAGATCGGGGGTTATCATTAATATTTTTATCGTTTTAAATCAAAGCGGCTGACCATGCTTTTTAAAAGCTCGGCCTGGCTGTACAGTTCTTCGCTTGAAGCAGCACTTTCTTCGGCTGTTGCAGAATTGTTTTGAACGACCTGGGAAACCTGTTCGAAGCCCACATTTATCTGGTTAATGGAAGCAGTCTGATCATTTGAGGCCTGATCTATTTTATGAACCAGCTCGGCAACCTGTTCGATGTTTGAAACAATCTCAGCAAGAGAATCGGCGGTGCTGTTGGCAATAACCGTCCCCTCGTTAACACTGGCAATGGAGCTTTCAATCAGTTCGGTGGTTTCGCTAGCCGCTTCGGCGCTTCGGCCGGCAAGGGTTCTAACCTCTTCAGCAACCACTGCGAAGCCTTTGCCGTGTTCACCGGCGCGAGCCGCTTCGACGGCAGCATTAAGGGCTAGAATATTGGTCTGAAATGCGATGTCGTCGATAACCCGGATAATATTGGAAATCTTATTAGAAGACTGATTGATTTCTGCCATTGATGTCAGCATTTCTTTCATCTGATTGTTGCCATTTTGGGCATTATTCTGAGCGGTCACGGTTAGTTTATTGGCGCGGTCGGCATTTAAAGCATTGTCTTTGGTCTGATTGGCGACCTCGCTGATAGAAGCATTTAGTTCCTGCATCGAACTGGCCTGTTCAGTAGCTCCCTGAGCCAACGCCTGGGAACCGTCAGAAACTTGTCTGGACCCTGAGGCCACTTCGTCGGCGGCATGGTTGATACTGCCAAGGATGCCGTTTAATTCGCCCAGCGTATGATTGAGAGAATCTTTAATGACAGCGTAACTGCCATGATAATCACCGTTCATTGCAAGAGCCAGATTGCCATTGGCCATTTCTTCGAGGACGGCGGCTGCCTCATTAATTGGTTTTTCGATGGCATCGAGGGTTTGGTTAAAGCCGTCCATAATTTCCCGATAACCGCCTTCAAATTGGCTGATGTCACTGCGCGTTGTTAAATTACCCTTAATACCGGCTTGCGCCATGTTTTGCGATTCAGCAATCAGTCCCTCAATGGTTGAAAAGGTGCTAATAATTGCCGGTATCAGCTGGTCATTTTCTGACCGTTTGCCGATAGCTCTAAAGTCATTAAGCCGGCTGGTATCTCCGGCAGCAATTTCGTTAAAGACTCGCTGCACATTTTGCAGGCGTGAATAAACATTGTTGATTTCATCGGCAAAATCCTTCATATTGCCCTTATAGCTACCCTGCATTGAAGCACTGTAATCATTAAGCGCCATTTGCGTCATGACGCCGCGGGCTTCGTTGATGGGGGCAATAATCGAATTGAGGGTATTATTAAAGCCTATTATAATTTTCTGATAGTCGCCGCTGTGTCGACTTTCATCGGCTTGGATGGAAAGGTCGCCTTCAGTTGCGGCAGTGGCCAGTATATTGACATCGAAAACCAGGGCCTCGATATTGTCGATGCACTGATTCAGATTATTTTTAATGGTGTTAAAGTCGCCCTGATAAGGATCGGAAATTTTTTCGGGCAGATTGCCACGACTGATTTTATCCACATAATCAGCCGCCACATTAAGGGGTTTAATCACGGCGTCAAGGATGGTATTAAGCTCCGAAACCAGGTCTCTGAACTGTCCTTTAAAGCGGTCCGGATTACCACGTTGGGAAAGCTGTCCCATGGTTGCAGCTTCCGAAAGTTGTTTGACTTCCTGATCCACATTTTTGAGGGTATTGATGAGCTCTATAAAACTTTTGGACTGGATATCCTGATCAGACCGGACCATCACCGACACATTTAAATCTCCTTGGGAGATAGAGTGAAGGATGTCGATATTTCCGCGGATGTTCTCCGACAGGCTTTGGAAGGATTGCCCTAATTTTCCCAGTTCGTCTTTGCGATTGAGGATTTCGGTAGGGACTTCATTGTTAAAATTGCCCAGTTCTGTATCGGCAAAAAGATCGGTAACTGTAACGATTGGCTTGACAACACCTCTAACAATTTTAATCACAATCAGACTGAGAATAACCAGGGTGATGAGGATTAGCCCGATCAGCTGATAAATCATGGTCATAATGGGCTGGTTAATTTCGCTCTCTGCCTGAGTGATTGCCAGTACCCAGCCGGTTGTGCCGAGAGGCGTATAGTAAATACGGTTTGTTCCCAGATCATTAGTAAAGGAGCCGGAGCCGGATTCACCGCTTAAAAGTTGCGAACCAAGTGCAGCCAGGGTTTCATTAGATTCGTCATTGATGTTTACGGTCATTATTTTTTCAGGTTCCTGGTCGGCAATATAAAGACCAGAACTATCCAACAGAAAAGCATGACCGGTTTCACCAATAGCTATTTCAGAGACGATTTGCTGAAGGCTGGCTAAATCGATATCGCCGGTGACAACGCCTTTAAAGGCGCCGGCACTGTCATAGATGGCTTTAGCGGCAGTTACCATGGTAATGCCGGAAGTTTCATCGTAGAAAGGTTCTGACCAGGCCAGCTGACCGCCGGCGTTTTTACCCACCAGATACCATTCCTGGTTGGGATAGTCGTATTCGTCGGAGCTGTAGAGATCTTCGGCATAGGCAATGGTGTCGCCATCCCGATAAGCGTAGGGTCCGAAATATTTTATTTCAGGATTATAGGCATAGTAATCGTAAAAGACCCCAGACCCGAAAGTGTCGTCATTGAGTGCGACCTGGCCGGTCAGCAGGGATGCATAGTCCTGGCTGGGGACTACCGACCCGGCTACACCTAAAGTAGCGCCTAGGCTGTTGACAATTTGCGCGTGGCTTTCAAGTTTTCCTTCCAGATCCTGACTGATCTGATCCAAGCGCATATTACTCATAGCATCGATCTGCTGATTGACAGTATTGATATTAAGAACAGTTACTGAGATACTGATAATCAGCAAGGCTATGGTGACCGTAATGAGAATCGGGCCAAGAATTTTGTAGCCAACTGAGTTTTTCTCGAAAATTTTCATGATAATTCCTTCCTAACAATAGTTGATAGTATGTGTATACCTTTTATCAGCCTAAAATAACAGGATCAATTTATAAGTTTATAATATTTTTTAGTTAAGTGTGAATTGTTTTCCAGTTGGCTGAGACTGATTAAACAAACCAAAACAGTGTAATTCATTTTAGCAGACTTTGTATGACTTATTTATGAAATTTATGTTAATTGTGTGCTGTATAGATTAAATTTAGAGGAAATTAAAAATGTTCGGTTGCAATAGTTATTTTAATTTAATATAATTTAAGTCAGATAATAAGCCGATGTCAATTACTTTTATGACAGCAGCATTAAAAGATCCAGTTTGAACATTTGAATAAATATTGATAAGTGAGAGGACAAACTATGAGTATTAGCAGAAAAATCTCGGCCATTATTTCGATTGTGGTACTGGCGGGAGCATTAATTCTAGCGGCTTTTGCCTGCACAAATCCCCTCCAACAGTTTTGTACGGCTCGGCTGTAGGCTTGGCAGTGGTGATTTTTGTCTTAATGAACCTGATGACAACCCGGATGTTACAAAAACCGCTGGCAGGGATCAGACAACGCTCGCAGAGCATTGCAAACGGTCATTTTGAGGTAACAGCTGATGTTTCGGTAAATGATGAGCTTGGGGAAGCCACAAAAGCGCTTTCTGAGACAGCTCAAGTGCTTCAGTCCCTTACTTGCGAAGTGGAAAAAATTGTGGTGGCTACCATGAATGGAGATCTGTCACAGCGAGGGAATGAAAGCAGATATGAAGGCAGTTACCAGAGTCTGCTTAGTCAGATTAACGGTTTGGCGCAGGTTTTTTCAAGTTTATTGGAGGCCTTGCCTTTTCCCGCAGTTCTGATGGATAACAATCAAGAGATAAAATTTGCAAACGGCAGGGCGGCAGATGTATTTGGCCTCTTGAGCGATGATCTGTGTGGTCGTAAATGTGCTGAGGTGCTGGGCGCGGATGTTTGTGGCTCAGAAAACTGTCCTGGCAAAATAGTGAATGATACGAATAATATTGCCAGCGCTTTGACAATGATCGGCGATGTTCATTATGAACTAATTAACACACCATTTATTGATTCTGAGGGGCAGCTAATCGGACAGATGGAGATCTTGGTGGATCAGACGAAAATCAGAAAGGCGCAGTTTGATGCGGAAGCGGCTTATCAGCGGGCTGAAGAAGAAGCGGCTAAAGTTGAAAAACATTTGATTGAAGCCGAAAAACAGGCGCAGTGCCAAAAAGAAATTGCCACGCAGGCTGATGAACAGGCTAAAGCGGTGCAGCGACAGGTGGCGCTGGCGGAGAAAGTTTCCCAGTATCAGGAACGGGAAGTGGAAAAACTGGTGGCAAGTCTGTCCAGACTGGCCGTTGGCGATCTGAGTATTGAAATTGACGAGCCGGAATACGATGAGGATACAGAATCAATTGCTATGATGTATCAGATGATCAACATGAGTCTGAGCAACAGTGTCCGGGCCATTAATTCCTATATTGAAGAAATTACCAGAACCTTAAGTGAGATGGCGGAGAAAGACTTTACCGGCGAGGTGGAAGGTCTTTTTATGGGCGACTTTGTCAGTCTCAAGGATTCAATTAACCATATTTTAGAGCAGATGAACCGGGTGCTTTCAGAAATTCAAAGCGCTTCTGCCCAGGTTGAATCGGGTACTGAACAGATCGCAGATGCCAGCTCAAGTCTGGCGCAAGGGTCTTCGGAACAGGCAAGTTCTATCCAGGAAATCAGCGCGACCATTACTGAGGTGGCGGCACAAACCAAACAGAACGCAATTAATGCCAATAAAGCAAATGAATTATCGGAAAAAGCCCGACAGGAAGCCCAAAACGGGAACCAACAAATGCATGAGATGCTTGCGGCTATGGATCAGATCAGTGAGTCTTCCCAGGGAATTGCCCGGATTATCAAGGTCATCGATGATATTGCTTTCCAAACCAATATTTTATCACTCAACGCCGCCGTTGAAGCGGCTCGCGCCGGTGAACACGGCAAAGGGTTTGCCGTGGTTGCCGAGGAAGTCAGGTCCCTGGCAGCTCGGTCGGCGCAGGCGGCCAGGGAAACCACGGAACTGATTGAATCATCGGTCAGAACGGTGGAAGAAGGGAATAAGATGGCTAAAATTGCTGCCGAATCCCTGGAATCCATTGTGTCTGGGGTGGCTAATGCGGTTGATATTGTCGGACTTATTGCCCAGGCTTCTAATGAGCAGGCCACGGCCATTAATGAGATTAATATTGGGGTCGATCAGATTGCCGAGGTGACCCAGAAGAATACTGCGACAGCGGAAGAAAGTGCTTCGGCCAGTCAGCAGATTGCATCTCAGGCCCAGTTGCTAGAGGGAATGATTTCGGATTTTCGATTGAAAAATTGAGGGATAAAAGGTTATTGGACAGGCAAAAAAGTAAAAAGCTGAAAAGTGAAAAGCCGAAAGGCGAAAACAAGGGAGAAGACATGACAAAAAAAGGAACCATCAGAGTTGATAAAGAGATTGATATCCAGGACTGCTTTAATTATATCTACCGCAAAGCGGTTAAAGATGGCGATTACGGTTTAAAAGTGGTGGCTGATGACCTGGCGCTTTTGATGAACAAACTGATGCTGGAGTCTGGAATGATGAGCAAGTTTGATGATCCGATTAAATGTCCCAAAGAATACCGGCATAATTTTGAAACACTCAAGTAAATATAAAAGACGGTTCTGAAAAATTAATCAGAACCGTCTTTTTTTACTGCTTTTAGTATTTGTCCATATCAAAGTCGTCAAGGACGATGGTGGCCTCCTGTTCAAAATCCATTTGGGGAACAGGTTTTGTTGGTGCTGTTTGCGGCGAATGGCTAGGGGCAGAACTTTTATGACCGGTTTTAAGGGTAAAAGCCGCAACCCGGTTTTTAAGGAGCTCGGCTTGGCCGGACAGTTCTTCACTGGCAGCAGCACTTTCCTGGGCTGTTGCCGAGTTGGTCTGAACAACTTTGGAGACCTGATCAATACCCTGATTGATTTCGTTGATCTTGGTTGCCTGGGCATTGGAAGCATTGGCAATTTCATCGACCAGTTTATTCATGGCCTCAATTCGATTGAGAATTTCGCTCAGACTTTCAGCAGTCTGAGTAGCGATTGTGGTACCGGCATCAACCCGTGTAATTGACCCTTCAATCAGTTCCGTGGTTTCACTGGCCGCTTCAGCAGATCGGGCTGCCAAGGTTCTGACTTCTTCCGCGACCACCGCAAAACCTTTGCCATGTTGACCGGCGCGGGCGGCTTCAACTGCGGCATTAAGCGCAAGAATATTGGTCTGGAAGGCGATATCATCAATGACTTTGATGATTTTCGAAATATTGTGTGATGATTCATTAATATCAGCCATGGCAGTAACCATTTCATTCATCTGAGAATTGCCTTTTTCAGCACTGGTCTTGACATCATTTGACAAAGTGTTGGCCTGGTTGGCATTGGTAGCGTTGCGGCTGGTATCACTGGCTACTTCGTCCATCGAGGCATTAAGCTGTTCAATAGCTGCTGCCTGTTCAGTTGCGCCTTGTGAAAGCGCCTGACCGCCGTCAGAAATCTGGTTGGCTCCGGCTTCTACCTGGCTGGAGGCATCACCAATAGCGGCAAGGGTAGTGCTTAATTCGTTGGCAATACGATTTAATGAATCTTTGATGGCCTGAAAATCTCCCAAATAGTCATTAGTGATTTCAATATCAAGATTACCCTGGCCGATTTCGGCTAAGGTATTGGTAATTTCATCCACATAACGCTTCAGGAAAGTGACGGTATGGTTCATATCGTTTTTAATCTGAACGTAATCGCCATTGTATTGACCGGTCATCCCTGTATTCAGGTTACCTTGAGCCAGCTCGGTGAGGGTGGACGAAGCTTCCTGAATGGGGGCCGCCACGGCATCCATTATGCCATTAAGTCCCGAGACAATCTGGGCAAAATCACCCTGGTGGTTGTTGACGTCAGCACGGGTGTTCAATTTTCCTTCAATACCGGCTTGCGCCATCATGGTGGAATCGCTGATTAAGAGATCCACAGAGGTTTTAACGGCACTGAGATTGGTGTTGATTTCAGCAAACTGGGCACTGACTTCTGACGTATTTTCATCGGCAGCAGCAAGATCCAAATCAAAGTCCAGATTACCCTGGGCTAACAGATTCAGGTTAGAGGCCAATCTGGTTACTTCCGTATTGGTGTATTTGCTGACGCTGATCATTTGGGTCAGGTCGGTGACAGTTTCGACAAAACCGACATTGTTTCCATTTTTATCTTTGAGATAAGCGGTATCCTGTTTATTGTAGTGGCCGTCCCATTCAAAGTAGCTGTCGGTTAATCCTTTATCGACCAGACGGCGAATACCGCAGCCTTCGGTCTGGCAAATGTCAGCACCTGCATTGTAACAGTCCATGCCATAGCCGGATTTGCGGTCAGTCAGAACATTGTTTCTGATCATGGTGTCTTCAAAGGCCTTGTTCATAAAAGTCCACTTCATATCGTTGTCGGTGACATGAATTGGCATCGGAACAGCATCTAGTATGGCTTCATACCAGACCATCTGATCGACAACGATATCTAAAGTATCGTTAACCCCCTGAACAATATCCTTAAATCCGCCTTCAAAGGCATCAGCATTACCGCGAGTTTCCCACTGGCCAGCTTTGGCGGCATTGGAAAGTCCGGTGGCTTCAGCAATCAGGTCTCGAATGGTCTCAATTGTGTTTTTAACAATCGGGGCGATTTCATTCTGGGGATCAACAATTTCGATATTTTCAGAGACATCGCCTTTGGAGATTTTGGTCATCTGATCCAGAACTCGATTTTGCAGATAATCGGCTAGTTTATTGAGCGAATCACTCAGCTCGCCGACCTCATCACGGGTTGTAACATCGACGCGATCGCTTAAATGTCCCCGGTTAAAGGCTTTAATGGTTTCATTGGCAACAATCACCGGCTTGGCGATTTTGCGGGAAACCACAAAGGTAATCGCGGCACCGATTGCACAGGTAATAAGGGCAATTAGAAGAATCCCGTTTCGCAGACTGTTGACTGGCATCATAACCGATTCCTGCGAAGCGGTGAGAATCAACCGCCAGTCTGTACCGGGAATCGGGGCAATATTGGCAATTTTAGTATCGCCATTGTAGACATAAACAAAGGGTGCAACAACCGATGGATCACTATTCTGTATCTGAGCACCCATGCCCTCAGGGCCATCAACCTCAATGTTATCAAAAACATTGGTCTGATTCATCACCAGCTCATTGTTTGGATGTGCCATCATCACACCGGTTTCACTGATCACCATTCCGTACTGGTTTTCACCATCTCCCAGATTGTTAACAACGTCATTCAGAAAACCGGGATCACGGCGGCCAATCAGAATTCCTACCACGGCACCGTTATTGATAATTGGCGCCACCTCAAACACTGCTGGTTCACCGGTTACTAGACTGATTGAAACATCAGAGATGCTTAAATTTCCGGCATAAGCTTCCTGATACCAGAACTGGTCACCCAGATCAAATTCACCTCCGCTAATAATATACTTTCCATGACCAGTAAGATCAGCAATAGCCATATCTTCATAGCCCAAGTCTGCTACTTCTGGTGTTAGTGAAGTCGTTTGGGCGGCAAAGTCCATGTTGATGACGGCGTTTCGTTTGGCCAGCTGATCCAGGGTGGTCAGGTTACCGTTGATAATGGCTCCAATATGATTGGCGCTTTCCTCAACGTACAAGCTCGACTGATTATCGTGCTGTGTTTCAATAGCGCTTGATCCGCTCATTACTGAGTAGACTCCCAAAACGGCTGCGATTGTAAAGGCAATCAACAGAGTCATAAGGATCAGTTTGGTAGTCAGGCGCACTCCCATTTTGAAGTCTCGTTCTTCCATTTTTCCAACTCCTTTTAATTAAGTTTCTGATGATTCCGCTTCCTTATAGAGAAACGAAGTCTATGCTAAATTGTAATTGTTATATTCCCGATTTTGGAGCGATCAAACATTAGATTTTGCAGAATTCATATTTTTGTCATGTTAAAAATTTGTAAAAAGAGAGAAAACACAAAAATAAAACTAAAGAAGAAATCAAAGCTGTCGATATTCTATAAAATATACGCAAAATTTGTGTGCAATTACATGAATAAAAAATGAAAATGAAAGGCTGGGAAAATGAAAAGAAAACTGAAATGTTTATGGTTACTGGCCCTGCTTTTGCTGGCAACTGGAACAAGTGGCGTTCTGGCGGCAGACGAAGAAGGAAGCGAAACGGTATCAACGCCAATCGGCGTGTCCTATCGGGCGCATGTGGAGAATTACGGCAATATGCCTAAGCCGGAGGGAACTCTTGTGGCGGGGCCGGAAGCAATTGGCACCCGTGGAGAAGGTTTGCGGGTTGAAGGTTTCTGGATCGAGCTGACTGGCGATATTCCGGAAGATGCGGGTATCACCTACTAGGTGCATGTCCAGAATAAGGGCTGGATGGATGCGGTGAGCGATGGCACCTTTGCCGGTACCAGTGGAGAAGGTCTGCGGATCGAATCCATAAAAATTTCACTGACCAACCTTGATGACTATGATGTCTATTACCGCGGTCATGTTCAGAATGTGGGCAATATCCCCCAGGTTGACAGTGCGTGGGGTTGGGTCAAAAACGGTGAGGAGCTGGGCACCACCGGTGATGGGCTGCGTCTGGAAGAACTGGAAATAAAGATCGTTCGAAGAGATACGGATCTGACTGCTTATAATGATCTAATGAACACGATCACCAATCTATCAGCAGATGACTATACTCAAGAATCATGGCAAGCTCTGCAGACTACGATTTCTGACTACCCGGTTACGGAAGCCAGTCTGCAGGAAGACGTTGATATGGTCGCTGAAATGGTACAGTTATCTTATGATGATCTTGAAAAAATCCCCTTGGAAACTGTAGCTGTTTATGATACACCCGGAATCTTCGGCCCGGAAGCGGGATCTGAAGTTATTGAAGGCAGCGTGGTCATCAGTGTTTCCGGCGTGACATTACAAAATCTGGAAATTATGGGCAACCTAACCATTGCTGATACAGTCGGGGACGGGAATGCGACCCTTAATAACCTGACTGTCCATGGGGATACGATCATTAATGGTGGCGGCATGGCTGATTCAGCGATTTCGGCCAATGGTATTCTGGGTAATATCATGACCATGGAGACCAGCGGCGGGATTGTCATTAATGGCGGAGAGTATGATAATATTAAGATTGACATGGATGCTAATGGTGGCTTATTCATTTCATGTAAAAATTCCAAAACTGGTGCAATAAAGATTGAAACTTTTACTGAAGGTCAGAAGATAATTTTGGATGGTGAGTTCGGGACGGTCTCTACTTTTGTGAAAGATCTTGATCTCGAAGTAACTGAAGGTTCATATGTCAACAAAGCTTTTATTGGTTTTAACAGCAGCCGTCTTACGATTAGTGGTCAAGGATCAATCGGAAGAGTAACCGATAACTATTCTGGCTTATCAAGTCAAGTAACGATTGGAGTTGATGTAAAAGCAACTGACTTTTCAGGAAATTATTGGACATTTACCGGAACGGTGGATATGGCTATTATTCGCGGCGATGATGCAACTTTTACCGGAACAGTTGGAAGAGCGGGCATTTTTGCCTATAATACAATATTTAGAGTAGAACCGGAAGCATTTGCAGGTCGGGAACCAATTATTGATCCGACTCTGCCAGTGCCTGATGGAGAGGATGAGGAAGATCCTGGAGATGAAGACTCCGACGATGGTGGTGATTCTACTGGTGGCGGTGGCGGTGGAGTTACTTATACCGCAGTGTCAGGCGTTGCCATTACTGGAAATGCGACGGTCGGTCAGACATTAACGGTTGCAACTACTCCGGCCGGAGCCACGGTTTCCTATCAGTGGATGAGCTGTGCAACAATAGATGGTACCTATAACAATATTCTTTCAGCAACTGCCAGCAGCTATACTTTGGTCAGCGGCGATGCTGGGAAATACATAAAGGTTCAGGTGACCGGAAACGGGACATATAACGGGACGGTGGCCAGTGCGGCGACTGGGCTAGTGCTCCCATCTGTGACCGGCGTGACGGTAAAGACGGTGCCAACCAAAACGACCTACAGCGAAGGACAAACTCTTGATCTGAGCGGGCTGGTGGTAACTTTGACAAAATCGGATACGAGCACAGAAGATGTAGAATATGCCGATTTTGCAAGTAAAGGGCTGACAACTAGTCCGGCAAATGGCGCGACGCTGGCAACGACGGATACAAGTGTTACGATAACCCATACCGCAAGCAGTCAGAATGCTAATCAGGCGATAACCGTCAATACCGTGACTGTGACCGGCGTGACGGTAAAAACGGCGCCAACAAAAACAACCTACATCGAAGGACAAACCCTGGATCTGAGCGGGCTGGTGGTGACTCTGTCAAAATCGAATCTGAGCACGGAAGATGTGGCGTTTGCCGATTTTGCAAGTAAAGGGCTGACAACTAGTCCGGCAAATGGCGCGACGCTGGTAACAACAAACACAAATGTGACGATAACCTATACCGCAAGCAGTCAGAATGCTAATCAGGCGATAACCGTCAATGCTCTGGCGGGCAGTTTGACAGTAGTCAGCGCAAACCCTGGAACAACGATTGGTACGACAATTTTGACAATCAGTGGAAGTACTGGTGGAAATATGTTTTATCAAGTTGGGGATACTGAAGTTTCCGGCCTTACCGTTGAAGACGCCGTAACAGGTGTAACGACATTTGTATCTGGAACCACAGAAATTGGGGTAACGGCAAACCAGTACATAACGGTCTATGAATTAGATGGAAGCAATAAGGTGGTTAAATATGTCAGCTATCAGGTTTCGAGTAGTGAAATTAAAGCAGCGGCTTCTTATACCGTAACTTTTGCAGCCGGAACATCTAATAATGCCTTAGCAGATATTACTGGTGCGACTAATTATGTAGCGTCAGATACAGCCACAGAAGGGCAGGCATATACAGCGCCAGTATTGTCTCAGTCTGGCTATACCTTTAATGGATGGTTTACCGATGCAGCTTGTTCTAGCACCTATACACCAGCAGCCGATGCGATTACAGGGAATATTACGCTTTATGCCAGTTTTACGGCGGTTAATAATGCGACATTCACAAATGTTACTTATGATGATTCAAGATTCGGTGTATCAGCTAATTGGGCGATTCTTGAGTTAAGCGGTCTAACAGGGATTGAAACTGATTCAACATTTAATGTTAAAGATAAGATAACGTTCCAGGGATTAGTCACATATACATTGTCAGGTGAGTATACCAAGGTGACTGATGTTAATGACGTGTATAATAATGAGGGTAAATATTATTATGATTCGACTTCAAATACTTTAACAATTTCAATATTAGATTCGGATGAAAGTGGAATTGCACTATACTATAGCGGAGCTGACAAAATTTCAGCAGCATCGGGCTGGAATACAACTACGGGCAGCATTGATGCTGGGCCGGTTAATAATATCACGATAGAGTATCCCTGATAGTGTTTAGAATACGGGATGGATCAATAGGATGATTGTCTTTGTTTAACTAAAGAAGTAAAACTGTTTTTATGTATATTGCCTTGAAAAAGGAAACTTACTTTAAATTATTTGAAGTAGCCGTTATTAATGTATAGCTGTCAGAGTAATTCTTCACAACGCCCTTGACGGCAGTTCATCTTCGGCGTATACTAAATGCATAAAAACAAATAAGTGGCTGAAGCCGGTAACAGATTCTTTATGGATAGAGGATCTGCTTGCCGGCTTTTTTGTCGCTTAGAGGAGGCGTTTTATGAAGAACACAAAAAACTTAATTGGTACGGGTTTATGCATGGCGATGGGTTTGCTTTTGCCGCAGCTGTTTCACGCGATTGGAGCAGGGTCGGTCTTTCTGCCCATGCACATCCCAGTTTTGATCTGCGGTCTTTGCTTTGGCTGGGAGTATGGACTGGCCTGTGGCGTGGTTACACCGCTCTTGTCATCTGTTATCACCGGTATGCCGCCAATTTTTCCAACTGCCATTTCGATGATGTTTGAACTGGCTGCTTATGGTGCCCTGACTGGTTTTATCTATCGAAAAATTAATTTAAATCTATATCTATCTCTGGTTATTTCCATGTTGGGCGGCCGGGTTGTTTCTGGCATTGCATCAATGATTCTCTATGGCGTTGCAGGAAGCGAATATGGACTGCAAATATTTCTGACTGGCGCTTTTCTAACTGCCTTGCCGGGGATTATTCTGCAGATTATTGTCGTACCGGTACTGGTTATGGCGCTTGAAAAAGCGAAAGTCATTGAAAAACCAGTTCGAAATCAGGCACTGGATGTAAAGGGGATTTAGATGGAAAGCTTTGAACAAACGCGCAATTATTTTAATAACATTGCCCCTGAGTGGGATAACATGTGTCATCATGATCTGAAAAAAATGGAAACGATTGTCCAATTAGCTGGAATTAAAGAAAAAAGTCGGATTTTGGACATTGCCACAGGTACTGGCGTGATGATTCCCAGACTTTTGGATACAAATCCGGAAAAGATTACTGCAATTGATTTATCGGAGGAAATGATCCGCCTGGCGCGTGAGAAATTTCGCCAGCCAAATGTGAGCTGTAAAGTGGCGAATTTTTATAACATGGTCGATAATGGTTTTGATCTTGCCATGGCCTACAGTTGTTATCCCCATTTTAAAGATAAAGCCGCTTTTTCTCGAAAGCTCTATGATTGCTTGAATCCAGGCAGTCGCTTTATGGTGGCTCACAGTGAGAGTAAAGAAGTGATCAATTCACGACATTCTGGCGATCAGGTTAAAAAGGTTTCGGATATGCTTGAAGTAGCCGAGAAAGAATCAATTCATTTTCGAGACCATTTTGAAATTGATATTTTAGTGGATACAACAGAAGTTTATATCATTTCAGGAATAAAAAAATATGTTGTAGGCTGATTTTATAGTCCATGCAGACATAGAGATCCGCGGAGTTGCTTGCTGCTAACTGAGCTCTTTTAAGATTTGCTGGTAAAATCAATCCAAAGTCGGTATAATAAATTATAAGCCTATTTTCAGGCCAAACAAAGATAAAAACACAGTTCCGGTTGGTAGTCCGGACGCAGTTTCTGTCAGTAACCTGCCTCCTTGGTTGTCCCTTCTTTGTGAAATTTTAAGGAGGACACTATGGAAAAAACAGTGTTAAAATTAACCGTCTACTTTGATGAACCCTTCTGGTACGGCTTTTTTGAAAGAGCTGATTCGGAAGGCTACGCAATCTGCAAGCATGTGTTTGGCGCCGAACCTCGGGACATAGAAATTTATGAGCTGCTGCAAAAACATTTTAAACGGTTGTCATTTGGAAAAGTGCCAGACTGTTTGGAAGCTGAAGCGGTGAAAAAAATTAATCCCAAGCGAATGCAGCGGGCGGTAAGAAGTCAGACCAAAGACAAGGGTATTGGTACAAAGGCCCAGCAAGCCATTAAAAAACTACAGGAAGAACAAAAGAACCAGCATCGTAAAGCGAATCGGATTCGGCTTGAAGAGGAAAAAGAACAGCAGTTTTTGATGCGCAGAGAAAAACGAAAAGAAAAGCATAAAGGTCATTAAAAAAGTAATTTACCTGCAGTGTATAATGATGGAACGCATAGGATTATTTTCTGCCATTATTCATTATAGTTAGTCTTTAGATTAGAAATTACAGGCCATTTGCGTATTCATCAATGAAATAGAAAGGAGAAGTGTATGCACGGTCCGATTGATTTCATTGTAATGGAGTTTGGTGAAAAGAATTTTAAAGGGGAGGTGCTGGAGGCACTGAATGATTCAGTCGATAAAAAAATCATTTCAGTTCTGGATCTGGCACTGATCCACAAAGATGCAGACGGTAATATTTCGACCTTCGATTTGAACAGTCTAAATGGAAAGCTGGCACAGTCTATTGAAAGACTGCAACTGGAAAGCACCGGCCTGATAACGGATGAAGATATCGAGGAAGTCGGAGCAATTATGGATCCTGACTTTACCGCCGGGCTTTTGATTGTTGAACAATTGTGGGCCAAAAATCTTAAACAGGCACTCATGAACACTGAAGGAATTCTGCTTTCAGAAGGACGGATCCATCCAGATGCGGCGTTTGAATTGGATGAGGAGGAAAACTGATGGGTTTATTAAGAGGGGTCGCTCGAACGGCCGTAATATCAGGAACAGCAACAGCAGTATCGAATCGCGTCAGCAGAAAACAGGCGCAGCGTTTTGCCCAAAAAGACCAAGATGCCTATGCTCAGCAGCAGGCTTACCAGCAAAGTTCACAGCAGGCATCAATTCAGAGCCAGGCGACTGAACCGGTAAGTTCCGAATTTGATCAGCAAATGGAGCAATTGGCTAAACTCGGTCAACTCAAAGATCAGGGGATTTTGACGCAAGAAGAGTTCGATGCAAAGAAAAAGCAAATACTGGGATTATAAAAACAAATAAAGCTCTGAGGGTTCAGGGCTTTATTTTTTTGTAGTGACTGTTATAGTTATTAATGTGATGATTTCAAGTGACAAGTGTGTATTGAGAATGGATAGTTTTTATGCCGAAAAAAAGGACGAATAGTCGGTTTCAGAGAAACCGGCTATTCGTCCATAAAATAATATTCTTTTGATTATGGGAGTATTTCAGCTTCAGGCAGTGATTCGGGCTCGTCTGGTTCACTAGGAGAAACCGAATCAGATAGTGAGGGGTCTTCTAAAACTGGCAGTTCATCACTGGTGGTATTTGTTGCTGTATTATCTGATTGATCAGAAGTAATTACTGCATGTTGTTAAATTTAAAGTGGAACCGATATTTTGTGGTGATGACTGTTGGATTGTTAAAGCATTAGCAATAGGGAGGTCACCAACTGTGAAGACTTCACTTTCTTTTATCGTACTGGAATTGCCGCTGGCATCTTTAATCTGAACAGAGAAGGTATAGTTTTCGGCAAGCTAAAGAATTGATTACTTTTTCGGTTCAACAGCCAGTCAATCTTAATAAAAGCAGCTAAGTTTTAAGAAATAAAGAGTCATCCTTGACTTGGAGTCTACTCAAAGTGTTAAAATTTATATAATAAGAGAAAACATTAAAATCGAGGTTTGAATGGAAACAAAGGAAATTTTAAATAAGGTAAAAACAGGAGAAATGTCAGTTGAAACCGCAGAGCTTCATTTTCGTCGCCAGCCGATTGAAGAAATGGGCTTTGCCAAACTGGATAACCATCGGAAATTGCGGTCAGGCTTTGCTGAGGTTATTTTCTGTAGCGGTAAATCGGATGATCATCTGGTGAATATTTTTGGCAAACTCTATGAACAAGATCAGGAAGTCCTGGGAACTCGTGCATCAAAACATCAGTACGAAATCATCAAGGCGGTTTATCCCAATGTTGAGTATGATGAGATTGCTAAGATATTAAAGATCGAAAAGGCCGATAAAAAACGAGTCGGAAAAATCGCGATCTGTTCCGGCGGAACTGCTGATATTCCGGTGGCTGAGGAGGCGGCATTGACCGCTGAGTATTTTGGAACATACGTTGAACGGATCTATGATGTGGGGGTCAGCGGGATTCATCGGGTTTTGTCAAACCTTGATGTAATTCAGACTGCCAATTGCGTGGTCGCAGTGGCTGGCATGGAAGGGGCTTTAGCTAGTGTCATTGGTGGCCTGGTCGACAAACCGGTGATTGGGGTGCCTACCTCTGTCGGTTATGGCGCCAGCCTTAATGGGATTTCGGCACTTCTGACTATGATCAACTCCTGTGCCAATGGCATTACGGTAGTGAACATCGACAATGGTTACGGTGCTGGTTATACAGCAACCATGATTAATCGTTTGGCGGTGCAGTCATGAGTCAAACCCTATATCTTGAATGTTACTCGGGAATAAGCGGCGATATGACAGTTGCGGCACTCCTGGATCTGGGCGCTAATCAGCAGATATTAAAACAGGCACTTGAGAGTCTGCCGGTCTCCGGATTCGAAATATTTATTAGCCGGGTTAAAAAAGCTGGTCTGGATGTTTGTGATTTTATGGTAAAGTTGGAGCACGACAATCATGATCACGATATGGCTTATCTTCACGGGGCAGGTCACCAGCATGAAAGCCACACCCATCAACATGAGGAAAACCACGATGGCCATTATCATCAACACCATCATGATGAGGCACACAGTCATCATGCCTATCATCATGACGATAAGAGGAAACACACCAGCAATCATTCCCACGCTCATCGTGGCTTAGCTGACATCAATGCTATTATCAATAAGTCAGCAATTACTGATCGAGCCAAAACGATTGCTAATCGGATCTTTTCGATTATTGCCGATGCTGAAGCTAAAGCCCATGGCCTGCCACGAGACCAGGTGCATTTCCATGAGGTGGGGGCAGTCGATTCGATTGTAGATATTGTTGCGGTCGCAGTGTGCTTAGATAACTTGGATATTACAAATGTTATTGTGCCAGAGATTTACGAAGGAAGAGGTCTGGTGCGATGTCAGCATGGAGTTATTCCGGTACCGGTACCGGCGGTTACTCATATTGCCGGCAGCCACAATTTAAATCTCCATTTAACCAGCACCGAGGGTGAGTTAATTACACCAACCGGGGCAGCGATTGTGGCAGCTATTAAAACCGGGGATCAACTGCCAGCACGGTTTACGATCAAAAAAACAGGGATTGGTGCAGGGAAAAGAACCTATGATCGCCCCAGTTTTTTAAGAGCCATGTTGATTGATGACCAGACCAAAGAATCCGGCCAACTTTTAAAACTGGAGACGAATATCGACGACTGTACTGGTGAAATGATGGGCTATGTGATGGAACGCCTCTTTGAAGCCGGTGCCAGAGATGTCCATTACAGTCCGGTCTTTATGAAGAAAAATCGGCCAGGTTATCTTTTGAATGTGATCTGTACTGAGGAGACCCGGAAAAAACTTGAAGACATTATTTTTGAAGAGACAACAACACTGGGAATCAGACGAACGGAAATGAATAGCAGCGGACTTAAAAGATCCATTGAATCCATTGAGACCAGCATAGGCGAGGCGCAGATTAAAATTTGTGAACTGCCATCGGGAATCCGCATTTATCCTGAATATGATAGTGTTGTAAAGATTTGTGAAAAAAATGGAATTTCATTTCAGGATGCTTATCATATTGTTAAAGAGGAAGCTGAACTGGCCATACGTTATAATTGAGCTGGGAAAGAAAATGAGTAACGGTAATCAAAAATTGTAAGGTCTTGAGCGGTTAAATGGAATAAAACCGCGCCAGTGTCAATTCGATTAAACCGGAAATTGTGCTGATACTGTCGAAAATAGTATATTGCTTGCGATGATCATTAAATATAAAATAAATTGAATTAAATTCACAGATGACATATAATCACCTTATAATATGAGGTGATTTTTTTGCTTTTGTGGCTATGCTTAAAACGTTTGAAATGTTGCGCAAATCCAATTTGAAGGCATCAACCAGCCAGTTATAAACAAAGGCAAAGTCACTGCTTCTTAAAATGGATTAAGTGTCACCGGCAAGTTATTTAATAATTATATGAAAAAATATAAGTTTGGGAGATATTATGAAACGCCTTTTTCTTGCTATCATGGTATTATGTCTGATTTTTTTATCCGGTTGCAGTGACGTCACAAAAGTCCTTCCGCCAACTGAATCGGCAAAAATTGGAACAATGATTGGAACTCTTAGTGAATCGCTGGCATCAGAAGAATATCCGGAGGCGGAAATTAGCCGCTTTAATAATTATATTGATGAATCGGCGGCTTTGATGGCGGGAAAAATTGATTACGCAATCATGGATTATGCGACGGCTCGAAATATGATTAAGAGTAATGGCGGGTTAACGATTTTACCGGAGTCACTGACGGATGAAGTGACTGCGATGGCTTTAAACAAGGAAAATACGGAGCTTAATCAGCAGATTAACGCAGTTTTAGACCGCTATTTAAGTGATGGGACCATGGATGAGATTATTGGTCATTGGTTTCCGGAGGACGGTGTAGATTATCAAATTGTTGACCTTCCTCAAAATGAATCCGGTCCAGTGCTTAAGGTAGCGGTGACAACGCTGACCGAACCGCGATGTTTTATAAAAGACGGCGAAATTACGGGGATGAATGTTGAACTGCTAAGTCGTATGGCCTATGATCTGGGCATGCAGGTTGAGTTTCAGGATATGGACTTTAAAGCGATGATTGATAGTCTTCAGGCGGGCAACAGCGATGTCGTTGCGGCAATGTACAATACCCCAGAGCGGGCTGAAAAAGTAGACTTTTCGGCCGGTTATTTCCCTAATCCCCAGGTTTTTGTGGTCAGAGAAGACCGCATCGCAACAACTGAATCAAATGATGAAACCATTACTAGTAATGATGAACTAAACGGAAAGCGGGTCGGTTTTATTACCGGGATGGTCCATATTGAAAATTTCAGACCGCTATATAAGGCTGAAGAATACGAGTTCAACGATTTTTCTTCGATGCTGGAAGCGTTAAAAGCGGACAAGATTGATGCTTTATTAACCAGCCAGTCCAAGGTTGCAGAAATACTTGCCCAAAATTCTGAACTGGTGGCTTTGTCGCCTTATGCCGACATTTCCGCGGCAATTGGGGTTAGCAAAGACAACACGCAAGTGGGGGATGCCCTGGATGCTGAGGTTCAGGCTATGATTGCTGATGGCTCACTGACTATGTTGAGCGAAAAATGGCTGGGCGACAATGAAGAAGAAAAGGTTCTTTCAGAGCTTGATTTAACCGGTGGTCAGGGGACCTTGATTGCCGGGGTGCTTGGTGATGACTACCCCTATTCCTATTATAAGGACAATGAGCTGGTGGGGCTTGAAGTCGATCTGGCCAGGAACCTGGCATCACGGCTGGGGATGAATGTTGAAATAAAAACAATGGATTTTTCTGCGATTATTCCCAGTATTACTTCCGGTAAAATTGATCTAGCCTTTTACCTTGCCTACTCGCCCGAACGAGCTCAGTCAATCCGCTTTCTGACACCGTTGATGTCCGATCAGGCGGTGGCTATTGTCAAAGATCAGTCCGCTGTCGCCTCAGAAAGTGGTTTTTCCGCTCTTGTTACTTCACTGGGAGCCAGCTTTAATCGAACCTTTATTGTCGAGGATCGCTATCTCTTAATACTTGAGGGGTTGTGGACAACGATTCTGATTTCCCTTTTGTCATTGCTGTTTGGCAGCATTTTGGGTGCTCTGGTCTGTATCATGCGGCGGTCAAAGATCAAACTGATCTCCGGACTGGCAATTGTCTATATTCGCCTGATCCAGGGAATACCGATTGTCCTGACATTGATGATTCTATATTATGTTATTTTTGCCGCCGTTAATATCGATCCGATTTTGATTGCAGTTATTGGCTTTTCAGTAAATTTTGCCGCCTACTCGGCAGAAATTTTCAGAACAGCTATTGAAGCCACTGATAAAGGGCAGTTGGAGGCTGCTTACGCATTGGGGTTCACCAAAATTTCAAGTTTCTTCAGAGTAACCCTGCCCCAGGCTCTGCGGCATATCCTGCCAATTTTTAAAGGTGAATTTATCAGCATGGTAAAAATGACCTCAGTGGTGGGCTATATTGCCATTCAGGATCTGACCAAGATGACGGACATAATTAGAAGCCGCACCTTTGAAGCCTTTTTCCCGCTGATTATGACGGCAGCCATTTATTTTGTCATTACTTATCTGTTTATTCTGCTGCTGGGAATGCTGGAAGTGCAGATTGACCCCAAGCGTCGAAAGCGGGCGGTTAAAGGGGTTATCGAGTGTAATGCTGAGGAGGTGAAAAAATGATTGAGATTAAAGGCTTAGCGAAAACTTATGGCGATTTGACTGTCCTTAAGGGTATTGATACGGTGATTGAAAAGGGTCAAGTGATTTCTATCATTGGGCCTTCAGGCTGTGGTAAATCAACCTTTTTGCGCTGCATCAATGTGCTTGAAAGACCAACGGCGGGTCAGATTTATTTTGAAGGACAGAATCTGCTGGATAAAAATGCCGACGTGCCCAAACTGCGGCAAAAAATGGGTATGGTCTTTCAGTCTTTTAATCTTTTTTCCCATTTGATGATTATTGAAAATCTGATGCTGGGGCCGGTTAATTTGCTTAAAATTTCCAAACAAGAAGCTTATGAAGAAGGGCTCGCTTATCTGGAAATGGTGGGCTTGAGAGCCAAGGCCAAGGCTTTTCCCGATGAATTATCCGGCGGCCAGAAGCAGCGGGCGGCCATAGCCCGAACCCTGGCGATGAAACCGGATGTGGTTCTTTTCGATGAACCGACTTCCGCCCTCGATCCGACTATGGTCAGCGAAGTGCTGGGTGTCATCAGAAAACTGGCAGCTAATGGCCTGACAATGATGATTGTGACCCATGAGATGAAGTTTGCCCGCGATGTATCCAGCCGCGTATTCTATATGGATGAACAGGGGATTTATGAAGAGGGCACACCGGAAGAAATATTTGAAAACCCCAAAAGACCAAAGACCCGAGCCTTTATTAAAAAGATCCTTTCTGTTGACTACCACTCACAAAGTGGTGGCTATGATCTCTATGAATGCAATGCCCGGATCGAAGCTTTTTTGAAAAACCAGATGTTTACTGATCAGCAGATCAGAAATACCCAACTGGTCTGCGAAGAACTGGTGATGGCCATTTTGTTAAATGCTTTTCCGCAATCGACGATTGACTTGCTGCTGGAATATTCTGATTTAACCGGCGAGCAGACCATTACCATTGAATTTGCAGGGGAAGATGCAGCAAGACTGCAAACAGAAGAAGCCTACCAGCTGTCGATGACAATTATTGGCAATTATAGCAAAAATCTGACATTTGACTGTCTGGATCATAAAAATAGAATCAACGTCATCATCTGAGAAAAGCCTTCCAGATTAAAAAACGGAAGGTTTTTAATGGGTTTAATGATTTATGATCGAATCAGTTCCGGATTTTAAAAGCATCCCGGTTAATTCGATCAACCGCTCCACTGGAATTTTCTTGCCGTCAGCTACCCATTGTCGATACATATCAAGAGAACTCTGGCTGGTAAAAGTATTGACAATATTTTGCTCTTTTTCGGGCAGGTGGGCATAGGGATTGAAGCGCTGACGGTTATGCTTTAAAGCCGTCATAAAAAGTTTGTTGCCAAAAGTGCGATAGCTTTCTGCAGAAATCAGACGTTCGGTGAAGGTGTCCTGCTTTGCCAGGTAGGTAAAGAAGACGCGGTTAATTTCGGTCATCGGCATAGTTGGTGGAATCTGATCGATTTCGGCAAAGTAATTATTAGCGGCTTCCTGAAGCATATCTTCAAATAGTGCTTCGATGGAAGTGTAATGTAGGTAAAAGGTCTTTCGGTGGATGCGGGCCCGTTCAGTTAGTTCTTTAACTGTAATTTTTTTGGCATCCATTTGGCAGACCATTTCTTTAAAAGCCTTTTTAATAGCTTCTCTGGTTTTTTGGACTCTTAAATCCATTTGTCTCTCTTGCATTTCTTATTCCTTTTCAAAAGTATTTTTCTATATC
The DNA here is from genome assembly GCA_031222025.1 of Eubacteriaceae bacterium ES2. GTDB lineage: Bacteria > Bacillota > Clostridia > Eubacteriales > Eubacteriaceae > Acetobacterium. The sequence goes on along the minus strand of CP130740.1, from coordinate 3,616,589 downwards.
TCGCGTTAAGATAATATCCAAATTATTAAATGTGTGGCATAATCAACAAATAATTTATCATTGGAAATTGAATGTTGAACCATTTCCTATTATAATGCACTTGGAAGAAATAAGCAACACGTGGATATTAAACGCAAGAATGAAAAAAGCGCAATAAGGAGAAAAATAATGAAGTATTTAAATGAAACTGAATTTGATGTAGTTAATGTTTTTGGTAAAGGGGTGGAAAACACGATGTTTGCCCAATATTTTATTGGTGAATCATTCCTGAATCCACTGACTGAATTCGGCAAAGCCCCATTGTTTATGGCGAATGTAACCTTTGAACCAGGATGTCGAAATAATTGGCATATCCACCATGCATCAAACAAGGGTGGTCAGATTCTAGTTTGTACAGCGGGAGAAGGCTGGTATCAGGAAGAAGGCAAAGATCCGGTTTCTTTAGAATCAGGAATGGTAATCACAATTCCTTCAAATGTTAAACACTGGCATGGCGCCAAAGCTGACAGCTGGTTTTCACATATTTCTCTTGAAGTGCCAGGCGAGGATACATCCAATGAATGGCTGGAGCCGGTAACTGATGAAGTTTTCAGCAAGCTAAAATAATTCTTTTTCAATAAAGAAACATAAAACAACTATACAAATGATGGATTTTGATTAAAGGTTTCTTTGTCAGATCCATCATTTGTTGATTTTAAAGATTATTACACTAGCGTCTCTGATTTGCTGATGTTTAAAATTTTTAGTATAATATGAGCAGCAAAAGATGAAAGAACAGGAGCTAATAATGGTAGAAAAGATATATGAAAAGCCCGAAATATACAGAATCGATATTCCATTACCCAATAATCCGCTTAAAAACCTGAACAGCTATGTGGTTAAAACAGAGAAAGAGAATTTGATTATTGATACTGGCTTTGACATGCCGGAGTGTCTGGAAGCCATGCAGGCAGGGATTAGAGAACTTGATCTTGATATGGCTAAAACTTCATTTTATTTGACCCACCTGCATTCGGATCATACCGGCCTGATGAATCGCTTAGGCAATGGTCAGACGAAAATATATATGGGTGAGATTGAATACAATTATTTTAAGCGGACCTTATCGGGGGAAATACGTCAAAAAGCCAACAACCTGTTTCTGGCGGAAGGTTTTCCGGAAGAAGACTTGAGTTTACAGGTGAAAAAGAACCCGGCCTTTGTCTATGCGCCTAAAAAAGTATTTGAGGCAATCACACTAAAAGACAAGGAAACGTTTCTAGTTGGAGACCTTGAGTTTGAATGTGTGCTGGTTCCCGGTCATACACCGGGCAATACATGCTTGTATTTAAAAAGTGAAAAAATCATGTTTTTGGGAGACCATATTTTAATGCATATCAGTCCCAATATTACCAACTGGCCGGATGTTGAAAATTCCCTTAATGACTACCTGGTCAGTCTGGATAAGATTGCCAATTATGATATAAAATTGGGCTTGCCTGCTCACCGCCAAAATGATGTGGGAGTATACGAGCGAATCGGCCAGTTAAAAAAGCATCATCAGGAGCGCTTGCAGTCTATTATGGATATTCTCAAGCAAAAAGATTACCAGACTGGTTATGAAATTGCTGGACAGTTGAAATGGTCTTTGAGCGGTAAAAGCTGGGAAACTTGCCCCGTTTCTCAAAAGTGGTTTGCAACCGGCGAAACCTTGTCACATCTGGACTATTTACTGCACAAAAAACTGATCATTAAAGTGGAAAAGGATGGATCTTATTCTTATCGGATTCGCTGAGAATAACCCTGGCATCTTTGACTAGAAATATTAAAAAATTGAAAAACATACAAATGGTTAGGACCCTGTTAACCGAAAGTTATCAGGGTCTTTTTTGTGCCTTTTTCATTAAGTTCTCCTTAAATATTTTACGAATGAATTAGTTTTTCGCGCGGATTATGCGTTATTTCGAACATATAATGACCATAGTGTCAATATTTGTGGCATATTCCACAAACATAAATATATTGGAAATTGAATAACCTGAAGGTTTGAACTATAATGCGCACGTGGTCACAAAACACCATGTGGATATTAAACATATAATGGCGTTCACTATAAATAGAAAATAAGGAGAATTCCAATTGTATTAAAGACAGACAACGGAGTAATGATCAAAGCTGTTTTAAGTGATACGGTGGCGGCTCAGGATTTTAAAAAGAGAATGCCTTTTAAAGTATCAGGCTATCGTTCAGAACTGGATTATTGCTGTACTGTAGCCTGTCGCATTTTTGATCCGACAGAAACTCAGGAGGGCTGGAAAAATGGAGATATTAGTTTGGCTGGAGGTTGGTTTGCCGTTCTATTTAATGGTCAAGAACAATCCCAGGCATATAAAAACATGATGATTATTGCCCATATTGATGAGGATAATCTTCATCTGGTAAAAGAGTTGCCCCAAACGGTAAAATTCGTTGTAGAATTGGCCGAATAAATTAGAATAAAAAGCAAGGAGAAGAAAATGAAAATTTTAGATGCAGAACAATTTAATCTATATGAAACTGATCCGGAATTTATTAAACGGCATGAGGCTTTTGCTTTGGAAGAAGTCGTTAATGAGCCAGGAATGGAATTAGAAGAACGAACAAGATATCTGGCGATTTTAGCGACATTGGTGGGATGTCAGGGTCTTGATGAGTATAAGATCACGCTTGCTAAAGCGCTGGAAGCTGGTGTGACACCAATTGAAGCCAAGGAGATTGTTTATCAGGCAGTGGATTATTTGGGAATGGGTCGGGTTCGTCCATTTTTGATGGCGACTAATGAAGTGATGACTGCAAAAGGCATTAAACTGCCATTGGAAGATCAGGCGACGACAACAATGGATGATCGTCTGGAAAAAGGCGCTCAGGCCCAGGCCGATATTTTTGGCCAAGGCATGAAAGAATTCTGGAAGGGCGGCCACATTAATCGCTGGCTGGCAGCCAACTGCTTTGGCGACTATTATACCAGAAATGGTCTTGATCTAAAGGATCGAGAAATGATTACCTTCTGTTTTCTTTTGGCTCAGGGCGGATGTGAACCGCAACTGACCAGTCATGCAGCGGGAAATATGAATTTGGGAAATGATAAATTATTTTTAATCAAGATAGTTTCTCAGTGTCTTCCTTATATCGGTTATCCGAGAAGTTTGAATGCCATAGACTGTGTTAACAAAGCAGCAGAAAATAGATAGAGACCTGAATGTTTTTGAAATAAAGTTAAGAAAATTTTTGAAAGATTATGTAGACTTCAACAAAACAGATCATGCATACCACAAAAACTCTGTCAACTCAAATGGTGGATGGAATACTACCTATGCTCTTTCTTTCACCAATAAGCCAATTCTTCAACATAGTGATGAAATTCGCAGTACAGTATTGATGATTCATGGAGAAAAGGCCCACTCAGTATATTTCAGTAAGGATGATTATAAGAAATTGACTGGAGATAATAAGGAATTGTTAATTATTCCAGATGATGTTCATACAGACCTTTTCGATCAGATGGATGTTATTGCATTTGATAAAATCGAGGCGTTCTTTAACAAATTCCTGATTAAAATCAGTAGTTAGTCTAAATAGTAAAAATTCATCTAATAATTATCGGGATATGGAAACCGCTTTCATATCTTTTTTGCAGTCTAGAAGAATTGGAAACATGGCATGATTATGATAAAATTAAGCCAGATAGTAAAATGAAATTTAATAAAGGGGGCAAGGTGTGATTAAGATTAGACCTGTTTCTGATTTAAGAAATAAATTTACGGAAATCGAGGAAACAGTAAAAAACGGTGAGTCGGTCTATTTGACGAAAAACGACTATGGCTCTATGGTAGTGATCAGCTTGGGCAATATGCGGCGCTGACAGATGAAGTCGAATTAAAGCTGGATGAAGCAGATAAAGTTGCGGCAGCGGATAGCGTCCGTCTTATGGAAGATGAAGTTTTTGATAGAGTGAGAGAACGCTTCAATGAACGAACAGCATTATAAGCTGAGCTTCCTTTTGCTATTTTATAACGGCTTGAACGCTATTGTTGCGGCTATTGAGGTTCGGCTAAAGAATCCAATGGCTGCAAATGCGCTGGTAGACGATGTTCAGCTGAGCATTCGAGAACGTTTGTCGTGTGCTGAAGCTTTTGAACAGTTTCATTCTGTTAAAAAACGCTATAACCCTACTATCGTATTTACATCCGCAACTATACAATTTTCTATGTGGTAATCGATGATGTAATGGAAGTCCGCAGGCTTCTTTATGACAGGCGTGACTATCAAGATCATATCTAGAGCATTAAAAGGATATATTTGAAACAATTTTACAAATCTTGTGTTGCGAAAATCGGCAAAAGGCTTTTTAAAATGTTTTAAGAGATAGGAAAAGCAAGTTATTTTATTCAGGAGGAATGATGATTCTCAACACAGGTAATCGAACGGATATACCAGCATTCTATAGCGAATGGTTTTATAATCGAATTGAAGAGGGTTGCGTTTTAGTCAGAAATCCCTATTATTTTAATCAAGTTACCCTCTATCTACTGAACCCAGAGTTAGTCGACTGTCTGGTTTTTTGCACAAAAAATCCGCAACCCATGCTTGAACGAATACAAGAAATAAAAATATTTAATCAGTTTTGGTTTGTGACAATCACTCCTTATGGGATCGATATAGAACCCAATGTCCCAAATGCCGCCTTGGTTATGAAAGACTTTACCCAATTGTCTGAGAAGATTGGAGTGAAAGCGCTAGGATGGCGTTATGATCCAATCTTTATTTCTGAAAAATACACGCTTGATTTTCATCTGGAAAAATTTGCAGAAATGGCCAGTTACTTAAAAGGCTATACTGAGCAGTGTGTCATCAGCTTTGTTGATTTATATAGGAAGACATGTCGGAATTTCCCAGGAATTCGTTCAGTTACAACAGAAGAGAAAGAAATAATCGGAAAAAGTTTTTCAATAATAGCCAAGAAAAATAATATGATTCTTCGAACCTGCAATGAAGGCAGGGCACTAGAAAAATATGAGATTGATAGCAGTGGATGTCTAACCCGACCAGTAATTGAACGTGCGATCGGTCATAATTTGAAAATTCCCAAAAACCGTTTTGAGACAAGGGAAGGCTGCAACTGTCTCTTAGGGAATGATATCGGGGTTTACAATAGCTGCCGTCATGGTTGTTTATATTGTTATGCTAATGAAGATATGTCACAGGTTGAAAGGAATTTTAAAAAACACGATCCGAATTCGAGGCTTTTAATTGGGAATATTATGCCAGTTGACAAGATCAAATTAGCAAAACAGGTTTCATATATTGATCGCCAAATTTCTTTTTTAAAGCCTTGAAAATGGAATCTAACAAATTAATTTAAATAGTCGATACTGGGCAGCGTATTTATAGTTACTCCATATCAATCGTTTTCTTATAATCATTACCCCATTCTTCCATGGCCTGAATAATTGGCTCCATGCTTAAGCCCAAATCACTTAAGGCATACTCTACTCTTGGCGGGACTTCCGGATAAACTGTTCGGGTGATAATCCCATCATTTTCCATTGAACGTAAACTATCGGTCAAAACCTTCTGACTGATCCCGTCCAGATTTTTTTTTAGTTCATTGAAACGCCAGGGGCGCACACGCAGATTTCTGATAATTAATAACTTCCATTTACTGCCAATCAGGGCAACAGTTGTGGCCACCGGACAGGCAGGCAATTCATCTTTAGTCAGCATATTGACCTCCATTAGTTTCTATAAGAATCTTATAGGCAAATTATAATGTAATACTCAAAAAAACTCAAGGCGGTTACCAAAAGGTAACCGGGTTATAAAAAGGTGCGTACTTGTCATGGCTTAAACCCAGTCTTATAATAATTCCTAAAAGCGGTAGTTTAACCGTAAAAAAGTGGAGGAGTTTTATGAAAAAGAAAATTGGGATTTTTTTGTTGGCGGCAATACTGCTTGTCGCTTTATCCGGCTGTGCGGCCAATACAAGTGATAATGCAGAAGGTGATAGTGCAACAAGTGATGCCCAGACCGAAATCAGTGAAGTCACTTTGGATGCAGGTGTAATCACCATTTATGATATGGGCGATCTGAAAATTCATGCTTATGCAACCGGTGATGCACTGGGGGATGAGTGTTATATTATTGAGTCGAGCGATGCTTTAGTCGGGATTGAAGCCCCCAGTTTTACACAAAGCCTGGATGCCTGGAAAGCCTATATCGAAGAACTGGGAAAACCGATGGATGATATTTTTATCTGCAGCCATGCCACTGGGGCCAGTTATATTGAAGGCTTGACAGTCTACGGGACCCAGGGCGCTCAGGATGCCATCAAAAATGGTTCGACATTTGAAACAACCCAAGGCCTGTACGAAAGCTTTGGCGATGATTTCCATGGCGGATCAGATATGATCCAGATTAACAAAGTTGTGCCAGAAGGTTCAGTGACTGTAGCTGGTGTAGAATTCAAGGTTATTGATCGAGGAGACACCTATGATCTGGAAATTCCTGAAGCCAATTCAATTTATACCCATATGCTGGGCAAAACAAGTCATTCAATTTTAGTCAGTAAAGAGCAGATGGATGCCATGATAGCAACCTTAAAGGATTATCAGACAGCTGGTTATGATCTGATATTGTCGGCACATTCTGCACCAGAAGGACAGGATGCGGTAACAGAAAAAATTGCTTATCTTGAAAAGGCCGAAGAATTGACTGGGTCTTGTAGCAGTGCAGATGAATTCAATACTGCCATGAAAGAAGCTTTCCCAGATTACACAGGGGATAATTATCTGGAAATGAGTGCCGGATTCTTATATTCGTCAGCACAGTAGTAAAATATTTAATAGAGTCAGCGCGTAGTCGTGCTGGCTTTTTTTATGTCGGCAGGTTACAAAAAGGTAACTCAGTAATAGATTTGTGCCTACTTTTTTTCTGGGGATTCGTGATTTACAATAACTGTAGGAACTGAAAAAGTTCAAAAATTTGCAAAATGGAGGTAACAAAAAATGGCACTTTCCAATCTTTATGGATGGAACAAAAGCGAAAAAGGATTTATTGGCGGTACTCCATGTGGGGCATCTGACAAGGCAACTGCCTGTGGCGCTTCTGATAAAACAGCTCGCGTTTCAACTGCTTGCGGCGCATCGGACAAAGCAGTAAAATACGGTTCAGCCTGCGGTTCTGGAGATAAATAGGCTCTCCCCAAATTTATTCCCGGCAAAGTTTTTGTCGGGAATTAAAAAAACAATCTGATAACATCAGTTTATATAGATTAAGAAAAAGAGGAATTTAAAATGAAACAAACTTTTGCTTTTCAATGGCATATTACCGATGAATGCGATCAGCGCTGCAAACATTGCTATATTTTTTCAGAAAAAGAGGATAAGCCTTTAAGCGCCATGACCTGGGAACAGATGCAGGCAGTTGTCAATAACTGTCTGGAAATGTGTCAAACCTATCATCGGCTGCCGTATTTCTACATAACCGGCGGTGACCCGATTCTCCACCCGGATTTCTGGAAACTCCTGGATTTGTTTAAAAAAAATCGCATCCCCTTTAGCATCATGGGTAACCCCTTTCATCTGAATGATGACGTCTGTCAAAAGCTTAAAGATTACGGCTGTGAGAAATATCAGCTGTCACTGGACGGCTTAAGAGAGACCCATGACTGGTTTAGAAAAAAGGGTTCTTTTGATTGCACTTTGGAAAAAATTGCCGGCATTAAAAAGGCGGGGATACGCTCAGTTATTATGTCGACGGTTTCCGGAAAAAATATTGATCAGATCCCGCAGTTGATTGATACAGTTGTGAGGGCAGGGGTTGATGTTTATGCTTTTGCCCGCTATTGTCCAACCTCTGATGAAAAAGAAACAGGTATGACAGCTCAGGCCTATCGACAACTTTTGGATACCTGCCATCATAAATTTAAACAGTATGAGGATGCGGGCTGCCAGACATATTTCAATCATAAAGACCATCTCTGGACCCTTTATGAATATGAAGAAGGGCTCTTTAAAATACCGGATGATGCCCAAGAGGGTATGATTTATGGGGGATGCAACTGTGGCAACTCCCATCTGACAATTCTGCCAAACGGCGATTTGTATGCCTGCCGTCGTTTTGAAAGTAAAGTTGGCAATGTTTTTAATGATTGCATATCCGATGTTTGGATCAGTCCCTGCATGGAAGCCTATCGGGATTATGATAAATTTGAAAAATGCGCCTCTTGCCAATTGCTGGCCTTCTGCCGAGGCTGTCCGGCAGTGGCCTATGGAAGTAAGGGAAACTTTTATGGACCAGACCCACAGTGCTGGAAGGAGACCGATTGAAATGCCGATAGAAAAAATGAAAGCGCTTGTTTTGACTGGCGTGACTAAAGCAAATGATATCAAACTGACAGAAGTCCCCCTGCCCTCAGTAAAACCCGGCTGGGTTCTGATTAAAATAAAATCCTTTGGTCTTAACCACTCTGAACAGATTTTGCGACTGTCTGAAATAAATGAGTCCTATATTGAAAAGCCCATTATCCCCGGGATTGAGTGTGCGGGAGAAATTGCCGATGCCTTTGATAGCCAGCTGCAGGTTGGGCAGAAAGTAATCGCCCTGATGGGCGGAATGGGCAGAAGCTTTAACGGCAGCTATGCCGAATATGCCCTGCTGCCGGTTCATCATGTTTTTCCCGTCGCAACAGACCTTTCATGGAAAGAGCTGGCGGCAGTTCCTGAAACCTATTATACAGCCTGGGGCTCACTGTTCGAAGGTTTAAAGTTAAAACCATCGGATACTCTGCTGGTGAGGGGCGCGACATCAGCGCTTGGTTATGCGGCGATCCAAATCGCTAAAGCATTAGGTTGTCAGGTTATTGGAACGACGCATAAAGAAGAGAAACTTGCCCTGCTTGATCAGGCTGACTTGGCTCTTTTAGATGATGGACACTTGAGCCAAAAGCTTTCGGGCATCTCAAAAGCTTTGGAACTGGTGGGGCCTAAAACCCTAAGTGATACACTTGCTTGTATGAAGAACGGCGGAATTGTCTGTAATACAGGTATCCTTGGGGGCATTTATACTTTAAACGACTTTGACCCGATTAAGGAAATCCCCAATGGTATCTATTTAACCAGCTTTTACAGCAATACCCCAAGCCCTAAAATCATTGACGAATTGTTTTCCTTTCTGAAGTCACATCATTTAATCCCTGGTATCGGTGCAGACTTTTTATTTACTGATATTGCTAAGGCCTGTGCTGCTCAGGATGATGGAAAAGTGAATGGCAAGATTGTGGTGGAGGTATAAAATGTACGTTGGCGATATTATAAAAGTTTTGGTGAAAGAAGCATAGGGATGATGGCCTTTTTCAGTGTTCAGAGCCCTGTCATCAAAAAACTTATGAGAATGAAGCGATTATTCGCAGGATGATTAATGAACAAATAAATATGCGAATAACAGAAGATCTGATTCCCAAGTGTCCAGTATGGGGAAAGAATATGACCATGAATTTACGGTCAGATCATCGATTTGTCGAGGATGAAGGATGGCAGCTTGCGCAAAAACGTTATGAAGCCTTTCTTTTAAATAATAAAGATAAAGGCATTTTATATCTGGAACTGGGTGTTGGCTACAACACACCTGTCATTATAAAATATCCCTTCTGGAATTTAACGGCAAAAAATAAAAAAGCGGTATATGCCTATATCAACAATGCCGAGGCGACTTGTCCAATTGAAATAAAAAAACAGTCAATCTGTATAGATGATGATATCGGGCGGGTTCTTAGAGCATTACTTGCTTTGCGTTAAGAGTTTGGCGGTAACCAATGGATAAAGAATTAACCCTTGAAATCAAAGTATTTGCCAGGAATCATGACATGGACATTTTTGGTATTTCGGGTGTGGAAATTATTAATCAGCATGCCAGAAAAGGCAGGAGACCAAAAGATTTATACCCGAAAGCCCAAACAGTCCTTGTTTTTGGTTGTGGAATAGCCGATCCATTTTGCCGAGGCTGGGTTTGTAACGGGAAAGGTGGAGAGTATTTTTCTTTGACTTCCAATGAACTGGCTAACCATAAGTTTAAACTGATCTCGTTTCTAAACCAAAAGGGATATCAAAGTTTTGGTGGTCAGATGCATGGCGGCGGTTTGCTTCACTCCGGAATTCGTTTGGCAAATGTCGCTGAAAACTGTGGCCTGGGTTATATCGGGAAAAATAATCTCTTGATTACAAAGAAATATGGGCCGCGCTTAAACCTCGGTTTTTTAGCCACTGATGCGCCTTTAATTCCTGATGAAGAAAAAGTTGAAAATGAATGCGGCAATTGTCGGGTCTGTGAGCACTATTGTTCGAGCGGAGCAATTATGGGAGATTTTTATTTTAATGCAAGACAGTGTGAGGCTGTGATTAATTGCCGGCCCAATAAGCTTTATTATTCTGCCAATGTCAATCAGGATTGTGACATGTGTATGCGCATGTGCCCCAAAGGAGAAATATATTGGGAAAAAGAAGAACGACAGGGGACATGGTTTGAAAAAATTGAAAGTACAGGTGAAATATGAAAGCTCAGTGGCAGATAAAGCGCCGGAAAGATGACCTAATTATTCCAGAGGACTATTTAGAAAAAAATGACACTATGCAAAACCGGAGAGAATTGACATTTTTGCTTCAGGAAGCTGCTTTTGCAGAGCAAATCAGACTTTTTCATATTGTTGATCTTACGCAGAGGGGAGCAAATCAGATAGAGTCGTTCCTAAAGGAAATGACAGAGGCCAAGTCACTAATTTTTCTGGGTACACCGATTCTTGAGCCGCTCCTATTGATGGAACAAACCGTTTTCGGGTTAAACGGCGAGAAGCAGACTACGATGATTGCATCGAAGGTTGAAAGCGATTTAAGATCCTTTGCCTACAAATTAGAAATTATCGGTTATGAAACGATTATTAAAGTGCCATCTGTTCTTCCGAATGAAGAAATCTCGGAAGTTCTGGCATTGACTAAAGCTGGTTTTATTGGTAGAAACAAGCGCTTTATCATTGATGAATTCGGTTGTAGGATTTGCCTTGGTTATCTAATTTCTAATGCTCCCTTGATGGGTGGAGATTATCGCTATCCGGTTTATAATGAAAATCGTTGCAGAAGTTGTATGATTTGTATAGATCAATGTCCGGCAGGGGCCTTATCTCCTTCAGGTTACAATAAAAACGCTTGTCTGGATTTTCGGGATGATATAAAAAATCAGAAAAGAATTGCTGAATACAGTTTTTTAAAATGCAATCGCTGCATGGAATCCTGTCCCTTAGGGAAAAAATGGGAAACTGAATAAATCTAGTTGCTCTGGTGAAAATAAGGCTTGTCTGATCACTATAAAAATAAATTCCTCTCCATCCTTAACTACACTTATGATATAATGCTTCTTATGAAGTCAGGAATAGTCCTGTTAGATGGAGAAAAAAATGAAACAAGCTTTGCCTCGGGAAGTAACAATTCAACTAGAAAAAATAGTCAATATTCAAAGCCTTCGGGCTTTTTTTCAGCCGATTATGTCGGTAACCGGTAAAAAAATACTTGGTCTGGAAGGTCTGATCAGAGGAGTTAATCCATCGGATGGCAAACTGATCATGCCCTTTGAACTTTTTTCAGCGGCCAACACGCAGACCTTATTAATCGATCTGGATCGTGCCTGCAGAGAATCAATCCTGTCCGCTTTTGTATCATATCATGAGATCGATCCGGATTTGCTGTTATTTCTTAATATCGATACAGCGATTATCGATACAGTTGGTGGGTCGGATTTTTTGGATGAGCAGGTTAATCGGTATGGTATCAATCCTCAGAATATCGTTATTGAAATTAATGAATCCAAGTCAAAAAATAGTGACAGTCTTAATCGATTTGTAAAAAGATATAAGGAGCGAGGCTATCTGATTGCTCTGGATGATGTGGGTGCCGGCTTTTCCAATATGGATCGGATTGCCGAAATTAAACCGGACATCATCAAGATTGACCGTTCGATCATTATGAACATTGATAAGATTTATCATAAACAAGAGATTTTCAAGTCCCAGGTTAATCTAGCCAATAAAATTGGGGCTCTGATTGTGGCCGAAGGTGTTGAAGGCAGAGAAGAAGCGATCGCTGTTTTAAAGCTGGGCGCCCAGGTGATTCAGGGCTTTTATTTTGCCAGACCCAGTGATGATTTTGCCCTAAAAGCTGAGCTGGTTGCCAAAGCGGCTCAAGCGCTGGAAGATTTCAAAGCAATGCTGATGGCGGAGCTTGTGCAATACAATGAAAAACGGCTTGCCTATACTCGGACCGTCAACGGTTTGATAAAGGCATTGATTGTTGCGGATACTGAAGCGGCTTTTGATGCCTTGTTGATGAAAGCACTTGATGGCATAGAGCATATTGATTGTGCTTATGTTTTAAACCAGGCAGGTATTCAGTGTTCGGAGACTGTCAACACCTATCAAGGTTATGTAGGTGATAAGCGGGTTTTTCGTTCAGCCAATAATGGCGTGGATCATTCGATCAAAAATTTTTATTTCAATTTGGTTAAACATGGTCAGGATACCTATATATCTGAGCCCTATGTTTCAATGGCCACGGGTCATCTCTGTGTTACCTATTCCCGGGTCTTTAATCTGACCAATGGCAAATACGTGCTTTGTGTGGATTTCCTGCACGATCAATAAAAACCTTGCTTAAGCAAGGCTCGGTATGTAGACAAATCCCGCACCGGCCAATTGGATTTCGTAGTCCGCGCGCGGATTCGTACAGTTGCTCAATTTGAAATCACTAAGTATTTACGTTTTCTAGCAACTGTTCGCCCCGAGGCGGACAACTGAAAAGCCAATTGCCGGTGCTCAGGCGCTAAAATATTCTTCATCTTCAGTCTGAAACCTTGCTTTGTGCAAGGCTTTTTTTATTACAGGGTTTCCCAAATATCACGCTGATAGTCACGGATGGCTCGGTCGCTGGAAAAGAGGCCGCAGCGAGCGACATTGTTTAAGGACATGCTGAACCAGGTTTGCGGATTTTCATAGGTTTTTAATACTTGTTGATGGGCATTGGCATAAGAGTCGAAGTCTTTGAGTACGAAATAATGATCATTATGCAAAAGCAGTGAATCATAAACAGCCTGGAAGTTTGAAAATTTGCCTAGAGTGGAATCGATCAGCTGATTCATGACTCGTTGCAGGCGGGCATCAAGCTTATAAACATCCAGAGAATTATAGGCGCCTGTAGCATAAAAGTGTGCAACTTCTTCAGCACTGAGACCAAAGGTAAAAATATTTTCGGCCCCCACCGATTCATAAATTTCAATATTGGCGCCATCCATGGTACCCAGGGTGACTGCGCCGTTCATCATAAATTTCATATTACCGGTGCCGGAAGCCTCTTTACCGGCAGTGGAAATTTGCTCGGAAATATTGGCAGCGGGATAGATGAGTTCTCCCAGCGATACATTAAAATTTGCCACAAAAACGACCTTTAAATAGGGGCTGACAAGCGGATCATTGTTGACCAGATTAGCGATGGCGTTGATCAACCTGATAATTTCTTTAGCAAAATAGTAACCAGGTGCCGCTTTGCCTGCAAAGATAAAGGTTCGCGGGTAGAAATTTTGATTAGGATTGTCCTTAATTGTATTGTACAGATGCAGGATATGCAGGGCGTTTAAAAGCTGGCGTTTATATTCGTGGATGCGTTTTACCTGGATATCAAAAATTGAATCGGGATTGATAACCAGCCCCTGTTGGGCTTTGATATAATCTGCTAGCTTTATCTTGTTATCCCGTTTGACGGCATTAAACTTTTCGATGAATGCCTGATCTTCGGAAAAGTCCAGCAATCGTTCCAGATGATATAAATCACAAACCCATTCGTTACAGATGGATGCTTTGATCAGCTGGCAGAGCTCATGGTTGCTGTTGATCAGAAAACGTCGGGGAGTAACGCCATTTGTTACTGAATGAAAGCGTTCCGGATAGAGTTCATAAAAATGCTTAAAGGTTTCCTCCCGCAGAATTTTGCTGTGAAGGGCGGCTACACCGTTGACTGACCGGCTGCAGACAATGCTTAAATGAGCCATATTAACCTGGTTGTCGGAAATGATTGAAAGCGCTGAGATTTGCGATTCATCCAGATGGTGATGAAGCATAAGGCTTTCGATAAAACGGCGGTTTATTTCTTCAATAATCATCAGTACTCGAGGCAGCAGGTGGTTCATCATATCCACGGGCCACTTTTCTAATGCTTCCGGCAAAACGGTATGGTTGGTAAAGCTCAGGGAGTTCACGGTAATCCGCCAGGAATCATCCCAGCTCAATCCCTCTTCATCCATCAGAATTCGCATCAGCTCCGGACCGCAAAGAGCCGGATGGGTATCGTTGATGTGGATACAGATTTTTTCCGGGAATTCATCAAGGCAATCCTGATTATAACGTTTATAGCGGGTGATAATGCGCTTCAAACCGGCGGAAACAAAAAAGTACTCCTGTTTTAGCCGCAGTTCCTTGCCGTGAAATTGATCATCGTTGGGATAGAGAATCTGGCTGACGGCTTCGGCCTCTGACTTATGGCGGACGGCATCGAGAAATTGCCCTTCATTAAAACGGGACAGGTCAAAAGCTTCCAGTGGCTCAGCGCTCCATAGCCGCAGTGAGTTTACAGTTTTGTTCCGGAAACCTTTGATAGGTATATCATAGGGGACTGCCCGGATTGCTTCATAATCATCATAGACAAAAGTTAATTGGCCATTGATTTTTTCAGAGTGAACATGGCCATAGAATTTAATGATCACAGACTCCTTCGGCTTCCTAATTTCGAAAGGATAGCCATGTTCCAACCAGTTGTCAGCCACCTCGACTTGTTCACCGTTAATGATTAGTTGTTTAAATAATCCGTGTTTATAGTGAATCCCATTTCCGTGAAAGGGAAAGCCAAGGGTGGCCGATGATTCTAGAAAACAGGCCATCAGGCGTCCCAAGCCACCGTTTCCTAAGCCGGGATCGGCTTCCTGTTCTAGAATGTTCGAATAATCAAGGCCAAGTTCTAAAAATGCGGTTTTGACAACCGCCTCCAGATCCAGGCTTGATAAATAGGATTTTAAAAGTTTACCGATCAGGAATTCGATGGAAAAAAGATAAACTCGCTTATGTGGATTGGAAGCGTACTGGGAAGAAGTGGTAGCCCAGTATGCGGCGGTTTTTTCCATTACCATTTCACTTAAGGCTGTATATTGATCAAGGGGGGAAGATTCTGCCAGACATTCGCCGGAAACTTCCGCAATTTTCTGCAGATATTCATTTTTAAAATTCTCGATAACTACAGGGGAAAGTTCTTTCATAATTGTTCCTTTCCATACTGATTGGTAAATCAGTACAAGATAGATTCTTTAAAAGTTTTTTACCCTGTCAGAAAAAAACAAACAGCCTAAAAGAAAAAAGTGCCAGTGAGGCACCTTTCCAAATTATTCGGCGATAATCATTTTTTGTGGTAATAAAAGAATAATGTAAGCGGATAGCGGTTTTAGAACCAGCGGATTAAGGGCAAGTTTCTGGCCAGTGATCAGGTCAAGGCCTTCATGCTCGATAAAGTCAGCATGTTTAAACAGGTGTACAGCTTTGACATTGCGGTTAAACAGACAAATACAATGGCTGTTATCATCTTTTCGTTCATAGGTAAATACATCATCCCCAGTCTCCAGCGGTTTCCACCAACCATTTTGGAATACCGGGAAGTCAGTGCGAAGCTGGGTAATTTGCCGGTACCAGTCAAGCAGATCCTGATCTTCTCGTCCCCAGGGGTAGGTGCAACGGTTAAAGGGGTCTTCAAAGCCCTGAATGCCTACTTCGTCACCATAGTAAATACAGGGAACACCAGGGAAAGTCATCTGCAAGAGGCTGATCAGTTTAAGTCTTTTTTTCCCCAGTTCCAGCTGATCGGGTTCCAGGCAGTAGTGTTCACGTTCGGCGTCCCGGCAGTATTCAAAGGCTTCGCCAAGAACTGTGAGGATTCGGCGGCGGTCATGGGAGCCAATCAGGTTCATGTTGCTCATAAACTGTTCTTTTGGGTAATGTTCAGCTAAGGACATCATCGTCCGGGTAGCTGATCGGGCACTGGTGGTGCCCAGGAAAAAATCGATGAAGGTTTCGCGAAAGGGGTAGTTCATTACTGAATCAAGTTCGAACCCGTTCAAATAGGTTCGTAATTCATTATAAGCAATTTTGCGCGAGGCATCCTCCCAGACTTCTCCAAGTAAAAGGCTGTCTTCATTTTCTTCCATCATTGCCTGCTTAAGACCACTAATAAAGGCATCAGGTAATTCATCGGCAACATCAAGACGCCAGCCGGAGGCTCCTTCTTTTAGCCAGTGACGGATGACAGAGTTCGGATCTTTAAAAATATATTTTTGGAACTCAGGATTCATCTCATTAGTGTTAGGCATATTCTCGACACCCCACCAGCAGGCATATTCACAGGGATAATTGGTAAAGGTGTACCAGTCATAATATGGAGAGTCCTGCGACTGGAAAGCGCCAACGCTATCATAATGATCATAGCGGTTAAAATATCGGCTGTCATCACCAGTATGGCTGAAAACACCATCGAGGATAATGCGGATTTCCCGTTTGTGGCACTCAGAAACCAAAGTGCGAAAGCTTTCCAAACTGCCTAGAATCGGATCGATCTCCAAATAATCACCGGTATCGTAACGGTGATTGCTTTTGGCTTTGAAAATGGGGTTAAGATAAAGAATAGTGACATTCAGGCTTTTTAAATAATCCAGTTTTTCGGTAATGCCCGATAGCGTACCGCCAAAAAAGTCCCAATATTCGATCTCACCTTTTTTGTTTTTAAAGTAGTGTGGGCAGTCCGACCAGTTTGGATGGAGCATGGCATTACCTGGAAAGTTTGCCAGGTCAAAGTCTTTACCGCGATTAAAGCGATCCGGAAAAATCTGATACATGAGACCATTTTTATACCAGTCAGGGGTCTTTCGCTTGGGATCATATATGGTTATCTGGTAGGAGGAAGCTTTTTCGGTGTAGATCTGGCCAATTCCACCCAGGCCATCCGGTTTGCTGCCATAGATATAAGTTTTTCCTTTCGTGTTAAATTCAAAATCATACCAGAGTAGTCCGGGTTCATTGGGAACCTGTATTTTAATGGCGTAAAAATTGGAATAATCACTTGGAGTCATGGCATAGCTGGTTTCAATGTCGTTAAAATAAGTGCGCAGTTTTACGTTGAGCAGGTCTGCGCCAAAAACTTTAAGAGTCACCATTGAATTGACCGGAACGGCGCCAAAAGGGCAGCGGTATTCAGAGACAAAAGAATTATGTATAAAGTTCATGATACTCAGCTTCCTTTAAGTTTCGGTAGTGGCTTAAGTAAACCTGTGCTGAATTCTCCCAGTTAAAGCGGGAATAAAAAGCGTTTTCGGTGATTTTTTCAAACATATCATGGTCGGTATGATAAATATTGACTGCGTTCTGGATCGTAAACAGCATATCATGGGCGTTGTAGTTTAAAAACGTAAAACCATTCCCAATGCTGGTGTTGGGATCAAACTGTGAGACGGTGTCCTTTAATCCGCCAGTTTCTCTAACAATAGGAACCGAGCCATAGCGCATGGCAATCATCTGTGAAAGCCCGCAGGGTTCAAACTTAGAGGGCATTAAAAAAAGATCGCTTGCGGCATAGATGCGGCGGGACAAAGGATCATCGAACTCGATTCGGGTCACCATTTTATCGGGATAATTGTAGGCTACACTGCTTAAAAGTTTTTCATAATGAATATCGCCAGTTCCCAGTACGACAAATTGAATATCCAGCTGTAGGATTTCATGAATGACATTGGCTATCAGATCAAGACCTTTTTGTTCGATAAGGCGATTAATCATGGCAATCATCGGAACATCAGGACGAACGGGGAGGTTTAAATACTCCTGAAGATCTTTTTTGTTAGCAGCTTTGTTGCCGTTGGGTTCAGAAAATGGAACAAATAAAGCTGAGTCAGTTGCCGGGTTGTAGACGTTACCGTCGATGCCGTTTAAAATCCCAATTTCCTTGGGACCGATGCTTCTGATGACTCCTTCCAGGCCTTCGCCGTAATAGGGGTCTTTGAGCTCGTGGGCATAAGTGGGACTGACTGTTGTAACCAGATCCGATGCGTATAGCGCCCCTTTCATCAGGTTTAACTTTCCATAAAACTCCATGTCATCAGGCAGAAAACCCAGATGCAAAAACTGATTGATATCTTCAAAGCCGTAGATGCCCTGATATTTCATGTTATGAATAGTGAAGACTGTTTTCAGTTTGGGAAAAGCAGTCCGGTATTGGTGTTTTAAGAGATATGGGATAGCGGCGGTTTCCCAGTCATGACAGTGGAGAATATCTGGTTCAAAGCCCAGCGATGAAAGTGATTCCAGGGCCGCACGAGAAAAAAAGGTAAAGCGTTCGCCATCATCGTAATAGCCATACAGCTCGGGCCGTCTGAAAAAATATTCATTATCAATAAAATAATACTTTACTCCTTCATATTCACCGGTCAGAATGCCACAATAATAGTCTTTGCCATTCATTTGAACGTAAAAATGATGATGATAGTGAATGCTTTTTTCAAGCAGATCTGGAATTGACCCATAGTTAGGGATCATCACTCGGACATCCACATCGGTACCAAAGGATTTTGGCAGAGCCCCGACAACGTCGGCAAGTCCGCCGGTTTTTGCAAAGGGGTAGGCTTCGGAGGCAATAAACAAAACTTTTAACATTTAAATCACCGTTCCTTTCTTAATAACTATCGGTGAATCAGGCTTGCCGATCAGTGAAGTATTATCACTGATTACGATATCTTTATCCATCACCACGTAGTTGAGTATGGCGTTTTTCCCAATTTGACAATGCTGCATCAGAATGGAGTTTTGTATTTTAGAATTCTTATCAATTTCAGTATCTCTAAAAATGATAGAACGCGACACTGCACCATCAATGATACAGCCGCTGCCAATAATCGAGCTTGATACCTTTGAAGGATCATTGAAATATGTGGGATGATTGTCCTTAATCTTGGTGTAGATCGGGTTGTCATCGCGAAACAGTTCCTGAACGACTTCGTATTCAAGTAAATCCATACTGGTGTCGACGTAATTAATCAGCGTATCAACGCGCTTCAGGTAACCGGTATGGTTGAAACCGAAAATATTAAGTGTGTCCATATTGGACTGGATCATATCAATCAGATCCCAGTCACCGCTGCGTTCGCTAAATTCCAGGAATTTAAGCAAAATACTTTTTTTAATGAGCAGCATTTCGGTGAAAAAAAGTGAGGTGCGGCGCATTTTACAGAAATGTATGTTGCTGATGCGATCATTCATCAGTTCAAGGCAAAGATCATTGTCACGAAGTTTATGGATGATACTCTGGTCCTGCTTATAAACCATCGTAATATCGGCATCGTTTTTCAAATGAGCAGTAAAGGCCTCTTTAAAATTGTATGAGGTAACCAGATTAGGCGTGGCTAGAAGGACATGCTCAGCCGGGTTGCTCGCAATAAAGATACGGTTGCTTAAAAGGTTGCGCAAATTAATTTTGATCATGTTGCCGATACGGCTGTTGCTGGAACCTGTTAAAATACTCAAGTCCTGGGTTTTACGACTCAGCGACCATTCTTTGCCAGTGCCCAGATGATCTACCAGTGAGCTGTATTTATGGCTGCCAATGACGCCAATCTGCGTTATTCCGGAGTTGACCATGTTCGACAGCATAAAATCGATTAGCCGATAGCGCCCGCCGAATGGGAGGGTGCTTAAGCTGCGATGCTCGAGAAAGTTCTTCAGGGTGGTGTCTTCGCCATCAATATTCAGAATAATACCTAATACATTTTTCATTGGTCACCTCTTAGGAATTCAGGACACGGATTTCGCCGTCGGGATTAGTCTGGTTTAAATAGCGTTCATGACATTTAACCCGGGCGCGGGCCCCAACGATGCAATTTTCGATCACAGCACCATCTTCAATAATCGCCCCAGTATGAACAATGGAATTGATGATTCGGGTATTGGGATGAATGACTATGTCGTGCGAGATAATCGAGCCATCAACTTGGCCAAATATCATACAGCCATCACAAATCAGACTGTTCCGGACTTTGGCATGCGGTCCAATGTATTGGGGATGCCGACTGTTATTGTTGGAAAAGACACGAAAGTTTCGATCATTTAAATCAAAGTCACAGTCGGGATTCAAGAGATCCATATTAGCCAGGTAATAGCTTTCCACCGTGCCCACATCCCGCCAGTAACCGGAGAAGGGATAGGCAAAGATCTGTTTCTCTTCAGCATGGAGATTGGGAATGATGTTATGACCGAAATCGTGTCCGGATGTCGCATCTTCAGCGTCTTCAAGAAGAGCCTTTTTAAGAACTGACCAGGTGAAAACATAGATCCCCATTGAAGCCTGATTGCTTTGCGGCTGTTTGGGTTTTTCCTTAAACGCGATAATTTTTTGATCAGCGTTGGTATGGACGATACCGAATCGATGCGCCTCATCCCAGGCTACTTCCATCACGGCAATGGTCAGATCCGATTTTTTTTCCTTATGAAACTTTATAATTTTAGAATAATCCATCTTATAAATGTGGTCGCCCGATAGAATCAGCACATATTCCGGGCAGAAGCGGTCAATAAAATCAATATTCTGAAGGATCGCATCTGCCGTTCCCGAGTACCAGCGGCCCCCCTTCTGGCCCATATAGGGCGGTAGGATATGGGCGCCACCGCGGTACTGATCCAGTGCCCAGGCGGAACCGTCGCCAATATAATTATTAAGGATATAAGGGCGGTACTGGGTTAGGATACCGACAATATCAATATCGGAATTCATACAGTTACTCAACGGAAAATCGATGATCCGGTATTTCCCACCAAAAAAAACAGCAGGTTTGGCATTGTTGTAGGTCAGAGATCCAAGGCGGCTCCCTTGGCCGCCAGCCAGTAACATGGCTACAGTTTCACTATTCATATAAGTCCCCCTCTAGTTGTTTTACCATATATATCTTTCATAATCTGAAATGGATCGGTCGCTGGAAAATAATCCTGATTTGGCAACGTTATGAATGGAAATCTGCGACCAGCGTTTTTTATCCAAGTAGCTGGCATTGACCTGTGCCTGCGCCTTGCAATATGCATCAAAATCTTTTAGGACAAAATAATGATCATTATATAAAAGCAGGCTGTCGTAAATGCTCTGAAAACTGATCTGCTGCCCCAGACTGCCATCCACCAGCTGATGCATGATCTTTTGAATGCGCAAGTCATTTTGATAGAGATCGACTGATCGGTAGCCACCACTTTTTTCAAATTGCGAAACCTGGTCTGAGGACAAGCCGAAGGTGATGATGTTGTCAGCTCCTACGGCCTGATGAATTTCAATATTGGCACCATCCATGGTTCCTAGCGTGATAGCACCATTCATCATAAATTTCATATTTCCGGTTCCGGAGGCTTCTTTGCCAGCGGTCGAAATCTGTTCTGAAATATCAGCGGCGGGATAAATGATTTCCCCCAGAGTAACATTGAAATTGGCCAGAAAAATAACTTTCAGCTGATCACCAATGGCTTTATCATGATTAATCTTATCTGCCACAGAATTAATCAGCTTAATCACTTCTTTGGCAAAATAATAACCCGGTGCGGCTTTGCCGGCAAAAATGAAGGTCCGTGGGTGGATAGTAAGACCGGGATTTTCTTTGAGCTGATTGTACAGATGCAGCACATGAATGATGTTCAGGAGCTGGCGCTTGTATTCATGGATGCGCTTGACCTGAATGTCAAAAATCGAATCAGGACTGACAGTGATACCATTATGAGCCTGAATATAGGCCGCCAAACGTGTTTTGTTGTCAGTCTTTATTTTTTGAAAATTTTCGATAAATAAAGCATCTTCCTTAAAATCTATCAGCTCTTCCAGGTCTGCCAAGTTCAGCTGCCAGTTTGTCCCGATTGCTTCATTGATCAGGTTATTGAGGCCACGATTGCTGTTAATTAAAAAGCGGCGCGGGGTGACGCCGTTGGTCACCGAATGGAAGCGTTCCGGAAAAATCCGGTAATAGCCGCTGAAGGTTTCTTCCCGCAGGATCTGACTGTGCAGCTCGGCCACCCCATTGACAGAATGGCTACAGACGATGGATAGGCTGGCCATATGAATATGATTATCACGAATAATGGATAGATTTCCGGCCTCAACATCACTCATAAAATGCTCGTTTTTGAGGAACTCCATGAAGCGCCGGTTAATTTCCTCAATGATCATATATACCCGTGGCAGCAGGTTTTGTAACATATCTACAGGCCATTTTTCTAAAGCTTCCGGCAATACGGTATGATTGGTAAAGCTCAGGGCATGATGGGTGATGTTGAAGGCATCGTCCCAACCCAGCCCTTCTTCATCCATCAGAATCCGCATCAGTTCAGGGCCGCACAAAGCGGGATGGGTGTCGTTGATATGAATACAGATTTTTTCGGCGAATTCATCCAGGCAATTATGGTTAAAGCGTTTATAACGATTGACAATCTGCTTGAGCCCGGCGCAGACGAAAAAGTATTCTTGTTTCAGCCGCAAAAGTTTGCCGTCAAAGCCAGTGTCGTCGGGGTAAAGAATCTGACTGATGGCTTCGGCCTCAGATTTATGGCGGACTGCATCAAGAAACTGGCCCTGATTAAAGCGGGGCAGATCAAAGCCTTCCAGCGGTTCGGCGCTCCATAAACGCAGGGTATTGACGGTGTCGTTTTTATAGCCCTTGACTGGAATGTCGTAAGGGATCGCCATTATTGGCTCATAATTTTCATGTACAAAGGTTAAAACACCTTTGATCCGTTGGGCATGGATGTTGCCATAGTATTTGATAATAACCGATTCATCTGGTTTCCGAAACTCGAAAGGATAGCCATTTTTGAGCCAGTAATCCGCTACCTCAACCTGCTCGCCGTGAATGATTTCCTGAGCGAAGAGGCCATATTTATAGCGAATGCCATTGCCGTTGATCGGTAAATCCATGGTTGCCCCGGATTCCAGAAAGCAGGCCATCAATCGTCCCAGACCGCCGTTGCCCAGACCGGGATCGGATTCCTGACTGAGAATCAGCTCGTAGTCAAGGCCCAGTTCTTCAATGGCGGTTTCCACAACAGGGTCAAGCTGCAAGCAGTTAATATAAGATTTCAGCAGTTTTCCGATCAGAAATTCAATCGAAAAAAAGTAGACCTGACGTTGTTTGTATGCATCATATAACACATTTTTCTGGGCCCAGGCGGGGGTGATTTTATCTTTAATTAGGTCGGCTAGGGCATCGTATTGATTAAGGGGGGAAGATTCCGCTAAAATCCGTCCGGAGACCTCTTCTAGCTTATTGCGGTACTGTAATTTAAAGTCATCAATGGCATCACGTAATTCTTTGGTGTTCATGATTTTCCTTTCTATATGGGCGATTGGCCCAATGATCACAGCTGGTTTTCACTGTTGAGCATGGACGGCCTATTTTTCGACTGATTTCGCTTGCCGAGTTTGTACTTTTTTAAAAACAACCATCGCTGAAGGTGGGACACTAACGGTAATAGACTGTTCCTGACCATGGAATTTTGTCTTGCCAGCTTTCATGGTTTTTTTGACTTTTTGACCAGATCCGCCATAAAGCGCTTCGTCGGAATTAAAGATAAGTCGGTAGCTGCCAGCTTCTGGAACCCCGATGCGGTATTCCTCATAAGCGATGGGGCAAAAATTAATTAGAATAATTAGACTATCTGCCGGATCGAGGGTGTTTCGTGAAAAAATTAAAATACTCTGCTTCCGATTATCAGCCTCAATCCATCGAAAGCCTTCCCAGTCATGGTCGATTGTCCACAGGGCTTTTTCACGGACGTAGAATTTATTAAGGGCTTTAATATAATCAAAGATTTGATGGTGCCTTTCGTAATTCAGCATAAACCACTCAAGGGATTCATCATAGCGCCATTCCAGAAAAGGCGCAAACTCATTGCCCATAAAGGACAGCTTTTTTCCAGGGTGGCTTATCTGATAGGCATAGAGCAGACGAAACTGGTTGAACTTCATATCGTAATCCCCAAACATTTTGTCGAGGATACTTTTTTTACCATGCACCACTTCATCGTGGGAAAGGGGCAGGATAAAGTTTTCATTAAAGGCGTAGGCCATTGAAAAAGTCAGTAGGTTATGAAATTGAAGGCGGTGATAAGGGTCGGTTTTCATATAATCAAGGGTATCGTGCATCCAGCCCAGATCCCATTTGAGATTAAAGCCCAAGCCACCTTTATCAATGGGCCAGGTGACCATGGGGTAGGCGGTGGAATCCTCAGCGGCCATAATGGCAAAAGGGAAATCTCTAAAAATAATGGTATTGAGTTCCTTTAAAAAATCCACGGCTTCCAGGCGGTCAGTACCACCGAAGGTGTTGCGATTTTTTTGCTCATCCTGGCCGTGATTGAGCTCAATCATACTGGCAACGCCGTCGACGCGCAGACCATCGATATGAAAACGATCAAACCAGAAATAGGCGTTGGAGATCAGAAAATCGAGGACTTCTTTTTTGCCGTAATCAAATTCCATAGTGCCCCAGAGGGGGTGTTCGCTGTATTCATACTGAAAGGTGCCATCAAATTTTCGGAGTCCGTGATCGTCCTTGCAGAAATGGGCAGGGACCCAATCCAGAATCACGGCAATGCCATTCTGATGACAGGCATCCACCAGAAACATAAAATCATCCGGAGTTCCATAGCGACTGGTTGCGGCATAGTAACCGGTGAGCTGGTAACCCCAGGAGCCGTCAAAGGGATGTTCCATAATCGGCATCAGCTCCAGATGGGTGTAGTTCATTTCTTTGAGATAAGGGATTAGAGATCCCGCCAGGTCGCGGTAATTAAGCGCCTGATTATTATCGTCTCGTTTAAAACTACCAGAGTGGACTTCATAGATATTCATGGGCTGGGCTAAAACGTTTTTGGCTAAGCGGGCTTGGCACCATTTTTCATCCTGCCAGAGATATTGGTTCAGATCATAGGTGATGGAGGCGGTTTTAGGTTTAAGTTCTGCATAAAAGGCGTAGGGGTCGGCTTTATAGCAAAGCTTTCCATCGGCTTGAACAATCGCGTATTTATAAAGCTCGCCAGCAAAAAGATCAGGGATGTCAAGTTCCCATATTGCATCAGTGTTCCGGTGCATTAAATTTTTGCCGGGATCCCAGTTGTTAAAATCACCAACCACTGAAACCGACTGGGCATTAGGGGCCCAAACCTTAAAGCTGCAACCATGATCAATTAAATGGGCACCCAGTTTCTGATAACTTTGAAATCGTGCCACTGAGACAGCAGGCTTTTTTGTATGTTTCATTTCCGGTTATCCTTTCTTGAAATCCTTTATTGATTACCCCAAATTAAGGTTTTTAACTGTTTTTTACGGTAGAAAGACCAGTAAAGGTTTATTTTGCCGCCCAGATTAATAATAATACTGATAAAATACAGAACGACCAGAAGGGCAAATAGACCGCCCAGATTTCCGTACAAAGAGCTGTAACGGCTGGAATGATTAATAAAGAGGGTGAAAATTCTAAAAGCGATATTTAAACCGAGAAAAGCGAAGATTGATCCGGGAAATCCGGATTTAAACTTAAGACTATGGGAGGGGGCTTTGGTAAAGATGAAATTGAGCAGTAAAATGGCAATCGACCAGGAAAAAATGATGGCCCCAATTTGGATCAGACTGGCCTGATATTCGGAAAGGCCCAGACTGGTCAAGATAAATTCACCCAGATCAACACTGATAAAATAGGCAACAAGGACCAGCATGATTGCAATGGCCAGAAGAATTGTAAATAGGAAAGACAGGCCCCAGATTTTTAAATGACTTCTTGCTTCCTGTTGGGCATAGGTCTGATTAAGGCCAACCATGATTGCTCGAACTGCAAAAGTGGCGAAAAATAAAGAGAGCAGGATTAAAAAATATTTGGAATTATCATTATATTGGGTCATGCTTTCCAATAAATTAGTGACATATTGATATGACAGCTCGGGTAAAAAAGTGCGTAGTATATCAAACAGATAGTCTTCAAAGGTTTCAATAAAACGACCGACAAACGAGATCAGAAAAACCAGCAATGGAAAGAAGGATAAAAGCAGAAAAAAAGCCATTTGTGTACAGGTTCCCGGAAAATCCGTTTCTTCGAAATCATTCATCAGAAAAAACACAAGTTTAGCCGGTTTGGATTCTAGCAGCTTATTAATCATGAGATCTTCCTTTCCGATAGGCTTTTACAAAATACATGTTGACAACGGCCCCCAAATTTAGGATGAAGGCCAACAGATAAACCTCAAATAAGAGGACAAATGGCCCCTGCAGATCGGTAAAAAAATTAGTGAAATCCACATTGGAATGGACAAAAAAGCGGTAAATCATAAACAGAATGACCCAGAAAAAACTGACAAATACCGCGCCTGGATAGGAATGATTAAGATGCAGTCTTTTTTTGGGTGCGAACATATAAATTAGGGTCAGAATAATTGATGAAACAACAAAAAAATATACAATCGTAAACAGATTAAATAAAATCGCTGACATGCTGGAAAGATGAAACCAGAGGGTCAGATAATAAATAACATATTCACCAACCAGATACATAATTAGCATTAAAAGAATAATTGCCAGAAATAAAAGAAAATAGACAATAGCCTGAATCCACAAAGCGATAAGCTCGCGTTTTTCATAATCTTTAAAAATGCGATTAAGTATATTGATCAATGAATAGGACGCTGAAACTGAAACGGTCAGGATAAAAAACAGAATAATCCAGTTGCTACTGCTGGAATTGACAACTTTGGCAGTGTTTTCCTGGGCGAATTGAAAATAGTTTAAAAAAGATTCCGGAAATAAGAAAGTGAAATCAGTATATAAAGTAGTGTTAACTTTTTGGGAAAAGATATTGATAAAATTATATAATAGCATCAGAAATGGAATAAAGGCCATCAGAATTCGATAGGCCATCTGAGCTGAAAGATTAATGATGTTGGATTCTTTGCTGTGGGTCAAGATAAATAATGAAAATTCTTTCAGTCTTAACATAATAACTCCCATTATTGATTCCTTATAATATAGAAAAATTATAGCATAGATAACAAAAGAATTAAACCGCGTATAAGGAGATATTTTAGATTTAACCCCAATTTGTGCTGGATAGAATAAGTATTGAGGCCCTGTCAGTACTGAATTGGATATAGAAAAAGATTGTAAGCAGACAGGTGTATTCAATATAGAAATCAAATAAAAAATAATTTCAATAAAAGACTTGACTTTATTAATAAAAGAGAATATAATTATCTAGTCTCGTAACGATAGCAGAGGGGCTACACCTGTTCCCATACCGAACACAGTAGTAAAGTCCTCTAGCGCCGAAAGTACTTGGTGGGTGACTGCCCGGGAGGATAGGACGTTGCGGGGCTTTTATATTTTTTGCGCGAAACAACAAGCCAGGCGGCTCTGAAAAAAAGAAGATCTTAAAAAACAAAGGTACTGTTTTTTAAGATCTTCTTTTTTTCAGAGGGAAGGAGCCGTCTGGCGACTGACGCAACGAGGCGAAGTAAAACGGAGCTGCAGGGCTTGTCCTTTCTTTACCGAATTTTAACAAAACAAATAGGGGCTAAACTATAGTGATTCTTGACCGATAATATAGGCAAGAAAGTCATTCGTTTTGAGTGTTTTACTGTCTTTGCGTCTTAATTATAAAGACAGTCAGTCTTTAATGAAGGATAA
Organism: Eubacteriaceae bacterium ES2; assembly: GCA_031222025.1. GTDB lineage: Bacteria > Bacillota > Clostridia > Eubacteriales > Eubacteriaceae > Acetobacterium. Next base: position 3,588,762 of record CP130740.1, on the reverse strand, counting down.
AAATCTAAGAGGAGGTGTCAGAATGAAGTTCCCCCAAAAAAGTATGATCAGTCAAATAATTCCCCAAGAGCGATTTATCGCAAACTTAAATATTGCCAGCAACTTGAGAAAAGTTTTTATCGACACAGTTGGGGCTATTACCTTGCTGAGCTCGCTTAATACGGAAACAATTTTTGTTCATCGTGGTGACCATGTCAAACACATCAATATCATTGAAGTGCTGATTCATCGCCAGGCACTTAATCCACAGATTATAGATCTGATACACCAGGAAATAGCGGGGTATACGATTTTTATTATCCGCTATGAAGAATGGGCACAGCTTTGGTGTCGTGATCTGTCTGAACATGGGAAATACCATCAGACCAGCTGGCAACCTTATGAGGATCTGGCTCTAGAACTGTCAGGTTACGATCTGGATCAGATATATTTAAATTGTTATAGACTAATTACTGGTGATGTCAGGAAGCACTTTAAAAATGAGCGTACGATCAATCCCATCGATCAGATTGCTTCAGAATCTCTTGTCAGCAGCGTAAATGATGGGATGCTGGAAAATAAGCGTCTTGAGGCGAAAATTAAAGAACTGGAGCGGGAAATCAGTGAATCAAAAGATTTTGTCCAAACGGTGAAGCTTTCCTTGCGGGTTCATTTATTAAAAGAAGAACTTGAAGATTTAAAAAAAAATCAAAAATTGGCAAAGGTCAAAGAAGAAGCAGATGTTTTTGCACAAGAAGTGGAAACGGATGCGGCAGTGCAAAATAGGATGCAGTTTAATACCTATCGTAGAATAAAGGATATTTCCTTTTAACAGAACATCTCATCGCGGTGACGAGAATTTATAAAGTTTTAAATTAGTCTGTCTGCACAAATCTGCTGGAAAGAGGTATGATCCGGTTTTGGTTTTGAGTCAGGCGAACTATTTTTGATAAAGAAGCGCTTAAACCTTTAACAATCGGGTATAATATAAAAAAGCTTGTAAGAATGGAGGCCAAAATGAAAACTATTAAGCTGATCATGAGCATGAGCGTGATGTTTATGTCATTTATTTTTCTGTATCGTTCGATGACGGTTGATGGCCTGGTTTTTACGATGAATCCCTTTGATCCGGCAGTGTTTAGCTGGTTGATTGGACTGGTGCTGTTTTTGATCGCCGGAACAATGGGTGTAACCGCAAGCCAGAACGATGATCGCAAAATTAATCTGACGACTTCATACTTTTATATTGCATCAGCTCTGGTCACTCTGATCTTCGCCCAAAAGACTTTGCCGGCGATTTTACTAATCATATTCTCCGCTTTTTCAGGAGCTTTGTTTTTACTTGGCGGCCTGATGATGGAAGCGGAAGCAATGGATTTAAACTGGTACAGTAAAAAGAGTCGCGAAAGAATAGAGAAAAGAAGCGCTCAATATCAAAGGTCGGTCAGGCGTCGTGACAATAAGAAGGTGAATAAGCAAGATAGCTATCATTTAGGTGAACCTGATAGACGAAAAACTGGACGGAAAATAATTGCGCCCTTTTTAGTAACCTCCTTAGTGGTTGTGATCAGTGTTTCGGCTGGTCTAGTATCATATTTTATTGATCAAGACACGAGTGAAAACTATTCTGATTATAATCAGGTAGAAGAAGATTATGGTCAAGAAGAAACGGTGGACGTCTATGAAATGGGACAAACCTGGACAGTAGAGAATGATTTCGCTATTTCTTTTACTGCGGCCAATGAAACCTCCTTCCGTAATGAATATGCAGACTTTGATCCGGCGCAGGTGGTGATACTCACATATGACTACAGCAATCTTGGCCACGAAAAGGATACAATGGATCTTTACATTTCAGCCGTAAACCTTTATGTATTGGATGAAAATGATGAGTGGGGTGAAATGTATCCGGTGACGAATTTGAAATATCCTGAGGAAATTGCCATTGGTGAAAGCTGCACTGGCGCGCAGGAAGGTTTCGGACTTTACAATGCAAGTCAGGAAGTCTGGGTCTACGTTGAAGTCTATGGCAATGATTATGAATACTATGCCGCATACTTTTGGTTGCCGGTACAGGCTGAATCGATTGTATAGCAATATACAGACAAACTCCCTAGCAACCGACTTGATATTGAGGCAAGCAAATGGTTTGCCTTCTTAAAACGTTACTAAAGAAGAGCTGATTGTCCTTATTTAGGGTCTGAATTTATTTTATTATTAGTGAAGCTGTAAGGGCTTCTTTTTTTATGGATAGAAATGAAGAAAAAGTAAATAGTACGCATATGCTAGGCTTTATAAAGGATACACCGCATAGTTGATTAATAAAATAGCAATAAGGGTAAAAAACTTTCAAAAAAAGTGTTGACAGTTGCTGTTAAAGCGAGTATACTAATGAAGTTGTCTCGTGAGACAGCAGCACGGCTGAAGATGATCTTGAAAAAGAAAATTAAAAAAGTGCTTGACAGTAGAGAATAGAGACGATATAATAGTAAAGCTTTCGACTGAGAAAGCGGCGCAGACTTAAACGTTTACGCAGGGTCATAGAAAAGAGAATAGTACCATAAAACCTGTAAAAAGTTGACTTAGGTCAACAACAATAAGAGTGACACTCTTTAAAAAAGTCAACGCGTGAGCAATCACAAAAACAATGAGCTTAAGCCGAAAGGCTTTCGATACAAACTTTTATTGAGAGTTTGATCCTGGCTCAGGACGAACGCTGGCGGTATGCTTAACACATGCAAGTCGAACGAGAAGATTATGATTAAGCCTTCGGGCGAGAGAATGATTGGAAAGTGGCGAACGGGTGAGTAACGCGTGGGTAACCTGCCCTATGGAAAGGAATAGCCTCGGGAAACTGGGAGTAATGCCTTATGAAATATTGAAGTCGCATGGCTTTAATATCAAACGCTCCGGTGCCATAGGATGGACCCGCGTCCCATTAGCTGGTTGGTGAGGTAACGGCTCACCAAGGCGACGATGGGTAACCGGTCTGAGAGGGCGAACGGTCACACTGGAACTGAGACACGGTCCAGACTCCTACGGGAGGCAGCAGTGGGGAATATTGCGCAATGGGGGAAACCCTGACGCAGCAATACCGCGTGAATGAAGAAGGTCTTCGGATCGTAAAGTTCTGTTATTGGGGAAGAAGAAAAGACGGTACCCAAGGAGAAAGTCCCGGCTAACTACGTGCCAGCAGCCGCGGTAATACGTAGGGGACAAGCGTTGTCCGGATTTACTGGGCGTAAAGGGCACGCAGGCGGTTTTTTAAGTCAGATGTGAAAGGTCCCGGCTCAACCGGGGAAATGCATTTGAAACTGGAGAACTTGAGTATTGGAGAGGCAAGTGGAATTCCTAGTGTAGCGGTGAAATGCGTAGAGATTAGGAGGAACACCAGTGGCGAAGGCGGCTTGCTGGACAAATACTGACGCTGAGGTGCGAAAGCGTGGGGAGCAAACAGGATTAGATACCCTGGTAGTCCACGCCGTAAACGATGAGTGCTAGGTGTTGGGGAAACTCAGTGCCGCAGTTAACACAATAAGCACTCCGCCTGGGGAGTACGACCGCAAGGTTGAAACTCAAAGGAATTGACGGGGACCCGCACAAGCAGCGGAGCATGTGGTTTAATTCGAAGCAACGCGAAGAACCTTACCAGGTCTTGACATCCTCTGACAATCCTAGAGATAGGACATTTCCTTCGGGAACAGAGAGACAGGTGGTGCATGGTTGTCGTCAGCTCGTGTCGTGAGATGTTGGGTTAAGTCCCGCAACGAGCGCAACCCCTGTGGTTAGTTGCCATCATTTAGTTGGGCACTCTAAGCAGACTGCCGTGGATAACACGGAGGAAGGTGGGGACGACGTCAAATCATCATGCCCCTTATGACCTGGGCTACACACGTGCTACAATGGTCTGAACAGAGGGTTGCGAAGCCGCGAGGTGAAGCTAATCCCTTAAAACAGATCCCAGTTCGGATTGCAGGCTGCAACTCGCCTGCATGAAGTTGGAGTTGCTAGTAATCGCGAATCAGAATGTCGCGGTGAATGCGTTCCCGGGTCTTGTACACACCGCCCGTCACACCACGAGAGTTGGCAACACCCGAAGTCAGTGAGGTAACCGCAAGGAACCAGCTGCCGAAGGTGGGGTCAGTAATTGGGGTGAAGTCGTAACAAGGTAGCCGTATCGGAAGGTGCGGCTGGATCACCTCCTTTCTAAGGAAAACAGGGAGTCATGGTACTATTTTCTTTTGTATGACCTAAAGGTTATACAAAAGGATCGTAGTTTCAGTCAATTTTTTTTATTTTTAAAGGAAAAAAATTGTCTAGACTGCGTTAGTTTTTACACTGCTCATGCACTTGGTGAGCTGCCAAATTAAAATTTGGGTAAAAATGTCGATCATTGAAAACAGCATAGTGTATAGAAAACATACAATTTCAAATGTTAACAACATTAAGAAACGTAAGTTAAAGGATCGCAGTTGAAAAACTGCAGGCAATTGATATTGTTCTATGTATCGATTGACAAGGATCAAGAAATGAAGGGCACAGGGCGGATGCCTTGGCACTCAGAGCCGATGAAGGACGCGACAAGCTGCGAAAAGCTGCGTGAAGGTGCACATAACCGTTGAAGCGCAGATATCCGAATGGGGAAACCCGGCTGGCAGAAGGCCAGTCACCATGGACTGAATACATAGGTTCATGGAGGGAACCCGGGGAACTGAAACATCTCATTACCCGGAGGAAAAGAAAGAAACATCGATTCCTTGAGTAGCGGCGAGCGAAAGAGGAAGAGCCCGGATTACAGCAAATTTTTATTTTTAGTCGAATGGCATGGGAAGGCCAGACAAAGAGGGTGAGATCCCCGTAGACGAAAGGAATAAAGGTGGGTAATCGACGAGTACCACGGGACACGTGAAACCCTGTGGGAATATGGGGGGCCCACCCCCAAGGCTAAATACTACTGAGTGACCGATAGAGGATAGTACCGTGAGGGAAAGGTGAAAAGAACCCCGGAAGGGGAGTGAAATAGAAACTGAAACTCTGTGCCTACAAGCAGCCGGAGCGCAAGTGACGGTGTGCTTTTTGTAGAACGGGCCAACGAGTTACGGTATGCAGCAAGGTTAAGTGCTTCAGGCACGGAGCCGTAGGGAAACCGAGTCTTAAGAGGGCGATTAGTTGTATGCCGTAGACCCGAAACCGTGTGATCTATCCATGACCAGGATGAAGCTTGGGTAAAACCAAGTGGAGGTCCGAACCAGTGTCTGTTGAAAAAGGCTTGGATGAGTTGTGGATAGGGGTGAAATTCCAATCGAACACGGAGATAGCTGGTTCTCCCCGAAATAGCTTTAGGGCTAGCGTTGTAGAGAGAGTGATGGAGGTAGAGCACTGAATTGGCTAGGGGGCGTAGAGCTTACTGAACCATATCAAACTCCGAATGCCATACACTTATATACGGCAGTCAGACTATGGGAGATAAGTTTCATAGTCGAAAGGGAAACAGCCCAGACCATCCGCTAAGGTCCCCAAGTACAGATTAAGTGGGAAAGGATGTGCAACTGCATAAACAACCAGGATGTTGGCTTAGAAGCAGCCACACATTTAAAGAGTGCGTAATAGCTCACTGGTCGAGTGGTTGTGCGCCGAAAATAAACGGGGCTAAAATCTGGCACCGAAGCGATGGATTATAGTTTAGACTATAGTGGTAGGGGAGCAATGTCTTGAGGGAGAAGCTGACTTGTAAGGGTTGGTGGACGAAAGACAAGAGAGAATGTTGGCATGAGTAGCGAAAGTGAAGTGAGAATCTTCACCATCGAAAGCCCAAGGTTTCCTGAGGAAGGCTCGTCCGCTCAGGGTAAGTCGGGGCCTAAGCCGAGGCTGGATAGCGTAGGCGATGGACAACAGGTTGAAATTCCTGTACCACCTTTAATTGTTTGAGAGATGGAGTGACACAGAAGGATAAGCGAACCCGGTGATTGGTAGAGCCGGGCCAAGCGTTAAGGCTTACAGAGGAGGCAAATCCCCTTTGTTATAAGGCTGAGGCGTGATGGGGAACGAAAAATAAGTAGGGAAGTCGCTGATTTCACGCTGTCGAGAAAAGCTTCTATTGAGAGAGAAGGTGCCCGTACCGTAAACCGACACAGGTAGGCGAGGAGAGAATCCTAAGATGAGCGGGAGAAGTGTTGTTAAGGAACTCGGCAAAATGACTCCGTAACTTCGGGAGAAGGAGTGCCCCTTAAGGGGGGCCGCAGAGAAGAGGCTCAAGCGACTGTTTAGCAAAAACACAGGTCTCTGCTAAATCGAAAGATGACGTATAGGGGCTGACGCCTGCCCGGTGCTGGAAGGTTAAGAGGAGTGCTTAGCGCAAGCGAAGGTGCGAATTTAAGCCCCAGTAAACGGCGGCCGTAACTATAACGGTCCTAAGGTAGCGAAATTCCTTGTCAGGTAAGTTCTGACCCGCACGAAAGGCGTAACGATTTGAGCGCTGTCTCGACAACACACCCGGTGAAATTGTAGTACTCGTGAAGATGCGAGTTACCCGCGACAGGACGGAAAGACCCCGTAGAGCTTTACTGCAATCTGGCATTGGATTCTGGTAGTAGACGTACAGGATAGGTGGGAGGCAAAGAATTTGGAACGCTAGTTTCGAAGGAGCCGCTGTTGGGATACCACCCTTGTACTATTGGAATTCTAACAAGTGTCCGTAATCCGGACATTGGACCGTGTCAGATGGGCAGTTTGACTGGGGCGGTCGCCTCCAAAAATGTATCGGAGGCGCCCAAAGTTACCCTCAGGATGGTTGGAAACCATCTGTTAGAGTGCAAAGGCAAAAGGGTGATTGACTGCGAGAGAGACATCTCGAGCAGGGACGAAAGTCGGGCTTAGTGATCCGGTGGTACCGAGTGGAAGGGCCATCGCTCAACGGATAAAAGCTACCTCGGGGATAACAGGCTTATCTCCCCCAAGAGTCCACATCGACGGGGAGGTTTGGCACCTCGATGTCGGCTCGTCTCATCCTGGGGCTGAAGCAGGTCCCAAGGGTTGGGCTGTTCGCCCATTAAAGAGGCACGCGAGCTGGGTTCAGAACGTCGTGAGACAGTTCGGTCCCTATCCGTCGTGGGCGTTAGATATTTGAGAGGAGCTGTTCCTAGTACGAGAGGACCGGAATGGACAAACCACTGGTGCACCAGTTGTCCCGCCAGGGGCATAGCTGGGTAGCTAAGTTTGGTCGGGATAAGTGCTGAAGGCATCTAAGCACGAAGCCCCCCTCGAGATAAGATATCTCACCGCAAGGTTAAGGCTCCTGGTAGACGACCAGGTCGATAGGCTGGAAGTGGAAGTATGGCAACATATGGAGCGGACCAGTACTAATCAGCCGAGGTCTTGATCCAAAGAATATACACTATGCTGTTTTGAATGATCAAACTGATTTTTCAGAAGGAAAAATCATAGCGAGCTTAGAGCGTAAGCGGGCGAGCGGTGACAGACCTTCGGCATTTTTAAGCCTTCTTATCCCTTGAGGATAAGCAAAGAAGGGATTAAAAATACCAGCCAAAGAACAACAGAAAAACACAATAGAATAGTTAATTTGTCTCGTAACGATAGCAGAGGGGCTACACCTGTTCCCATACCGAACACAGCAGTAAAGTCCTCTAGCGCCGAAAGTACTTGGTGGGTGACTGCCCGGGAGGATAGGACGTTGCGGGGCTTTTATTTTTTTGCGCGAAACAACGAGTCATGCGGCTCTTAAAATAGAAAAAGCTTTAAAAAACAAACTCACTTGTTTTTTAAAGCTTTTTCTATTTTTAAGAAGGAAGGAGCCATCTGGCGACTGACGTGACGAGTGCAGCGTAGCGTAACGAGTGCGGCATGGCTCGTTGTTTTGCAACCGAAAAACACAGACCAAACTAGTTTAAGAAAATTGCAGAAAAAATAGACGTTGACGGGATTGTTATTGCTTCAGCAGATACTGCGTAGCTGTGAGCTACGCTATGCACATTACATTTCTACATTTGTAAAGATTTAGATTGCGTAACGCCAGTCGTACAAAATGACGTCAGGATTATTTCCTAACGTCATTTCTGATTAGATTAATATTTATTGGCAATCTATCGCAGTTTGAATTGATCAATCATCTGTTTTAACAGAATCGACTGCCCAGAAAGTTCTTCACTGGCAGCAGCACTTTCTTCGGACGTTGCCGAGTTTGTTTGAACAACCTGGGCTACCTGATCAACACCCATGTTAATTTGAGCAATACCAGTGGCCTGTTCGTTGGATGCCTCAGCAATATTGCCGATTAAATTATTGACCTGGACAATTCCGCCAACAATTTCATCCAGAGCACTGGCTGTTTCATCAGCAATTTTAGTTCCTTCTGCGACCTTGCTAATGGAGCCTTCTATCAAATTGGTTGTTTCTTTGGCGGCATCTGCACTTCGGGCGGCCAGTGTCCGAACCTCTTCAGCTACCACTGCAAATCCTTTACCATGCTGTCCAGCCCGAGCTGCTTCCACTGCTGCATTAAGGGCCAGAATATTGGTCTGGAAGGCGATATCATCGATAACTTTAATAATTTTTGAGATATCTTCAGAAGATTTGTTGATCGCTACCATAGACTGCTGCATTTCTGTCATCCGACGGTTGCCTTTGTCGGCATGCTCCATTACATCGGTAACCAGTTCTCTGGCTTTATTGGCATTTACAGCGTTATTTTTAGTTTGATCCGCAATTTCTGTCATCGATGCCGTCAGTTCCTGAATGGAACTGGCCTGCTCCGTAGAACCCTGAGCCAATGACTGACTGCTGTCGGATATCTGGTTTGCACCAGCATTTACCTGTTCCGCGGCAATGTTGATATCACCCAATAATGAATTCAAGGTTCTTATAATTGTATTAAGGGCATCTGAAATCATATTGAAATCACCACTAAAAGAGCTGACATCGTTCAGATTGAGATTACCTTTGCTGATTTCGCCAGTGACAGTAGCTATTTCGGTGACAATCATTTTAAAGTTACTACCCATATTATTGACCGCCTGCTTTAAAATATCAAAGCTGCCCAGATAATAGCCATCAACTGTAACATCTAGATTCCCATTTGCGATGGCCGCCATAACATTTGCAACTTCTTCCATCGGTTTGGTCATAACCTCAAGAATTCCGTTCATTCCACTGATCAGTTCATGCCAGGAACCGCTGAACTTGGTTTCGTCAGCCCGGACTTCCAGATCGCCTTGCATGGCTGCAGTTGCCAGGATTAAGGCATCATTGATAAGGTTATCGATGGATTCTTTTACCTCATGCAGATTTTTCTCAATTTCATTGAACTGTTCATAAACCTCACCCGTAAACTCGCCAGGTTCCTGGATATTCATATCAAAGTCGAGATTTCCTTCCGCTAAACGATGTAGATTTTCAGCCAGACGGATGATTTCGATTTCTGAATATTTACTAACGCTCACAGTTGAGCTAGTATTAAACGAAGTTTCAACATAGCCGATGGTTTGTCCCTTTTTATCAATAATCGGTGTCGTATCCATGCGATAATGCCCGCCTCGATATTCAAAGGGATACTCAATTCGACCAGTTTTACGATAAGCTTTGACCCCGCAATTCTCGTTTTTACACATATCCAAATTAGAATTGCAACAGTCATCGCCATAGAGCGATTCCCGACTGCCATCTCTTCCGGTTGCTATTCTCAGATCCTGAAGTGTCTTATTGATAAAGGTCCATTTCAAATCATTGTCGACAACAGTAATTCGATATGGCATAGCATCCAGAATCGCTTGAAAGAAATCTCGTTTGTCAGCTAGAGTTTGTAATGCCTGGTTGACATGTTCAATCCCTTTGTTATAGTCACCAATCATATCAGGCTTTTGATAATTCTCCTGGTCTGGCTCATTCTTTACCATTTCAGGGAGCTGAATCAAGTAATCATTCAGCATTTTCAAATGCGACTGGATTTTCATTAGGTTATTCCCAATAATATCCTGATCTGATAGGGGAACAATTATTTCTGACATTTCTCCCTGAACCAGCTTTTCTGTTATTTTAGAATAAAACGCCATATTGTCCGTAATTTTATAAAGTGCAGCGGCCACTTCCCCTAACTGATCATTAGCGGCTTCTGTTTTAATTTCAGCTGTCATATCACCATTAGCCAAGCAATTTGCAGCTGTTGATAAAAAGCTGATCCGGTTTGAGATTCCCCTGAGGCTAAAGATACTCACGGCTAGCATAATGACAATACCAAAAGCAAAAATTGCCACCAGACTGTTTTTTATATCAGTAAACTGGGGCAAATTCTGACTGGCTACTTTCATTGCAATACCTACAGTCACACAAAAAATCAGAATTGATGGTAGAACTACTGTTTGTAGAATTTTTGACATAAAGCTTTTTTTCTGTCCCATTCCATACTCCTATGTTTGATAGTTATTAATGAGTAATTGCCACCATCACTTTTCCAGAAGGACTGACCTATAAAACGATTACGCAATCGATATTATTATATATGATATTTATCGTAAATTCAACTTCAATTTTTGTTTTTGGGCATAAGAGGGAATTGTGGATGTTGTTATGATTAAGCTTCAATAGGCGGTTGGCCCGTTTAAGAGAAAGAAATGCTTCGATTAAATTCTGAATTATCGCATGAAAAGTAAAATGTCACATGGTAATGATATTAAATTTTGTATTTGAAGCAAAAAAACGGAGCGGGTATATTGCCAGTGATTATTCTTATTATCTTAAGCTTGACAGCAATGAATTAAAATTCGCTGAGAGACTATTATATGTTAATTGAAGCATACCCTCATCTCAGTTAAAAGTATCAAAATAACTGTGCAATTTAGTATTAAATCTTTAATATCAATTTGGCAAAGTATAGAAGGAGGCTTTAATTATTATCAGTTTGCTGTATTTTATCAATGATCATATTGATTTCGGCTAGATTTTCAAAAAATACTGAGACAATATCAGGATCGAATTTAATACCAGTTTGACTACGGATAAAGTCGAGAATTTCATCTTGGGCCCAGATATCCTTGTAAACCCTTTTTGTAGCTAATGCGTCAAATACATCTACCAGGGCAACAATACGACTGATTAAATTGATTTCGTCACCTTTTAAACCGCGGGGATAACCGGAAGCGTCAAAGTTTTCGTGATGTTCATAGGCAATAGTAGCCGCAGTTTTCAGTAGTTTTCTTTCAGAGTAGCGAAGAATCTCATAACCATATTCACAGTGTTTTTTCATATGTTCAAATTCTTCAGGCGTTAATTTGCCGGGTTTATTGAGGATAGAATCGTTGATGGCCATTTTACCAATATCATGCATAGAAGCGGCGAGATGAATGTTATCAAGTTCGTCATCTTTAAAGCCCATTTTGGAAGCGATAAATGCGGATATGGCACCAACTCTTTGAACATGTTTGCCAATATCAGTTCCTCGGGATTCAGCAATTTCACTTAAAGAATAAATCAGTTCCCGTTGGGTTTCATCAATTTCATTGTTCAGATTTTGAATTGTTACCAGAGATTTAAAAGAACGTAAGGCAGTAATCACAACAGTTTTTAGACTTTGTGCAGTTAACTCGGTTTTGCCCCGATAATCATTGATATCGTATGCGAGGGTTACACTTTCTTCAGGAGCCAGACCAGGATAACCGGTGCGCAAAATGATACGGATGGATTCATTTTTGAGTTTATCACGAATGATCTTCACTAAATCCAGGCCAGCAGATTCGGCTTCCATAACCACATCAACCAGTGCGACAGCAGTATCCGGGTGCTCGATTAAAGCGTCATGAGCCTCTTTGGCTGAATAGGCATGTAGAAATTGAAGGCTGCGATTATCAAATAAAAGGCGTTTAAGGGTCAGGACTGTTACATCGTGAATATCCTCGTCATCATCAACAATTAGTATTTTCCATGGTTGATTCGTTACTGTAATCATCATTCAGCCCTCCTTTCGTTGAAAGCGTGATAATAAATGTAGTTCCTGAGCCAAGAACACTCTGGCATTTGATTGTGCCCTCAAATTGCTGGGTAACAATGGAATAAACAACCGATAAACCTAAGCCAGTACCACCGCGTCCTCGCCGAGTTGTAAAAAATGGATCATAGATTTTTTTTAATATTTCAGGAGAGATACCTTTTCCATCATCAGAGTAGGTGAGCAGAATGACATCACAAGCAGATTCCAATTTAATTCTGATTGTTCCCGGAGTCTTTTCGTCATAGGCATGAGTGATAGAGTTCATAACAAGATTAGTGATGATCTGAGCAAAAGCTCCAGGATAACCATTAATAGTTAGTTTCTCGTCGCATTGTACTGCGATTTGTATATTTGTTTTCTTAAGAGATGGACTGAGCGTGATTAAAATTTCCTGCAAGTATTCTTCAACATAGAATTTTCGTTTTGGCTCATTTGACTGATCGACTGATAAATTCTTAAAGCTATGAATTAACTTGCCAGCACGATTCAGATTTTTGTCAATGATTGCTGTAGCTACCTGAATGTCTTCCAGATAAGGCGAAATATCAAAAGGCAGGTCGTGATTTTTTAAAGCCTTTGAAAGGTCTGTGACAACATCCGATAGATGTGTGGATGCTGTAATACCTACGCCTATTGGCGTATTGATCTCATGGGTCACGCCGGCAACCAGTTCACCTAATGCGGTCATTTTTTCTGATTCGATCAGATAGTTTTGCATTTTTTTTATTTTTTCATTTTGTTTATAAAGTTGTTCATTCATGGTACGCATATTTTGATTGAGTTCTGTCAGATCTTCATTGGCTTTAGATAAATCCTGATTGGACAGAAGCAACTGCTGAGTTCTAAGATCAACCTGTTTTTCCAAAGTCTGATTTAATTCAAGCATTTCTTTTTCCATTTTTTTGCGACTTGAGATATCAAGTCCAACACCAACAAAATAGTCTTCATGATCAAGGGTCAGCGGACATGCCGTAAAGTAGAAAGGAAGCGTTGAACCATCTTTAAGATGAAGATCAGCTTCAGCTTCTCCAAAGCCGACATCCTGAATATCTTTAAGTCCTTTTATTACAGCTTCCTGGCTTTTAGGATCATTAGGATACCAGTCCATTAATTTAAAATGATCCAGTTCTTCCTTGGAGTAGCCGGTTAGAGTTTCATGTTGTTTATTCCAGAAGGTCAGTTCAGCATTGGCATCGTATAGATACAGCAAACCTGGGATACTGTCAATTAGGGCCTGTTGAAACTGCTGGCTCTTTTTAAGTTCAAAGTCAGTTTGTTTTCGATCGGTAATATCAATTGCTGCGCCCAGGATACCTGCAATTGTTTCATTATCTGAGAAAATCGGAATAATAAAACTCTCAAAATAAAAAGACGCGAGTTTATGTTCGGCATGAACAGAGTTTCCCTGGAAGGCATTATTGATGTCAGCGAGAATCTCTGGTTTATTTTTATACAATTCTTTGACATTGCAGCCAACAACTTCACCGGGCTGCAGTCCCAGTTTTTGGAGCCCTCGTCCTTCAGAAAGGGTGAATAGATATTTGTTATTTATAGCATAGAAGATCATAGGCATTTCGGTAAGAAGTTTTTTTAAAAGCGTCATATTTGGTTCATAAGTTTTATTCATATGGGCACCTCCGATTGGCTGATAAGAAAAATATACCCAAATTGAAGTACTTAATAACCTGGAGATGGATACTATTGAACTATTATTGTAATAGAAGTTTGTACCCAGGAGAATGAAAGTGTTTTTTTACCTCTGAAATAGAGCAGTTCAAATCTGTAAGGATCTGAACTGCGCTTAAAATTTTGCTTATTTTTTATTCCATATCCGCCTTGGCAACTTTCTGCCCGTAGGATTTGTTAAAGATCTGAACCATTTTCGTCATTTCCGTTTCTTCAAGAATTACGGGTGTGCCAATTGACCGGGCCTTCACATAAATTTGTGCACAGAGTTCAATTTCTTCGGCAATATTAAAGGCATTGAGAATATCTCTACTGCCCGTCAAAAGACCATGATTAGCCATAATGACAGCATAGCGGTCAATCATGGCTTTATATGTAACCTCTGCCAGTTCGGTGGTGCCGAAGCTGGCATAATCAGCGCAGCGAACATCCGGTCCAGCCAGGGCAATCAGGTAGCTGCTGGCAGGCAGACCTTCTCGGAGAGTGGCTAGAACTGTAGCATAAACCGAATGAGTGTGAACAACCGCATTGATATCATCTCGATTAACATAAAAGATCCGGTGGAGCTCATGTTCGCTGGAAGGCTTTCTTTTGCCATCGACGATGCTGCCATCTTTTATATCCATTACGACGATATCTTCGGGTTCGGTTTCAAAATAGTCCATACCGCTGGGGCTCATGGCCATCTGGCCTTTCTCGCGGTTCAAAATAGAGATATTTCCGCCAGTTCCCTTTGTTAGTCCGGCTTCTATCAGTTTGCGGCAATAACGGACCACATTTACGCGTTCTTGTTGTAAGTGCATTATTTCCTCCTGAGTTTTTGCTGGTTATTTTATTTCAAAATAAGGCAAAAATTTAAAATCAATTTGGCTGACAATATTTTTACTCTCAGCAATAATTTCGGAAATTCTCTTTTCATCAATGCGCATAAAACGAAAAATCATTTCCACTATATAATCCAAACATTCGTTCATGGTGCAGTCAATGTTGCCGTTGATATAATCAGTAATGACGGCCTGAGAAGCACCACTGGCACCTCTGGCCAGGAGACTGATTTCATCAATATCAGGGTTGATGTTAAGCCGGTACTGACGGTCATGAATGGTATAAAACTGCTTGTAATGGCTGATATAGGAGTCCTCATAATTGCCGTTTGAGGTTTCAATAATGTAGCGGGCGGCCTTTGGATCACGAAAGATCAGTTCCGTTGACAGTCTTATTTCGACAGCGGAACTAAGCTGCAGGTCATAACGGTGTTTGGAAAAATATTGCTGATAGAGCTTAAACGCAATGGTATTTTTATTATTGACAGAATATTGCTCGGTTACCTCCTTGGCCAACAGTGACTTTGACTTAAAATGATAGGAGATTAAAGATTTGGTAATATTCAGTAGATCAGCCAGTTCCTGGAAAGAGGTTTTGTCATAGCCCTGTTCATAAAAAAGTCGAGTTGCTGTGGATAGAATATTTTCTCTTTGTGTCGCCATCGTATCAGATTTACGCCTCCTGACGTTTTTTTCATTATAACAGAATTTATGACAAATCGAAACAGGCGCTTGAGTTACTTAAGCTTTCTAAATATTCTGAATGTGAAATAACTGCACTTAAACAGGTCAGCGCCAAAAATTTGTAATAATCTTAATCAAATACATAGTATGACGAACTAATTGAAAAATCAGAAAAAATAGAAGTGCTAATAGGCGTGAAGGTATTAAAAAATTATCGCTGATAATAAAAATAAGTGATTGCTATAAAGAATCGATAGTGCTAAACTATTGTCGCGTTGATAAATATACAAAATATAATCAAGGGCATGGCGGTGCCTATCAAATCATTAATTGTGAGGTATATAATGAAAGAGGCTGGTTTTTTAGAAAAGCTTAAGTACAAGTTTGACAACCTGATGTCAAAGGGAACGGGCGTTTTGCTGTTATCACTGGCTTGTGCGACGGCGGTGATGATTCTAGTGGTGTCGTTGATTGTCTGGATGACGCGGTCTGGTCCAACCGACAGTTTTTCGGAACTTTTATGGATGGGTTTGATGCGGGCCATCGATTCCGGAACGGTGAGTGGAGATACTGGCAATATTGGTTACATCTTTTTAATGTTTGTTACCACTCTGGGCGGGATCTTTATTTTAAGTATTTTAATTGGGATTTTGACCACCGGGATTGAAGCCAAGCTAGATTCCCTCAGAAAAGGTCGGTCACGGGTTATTGAAAATAAGCAGACCATTATTCTGGGCTGGTCAGAGCAAATTTTTACGATTATTGAAGAACTTATAGAAGCTAACAGTAATCAGAAGCAGGCTTGTATTGTGATTATGGGCAATCATGATAAAACTGAGATGGATGATGCCATCAGAGAACGAATAACGGATACCAAAACGAGTCGAATTGTCACCAGACAAGGGAATCCTATCGATATTGATGATCTGGAAATTGTCAGCCTCAATACATCAAAGTCAGTGATTATTCTTTCTGAAGATGATACTCAGGTGATAAAAACTATGTTGGCAATCACCAATAATCCCAATAGGCGAAAAGAGCCCTATCATATTGTCGCAGTTTTAAGAGATCCCGATCATATGCAGATTGCCTCAATTGCCGGCAGTAATCAGGTGGAAATTATTTTAAGTGATAACCTGATCGCCCGAATCATTGCCCAGACCTGTCGCCAGCCGGGACTCTCAACGGTTTATACAGAGCTCATGGATTTTGACGGCGATGAAATATACTTTAGTGACTGTCCGGCTGTTATCGGAAAAAGCTTTGGTGAAACGCTAAGTTTATTTGAGAAATCAACAGTGATCGGTATTCAGTCCCAGGGTAAAACCTATCTTAATCCGCCATGGCGACCAAACTTGTGGCTGGCGACCAGATTATTGCCATCTCGGAAGATGATGATACGATTGCGGTCACTGAAGACCCGGCTGCTTCACTGAATGAAGATCTGATTGTCGGTAAACGGCCAGATACTGCGATAAAGCCGGAAAAAACCCTGATTCTGGGTTGGAACGAAAATGCCGGTCAGATTATTGCCGAACTGGATAATTATGTGCCGCGGGATTCTTTGCTGACGGTGGTGGCGGAAAAGGTTAATATGGATGACTTCCAGAAAATTACTGATCATGCTGCGAATTTAACGATTAATCTGATCATCGGCGATCCCCGGGATCGGGGCATCCTTGATGATCAGATGGCAAAAAACTATGACCATGTCATTATTCTTTCCAGTCAGAAGGAATTAGGCATTCAGGAATCTGATGCTAACACTCTTTTTATACTCCTGCAGCTAAGGGATATTGCTGAAAGAACCGGTTATCGTTTTTCAGTGGTCAGCGAAATGCTTGATTTCAGAAATAAAAAGTTGGCTGAGGTTACAAAAGTTAATGATTTTATTGTCAGTGAAAAGCTGATTAGTTTAATGATGTCTCAAATTGCTGAAAATAAGATGCTTAATGGTATTTTTGAAGATCTCTTTGATGCTGACGGATCGGAACTTTATATCAAAAAAGCTGCGGATTATGTGGCGCAAAATGAAGCCGCTACTTTCTACCATTACATCGAGGCCGGCAGACGCAGAAATGAAGTGGTCATCGGCTACGTGATCGAAGCCGATCAGAAGGATGCGGATAAAAATTATGGCATTCATATCAATCCACCTAAGTCGGAAGCCATTCTATTATGCGAGCAGGATGGCCTGATTGTGATATCGGAAGATTAGATTTCGCCAATGGCTTTTTTTCACCGCCAATGGAGATTGCTGTTAAAAGTTATGACTGCTATAATATGGCATGTAAAGTTATACAGAAAGAGGTTTAAAATGAAAAGATCTAAAATTTTAAGTTTGGTATTAGTTGTTGGCTTGTCATTATTTTTATTCGCCGGTTGTGGTAGCTCTTCTGATGAAAGTGCTTCAAGCTCTTCATCTTCAAGTTCATCATCTACTGCAACAGAAGAAACAGTTTATTCACAGGATTTCACTTTAGTTAATGATACAGGCATTGAAATTTACGCAGTTTATGTTTCACCAACTGGTGAAGAAAGCTGGGGCGACGATATCCTGGAAGCAGAAACCCTGCCTGATGGCAGCTCTGTTGATATTTCCTTTGATTCAGATGTAGAAGAACAGTACTGGGATATTATGGTAGCCGATTCAGAAGGCACAACTGTAACCTGGACTGAAATTGACCTGTTCTCAGTATCAGAAGTGGATCTTGCACTTGATGCAGATGGTAATCCGGTAGCGACTTTTAACTAGGAGTCAGAGATGGGCTTATTTGATAAGTTTAAACAGACCGGGACGGATATGATCAAGATGTATGATAAGGTCAAGCTTAATAAAAAGCTTTCCTACGAAGAACTCTTTGAGGTGATGAAAGCGGGCACCTACCCCTGTGGAGAACCTTTTCTTACTGGCAAAGGTATTATGCATTGCATTCAGTTTCCGCCGGTTGACAAGTATCTGATCCAGGTAGCCTTGACCGGAACGACTATCACTATTTCCAAAATCTACAATGGCGCAGGTGGCATTTTAAAAGAAACCGTCGGCGACCTGGTGACTGATGGCTGGTATACGGTAGTTAATGGTGAGAATATTGACTTGAACCAGATGACCCGGATTGTTGGCGAAGAAATCAGTGGTCTTTGTGAAGCAAAAGGATTATTAAAATAAAAGTAACCCCATCCGATTTCGGGATGGGGTTCTTTTCGTGAACGGATCATTTTATTCGTAAATGTTTCTTTATTAAAGGCATTTTTTGTGTTAAAATTCAGCTGCTATGAACATTGAAGCATCATTGATTTCTCAGCTATATCCTGTAGACATTTTTGTTCTACGCATCTCTGTAGAATAGTTAAGAATAAATACGAATATATGTTTAAAAAACACTTCATTTTTATCCCTTTTTGATTTAAAAATATTCGTATTATATCGGAACAGATATACCTAAATTAATCGGTTCGCAGAAACCAACCTGAAAGAGGAGAGAACTTATGAAAAAACGAATAATTGGTCTGATACTATTGCTGCTTGCGCTTCCGGTATCACAGGTTTTTGCCGTCTCGGACGGTAACACTTATCCGGTTTTATCCCGCGGCCATATTGAAAATGTTGGCGATTATCCAACTGACGGCTCATGGGTTGCCAGTCCTGATCGAATTGGTACGGTGGGAGAAAGTAAACGAATTGAAGGATTTGAATTAAAGCTAGGCGATGACCTACCAGCAGATATGGAAATCCGCTACAATGTCCATGTTCAGAACAAGGGCTGGTTATATGATGAAGAGGACTTCTCTGATTGGCCCCAAAATGGTGACTATGCGGGTACGCGAGGCGAGGGTCTGCGGATAGAAGCCATAAAAATTGTCTTGACGGACGCAGAAGGAAATATTTATCCGGGTTACCATATAGACTACCGTGGTCATGTTCAGAATATAGGGGACGTACCAGAGAATTCTGATGAGTGGTATACAGATGGCGATCAGCTTGGTACCGTCGGCAGCAGCCTGCGTCTGGAAGCACTGACTTTGCAGATTGTAAAAGATGACGCTAATGCGGTGGATTTAAGCGCCTATAATAGCTTGCTTTCGCAAATTGATGATTTCAATGCAGCTGATTATACCGAAACATCATGGAATAATTTACAGACGGCCCTTTCAGAAAACAAAGTATCTGATGAAAATAGCCAGGAAGAGATTAAGGTTGCAGTAGATTCAATTCAAAATGCCGTTGATCTGCTTGAAAATCTGGTGACTTCTACAGTTTATGATGCAGCTGGTACTTATGGTCCGGAATCGGGCAGTCAAACCATTGATTCAGATGTTATTATTACTGCCAGTGGCGTTATTCTGCAGAATCTTGAGATTTCAGGTAATCTGATTATCGACAAGGGTGTTGGTGACGGGGATGTCACTCTTAATAATGTGACGGTTAACGGTGAACTGCGTATCAGAGGCGGCGGTCAAAACTCGATCCACATCAATGGTGGTCAATATGCCAACATCAGTGTGGAACAGACCCCAACTGGAACCGTGCGAATTGTTACCACCGATCTTTCAGGTACAGCAGTGGTGATTGGCGAAATTGCCGCTGGTGAAGAAGTTATCCTTGAAGGGGCTTTTGATCAGGTTACGGTCTCAGCTCCCAATGCTGTTGTCACAACCCGGGGAAATACAAATATTGCAGATCTCAATTTGACACAGTCAGCCGCCGATGCAACAGTTAACCTAGGATCAAACTCGACCATTACTAATCTGACGGTTAGCGGGGAGAGCGCTAATATTAAAGGCACTGGAACAGTGCAAAATGCCGATGTCAAATCGGACAGTGCCGTTTTTGAAAAAGCGCCCGTCAGCTATACCGTGGATGATGGCGTTGAAATCCCGCCAGTTATGCCGACGCCTGACAATGGTGGCGGAACCGGCGGAGGCGGAGGCGGCGGTGTCTCCAGGATCAGCCTGTCGGTAACGACAGCCCCGACAGTGAGCTTCTTAAAAACCTATGATGGAACAAGCGCGACCAATGTGACGGCAGCGGCTGTGGATCCTTCAAATATCAGTGGCATTGTCTCCGGTGATGACGTGACAGTCCTGGCCACAGCCACCTATGACAATAAAAACGCCGGGGATAATAAAACCATCACCGTCAGCTACACTTTATCGGGAACCAATGCATCAAAATATAGTGCCCCGGCTTCGTCGACAATCACAACGCTAGGTAGGATTGACAAAAAACAGCTAGATTCACCTGCTTCGCCAACAGCCACAAAAGAATATGATGGCACGGCGACACTGGAATCAACTATTACCGATGATCTGGGACAGATTGCTGGGGATGATCTGACTATCAGGCAAACGATCACCTGCTCGGACAGTAAGGCAGTCACTAATTCATCGGTTACCTGCTCTTACATCCTGTCCGGAGGAGATAAAGATAACTATACGGGTCCGTCTGACCAGTCTGGAACAATAACCATCACCCCCAAACCGGTAACAATTACCGGCGCATCCGTTGAAAAATCCAAGACCTATGACGGAACAGCCGCTGCCAATGTCACCAGCGTCGGCACCACCAGCGATTTTATTGACGGCGATGCGGTAAGTATCACGGCCGTTGCTGCCTATCAGGACAGTTCTGCCGGCAGCGATGCTAAAAACGCTGGGACAGGCAAAACCATCAAAATCAGCTACTTCCTTACAGGGGATTCTGCCGGCAACTACCAGATTACTGACTCGGCAGCAAGCGAAATCACCGGGGCCAGCATCCAAAAACGTCAGCTGACCATAGCAGCAGCTGATGTTCCGACGCCGGTAGCCAAAGCATATGACGGCACTACCGATGTTTTTACGGCCGTAAATAATTCAGGAAAGATTTATAATAATACAATAGTTCCTGAAAATGTAATCACAGCTGATACAAGTAATGTCATCGTAAAAGCTAATGCTGCCTATGCCGATAAAAATGCGGCAACTGGCAAAGCTATAGCCATCACTTATTCCTTGTCTGGCTCAGCTGCCGGAAACTACCTGGCGCCGGCTAATGATAACAGCAAAACCGATGATATCAGACCACTGACGTTGACCTTCGGAAGTATAGATACAGCATCGATAACAAAGGACTATGACGGTTCAAGCAGCGGACAACTCAGTATCGGCATCAATTGCCCTACAAATATGCCGCTTTTTATTAATGATGTGAATACAGAGCACACACTGGTCATATCAACGGTCTCCACGTATTACACTGACTCTGGTTGTACAGCTGAAACCAGCCAACCGGGAACGAACCTGGGGCTTAAATATACCATTACGCTGGGTGGAGCATCTGGCGGAAATTATGTCTTTTCGAATAACAGTTCAGTTTGGTCGGGAACGACTGATGGCGGAACCATCAATGCCATGCCTTTAACCATCAACACCGATTTTATCCAGACCGAAAAGACCTATGATGGGACGACAACGGTATATTCTAATGATGCGACTCCGGTCGAAATTAGCGATTACACAGTTGATAGCAGTAAAATCGGCGGCCTGGTCAGTGGTGAAGCAGTTGATGTAAAATTGACAGCATCATATGCAGATGAGAATGCCGGCGACGCTAAAACCATAACTTTAGGTTATACATTAAGTGGTGCCAGCGCAGGCCATTACACACTGGCTAATGGTTCTCTTGATACCGGGAAAATCAATCCCATTCAGCTTACATATGGCACGACGCCTTTTACAACTAACGATGGCTCAAAAACTTATGATGGGACGACAATTGTGCGTTACAATGGGAATTTCTATGATAATTACAATAAAAATAGTGGTGGTATTGAATTGAAATATTGTGTGACTGGCCTTCTGTTGGCGGATCAAGATTATGTTACAGTAAAGGCTACCGCCACTGTTGAGAATAAAGATGCTGGTGAAAAAAAGCCAGTGACTTTTAGTTATTCAATTGAAGGAAGTAGGGCTGGCAACTATTTGGCACCGGTCAGTAACGACAGTTCAGGGGTAACGGCCAAAATCAATCGAAGAATCTTATATTATGCGAACCTGAATGTGGAGACCATCAAGAAATATGATAACAGCAGCGCAGCGCAAGTGAAGACTGCCAACTTAGATCTGACCACATCGCATGGTGTTGATACCGGGGTTGTTTACAAGGCACCCGCAACACTTGATGATGTCGCTTTAAACTGCACTGCCGCCTATTATGCGGGAGGTCAGGAAACCGCGTCCGTGGGGACTGATATCGAGATCCGTTTAAATCCGATCCTGACGGGTGCGGATGCGGCCAATTACCAAATGGTTTCTGAAACTACCACTGGATCGATCCTGCCAGGCAACGGCTTGATTACTAATAATGGTAGCAGCACTTGGGGTCAGATTTATGCTTATTATCAAACCCTGACCCCCCGAATAACGACAGCGGCTTTAAACTCCTTATGTATAACGGCACTTCAACTTTTTACGGAATCGGCTCAGATGGAAAAGTCTATCAGGCTAATGTGGCAGTGAATGCCACTGATATAGGCGGCTTTAGTCTGTACAATAGTGGAAGCTATTCTGGCCAGTCTCTGCCTTTGTCGGAAAATAGCATGACCTACCAGGTCTTTGGTGTTGATACATCTGGGCAGGTTCTGGCAGTCGCTGCCAATCCCAGTGATTATAATAATTATCATCTTTATGATTGGAATGGCTCAAGCTGGACTGACAATGGCGCAATCAGCGTGACTGACCCCATCAACCCGACTTATTATGAGGATGGCACTTATGACTATATCATATATCAAGACAATGGCGGTCAAATCTATCAGAAAAACATTATCACAAGTGATAGTGCAGTTTCAATCGGCTCGTCAGTAAGCCCGCCATCAGCTTTTTCCCGGCAGATGATTTATTATGATGGCTCCAATCCAGTTCTCTTTGCCTACTAGAAACATCATTTTTACCTTAGAATCAGACAGAATTTTTGTCTTAAAATGAAGATGCTAATTTTAAAACATCCGCAGCACTTAAGTAGTTGCGGATGTTTTTTATAAAAGTTCTTATATTTGTGATAAAATTGCCGAAAATATAACTAGAATAATGCTTTTGATAGCAATTTTTAAGGAGATGATTTAAATGCAGGTGAGTGCGGCAAGTTATGTTAGCCAGTTTAAGAGATTAAGCACTAGGGAAAAGATTGCCGGTCTGCAATTGCCGGATTTTACGGATGTTCATGTGTATACAAAAACGGAGAGTGGAATCAGCGATTCTCAATATGAAAAGGCGATAATTGAGCAGGCAATCAAGGATCAGGCTGCGGGGAAATTCCAGAATGAGTCGGCGGGCTTTAATTTGCTGGCGAAAAAATATGTATCAGAAGTTTCACCTGATCGACAAAGCCTGATTACGGATGGTTTGACCAAGGTAACCAAAGAGCTTCCAGACTGTTTAAAGTCTATTGATTGGATCGCTTTGATTTTTGACGGCGAGATCAAGTATCAACAGGAAGCAGGTAATCTCGAGTATGCTGAGTTTTATGATGGCAATGGCGAAATGGTTGCTACCTTCTCCAATCATGGCTGGACGATGTTTGGCACAAAAGCAGAAACACAACGTCAGATGGCCATGTGTTCCATTTACAACAAAGCCTGGGGACAAGCAGCCAGACAGTCAGAAAGTGGTAGTCAGTCTGTTAAACAGCAGAGCTTTGATCAACTGGTATGAAAGAATTGTAAGAACTTTGGTACAGACAAAAAAGTGTCTGTTACCTTTAATTTACCTGATTGCCAAGGTCTTTGACTTGTGCTATGATGGCTTTGACAAACCTTATACTTTGGAGGAGCATCATGCTTGTGATTGGTGTGTGTGAAGATCAGCCTGAGGAGCGTAAAAAGATCAGCGAGCTGATATGTGAATATGGCAAAGCCCATCATTTAGAGATGGAATTGTATGAATATGAATCGGGATATGCCTTTTGGCAGGCCTACGAGCCTGGTAAACTGAATATTCTTTTTTTGGATATATATCTAAAAGATAGCACCGGGATTGAGATTGCCCGAAAACTTAGGGAAGAAGGCGAAAAAAGTGATTTGATTTTTCTGACTTCCAGCCCGGATCATGCCATTGAAGGTTTTGAGTTGAGTGCCCGTCATTATCTGATTAAACCGGCGACGGCAGAGAAAATCGATCAAGCCTTGAGTCGGTGTGAAACAAAATTTAATAATCGCTTTCTGGAAATTGAAAGCGATCGGCTTAAGCACCGGGTTTATCTCGATCAGATCCGATATATTGAAGTCTTCGATAAGGTATCAATTATTCATACAGTAAAGCAGGATATTAAAACTTATCTGGCTTTGTCAAAGCTGGAAAGGGAGCTTGGTGGTCAGCCTTTTTTGCGCTGTCACCGTTGTACCATTGTCAATATGGATTATATAAAGGATTATACTGCCACCGATTTCATCATGGATGATCAGACCCCGGTGGCGATTCATAAGAAAGGCAGCACCGAGACCAGACAGATCTACCTGGATTATCTGTTTTCGCAGATGCGGGAAAACAGCCTTGGACAGTAATCAGCTTAATATTATTCTGGGGATCAGTCTTTCGCTGATTCCGTATTTCATACTGGCTTATATTCCCGTCTGGGATCAGCTGCGCTATTCTAAAAAGGTTGCAGTTTTTAGCGGCTTGGCCGTAATTACTGCCAACATTCTTTCGGTCAGTCTTATTATTGCCATTTTTCCTGACTGGGATAAAGTACGAGTGGTCCACAGCCTGTTTTTTTTAGTGGTTTATATTGTTGTATTTCTTATTAATGTCAGGGCAGAAGCACCTAAACTTTTGTTTATTGCGTTGCTGGTAAAAAGTTACGCCGATTTTGTGGTCTCCATGGCCAAGTATCTGGAAGTAAATTTTACCGTTAATTGGCTTGGTCAGGTTTATGTAAAAACTTCTTATTCATTTTACTTCAACCTCTTTCAGCTCCTAATGCTGGTCGGCACTTATTTTTTTATCTGGGCATTTTTTAGAAAAAAAATCACCAAAGTGGTGCAAACTAATAATAAAGCCTGGAACTATATCTGGGTGGTGCCGCTGATCTATTTCACCATTTACGTGTCTTTTTCAGCTTTGGATACAGATCTTATTCAAACCTGGCAGTTTTTGCTTTTTAATCTAGTATCTTTTTTGGGTTTTTACCTGATTTATTTTATTGTCATTGAAATGCTGGAGCAGTCGGAAAAAAATGCCATTCTGTCGGAAAACAACCGGATGATGAACCAACAGCTGATTTTGCAGAAGAATTATTACCAGATGTTTGGCGAGAGCATTGACAATATCAGAAAAAGTGAGCATGATTTACGCCATCACCTGAATCATGTTAAAAGTCTGGTCGAAAATGATAAGCGTGATAAAGCGCAGGACTATATCGGCAAAATTATAGAGTCTCAGCCCAGTCTTAATAAAGTGGTCTTTTGCCATAATGACACGATTAATGCCCTGGCCGGTTATTATGCAGACCTTTGTCAACGGGAAGACATTGAGCTGGAACTGGCTTTATCGGTTCCGGAAAGTTTATCGATCGATGATGCAGATCTCTGTGTTATTTTTGGCAATCTGCTGGAAAATGCGGTGGAAGCCAGCCGCAAGATTACAAACGGCAAGAAACATATTTTGGTGGCCTCGCAGACCAGCGGCAATAAGCTTTTGATCACCGCTGATAATACCTATGAAGAAGCACTGCGGGTTAAAAATGGCACTTATCTTTCCTCAAAGCGAAAGAACGCGGCCGGCATCGGCCTGGCTTCGATTTCTGCCGTGGCCAAAAAATACGGCGGTCAAGCCCTTTTTAAAGCCGAAAACCAGAAGTTTCAGGCGTCCATCATTTTAAAAACAGAAACATAAAAAAAGTTCGAATTAATCGAACTTTTTTTATTGCAGATGAAATTTATAGCGTTACCTGATGTGATTCGCCGGTCATTGAACAGAAATCAGCGGTGGCATTTTCAATTGCCAGGATTTCAAAAACACCATCACCAACAGAGTACATATTGGAAAGCATGGGCATGATCTCGAGGGCTTTTTGCTGAGAGGCTTCGCTGGTTACAGGAATAGCTTTGCCGTAAAGGCGAACCCAGTCAGGTCCTTTGCAGCCGCAGATTTCAATGGCTGAATTGGCTTTTAACTGAGCAAATACCGGTTTTTGATTATTGGTGCAGATGCAAAGTTTGCCATCATGCTCCATTACAAATCCAAAAGGACGTACCTTTGGCTGATCACCATCGACGGTACTGACAAAAAAGGTGCCGCATTCGTTTAAGAATTCAATTACTTCGTTCATGTTTACCTCCTGATAGACATTGATTTATTATTTTATATCTAGTATGATTATAGCAGTAACTGAAAGATTAACAAGTAGGCAGAATTATGTGACTAAGTCAGAATCTGCTGACCTGGAGAAAAAATGGAAGAAAATTATTGTTTAAATAACGAACCCTGTCCGGTTTTGAAAGATCATAAGGACGAAAGATCCTGCCAGAACCGAATTGACTGCACAATTATGGAAGCCTTAAAATTAATTAACGGCAAATGGAAACTGCCGATTATCTGCACTTTGGCTGATAAAACCATGCGTTATAACGAATTGAAACGTGAAGTCCGCGGGATTACCGGAATGATGCTGTCAAGTTCTTTAAAAGAGCTGGAAGAGTCGGGCATTGTGCACCGACAAGCTTTTGAAGAGGTGCCGCCCCGGGTGGAATATTCGCTGACTGGTGCCGGCAAGGAGTTGACTCCGATTTTGTTTGATCTGGGCTTGTGGCGGATTAAGTTGAAAAGCGTCGAGGTTTAGCTTTAAGAACGTAATAAAAGGCAGTAGTTGATGATCCGATACCATGAATTTTAAGTTCGAGTCTTAATGGCAAAGACTGTATCAGGAAATAATTAAGTTAAAAATGATAAAATAACTGCAAAAGAAACCAATTTATTATCTTTGGAAAAAGTTTATACAGATGGATCTAAGAAAGGAGTAAAATGACATTTAAATATAAAACGCAAGGGGTTTGTCCCCGGGAAATTAACTTCGCACTTGAGGGCGAAACAATCAGAGATTTAAGCTTTGTTGGCGGCTGCGACGGTAATTTAAGAGCCTTGGCCAAGATGATTGACGGCAAGCAGATGGATGAAATTATCCCCATGTTTAAAGGTCATACCTGTGGTGCCCGCGACAACTCCTGTATGAATCAGCTGGTGGTAGCACTGGAAGCTGCAAAAGAGAAACTGTCGTGAATGGTCAAAAACGCGTCGATATCAAAGTGGGAGCCTTGGTGGATATTGTCCTGAAGCAAGATCAGCGCTCGGGTAAACTGACTCAGGGACGAGTAAAACGCCTGCTGACCAATAGCCCCACCCATCCCCACGGGATTAAGGTCATGTTAGATGACGGCCAGGTGGGACGGGTAAAAAAGATTTACCAAGAGGATGAAAAGCAATAATATTTGAAAGGTGGATTAAAATGGAAAACAGTTATAAAAGTGTGACCATTGCAAAAACAAAGAAAATTGCTCTGATTGCCCATGACGGAAAGAAGCCGGAGTTACTCTCCTGGGTTCAAAAAAACAAGGAGATTCTGCAGGGGCATTTTCTCTGCGGAACCGGAACCACCGGCCGGCTGATCCAGGAAAAAACCGGACTGCCGGTGGAGATTTACCAGTCTGGTCCTTTAGGCGGTGATCAGCAGATTGGGGCTAGAATTGTTGATGGGAAAATTCATATGATGATTTTTTTGTGGGATCCATTGGAGGCTCAGCCCCATGATCCGGATATCAAAGCGCTTTTGCGGATCGCCTCAGTTTATGATATCCCGGTTGCCAATAATTTGGCTACGGCAGATTTTATCTTACATTCAAAATTTATGGATGAAGAATATGTTCACTGGATTGAGGATTTTGAAAAACAGGCAAAAAATAGAGCGGAGTCTTTTGCCGAATAAAAATAGAAAAAACAGAGCGGGAAGATTAAACCGCTCTGTTTTTTTGTGGTGCGTCTAGTATGAATATTAAAGAGTCTAACGGCTTATAATTCTGATATGGAAATATTTGCTTTCATAATGCCAGGTAGAGAATAATAGCATAAAATCGGCAATTGTCTTGATATTAGCATTGAAAATTTTTGCAGAAAGCAAGATATTTATTGAGAAACAGGATAAAAATTGTCATTAAAAGTAGCGATAAAAGCATCAAAATCATCGGGGCCAAGCAGAAGTGTCTGGTCAGCCGTTTTGACCATCAGGGCTTGATCGCCGTTTAGGAGGATTGATGCACTACTACCGTCTGCCATGGTAAACTGACCTTCCCGGTAATCTCGGGTGGATGTGCCGACAACTTTATCATCGATCGTTGTAGCGGGATCGGTATTGAGAGTCACAAGATCCGCTGATAAAACGTCATCTGAGGCAATCGACACCGTTGTGAAACCGCTTGAAAGTCTAAGAGTAAGTTGATCATCGCTAATAACAATGGTTGATAAGAGCGGGAAAACAAAGAAAAGAACGATGACTCCCAGCATAACTATACCACCGACCACCAATTCCTTAATGGATTTGGCTTTCAGTTCCGGAAATGATTTTAGAGTATAAATGGATTTGCCCAGAAGCATCACGCCCAGTGCCAAAATGGCAAAAAACAGGGGTTGATGGAATGAATGATAGAAACAGAATAGTTCATAAATTTTTCAGACGCTTGCGCCTATTCCTTTCATAAACATGATTAGTGGGAATTCAAAAAATCCTGAATTTCCAGGTTCAAATCAGTAGGGGCTTTTTCTTTAAGATTAGCCAATTGAAAACTAAAATAATAACAGTTGAAATATTCAACAATCGAGAATCCATATAAAAGGAGACCGAAAATATTGACAAGTGACCAGAGTGCAGGACGATAAAAAAGCAGCAAAACGACCAGGTATAGGGGATAAATCACCAGTAAAAATGGGTTTATCCGTTTAAGTTGCCTAAAGGTGGGGATCACCCACCGGTAATCGCCCCCGGGATTGCTTTTTTGTTGCTGGCGATAATACCAGTAGCCGGCATTTTGCAGGATGATAAATATTAACAGTCCACAGGGTAGATAAAGGCGCAGATCAAAGCCTAAGCCATTTGTTTTGCTGGTCATATAAAGCAGGGAGCCAACAACCAGGGCGGTTAGCAGCTCGCTCATATATAAACGGTTAAAATCCTTTTCTTGATCGATCATGATTTTCCTTCTTCGCATAAAGTCTTTCCTATTCTATCACAAAAAACAGAAAAACCACAGAACTTTCTGTGGTTGTTTCGCTTAGGCGTTGGGTTCGTTGTCAATCCCGATGATAGAAAGGTTGGAGCGGACGGTGATATTCCAGGCCAGCAGGGAAAAGATTGAAAAGCATGTAATGATCAGGCCCAAGCCCAGAACCGTATCGGCCCAGGGCAAGGATGCCAGCGACATGCCGACGCTACCTAGTACTGTAAACAGGGTTCCGATCAATGAGGCAGCCGATCCGGTGTCACCTTTCTGCTGATTAAGCAGCAGGTTAGTGCTGAAAGGTCGCACGATGGTTCCAGACAGGGACATCAACAAAAAGGAAATCCAGAATAAGTAGGGTGAGGTGCGACCGATGGTCATAACACCGATTCCGCTTAAGGTAGCCATTGATAGAGTCAGGGTAGCAAACCATTTTTTATCGATATTACTTAGAAATTTGACATAAATAAAAGGTCCGGTTAGGGATAAGAGGGCATTCGCCGCGAAAAAGATGCTGTAGGTCTGGGCGCTTAAACCGAAATAATCCACATAGATGTAGGAAGAAACGGCGATATAGCCCATAAAAGGCAACGAGCTTAAGGAAAAGATCAGACCCGGTAGCAAAAAGCTTTTGTTTTTAGCAACCACAAAGAGTCTGCCGACAGCGCCAAAAAGGCTGCCAGTATAGCGGTCTTTGTCCTGCAACGTCTCTTTAAAAAGCAGAGAAAAAACCAGATTGATCAGGCTGATGATGGCCAGAACCCAGAAAGAGCCACGCCAGTCGGCAAAATGTAGTAATAAACTCCCGATAATGGGGGCTAACATGGGCGCCAGGCCGGCAATGGCTTGACAGACTGCCAGAATTGATTCACGTTTTTTTCCGGAATAGGAGTCTTTTATGATGGCCATGGCTACCGAAGTGATACCACCAGCACCGATTCCCTGAAGAATTCGGGCACCAATCAGAAAGTAGACATTAAGCGACAAGGCACAGGCGATGCTGCTGATAGCATAAATAACGCTACCGGCTAAAAGGATGCGTCGGCGACCGAACTTGTCACTGAGCGGTCCCCAGAAAAGAATACCGATAGCGTAAAATAAAAAGAAGCTGCTGAGGGTTAGGTTGGTGATTGCTGAGCTGCTGTTGAAATAGGCACTCATGCTGGGTAGGGCCGGCAGATACATGTCAGTAGATAAAGGGATAAAAGCGTTCATTAAGGCCAGAAAGATAATCAAACCGGTATGCTTTAGATAAGGTTGGTTAATCTCTCTGTTTTCGGTGGGTTGCTTATTCATTAATTCCTCCGTGTTTGATGTGAAAATGGTATAAATTATACGTGTTTAATTATAACATATCTCAACCAGCAGACAAAACCCGCATTAACTAATTGATTCCTCAGTTTGTTTGCGGTTTACCAGTGTTGAGATTAGTGTGTTTTTGAATTGATTGGTCAAATCGTCAGGCGGTAGGGTCAACCGCTTATATAGCTTTGATGAAGTGATTTATTAAACGAAGCTTTGAGCGAATCAGTTTTTTGTCAGGAATTAGATAGCGTTGTCTTCAAACAGCTGCCAGGGGATATCAACTCTTTTATTTTGTGAGATCAGCTCATCCACGTGCATCAGTAGGGGAAAATCGGAAAGCTTAGCCTTTTGGTTATCCGCCAGTTTTCGGACAGCTCGGGCAGTTCGGGTGGCAATCACGATGGATTCCAGCGTCACACCTTCGAGCTGTTTCATGGCATCATCAAAGGAATAACCCTGACCGAGCAGGGTGCCAATTCGCCGGGTCCGGCCGCCAAAAATAGTGACATAGAGATCACCAGCGCCGTAGATAATATTTTCATCCTTACCACCAATGAGGCTTAGCAGTTTTCGCATTTCCTTAACGCTTTGGCCAAAAAGTGCCGCCTGAGAATTATAGTGTTCAATCCCTTTGCCATCCGCGCCGATAGCCTGCCCCACAGCCAGGGAGACTCCCAGAGCGTAGGCGTTTTTTAAGGCGACGGCGCATTCAACGCCCTGAACATCAGTTGACAGACTAATATGGTAATAGGGGCCTTCAAAAATGGCTTTGAAAAATTTCAGATCGTCTGAATTTTTTCCGCAGAAGGCAACTGTCGAATGGTCGCCATCGGCCAGTTCATAGCTGGTACAGGGACCACCGATGGCGTTTAGTGAAAGTTTTTTGCCCGACGGCAGTTTGGCTGCAAAATAGTCGGGATAAGTCATCATCGAGCCGTCGTCAAGGTCGATCATCCCCTTGGTAACCGAGAGAACGGGGATAGAATCGGGAATTAGGGGTAAAATATTTTCGGCAAACCAGTCAAGGCCAAAAGAACTGACACCGCAAAGGATGGCATCCGCGCCGGCAATGGCATCAACAACTGCTTCAATCTGAAAAGCGGTAATATTTTGTTCGGGAAGCTGCCGTTTAAGGGTCGGATGAAAGCCTTTTTTTTGAATCGAATCAATAATGTCCCGGTCAAGATGGGTTCCAACCAGACGGATCTGATGGCCGTTTAGAGTAGCAGGAAAGGTTAGGGCCGAAGCCATTTGACCGGCACCAATAAAAGTGAGAATGCTCATTTTAATACCTCCAGGTGGTTGAATCAAGTTTTATTTAATCCGACAGCCGTTCGGGAACGGTTCAGAGCATCATAATATTGGTCTTCATGCTGCATAAAGGCCGATAAATATAATATATCGATGATAGTTAGCTGAACGATCCTGGAAGCCATGGCTTCGGAATGATATTTCTTGTCGTTGGTCGAGCTGGACAAAAAAACATCCGATTTTTGTGCCAGGGTGGAATTGCCGAAGCTGGACAGACCAATAATCTGGCAATTGTTTTCTTTTGCTATGGCAACGGCATTTAACACTTCAATGCTTTCGCCAGTATGAGAGACCGCGAAGAAAACATCTTTTTGGGTGACGTGGGAACAAATGATGTTCATAAAATGTGGGTCGGGATAAGAGATGACGTTCAGGCCCAGTTTGCCGAATTTATGCATAGCATCCATAGCAATGGAAGCTGAAGCGCCAACGCCGTAAAAAAGGATGCGGTCGGCTGATAAAAGCAGCTTGAGAGCATTTTCAATCGTTGTGTCTGCCAGTGAGTGTTCCAGATCGCTGATGGCAGTGATGGTATGACCGATCACTTTTTTCTTAATGGCTGAGGCATCATCATTATTTAAGAGCTCTTCAATAATACTTTCTGAAGGGCTTTCAGAAAATTCCTTGGCCAGGTTAATCCGGAAAATCTGGTAGGAACTGTAATCCAGCTTTTTTAATAGGCGCATTACAGTTGTTTCACTGGTATCGCATTTTGCCGCCAGTTCGGTAATCGAAAGAAGGGATACCGTGTCGGGATGATCAAGGATATAATCAGCAATATTCTTCTGATTTTTGGAAAATAAGTTATATTTTGTACGGATGTCCGTTAAGAGTGAAGCCAAATAGTAAAACCTCCATTTTGTTTTCATAGTCATTATAAAGGATTGACGCCCGTTTGACAAATGATTCGAACAAAAAAAGTAAAAAATTGACGTTTTTGTTATTGACACCGTAAAAATATGATGCTAGAATGAGTTTAAAATAAACGCAATGAAAAAATAAAGCGTAAATAACAAACGGTATTCAAAGTTTTATTTTTTTTAGCTTTAAGAAAAGGGTTACATTGCATCAGGAGGTAGAAATGAAAGCTGTTCGTATGTACAAACCTGGAGATTTGCGAGTGGAAGAGGTAGAAATACCGGAAGTTCAAGCGGATGAGGTACTGATAAAAATCCGGGCTGTGGGACTTTGCGGTTCAGATATTCCCCGAGCACTGACCTATGGGGCGCATGTTTCGCCAATAACAATTGGGCATGAGTTTTCCGGAGAGGTTACCGAAACGGGAAAGGCAGTTAAGCAGTTTAAGACTGGTGACCGGGTTGTTGTCGCGCCCTTAATCCCCTGTTATGAGTGTGAATGGTGTCAAAAAGGGATTTATTCACTATGTGAGCATTATGACTATTATGGTTCCCGCCGAGATGGTGCCCTTGCACAGTATGTGGCGGTAAAGGAAGCCAATCTTTTAAAGGTTCCGGATAACGTCTCTTATGAAGATGCGGCGACGATTGATCCCTGTGCCAACGCTTATCATGCTCTGTCCCAGGCCAATTTTCAAAAAGGCGATTCTGTATGCGTAGTGGGAACCGGACCAATCGGTTTGTTTGCGGCCCAATATGCTAAACTGTCGGGTGCATCAAAGGTAATTGCGGTGGATATCTGGGATGAAAAACTGGAAATCGCTAAAAAAGTTGGTGCCGATCAGACCATTAACTCACTCAATGAAGATGCTGTAAAAGCGGTTCGAAAAGCAACGGATGGTAAAGGTGCTAATATTGTCATCGATTTTTCAGGGGCACCGACGGCTCAGAAGCAATGTCTCTTAATGGCCAGTAAAATGGGAAAAGTTGTTTTCCTGGGAATTTCACACAAGGGACTTGATTTAAGCGAAAAAGAAGTGGATACCCTGATGCGTAGCCAGCTCAGCCTGATTGGCTCCTGGAATTCCTTTACTGCGCCCTTTCCTGGTGTAGACTGGACAGAATCAATTAAAATGTTTGCGGAAAACGGGATGACAGCCAAAGACATAATCAGCCACCGCTTACCACTCGATGAAGCACCGGATGTGTTTGCAAAAATAGCCGCGGGCGGTTACTTTTTCAATAAAATTATGTTTTATCCATGGGGGGAAAATTAATGGAAAAAAATGCTAAGTATTTTATGGGCGTTGATACCGGAACGCAGAGTGTTCGTGTAATCATAACCGATATTGATGGAAATGTAGTCGCCGGTGATGAACAGGTTTATGAGACCTTTTATCCCCAGGCCGGTTGGGCGGAGCAGAAAGCCGGGGACTGGTGGTCCTGCTTCAATGAAGCGGTGAAAAATGTTATGTCATCCCTATCCAAAGGGATTCGCCACAGCATTGAGGCTGTTAGTGTCTGTTCAACCTCGTCAACGGTGCTACCGGTTGATGAAAAGGGAAACCCGCTGGCGGATGCCATTATGTGGATGGACACCCGGGCCAAAAAAGAAATGAAAAAGATCAATGAAACAAAACATCCGGTGCTCACTTATAGTGGCGGCGAAGACTCGGTGGAATGGATGATTCCCAAAATTTTGTGGATCAAAAACAATCAGCCGGATTTATATCAGAAAAGTTATAAAATTATTGAACAGCTGGACTGGATGAACTACCAGCTGTGTGGTGAGTTTGCAACATCGATCTGTAATTCCACCTGCAAGTGGAATTATGTGGAATGTGAAGGCGGCTGGAATGGCGAGTTCTTTAAACAGGTTGGATTTGAAGATTATGAAGAAAAATTGGTGCTGGATGTGAAGCATGTTGGTGAAATGGTTGGAACCATCAACCAGGAATTTGCCGATCAGTATGATTTGAATCCTGCCATGAAAGTAGTTCAGGGCGGCATTGATGCCCATATCGGAATGCTGGGACTTGGTGTTGCTGAGCCGGGAAAACTGGCCATGATTATGGGAACCAGCTTTGTCCAGCTGGCTTTTTCCGAAAAGAAATTAAACTTAAATGGTATCTGGGGTCCTTACAACAATGCCATCGTACCGGATCAGTGGCTGCTGGAAGGTGGCCAGATCTCGGCTGGATCAATTATTAAATGGTTTATGCGGGAATTCGATTTAAATAAGATAAATAATCCCTATGCCTACATGAATGAATTAATTGCCGATATCCCTGCTGGAGCTGAAGGCTTGGTTGCCCTTGATTTCTTCCAGGGTAATCGAACCCCTTATAAAGATGCCAATGCCAAAGGTGTGATTTGCGGTCTGACCTTAAGTCATACCAAAGCCCATATTTATCGGGCACTGCTGGAATCTGTTGCTTTAGGAACCAAAAACATTATTGACAACTTTGAAGCTCAGGGATGCCCGATTGATATTATTGTCGGTTGTGGTGGCGTAACTAAAGATGCCACCTGGATGCAGATTATTGCCGATGTAACCGGTAAACCGATTGTGGTAACTGAAGACTCAAGTGCCAGCGTTCTGGGTTGTGCAATCGTATCAGCTGTTGGTGCTGGCGCCTACGATTCTTTCGTTGATGCAACCAACGGGATGGTCAAGGAAGCCTATACCGTTAGCCCCAACAAAGATCTGTATGATACTTACCAGAAAGTATTCAATACCTATACAGAAATTTATGAAGGCCTTAAAGATACCATGGCAAAAGACTGAAATAGGTTACTTTCAAAATGAAGATATAGTGTAGATACCTGAGTACCGACTGTGAAATCCTATTGGTCGGTGCGGGGTTTGCCTAGAAACAGAAAGCTAAGCTTGTTTAAAAAAGAAAATTGGAGAGAAATATGACAAACAAGGAAATATTATCACACATTGATCACACCCTGCTAAAACCCTTTGCCACCTGGACAGATATTCAGGAAATCTGTAAAGATGCCATTGAATACCAGACCGCTTCGGTCTGTATCCCGGCTGCCTTTATTGAAAGAATCAAAGAAACCTACGGTCAGCAATTAAATATTTGTACCGTAATCGGCTTTCCTTTAGGCTACAGTACGACAGAAACGAAAGTTTTTGAGGCTAAGGATGCCATTGCAAAAGGCGCCAAAGAAATCGATATGGTTATTAATATCGGTCAGCTCAAAGACGGTAACGATGATTATGTACTGGACGAAATTAAGCAGATAAAAAAAGCTGTTGGCGACAATGTTTTAAAAGTGATTGTTGAAACATGCTTTTTGACGGAAGACGAAAAAGTGCGGGTCTGCAAACTGGTAACCAAAGCCGGGGCTGATTACATAAAAACCTCAACCGGATTTGGAACCGGTGGTGCCACCCTGGCAGATATTCTTTTATTTAAGAAGAATATCGGTCCGGATGTTAAAATGAAAGCGGCCGGTGGGGTTAAATCAGTTGATGACCTGATTGCCTTCATTGAAGCAGGCTGTGACCGGATTGGCACTAGCTCGGCCGTAAAAATGTTAAAAGGGCAAGAAGTGTCTGGTTATTAAATAGGGTCTTTCCCTGAAGCAAAAATTATTAAAGTCTGACTTCTATTCAAGTTTACTTGATGGCAGTTGGGCTTTTTTTGATGAAAAAATAGGTTGGTAAATTGTTTAATCGTGCGTTTGATAAAATGTGAAAAAGAAGAAACTCGCAAGATGCGTCTAAAATATATGGTATGAGCCAAATTTATTGGGATTATCTTGAGTTGTGGAAAAAGTTTGGCAAGGTGTGGAAAATAATTTTATTTTCAAAACTTCATGAGGAGATACCTTTTGAAAAATTTACCTAATTTTTTATTCCACAAGAAAAGCATAGATTAAGCACTTTTCTTGTGGATAAGTAGGATTTCTGTTGATTGTTTTTCAGGTTTTCAAATTTCTGAAGTGAAAGCTGAGTATACACAGGCCAGAAAATACAAGTGTAGATGCAATAAGAATCAGGGCTGGCAGTCCTTCTAATTGACCATTGATCACCAGATCCTGGGCATTAAAAGCGTTAAAGGGTGACAGGGCACCTAAAAAATCTGCAGCATCAACAAGATCAGCGATGACCGAAAACAGGAAGGTCAACATCACAAATCCGGTTGATAGTGACGTCGCTATTTTAGTGGACGGGCTAATGGCACCGAAGAAAGAGCCCACTGCCAGAAAGAAAAGCTGCAGGAAAAAAAGTGCCAGCATGGTCACGGAAACCTCATTAATCATGCCATTGCCATCGTTATAATAGGCGATAAAGGCAACCGAAGCCACAAAGGTTACGGCATTAAAAACCATCAGGTTGATCACGCCGCCAATCAGTTTAGGGACGATAATCTGAAAACGCCGACGCGGTCTGGTGTAGATGAAATCAGCACAATGATCCCGTTCTTCACGGGATACAGCGATTGCCCCATACATGATGGAATGGACTGCGGCCAATAGCATGAAATACAGAAAGAAGACCGAATAAAAACCGGGAATCGTCGCGATGTTCACACTTTCCATACCCAGCACAGTTAGTACTTCTTTGGGCAGGCTGTCAAAGAGGGCGCTTACATCCACCTCGGAGTCGGCAAAGCCCTGATACTTCATCATACCGGCAAAAATGATAAAGCATTGAGCCAGACACCAGATAATCAAAGATTTGAGATTGAGTTTTAATTCTTTCAATAAAACATTCATTTATATCACCTGACTTTCAAATAGCCGGAAGATCTTTACGCCGAAAAAGCCAATAAGTACCTAGAACAAAGAGGATCGTCAGCAGCATCCATAGGAGCAGATAAGAGGCATTGTATTCCATGCGTTCCATAATTTCAGCCAGATTGAAATAGTCAAAGGGTGAGATCAGACGCAATTTTGGGTCGTTAACGGTTTCCTGAATCATTGAGATGACATAAAAGAAGAAAACCACACCCAGGCTTACGGGCAGAACCGTTCGGATTCGTTTTAAAAAAGCGGAAAGGAAGAGTCCGAGACTTAAAAAAAACAGTTGGGTAAAAAACAGGCTGCCATTAATTAACAAGAAGGTTTTTAAATCAAAGCTTTGTGCATCGGTGATCAAAAGCACAATAGAGGCACCGATGCCCAAAATGAGATTGGTCATGGTAATCAGAATCAGAGCTGCCAGCATTTTCATGGTCACTACCCGGTTTCTGGTGATGGGCTTGACAAAGAGAAAATCGCCGGTCTTCATCCGCACCTCCTGGGAGATAATGGCAACGCCCAGATTCATAGCCTGAATGGCGCCACCCAGCAGGATGAAAGAAAAGGCGAACTGATAGTAGCCCATAATGCTGTCGATAGTGATGGTATCAAGTTTTAATGCCGCCTGAAAAGCCGGGGGGAAACTGTTAAAAACTTTTTGAAATTCTTCCATCTGGTCAGATAGGGCCGGGAAAAAAAGCATAAACAGAATCAGGATGGCTAAAAGAGACAGGCACCAGGTGATCAGTGAACGGAGGTTCATTCTAAGCTCCTGTTTGATCATGTTCATGGCTATTCCTCCTTCTGATAATAATGCATAAAGATCTCTTCCAGCGTGGGTTCTTCAATCAGCATATTGGCTAGCTTGATACCCTGCAACCGTTGAATGATCTTATTAATATCGCCCTTATATAAGAATTCCATCACATTGTTTTCCAGCGTTAGCCGCGTTACGCCGGGCAGGTTGAAATGGCTGATATCAATAATGCCCTCGAACTCCAATAATACTTTCTTGTAATTATTGCGACGCATTTCTGGAATGTCTTTTATATCCACAATAGTACCGTCTTTGATGATGGCGACCCGGTGGCAGAGTTTTTGCACTTCCGAAAGGATGTGCGAAGAAAATAAGACAGTGGCGCCAAGCTCGTTTTCTCTGCGGATCAGGTCGAAAAATTTTTGCTGCATCAGGGGATCCAGTCCGCTGGTGGGCTCATCGAGGATGATCAGCTTGGGTTCATGTAAAAGGCCCTGGACGATCCCAACCTTTTTCTTATTGCCGTAGGATAGATCATCAATCCGTTTGTTTAGATCCAGATCCATAATATCCGCCAGTTCTTTGATGCGGGCGGGATTGACATTATCATAGAAGCTGGCTGAATATTTTAAAACCTCAAGTACCTTCATGTGCTCATAATAAAAAACTTCCGAAGGCAGATAGCCGATATCCCGGCGGATTTCGTGACCGTATTTTATGCAGTCTTTGCCAAATATCGTCGCTGAGCCTTTGGTCGGATAGATGAGGGCTAAAAGGGTTCTGATTGTTGTCGATTTACCAGCGCCGTTAGGTCCGATAAAACCAAAGATTTCACCTTCTTCAACAGAAAAGCTGACATCTTCGATGCCCTTGTGCTTGCCATAATATTTAGTCAGACTATTAATTTCAATGACGTTCATGGGTCACCTCCTTGATATGAAAATATTTTACCCTAAATATTGTTATAGTAAACCTATAATGTTTAAAATTATTGGACCTCAAGCTGAAAACGGTAACAAAAGATGCTTGCGATCCTTAAAAATAAGCGGTAAAATAATAGAGTTAGAGTGTTAAAGAATTGAAGTGGCAGTTTGACAATCGCCAATATTGGGAACAGTCTTTGAGGATTAAGGCGTGCCATTCAATTATGATGAATAAAAGGAGAAGTAAATGAAAATTGCATTAACAAGCAGTGGCAAAAGTCTAGCCGATCAGGTGGTTAAAGAATTTGAGAAAGCACCATATCTGCTGCTTCTGGATACAGATAATCAAGCGCAGATTATAACGGAAATCAGCAGTGATTCAAAAGGTCTTGATTGGGCTGAAATAATTAAAGCTTATGGCTGCGAATGCGTATTTACCGGTGAAATTGAAGAAGCAGCCTTTAATGTTTTGGCTGATGAAGGTATTTCACGTTTTAAGGGCGATGGCATAACTGGCCATGAAGCGATTGCCAAAATGGAAAGCAGGACGCTTGAATATATCAGAGATTATAAAGGGGCTCCTCCCGGACATCACCATCATTAATGAAAAAAGAATTGACTTTTTCAGGCAATACTCTTATAATATTTTAGTATGGCAAAAGTTAATACTAGCTAGGAGAGATGTCTGAGAGGTCGAAGGAGCACGCCTGGAAAGCGTGTGTGCGTGAAAGCGTACCGAGGGTTCGAATCCCTCTCTCTCCGCCATGAAAAGAAATTAAAAACGGCTGTTTAAAGCCGTTTTTTTAATGCGTTAAAGATTTCATTTGCATCTGACATAGAAATTAAAAAATAAAAACTTTCAAGTTTATAAGTGGTCTTGTAAAACATTTTTGCCTATAGTTATGTCAAAAAATGCTTAGTGTCTTTACAAGCTTTTGCTTATTTCTCTAATTTTGCATTTGGCAAAATAAATATTGCTAATAACAGTCCGATACCAACAAGTATTGTTAGAATAAGTCCGACAGAATCCATTGATAATGACATGGCATTAGTCAATATTTTTTCAATGGCTTGGGCTGATTCAGATGAAATATTAACACCTTGTGCGAGGGTATCCTTAAAGGTATCAACATTTTTTATCAGAATTTCCTGGATCTGTGGTTTTGTCAGACCGCTTGTGTTTAAAACTTCTGAATTAGCTATGCCTTGTGCAATATTAGAAAAAACGCTTGATAATAATACACTTCCTGTTACGGCAATACTCGATGAACTGCCTAAATTCTGAAAAGTTAACAGCATGCCAGAGCCTTCATTTTTCCAGGCATCTTTCACGTTGCTTAGTGCTAAATTGTAGGCAATACTAAACGCCACACCGACTCCGAAACCAATAAATAGAAAAGCTAAAATAAAACTGGAACCGGTAATAGCAGAAAACTCGCCCCAAAATTGGACTCTCATCAGTGTTATTCCCGCCATGATTGAAAGAAGGCCGGTAATAATCATAATCTTTGGTGAAAAACGATACATGAGCCTTGTGACAATGAGCGAAGAAATCAGCAGCGCGATTGACAAAGGCATTAAACTCAGCCCCGTATCCATGGCATTGTAATTTAGAGCGTTTTGCATAAATACCGGCATACAAAACATAATTCCAGCAAAGCTCATTTGTCCAAATAAATAGACCAGTATTGCAGGTAAAAAGACATTGCTCTTAAACATCTGAGGATGAAATAAGACCGGTTTTTCCTTTTCAATTCTTTTATTCAACCAAAATAGGAGGATAATAAGCAGGAATACACCCAGAACGATAGAAAGAAAAGCGGCCGATAATCCCAATAGAGAAATTTCAACACTACCGATTTGAAGTGTATTTTTTTCCCAGAACCAGCCATAGACATTGGCTTTTAAGAAACCGAGGATAATAAAAAACAATCCGAGACCTGAAAATAAAAATCCGATCATATCAATCTTGGGTCGTTCATCTTTGGCGATCAGATCATTAGGAATAACTTTAGAAAAAATAAGGGCAATGATGACAATAAACGCTTCGCCCCCAAAAATAAAGCGCCAGGAAAGATAGGTGGTTACAAGGCCTCCGACGATAGGACCAATTGCCAGCGCCACGGCAGCAACAGTAGCATAGATTGACATCGCTTTTGCCCGATCTTGGCCTTCGTAGTTAAGGACGATTATTGATAAAACCGCCGGCATCATGATTGCTGCAGCAATCCCTTCAATGACAGCCCAACCTAAGGCCAGCATCAGCACATTTTGGCTGAAGGCGGCTGTTAGAGTTCCGGCGCCATAGATGATCAGTCCATATTTAAAGGAATTTTTCTTGCCGAAAATATCAGATAATTTTGCTCCCAATAACATGCATGATGCCATAACCAAAGCGTAAAATGAAATAATAGCTTGAATTGCGTCAACAGTGGTTTCGAGATCCGCTACAACATTAGATATTGAAACGTTCATCGCGGTTGAATCGATTACGATAACAAAAGTTGCCATTAAAACCACTAATAAAATATGCCATTTACCTTTTTTAGTTTTTGCAACGTTCTCCATTTAAACCTCCTTAGAATAAGAACTATAATAAATATTTTTATGAGTAATATTTATATTATATACCCGTTTTGACTTGATTTACTACTAAAAGATAATAAATTGACAGGTTCAAGACAGTGAAAACGGGAAAGGTAAGCAAAAGTAAAAAAAAAGCACACCGTGCCAAAAATCAAGGCCTTACGGTGCGCTTTTTTGATGAGCGGAATCACTCGTTTTGCAAGACGGGAATGGAATAAAACTGAAGTTGGTTACTATTTTCAACCACAATATTTTGATGTTTGACCCTTTAACAAGCATTGAAAAACGGATAAACTGTGATATACTAAATTTCAAACGATTAAACTGGGCGGAGGCTTTGGGATGATAAAGGAAGAGATGATCAAAACGGTTAAAAAGGATCAGTTTGCAAAACTACTGGGGATTGAAATTCAAAGTGTCGAAACAGGGATGGCAGAAGTCAAAATGAAAATAAAAGATGAGCACTTAAACGGTGCGGGGGTAGTTCAGGGTGGCGTAATTTTCAGCCTGGCTGACTTTGCTTTTGCTGTTGCTTCCAACTCCCGGGGTAAGACTACCCTTGGAATTCATGCTGATATAGATTATTTTCGTCCGCCTAAGGGGCAGTGCTTGATAGCAAAGGCCCGGGAGATTAACTGCAGTAAAAGCCTTAGTCATTATTCTGTTACTGTAACTGATGTAGAAGATAGACTGATCGCTAAGTTTAGCGGAACCGGCTTTACAAAAGAGAATTAATAAAAAGATTCGGGGCTGATTATCAGCTGCGACGCTAAAGAACGGATTAGAGTCTGGCGCTCGACTGTCTGGGTTGCCAGATAGGCAGTCAGTAACTTTCTTAGATGAACCTCATCGTTGCCAGGATCAGGTTCACCCATTTCATGGGGGATGATATAGCGCTGAAAAAAAGCGGCCAGATCAGTATCGCTTAAAAGGTTAAAGACCTGGTTGGTGACCAAATTGCTGAGTGGTGCATCCAACAAAATGTTTTTCAAGTCCATTAAAGATGTGATTGACAATCGAATCATTGCCACTTGATCGGATTCGTATCGGCAGCTTTTGAATTCTTCAATAAAGTCACGGAAATCGGCAGGGGACATCGCCTGGCCAGTGGAAAATAGAATCCGATTTTGCAGCGCTTGCTTTTCTGTCGCAAATAACTTATCCAAAGTCTGATTTTTGATCGCCAGATCAATATCGGCAGCCAGATCGGGAATCGCCAGTTTGAAGTATTCTAAACAGCTTTCGCTGAGACCGAAGGCCTGAAAGTGCTGGGTCAGATGTTGCTCAAAAGCTTGGTAAAGAGTCTCACGACTGAAGACTTGGAACTGTTGGGATAAGGACAGTAGATCTTGATTTTCAAGTCTTAATGTACCAGCAGCCTTGTCGAGATGACTGCAGACCAAAGCATTTTTAAGCACCTGATAACTGATATTGATCATCAGGTCATGATAGTTTTCATCATGACTGCTTAATAGGGTGTGAATGTCATGCGGTGTGAAGCAGAGGCAAAATTGATTTTCTAATTTTAAGCGCTGTAAGAATTCGAGGAAATACTCAACGCCGCTCAAATGTGAAACCGATGTGAGGAGCGGATAATCGATATTTAGGCCGGGTGTCTCATGAGCAAAAAAACGTGGTCGATAGCTATTGAAAAAAGGATGCAGGCCCTGGTTGAGGGTTTCAATATAAGCAATGGAGTTGGTGTGGATTCGGGTTTTTTGAACCTGACTAAAAAGAATGCGGGCAGTATTGCTTTTGTGTTGTGCGATTTGGATGCCGTTTTCAAAAAGCGACGAAAGCGGCACGCCTTTGAGCTGTTCAATTGAAACTTCCGGTGAAGGGAAAGTTTTAAGGGTCAGGCTGATGTTATACAAAATAGAAAGGTACAAAGACTCAGCTACTTCGTTTAAAACGGAGCTGCTTTGCGCACGGGTGTAGGCTTCAATCTGATTTTTAAGCAGGTCTGTCAGCTGCTTCTGGATTGATCGGGAAGTTGTCTCTTCAATTAGACCATTTAAATAAGCCAGCTGTAAAAGCGACTGACAGTAATGGGCAGGATCGAGCTGATCGGGATTGATGTCAGTGTTTTTTAAAATCTTATTCATAAATCCTCCGGGTTAA
The DNA here is from genome assembly GCA_031222025.1 of Eubacteriaceae bacterium ES2. Taxonomy (GTDB): domain Bacteria; phylum Bacillota; class Clostridia; order Eubacteriales; family Eubacteriaceae; genus Acetobacterium. Next base: position 3,544,727 of record CP130740.1, on the reverse strand, counting down.
TAAACTATAATTACTGTTAAGGTGAAAACAAATTTTTAATTTAGTCGCTAATTTCGTCGATCATGCCGGCAAAATGGATGCTGCGGGCCAAGTGATAAAGCTCACGGTTTTTCAAAAGATCCAGCGATCCATGACAGGAGCCATCAAAATAGGCTTTCATTTTTTCGATCAACTGATCATCACTAAATTGCTCGAGGGTATCGCTTTTGTAATAATAGAAAATGTCGATTAATTCCATCAATGTTTCAAAGTAGTTGTCGGTTGTCAGGTAGGGGCTATTGGAGAATAGGGCGATTATTTTTTCGGGAATAACAGTTTCTGACAGATCAATTCGCCCTTGATCTTTCAGTGACTGTTGTTGCCTAAGGGCAATTGCGTGAGCTTCTTGTGGCGTTAGAAACAGCTGATAGTCAGAAGTAAGTGCGTTACACTGATAGATTTTTTTCGAATTTGATTCAATTAAATCAGGTTCACAAAGGATTGATAAAAAATTTGACATAAAACCTCCATTTGATATTGACAAATACAAAAAACTGTGATATAATAAAAAATTATAGAGTTTGGTTAAACCCGCTTTATATCAGTATAACATGGAAGAGGAAGGGTAGGCAAGCCTGTTTTTTTGATAGACGATGTTTTTTATAAACATGTGAACGTCAGCATCTTAGGCTGAAGCGACAGATGTCAATAACGATTTGATCAATCCGCCATTCTGATAACATAAAAAGGTTTTATTTAAATCGGCAAAGTTTGGGCTTTGTCGATTTTTTTCATTGACGAAAAAGCGTCTTTAATGGCATACTTATATAATAAATATTTCATAAAAAATAATAAAATTTTAGGATAAAGGATAAATAAAATGGTTAATCTGACAGAGGCGGTGATTGTTGGTATGATTGTACTTATAGTCATAATTGTCGCCGGTGTTTATTTGACGGTTATGCTAATCAGACGTTCGAGAAATGGCCGAGAAATCAGGCGATTCAATGAACTGGTACAGCATTTTATCGAATCGGATGATATCCCGGTTTTTCTAAAGGATGATAAACTGAAATATCTCTTTGTTAATCCGCCCATGCAGGAAATCTTCGGCGAAGATTCTGCTGATATTGTGGGCAAAAGTGATTTCGATTTGATGGAAGTGGAGAAAGCGCAACAACAATGGAACTCCGACAAAATAGTTCTCGAGCAGAAGACTTTTGCGACCGATGAATTGATGTGGGAAGGTGATTTGTACCGACTGACTAAATTTCCGGTGGCCTTAGACAATAACTTGTATGGTGTTGGGGCTTATGTCAGTACGGCAACGCGAAAAACCCGAGAAAAATATTTAAAAACCCTGCTAGCTTTGGATGATGGCGTAATGATTTTAGACCAGGATGGAAAACTTGAGGTGCTAAACCATCGGGCAGAGATGATGACTGGTTGGTCCACAGACGAGGCCAGGGGAATGTATTATAAGGATATTTTGATTCTGATTCACGAAAACCCGGAGGCCATGCTGATTGATCCGATTCGGACAGTCTTTACGACAAAGCAAACCAAGGAGCTGGAGAGTCATGCGATTCTGGTTTCGCGAACCGGACAGAACTATCATTTGGAGGATACAGTTATCCCGATTAAAGACCAAGGTGAGCAGCTATCCGGGGTGGTAATGATTTTTCGCGATATTACCGAGCAAAAACAAAAAAATAAAGAGCTGGAGTATCAGACTTTTCATGATTCACTGACCGGTCTTTATAATCGGCGATATTTTGAAGAAGAAGTCAAACGTCTGGATACGGAGAGAAATCTGCCTCTTTCGATAATTATGGGTGATATGGATGGCTTGAAACTGACCAATGATATCTTTGGTCATAATGCTGGTGATGAGCTTTTAAGAAAAGTGTCTGATGTCTTTAAAAAAGTGTGTCGAGCTGATGATATCATTGCCCGCTGGGGTGGGGATGAGTTTGCGATTCTGCTGCCACAGACTAAGCATCTGGAAGCCCTTAATCTATCTGAACGGATTCGCAGCAATTTGGAAAAGGAAGAAGTCAAAGGAATCAAAGGCGAGGTGTCTTTGGGTGTGGCAACAAAAGAGAAGAGCGACGAAAATATTTATCAGAAAATCAATCAGGCAGAAGAAAGCATGTATACAGAAAAAACCATGGGAAAGGGAAAAGGCAAGGAAGAAACCTTTAAGATTATTGTTAACAGCCTTTACAGCGAATTCCCTGAGGAAGGTAAACATGCGAAACAAACTGCGGAGCTGAGTAAGAAAATATGCAAACAGATGAAATTGCCACTGGAAGAAGTAAATAAGGCCAGCAAAGCGGCATATCTGCATGATATTGGTAAGGTGGCGCTGGATCGGGAAGTGATTAGAAAAAGTGAGTACAGTGATGATGAGGGCTTTCAGGAAATGCAACAGCATCCCCTGATTGGTTTTAGAATCCTTAACGCTTTTGAACACACCATTGATCTGGCCAGCATTGTATTAGCCCATCACGAGCGATTTGACGGCAGCGGTTATCCCCAGGGACTCCGGGGTAAAGAAATTCCCCGTCTGGCCAGGGTTATCGCAGTGGCTGAACGCTTTGATGCCATGACCGAAAAAAGAGAAGGGCGGGAAGCCTTAAGCCAGGAGGAAGCAATCTGGGAGATCAAGCGCAATAAACACACCCATTATGATCCTGATGTTGTGGAGGCGTTAGTGACAGTCATACAGGAAAAGTAAAAAAATCCCCGATTTGGGGATTTTTTAATTGTCTTCGGAATGATTTTCATGATCGATGCTTAAAAAAACCTGGACCAGTTCAGGATCGAATTGCGTACCGGAACAACGTTTGACTTCTGTGATGGCAGATTCAATTGATAGCGCTTTGCGGTATGGACGGTCATTGGTCATGGCATCAAAGGAATCGACGATGGTTAAGATCCGACATTCAATGGGGATTTCGGTGCCAGCTAATGCTAGTGGATAACCGGTTCCGTCCCATTTTTCCTGATGTTTCAAGATCAGGTGGGCAATATCTTTTAACTCGACGGATTCGTCAGCAATGCGTCTGCCGATGTCGCAATGGGTTTTCATTACTTTCCATTCATCCTCTGTCAGGGGTCCGGGCTTTTTAAGGATGCTGTCAGGAATACCAACCTTGCCGATATCATGAAACTTGGTCAACAGCTGAATCAGATCTATGGTGTGCTGGGGAAGCTTAAGCTTATGTCCCATAGCTGTAGCCAGTTCCTGCATCCGGCTGACGTGACCTTCGGTGATAAAATCCTTAGCTTCCAACGCTTTCATCAAGGTTTTGACCAGATTACTGCGATTGCTGCTTTCTTTTAAGAGTTTGTTCTGATACATATTATTATCCGCTTCCTGATAGATGAAATCTGTGTTTACAAAGCCGGAAGCATGATAAGAATAGCCATAAGACAAAGAAATCCGCAGGGGTTCTCCTTCATCGGTCAGATAGTTGAGCGAGGCTTTGACCATGCGTGAAAGTGCGGCCTCGATGTCTGGTGGCTTTTGATCAATGACAATAACACCGAATTCATCACCGCCGACCCGGGAAATCACGCCTAGGGACTTAAAAACCGATGAAATCATTCCGGCGGTGGCGATTATAATCTGGTCGCCAATCAGGTGACCCAGAGTATCATTGATCATCTTTAGACCGTCGATATCAATCAGAATAATGGTCAGATCAGAAATGTCCTGTTCATTGAGGTCGGTCAGATTTTTTTCAAAATAACGGCGGTTATAAAGTTGCGTTAAGTCATCTTTTCTGGTCATATCCCACAACTGTTTTTCGAGCAGAATGGGCTCGGTCATATCTCTGATCATGATCAGCACTTCTGAAAATTTGGAAATCTGGGCCCGGACTTCAAAATACCTGAGCTTTCGATCGATGGGAATAAAGAAGTAGTAAGCCATCAGACGCTTTTTACGAATGACTTCGGCAATGACCGATTTGAGATCGCCCATGATGATATCATTGCGCATAATATTCATGGTGCTCTGCATATTACTAGCGATTTGACCGCTAAATGGCGAAATCCGACCGTTTTCATCACTGATTAAAATGATATCCGGAATGGTCTCAATCAAGGCTTGTTTCTGACTGCTGATAATTTCCAGATCATGAAGTTTGGTTTGCAGTTCTGCGTAATAATTTTTTTTAAATGATTCTTCGCCTAGTCCGATAATGGCTTCGCGGGTGATATTCTTATTCGTTTTGGTCATCAATAATTCTCCTGTAGACAGTAGTTACTTCTGCAGCTGTTAATGGTCGAGGATTGGTGACCATACAGGGATCTGACAAGGCGTTTTCAACCAGAGAATTGATGGTATGATCGTCCGCGTCCTTAACTTGGACGGTGTCGGGGATGTCCAGACAGTTACGGAGTGTGGCAATGGTGGTGGCCAGCGCCTGGCGAATTTCCTCGTTTTCGAGCGAGCTGGTTTCAATATGCATCAGCGCGGCGATTTTATTATAGCGTTCGGGAGCTGAATCGTAATTGAGATTGATTAGATGTTCGAGCAGGATGCTGTTGCACTCACCATGCGCCAGATCCAGGTATCCGCCCAGAGAATGCGCCAGCGCATGTACGCCGCCCAAGCTGGCGTTAGAAAAGGCCAGACCGGCTTGAAGTGACCCCAGCATTACTTGGAATCGGGTTTCAATCGAAGCATCTGGCGAGATGGAAGCGACAAGGTGGTCAGAAAGCAGAGAAATCGCTTCAATGGCGTGGATATCCGTCAACGCTGAATTAGCGGTTGAAACATAAGCTTCAATGGCGTGGGTTAAAGCGTCCATACCAGTGCAGGCCGTTAAATAAGGATCCATGGTCATTAGTGGTACCGGGTCGATTAAGGCCAGATCGGGCACAACTTTTTTACTGATGATGGCCTTTTTGGATTTGGAGTAATAATCAGCAATAATGGCAAACTGCGAAACGTCGGCTGATGAGCCAGCTGTTGTCGGAATGCAGATCAGGGGTGGTCCCGGCATTTTAACCTGATCGACTCCTTCATAATCAAGTATATTACCGCCGTTAGCGGATACGATGCTGATTCCTTTGGCGCAGTCGATGGAAGAGCCACCTCCGACAGCGACCAGCAGATCACATTTTTCACTGATAAAGAGATCAGCACCCATCATTACCTCAAAATCTTTGGGGTTGGAGGAATGCCCGTCAAACAGAATCAACTCTTTGGCTTCGGAAAGAATGGCTGATTTGATGGATTTAAACCAGCCGAACTGCTGGAGGCAATGGTCAGCAACAAGCATCGGTTTTCTGGCGTTGAAATGAGCAATATAACGGCCAATTAAAAGCCGCGCGTCAGTTCCGATGATAATTTCGGGAACTACAAATTTTCTTAATTCCAGTGTTGAGTGCTTCATAAGAAACCTCCGTGTTTTAAAGATGTTGTTCTTATTATACCTTAAAATAGTAAATTTTAAACGGGTGACAGCGATTTCAAAAGAATTAATTTTACAGAATGTTTACACAAGTCGAATGGCAGATTTGACGGAATTAATTTATAATATGACAGTTAAGAAGTTAAGCGAATTGAATATTTCGGTAAAATATTGTTAATATCATGGAATTATTGGGGGATACGATGAGAAGAAGTGCTTTGGTTTTAAGGTTAGACAGGGATAGTGCCCAGGAACGGGCAGAAGAAAAACTATTTTTGACGGTATTGAATGATAGACGGATTGAAACCGTTTTTCAGCCCATTGTCTCATTAAAAAACGGTAGCGTTTTTGGCTATGAAGCCTTGAGCCGCGGCCCCGAAAAGACAGATATGCAGTCGCCGGAAAGACTTTTTGACTGTGCCCAAAATTTAGGCAAGGTTTGGGAACTGGAGTATTTATGCCGGACAAAAGCCCTGGAATCGGCCATGCAGCAGAAGATTCAGAGCCGGCTTTTTCTCAATGTCAATCCCAATATCATGAAGGATGATGAATTCAGAAAGGGCTTTACCAGAGAGTATCTTAATCGCTTTGCTATTGATCCCAAGCAGATTATTTTTGAAATTACTGAGCGGGAAGCCATCGATAATATATCAGATTTTGTTAGTATTATCAGTCATTACAAAGAACAGGATTACCGCATTGCCATTGATGATGCTGGCGCTGGCTATTCGGGTCTTAATCTGATTTCGGATATACATCCCAATTATATTAAATTGGATATGAAGCTGGTTCGCAATGTGGACAAGGATATGACCAAGCAGTCGCTGATTCGTTCACTCAATGAATTTGCCCGATTTACCGGCACGTCGCTGATTGCCGAGGGAATTGAAACGGAAGAAGAACTGGAAGTGCTGATAGAAATTGGCGTGGAATATGGTCAGGGGTATTTAATTCAGCGTCCAAATCGCCAGATACTAGCCATTGAACCTTATATCATTGAGCAGATCACAAATGAAAATGAGAAAAAGAACAGCTCCCGCCAGGAGATGCGCCAGCAGATCAAGGTTGATGACATTTGTCGGATGGTTAAATCTATATCGCCGGACCTATTGGTGTCAGATGTTTACGAGATGTTTAAGGAGGATCCCCAGAGTTCGGGCTACTGTATTGTGAAAAAATCAGTTCCCGTCGGTGTCATTACCAGGAATGATTTGCATCGAAAAATCAGTGGCCAGTTTGGTTATACACTTTTTGCCAATAAGCCGATCAGTAAAATTATGGATACAGAATTTATGATGGTGGATTACCAGTCGGCCATCGATCGAACCGGGAAAATTGCCATGGAACGTGAACCGGATAAGATCTATGATTTTGTGGTTGTAACAAATCGGGGTCGTTATTATGGGGTGGTTACGGTTAAGGACTTGATGGAAAAGCTGATTGAAATGGAATTTGTTTATGCCAAGCATCTCAATCCCCTGTCGGAACTGCCAGGCAACCTGATGATTGAGGAAAAACTCAATAGTCTGATTAAAAATGGTCAGGACATGACGGTTTTATACTTTGACCTGGATAATTTTAAGGTCTATAATGATGTGTATGGCTTTGAAAAAGGTGATATCGTCTTAAAGGAATTCAGTTTGCTATTGCGAAAAGAATTGACGGATGCTTTTATTGGCCATATTGGCGGGGATGATTTTGTCGCGGTGGTACCCTGGAATCAGGCGGAACTGCGGTGCCGGGAAATTATCAGAGTTTTCGATTTGTCGGTAAGAAGTTTCTACCGGGAAGAGGATATCAGTAAAGGTTTTATTCTGGCCAGAAATCGCCATGAAATTGAAGAGGCTTTTCCCTTGTTGTCGGTATCCATTGCTGGGGTCCGAACGGTTCTCTATAAAAATATTTATGAACTGAGCGAGGCGGCGGCTAAAGTTAAAAAAATCTGCAAAAAACGAACGGGCAGTCAGTATTGTCTGAAAGTCCGGGGTTCAGATATGGAGCGCGAATGAATCTTTATGAATTACCGGTATTGCCTTTAGATGAAGAGTTTTTGGAATGTTTGTTTGAAGACGAAAGAATCAGGGTCGAACGGATTGTCAGTACTGGTCAGACCAGCGACTGGTACGATCAGGATGAAAATGAGCTGGTTTTTTTAATCGAAGGAGAAGCGAAGCTGGAGTTCGCCGGCGGACGCATAGAAAGAATGCAAAAAGGCGACTTTCGGGAAATCATAGCTCACGAAAAGCACCGGGTGGTTGATACTTCAATTAAGCCGCCCTGTATTTGGCTTTGCATCTTTTACAGGCAATAAAGAGCTGCAGTATATAATAAATGAAAGAACTCAAAAACAAGCATATTTGTTTTGAGTTCTTTTTTTTAAGCAAGGAAATGTGTGCGTATTATTCTCTGATGTAGTGTGTTTGACCGTTGCTTTGTATTTTTGAAATTGAGTAATGAAATATAAGGCAAGAACTGATAAAATAGAAATAATTTAGCAGGAGATGAAAAGTATGGGTAAAGAAAAAATAATAATCCTGGCTGACGGCCCCTATCTGGTTCAAGGCGGGATTCGACTAAGTGAAAAAATAATCAGAAAAAAAGATGGGAGCTATGTGCTGGAGGAAGGCAGGACGTTGCCACAGAGAGAAAGGTATTCTCTGTGTCGTTGTGGGCACTCGAAAAATCCGCCCTTTTGTGATGGCCAGCACGGCAATTGCGCCTTTGATGGCCAGGAAACTGCCAGTATGGACGCTTTTGCTGATCGCGCCGACAAGCTGGAGGGGCCAGATCTGATTTTACTGGATGACCACCGCTGTGCCCTGGCCCGCTTTTGTCATCGCAAAAGTGGCAGTGCCTGGGAACTGGTAAAAAAATCGGATGATGCTTTTTTAAAGAGTGAGGCGATTCGAGCCGCGGTTGAGTGTCCGGCCGGGCGCCTGGTGGCAGTTGATAAAAACGGCCAGGCATATGAAGATCAGGCGGAGCCAGAGATAATTATTCTTCAAGATCCGGAAAAAAAGGTCAGTGGGGGGATCTTTGTCAAAGGGCGGATCGAAGTTGTTGCAGCTTCCGGAAAAAGCTACGAAATCAGAGAACGAATAACGCTGTGTCGGTGCGGAAAATCGACCAACAAACCTTTTTGTGATGCAAAACACATTAGAGAAGGCTTTTGTGACGGATATGAAAAAGTTTAGGAAATGTTATTGACATATGTTTATAATATCGTATAATATAAGTGTTGGTAAACAGAAAATGAGGTGAATGATTATGCCAAGACCTGTGAAAAGAAGAAAAGTATGCTGTTTGCCGGAAACCGATCTTTTCGGGCCTTTAAATAGTCGGGGATCTGAGAATGATGTGATTGTGATGACTGTTGAGGAATACGAAACCATTCGCCTGATCGATCACGAAGGACTGATGCAGGAAGAATGTGCCCAAAGTATGAATGTGGCGCGGACAACTGTACAGCGAATTTATAATGATGCCAGAAAGAAAATAGCTGATGCCATTGTCAATGGTTTGGTGATAAAGATTGAAGGCGGTAATTATAAGCTGTGCGATGATGCAGTGGCCAACCAGCGAGCTGGCTGCGGGCGGTGTCGCAGACATCGTCAATCCATAGGATAAAGGAGCGGAAAATGAAAATTGCAATACCAGTAGATGAAAACACAATGGATTCAGAAGTTTGCATGTCCTTTGGACGGGCACCCTTTTTTTATATTTATGATACACAGGAAAAACAGGGTGATTTTTTAATCAACGAAGCTGCAGTAGCTCAAGGTGGTGCTGGTGTTAAGGCGGCGCAAATAGTAGTTGATACTGGCGCAAAAACGCTTATTACACCACGATGCGGTGAAAATGCGGCAGATGTTTTTAAACAGGCGGATATAAAATTATTTAAGAATACAAGCGATTCTATCGAAGATAATATAAATGCTTACCTGGATGGCAGCTTGAAAGCACTGACGAATATCCATCCCGGTTTTCATGGACATGGGGTAAACTAAGATGAAGATTGAATTGATTAATGGTATTTCCAGCGGCACCAAAGAGATTCTTTCTCGAAAAGTTGGTGATCGTAAAGTTGCCGAACGGATTCTTGAAGATGAATTCACAGCCGTTGGTTTATGCCAGGGAACAGTGATTGAAGTGATCGTCTCAAGTGATATCGCTGAAAAGACCTCAGAGGTGACCGTTGTGGAGATCCATGGACTCTGTCCGCAACATGTCACTACACTTGGTGTATTTGGCGATATAACCGCCGTTGAAGCCGCCCTTTCGGCAATAGAAAGAAGGATGAACAAGTGAAGATAGCAGTGCTCAGCGGCAAAGGCGGAACGGGAAAAACCCTGGTTTCGGTTAATCTTGCTGCTGTCGCAGATCATGCCGTCTACCTGGACTGCGATGTGGAGGAGCCTAATGGTCACCTCTTTTTCAAACCGCAAGACCCTTTTAATCAAGAAGTAACAGTGAAAATTCCGGTCGTCGACGAAGATTTATGCGACGGTTGCCGGATCTGTGTTGATTTTTGCAAATTCAATGCCCTCGCATCAATCGTCGATAAACTGATTGTTTTCGACGAGATTTGTCACTCCTGCGGCGGCTGTATCATGCTTTGTCCTCAAAAAGCTTTGACCGAAAAAGACAAAGTCATTGGAAAAATAGATACCGGGGTTTCTGAACAGGTCAAAGTCTTCTCGGGCTTTCTAAATACCGGAGAAGCTTCAGGAACACCGATTATTAAAGATTTACTAAGTCATATTAAAGAAGATGATGAAATTGTGGTCATTGACTGTCCGCCAGGCAGTGCCTGTATTGTGATGGAGTCGATCCGGGATGCGGATTACTGTGTTCTGGTTGCTGAGCCGACCTTATTTGGTCTGCATAATCTGCAGATGGTTTATGAGCTGGTCAGACTCTTTAAAAAACCGCACGGGATTATTATCAATAAATGCTTTGAAGAAAATAATCCTATCGAAAAATTTGCCTGGCACAGCCAGATTCCGGTTCTGGGACAAATCCCTTTTAGCCGGGAGCTGGGTCAAATGGCCTCGGATGGTAAGATTGCTGCCAGAGAAGACAGTAATTATCAGAAAGTGTTTGAACAACTTTTGTATCAGATCAAGGAGGTCATGGATCATGAAGCAGTTGCTGGTGCTTAGCGGCAAGGGCGGAACCGGAAAAACCACCGTGGTCAGTGCTTTTATCCGTTTAGCGAACGCTTTGGCTTATGCTGATTGTGACGTTGATGCCCCGAACCTTCATTTAATTATGGAAGAAAACGAAGCAAAAAGAGAAACCGATTTTCATGGTATGGGTAAGGCCTCTATTGATCAGGATGTCTGCATAAAATGCGGTGCCTGCAAGGCCCTTTGCCGTTTTGATTCGGTGATCGAAGAAAATGGCTTTTCGATCGATCCCTATACCTGCGAGGGATGTGGTGTCTGCCAGGCGTTCTGTCCGGCTGAGGCCATTACCATGAAAGCACGGGTTGACGGTCAACTTATACTCTATTCCGGAGAAGCTGTTTTTTCGACGGCCAAACTGAGGATGGGCAGCGGCACCTCGGGACTTCTGGTGACAGAGGTGAAAAAACAGCTGCGGTCAGCCCTTAAAGAAGATGTTGACCTAGCAATTATTGATGGTTCCCCGGGGATTGGCTGTCCGGTGATTGCCTCTTTGAGTGGCGTGGATCTGGTTCTGATTGTCGCTGAACCCTCATTATCTGGAATAAGTGATCTGGAAAGAATTGTTAAAACCGCCAGGGTTTTTCATACCAAAACGGTGGTTTGTGTTAATAAAGCCGATACTAGTCCGACCAATACCCAAAAGATTATCGACTACTGCCAGAGCGAAGGCCTTTTATTTATGGGTCAGATTCCTTACGATCAGTGCGCGGTGCAGGCGGTTAACAATGGCAAGACTATCGTTGATATGCAATGTCCAGCCGGTTTTGCGGTTCGTGATGTCTTTAATCAGACGCTTAAAGCGCTGTATGAAATAAATGATTAAGGTAACTGTGCTGGTAGAAAATACATCCTGTATTGATCATGATTTTGAAGTTGAGCATGGCCTGAGTCTTTTAATTGAAGGCGAGAATACAAAATTGCTCTTCGATCTGGGCGCCAGCAGTTTATATCGGAGGAATGCAATAAAAATGGGGCTGTCGCTGGATAATGTCGAAAAGGTTGTCATTAGCCATGGTCATTATGATCATGGTGGCGGTCTAATCGATTACTTATCCGATCATCAACAGGGGAAAGTTTTTGTTAAACAGGAAGCCGTTGGTGATTTTTTTGCCGAACGGTCTGGGCAAAGGTTTGAATACATTGGATTGCCAGACGAAATATCTGCTGATTCGCGGCTTTGTTTTGTTGGTCAAGAGTATCATCTTAATAGTAAGATGTTGTTGTTTTCTGGTGTTTCAGGGTGGAATTTCTTTTCACCGGCTAATTGCAATCTTTTTGTTAAAAGGGAAAGCGGTCTGGTTAAGGATGATTTTTCCCATGAACAGCATCTCCTGATCAAGGATGACGATACAATTATTTTAGTGGCAGGTTGTGCCCATCGCGGGATGATTAATGTGCTGAATTATCTGCAGGCGCGTTACGAAATTTCGCCAACCCACGTAATTGGTGGTTTTCACCTTAAAGGACTTGATTTTAATGAGGCGGAGAATAAGGTTCTGATTGAAGCGCTCGGTAAAGCGCTTAAAGAAAGAAATATACAATACTATACCGGTCATTGCACCGGCCCGGAAGCCTATGGATATCTTAAAAACATTTTGGGCGACCAGCTTTTGCCGATTTCAACCGGCATGCAAATAAAGATCTGAAACTTTCTAAAAAAAAGCGGACTAAAACGAAATCCAATTGGTCGGTGGATACACTGACTTTCTTTAAAAAGAAAGGATAATAAGAAATATGCGGGAAAGATCCTGTTTATTATAAAAACTTGGAATTATTGAGGAGAAAACAATGAGTGAAGCATGTGAACAAAGCTGCAGCAGCTGCAGTGAAGAATGTAGTGATCGAAAAGAAAAAAATGATTTTCTGGAAAGTCCCCACGAACTGAGTCGTATTAAAAAAGTTATTGGTGTGGTGAGTGGCAAGGGTGGCGTAGGTAAATCCTTGGTGACTTCTTTAATGGCTGTAACCATGAGTCGCAGAGGTTTTAGCACTGCGATTCTAGATGCGGATATTACCGGGCCTTCAATCCCTAAAGCCTTTGGAATTAAAGAAAAAGCCCGGACCAGCGAGCTGGGGGTTTATCCCAACACCAGTAAGACGGGTATTGATATCATGTCCATCAATTTACTGCTGGAAAATGAGACTGATCCAGTCATCTGGCGTGGTCCGATTATTGGCAATACGGTCAAACAGTTCTGGACCGATGTAATTTGGGGCGATATCGACTATATGTTTATCGATATGCCGCCAGGAACCGGAGATGTGCCATTAACGGTATTCCAGTCGTTGCCAGTGGATGGGATTATCATTGTCACTTCGCCCCAGGAACTGGTGTCGATGATTGTTGCCAAGGCGGTTAAAATGGCTGAAATGATGAAAATTCCGGTGATCGGGCTGGTTGAAAATATGTCTTTCTTTAAATGTCCTGATTGCGGCAAAACCCATTCAATTTTTGGTGACAGCCACGTTGAAGAAGTAGCTGCCCAATATGGTGTGGATGTCGTGGCTAAAATGCCAATCGATCCTAAATTGGCTGCCGCCTGTGATAAGGGATTGATTGAGTTGACTGATATTAACTGGCTGGATAATCTGGCTAATCAACTGGAAAGTGATGAAGAACAGAAAAAAACAAAAGGAGAACATAAGATGAAGATTGCTGTTGCAAGTGATAATGGAAACGTTACTGGACATTTTGGTCACTGTGAAAGTTTTATGATTTTTGATAGCGAAGGTAAAAAAATTGTCAAAACGGAAACCGTCTCTAACCCAGGACATAAACCGGGATTTTTGCCAAACTTCTTAAATGACATGGGCGTTAATGTGATTATTTCCGGTGGCATGGGTGGTGGTGCCGTAGATATCTTTAACGAAAAAGGCATCGAAGTAGTCATTGGAGTGAGTGGCACCGCGGCTGACTCGGCCGCCTTGTATCTGGATGGCAAGCTGGAATCCACTGGTTCAATTTGTCAGGAACATGAACATCAGGATGAATGTGGCAACCACTAAACTTTTTTTCTGAAGCGAACTTTTTAGTTCGCTTTTTTTGATTGAATCGCTAAAAAAAGGGCATATATATTACTCAGAAGCATAAATGTTCGACGACAGAATAAACGAATACGGGGAAAATTTTGAATTCGTATATAAAGGAGAACAGACTATGAATAATGATTTAATAGCTAAAGTAAATGAAGCAGATAGGGCATATCTTCATGAACTTTTAGAAAACTCTGAGGAACTAATTATGTTTTCACTGGATCGGGACGGAAAATACTTGTTTTTTAACCGTCGCTATTGGCAGTTGGTTCATGAAAACTGGGGAATTGAAATAAAATTGGGGGATGATTTTCTCGAACATTACCACGATCAAAAAAAACGTGATGAAGTACAAAAACTATTTGCGCGAGTTTTAAAAGGGGAGAAAATCAGCCAGGCCATGACCTTTCAACGGAAAAATAACAAAGGGACCACTGATTGGATTAATCGTTGGCGTCCAATCAGAAACGCAATGAATGAAATTGAAAGTGTACTTTGCATTGGGATAGATGAAACGGAAAAAAATATCGCCCGTAAAAAACTTTTTGAAGAGCGGGAAAAATTCAAGGTATCAGATATGCTGGGATACCACGATCAGATGACCGGCCTTTACAATCGACGCTTTTTACTGGATCAGATGGAGCGAACTGATCAGGAAAAAAATTTGCCGATTTCAGTTGTGATGGCAGATATTAATGGACTGGAGTTGATTAACGATTCCTTTGGTCGTGAATCCGGTGACGAAGTGATCATGAAAACCGCCGAGATTCTCATGAAAAATTGTGCCAAAGAAGCGTTTGTTATTCGTTATGGCAATGATGAGTTTGTACTGCTTTTACCGGAAACTGATCGAGAAACAGTTAAAGCATTAATCGGCAGAATTCAAGATCAATTAACGCGACAACAAATAGGGGGAGCCATTGAGATATCTGTTTCTTTCGGTTATGATACGAAAGAAAAGGTTGAGGAAAATCTTAATAATACCCTAAAAAATGCTGAAGATCTGATGTATCGGGAAAAACTCAAAAAAGGAACATCGATGAAGAGTCAGACTATCAAGCGGGTGCTGGAAACGCTTTTTAATCATAATGAAGGTGAAAAGCAACATTCCATTGAAGTTGGTGAGGTAAGTGGTAGAATAGCCGCCTTGTTGTCAAAAGATCAGGCTTTTATCGAACAGACGATCCGAGCTGGGGAGTTGCATGATATTGGTAAAATTACAGTCGATGATAAAAGTCTCAACAAACTGAAAGCGCTGGAAGACAGCGACTGGACCGATATCAGACGTCATCCTGAACGGGGCTTTAGGCTTTTGAGTTTAGTTGATGAGTATAAGGATATTGCCCGGATTGTATATGAACATCAGGAACGCTGGGATGGTAGGGGTTATCCCAATGGTATTAAAGGCGACGAAATTAGTCTGCAGGCAAGGATAGTGGCAATTGCTGAAGCTTATGAAGCAATGAAGCACAAAAGTAAAAGTCAAGAAGAGATAAACATGGAGTTAAAGACCTGTTCCGGAACTCAGTTTGATCCGGCTCTGGTTGATAAATTTTTACAGTCGCTGGCATAATGATCGTTTATTTAAAGCAGCAACCGTCAACAGTTCAGAAACTGATTTGTGATGGTTGCTGTTTTTAAAATTTGATCATAACTAATGTTGGGACAATACGCGGAGTGAGTACTTACTCAATTAAATAATTAATGATTTTTTGCTACCGAATTAATTTATTATCTGATATAATAAAAATGTTTATATTTAAAATTATTGAAATTAACTTTATAGAGATGGTTTTGAGAGCTAAGAGGCAATTAATGGAGGAGGAACTGGTGTGAGTAGTGATGAGAAAGTAACAATTGCAACAATGAATGAGGAGCGGCGAGGACAAATGGTAGATCCCTATGAAGATGGCATTTTGGCATTAAAGGAAAAATTGGAACTGGCTAATAGTGTTTTGAAAGCAGTGCTTGAAACCAGTCATGATTTTATGATCTTTGGACTGGATACGCGTTACCGCTATTTAAGCTTTAACAACCGTCATCGTCAAGTGATGAAAAGCCAATGGGGTGAAACCATCCAAATCGGATCAAAAATACTGGACTTGATGGACAGCTTTGAGGAACGTGAGACGATAAAAGGCTTTTGTGACCGGGCTCTGGCTGGTGAACAGTTCATTTCGGTCGAAGAATATAAGGACAATGGGGAAACCTATGTGCTGGGGAAAAATTATTGGGCACCTATTAAAGATAACAGCAATCAGATTATCGGTGTGGTCTGCTTTATTCAGGATGTGACAGAAAAGAGAGAAGCTTTAAAAGCCATGCTTGCAGAGGGCGGCGCAAAAAATAAAATAGAATCCATGTCTTTTCGTGACCCGCTTACAGGAATTTATAATAAAGCTTTTTACGAGGCGGAAATTAAAAAAATGGATAATCCCAGCCAATACCCCTTATCGATCATATTGGTTGAGATTAATGGTTTGCATGAAGTAAACAGTCGTTATGGTCATGCGGTGGGAGATGATTTTATAAAAAAAGCTGCGTATATTCTTGATAATGGCTGTCGCGGTGACGATGTGGTGGCGCGTTTTAGCGAGGGGCAGTTCGTTATCATTATGCCTAAAACAGAAGGAGCGCGGGTTGAACGGGCACTCGATCGGATTCGCAGGATGTTGGAAGAAGTGAAAATAAAATCCATTAAACTGTCTGTGAGCTTTGGTTTTGGTACAAAATATGAAGAAGATGAAACCATTCAAGATATTTTCAATCAGGCTGAGCGTTTTCTTGAACGGCAGAAAGAGTTGCTTTAAAGAGGTCATTTAAATATTATCAAAGTAGGCAGACAGGCTTTTTTCATAAAGACAGCGGCTTGACTTGATTATTTTTCAATTCTATGGTTTAATCTATAGTCGGTATAATTTATTATTGTAACAAGTTTGTATTATACTTTTTACGAAAAGTTTGCTATAATAGATGGAAAGTTTAGGATAGAGGTGAATCAGGATGTCAAATGGTCAGGAGTCTGGCAATAAAAACGAATATTTCGAGTATGTAGAAAATCGAATCGACAAACTTGAAAAACTGATACTCCAAAAAGATGAAGAGTTAAAATCCTTAATCGTTAAGGCAACCCAGAACGAAGGCACTGATACTGGGCTGCACCGCAGAGAAGATGAGGTGCTGGTCAAGCGTCATGATAACTTTGAAAGGGTGTTTAAAGATATCAAACAGGAAGAAGAACGCTTCATGGAGAACACCGAGAAACGAACTTCTTATGAAGCGGAAGACTTGAATCGTCAGCTCAGTAATATTGAACAGCGCGAAAAGATGGTTCAGGAAATGCTGGATTCACTGGGGACAGCTCTGAAAATTCTAAAACAGCGTCATGAAGAGGTAAACCGTAAAGAAGAAACTTTGAATCGTGAATACCAAAAACTACAGGAAATTGAAGCCATGTACTGGAACACGGAACCGCTGGATCTTTCGCGGGACCTGGAAACTCAAAAAAAAGGAACGAGCCTTGATTTTGGAGAAATGAGAAAAACTCCTGAAAAATTTGGTAATAAGGAGTAGATAGATGAGACTAAGTATTGGAAAATGTTGGGGATTGCTTATCTTTGACTTGTTTGGATTGGCAATCGCCGGATATGCATATCTGTTAGGATATCAAATTCTTCAGACATTACCTCATGCAGATGCATTTATCATCTTAATGGGCTTATTTGTGGGAATCAAACTGGTCGTTTTATCACTCTATGATTTAAACCGTAGTCCATTTTTAAAAAATATGCCATTTATTGGTGGTCTGGTTGCGACCATTGGGAATGGAATTATTTTTGGACTTTGCCTCTTTCTGATTCCAGAAGTGCCATTCTATTTTTTCATGGGCTTGGCGTTGGTCGATTTTCTGATGATTACCCTTACCCACTTATTATGGTGGGTTCTAATTGGAAAAGATGGACTGTTGAAAGAAGAACCGGAACCGATTGAAAAGCCGGTCATGAAAACAGCCAGACCAAAGAAAACGGAGAGCCGTAAAAATTGGTTGTCCTCGACAGATGACGAAGAAGCAGATTATGACAGTATTTTTAATTCACTTATCGAAAATAACAGCAGAAACAATAACCGCAGTGAAACTAGACGCCAGGAAGTGATGCAGCCTGCTTTTAAAGAGTCTAAACAGATAGATTATCTTGAAGCCGAAAAACGATATGAAACTGGCGAGTTTTTAAAAGATATTAAACGCAATTTGGGCAAAGAACAGGAAAGTCCATTTGCCAAAGAACGGGAACCGGTAAATAGCCGCTTAAATCAAATGGAATTTGCAAAGCCGGCTTTTCAAGAGCAAAAAACAACGGTTTTGCCGCAAATAAAAATCCCGTCTGAACCTGTTCAGAAAGCGCCAAAAGAGATTGTTGAATCAATCTGGGAAATGCCAAAGGAAAAGGAACATACGGCAACAAAGCCAGCCATCCCCTCTGTATCGACAAGAGAAATACCTAAAATGTCAGTTGAACGGGAGCTGGGAAGTGCTGTTTTTGAGCCGTCAGTAAATGAGTCGAAAACGCCGAAAGAAATAGCGCAGATTAAAACCGGTCTTGATTTTAATGGGGATGAACAGGGCGACTTTTCTTCAATCGAAAAACGCTTGAGCAATCTATTTAATGAAATTGAGCAATCAATGGAAGAAACCCATTATCTGCAAAATGCGGTTACGGTTTTTCAACAGGAAATTGCAAGTTACCAGCCGATTACCGGGGATGAAAAAATTGTGGCCGCCGGCAATCTGATTCGCGAAAAACTAAAGGCGATTATTGACAAGCAATTTGTAGTTGATGAGGTCTTAGATGATCTGATTAGCCTATCCAAGGTAATCAACAAACGAATCGACGATCTGGATATGATCGAAGCGGGATTAAATCAGCGCAAAAAGCGGCTTGACCAGAAGGAGGTCTTAATGGTTGAAACCAAAGGGCGCCGGGCTTCTGAAAAAATTGAAATATTGCCGGAGGAACTGATTATGGAAAATCAGGACTCGGAATATATTGTCGCGGAAGAAGACTATGAAACCATTCAACGTTATCTTAAACGGGTGAAATAAATTTACTAATATGAACATCAGCCAGAATTGTTTAATCGGGCTGATGTTTTTTTAGTGTCGCGATGATAACGGTTACTGCTTTTTATTGCGAAAATGTTAAAAAAATGATATACTGCTATCTGAATTAGGAATGGGTATCCATAAGGCTACCAAATTTAAATTGGAGGAAACAGGAATGAAAAAATTGACAAAAATTGGTTTATTGCTAATGGTTGTCGCAATGGTTATTTCATTGTCGGCTTGCTCGAGCGATTCGTCATCAAGCGCCAGCGATGAAAAGACCTATGTGATTGCCACCGATACTACTTTTAAACCATTTGAATTTGAAAATGAAAGTGGTGAACAGGTTGGTATTGATATTGATCTGCTGGCGGCCATTGCTGAAGACCAGGGCTTTGCTTATGAACTGAAAGTGGTTGGCTTTGATGCGGCCCTGGGTGAGGTTACAACTGGGCAGTCGGATGGTATGATTGCCGGTATGAGCATCACAGACGAGCGAAAAGAAGTCTTTGATTTCTCAGATCCTTATTTTGATTCTGGCGTTGTGATGGCTATTTCTGCTGATAATGACACCATTGCTTCTTATGCTGATCTGGCCGGACAGCGAGTCGCAGTCAAAAACGGCACAGAAGGAGCAACTTTTGCCGAGTCCATTAAGGATCAGTATGGATTTGAACTAATTTCCTTCCCGGATTCAGCCAATATGTACGAAGATGTTAAAGCCGGTAATTCAGTCGCTATGTTTGAGGACTATCCGGTTGTTGGCGATGCGATTGCTAACGGCATGCCTTTTAAAATTGTCACTGAAATGGAAAAGGGCAGTTCTTACGGATTTGCGGTTAAAAAAGGTGAAAATGCTGAGCTTTTAGCGATGTTTAACGCCGGCCTGGCTAACCTGAAAGAAAGCGGAAAATATCAGGAAATCCTGGATACTTACATTCAGAAATAGTCGCATCTAAAAATGAAAAAGTTTTTGAGAATCATCTGTCAGCACCGCTGGCAGATGATTTCTCTAGGTTATCCAAAAGTGTTGACTTTAAGATGAGCCAAGACTGTTGGACAACCGCAGTTTAAGGAGGAAAAGTTTGAGTATACCGGAATTAATTGCCCAGAACTGGCCCCGCCTCTTAAGTGGTTTGGGAATGACTGTTGAGATAACATTGATCTCACTTGTGTTTGCGGTAATCATCGGTCTGATTTTTGGGCTTTTGTCAGTGGCGCCGAAAAAAGTCTTGCGAGCGATTGCTGTTGTTTATGTCGATATTGTGCGGGGAACGCCACTGCTAGTGCAGGCTTTTTTTATTTATTTTGGCATCCCCATGGCGCTGGGAATTCGTTTAGATCAGAATCTGGCTGGAATTATTACTTTAAGTCTTAATGCCGGGGCCTATCTGGCGGAGATTTTTCGCGGCGGAATCGAATCCATTAACAAAGGACAAATGGAAGCGGCCAGAAGTCTGGGTTTGACATATGGTTTATCGATGCGTAAAGTTATTTTGCCCCAGGCCATCAGAACCATGACGCCAGCATTAATCAATCAGTGTATTATTACCCTAAAAGACACCTCGCTCCTGTCGGTCATTGGGGTCGTGGAATTGACTCAGACCGGCAAGCTGATTATTGCCAATAATTATGAAAGTTTTAAAATGTGGCTGATCGTTGGAGTGATGTATTTTATCGTGATTATGATTTTGTCCAAGATTTCAAAACAGATTGAAAGGAAAATGTCTTATGGGAAAAGTAAAAATTAAAAACCTGAAAAAGACTTTTGGCGACTTGGAGGTTTTAAAGGACATTAACCTGGAGATAAAAGAAAAGGAAGTAGTCTGTATCATCGGGCCGTCCGGTTCGGGAAAAAGCACCCTGCTGCGTTGCATCAACGCTCTGGAAGAAGCCACTAGTGGGACAGTAGAAGTCGATGGTAATGATATCACAGGGGCCCATGAAAAGATCAACCTTTTCCGGCAGAATATTGGGATGGTTTTTCAGCAGTTTAATTTGTTTCCTCATATGACGGTACTTGACAACATTTGTCTGGCGCCGGTTGCCTTAAAGTTAAAGTCTAAAGAAGAAGGCAATGAGATCGCAATGAGGCTTTTAAAACGGGTGGGATTAGAGGAAAAGGCTTTGACCTATCCCGGTCAGTTATCCGGCGGTCAGCAGCAACGTGTGGCCATTGCCAGAGCATTGGCCATGAATCCGGATGTTATGCTTTTCGATGAACCAACCTCAGCCCTGGATCCAGAAATGGTAGGCGAAGTATTGAGCGTTATGAAGCAATTGGCTAATGATGGAATGACCATGGTAGTGGTTACCCATGAAATGGGCTTTGCCCGCGAGGTGGCTGATCGGGTTATTTTTATTGATGAAGGCTATATTGTTGAGCAAGGTGCGCCCCAGGAGATTTTTGCCAATCCCCAAAATCAGAGAACCATTAACTTCTTAAATATGGTATTATAATAACGAAAGTAAATAGTTTGATTGAATAAAGCTTAAATACAAGAGGAAATGTTAGGCAAAAATAAAAAATAGTGAAAAATATCAGGCTAATCGATTAAGTTAAGAATAAGTGGGTATTTTTATTCAAAAATGAAAGAGGTTATAAGATGGAGAAACTTAAAAAAAATCTGCTTGTCTTATTTGCTAAACTGACAGGATGGATTAAAACGAATCCTTTGCGGACTGCGGGAATACTATTGATTTTAGTCATGCTGTCGGGCTTTTTTATGCCATTTCTCAGTTTTGGTGTGGATCTGCAGGTGTCAGGTTTTGAAGAGGATTATACCTTGCTGGATTCTGAGAATTCGATTGTGACCCTTGGACTTGATGACTTTCTGTTCCAGACTCCCATCGATGACATACAGGTTTTTGACATACCTTTATCGGATTTAACTATTCGCGGCGTCTCGGTTCTTGATATTATGAGAACCCCATTTCCAGAGCTGCAAAAGCTCAACTGGCTAAACAGTGTCTTAAGTAATCCAGCCCTTGATTATTTAGGTGATGCTCAAATTCAGAGCCGGATCAGTGAAATCTTTGTGAATGGTGATCAGATCAACAAGCTGCTTAACGGTGCCTATAATATTGTCTTGAATGCCAGAAGTGTCGAATCTTCGCTGGAAGTCATGCAGAATACAGCATCGGAAACATTTGACGCATTGAACACCATGATGGCGGATGTGGATCGATTTAAGACGACCTTAAATGAACTGGTTTTTGTTCTTTTCTTTATTAATCTGCTGTTACTGTTGTTGATGGCAGCTAAAAATGTTTCCGCCTGGTTTCCTCTTGTTCTTTCAGCGGTACAGTCAGTATTATTGATTGTTCTAGGCTTGGGCATTAACAACTTTAATGAATCAGCCAACCTTTATCTCAAAGCTTTTACAGATTCCATTAATAGCAGTATTTTTGATAATATGAGACAGTTGATTGAAGGCGTGCTTGGCAGTCTGGGAACCATGCTGGTTGATTTTCTGATCAAAGACCCATCATTCATATCAGCCAGTGTTAGTTTTGATCTGGGTAGTGGTTATTATGTGCTGACGATCTTTATGCTGATGATTACTGCGGTTAGTATTGCCATGGTGGTAATAGGTAAAAAAAGCAATGCTGTAACAGTGAAGCTAATTGTTGAACCTGAAGAAGCCCTGGTGGTAGAAGAGGTTATACTTCCCACGGCAAGTCCCGAGGAATAATAAAGCCGTGCCGGCCAAGCTGCGTACTGGACCTTCACTGCGTTACGACCTCGTCGCTTGCTTCGCCTTATGAACATAAAAAAACCAGTCTAGATTTTCAAGATTTCGGATGATTGAGAATTAAATAAACAGAGGCGGAATAATAAAGCCGTGCCGGCCAAGCTACGCACTCGACCTTCACTGCGTTACGACCTCGTCGCTTGCTTAGCCTTATGAACATAAAAAAACCAGTCTAGATTTTCAAGATTTCGGATGATTGAGAATTAAATAAACAGAGGCGGAATAATAAAGCCGTGCCGGCCAAGCTACGCACTCGACCTTCACTGCGTTACGGTCTCGTCGCTTGCTTCGCCTTATGAACATAAAAAAATACCAATCTAAATTTTCAAGTGAACTTGAATTTAGATTGGTATTTTTTTATGTTTGCACGGCTTTATTATTCCGCAATTTGGGAAATTTTAATACTCTTGGTGTGTTCAATGGGTTCCCAGACGTCGATTGGTTTAATGAAGCACAGGACATTGATGGGAATCCAGGACATCAGGTAGAGCCAGAATGAAAAAATTGACTGGCGGTTGATTTCTTTTACCTTTTTTCCTTCCATCCATAGAACTAGAATTGAAAAAATAACGCTGAATACCAAACCGCACACGGCAAAGAAAATAGCAAAGGTTAGGGCATCAGACCAGATTCCAGTGGAAACGTAGAGCATTCCCAAAATGATAAAAGAAGAAATTGTATAAATGCTGGTCAATACTTGAATAAAGGGAGAAATCAGAAACAGTAGCATATCTAAGGCGCAAAAGTTTCTTTTCTCAAAAAAGTTATTGAGTAAATCCCGGTGGTAAAGGCCAAAACACTGGATCGTTCCGGTTGACCATCTTTTTCGCTGAGACCAGGACTGGTCAAAGCGCAAGGGATGCTCATCAAAAGTTTTTGCTTCCGGAACCCAGGCGACCCGATAGCCTTTTAAAACACACTGGGTGGTAAACTCGATATCTTCCGTTAAAGTAAAGGTTTCGAAACCTTCCTTTTTGATCAGGTCAGCAGCAACCATGAAACCAGTACCGTTTAAGGTGGCCGATAATCCCAGACGGCATCGGGCCAGATTTAAAAAACGGTTGAGGGTCCAGTAAAAGACCGATTGGCAGCCGGAAATCCATGAATCATCGGGGTTTTTACTGTCCCGATAGCCCTGAGCGATTTTTTCACCGGAACAAAGGACATTGTTCATAGCCGAAAAAAAGTTCTTATCAACCAGATTATCAGCATCAAAGATGCAGAAAGCGTCATAGCGGTCATTATTGGTGAAAATGTATTTAAAGAATTGTGCCAGTGCAGCACCTTTGGATTTAACCTCGGCTGTACAGGTCATAATCTTTGCCCCATGAGCCCGGGCGACTTCCGCGGTATCATCGGTACAATTATTGGGAATGACGTAAACATCCATCAGCTCAGCAGGATAATCCTGCTGCTTTAGACTTTCAACCAGATGACCGATTACGGCGGCTTCATTACGTGCCGCAACTACAGCGGCAATCCGATGCTTTGGTGCGGCTTTCTGGTAGCGGTTATGTTTGGCATAGCCAAATAAGCCAATTATAAGATAATAGAGCCCATACATCATAAAAGGAAGACCCAAAATAAATAACAAAGTGAAAATCTGTGAAACCATTTTAAACTGCTCCTTAGTGAATTCAGGAATAACCTGACTTACATCTGAATAATCATGAGTACTGACAAATATCAAACAAGCGACAACCACCAGGAAGCAGAGTTCATGGTGGTTGAAAAAAATTGTCGTAAATGGAAACTTCAAGGGAAGTTTAACATAAATTGAAGAATTTCACAAGTTTCTTAAGGCTTTTTGGTTTAAAATGGGTGGTTGATTTTAAGGTAATTCAAAGGTTTCTATGGATATTCTTCCAGTTTTTTATCAACAAGTTTTGTTCGCGGCAATTCATCCTTATGCATCCGGTCTAAATAATTCCAGAGCATGATTAATCCCAAAGGCCAGAGCAGAAAGCTCCACAATACGAGCCACCATTTTGAATTATAAAACGGGGTTTTTGCTTCATCGTTTCTCATGATTTTCATCTCCTTTACTAATAGTTTGATAACGATAAGGGTGGATAAAAGAATGCGGCAGTTTTGCGGGTTGATAAGGTAATGTTTTTATCATTTTACCCCTAATTTGGAATAACTAACAAAGGCTAGTAGTTTGGAGGAAAAATAAATGCAATTTAATTTTTAGCAATAAAAAATAGTTCCGAAGTCTAGCTATACTTCGGAACTATTTTTAAATACATACGATTTTAGGAGGTCAGCTCGCTTTCTTCCAGAAAGGCATCCGCATTTTCAAATTGCGAATTATATAAATTGGAATAAAAACCGTTTTGTGCAATAAGCTCATCGTGGTTGCCCTGTTCAATAATATCACCGTCTTTCATCACCAGAATGAGATCGGCATTTTTAATAGTAGAAAGCCGATGGGCGATTACGAAACTGGTGCGGCCTTCCATTAGATTATCCATAGCTTTTTGAATCAGCACTTCAGTTCTGGTATCAACAGAAGAAGTGGCTTCATCAAGGATTAGAATTTTAGGATCTGCCAGAATAGCCCGGGCAATGGTTAAAAGCTGTTTTTGTCCTTGGGAAACATTACTGGCCGATTCATTTAGAATCATGTCGTAGCCGTCTGGCAGGGTGTGAACAAAATGGTCAACCTGAGCGGCTTTAGCAGCCTTTTCAACTGCTTCATCTGAAGCATCCAGTTTTCCGTATCGGATATTGTCATGGATACTGGCGTTATAGAGCCAGGTATCCTGAAGTACCATTCCAAATTGCTTTCGCAGGTCGTTGCGGGCGAAATCTTTGATTGGATGGCCATCAATTAAAATCTGACCGGAGTCGACATCATAAAAACGCATCAGCAATTTGACAATGGTGGTTTTACCGGCACCAGTCGGCCCAACGATGGCGATTTTCTGGCCTTCATGAACTTGGGTCGTAAAGTTTTTTATAACTGGTTTATCAGGGCTGTAACCAAAGGCAATATGATCAAAGGTAACATTTCCCTTGAGGCTGTTCAGATCGAAATCCGTTTTGGCTTCGCCCACTTCTTCTTCTTCATCTAAAAAGGCAAAGACACGTTCAGCTGCTGCGGTTGTTTGCTGTAAAATATTTGAAATATTGGCAATTTGCATAATCGGTTGGGTAAATTGTCGCACATACTGGATAAAAGCTTGAATATCCCCGACGGATAATTGACCGTTGATAGCCAGATAGCCGCCAAGAATGGAGACCCCGACATAACCAACATTACCGATCCCTTGCATCATTGGCATCATCAGGCCGGATAAAAACTGGGCTTTCCAAGCTGATGAAAAAAGGGTTGTGTTGTATTCTTCAAAGGTTTCGAATGAATCCTGTTCACCGTTAAAGGCTTTAACGACCTGGTGACCGCTGTACATTTCCTCCACATGGCCATTGATATGACCCAGATAAGTCTGCTGCTGGCTGAAATGCTTCTGGGATTTTTTAACAATGTTCATGACCACAAAGAGTGAAACTGGTAAAATCAGCAGTGCTACCAGGGTCATTTGCCAGCTAATTGAAAGCATCATGACCAGAATTCCAATCACACTGGTGACCGAGGTAATGATCTGAGTGATGCTCTGATTGAGAGTTTGGTTGACGGTTTCGATATCGTTGGTCAGGTATGAAAGCACTTCCCCATAGCTGGTTTTATCGAAATATTTAAAGGGCAGACGATTGATCTTGTCAAAAATATCCCGACGCAGATTATAGGTGACCTTCATTGACAGATTGGTCATAATCAGTCCCTGAATGTAGCCGAAAATGGCTGAAACCGTGTATAACCCTAGCAGGAAGAGGATAATCCTGCCAATATAGTCAAAGTCAATGCCCTGGCCGTTATCGGCGATCATATTCATGACCCCTTCAAATAAGGCAGTGGTGGCATTTCCAAGAATTTTTGGGCCGACAATGGTAAAAACAGTGGATGCGATAG
Organism: Eubacteriaceae bacterium ES2; assembly: GCA_031222025.1. GTDB lineage: Bacteria > Bacillota > Clostridia > Eubacteriales > Eubacteriaceae > Acetobacterium. The sequence goes on along the minus strand of CP130740.1, from coordinate 3,518,268 downwards.
CAAAGATTAGCACAAAGAAAAGGCGGATCTTATAGACTGAAAGATAGGCAGCCAGCTGTTTAAAGGCTTTTTTGAAATCTTTTGGTTTTTCACCGGGCAACATGCCCTGGGGACCCCCGCCGCCGGGGCCGCGATGTCCGCCCGGTCTAATGCCTGCTGATGGTTGATTGGTTTTTGTTTTATTATCTTGACTCATAGACTTAATTCCTCCTCTGATAATTGTGAGGATGCGATTTCCCGATAACACTCACAGGATTTTAGCAGTTCCTGATGGGTTCCTTTGCCCACGATCCGACCTTCATCCAGAACAATAATCTGTTCAGCATGCATAATCGTGTTGATGCGCTGGGCGACAATCAAAACGGTAGAGTCACCAGTGTAATTTTTAAGCGCTTTACGAAGTGCCAGATCCGTTTTGTAGTCAAGAGCCGAGAAGCTGTCATCAAAAATGTAGATGTCCGGTTTGCGGGTTAAGGCTCGAGCGATAGAAAGCCTTTGTTTTTGTCCGCCCGAAACATTGCTACCACCCTGAGAAATATCGCGGTATAAACCTTCTGGTGTCTGATTAAGGAGGCCCGTGGCCTGGGCGACATCGGCAGCAATCGATAAATCATTATCAGTGGCTTTTTTATCGCCATAGCGTAGGTTAGAAGCGATGGTGCCTGAAAACAAGACTCCTTTCTGGGGTACGTAACCAATATGGTTTCGTAGATCAAACTGGGTTATTTCCCGGATATCAATATCATCGATGGTAATTGAACCCTTTGTGACATCAAAGAAACGAGGGATGAGGTTGATCAGGGTTGACTTTCCAGAACCGGTAGACCCGATAAAAGCAGTCGTCTGACCGGGATTGGCCACAAAATCAATATCATTCAGGACATTTTCATCAGCTCCTTCATATTGAAAGTGAACATGATTAAATTTAAGCACTGGCCGTGTATTTGATGGCAGGCTTTTAGGATTTTCAGGATCAACAATACTAGGTTCAACTTCCAAAACTTCCTGAATACGATCACCTGAAACGGATGCCCGGGGAACGATGATGAACATCATCGAAATCATCAGGAAGGACATGATAATCTGCATGGCGTATTGCATAAAGGCCATCATATCACCAACCTGCATGGTTGATTCGGCAATTTGATTAGCACCGACCCAGACGACCAGCAGGGTAATTGCGTTCATGATAAACATCATCGTCGGCATCATAAAGACCATAACCCGATTAACAAAGAGGTTGTTGTTCGTGGTATCGGTGTTGACTTCTTTAAAGCGTTCTTTTTCAAATCCTTGGTTACCGAAAGCGCGAACGACCATTAAACCGGTCAGGTTTTCCCGGGTGACAAGATTCAGGCGGTCAACCAGTTTTTGGATGATTTTAAAACGCGGCATGGCAACGACAAAGATGATGCTGATTAAGAGAACGATCAGGATGATAGCGACCAGAATAACCCAGCCCATGGAGGTGGTTTTTCTCAACGCCATAAAAATCCCGCCGGCAGCCATAATCGGTGAATAACAGAGCATCCTGATCCCCATGATCAGAACGGTCTGAATTTGGGTGATGTCGTTGGTGTTTCTAGTGATTAAAGAAGCTGTTGAGAAACGGTCGAATTCTTTGTTGGAAAAGCTCTGAACTTTCTTAAAAAGATCACGCCTCAGAGATTGAGATACCCCAGCCGCAATTTTGGCTGAAAAGTAGCCTACACTAATAGCTGCACAGATGCCCAGAAGGGATAAAAGTAGCATAAAAGCACCGATTTTTAAGATATAAGCGGTTTGAATCTGGCTGACATCCATACCAAGCTCGGAATAAAATTGACTGGTAAATTGGATGGCGGTCTGGAGCTGAATCGATTCCGGGGTCTGCAGGGCTTGTTCTCGGGCATCATCAAAAGATTCAGCGGGAACCATTTTTAGCATTGGCAGCATCTCATAAATCTGTGAGAAATCGATATCGCTCATATCGCTGTCAGATTCGGCGGCATCCACATTAGCGGTGTCCAATGACCGAATAAAATAAATAAAAGTCCAGGTTGATTCGCCAAAGATGGTATCGAGTTGATCGATATTTTCCTGGCCGCTTTCATTCAGAACATAAATATTCTGATTGGCCAGTTCCGGATAGCTGTCAAGCAGCTGGTCATAATCGGTCTGACTGCTGTCTCCAGAGTTAATAAGATTGTAGGAGTCGGAAACGGATTCCTGATCATCTTCAGTCATGAAAGCGGTCATAAAGGTGTAGCCATCTTCACTAATGGCTTCCGGGGTGGCGTGTTCAATCCCGTTTTGCTGGATGCCTACATTAACAATGTCGGACATAAAGTTTGGTAGGTTCAGGTCGGACATGGCCTGGACCAGTAAAAGCATAATGGTTAGAATCAGCACGCCCACGTAGGGTTTCAAATAACGAGCCAGTTTTATCATTGTGTACTTCCTTTCGCTGTTTTGTTTTCTTCGATTACTTCAAAAGCATCAGCTAACTGATTCAGCAGATCAATGAGCTTTTGACTGTCTTCAGGGCCTAAAATATCAATGGCCTTGTCATAGATTTCAGAAAAAGACTGATTTGACTCATGAAATATTTTTAAGCCCTTATCAGTAAGACTCACATAGACCATCCGTCGATCCTCTTTTGAAGTACGTCTTGCAACAAGATCATGTTTTTCTAAAGTTGAGAGCGTTTGTGAAACTCCGGGCATTGAGATGCCGGTCTTCTGACTGATTTGGGAAATTTTAATACCAGGTATGTCAGAGTTACTATGACATTCTTCAAGATGATGAATGGTTGCGAGCATAAAAAATTCGTGGGGTTTAAGCTGATGGTTATGCTTGGGTTTATGCATGCGTCTCATACTTGCTTTGCGAATTCGGTTAAATGCATGAAATAGATTATTGCCTGTGGGATTCAATGATTACTCCTTCCCAGATAATTAATTCAATTAATAGTTAATCTGCTTAAGTAATATACAAGATCGGATGGAAATTTGCAAGTTAAATCTAACAAAATATTTAAAAAAAAGTTTAATGGAGAATATAGATCGATTTCATTAATGAAGTCTTAAGAAAGATTAAATAAAGGCCCCGGTTATAAACCGGGGCGGCAGACTGAAGAGAAAGTTAATTTTATCACCTGAGCACCGACAATTGGCTTTTCAGCTGTCTGCCTCGGGGCGAACAGTTGCTCGGAAATGCTGTTAATTTGCACTTTCAAATTGGGCAACTGTACGAATCCGCGCGCAGACTGCGAAATCCAATTGTCGGTGCGGGGTTTGTTTATAATTTAAGCCCCGCTTACAAAACGGGGCGGGCGATCAGAAATTTGATGGGGATGCCTTGCTCTGAGAACATGATTTCATGTTCGGTTTGGATGTTATCGGTAAAATTGGCCGCATGCAGATCATCAATCCGGCTAATGATTTCATAGCCGGAACTTTCAAAATAGGCGATCGAGTCGGTAAATAGGTCATCATTGTCGGTCTTAAAATGAATCTCACCGTTTGAGCTTAAAAGGGGTTTGTATTTGTCCAGCTGTTTGGGGTGGGTCAGGCGTTTCTTGTTCTGCCGCCGTTTGGGCCAGGGATTACAGAAGTTAATGTAGATCCTTTCAACCTGATCTGCTGGTGCCAGAATCTGATCAAGTCGCTCAATATCCCAGGACATGATTTGAACATTGTCAATGGAAAGCATCTGTCTTTGATAAACGGCTTCAATATTGCGCTTTGCTAAGCCTAAAACAGCATCAATCAGGTCAATGGCCAGGTAATTAATTTGGGGGTTTTGTGAACCGAGCTCGGCGATAAAGTTACCTTTGCCGCAGCCCAGTTCGATATGAAGGGGCTGCTCTTTGTTAAAAAGTTTTTGCCACTGGCCTTTGTGTGTCCAGGGTTCGGCCTGGAAAAAATGGCTGGCTTCCAGTTCCGGCCGCGCCCAGGGTTTGATTCTTAAATGCATGATGCACTCCTTAGAGGGAAATTATTTTTGTTGCCACATGATCGACAAAAGCCTGATCGTGTTCGATGAAAATCATGGTTGGTCTGAATTTAAGCAGAACTTCTTCGATCTGTATCCGGGATAAAACATCAATATAATTAAGGGGCTCATCCCATAAATACAAATGTGCGGGCTGACAGAGGCTGCGGGCCAGGTGGACCTTCTTTTTTTGTCCCTCGCTGAAATCACGCAGATCTTTTTCGAACTGCTCTCGCTCCAAGCCAAGTTTTCTGAGGATGGTTTTAAACAGGCTTTCATCGATCAGCTCATTTTTAGAATAATCTGTCAGACTGCCGCCCGGAAGACTGGCATCCTGTGGAACCGTAGAAATACTCAGCTGGCTGCCGATCTTAAGGTTGCCAGTAAAATGCATTGATTCTCCTTGGATAAGTTTTAGCAGACTGGATTTCCCGCAACCGTTTTTACCCATAACAGCGATACGATCACCCTGATTTACGTCAAAATTCAGGCTATCGAAAATCGGACTTTGATCATAAAAAAGCGAGAGCTGGCTGGCATTTATCAGCTGGTCATTTTTATAGGCAATTGGCTTGATCTGCATCGAATGGGCCAAGTCAATGTTTTTCAGGAGACCTTCTTTTTCCAGGATGCTTTTTTGCTGGCGTCTTTCAAGGGACTTTGACCGTTTCATCATTTTGGCAGATTGATGTCCGATATAGCCGCGATCTGGCCGCAATCCAGAAATACGCTGACCGTTTTTAGACTGTTCAACAGCATGAGACCACTTCTCAGTTCGTTTGGCGGCAGTTTTAAGCTGGGAAATCTCCTGTTTCAGTTTTTTATTACGGTTCATTTCAAATTGATCGGCTTGTTCTTTGTTAACAAACCAGGAGGAATAATTACCTTTTTGCAGTTCAATATTACTTTTGTTAATGGACAGGATATGATCTACACAGTGGTCTAGAAAAGTTCGGTCGTGGGAAACCAGAATAAAGCCTGATTTTCTCTTTAAATAATGACAGACAATTTCACGCCCCACCTGGTCCAGGTGATTCGTGGGTTCATCAATCAGTAAAAATTGATTGGGCTTTAAGAAAAGCAGGGCCAGCAATATTTTTGTTTGCTCACCGCGGCTTAAAATCTTAAAGGGACGATATAAGACATCACTTTCCAGCATTAAAAGTGAACATTCTCGATTTAGTTCCCATAGGGCGTAATCCGGATAAATGATTTCTGCAATGTCGATAGCGGTTTGGTTCAGATCCTTAATTGGATAAGGAAAGTACTCGAAATCCACACTTGAATGAATGGTCCCGACATAGGGGTAGGTTTTCATTAAAAGTTTTAAAAACGTTGTTTTGCCTCGCCCGTTACGGCCGATTAGACCAAGTTTCCAGTTGCTGTCAAGAGACAGAGAAACATCTTTAAAAACAGTGTCATAAGAGCCTTCGTAGTGAAAGCTTAAGTTTGTGACGGATATTTGTGACATGATTGATCCTCCATAACAAAGCCGTTCAGGATCAGATTAAAGATAAAACTGTCAGGCTTTGACATATAAAAACCGCAGGAAAATCATCCTGCGGCTGGGTCATATGCAAAAAAATCCGTAAATTGGTGCATCGATCAGAGAGGCAGTGGTTTCCTTGTAATTTTCCTGCTTGTGTGCATCAAAATAAGAGGCTTGACCTCGGGGTTTGATAACACCTTCCAGTAAATGGCTAGCAAGATAAATTACGCATCCTCTCGACTCCTTTAAAATAATAAATTCATTAATAAAGCACAATTGCTTTACATTATAACGTAGATAGTTTATCATCTTTAAACAGAACTTTCAATAGCCAATTGATTTTTAGGGTATAATGAAAGAAAGCATCTTAATGCCAAAGAGGGTAACAAATGATGCGTTGACTAAGTGGCTTTAGTAGGCTATTGGACTAGAGAAACGGTAGCCCCTTTGGCTTGCGGGTATTGACCGAATGTCAATCAATTTATCGGAGATACTAGTTACCAGTACTTAGAGCTGAAATTTTTTGATATAAAACGGAGAGGGTTTTATGAATAACAGGGGCAGTGCAATAAAATTCATATTGGGAGTCGGGGGCTTTATCGTCCTGACGCTGTTTTTTTCCGGCATTACCCTAATGGTCTTGGATGATGACCTTGAAGTTTTGCAGGTTCAAGAAATTCTTGATCCTGCGGAGGAGCCGGATGATCAGTCTCTGGAAGAGGCCATTGATGAGGATACGATACCAGAGTATGATGCCTATCATTATTTATATGGGGAAGAAAAAGATGTGTACTGGGTTATTGCAAAGGGCCTGAAAAATTATGATCAAAAAATTGCGGTTTCTGGTGTCGATTCCATGGCAATTGAACGGATTATGATGGCCATAGATTATGATTTTCCGGAGATTTTCTGGGCCGATACTTTTTCCTATTATTATGATGAAAAGTCGGATATGGTTTCGACGGTGGAAGTCTCCTATCCTTACGATGAAGTGGAGAAAGACCGTCGCCAGGCGGAAATTGATCAGGCTTATGCACAGTATCAGGCAGGCATCCAACCATCCTTTGATGCCTATGAGCTTGTTAAGTATACCTATGAATATGTCATAAAAAACACCAGCTATCAGGAAAACACTGATGATCAGAATATCTACAGTGTCCTGGGCAAAAAAGCATCGGTTTGTGCCGGCTATTCCAAGACGGTTAAATATCTGCTCGACAGACAGGGAATCGATTGTTCATATGTCAGTGGTTATGTGGATCTGCAGGGCGCGCACGCCTGGGATCTGGTGCTGCTTGACGGCAACTACTATTACCTTGATGCCACCTGGGGGGAACTGGGGGTTACTGATAACTCAGAACCGGACAAAAACATTTCCTACGATTATTTCTGCGTGAATACAGAACAGCTTTTAAAAACCCACGAAATCGACCAGACCCTGATTTATTATCCGGAGTTTACGGACACCGCTGATAACTATTATATTCATGAAAACAGGCTCTATCAGTTAGATACTGAGGGAGGTCGATTGCGGCTTCGCAATGATGTGACCATCGCTTTTTCCAATGGTGATAAATATTTTTATTTCGCGGTAAGCAGTCCGGCTATGATGGAAACGGCTAAAACAGTGATGAATGAGACACTGGGTGCCTATACCTACCTTTCGGATGATGAACTTTATACTATGACCATCATGCTTTACTAGCAAAAACTCTACGATGCGTTGATTGAAATGGTGGGATTTTCCGATACAATAATATAAGGAGGGTCTTATGAACTGTCAAAAGGTAGGTGGGCTGCTGAGAAGCCTGCGTAAAGAAAAGGGAATGACCCAGAAACAGGTTGCCAATTTAATGCACTTAAGCGATAAAACAATCTCAAAATGGGAACGGGGACTGGGATGCCCGGACGTGTCTTTACTGACTGGGCTTTCTGAGCTTTTTCAGGTAAATATTGAAAAATTGATGTTGGGAGATTTGGAATTAAACGAGATGGAAACAGGAAATATGAAACGCATAAAATTTTACGTTTGCAAAAACTGTGGTAATGTCATCACTATGACTGGTGATGCTGAGGCCTCGTGTTGCGGCCGAAAACTGACTGCACTTGTTGCCAAAACGGCGGATCAGAATCATCAGCCGACGATTGATGATGATGACGGGGATTACTATGTGACCTTTGCGCATGAAATGAGCAAGGCACATTTTATCTCCTTTGTAGCTTTTGTATCGAGTGATCGAAGTCTTTTAGTCAGGTTGTATCCGGAACAGACTGCGGCGCTACGACTGCCAAAAATGATTGGCGGAAGACTAGGAACAAAATTTGGCAGTAAGTTATATTACTACTGTTCGAATCACGGTTTGTTTGTTTATTAGGAAATAGTCAATGAACAAATATTTTCGTGATTAGTTGAAAGAGTTTAAATTGGGAAAGAATTATAATAAAGTGGTTTATAGGTTGTTTTTTACTTGCTTGGATTAAGAGGAAAATCAATGGAACGAAAAAAAGCGTTAAAAGAGCATTACAAAAATAAAAGTATTGTTGGTGGGATCTATGGAATTCGCTGTGGGGATAAGATCTGGCTTAAATCGGCAAAGGATCTTGCAGGCCAGAAAAACCGCTTTGCTTTTTCGGTTAAAACCGATTCCTGCCCTGAACCAGCCATGCTTAAAGACTGGAAAAGCTATGGTAAAGAAGCTTTTTCCTTTGACGTGCTGGAAGAACTGGAAAAAAAAGAAAGCCAGACTGACCGGGAATACAAAGAAGATTTAGCTATTCTATTGGAATTTTGGCGTGAAAAAATCTGACTGAATGGCCAGATTGAGATAAAAAACAAAGTCAATTTATGTGACTGAGTACCGACAATTGGAAATCCAGCTGTTCTGCCTCGGGGCGAACAGTTGCTGGAAAACGCTATTATTTAGTCGCTTCCCAAATTGCAACTGTACGAATCCGGGTGCAGACTGCGGATTCCAATTGGTCGGTACGGGGTTATTTGCAACCTAGAATCTGACCGAAAGGCCAGATTTTTTATTCCATGGCGATCAGGTGAACCGAGTGAACGCCTTCAAGCTGTTTGAGAATGCGAATCAGCTCATCAATACTAATAAGTAAACCTTTACCATCAAGGGTGACAATCACGATAGCAGCATTGTTAATGGGGATGTCCTGATGGATGGTAATGATACTGGTGTGATGTTCACTCAGGACATTGAGGACCGTTGAGAGAATTCCCTGGCAATCATTGAGTTTAAAAGATAAGGTGAATTTGCGACCGTAATTTTCAGAAGGCGTAAAAATATAGTCTTTATACTTATAGTAGGTGCTGCGACTGATCCCAACCTGTTTAACGGCCTCACTAACTGATTTGCATTGGGAGGATTCCAACAGGATTCGGGCTTCTACAACTTTTGTGTAGAAGTCCGGAAGGATTTTTCGATGGACAATCAGATATTCTTTAATCAAGAGCACCTCCCTCAACCACAACTCCGTTTTGATCGGGTTTTAGTTTTAATAGCTGCCAGTTTGGTGTTTTTGACCGCATATAGGCGGTGATTTCTCTTTCATATTCTTGATTTGAATTTTCGCAGATCACCAGAATAGTGGGTCCGGCACCGCTGATACAGGCGTTTAGAGCACCGAATTCCCGGGATTTGCGAACCATCGCATCATAATGAGCGATAAGTTTCTTTCGGTAAGGTTGGTGCAGACGGTCTTTCAAGCTATAGCGTAAAATATCGTGTTGGCCATTCACCAGGGAAAGATAAGTCATGGTTGCCCGGGGCAGGTTGTGAGTAGCGTCGCTAAAATTGATTTTTTTAGGCAGGACTTCGCGGGCATCCTGGGTGGATAAGGGGAAGTCCGGAATCAGAGCGTAAAAATCATAAGAAGGGTGAACCGTGTTTTTAATAAAAAGGTTATGCCTCTGCTCGTTCATCGATACCACTAAGCCGCCAAAGATAGCTGGAGCCACATTATCAGGATGCCCCTCCATTTCCACCGCCAGATCAAAGAGCTCGTCAGTGGATAATTTGTTGCCGGTTAGGGCATTGGCGCCAAAAAGCCCAGCCACGATGCAGGTGGCCGAGCTGCCGAGGCCCCGACTGATGGGAATGTCCACCTGGCTGCTAATATAAAGCCCTTTGGGTTTATAATTGATTTTGGCAAAGACTTTTTGCATCGATTTGTAAACTAGGTTACTGGTGCCCTGGTATTTTCTTTCAACACCACGGATGGTTAATTTACCATCCGTTTTTTCTTCAAAAGAAAAGGTATTGTAAATGGACAGTGCCAGTCCGAAAGCATCAAAACCGGGGCCTAAATTGGCAGAGGTTCCTGGGACAGAAACTTTTATCATCTACTTCACCTGCTGTTTGGAAAAATCTAAGACGGCTTGAGACATTCCGCCTTTGCCGCATTGAAGCTGATGCTTATTTTTCTTGCTGGCTAGATCTTTTAGCGGTGCCGGAATCTCGGTGCCGGTTTTTTGTGCCAGAGAATCAAGAATGGCATAATCATCTTCAGGGCTTTGGCCAAAAATACTTTCATAAACAGAACGGCCAAATTTATAGGGGCTGGCGGTCGATAAGATGACAGTTTTGCTGTTATCGCCGGAAGCTTTTACATAATCAGCGTAAACTTTATCGGCAACAGCGGTATGGGGGTCTATTAGATAATTAGAATCGTCAAAAGCTTTTTTAATTGCAGCGGAAGTTGCTGCTTCATCGGCATAGCCACCATAAAAAAGTGTCGCTTTATCCCGTACTGACTGTGGAACCTGATAGGAACCGTCTGTTTTTAAGGACTGCATCAGGCTGGCGATTGCATCGGTATCGCCTTCGTATAAGTCAAAAAGTAGACGCTCAAGATTGCTGGAGATCAAGATATCCATGGATGGTGAGCTGGTTTTAAAAAAGTCACGATTACGGTCATATGATCCAGTTGCAAAAAAGTCGGTCAGGACATTATTGGCGTTGGAGGCACAGATCAGTTTGTTGATCGGCAGGCCTAAAATCTGGGCATAGTAGCCGGCTAAAATATTGCCGAAGTTACCGGTGGGGACTACAAAATTAATTTTTTCACCGTCAGTAATTTCGCCGTTAGCAAGGAGTTTGTAGTAGCTGTAAAAATAGTAAACGACTTGGGGCAGGAGGCGACCGATATTAATGGAGTTGGCTGAAGAGAAAATCATGCCGGTGGCATCAAGCGCTTTGGCAATGGCAGCATCATTCAAAATTTCTTTGACACCATTTTGGGTATCATCAAAATTTCCGTCAACGCCAATAACACAGGTGTTTTGGCCAGTTTGAGTCAGCATCTGTTTTTCTTGAACTGTGGAAACCCCTTCTTTGGGATAAAAAACCAGAATACTGATATCAGGGACGTCGGCAAAGCCTTCTAATGCTGCTTTTCCAGTATCTCCCGAGGTTGCTGTCAGAATCATGATTTTTTTCTGATGATCTGTAATTTTCATGGATTCGGTCATCAGGTATGGTAAAATAGTCAGAGCCATATCTTTGAAGGCACATGTTGGGCCATGGAACAATTCCAGAAAATAACGGTCACCAACCTTTTTAAGTTCAACCGGCTCATCTTTTGAAAATTTTCCGCTGTAATAAGCAGACGCTACGGAGTGATCAATTTGCTCCTCGCTAAAATCATGTAGAAAAGCCCCGAAAATAACTTTGGCCATATCGCCATAGGATTTTCCTTTAAAAGAGTCGGGGGAAAGTTTTAGTTTGTGAATAAAGTCGGGGACGAAAAGTCCGCCGTCAGGGGCTAATCCTTGTAGGATTCCCTGAGATGCTGATACGTTTATGTCTTTGGAACGAGTGCTGTGATAGCTTTTTTTCATGTAAAGGCCTCCAGAATTATTCAATCAATATTTTCGTTTAGGGGTATTGTATATCCCGTAACTATATGATAGAATGTTTTTCGAGAAAAAACAAGTGTTTTTAAAATAAATACAGATTTTGAGGTGAATTTTATTGAATATTGCACTTTTGGGCCACGGAACCATCGGTTCTGGGGTATATGAACTGATTAATCTTAATAAAGGGAAATTTTCAGGAAACTTTACAGATATCGAAAACAGGCGTTTAAGTCCAGTCATTACAAAGGTACTTGAACGGGACGCATCAAAGGATCTGGGGGATACAATCGGGAAAATTGTCACTGATCCCAAAGAAATTCTGGAAGATGACAGCATTGGTCTGGTTGTTGCTCTAATGGGCGGGATGGATTTTGAATACGAAATGATCAAGGCCTGTCTGAAAGCAAAAAAGCATGTGGTGACAGCCAATAAAGCAGTGATTTCAGAATATTTTCAGGAACTTTTAAATTTGGCGGAAGAAAATGGCGTGGTGATTCGCTACGAAGCGTCAGTCGGTGGTGGAATTCCGATTATTGGCAGTCTTAAAGAAGAAATGAAAATAAATCGGGTAACAGAAATTAAGGGAATCCTCAATGGGACCACTAATTTTATTCTTTCCAAAATGACTGAAGAAGGGGCGGACTTTTCAGAAACCCTGGTCTTGGCCCAATCCATCGGCTTTGCTGAGGCTGATCCCACGGCAGATGTGGAAGGTTACGATGTATCAAGAAAGCTTTCCATCCTTTCGTCAATGGCCTATGAAAGTATCATTCGAGATGAAGATGTCTACAAGCGGGGCATGACTGATGTGCGGGCGGTTGATATTGAAATGACAGGTAGCCTGGGTTATACAATTAAATATCTGGGACATTCGATTTTGGATGAAAATGATCTCTATACCACTGTGGAACCGGTTCTTTTTAAAGAAGCGTCAATTATGAGTAATGTCAACAGTGAATTCAACATTATCTCAATCACCGGGGATATCATCGGTGAGCTCCAGTTTTACGGAAAAGGTGCCGGTAAGGATGCGACCGCCAATGCTGTGGTGGGAGATGTCCTTTATATCCTTAACATGGATGCTGACAGAAAACCGGAATCCCTGCGTTTGGGGAGAAATTTAAATAAAGCGGGCACATCGATTTTTAAAGGCAAATACTATCTGCGCGCAAACTTAACCAAACAGGAAGACCTGGACCGGGTACTGGCGGCTGTTGAAACTGTGGCAGAGCGTAAAACGGTTATCGTCAATGAAGACAAGGCTTTTATTGTTAGCAGTGTGATTGCGGCCGATCGTTTTAATGAGATGGCAGAAACCCTAAAGAAAGAAGTTCCAGAAATATTTTATGCGCGAATTTACGAATAGAAAAGAGCAGAGGAAATGGAAGATTTAATAGTACAAAAGTACGGCGGCACTAGTGTCGGTACGGTCAACAGGATTAAGCGGGTGGCCAGCCGTATTATCGAAACCAGAGAAACCGGGAAAAAGGTGGTGGTTGTGGTCTCGGCCATGGGAGACACCACTGATGATCTGATTGAATTGGCGCGTCAGATAGACGAACATCCCCCAGCCGGGAAATGGATATGCTGCTGGCCACCGGTGAACAGGTTTCGATTTCTTTACTGGCCATGGCGATTCAAGCCCAGGGCTATGATGTGGTTAGCTTGACTGGCGCTCAGTGCGGAATTGTCACGTCGAATACCCATAAACGGGCGAGAATCAATGACATTCATACCCATCGGATTGAAAAAGAACTGAATGCCGGAAAAATTGTTATTGTTGCCGGTTTCCAGGGATTAATGAAAACATGGATATAACAACGTTGGGTCGCGGTGGCTCGGATACTTCAGCAGTAGCGATCGCAGCTGCCCTAAAAGCGGAGTTGTGCGAGATTTATACCGATGTGGACGGCGTTTATACCGCGGATCCCCGGGTAGTTGAAGAAGCTTCGAAAATCGATGAAATTTCATATATGGAAGTATTGGAAATGGCTTCCACCGGCGCCAAGGTTTTACATCCGCGTTCTGTGGAAATGGCCGAAAAATTTAAAGTACCCTTAGTGGTGCGTTCAAGTTATAATCACAATGAAGGAACGATTATCAAGGAGGAAGTAAAAATGGAAAAAGTATTGGTGCGCGGTGTGGCGCTGGATGAAAATATTGCTAAAATATCAATTTTTGAGGTGCCGGATCAGCCGGGAATCGCGTTTAGATTATTCAGTGCTCTGGCTAAAGCCAATATCCATGTGGATATGATTGTGCAGAATGTTAATCGCACAGCGGTCAATGATATTTCCTTTACCGTTGATGTGGATGAATTGCAGGAAGCGGTATCCGTTTCTCAGAAATTCGCCTTTGAAGTTAACGCTCAGAAGGTTGAATTTGATCAGGGTGTAGCCAAACTATCTGTTATTGGTACTGGGATTGTTGCCAATGCCGAGATTGCTTCTAAATTCTTTGAAGCGCTGTTTGAACTGGGCATTAATATCCAGACCATCAGCACTTCAGAAATTAAAATTTCCTGTCTGATTGACAAAGAACGCGGCAAAGAAGCCATGGTTCATATTCACAAAAAATTTGATATGTAAACACTTAAATCCTTATAGATGCCCTGAAACCAATGGTTTCGGGGCTTTTCTTTATTGCCAAATAAATTCAACCTTGAAAAATCCTTTTAAAAAGCCTATACTGCTATTAAAACGACCTGGAGGGTGACATGAATGACAACAGACTGATCCTTGAATATCTTCTGCAAACTGGACTGCTAAAAAAAGATACATTGATTAGAAAGATGACTCAGTCGCAAAAGACAGGTGAAGCGGTGCTGGATCTTCTAATTACAGACGGGATTATCAGTTTCGATCAGTTAGCCTTTATTTATCAAAAGGAATGGGGCTTTGAGATCTTTGATCCGGGCAGCCATTACATTAATCCAGCGGTGGTGAAAAGTCTGCCAGTAGATATCATTCGCAGTCATGGGGTTTTTCCTTTTGATGAAGGACCCGGCCATGAAATATGGCTACTGATGTCAGATCCCACTGACCAAAAACTGATCACCCAAATTCATCAAGCCCTTAATCAGGATATCCGGATTTTTGTGGCGCCAAAAGAACTAATCAGAAACCTGAACCGAAAATATTATTTTACAGATCAGGAAGCAAATGGCGACCAGGTAACAAAATCTGCGGATATAGCAGATGAGCTGATCAGTGAAGGGGTTATTCGCGGCGCCAGTGATATCCATATTGAACCCTATCAGAACAGCTGTCGGATTCGTTTTCGGATCGATGGCGTCCTTTATGAAAAGAAAATGGTTAGCCGAGAAGTTTATAAAGGCTTGATTAGCAAGCTTAAGGTTCTGGCTGGCTGCGACATCGGTGAACATCGGCTACCCCAGGATGGGGCTCTGCATACGAACTTTCAGGGACGGCGGATTGATTTGCGTTTATCCGCCATGCCAACTATTCACGGGGAAAAAATCGTGTTAAGAATTCTTGATCAGCAACAGTTTTTTTACCGGATAGAAGACCTGGGCTTTTCGGAGCGACAGAAAAGCCAGCTGGCAGAAATGCTGCAGGCAAATCACGGCATGATTCTGGTGACAGGACCGACTGGAAGTGGTAAAACAACGACTCTTTACAGTTTCTTAAAAGCCCTCAACACCAGCCGAGAAAATTTTGTGACGATTGAAGATCCGGTTGAATTTCAAATGGAAGGGATCAATCAGATCCAGGTAAATGAAAAATCCGGCCTTGACTTTGCCAGCGGTTTGCGCTCGGTATTAAGACAGGACCCCAATGTGATTATGGTTGGTGAAATTCGGGACGAGAATACTGCAGCTATGGCTACCCGGGCGGCGATTACTGGTCACCTGCTTTTTTCCAGCGTCCATACGACCAATACGGTTTCTACCATTACCCGCTTGCTTGATATGAAAGTTCCCGCTTATCTTTTATCATCGGCCTTACGAGGTGTAATCTCCCAGCGGCTGCTTAATCGGCTTTGCCCACATTGTCGGCAGGAACGTCTTATGACCCAAGCAGAAAAAGAAATTTTTTCCTATGATGGATTAGTTTATGATGCCAAAGGCTGTTCGATCTGTCATGGCACGGGCTATCAGGGCCGGGTAGCCATTCAGGAAGTCCTACTCGTTAATCGCCAGGTCAGAGAAGCGATTTCAGTCGGGAAAAATTATGATGAAATTCGCCATGTAGCCTTGAAGCAAGGCTTAATTCCCTTTTCTGATTCAGTATTGGCGCAAATACAAAGCGGTAATATTTCCTTTAGTGATGGCTTGGTGGTGATCAGGGAAGAAGCGGAGTGGCATCGATGAAAAAAACAAATTTTTTGTACACAGCGATAAATATTCGTGGTGAAGAAGTAAGCGGTCAGATGGCGGCTTTGTCAGAAAATGAAGTGATGAATGTCCTGGAAAACCAAAATCTGCTGATCGTGGAAATTAAAAAGCAAGGACACCTGCAGGAATTCTTAACTAAACAGAGATCACTTCATGTTGGGAAAATCGGGCTTTCAGAGCTGGCGCAGTTTGCCAAAGATCTGGGGATCATTCTGCAATCGGGGATTGTTATTTTGGAAGCCCTGGCAATTCTTAAAAACCGCAGCCGCAATCCGGTCCTTAAAAAAGATCTGGAGAACGTACAGCTTGCCCTTAGAAAGGGTGAGACTCTTTCCGGTGCGCTTGGTAATTTGAGTTTTCCGCCGTTGTTTATCTTTCTGGTTAAAACCGGTGAAAATTCCGGTGAGCTGCCCCGGATGCTGACGGTTATTGGTGATTACTATGAGAATGCATATCATAACCGACAGAAAATGAAAGAAATTCTCGCTTATCCGCTGCTTCTAATTGCCGTTTCGCTGGTGGTTTCTTTTTTTCTGTTGACGGTTGTCTTACCCCAATTTACCGGTATTTTTCAGTCCATGGATCAGGAACTGCCACCCTTAACAATCTGGTTTATTAACATATCGGATTGGCTGAGGG
Organism: Eubacteriaceae bacterium ES2; assembly: GCA_031222025.1. Lineage (GTDB taxonomy): Bacteria > Bacillota > Clostridia > Eubacteriales > Eubacteriaceae > Acetobacterium. The sequence continues at coordinate 3,501,936 of CP130740.1, read as the reverse complement.
GACATATTTACTGGGTTTTTGCATCACTGGCAACAATCCTGCTGTTTTATTTTTTGACACAGAACACACCAGCAGCCAGGATTTGGCTGGATCGGATTAAGAATCAGTTACCAATTTATGGAAAAATGCGGCAATGGGAATTTTTGATGCTATTTTCAAAGGTTTTGGGAATTTTAACGAATAGCGGCCTGGATTTAATTAACGCTTTGAGAGGACTCAAAGAGATAACTAAAAATCGGGAGTATCAAATGGCTATTTCTAAGCTTATTGAAGAGGTGAAACAGGGGTCGTCGATGACCGAAGCGATGGCAGACTTACCTGTTTTTGAAGAAACCTTTGGTCAGTTTATGGCCGTTGGCGAGTCGTCCGGACTGGTTGGAGAAATGATGGCAATGACATCATCCTTTTACGAGTCGCAATACAAACACCGCATTGGTATGCTGCAGATTATGTTGGAACCGCTGCTGCTTTTAATCATCGGTGGCGGGGTTTTGCTGATGATGTTGGCCATTATGATGCCAGTCTTCGATTTATACCTGATTTATTCCAATTTGTAAAAAAAGCGCAGACGATTCACCTCAGTGTGTAGATAAACCCCGCATCGACCAATTGGATTTCGTAGTCTGCTCGCGGATTCTTACAGTTGCCCGATTTGAAGGCTGTAATTATCAGCGTTTCCCAGCAACTGTTCGCCCCGAGGCAGACAACTGAAAAGCCAATTGTCGGTGCTCAGGTAGCAAAAGATCAACTTTGTCTTCAGTCTGAAAAGGCGCAGATGATGCACCTTTCATTTTTTACCAGTTAGGACTGCGTGGCAGTCCTCGAAATAGAATTGTTTTGCTTCATCAATGCTCATTTCGTCGAAGAGGCGGTATAAAATTAGCGCCAAGTTCTGGACGGTGGGAATATCAAGACCAGTTTTCTGACAGGCTTTTAGAAAATAGCCCATACATGCTTCTTTGGACCAGTCATCACCGCCTAAGAACAGGCGACGGAGTTCTTCTTTGATTTCCTGGTTGGTTAAAGAAATCGGGTCTGCTGAATTTTTTTCTTCATCATTTTGCATATTACCAGCTCCTTTCGACAATGATTGATTTCATTATAGCACAGGAAGCTAGGGGAAGGGGGATAAATAGCCGAATTTTACGAAAATTTAAAATTGTTCAAAAAATTTAAAAAAAGGCTGGATTTTTTTTATGTAATCGGTTATAATTATGCCATGGTGTGAAAACGTTTTAATTTCCTTTCTTAATTTTCTTGAAAAAGAGATGCTTTGCATCTCTTTTTTCATGCCCAAAATTCATATTTTGCTGGTAGAATATTGCCTGTATTTAAAAATTTGCAGAATAACTTGAAAAAAAACGGAATACAGGTTATATTAAAATTTAATAATAGTACTGGAAAGAGAGGCGTGTTATGAAAGCGGTGAAAGTTAAGGAAGATATATTCTGGATCGGGGTTAATGATTATCAGACCACATTATTTGAAGGTTTGTGGCCACTTGACGGTCAAGGCGTTTCTTATAATGCTTACGTGATTAATGATGAAAAAGTGGCGGTTATTGACACCGTCAAGTATATAAAAGAAGATGAATATCTGGAAAAGCTGAGATCTATAATTGGTGACAAGAAAGTTGATTATCTAATTGTCAATCATATGGAGCCGGATCATTCCAGCGGAATAGTGCAGCTTTTTGAAGCGTATCCGGAAATGAAGATTGTGGGCAATAAAAAGACCTTCCCAATTATGAAAAATTTCTATGATATTGATCATAATCTGATTGAAGTGTGTGATGGCGAAACCTTAAGTCTGGGAAAACATACGCTACAGTTTTTTATGACACCGATGGTCCACTGGCCGGAGTCCATGGTTACCTATGAAGTAACCGAAAAAGTTTTGTTTTCCATGGATGTTTTTGGCAGCTACAAAGCACCGGTGGGTGGCATCTTTGATGATCAGAATGATCTAGATGAGTTTGAACTTCCCACTCGCAGATATTATGCAACGATTGTGGGAAAAGTAGCCGGTCAGGCCCTAAAAGCACTTAATAAGCTGGGTGGTCTGGAAATAGGGACTATCTGCCCTTCCCACGGATTAGTTTGGCGGGATAATCCGGGACATGTTCTTAATCAATATGTCAAGATGAGCAAGAAGGAAACCGATGACGGGGTTGTGGTCTGTTATGGCTCAATGTATGGTAATACACAAAAGGCGGCCGAGCTACTAGCTGTTGCTTTAAAAGAAGCGGGGGTCAAAACGGTTAAGCTTTATGATGTGGCGCAGACAGATATTTCTTATATGATCGCCGATATCTGGAAATATAAGGGCCTTTTTTTGGCATCACCTTCTTATTACGGAAAAATTTATCCCAAGATGGCCAATCTATTATACAAATTGGCCGAGATTAAGGTCGATAATCATAAGGTGGGTTTTTTGGCTGAGTACAGCTGGAGCGGCGGAGCGGATAAAAGCTTTGATGAATTTGCCTGCGAAACTAAAGCTGATCTGATTGATGAAATATTAATGATCAAGGGCGCACCCGATGAAGCTGAAAAAAATGCGATCGTAAATATCGCAACAAAAATGGCGGAAAGCTTAAAATAAGCGGATCGGAAAAACATAGGAGGAAAACGAAACATGAAAATTGTTGTGGGAATGTCTGGAGGTGTTGATTCTTCGGTTGCTGCACTATTGCTAAAAGAACAGGGATATGAAGTGATTGGTGTATTTATGAAAAACTGGGAAGAAGAGGACGAATCCGGTCTATGTACCGCTACTGAAGACTATGATGATGTCAGACGTGTTTGTGATGTCATTGACATTCCCTATTACACCGTTAATTTTGCTAAGGAATACTATGACTCTGTTTTCACCTATTTTCTTGAGGAATATAAAAAAGGCAGAACCCCTAATCCCGACGTGCTATGCAATCGTGAGATCAAGTTCAAGCGTTTTCTGGATTATGCACTGAATGTTTTTGGCGGGGATTACCTGGCCACTGGCCATTATGCCCAAAGCGATGTGGTCAACGGGCATTATCGGTTAAAACGAGCCTTTGATCACGGCAAGGACCAGACCTATTTTCTTTGCCAGCTGGGGCAGAAGGAACTGGAAAATGTCCTTTTTCCAATCGGTCATCTGTCAAAGATGGAAGTGCGTGAGATTGCTCAAAAAAACAATCTGATAACGGCCAATAAAAAGGATTCAACAGGAATTTGTTTTATTGGGGAACGCCATTTCGGGAAATTTTTGAGTCATTATCTGCCGGCACAACCTGGTAATATTGTTGATCTTCAGGGCAATGTGAAGGGTAAGCACCAGGGCTTAATGTACTATACTCTGGGGCAGCGCAAAGGTTTGGGTATTGGTGGAGAAGGTAATGGCCAGCCATGGTTTGTTGTGCACAAGAATCTTTCAACTAACGAACTAATGGTCGTTCAGGGTGATGACCATCCGGCCTTGTACTCTAAGTCTTTAAAAGCAATCGAGATGAGCTGGGTTGCCGGCCATGCACCAGCAGCGGCTTTTAAATGTACGGCTAAATTCAGATATCGACAGGAAGATCAGGATGTGATTGTTAAGGTGGCGGGCGATACAATTGGGGTTGAGTTTCTTAAAAATCAGAAAGCTGTAACGCCTGGTCAGGTTGTGGTTTTATATCGGGATAATATCTGCCTGGGTGGCGGAATTATTGATGAAGTTGAAATGATTTAAGAGGATTTTTGTGTGTATAAAAAATAGTTTTTTATGAAACAAGTGCAACTTGCGAATGAAAAGCTCTGACTGATGATATGAAATGGAAAATTGTTTGAGATCGGTATTCGGATTGGCGAAAAAACCGGTCTTTAGCGCAAAAAAGAGCTATCAAAATTTGCAGCTCTTTTTTCTTTTTTTGAAAAAATAGTAGAAATTTATGGTAAACTATAGATAATGCAATTATGATTAGTGTTAGGAAAAAATAAATACTCCTTAAACGAAATTTGCCAGGCAGATTTTTTAAGAAAGGATGACATAGAATGAAAGAACCTTGTAAAAAATGTGGAAAAAAGTTAGGCTTTTTAGAAAGAAGCTATAAAATAGAGAATCCTAAACTGGGAATCAATTATGATGCCCTTTGTGGGGATTGTTACAGTGTACAAAAAAAAGGCATTGAAAAACTTGAAGATATTTATCAGCGGATGTTAAGCAACTTAAAACAAAATAAAGATGTTCAGAAAAACGGGATCGATTCGGTGGAAATTGATCTGTTGATTCTTTTGGCTGTGGAAGCTTTACTGTCCATCGAACCCAAGTTTTATCTGCCGGAAACACCGCTTAATCAAGCCTTTATCAGAGCCAGTGAAGATCGGGGCATTGACCGGCAAAAAGATATCGTGCGAATTGTCTATAAGCTGCTGGAATATGGCTTTAAAACCAATCTTCAGAACAGTGACCTGGAGCAGATCAGAAATTTTATTGCCTACATGATCCAAAATGAAGTTTTTCTGGAAGATATTGAAGTGAACTGCGGGGTTAAGGATGAACTAGTTAAAGCCAACGTTTTTATCAGTCGACGCGGGGTGATTATTGATACTATTCCCGATCAGAAGCTAATCTTCATCTCAATACCTAAAGATACAGTTGTAGAATATGATGTGGAGACTTCAGAAATTATTAATGAAATTATTTTCAATAATTTAAAATACCCCTGGGATGCCAAGAAAAAAGTAGTTTTAACCCTGATTTCGGAGAATCTGCTATTTTCGGTGGCAAATGCCATGGATCGGTTTAATCAAAAGACGTCAAAACTGCATGAAAAGATGAAGAAAGACAGCCTGGAGTATTTTAACTCCTGTGTGGTGGCGGATCTCAAAAAAATCAAACCGGATGAATATCTGGAGGCCATTCACCTGGACTGCCTACTTTTGTGCATTATCAAAAATTTAAAAAATCAGAACCTCTTTTCCATGGAAGCGCTTTTTGATCCCAAGGGAACGACCATTGAATTGCTTTGGGCCTATTATCGCCGAAATCTTCGTAATATGGGGATGGACAATAACGAAAATATTATCTCTTATATGCTTAAAAACACGCTTTATACTGAAGGTTTTAGTATTAAACACGGCAACAAGCCCAGTGATAAGGGGTGGGGGTTCTTTACCACTAAAGGCTATATTATTTATTTTAAAAGAAGCAAGCAGGTATTTTTTATTTACACCGAAAATTTCCCCAATGCTATTTATCACCCCTGCAGCCGGGTTTCCTATGAGAACAAACAATATCTGCAGCTGATTATGAATAACGGGCCGGGTCGGGTGGATGAGTACCGCGACCTGGATGAATTGATATTTTATAGCGAAGAGCCGGAAACCATTAATCAGATGGAACGTTTCTTTGAGAAACATAATCTTTATTATCATATGGACACTTTTTTGCGAAAACAAAAGGAAGTCCAACGCAAACGCGATAAAAGACTGCAGGTGCAGCGGATTATCAATCATATCTTTGCCGATTTCGGCTATCTGCCCTTTTGTATTTACGATGAATGGTTTATGATCCAAAGAGAACTTAAAAAAAGTGACCTGCTTTTAAATAAGATCATTACCATAGACGAGAGTAAGAACAAAAATTATGTGATGGGCTCTATTACCTATGCGCCCAAGATCATTGAAGCCTTTAACTGGGGGGCTGAGGATTGCCGTAAATCTCTTGATATTGTTGAAGACTCGGTGGCCAAGGCGATGCTGTGGGTAAGCTTTCATGAGTCGATTACTGAAACCCTGTCCCAGGAATGGGTGCGGATTGCCGGTGAAATTCTGGCAGAGAATGACAACACCCTGTCGGCCTTTTATAAATATGTGAATTTAAAAAATATTGAGCCGGATAAGGTTTATTATATGGGTCTCTTTATTTATCACCTGATGGATCGCGGAATTTTAAAAGGGGAAGACTTTATTGATAATTATGAAAATGCTGTTAAAGTATTTCTGGAATGCCGCCGGGTAATGGCTGAGCCTAAATTTGAGGGCGAGATGCGGCCGGTGGAAGAGCTGCTAGGCGGCAGTGTTGAGGAACCGGCGGAATCTTAAAGCAGCGAGGAGGCAAAACATGCGTGTTTTACTGGTAGAGGATGAGAAAACCCTGGCAGCCGCCCTGGCCAGACTGTTTGAAAAAAACAAAATACTGGTGGATGTGGTCAATGACGGGATCGAAGGGAAAATACTCAGTGAAAATGACGTTTATGATGTGATTATTCTGGATATTATGCTGCCAGGTATTTCCGGCCTGGAAATTCTTCGGTCCATTCGCGAGGCAGGTAAAAATGTCCCAATCCTGTTGCTGACGGCTAAAGATGATACAAAGGATAAGGTTAAGGGACTTAATATGGGCGCCGATGACTATTTGGTCAAACCATTTGAAACTGAGGAATTAATTGCCAGAGTTCGGGCGCTGGGACGCAGACCCTGGGAAGTTTATCAGGATAACGTGATTCGCTTTGTCAATATTGCCTTAAATATCAATACTGGTGAATTGATTGTGGATGATACACCCAATAAACTCACCGCCAAAGAAGCCCAGCTTTTGGAGATGTTTATCAGAAATCCGGGTATGACGATTTCTAAAGACCAGATTCTTGATCGAATCTGGGGTATTGAAAGCTCGGTGATGGAGAATAGCGTAGAAATTTACGTCCATTATCTGCGCAAAAAAATAAGCAAATCAAAGGTTTATATTAAGACCATCCGGGGTCTGGGATACGTTCTGAAGGAGAAGGAGCATGTTCAACCTCAACCGGTTAAGGATTAATCTGACCCTCTTAAATACGGGAGTCCTGATCGGGCTCCTGTTATTTATTGTGATTTTTCTCTATATAATCCTGTCTTTGGATGTGGAGAATAACGTCAATGGCGATCTGCAGATTTACTGTTCCCAGTTAGCCAATGAAATTGAATTTCTGGAGCGGGAACGTTCAGGTGAACCCGTGACGGAAGAAGAAAAGCAGGGCTATCTGGAATACTCCCGTAGTCTGGTGCAAAATAATATTTCTTATATTATGTATGATCATGAATTTTCAGTCCTTGATCAGTCGGCGCAACTGCCTTTTACAATTGTCGAGCTACAGCAGATTGCCAGCGATTATTTTTCCGAAAACAGGGAAAAGTACTTGTATAGTAACTACAAGACGGATGAGCGCAATTATAAGATTTGTACCTATCGGATTGTCAATAAAAACGGAGAATTAAAAACCATTCAGGTGATGAAAAATATGTCTTTGGAACGGGAGCTTCTAGATAATACCGTTAAAATTATTGGACTCGTGATGATAATTGGGGCTTCGCTTTCTTTTTTAGGCGGATATTTTTTATCAGGCCGTTCACTGATTCCGATCAAGAAAACATTTCAGCGTCAGCAGGAATTTTTAGCCGATGCTTCCCACGAGTTGCGAACACCGATAGCGGTGATTCAAACGAACCTTGAGGTGGTAAAGACTTCGGGGGAAGAAACTGTTGAGTCACAAAAAATATGGCTTGATAATGCCTATGGTGAGGTCAGACGGATGCAGCGGATTGTAGAAGATCTGATGTTTTTGGCGCGGGCGGATTCCGGTGATTTGCAGGCGCAAAAAACGGCTGTTGATCTAACTTTTTTACTCAAAGTGGTGTCCGAAAAAATGGCGCCGCTGGCCGCCAAAAAATCCATTAGTCTCTATAATAATGTGGCAGAAGAACTGCTTATTGAGGGTGATGAAAAACAGATTACCCAGGTTTTCGTGATCCTTCTGGACAATGCCATTAAGTACAGCGGCGATTCAACCGTGATAAAAATTAATGCCCAAAGGGTTAATAGCGGGATTCAGGTGCAGGTCAGTGATCAGGGGATTGGTATTCCCGAGGCGGATATCAAAAAAGTGACTCAGCGCTTTTATCGGGTCGATAAAGCCAGGTCTCGCACCGAGGGCGGTACAGGCTTAGGACTTTCTATTGCTAAATGGATAGTTGCAGAACACCAGGGTGAGCTGCGAATCGAGAGTCAGGAAAACGAGGGAACCACGGTCACTGTTTATTTTAATAAAGGAGAAACAAGTTGAAAGATTTGAAGTTTTTGGGTGATCGGATTATTACCGGTCCCGGTAGTTTGAAATATATAGCAGAAATAAAAGAAAAACGGGTTTTTATTGTAACCGGAAAGGCTGCCATGTTCAAAAATGGGGTCATGGATCGGCTGCAGGGAATGCTCTCGGGAAAAGCAATAAAAATATATCAGGGGATTTCCCAAAACCCCGATGTGGAAGCTGTTATTACTGGAACCAGAGTCATGAAGGACTTTGCGCCGGAAGTAGTTATAGCCGTCGGCGGTGGGTCGGTAATTGACGCGGCTAAAGTAATGACTTTGCTGTGTGAATATGAAAGCCTTAACTTAATGGATATCCGCGCCGGTAAGGCACCTAAAAAAAGAGAAAAACTTCGTTTGATCGCTATTCCTTCGACTTCCGGAACAGCCGCTGAAGTCACTCGGGCAGCAGTCATTACTTTTCCGGAGGAAAATATTAAGGTTGGCCTGAAAACTGAAAGCTTTATTCCTGATTTGGCTATTCTGGATGGACAATTAACCTTATCTATGCCAAAATCGGTGATGGTTGAGTCGGGCATGGATGCCCTGACCCATGCCTTGGAAGCCTATATTAATAAAAACGCCGATGATTTCAGCAAAGCCATTGCCAAAGGTGCTTTTGAAGGGCTGATTATGAATCTCCGGGCATCTTTTTATGAAGGAGATATTGAGAGCCGTCAGCATGTCCATAACTATCAGTGCCTGGCCGGATTTGCCTTTCAGAATGCCGGGCTGGGTATGGATCATGGCATTGCCCACTCTTTAGGTGGTCGCTTTGGCACCAGTCATGGTCTTTTAAATGCCATTGCTTTGCCTTATGTTATGAAGTATAACATCAGAGATGAGCAAGTTAATAGAGATCTTGCGGCTTTATCAAAAGCAATTGATAAAGATGTGATCGAAGAGATCATCAGTTTAAATCAGGAATTTGGTGTTCCTAAGTCATTTAAAGATGCCGGCATCGATGAGCAGGAATTTCTGACAGATTATCCGTTGATCCTGGACAATGCGCTCAAAGGATCGACAGTCAGAAATCCAGTGTCGATGAACGCCGAAGAAATGGATAAAGTTATAAAAAGTATTTATTATGGGGAAATCAGATTTTAGTCAGGAGGACGAATGAATTTATTGGATGGTTTAAACAATCGACAGAGAGAGGCAGCAGAAACAATTCAGGGTCCTTTATTAATATTGGCGGGAGCGGGGTCGGGAAAAACCCGGACGATTATTCACCGAATTGCCCACATTATTGAGTCGGGAGCGGCTTATCCGTCGCAGATTCTGGCAATTACCTTTACTAACAAAGCAGCTGGCGAAATGCGGGAGCGAATCGCGGCGATGAATATAAAAGAAAGCAAAGGCATCTGGATGTCGACCTTTCATGCCATGTGTGCCCGGATCATGCGGGTGCATTCCCAGTGGTTGGGCTATGATGAACGGTTTGTCATTTACGATACCGATGATCAGAAAAAACTATATAAGGCGATTATCAAAGAGCTAAAACTCAATGACAAATATTATAGCTACGCCTATGTCAGCAATGAAGTATCCGAAGCCAAGAATAACGGGATCAGCCCAAGTCAGTATTTAAAGGACAACCGTGATGATTTTCGCAGGGAAAAAGTTGGGCTTTACTACGAAATGTATCAGAAAGCCTTAAAATCCAACAACGCAATGGATTTTGACGATCTGATTTATAATACCCTGGTCTTGTTTAAGGGCTTTCCCGAAATTCTGGCCCAGTACCAGAACAAGTTTAAATATATTCTGGTGGATGAATATCAGGACACCAACCGCAGCCAGTATGAACTGGTTAATCTACTGGCACATAAAAATCAGAATCTTTGTGTCTGTGGTGATGATGATCAGAGTATTTATGGCTGGCGGGGTGCTGATATCAGAAATATCCTTGATTTTGAGAAAGATTATCCTGATGCCAAAGTGGTTAAACTTGAAGAAAACTACCGTTCTACTCAGGTAATTCTGGACTGTGCCAATCAGGTAATTAGACATAATTCCGGACGCAAGGATAAAGCCTTGTGGACCCGCAATACTGAAGAAGAAAAGGTAGCAGTGGCTTCTTTTAACCAGGGTTACGATGAGGCCCGCTTTGTGGTGGAAGAAATTCGGACAAAATTAGACGAGGGCTTCCGGTTTGGCGATTTTGCGATTCTTTATCGAACCAATGCCCAATCAAGGCTTTTTGAAGAAGCGTTAATGCGTGCGGGTCTGCCGTATCAGTTGGTGGGCGGAACGGGTTTCTATTCCCGGATGGAAATCAAGGATATTGTTACCTACCTTAACGTACTGAATAATCCCAAAGATAATATGGGCTTTCTAAGAATTGTCAATGTACCCAAGCGGGGGATTGGCAATGCCACCCTGGAAAAAATCGGTGAGTATGCCGATTTTAAAGGTTACAGCCTGATGGAAGCCTTCTATCATGCCGGGGAAATTCCCAATTTGGCTGCGGGCGTCAAAAACAAGGTTATTGAATTTGGGCGTTTGATGGCTGAATTCCGGGCACTGTTGGAAACTGAAAAAGTCAGTCAGCTGGTCGAAGCAATTATTGAAAAAAGTGGCTATCTGGAAATGCTGGAACTGGGTAAAATGGACAAAGGTGAGAACAGAATCGAAAACTTGCGGGAATTGGTTTCAGCTGCTGTGGATTTTGAGAATAACAGTGATGATGTGTCGATTACGGCCTATCTTGAAACCATTGCCCTGTCTTCCGAAACGGATAAATATGACGGCGATGACGGTAAAGTGCTTTTGATGACCCTCCACAATGCTAAGGGGCTGGAGTTTCCCGTGGTCTTTCTACCGGGTCTGGAAGAAGGGATTTTCCCCCATGCCAGATCGCAGGATTCGCCCGAGGCAATTGAGGAGGAGCGGCGGATTTGCTATGTGGGAATCACCCGGGCCAAAAAGAAGCTTTACATTTCTTATGCCGGGGAAAGAACCTTGTATGGCCGTCGCCAATACCAGGCACCATCACGCTTTTTACAGGAAATTCCGGCGGAAAGCTGTGAGTCGATGAACAACAAATATCAGCGCACACAGGAAATTGAAATGCCTGAACCGAAAAAGAAAACCAGCTTTACGGAAAGGGTATCGCGCTCGAAAGAAGTGATTCGTAAGAAGCCGGCAGCCGCCAATGAAATGCAGACTGGCGACTTCAAGCTTAGTGATCGGGTACAGCATAAAAAATTCGGCATTGGAACCGTGGTGGAAATTCGTTCCGGAATGATCTCTGTGGCGTTTCCCGGAGTGGGGATTAAAAAAATGGATCCCGCTTATGTTGAAAGGGCTAAATAAAGCATGATAAAAGAACGACTCGAGCGTCTGAAGGCGGAAATTATGGCTCATAACCGCGCTTACTATAATCAGGACGCACCGACTATTACCGATTATGAATATGATCAGCTGATGCTTGAGCTGATTGAACTGGAGACTGCAAATCCGGAGCTTAAAAGCCCGGATTCGCCAAGCCAGCGGGTTGGCGGGGCGGTTTCTGAACGGTTTGAAAAAGTCAGTTTTGAATCACCCAAATTGAGTCTCGCTAATGCGTTTGATGAAGGGGATCTGCGGGAGTTTGACCATCGCATCAGACAGACGATTACTGATTGTGTTTATGTGGTTGAATACAAATTTGACGGTTTAACGGTGGTGCTTAACTACGAGGATGGTATATTTGTGCGTGGCGCGACCCGGGGCGATGGCCAAACCGGGGAGAATATCACCACTAATTTAAAAACAGTTAAATCGATTCCGCTAAAGCTTAAGAAGCCCCTGACCCTCGAGGTGCGGGGTGAAGTCTTTATGCGCAAGGCTGATTTTAAAAGACTTAATGAACAGCGGGAAGCGGAAGATGAAACACTTTTTGCCAACCCCCGGAATGCCGCAGCGGGTTCCTTACGACAGCTGGATTCAAAACTGACAGCAAAACGGCCCTTGGATATCTTTGTGTTTAACCTGGAGGCCGCTGATTTAAACTGCCAAAGCCATTCCCAGACAATGACTGAGCTGCGTGATTTGGGTTTTGCAACCAGTGAAATTACCCTGGCCAAGGACATTGACCAGGTGATCGCCAGGATTCAGTCGATTTCGGAAAACCGTAATGATCTGCCCTTTGAGATCGATGGCGTAGTAATCAAAGTCGATTCCCTGGCTGACCGGGAACGGTTGGGGACAACTTCCAAAAGCCCCCGCTGGGCCATTGCCTATAAGTTTCCACCGGATCAGGCGGCAACGATAGTTGAGGATATCACTATTTCGGTGGGGCGAACCGGTGCCTTAACCCCAGTGGCGGAACTGAGTCCGGTTTTTCTGGCCGGGTCAACCATCAGCCGGGCGACTTTACATAACGAAGATTATATTCGTGAAAAGGATATTCGCATTGGCGATTCTGTCATGATTCAAAAAGCAGGGGATGTAATACCCGAGGTGGATCACGTTTTGACAGAAAAACGAAACGGAAGTGAAAAAGTCTTTGAAATGCCTGACAACTGTCCGGTTTGTCGTGCCCCGGTTCATCGGATTGCCGGTGAAGCGGTGACCAAGTGCTTAAACATGGCCTGTCCAGCCCAGGTTTTTGCTAAGCTGGTGCATTTTTCCTCTCGGGATGCCATGAATATAGATGGTCTGGGAAAAGGGCTCTTAAAACTTTTGCTTGCTGAGAACCTGGTTAAAACACCCGTTGATCTGTATGATCTAAAGGATCATCAGGAAGTAATGGTTAATCTGGAGAAAATGGGCCAGAAATCGGTGGCCAATTTATTAAGTGCCATCGAAGATTCAAAAGATAGAAGCCTGTCTCGGTTGATCTTTGCCCTGGGAATTCCCCTGGTAGGGGCGCGAGGGGCTAAAGTTCTGGCAGAGCATTTTGAAACGATGGATCAGGTCATTTTGGCATCTGTTGAAGAATTGACCGCCATTTACGATGTTGGTGAGAAAATGGCCCAGGAGATCATAGATTTTTTTGCCATGCCCAGCAATCTTTTAATCATTGATGGTTTAAAAGCGCACGGCCTTAATATGACAGAAGAAAAGACTGCTATAGATGCAGAAAGTCCAATTGCCGGAAAAACCTTTGTTTTAACCGGAACCCTTGAAGGGCTTGATCGCCGGGAGGCCAAACGGATGATCGAAGAAAAGGGTGGCAAGGTCAGCTCAGCGATCAGTAAAAAAACTGATTTTCTCTTAGCTGGTGAAAAAGCAGGCTCAAAACTTACCAAAGCGCAGGAATTGAATGTTACAATTTTATCCCAGGAAGAATTTTTAAACCTTGTCAGCAAGGGATAATTTGATTTATAATGAAGGGTAATGATTTTAATTATTAGCAACAATAAATTGCTGTTAATATGGTGAACTTTATAAGATGTAAGAAAAGTGGCTAATCGCCAAAACAGATAAATGGAAAGGAAAAAGAATGAGTTTAACACGAGAAGATGTAAGCTACGTGGCGGATCTTGCCCGTCTTGAGTTTTCTGATGCTGAGGTTTTGTCCCTGGCGGAAGACCTGGGCGCTGTGCTTGATTACGCTGAAACTTTGAACAAGCTGGACACATCAGCCGTCAAACCCACCGAGCATGTGCTGCCGGTTCAGAATGTTTTCAGAGAAGATGAGATTAAACCAGGTTTAAGTAATGAGGAGGCGCTGTCTAATGCCCCTGATTCAGAAGCTGGCTGCTTTAAAGTGCCGCCGGTACTGGAATAGGAGAATAAGATGTCGTTAAGAAAAAAAACTTTACATGAAATCAGTGATCTTTTAAATAAAAAGGAAGTCACCGTTCAGGAAGTGACACAATCAGTTGTTGAACAGATTGATGCAGTTGAAAATAAAACGCAGGCTTATTTGAAACTTGAAACCGAACAGGCACTGGAAACTGCAAAAACACTCGATGAGTCCTTGAAAAGCCGTGAGCGAAAAAATACGCTCGAAGGGATTCCCTATGGTTTAAAAGACAATATGTGTACCAGGGGGATTTTGACTACCTGTGCCTCTAAGATGCTTTACAATTTCATTCCGCCCTATGACGCCCATGTATATGAACGGCTGATGGCAGATGGTGGTATTCTTCTGGGAAAAACCAATATGGATGAATTTGCGATGGGATCTTCCACGGAAAATTCCGCTTATCAGGTTACTAAGAATCCCTGGGATTTAAATAAGGTTCCCGGTGGATCAAGCGGCGGTTCAGCGGTGGCTGTTGCTGCCGATATGGCTTATTATTCGCTGGGATCAGATACCGGTGGATCGATTCGCCAGCCCGCTTCATTCTGCGGCGTAGTTGGTTTAAAACCGACCTATGGACTGGTTTCCCGCTATGGGTTAGTGGCCTTCGCTTCCTCGCTGGATCAGATTGGCCCTTTTACCAAAGATGTGGAAGACTGTGCCCTGGTACTGAACGCCATTGCCGGTCATGATAAGAAAGATTCAACGTCTTTAAATATCGATCAAAAAGATTATACCGTTGGCTTAAAAGACGGTGTGAAAGGCATGAAAATTGGCGTAGCTAAAGCCTTTTTTGGCGAAGGACTCCAGCCCGAGGTGCGTCAGAAACTGGAAGAAGCTATTGCTCTTTATAAAGAAATGGGCGCTGAAATCGTGGATGTTTCTTTTGAATATTTGGATTATGCGCTGTCTGCCTACTATATGATTTCCTCAGCTGAAGCCAGTTCCAATCTGGCTCGTTACGATGGGATTCGCTATGGTTTTCGGGCGGAAGAGTTTGACGGTCTAGTGGATCTTTATCGCAAAACTAGAAGTCAGGGCTTTGGCAGCGAAGTAAAACGGCGAATTATGCTGGGAACTTATGCTTTAAGTTCCGGCTACTATGATGCCTACTATAAAAAAGCTATGCAGGTGCGAACTCTGATCAAAACTGATTTTGATGAAGTCTTTAAAAATTGTGATGTACTCTTAACACCAACTTCACCAACTACAGCTTTTGGGATTGGTGAAAAAACCAGCAATCCTTTAGAGATGTATTTGAGTGATATTTATACCGTGCCGGTCAATATTGCGGGAATTCCCGGAATCTCTATCCCCTGCGGACTGGATCAGCAAGGATTGCCCATCGGGATGCAGCTGTTAGGTTCAGTGTTAAGCGAGGAAAAACTTCTGCAGGCAGCCTGGGCTTTTGAGAATGAATCAGGCTATAAAAACTTGAAAGCACCACTTGGGGAGGAGGCGTAAGAATGGAATATGAAATTGTAATTGGAATGGAAATCCATGTGGAGCTGCAGACAAAATCAAAAATTTTCTGTTCATGCCCCACTGAATTCGGTCAGGATGAGAATACCCATGTCTGCCCCATCTGTCTGGGAATGCCGGGGGTATTACCAGTTCTTAATGAAAAAGTAGTTGAATATGCTACCATGGCTGGATTGGCTCTAAATTGTGAGATTGCACATTTCTCCAAGATGGATCGAAAAAATTACTTCTATCCTGATCTTCCCAAAGCTTACCAGACCTCCCAATTTGATCTGCCAATCTGTACTGGCGGGGTTGTGGAAATCGAAGTGGATGGGGTAAAAAAAGATATTGGGATTACCCGTATCCATATTGAAGAAGACGCCGGAAAACTTTTGCATGAATCGGCGGATGGGTCTCTGGTTGATGTCAATCGTTGTGGGGTACCCTTGATTGAGATCGTCACTGAACCGGATATGCGCAGTGCCGAAGAAGCACGGGTATTTGCCGAAAAAGTTCGAAATATTCTTGAGTATACGGGCGTTTCTGACTGTAAGATGCAGGAAGGCTCAATGCGTTTTGATGTGAACCTTTCAATCATGGAAAAAGGCGCCAAAGAATATGGTACCCGTACGGAAATGAAAAACCTGAACTCATTCAGATCCTTAGTGCGCGCGGTTGCTTATGAAAGTAAACGACAGATCATCGAACTCAAAAAAGGTCATCGAATTATTCAGGAGACCAGAAAATGGGATGATACCAAAGGGGTTTCATCTTCTCTTCGAAGCAAGGAAGAAGCTCATGATTACCGTTATTTCCCGGAACCGGATCTGGTACCAATTGTGCTAGATGAGGCTTATATTGATGCCATGAAAAAAGCGTTGCCAGAGTTACCTGAAGCTAAAAAAACCCGCTACATTGAAGAATATCAACTGCCAGAATATGATGCCGGTGTATTGACGGCTAGTGGTGTGACTGCGCGATTCTTTGAAGAGACGGTAGCACTCTACAATGAGCCGAAACAGATTTCTAACTGGCTGATGGTTGAAGTTCCACCACTTTTAAAGGAACTGGAACTGTCAATGGAAGAAATTCCCTTAAAACCAGCCCAACTGGCTGAGCTGCTGACATTGGTAAAAGATGGAACGATTAGTGGTAGTATTGGTAAAAAAGTGCTTTCCGATGTGTTCAAAACAGGTCAAAACCCTAAAGCGATTGTTGAAAAAGAGGGTCTGGCGCAGATGAGCGATACCGGCGAGCTGGAAGGCATTATTGAGGAAATTGTGAAAAATCAGCCCAAATCGATTGAGGATATTAAGGCCGGTAATGAAAAAGCCTATGGTTTCTTAACCGGTCAGGTCATGAAGGCAACCAAAGGACAGGCTAATCCTCAGGTAGCAAATGAAATTATTCGCAAAGTGGTTGCCAAATATCTGTAAAATAAAAAGAAAAGGCGAATTGATCACCTTCAGTGTGTAAATAAACCCCGCACCGACCAATTGGATTTCGCAGTCTGCGCGCGGATTCGTACAGTTGCCCAACTTGGAAGTGCTAATAAACAGCATTTCCGAGCAACTGTTCGCCCCGAGGCAGACAGCTGAAAAGCCAATTGTCGGTGCTCAGGTGTTAAAATTAACTTTGTTGTCAGTCTGAAGGTGAATTTATCGCCTTTTCTTAAGCTAGAAAATGGAAGGAGAATGAGATGGAGCGGATTGATGGAAGAAAAGCCGATGAAATGCGGCCAATCAGAGTAACCAGAAATTTTATCCGGCATGCACAAGGGTCAGTACTGATCGAAACAGGCAACACCAAAGTGATCTGCACGGCAATGGTCGAAGACAAGGTACCGCCATTTCTAAAAGGTCAGAAAAAGGGATGGATTACGGCGGAGTATGATATGTTGCCGGCTTCAACCAATACCCGTAAAAGCAGGGATCGAAACCGCGGTAAAATCGATGGCCGAACCATGGAGATTCAGCGATTAATCGGCCGCAGCCTTAGGTCCATCGTTGATCTTGAACGTTTGGGTGAGCGGACAATCTGGATTGACTGTGACGTTATCCAGGCCGATGGCGGAACCCGGACCGCGGCGATTACAGGCTCCTTTATGGCTCTTTATGAAGCCATGCATAAACTCAAAGAGCAGGGCATTATTGAAGACATCCCAATTACGCAGTTTGTAGCAGCTACCAGTGTAGGTATATATCAGGATCAGGTAATTGTCGATCTTTGTTATGAAGAGGACGCGGCCGCTGATGTGGATATGAATCTGGTGATGACTGAAAACGGGGAGATGATAGAAATTCAAGGAACCGGAGAAGAACGTCCTTTTAAAAAAGAGGAACTGCAAAAGCTGTTGGAAGTCGGGGAAAACAATATTTTAAAAATTATTGAGTTTCAGAAAAAAACTTTAATAAAATAGAAAGCCATGGAGTGGTGAAGGATGAAGACGATTGTACTGGCAACAGGAAATCAGAATAAAGCGAAAGAAATCGGTCAGATTTTAGGCTCTGACTTTGAAGTGCTGACCATGACCGAACTGGGAATTGACGATGATATCGTCGAAGATGGTGAGAGCTTTGAAGAAAATGCCCTGATTAAGGTGCGGGCAGTCAATGCCCGGATAAAAAAACGGGATGCCATTATTATGGGCGATGATTCCGGCCTTTCAGTGGATGCCTTAGATGGAGCACCGGGTATTTATTCTGCCCGTTATGCTGGAGAAGATGTGAGCTACACTGACAATAATCTGAAACTGTTAAGAGAAATGGCGGCTGTTGATGATGAAAAAAGAGGCGCTTCGTTTGTAACCGTTATTGCCTTGTTATTTCCTGACGGGCGGGAAGAGACCTGCCAGGGGATCGTTCGTGGTCATATCGCCCGAGATTTTAAAGGTAGTGGCGGTTTTGGGTATGATCCGCTCTTTATTCATGAAGAGACGGGACGGTGTTATGCTGAGATGACAGAAGCGGAGAAAAATGCTGTCAGTCACCGGGGTGTGGCCCTCAAAAAAGCCAAAAGTTTATTAGAAAACCAGGAATAAAGAGGTTTGATATGAAAATTGGAATTGTCAGTGACAGCCATGGTAACCTGCATGACCTGGAGTTGGCGCTAGCGGATATGGGGCATGTTGACATGCTCTTTCATCTTGGTGATTATGTCGAGGATGGCGAATATTTAAAGACCCTGACCAATACGCCGGTTTATTTAGTCAAAGGCAATATGGATCGTTTTACGCAAGCTGGAAAAGATGAGATCCTGCTGGTTGTTGAAGGCGTGGCGATTCTGGCCTGTCATGGCCATGCCTATGGGGTTAAGAGTGATTTATACCGAGTGACCTTGCGAGGACAAGAAAGAAATGCCCGGATTGTCCTTTTTGGTCATACCCATCAGGCATATCTTTCTGATGATGGCCAAATCATGCTTTTTAATCCTGGAAGTGTCGGCGCACCCCGAATGGGTGGCGAAAAAAGCTATGGCATCATCACGATTGATGGTGATGACATAGATGGGCAAATTATCCCGCTTAAAAAATAAAAAAATCCTTGACACCCTTTCGCTATTGATGTATACTAAATCTTGTCTTCGAGAGACGATGCGGGTGTAGCTCAGTGGTAGAGCCCTGGCCTTCCAAGCCAGTCGCGAGGGTTCGATTCCCTTCACCCGCTCCATTTATGTTTAAAAATATGAGCGCCTGTAGCTCAGTTGGATAGAGCAACGGCCTTCTAAGCCGTGTGCCCGGGGTTCGAATCCCTGCAGGCGCGCCATTTAGAACAGGTGTTTTATGGTGGGTGTAGTTCAGTGGTAGAGCGCCAGATTGTGGTTCTGGTTGTCGTGGGTTCGAGTCCCATCATCCACCCCATTTTTTTAGGGGTATAGCCAAGTCGGTAAGGCACCAGATTTTGATTCTGGCATTTCGTAGGTTCGAGTCCTGCTACCCCTGCCAGTTTTACTGATGTTTAACAACGACATTATTTATAAAAGCAAAAATTTATCTGACCCATTAGCTCAGTTGGTAGAGCATCTGACTTTTAATCAGGGTGTCGGGCGTTCAAGTCGCCCATGGGTCACCATTTTCGTAACTCAACGAGCCATGCGGCTCGATAAAAAAAGAGAAAAGCTGATAAGCAAATGCATTTGCTTATCAGCTTTTCTCTTTTTTTATCGAAGGAAGGAGCCATCTGGCGACTGACGCGACGAGGTGGAGCACAGCGGAACCGAGTAAGCCGCATGGCGAGTCGCCGATCCTTTCACGATAGTAAATGCGAACAAAAAAGGCATACATATTTTGATGAGCTTTTATTTTCGAAGGAAGGAGCCATGAGGCGACTATAGTTGTGAGGTGGAGCACGTGCTACACCGAGTTAGCCGCATGAGCGAGTGACCGGAAAGTTGGTTATGAATAGCCAAGGATATTATGAAATAATAAAGCTCAAATGTTTATGATGATATTCAATAATAGTTGATCGAGAAGTAGAAATCATTTATAATAAAAATCATATAAAAACAATATGAATAACATAAGGTTTGATCTGTTTTTAAAGTGTTATGCTTCTAGGTTGAAAATTTCAGCTTACCCATAGAGGGGTTTTTGGAAAAGGAGGAACTTATGACAATAATCCAGTTAAAATATGCAATTACCCTTGCTGAAGAGAATTCCTTCAATCAAGCAGCTAAAAAGCTTTTTATTTCTCAGCCTAGCCTTTCGTCGGCAATTCAGTCGATTGAGAAAGAAATCGGTTTTGAAATCTTTCGCAGGTTGCAGACTGGCATCGTTTTAACACCAGAAGGCGAAGAATTTATCGGTTATGCCAGGCAGGTTGTGGAACAGTATGCCTTGCTTGATGCCCGATATCTGGAAAAAAGAAAAATAAAGAAGAAGTTTAGTGTATCCATGCAGCACTATTCTTTTGCAGTTAGTGCTTTTATTGAGATGGTGGGACATTTTGGAATGGATGAATACGAATTTGCCGTCCATGAGACAAAAACACATGAAGTGATTGAAAATGTAAAAAACTTTCGCAGTGAAATAGGCATTCTGTATCTTAATGATTTTAATCAGAAAGTTCTGACCAAATTATTCAATGAATCCGGTTTGGAATTTCATGACCTCCTTTCCTGTGGCGTTTATGTCTATTTGTGGAAGGGGCATCCGCTGGCAAATAAGACTGAAATTGCCCTTGATGATTTGAGCGAATATCCCTGTCTATCCTTTGAGCAGGGCAATTTTAATTCATTTTATTTTGCTGAGGAAGTTTTAGCAAACTATCAGTATAAACGCTTGATAAAAGCTAATGATAGAGCGACAATGCTGAATCTAATGATTGGATTGAATGGTTTTACGCTTTGTTCGGGGATTATTAGCGACGAACTCAATGGACAGGACTACTGCGCCGTCAGATTGAAAACTGAGGAGAAAATGACTATCGGTTATTTAAAAAGAAAGGGCAGTCCGATCAGCGAAATCGGAAAAAAATATTTGGAAGAAGTGGTTAAGTATAAAGATAAGGGCATGATTTAATGGGAGGTATAGTTTTAGACTATAACCTCCCATAATTTTTATGAATTATCATGAAATAGGAGAAGTTGATATAATATATAACATATAAAAAAGATATGAATTGAGGAAAATAAATGAAAACAGATATTTCGACCAGATGCATTCATTCCCAACAGACCAATGAGCATGCTAAGCACTTTGGGGCGATCAGTTATCCGATTTACCAGACGGCCACCTATGCCCATCCTGGTGTAGGCCAGACCACCGGTTACGACTATAGCAGACTACAAAATCCCACCAGAGAACAGTTGGAAAAGATTGTGGCATCATTAGAAGATGGCGTAGATGCCCTGGCCTTTAGCAGCGGGATGGCTGCGATTGCGACGTTGATGGAGATTTTTGAACCGGGTGATCACCTGATAATTGATTCGGATCTTTATGGCGGCAGCATTCGATTGTTTGATAATATTTCCAGAAAGAACGGGATAACTTTTTCCGCTGTTGATTGTTGCCAAGAGAACATAGTATCATATATTAAGGATGAGACAAAAGCCATCTATATTGAAACACCCACCAACCCAATGATGAACATAACGGATATTGAGGCTTTGAGTAAAATTGCCAAAGAATATGCTTTGCTGTTGGTTGTCGACAATACTTTTTTGTCACCCTATTTTCAGAATCCCCTAAACTTGGGGGCCGACATTGTTATTCACAGCGGTACAAAATATCTGGGCGGACATAATGATACCCTGGCTGGCTTTCTGATTACTTCAAACCATGAAATTAGTGAAAAGCTAAGGTTTTTTATTAAAACAACTGGTGCAGGCTTATCCCCTTTGACAGCTGGCTGATTATGAGGGGAATTAAAACCCTGGCAATCAGGATGGAAAAAGCGCAGGAGAATACCCTGAAAATTGTCGATTGGTTGCTTTTGCAAAAGTCGGTTTTAAGGGTAATCTATCCCGGAATATCCAGTCATCCTGGCCATCAGGTGATGAAAAAGCAAAGCCGGGGCTTTGGCGCAATCATTACCTTTGAAGTGAACGATAAAAATTTTGCGCAGGAGGTTCTTGAAAATATTAAGATCATCCAGTTTGCTGAGAGTTTGGGTGGAGTGGAAACATTAATGACTTATCCGATTAGCCAGACTCACGCGGATCTTTCACCGGAATTGCTCAAAAAAAATGGTATTACCGAAAAAGTGCTTCGGTTATCGGTGGGTATTGAGGCAGCGGATGATCTGATTGCCGATCTACAGGCAGCATTTATAAAGGCGGAGGGAAAGCTATATGAGAGAAAAAAATCTTGATTTTGATCAAATTGTTGATAGAAGAAATACCTGCAGTCTGAAATATGACTTTGCTGAAAGAATGGGGATGCCGAATAATCTGCTACCTCTTTGGGTTGCGGATATGGATTTTAAGACCTCGTCCTTTATTGAAGAGGCGCTGGAAAAGCAGGTTAAACATGGTATTTACGGCTATAGTGATGGTCAGGAAGAATATTTTCAGGCGGTCGAAAAATGGATGAAGGAGCGTTTTGATTGGCAAGTGGACAGGAGTTGGCTGATTAAAACACCGGGCGTTGTTTTTGCGCTGGCTATGGCAGTCAAGGCTTTTACATCAAAGGGAGAAGGGGTCCTTATCCAGCCACCGGTCTACTATCCTTTTAAGGAAGTAATTGAAGAAAATGACCGGAGAATGATTAGTAATACCCTATATTTAGGTCAGGACAATCGCTACCAGATTGATTTTGAAGATTTTGAAAAGAAAATAATCAGTGATAAAATCAGGCTCTTCTTCTTATGCAATCCTCATAATCCTGTGGGTCGAGTTTGGGGTCGGGAAGAATTATTGCGAATTGGTGAGATCTGTCTTAAACACCGGGTGATTGTAGTCAGTGACGAAATTCATGCTGATTTTGTCTTTCACGGGAAACACCAGGTTTTTGCGGCACTGAAAAAGGAATTTTCAGAAATAGCCATTACCTGCACAGCGCCAAGTAAAACTTTCAATCTGGCGGGCTTACAGATATCTAATATTTTTATTGCTAACCCTGAGCTCAAGAAAGCTTTTCGTCAGCAGATGATGGCATCTGGATATAGTCAGGTCAATGTTATGGGACTAATTGCCTGCCAAGTGGCTTATCAGGACGGGGAAAGCTGGTATAGGGCTATGCATACTTATGTGAATGCAAACATTGAGTATGTGAAAGACTTTTTAGAAAAAAATCTTTCAGTGGTTAAAATGATTGATCACGAAGGGACCTATCTTTTGTGGCTGGATTTTCGAGGTCTTAAGTTGTCTGTGCCAGAGCTGGAGGATTTGATAATTAACAAGGCCGGTTTATGGTTGGATGGAGGATGCATGTTTGGTGAAAGTGGTGCTGGTTTCCAGCGTATAAACGTTGCCTGTCCAAGAAGCGTTTTGCAGGAAGCCCTTACGAGAATTAAAAAAGCAGTAGCAGATTGCCTGGTATAGGAAAAAGCTTTAATAACTGACAGGAATTAAATATCTGTTTTTAAGAAAAAAGATTTGACATTGAGATTAACAACGACTATAATTTAAAACATAGTAAACATATTAAAATAATATGAATTAAAGAGAGGTAATTAAATGAAGCGATCAAATAGATTTTTCAGTCAAATGTGTCATAGTTCTTGTTGTTGCCAGCCTGTAGCAGTTGATACAGTCTCTTTTTCGTATGCAGTGCTTTGTTAAAGTTTAGCAGTTAAACCGCTTGACTTAGAGCAGGTGTCATGCAGACACCTGTTTTTTTATATTAAAAATATTGGAGGAAAAATTATGAGTCAAATCAAAGAAAGTGCATTGGAATTAATTGGAAAGACGCCGTTATTAAAATTAAATGGTTATACCAGAAGGAAAGCAATTTCAGGGGTAACCATTTTGGCCAAACTTGAATATTTAAATCCGGCCGGATCGGTAAAAGACCGGATTGCCTTAGCGATGATTGCAGATGCCGAAGAAAAAGGCCTGCTTGCTCCGGGAGCAACGATTATTGAACCCACCAGTGGCAACACTGGGATTGGTCTGGCGGCAGTAGCTGCGGCGAAAGGTTATAAAACAATTCTGACATTGCCGGATACGATGAGCGTGGAGAGAAGAAATCTTTTAAAGGCTTATGGTGCTGAGCTGGTGCTGACAGAAGGGACGAAAGGGATGAAAGGGGCAATCGCTAAAGCCGAAGAATTAAAAAATGAGATTACTGGCGCGATTATTTTAGGGCAGTTTGACAA
The DNA here is from genome assembly GCA_031222025.1 of Eubacteriaceae bacterium ES2. GTDB lineage: Bacteria > Bacillota > Clostridia > Eubacteriales > Eubacteriaceae > Acetobacterium. The sequence continues at coordinate 3,477,888 of CP130740.1, read as the reverse complement.
CCCGGCTAATCCGGCTGTCCATAAGGCGACTACCGGGCCAGAAATCTGGGCGCAGACTGATGGTCAAATTGATATTTTTGTCGCTGGTGTAGGTACTGGCGGGACGATTAGCGGCGTAGGTGAGTTTTTAAAGGAGAAAAACCCACAGATTAAAATAGTAGCTGTGGAACCGGCGGCTAGTCCGGTTTTATCTGAGGGGACGGCAGGACCGCATAAAATTCAAGGTATCGGAGCAGGGTTTGTGCCGGATGTTTTAAATACAAAAATTTATGATGAAGTAATTAAAATTGAAAATGAAGAGGCATTTGTTGAGGGCAAAGCTTTTGCCGTGAGTGAAGGCATTTTGGTGGGAATCTCATCAGGCGCCGCTCTAAAAGCGGCAGTGATTCTGGCTGAACGGCCGGAAAATCAGGGTAAAACGATAGTTGTTTTACTTCCGGATTCGGGAGACCGATACCTGTCGACGCCATTGTTTGGCGAGATTTAATTATTTCGGGGGAAGCTGGTAAGGAATTATACGATCTGTAGTCTGGCTGCCTAAGCGGATCAGAATGGTAACTTTGTTATGGGAGATCTGCACGTTAAACGGTATTACCAGATTCAGTAAATTTAAAATAGATCATGGGTCTGAAATTTTTAAGCAGCATTGAAAAAAAGTTCCAATTAGCAAAAAAGCCTTCTGTGATAAAAAGTTGCAGAAGGTCTTTTGTTGTTGAGGGGACAAGATGATGTTTTGGCCAATAGCTGTGAAAGACCGAATTGCAAAGTTTTTCAGATTTAAGGATGGTGATATCAGCTGATCTGGGGCCGGAAGGGGATTACGTCTGCTTAATAAAGTTTTAACGGGGTACAATTACTTTGACTGTCCTTAGCAGATAGGATATAGTGTAAAGATAGAAAGTAAAAAAAAGTGAAAAGGTTTTAAAAATAGACACTACTTATTTATTTGAGCTGAGAAATAAAAATAGAATGAAAAAGCGACATGAGGAAGGTTTTTGATGAAAAAAATTTTAAAGGTAACACTTTTACTGATTTATTGTCTGGTGTTGGCAATGTTGACTTATCTGGGTGACAGTTCTCGTGCCGATCTAAATGCTTTAAAAGCTTTGGAATCAGACCAGACATTAACAGTAGTGGAAACGAACGATGCGATCCTGTTTGTACCGGCTGAAACAGATTGGCAAACTGGCCTGATTTTTTATCCGGGCGGTAAAGTAGCGCCGCAAGCATATGCCCCGCTAATGCGAAAAATCGCTGAAAATGAAGTGGTCACTGTGATCACTAAAATGCCTTTTAATCTGGCGGTGTTTAATCAGGATGCAGCCAGTAAAATAATGACAATGGATGAAGTGCAGGGGATAAATAGCTGGTATATCGCCGGACATTCATTGGGTGGATCGATGGCATCGGATTATGCGGTTTCAAATTCTGATCAGATCCAAGCAGTGATCCTGATGGGTGCTTATCCTAATAAAAGTCCGGCAGAAACTGGTTTATCCTATCTGGCCATTACTGGATCAGAAGATAAGATTGTTAACCGAGAATCATTTGCAGATGCCATATGGCCACAAAATACGAAGTTTGAAACCATTGATGGTGGCAATCACTCCTATTTTGGCGATTATGGATTACAGGAGGGCGATAGTCCGGGAAGCATTTCTCGAGATCAACAACAACAGTTGACGGCTTTGTGGATTGATTCTTTTATTAAGGAGACAAATCAATGAAAAAAGAAATTGTTCTAGCAGGTGGATGTTTCTGGGGACTTGAAAAATATTTTCAGGAGATCGAAGGGGTGCTTGAAACTCGCGTGGGCTTTGCTAACGGCAAGACCCAAGCACCTAGCTATGAAGACGTCTGTTATCGCAATACCGGACATGCCGAGGTTGTTGATATTTTCTATGACAGCGAGATAGTATCCCTTGCTTTCCTACTAGATATGTACTATCAGGTGATCGACCCGACGGTTCTTAACCGGCAAGGGCCGGATACGGGAACACAGTACCGGACTGGCGTCTATTTTATTGATTCACAGGACCAGCCGGTTATTGTTGATTCGCTTGAAAAACTACAAAAAAAATACCGTGACAAAGTGGTGGTAGAATTAATGCCGCTGGAGAATTTTTATCCGGCTGACGAGTCCCATCAGAAATATCTGGATAAGCACCCGGGTGGATATTGCCATATTGATGAAAAGTATTTTGAAATGGCTAAAAACGCCAAAGATTCAGGAGGAACGAAGTAATGAGAATTATCGGCAATATTATCTGGGTCATTTTTGGCGGCTTTATTATGGCAGTGGGTTGGCTGCTGGCCGGGGTAATTGCCTGTATTACGATCATTGGCATTCCTTTTGGACTGCAGGCTTTTAAGATGGCTAATCTTGTTTTATGGCCCTTTGGCAGGACTGTGGAGTATTACAATTTAAAAACGACTTCGATTATTTTAAATGTTTTTTGGATTTTTTTGTTCGGCTGGGAACTGGCAGTGGCTTCTGCCATTTTAGGGATTATTTTTTGTATTACGCTAGTTGGCATTCCTTTTGGCCTGCAGTGGTTTAAGTTTGCCCTATTGGGGCTTTTTCCCTTTGGTGCCGAAATCATTGAAATTCATTAGGCTTGAAAAAATTGTAAAACTTGTTTATAATCAGAAGGGTTTGAATTTATCATTGGTTGTAGAACTTGTTAGCATGAATCTTTTGCAACTCAGCGAAGGGGTTGTTTGCTGGTTTTCACCTTTAGGGTTTCTAATTGTTTTTGCGCGAAAAGTCTGACAGCCTAGTTTAATTCAACATTTAATTAATATAAAGAAGGTGAAACATATCGAGAAGCAGGAAACACAACCAATTATTGAAATAAAAAATCTGAAGAAGACATTTAATGTTAAAGATGGCCAAGTCAAAGCACTTGATGATATCAATTTAAAAATCGGACAAGGCGAGATTTATGGCATTATCGGCATGAGCGGAGCTGGTAAAAGCACGCTGGTTCGGTGTATCAATCTGCTGGAAAAACCAACCAGCGGGCAGGTTTTCATAGACGGGAGAGATATTTCGGGGATCGAAGAAAAAGAACTGCGGACTGTGCGTTATTCATTGGGAATGATTTTTCAGCAGTTTAATCTTTTGTCCCAGCGTACCGCCGAGCAGAATATTCTCTTTCCTCTGGAAATTGCTGGAGTCGATAAAGAAGCGGCAAAGAAGCGGGCGGTGGAGTTGTTATCGCTGGTGGGTCTTGCTGACAAGGCCAAAGCTTATCCCTCACAACTTTCGGGCGGACAGAAACAGCGAATTGCCATTGCCAGAGCTTTGGCTAACAACCCGAAGATATTATTATGTGACGAGGCAACTTCGGCACTTGATCCTTCCACGACTAAGGCTATTTTAAATCTGTTAAAAGAAATCAATGAAAAGTTGGGTATTACAATAGTAATTATTACCCATGAAATGAGCGTAGTGGAAGAAATCTGCACCCATGTGGCCATCATTGATAAAAGCCACATCGCTGAAGAAGGTACGGTTGAAGAAGTTTTTAGAAATCCGCAAACTGATATTGCCAGAAAAATGATTTTGCCGGAGCGGGATGATATTCAACCCAATTTGGCTGAGCAGACCTACCGTCTGGTTTTTGATGAGCAGTCATCCAGTGAAGCAGTGATTGCTAAAATGGTAGTGGAAACCAAGTGTCTGGTCAACATACTGCATGCTGAACTGCAAAATATCGAGGGTGTGAGTTACGGCCAGATGGTGGTGCAGTTTGGTGATGATAATCGTGGTAGAGATAAGGCCATTGCCTATCTGAAAGCTAATCAGATCTTGGTTGAGGAGGTGAATTAAATGTGGGATCCAACGATGACACCCTTAATTATTCAAGGGATTTTTGAAACCCTCTATATGACACTCGCATCAACTTTTTTAGCCTACGTGCTGGGGATTCCCATGGGAATTCTTTTAGTGACCAGTGAAGAAGGCGGGATTAAACCTTTTAAGGCCTTGAATTTGGTCTTGAATATTGTCGTAAATATCACCCGATCAATTCCTTTTCTTATTTTGCTGATTGCAGTGATCCCCTTTACCCGGCTGATAACCGGAACCAGTATTGGATCAACCGCAACCATCGTGCCACTGGTGATTGCGGCGGCACCATTTATTGCCCGCCTGGTGGAGTCTTCTTTGAAGGAAGTTGACCAGGGGATTATTGAAGCATCCCTTTCCATGGGTGCCAGCCCCATGCAAATTGTGATGAAAGTGCTGATTCCAGAGGCCAAGCCTTCACTTCTAATGGCGCGGCTATTGCGGTGACGACTATTTTAGGTTATTCAGCTATGGCTGGGATTGTCGGTGGCGGCGGTCTGGGTGATATTGCTATTCGTTTTGGTTATTACCGTTATGAAACGGGCGTGATGATTGTCACCGTTGTATTGCTGGTTATTATTGTACAGGTTTTTCAGGAAGCGGGCATGCGTATTGCCCAGAAGTCTGATAAACGAAAATAAAGGAGGCGGATATGGGCATTTTTACATGGATTATTTTAGGCGGAATTGCCGGCTGGCTGGCCAGTATTATTACCAGTAACAATAAAAAAATGGGACTGGTTAAAAATGTACTGATTGGTATTTTAGGAGCCATCATTGGCGGTTGGATATTTTCATATTTTGGTCAGGCCGGCGTGACAGGCTTAAATTTATGGAGCATTTTTGTCTCCTTTGTCGGGGCAGCGATTCTGCTGGTCGTGATAAATTTGATCAAGGATTAGAAAAATTGGCAGTGAAAAAACGTCGGACAGCAACGATTTAAGTTGCCGGTCCGGCGTTTTTTTATACGCATTAATCAATCGATGACCCTTGTGCGATGACTATTAAGATGTTTTGTGATAGTCGCTGGAGCATAGCTTTGGCGACGTTTTGAAAGGCATAACTTAGGCGCTTAACTTTATTTTTGCCTGATCATTTAAAGCCAGATAATCCTGAATAATGGCAAGGGTATTATCAAAGCCAAGTTTACTGATATCAAGACAAAGATGGTAGTTCTTAGAAAGACCAAAAATTTTCCCGGTGTAGTATTTATAATGAATGAATCTTCTCTTGTTAATAGTCTGCATATGCTTTTGTGCTTCTAGGCGGCTCAAATTCTCTCGCTTCATAACATTGGCGATTTTATAGGCATCACTGGCGTAAATAAAAATATTAACGCAGTTATTGTAATTCTTTAAAATATAATCGGCGCTGCGGCCAATAATGATGCAATTACCTTGTGCGGCGACATTTCTAATCATTGCTGTTTCAGTGCGATATAGCTTATCAAGAAGGGTTGTATCTTCTTCGGGATCATTATAAAAAGACAACAGATCGTTTAAAAGGGGGCTCTGCATCTTTTCTTCGTTTGCTTCTACTTCCGCTTCAGGCAAATTACAGCTTTCGGCAGTCATGGCTATTATTTTTTTGTCATAATAAGAGAAGCCCAGTCTTTCAGATAAGGCTTTTCCAACTTTGCGGCCGTCACTGCCATATTCACGACTAATGGTAATAACAGTTTTCTCCGAATTTGTAAGGGGCTGACTTTGAAATAAGGAATCAGTTTCTTTATTCAGAAAACGGGGGATAAAGCGAAGGTGACGTTTGAGCAAGCGAACAACCATACCAACCATGATGGCGGCAATTAGGGTTCCTAAACCAACACCGGCCAGTTGATTGAAGAGGATAAAACTTAATAATATTGACAGGATCGTGATGGATGTGTCAAAGATAATTTTAGTTTTACCGAAATCACTGGAGAAGGTGATCGAAACGGCATTAACAAAGGCTTCTCCCGGGAGCATAACAACATCTGCCACCATTTCCAGATAAACGCCAAAACCAAGAATAAGACAGCCCAGAAGCAGTGCCGCCAGTCGCGAAACAAAAGCTATTGGGTTCATAAAAGTCAGGAAGGACATGCTCAGATCGATGAAAACTGAAAAGAGAATGGAAACTGGTATTTGCAGAAAATAGCATTTGGGAAATTTTTTCCTTAAAAGCACTATTTGCAGGGCGATCAGCACAATACTCATATAGAGGGTAAAAGTTCCCAGACTGGGGGCAAATCCAAGGCTCAAGGTGTAGGGCAGACTGGAGATGGGGGAGGTTCCCAGATTGGCCTTGGTGATAAAACTGATGCCGAAAGAGTTAATAAAAACGCCAATTGAAAAGAATAAATATCGTTTAAATAGTTCTTTTTGATTCATTGTGTCTCTCCGTGATTGTTAGATTATTGCAGATTTTTTGAAAAGTGTTTAAGAATTGCTCTTTGTCAGCAGCTGAGATGCCTTCAAAGGCTTCATTTTCCGCCTGATTAAAGATTGTTTCGACCTGTTCAGATTTTTCCCGGCCTAATTTAGTTAGAAAAACAAAATTACTGCGACGATTCTGATTAATCATGCGTCGTTCGATAAGATTTTGGTCTTCCATGCTTTTTAAAAGGGTTGTCAGCGTAGCTGGTTCGATCTGGCAGCCTCTTGCAATATCTTTCTGAATGCTGCCGTCATGCTCAGAAAGGTATTCCAGAATCTTTGGTTGACCGGATGTTAGTCCGGAAAGTTGAGACAATACCATTTTCTTGAACAAAGCCTGATTGATCATTAATAAATAGTGAAAACTTGATTCCATAGCGCTCCTTATAATTCGCAACCTAATAGTTCGAATACTAACTATTAGTATAGCGCTAAAATTCTCATGAATCCAGTGAAAATTTAGATTCTTCAAGGGACAAATTAGATTGTAATTGTTTGCTGAGGATAGTTTAAGGTTTCTAAAATAAAGATCAGGTTTAATTTAAGATTAAGGTCTGAGCTTAGTATTGAAGAGGAAAGATGGCTGGTTAAAAGTAAAAGACAATATCAGTGATTCATTAAAAGAGTTTTAAAGAGAAATGCAACTTGACAAGAAAACAGAATAAGAATATGATGGGAAAAAGAACTATTATAAATTGGGTGAAAATTTTAATCTGAAAGGACGAGGTGTTTTTATGGATTCTAATATCAGAGAGAGAATAAAAAAATTGCTGGCATTGGGTACCAGCCCCAATCAGAATGAAGCCAACAATGCCATTTTAAAGGCAAAAAAATTAATGGTTGAGTATAAACTGACAGAACGTGACATTAGGACATTCGACGAAAAACCGGTAAAAATCGATAGTGACCTCTTTTATACAAACCAGAAGGATCACTGGATGGCCGGACTTGCTGATGTCATTGCGGAAAACAACTGTTGTGTATTCTATTTAATCACCCCGGATAATACGGACATGCACTATATTATTTTTTACGGTTATGAAGATGATGCATCGATTTGCAACAGTGTTTTTGCCTATGCCGTTGATTGTGTACGGTCGAATCTTTTAAACATTAAGAATATGATGGTGGCTCAGGATGTCACAGAAAAAAACATTAATGATGCCTGCGAAAGCTATGGACAGGGTTTTTATGAGGGACTTGAAGATGCTTATGCAATTCAGGAAACCGAAAATTTGGAGTGGGGGCTAGTGACAGCTATCCCGGCAGAAGTAAAAGAAATATTAAAACCGCTAAAGCATCGTCCTCATCAGGACAAAGATCAGGTTTATCATCATCAGTTTTATGCTCAGGGTTATGAAGAAGGTAGGATTTTTACCGCTGCGGATAAGCTGGCGGAAAATAACGAAGTTTAAAAAAACGGCTCTTCCTGTGGCATAATATAAATGCTCCAGAAAAGAGCTTTTTATTTACTGGATGTATTAAGGCCAGAGGAAACACAGCCCAAAATAAAAATGGGCCTTTTATTTTTTTCTTAAAGGCTTATGATTATTTATGAAAAAAACAGGTAAAAAGAATATGGGCATTTATCTGAAAATTTAAATGACTTTAAACCATTGCCCCAAAAGAATGTTTGCGAAAATAGCAGTATTTGGTTTGAAAAGGATTAAGGGATGAAAGACTTCTTAAATAAATTAGGCTATAACCAGGAAATAGAATATTCAGAGCGACTGCTGTACTTCATGAATCTTTGTGCGATTCTGGTAGCGTTTCTTTTTCTGGTGCTCTATTTTTGCTATGTTCGTTTTTTGCCGGCGATTATTGCCCAAAGCTTGTATATTAGTGGTAGCGTCAGCATTTTTATTTTTTTGAAGCAGCGAAAATTCGCCTTGGTCAGGGTGCTATTAGTGGTGTTTCATATGGTTCAATTGACTTTTTCTGTATTTGTCTGGTTTCCTTTCAGCATTGGTTTTAATCTTTTTTATTTTATGGTGCCGATGACGGCGTTTACGATTCTTCGCTATGGGATTAGATGGCAGCGGATAATGGCTATTGTTTCTTCGAGCTTGGCATCACTGTTATATTTAATCAGTGAGGTTTTGCCAGTCGATTATTATCTTTATGAAACCAGTGCGCAGATCAACCTGCTGTTTCGGGGATTGACCATTGTTTCAATTTTAGGGCCAATGATTTTTATTTTTGCGACGATCGCCAGAAGTGATTATATTGTTCACAAAGAGCTGAAAGAGTTGGCGGAAAAAGACTCTTTAACCCAGATTTTCAACCGCCGGGTTTTATACCGTGCAGGTCATGATGCTTTTAAAAAAGCCAAAAACAGTAGTTACTGTTTTTGTTTTATGTTGTTTGACATCGATTTTTTTAAAAAAATTAACGACCAGTATGGACATCCAGTTGGAGATGAATTGTTAAAAGAGTTAACCGATCTGGTCCTTCAAAATATTCGCAAGTCTGATTTGTTGGCACGTTACGGAGGAGAAGAGTTTGCAATTTTACTTGATAATACCGATAAAACTGAAGGGCTTGTGATTGCCCGTAAATTACTGGAAATCGTCGAGGGGAAGGTCTTTGAAATTGAAGGACATAAAATAAAAATTACCATTAGCATCGGTCTTTTGCAGTACAAGTCTGATTTTAACAGTTTTGATGAAATGATGAAAGATGTGGATGGTCTGCTCTATCAGGCGAAAGAAAAAGGCCGCAATCAAATACAAAGCGCGACCAGAAATGATTTTCAGGATGACAGAACTAAACAATGAGAATTTCGAATAATATAATAAATTTAAGCTAAGCAGTTAAAGGGAGGAAATAAAATGCGAGAATTAGGTGAATTATTTGGTTGGTTGCTGATTGGGGCTTATGCAGGGACTTTATTAAATTTTATTTTAAAGGTCATTAACAAACGATACGGTAAGGTGATCAAAAAAAATCACAGTGCTGATAAAGTGATGAAATTATTGATGATGCTGTTTGTCAAAAATCACAAGTATTTTGGCATAGCGACATTGATTTTATTGCTTTCCCATTTTGCCATACAGTATTCACGTTTTGGTTTTAATATCACGGGTTTAATTGCCGCTACTCTAATGGCGACTCAGGTGGGACTGGGGATTTACGCCACTGTGACAAAACGGAAGCGCAAAGGAACGTGGTTTGTGATACACAGAGGGATTGCCCTGTTGATTTTTGTTGGTATCGCAATTCATTTACTGGTTCCGCATTTGTTTGGATAAATCCCATTTCCTGAGTGCCGAATAGTTGCAACCATTGTGGTTACAATTTTAAACTGACTCGATTTTTACCGTTTTCTTTGGCAATGAGCATCTTTTTTTCACTCTCAAACAGGACATCATCAAAGGAATTAGACATGGAACTGGCCTGATGTCCGCCGATGCTGCAGGTTATACTAAATTGTTCTTTTTTAAATTCAATTTCTGTTTGTTCAAGCGATTCTCTGATTCTTTCGGCGACAACGGCCGTTTGTCTGAGATCGGTATTCTTCAAAATTATAGCAAATTCTTCGCCATCGATTCGGGCGGCAATATCCACGGTTCTCAACGTGTTAGACAGGATATTGGCAAATTCTTTGAGAACGAGATCTCCTGCGGCATGACCATATAGGTCATTGACCGTTTTTAAACTGTCCAGGTCAATCATCAGGACAGTGAATTTCGTGCTGTAGCGAATAAAGTCTTCAAAGGCTTCAATTCCGCATTTAAAAAAATACATCCGATTGTAGAGTCCGGTTAGCTCATCTGTGATTGATAGTCTGAAAAATTTATCCTGATCTTTTTCAAATGATTGGTTAATAAAAAAAATACCAACCATCATAACAAGTGCAATAATAAAAAAGTGAAACATATAGCTATAGATTAGAATATCTTTATCAGGCACCTGGGTAAAAAAGGCGGGATTGATAAGGACGTAACGGATCATAAAAATCGAATAGGCAAGTCCGGCTACGGGAAATAGAAATTCAACCAGTTTTTTTGCAAAAAAGGCGGATAGAATAATGCTCACCAGCGAATATAAGGGGATGGCGCTATTGATTCCAGGCGAATGGAACCAGAGAACAGGGATGATGATCAGGTTGAGGGCAGCAACCGTTAGAATGCGGATTAAATTGCGGGCATTGACTTTAACTCGCTGAAAAATGATCAGTATCAGCATAATAAATCCGGGAATAATATCAGCAATGGCAATCAAAAATCCCTCATTTGAGATGATGGCGCGGAGGGTAGCTGCGACTGAAAAGATAATGATCAGATATTGCAGTAATTGCAATCCTTTATAGCGTAAATCTTGAAGATAGTCCATTTTATACCTCTCAAATATAAGTTGATGATGCAGTGTAGAGACCAGGAGATCAAATAAGCTGACGCGGTGTCCATCTGCATAGGGTGATATACTACTATATAGCATATTTTAATTAAAAATATTCAGTTGCACAATAAAAAATATAAATTTCCTTGACTTAATTTTGCCTAAACTGCTGGCATCCTTAGCATACCTTAGGTATAATAGGAAACGGACTGCCGAAAGCATATTTTCGGCAATGTAGAACAAGGAAATGGAGATTTTAATGAGTATTTTAAATGTTGAGAAGCTTTCTCACGGCTTTGGTGATCGGGCAATTTTTCATCAGGTTTCTTTTCGCCTGTTAAAAGGCGAGCATATTGGTCTGATTGGTCCCAACGGAGAAGGCAAATCTACTTTTATGAATATTATTACCGGATCACTGATGCCCGACGAGGGTAAGGTGACATGGTCGAAGAATGTCCGGGTCGGATATCTGGATCAGCATGCCAGCTTAAAAAAGGGCATGACAATTCGGGATGTTCTGGCTTCGGCCTTTGAATTTTTATTGGATATAGAAAAACGTATCAATACTTTGTATGAAGAGATGGGAGACTGCAGCCCGGAAGCCCTAGAGGCAGCGCTGGAAGAAGTGGGAGAACTTCAGGAAATACTGGAGTTCCATGATTTTTATCTGATTGATTCCAAAGTGGAAGAGATTGGTCGCGCCTTGGGTCTAAATGAAATAGGCCTGGATAAAGATATTTCTGAATTAAGCGGTGGACAGAGAACGAAAGTATTATTGGGTAAGCTGCTTTTGGAAAAACCCGACATTCTGCTCCTGGATGAGCCCACCAATTATTTGGATGAAGGCCATATTGAATGGCTCAAACGCTATCTTAATGATTACGAAAACGCTTTTATATTGATATCCCATGATCTGCTTTTTCTAAACTCGGTGATTAATATTATCTATCATATGGACAACCAGAAATTGACCCGCTATGTCGGTGATTATGAAAAATTCAAAGAAGTGTTGGCGGCTAAAAAAGCGCAGGAAGAGGCTGCCTACAACCGTCAGCAGAATGAAATTGCAGAGCTCAAGGATTTTGTCGCCCGTAACAAGGCTCGGGTGGCAACCAGAAATATGGCCATGTCTCGCCAGAAAAAGCTCGATAAGATGGAAATAATTGAGCTGGCCGGTGAGAAGCCCAAACCTCGCTTTAATTTTAAAGAAGCCGGAACCAGTGGTCGGATTCTTTTTGAAGCCCGTGACCTGGTTATTGGATATGAAGAAGCTTTATCCAAACCATTAAATCTGATCATGGAGCGAAAGCAGAAAATTGTTTTAAAAGGCACCAATGGCATCGGCAAGACAACCCTCTTAAGGAGCATCTTGGGACTAATCCCGCCAATTGAAGGGGAAGTTGAAAAAGGCGAAAAACTGGAAATTGGATATTTTGAACAGGAAATGGATCAAAACATCAGAACCACCTGTATCGAAGAAGTTTGGCAGGAATTTCCTTCTTATACTCAGTATGAGGTGCGGGCGGCTCTGGCCAGATGCGGATTGACGACCAAACATATCGAGAGTATGGTTAAGGTTTTAAGCGGGGGCGAACAGGCCAAGGTCAGACTCTGCAAGCTGATTAACCGCGAATCCAACGTCCTGGTTTTGGATGAGCCGACCAATCATCTGGATGTAGATGCCAAGGAAGAATTAAAACGGGCTCTGACCGATTACAGTGGGGCGGTTCTGATGGTTTGCCACGAACCAGATTTTTACGAGAGCTTCGTGGATGATGTCTGGGACTGTTCCCAGTGGACCACCAAACTTTTTTAAAGTAAAAAGAGACGCGCGGCGTCTCTTTTTCATTTGATCCAGTGGTGAATGGCAGCACACAGAAATTCGGCGCAGCCGGGCACATTACCGTCGTAGTATGCTTTAAAGCGTTCATCGGCTACATACATTTGACCTAAACCGTGATGAGCTTGGATCGAATAGGTGGTCCAGTAGGCTTTAATCCACTGCTGATGCAATAAGGCCAGATTTTTACCAGTCTCACTTTCGGGGAGGTGGCCAGCCAGCACGGCTTCTTCCAGCAAGCTGTTAATTTTAACCCCTAGTGCTTCTGTGCTTTCATATTCTTCCTGAGACAGGGTCATGAATTTCTGATTAGTTGCATCAATATTTTTGTCGCCGTACTTTTGGCGAATTTCTGTTCCGTACTGTGCTTCATTCTGAGCAATTTTTTCTTTTTTAAAGCCGACAAATTTTTCCTGATCTTTCATACTTGTTTTTCCTTCCTCTTCTAAAATAGTTTTCTTTAGTGTATCAATCAGTTCTTGAGTTCGTTTCTGTTTTGCGGTTAAAGCATCCAAATGGCTTTTAAGGGACGCCAGACGGTTATAATCCGGATTTTTTAATATCGTCTGGATGGTTTTCAAGTCAATGTCCAGCTCGCGATAAAATAAAATCTGCTGCAGCCGGTTGACTTGGGCACTGCCATAGATACGATAGCCGGATTGATTGATTCGCTGTGGTGACAGCAGGTCGATTTCATCATAATAACGCAGGGTTCGGTTGCTGACACCAGCCAGATCGGCCAGTTCTTTAATCGTATATTCCAGTTTGATCACCTCCTGAGATAAGGATAAGGGATAACGTCGCGGCAAGGTCAAGGGTATTAAAAAATATTTTTTAAAAATGTTTTAAATTTAATTTTTCAATAATTGATACTCATATCATAAACTGTAGAAGGCGTTCTGAAAAGATAAAAGTGAATTTATGTAATTCATGATGTAAGCAGCCTTTAAAAATGGTTAAAAAAAGCAGACAGTTGAGAAAAACTGTCTGCACTTAACGAATAGAGAGTAAAAATTTTAGCATGAAGCGATTGTACGCATTTTGAGAGCGGTCTGCTTTTGACAATGATATTTGCTGATGCCGGGGGTGTTTTTTTTAGCCTTAAGGTAATCAAGGATAATCTCCTGTTCAGAAAAATAAACCGTCTGGCCATTTTGGGTTTGATAGTGTTCGTGGCCTTTTCCGGTAATCACGATGATATCGTCCTTTGAGGCGTGATCCAAGGCATATGCGATCGCTTTTTTACGATCCTGAATCATTTTCAGGGCAGTAAAATGATTCTTTGAGATGCCACGAACAGCTTCGGCAGAAACTGTTTCAAAGGCCTGCGAGCCAGGATTATCCTCAGTCAGGATGATTTCGCTGGCGTATTTTGAGGCCGCATAGCCGATATCATAGCGACGGTGTTCGGGTCGGTCTTCTCTGGTGCCGAAAACGCAGATGATTCGTCGAGGTTGATAGTCCTTCAGGGCTTTTAAAAGACTGAGCATGCTCATGCTGTTATGGGCATAGTCGATGATTACGGTGCGGTCAAATTTTAGCGCTTCTTTAACCAGCTGGGTACGACCTTCGACTTCAAAATTTTCCAGTGTCTTTTTCATCAGCTTAATACTGATTTGCAGCTGATCACAGACCGCGATGGCGGCTAATGCGTTTTCACAGTTGAAAAGCCCAGGCATTTGTTTCAGATTAATGCTATCCCTCATGCTTCCAGACAGCTTAAAACGGCTGCCCATTGAAGCTGCTGATCGGCTGATGACATAATGACTGGCTATATAATCAGCCTTGTCGTTGCTGGAAAAGGTGACGGCATTTTCTTTTTCCTGATCGGTCAGCTTGTCCCATAGAGGTGTGCTTTTGTTGATAATCATTTGTTTGCTCTGTTCAAAGATCATGCGTTTACACATAAAATACTCTTCAAAAGTCTGATGTTCGTCGGCACCAATATGATCGTAATCGATGTTTAAAAAGAGTCCATAATCAAAGACCAGGCCATGGGTTCTAAATTGTTTAAAACCCTGCGAAGAAGCTTCCATCACCACGTGGCTGCAACCGGCATCCACCATCTCCCGCAGATAGCGGTGCAGGCTTAATGGATCGGGAGTGGTGTTGACTGTTTTTCTTCTAATCATTTCATAGGAAACGCCGATGGTGCCGATATAGCCAGTTTGGTGACCGGCCTGATTAAGAATGGCCGCAATCATCTGAGCGGTGGTGGTTTTGCCTTTGGTGCCGGTAATACCAATAAGCTGCAGACTGTCCTGGGGATGATCATAAAAGTTCGCGGCAATAATTGCCAGCGCTCTTCGGGAATTATGAACCTGCACAATGGTTACATCCTCAAAGGCGCTTAAGTCTTCGTCTATCTGTTCAACTAGAATCGCCTTTGACCCTTGACTGATGGCTTTTCTGACAAACTCATGTCCATCGGATTTGGCGCCTTTGATGCAGATAAACAGATCGTTTTCGCCGACTTTACGGGAGTCTGTCTGGATTTCATTGATTGCTTTATCTAAATTACCCTGTAAAAGTCGGTAATCGGTATTTTTTAATAACTTCATTAAATTCATAATGTCCTCATTTCCAACAGCTTTGCTGTTGTTATTAGTATCCTATAAATTTATGAGAAATTTATGAGAAGTTTGTGATAAACAGGTGAAGTTTAAAAAAGATTTTAGTTTGCTGTTAAAAAATAATCGTTAAACTCAGTTACAGGCGACTAAGTAATCCTTTTCACCGGCTGAAGAATTGTGATATGATATTGTTGACAACAAAAAATGTCGGGTAGAGGCTAAAAATTTCAAAGTTAGTTATAGCAATAACGGTTTACAGTCAATTGTTAACAGGATAAAATAATGAGTGATTTCATAACGCTAATTGGAAGGATACAACCGTTTGCGAAACAATTTATATTGATGAAAATTTTGCGTGGTGAAAGGAGAGCAGATGAAAAATAAATGTGGGTTGATGATCGTAATATTTTTAATGATAGCTTCTGTTTTTTTATGTCCTGTGTTGGCGGAGGAAAAAAACAATGCGGAGTCGTTGCTTGAGCCAGGAGAAGCGTTGGTCGCCGAAAACGCGACTGCCAATGAAGCTCTTGTTTGTTCATACCGCACCTATGTGCAAAATCTGGGTTATCAGAACTGGGTCGAAGATGGCGCAGACGGCGGGACGACTGGTCAGGGACTGAGACTCGAAGGATTAGAGATCAAACTTGACGGCATGTCTGGATTGAGTATTGCTTACCGGACCCATGTCCAAAATCTGGGTTGGCAGGATTTTGTTTCCGATGGTGCCTTCAGCGGCACGACAGGACAGGGCCTGCGTCTGGAAGGTATTGAAATCAAGCTGGCTGGTGAGTTAGCTGATTCTTATGATGTTTATTATCAGGTCCATGCTCAAAATTTTGGCTGGCTTGATTGGGCTAAAAACGGCCAATCGGCTGGTACTGAGGGTTTGGGCCTGCGCTTGGAAGGCATCCGCATTTTAGTGCTTGAAAAAGGGACTGAAGCACCGGGGGAAACGACGCGTCCTTATGTTAATGGCAATGTTAAAGCTACTTACCAGACCCATGTGCAAAATCAGGGCTGGCAGGACTGGAAAAGTGATGGGGATGTCAGTGGCAGTACCGGCAGCTCTTTAAGGCTGGAGGCCATTAAAATCGATCTTGATAATCAGGGCTATGATCTGGGAATTTCCTATGAAACGCAGATCCAGAATGTCGGCTGGCAGGGAGCCAAAGCGACTGGTCAGTTAAGTGGGACTGAGGGCTCGGGCTATCGGTTGGAAGCGATTCGGATGAACTTGACCGGATCGGATGCCGGCCTTTATGATATTTATTATCAGGTGCATGCCCAGAATTACGGTTGGATGGACTGGGCCAAAAACGGCGATGAAGCTGGCACTGAGGGCATGGGCTACCGGCTGGAAGGGATTCGGATTATGATCATCCCCAAAGGGATGCCGGCCCCGGGTAGTGAAAACTTGCCTTTTCTGACCAATAAGATTTTTGCCGAATATCGATCATATGTACAGAATATCGGTTGGCAGGATTGGCAGGCTAAGGGGAGCTTAAGTGGCACAACTGACTCTGATCTGCGTCTGGAAGCCCTGCAAGTGCAGGTCAACAACAGCGGGTATGAAGTGGGCATCCGCTATCAGGCTCATGTCCAGAACATTGGTTGGCAGGACTGGTCTGCTGATGGCGAGATGACTGGGACTACCGGACAAAATTATCGCATCGAATCCATCAGGCTGAGTTTGACCGGTGATGATGAAAAAATGTGTGATCTTTATTATGCCGTTTATACCCAAGGCTTTGGCTGGCTGCCTTGGGTGGGTACTGGCGAAGCGGCTGGTTATGAGGGCTTGTCTCTGCGGTTGGAAGGGATAAAAGTGATGATTCTGCCCAAAGGCAGTAGCCGACCAGCCAATCTAGAGCAGGAATTGACGTCCATCACCCGACTGGTCAATAAAAATCATAGTCTGCCTGCCGACTATGTTCCCTCTGATTTGGTTGAGCTGTCGCTTGCATCAACCAGAACAACCCAGATGCGGTTTGAAGCCGCAGCGGCTTTAGGCAATCTCTTTGCCGCCGCCAGAAACAGTGGCTTGACCCTCTATTGTTGTTCGGGTTACCGGTCTTATGATACCCAGGCTTCCTTGTATCAGTGGAATGTGGATAGCTATGGGACGGCCGGTGCAGAACTTGTCAGTGCCCGTCCCGGTATGAGTGAGCACCAGCTGGGTTTGGCCATAGATGTGACCTCGGCATCGGTGGGTTTTGATCTTGTTGAAAGTTTTGTGGGTACGCCGGAAGGTCTCTTTGTTAAAAATAACGCTTATAAGTACGGTTTTATTATCCGCTATCCTCAAGGTCAAACGGGGATTACCGGCTATGCCTATGAACCCTGGCATCTGCGTTATGTGGGGACAGAAGTGGCAACCACTATCTACAATAGTGGCTTAACCATGGAAGCGTTTTATGGGATATATTAATTGTAATTCCTAAAAAACTTGACAATACATGTCTATACAGATATACTTATAAAAAAGTTGAATATCATTTATAAACGAGCAATGAAGGTTTCGTCTTGACAAAAATGTCAAAACGGAACCCTTTTTTTTGAAATATTCTAAATATGCAGATATGCATAGAAAAGCCATGAAGGTTGTTAAACAATTTTCATGGCTTTTTTGATGCATGTTGATAAAAATCAAGGAGGATTTGTGATGAAATTGAGGGAAACAGAAAAGCTAAACAGTATTCGTGATTACTGGGAGCTGCGAGCACCCAGCTTTTCGGAAGGAAATCGGGAGGAGTTGGCCAGTAGTGAGCGGGAAGCATGGCTTGCGTCAATTATGGCCTTTGCACCATTGCCGGACTATCACAAGGTTTTAGATATCGGCTGTGGTCCGGGATTTTTTTCGATTATGCTGGCTCAGGCCGGC
Organism: Eubacteriaceae bacterium ES2; assembly: GCA_031222025.1. Lineage (GTDB taxonomy): Bacteria > Bacillota > Clostridia > Eubacteriales > Eubacteriaceae > Acetobacterium. The sequence continues at coordinate 3,459,987 of CP130740.1, read as the reverse complement.
TATGAGGTTACTGCGGTTGATTATACTGAGAATATGCTGGTGGAAGCGCAGCAGAATGCAGATTATTATGGTGTAAAAATTAATCTGCAGCAGATGGATGCCCAGAATTTGGAATTTGAAGATGGCTGTTTTGATTTTATTATCAGCAGAAATCTGACCTGGAATCTGGAGCATCCGGCCAAAGCCTATTCAGAGTGGCTGCGGGTTTTGCGAAAAAAAGGCAAAATCATGAACAATGATGGCAATCATTATTATCATTATAGTGATGCTTTTTATCAGGAGTCCTATGCTAATCGCAAAAGCCGGCATCGGAAAGTTGAGGGAGTAGATAGCAAAATTATTGATAACATTGCCAGAGACCTTCCTTTATCAAAGGAAATTCGGCCCCAGTGGGATACCAATACGCTGCTGGAAATGGGCGTGAAGGACTTGTCCATTCGGATTACGCGCAAAGAAAAAATTCAGCTTATGGCAGAGGAAAAGGAAATTATCAAAGACTTTCAGATTTTTGTTGAGAAATAAAAACTTGGGAGGCTCACTTGAATAGCTATATTATAAAACGTCTGGCGCAGCTGGTGATTGTCCTCTTGGGGGTGACCTTTCTGACTTTTTTTATAACATCGCTGGCACCCAGTGATGCGGCGGAAATGAAATATCTTTCCATGGGGACGACTCCAACACCGGAACTGCTGGCTCAAACACGGAAGGATATGGGGCTTGATGACCCCTTTCTGCTTAGATATGTAAACTGGCTGGCAGATGTGCTGCATGGTGATTTTGGAATATCCTATAAGTTTGGCGATTCGGTTTTTGAACAGCTGGGTAAAAAACTACCCGGCACCTTGAAGCTGGCAGGGGGTTCGATGCTCGTAATGCTTGTAACGGCTTTTCCCCTGGGGATTATATCAGCCATAAAGAAAAACCGCCTGGTAGATTATCTAATCCGCTTCTTTTCCTTTATGGGTATCTCAATGCCCAATTTCTGGCTGGCCCTGATTCTGATTTATATCATGGCCGTTCAACTGGGCTGGTTTCGAGTGGTCAGCACCAATGACCTAAAGGGAATGGTGCTACCGGTAATGACTCTGACAATCCCCATGGTATCAACCTATGTCCGGCATATCCGGTCAGCGGTTTTGGAGGAGCTATCACAAGAATACATTATTGGCGCCCGGGCTCGGGGGCTTTCAGAACGGCGAATTATAATTTGCCATGTCATTCCCAATGCCATGCTGACACTGATTAATCTGATCGGTTTGTCAGTGGGGCATTTGCTGGGTGGGGCAGCAATCGTTGAAAGTATTTTTTCCTGGCGTGGGATCGGCAGCATGGTCGTGGATGCGATCAGCGTCAGAGATTATCCCCTGATTCAGGGTTATGTGATCTGGATGGCCATTATTTTTGTGACGGTCAATCTTCTGGTGGATATTGCCTGTCATTTGCTTGATCCCCGAATCAGGCTCAAAGGAGAAGGATAATGGAGCAGATCATTGAAAAGTTTAAGGCGCGTGAAAAAGAAAATACAGGGGGGATCTTGAAGAATTTCCGGTCGGTTAAAGGGAAAAAGCTGCGTTTTACACTGATGCTGATTCTGGCTGGAAGTCTTATATCAATTGCTTTATTGGGGGATTATCTGGCGCCCTATGATCCCATGCTGACAAATTATGACCTGGCCTTGAGTCCGCCAGGGGGCCAACATATCTGTGGGACAGATGCCCTGGGGCGGGATGTTTTTTCACGCATCCTGTCAGGCGCCAGTAATTCTTTTACCCTGTCTTTTCTGATGGTGGCGATTGTAACGATAGTTGGAACGGTTTTGGGAACCTTGTCCGGCTTCATTGGCGGCAAGTTTGATACGGTGATCATGCGGTTTACCGATATTTTTCTGGCCTTTCCCGGAATGGTTTTCGCCATTGCAGTGGCGGGAATACTGGGGCCGGGTTTAATCAATACGGTTATTGCCCTGGCTTTAATCCGCTGGACCAAGTATGCCCGGATGACCAGAAGCCTGGCCTCATCGATTCGTGAAAAAAGCTATATTGAACAGGCACGTTTTGGCGGTGCCAGTGAATGTCAGATAATGTTTAAATACGTGATGCCCAATCTGATTAGTCCCATTGTCGTTATGGCAACCTTGGACATCGGCATGATGATGATGTCTCTGGCAGGCCTTTCTTTTCTAGGTCTGGCATCCCAGCCACCCATGCCAGAATGGGGCTATATGATCAATGAAAGCAGGCAATATATGCAAACGGCGCCCTGGCTGATGATTTATCCCGGGCTTGCCCTGTTGATTGTAGTTGTGGTTTTTAATCTGCTCGGCGATAGTCTGAGAGAGTTATTAGATCCAAAAGAGAGTGAGGAGTAAATGGTGAAAAAAATAATATCCTTTGTATTGATTGTGTCCCTGATGGGTATGCTTGTGACCGGGTGCGAAACGGCATCAGGCGGTAATGATGATGGTAAGCATTTGAATGTGGGGATTTATTGGCTGGGGACGGATCTTGATCCGGCCAGTGATTACAATGGTTGGTCACTGTCGCGCACAGGAATCGCTGAAACCTTGACTAAACTTGATGAAAACATTGAAGTGGAGACTTGTCTGGCTGATTCGTGGGAGCGGTTAAATGATTTGACTTGGACTTTTCATATTCGGGATGGCGTCACCTTTCAGAACGGTAATCCTCTGACTGCGGAAGCGGTCAAAAATTGTTTTGAACGAACCTTTGCAAAAAATAGTCGGGCAAGCACCTATTTTAAGCTGGATCAAATGATTGCGGATGGCCAGAATCTGACCATTATTACCAGTGAACCCTGTGGTGCCCTTTTAAATAATCTGGTAGAACCAATTTTTTCGGTGATTGATGTATCGGTGGATGAGGCGATGATCACGAATACACCGGTGGGAACTGGCCCTTATGCGGTGACGGATTTTGTTTCAGAACTCAGCGCAGAGTGTGTCAAGTATGCAGATTATTGGGATGGAGAACCGGGACTTGATTCAATCAGTTATCAGTATATTAAAGATCCTGATAGCCGGGCCATGGCGCTGCAGTCCGGAGAGATTGACCTGGCTCAGACTATTCCTCAGGCCAGCATGTCTTTGTTTGAAGACGAAAATGACTATCAGATTTCAGAAGTGACCGGACTTCGCGGTGCCACCATCTGCATGAATTTTAATAATCCGGTGCTTTCAGATCTGGCTGTGCGACAGGCAATTTCCACTGCCATTGATAAAGAAAAGTACGCAGAATTGACCAATACAGTTGTGGCGACCGGACTGTTTTCTACCGCTCTGCCCTTTGGCAGCGACCAGCTGCAGGATTACAGCTATGACCCTGAAAAAGCGGCTCAAATCCTTGAACAGGCCGGTTATGTGGATAGCGATGGTGATGCAATTAGAGAAAGCAAGGGTGAGAAGATTCATCTTAAGTTCTATTTAGATACCAGCGGTGGTGTGGCAGCGATACTGGCCCAGGCCATTCAGGCAGATTTGAAAAACATTGGCATTGAAGTCGAACTGATCCAATCGGAAAATCTTTCGGACATTAAAAAATCTGGCAACTTTGATATGTTCTATAATGGCAGCAATGCCGCTCCCACCGGAGATCCTCAGGCCTATCTTTCGCTTGCCTATCAGACTGGAGGGGTCAGCAATTATGGCAACTATAGCAGTGTGCAAATGGATAAGCTGATTGGCCAGCTCAATCAGACCTTTGAGATTGAAAAAAGACAGCAACTGGCAGAAGAGGCATCTCAGCTATTGCTGACGGATGCCGCCAATCTTTTCATCAGCTATACGCCTTCTAATATAGTGGCAACTACAAAGGTCAAAAATTTCCAGGCATCACCAGCAGATTATTATCTGATGACAAAGGATATAACCATTGAATAGCCAAAGTCTGCTGGATATTAAAGATCTGTCCATTGCCTATGGTCAGAATACGGTGGTTGAAAATGTCACCTTCCAGGTGCCTCAAGGGTCAATTGTTGCCATTGTGGGTGAAAGCGGCAGTGGCAAGTCAACCCTGATTCGATCAGTCATTGGCCTGTTGACTGCCAGCGGCAGGATTGAAAAAGGAAGCATTTTCTTTGAGGACGTAGAGTTGACGCTTTGCAGTGATGCGCAGATGAATGCGATCCGGGGCAATCAGATTGCCATGATTTTTCAGGATGGTGCTACTTATCTGGACAGCCGGAAAAAGATTGGCTATCAGTTTGTTGAAACCATCCGCAGTCATCTGGATCTTTCGAAAAAAGAAGCCAGGCAAAAAGCCGTTGAGATCCTCGAAAGGCTTCATCTTAGCGATGTCGAGCGAATCATGGACACCTATCCCTTCATGCTCTCAGGTGGTATGTGTCAGCGGGTGGCCATTGCCATGGTCATGGTAATGAATCCCAAGCTTTTGTTGGCCGATGAGCCTACCAGTGCTTTGGATGTGACCATTCAGGCCCAGGTGGTGCGACTAATGGAAGAACTGAAAAATGATTATGGTACGACCATTTTAATGGTGACGCATAACATGGGCCTTGCCGCCTATCTGGCAGATTATGTGGTGGTGATGAAGGATGGCCGGCTAGTGGAATGGGGCCCTGCCGAAGCGGTAATTGATGAGCCTCAGAAAGCATATACTCAGGATCTTTTAGCGGCAGTTCCAGAGCTTCAGGTGGCAAATTTTGGATAAGACCATGATAAAAATCAAAAATGTTTCAAAAGCCTATCCGATCAGGAAAGACCAAAATCTGACAGCGGTGAATCAGGTCAGCCTGGATATTTTGGCGGGGGAGTGCCTGGCCCTTGTTGGTGAAAGCGGTTGTGGAAAAAGCACCTTGGGTAAGTTAATAAGCGGCATTGAAAGGGTCACGCAAGGGGAGATATATTTTGCAGACCAGCTTATTAGTGAGCTCAAAAAAAAGGAGCTTCGCGCCTTAAGACGGCAGGTGCAAATGGTCTTTCAGGATCCTTATCAAGTCTTTAGTCCACGGATGAAAATTGGCCCTTTCCTCAGTGAACCCCTAATTCATTATCTGAAATTGACTAAAAAAGATGCCTGGCAAAGAGCGGGGCATTTGCTTGAGGCAGTTGAACTGAATCAGGAAGCGCTGAAAAAATTTCCCCATCAGTTAAGTGGCGGTCAACTGCAGCGGGTTGTCATTGCCAGAGCAATGGCGTTGGAGCCAGCCTTTATCGTCTATGATGAGGTGACCAGTGCCCTGGATGTTTCAATTCAGCAACAGATTATTGCACTGATAAAAAGAATTCACCAAGAAAAATCAACGACCAGTATTTTTATCAGCCATGATCTGGCTTTGGTTCAAAACCTCTGCGATCGGATTGTTGTCATGTACCTGGGCGAAATTGTGGAAATAATTGAACGTGAAGGACTGGGCAGACAAAACCATCATCCATACACAAGAGAACTCTTGAATTCGGTATTTTCACTTCATGGGGAACGGAATAGAAGTTTAAATATGATAGCGGGTGAACCACCCAGCCTGATCAAGAGGCCGGCCGGCTGTTCTTTTGCCAGTCGTTGTTCTGGGGCGTTTGAGCGCTGCCTGACAGAAAAGCCAAAGCTTATCAAAAAACAAAAGGGTCATTTCCTTGCCTGTCATCGCTTTGAAATGGTTGGTGAAGGTGTGGATATGATGGTGTAATTAAGGAGGTTTGGAATGGGAAATAATATGAGTCACTACTGGACGCAAGCGGCAGAAAACTATGGGCGAATCATTGAAGATGAATTAAACAGTTTTCGTCCGGCGGCCTGGAAATCTTTGATCTTAGGGGAAAAAGGACATCCAGAAAGCCTGGAAATTCTTGACGTGGGAACCGGCCCGGGCTTTTTTTCGATTATTCTCAGTCAGGAAGGTCATCAGGTAACTGGCATTGACTGTTCCGACGGGATGATCGAAATCGCCCGAAAAAATACAAAAAGACACGGTGTTTGGCCGATCATCAGTAAAATGGACTGCCAGAAAATGAACTTTAAAGCGAATCGTTTTGATCTGATTATCAGCCGCAATCTGACATGGACACTAAAAAAACCGGATGATGTTTATAAACAGTGGCTGGAAATTCTAAAACCAGGCGGCAGAGTTCTGATTTTTGATGCCAATTGGCATCACCACTATTTTGATGAAAAGTTGATGGAGGAAGTGAAATACCGGGAAGAACGATGTATTGATATCTATGGTTCGACCTTTTCCGGAGCTGATAATCTGGAAGAAAAAATCAACATTGAACTGTTGCCGCTGAGCAAAGAGATGCGACCGGATTGGGATGTTCAGACGTTGATGAATTGCGGTTTTCGTGAGGTGGATTATCAGCGGGATATCACCGAACTGGTATGGGATGATAAGGAAAGACTTTTGTATGGGGCTTCGCCAATGTTTATGATCAGTGCCGCGAAATAATAAATGAAAATATTGGAAAATGGAAATTGAATTGATCGCTACGGGGTATATTGACGCGCTGGAGCGGTCATATCAAAGTGGATATGACTGCTCTTCTTTATGGGAGAGCGATTTAATTGCTAGAACCAGTAGTTTTAATGCAGCGTGTCATTTAAGTAGAGATCAAGCTAGGGAAAAATATATTGACATTTTTCAAATGATAAGATATATTTAATTTCATTGAATAAAAATTAAATATATTTCAAAACAGGTGTCAGCTGAAACGCAAGATCGTTTCGAGCTGGTGAAAAGGGAAGTTGGGTGAAAATCCCACGCGGTCCCGCCACTGTAAGAGAAGAGTCGCTCCAGGAATGCCACTGAAAGGGAAGGCAGGAGAAGATGTTGAAACTCGAGCCAGGAGACCTGCCTGTTTGGTGCCTTAAAGAACTCTACGGTCGATAGAGGGCTATTTTTTGCGCGAAAAATTAAGCCGTGCATAAAAAGACAAAGCAAAACGGATTTAAGGTTCCTTAAGAATTCATTTTGCTTTGTCTTTTTATATAGGGCGTAGCCCGCGACGAGGTGAAGCGCAGCGGAACCGAGTGCACGGCTTAAATTTTCAAAAGTAAGTGTAAAGGTAAGAAATGGATTTAAGGTCCCTTGAAAATCCATTTTATCTGGTCTTTTTATGTAGGGCGCAGCGGAACCGAGTGCACAGCTTGATTTTTCAAAAAGCAGGTGCGAAAGAAAAAAGAGGTGAAAAATGAATTCAGAAAATCGGTTGGGTAGCCGAATTTTGCAGATCGTTATTGTATTGTTTGGGGTCAGCTTCATTACATTTCTATTAACCTATCTTGCCCCAGGAGATCCGGTGACAGCGATGTATGAAGCAGTTGGAATGGTGCCGACCGATGAAATGGTGGCAACAACAAAAAGTCAAATGGGTTTGGATCAGCCGTTTCTGGTTCAGTATTTTATCTGGCTGTCAAATTGCCTGCGGGGGGATCTGGGAACCTCTTTTTCTCAGCATCTAACGGTTATTGATTTACTGAAAAAAAACCTGGGAGCAACCTTAAAGCTGGCATTTCTATCACTTTTTCTAACCATTTTAACGGCGGTGCCATTGGGGATTATTTCGGCAGTCCGACAGGATAAATTAAGTGATTATTTTATTCGTGGTCTATCTTTTTTCGGGATTTCACTGCCGGGTTTTTGGATTGGCCTGATGCTTTTATATGTTTTTGCCTTTAAGCTGAATCTTGTGCCGGTTATTTCTTCGGGCGGGGGTCTTGAGAAAATGATCCTGCCAGCGGTTACTCTGGCAATTGCCATGAGCTCAAAATACACAAGACAAGTTAGAACAGCTTTCCTGGAAGAACTGAGCCATGATTATGTGATTGGGGCTAGAACAAGAGGCATCAGTGAAGCCAGAATCCTATGGCGGCACATTCTGCCTAATGCCATGTTGCCGCTGATTACTTTACTGGGCCTGTCGCTGGGTTCGCTCCTTGGCGGGACCGTTGTGGTGGAAATGATTTTCTCCTATCCCGGATTGGGAAAGCTGGCTGTCGAAGCAGTATCGGCCAGGGATTATCCCTGATTCAGGGGATTGTCTTGTGGATTGCACTGATCTATATGCTGATCAATCTTGCTGTTGATATTTCCTATCGTTATATTGATCCGCGAATCAGAAAGAAGGGTGCTGTATGAAAAATGTGATTGCAATACTAAAACAAAACCCAAAATTTTTTGGATACGGCCTGTTGGCCTTGGGAATTATTCTGATTGCTGTTATGGCCCCCTGCTGGCACCATATGATCCATATTCGGCAGAGCTTGCCAATGCGCTTCAAAAGCCCTCAGCAGAACATTTAATGGGAACCGATTTGTTGGGTCGCGATTATTTTTCCCGGATTATCTACGGCGCACGGGCATCGGTCTCTTCGGCTCTGATTCTGGTGGCGCTGATTTTTTCAATCGGCAGTCTTATTGGTATACTGGCCGGATATTTTGGTGGCTGGCTGGACACGGTTCTGATGCGTCTGGCAGATATCATGATTGCTTTTCCGGATCTGATTCTGGCTATTGCCATAGCCGGAATACTGGGACCCAGTACCACTAATGCCATTATTGCCATAACAATTGTAAGCTGGACCCGTTACGCCAGGCTTTCCAGAAGTCTGGTCTTAAAAATAAGGCATACTGATTATTTGGCGGCAGCCACTTTGACAGGGTCAAAAACCGGCCATTTAATCGGCAGATATCTGGCTCCCAATACGCTGCCGACACTTATTATTACAGCAGCAACGGATATTGGCAGTGTCATGCTGCAAATGGCATCACTATCATTTCTGGGCTTTGGTGCGCAGCCGCCAAGGCCGGAGTGGGGTTATATGCTCAGTGAAGGCCGAACTTATCTGCAGTCCGCTCCCTGGCTGCTGGTTTTTCCAGGGCTGGCCATATTTGTGGTGGTGGTGGTTTTTAATCTCCTGGGAGATAGTTTGAGAGATGTTTTAGATCCCCAAAGGGAACTTAACATAAGTAAAAAAAGATTGTTTGGAAAGGTGAAAAGAAATGAAATTGAAGAAAATCGGTGTCTTGTTTGTGATCGCGATTTTAGCGGTGGGGATGCTTAGCGGATGCTCAAGCAGTGAAACGGAGACTGGTGAAAAAACCCAGTTAAATGTTGCAACAGAATTATTTTCCGATACCTTGGATCCGGCTGTTGCCTGGGACAGCTGGTTTGTAATGCGTTGGGGGGCAGGAGAAACCCTGGTGAAATTTGCTGACGACTTTTCCTTTGAACCCTGGCTGGCAGAGAGCTGGGATGTAGCGGAAGATAATCTGACCTGGACCTTTAAGCTCCAGGAGGGTGTGAAATTTTCAAATGGCGATGCGATGACAGCAACAAAAGTTGTGGAATCTATTGAAAAGCTTTATGCAGATACGGCAGTTGAAAATGGTGGGACAGGAAATCCCCAGTCTTACTTTACCTACTCGTCAATAACAGCAGATGATGCGGCCAATACGGTTAACATTGTGACCACTGAGCCGGTTCCTGACCTGCCAGGTTGCATGGCTTATCCCTGGATGCTGATTACCAATGTCGATAAATCCAGAGACTTAACGACCCAGGGTCCGATTTGTACCGGCCCCTATGTGATTGAGTCCATGACACCGGATACGGAAGTTACCCTAGTTAAAAATGAAAATTACTGGGATGGTCAGGTTCCTTTTGAAACAGTTTCTATTTTAAAAGTGGAAGAACCTTCTACTAGAACCCTGGCTCTTCAGGATGGCAGTGCCGATATGGCCCTAAGTATTTCTGCGGCTGACCGGGAAACCCTGGAAAGCGAAGGTGGATACGAGATTAGTGTTGTGCCAGGTTCACGAACGGGTTTTGCTCATCCGAATCTAAACGGACAACTTGGCAACGATACCCTACGTCAGGCGGTGCTGATGGCCATCGATGGTGAGACTATTGCTGATATCACGACGAATGGTTCATACACTTATGGTTATGCCGTAGTTTCTTCAGGACTTGACTTTGGCTACGATGAACTGACTTATAAATTCTCCTATGATCCTGAGGCGGCAGCTAAATTGTTAGATGATGTGGGAATGGTTGATAGCGATGGAGATGGAATCCGTGAACTGGATGGACAGAATATTATCCTTGATTACAAGGTGACGGCCAGCCGTCAGATGAATGTTATTGCCGAGGCTCAGGCTGCCCAGCTGGCGGAAATTGGTATTCAGGCAAATGTGTCAATCACCGAAAGCCAGTCAGATGTGCTGAAAAACGGTACCTTTGATTTGTGTGCCTCAAATGATGTCACCACTCCAACAGGCGACCCGGCAAAATTCCTGGGATACTGGTATTCAAAGGGTGAAAGAAACTACTCATCTTACTCGAATGCCGAGTATGATGCGATTTATGAAAAATTGATCGTTGAGTTTGATACAGAAGCCCGAAAAGGCTATATTAGCCAGCTGCAGCAGATTTTACTGGATGATGCCATGCCGGTGGTTTACGGTTATTATAACTATAACCTGTGCTCGACTGATGCCATTACCGGGGCTTATTGTCCAACTTCCGATTTTTACTGGGTGACAAAAGATATTAAAGCAGCAGAATAAGGTGTAAAATGATTGAAGTCTCAAATCTAAAAATTCAGTATGCAAATAGACGGCCAGTGGTTGAGGATTTTAATCTCAGTGTGAAAGCCGGCCAGATTGTCTCGATCGTTGGTGAAAGCGGAAGTGGAAAATCGACCGTTCTGCGGGCATTATTGGGGGCTTTGCCGGAAAACGGCAAAGTCACAGCAGGCGATATTCTATTTGAGGGAGAGTCAATCCTGGGATATTCGAAAAAAGAATGGCAGCAGTATCGCGGTAAAAGAACCGCAATGATTTTTCAGGATTCAGGTGCCATGCTTAATCCAATCCGAAAAATTGGCAGTCAGATTGTAGAGTATTTGAGGCTTCATGAAAAGCTGTCGAAAGATGAAGCTTGGGAAAAAGGGAAAGAAGTATTAACCATGGTAAGGTTGCCCGACCCTGACAATATCATGAAGGCTTATCCTTTTGAGCTGAGCGGGGGGATGCGGCAAAGGGTCGGTATTGCCATGGCCATGGCTTTAAGTCCCGGCCTTTTACTGGCAGATGAACCGACGGCAGCTTTGGACGTGACAACTCAGGCGCAAATTGTGCGCCTGATGTTGGAACTGATGGAAAAACAGGATGCGGGCATTGTGATGGTGACGCATAATCTTGGTGTGGCGGCCTATATGTCGGATTATATTCTGGTAATGCAAAATGGAAAAATTGTTGAATCCGGTAAGGCAATGGAAATCGTTCAAAATCCGCAGTCGGATTATACCAGGACGCTTATAGAGACGGTGCCACGACTGGGAGGAAAACGATATGTCTGATGAACTGGTATTGGAAGCAAAAAATCTCAGCAAACGCTTTGAGATGGAAGATAAAAGAATTTTGACAGCTGTTGATGATGTCAGCCTCAATCTTTATCAGGGAAAAACGCTGGGCATTGTTGGCGAAAGTGGTTGTGGCAAAAGCACCTTTGCCCGGATGCTGGTTCAGCTTGACCAGCCCAGTGGCGGGGAGATTCTTTATCGGGGAAAAAACATTCAAAATCTTAAGGGAAAGGATCTATGGGGGAATCGCCGTCATATTCAGATGGTTTTCCAGGATCCTTTGGCATCATTTAACCCGCGAATGAAGGTGCGGGAAATCATTTGTGAACCCCTCCTTAATTATAAGCTAATCAATAAATCAGAGAAAAATGCGGTTGCTGCTAAATATCTTCAAATGGTGGAATTGGAGGAAGACTTTATGGAACGCTATCCCCATGCCCTAAGCGGCGGTCAGCGTCAGCGGGTCAATATTGCCCGGGCATTGGCACTGGAACCGGAAATAATCATTTGTGATGAAGCGACCTGTGCATTGGATGTTTCTTGTCAGGATACGATCGTGCAATTACTGGTCAGACTTCAAGAGCAAAAAAACCTGGCTATGGGTTTTATCTGCCATGATGTGGCGCTCGTTCAGTCCGTGGCTCATGATGTAGCAGTCATGTATCTGGGTAACGTGGTTGAAAAACTGCCGGGTGAAGACCTGATTAACAAGGTGCGACACCCTTATACAAAGGCATTAATCGACGCCATATTCGATATAAAAAAGGATTTTTCAAAAAAAATTGAGGCCATTGAGGGAGAAACACCTAGCCCCTTAAATGCCCCTCAAGGTTGTCCCTTTCAGAACCGGTGCCCAAAATGTATGGCGATATGCAAGGAGCAAAAGCCGCTTCTACGAACTATTGGTGAGGAACACCTTGTTGCCTGTCATCTGATTTAAAACAATGAAAAAAGTTATGAAAGAATAGAGTGAGATGCGGATGCGAAGTTATCTTTGCATATGAATTGAGAAAGATGTCACAAAATATATATATGTAGACAAAGGATAATGTCTGGAAGGAAATGAAATGGCAAGTAAAAGTCTGACCCAAGGTGCGGTTTGGAAAAATCTCCTGTTTTTTGCCCTGCCTTTGCTGGGAACCAGCCTGATCCAACAATTATATAATACCGTCGATCTGATTTTTGTGGGGAATTTTTTGGGCGCCGAAGAGACCGCAGCGGTGGGAGCGTCCACTTTATTTGTTACCTGCCTGGTCGGCTTTTTTTCCGGTATGTCAGTGGGTGCCAGTGCCGTAACGGCTTATGTGTTTGGAACAAAAGATAAAAAAGCCCTTAATAAAGTCATTCATACGGCCGTTGCCCTTGGTTTTATTAGCGGGGTTGCAGTTACCCTGATTGGAATCATAGCGGCACCGGCTTTTTTAAAGCTCATTAACACCCCTGATCAGATCCTGACCCTGGCGGTTTCCTATGTGCGGGTTTACTTTTTAAGTATTCTGGCACTGGTGACTTATAATATGGCGGCGGGCATTATCCGGTCTTTTGGGGATGCCAAAGCGACTATGAAAATTCAGCTGATCGGCGGTCTGGTCAATGTCCTAATGGATGCTCTGGCCATTCTTGTTTTCAAACAAGGGGTCGTGGGGGTAGCGGTGGCATCATTCTTTTCACAAACGGTGGCAGCGGGGCTGGCTCTTTTCTATCTGATGCGGCTTGACCCGGAATTTCGGCTGCGTCTCAAAGCCTTGCAGCTGGATCGGGACTATCTTATGCAGATGATCCGGATCGGCGTTCCCAGCGGTTTGCAGGCCATGCTTATTACCCTGTCCAACCTTGTTGTCCAATCTCAGGTAAACAGTCTGGGGGTCTCAGCCATTGCGGCTTTTGCGGCATATTTTAAGGTGGAACTCTTACTCTATTTGCCAATTCTGGCAATGGGTCAGGCCATTGCCACCTTTACCGGCCAGAATATTGGGGCTGGTAAACTGGAGCGCGTCAGGCAGGGAACAAAGTCCTGCCTATTGATGGGAGGGGCGATTACCATCTTCAGCAGCGTTCTGTTGCTGCTCTTTGGCAGCCAGGCTTTTTCCTTAATCATTAAAGATCCTGAAGTCGTGACACTGGGTCAGGAAATAATAAAGATCACCTTCCCTTTTTACTGGATTTATCTGGTCATGGAAGTCTTGGCTGGCACCATCAGAGGAGCCGGCAAAGCGGGTCCGCCAATGCTGATTATCCTCTTAAATATTTTTCTGATCAGAACTTCCATGGTCTTTGTGATGATGGCTTTAAACGGCAGTATCGGCGGTATTGCGGCGATTTATCCGGTTACCTGGGCGTCGACAGCTATTTTTATGGCGCTTTATTATTTTAAGGGGAATTGGATCGGAACTTTTGAAGGTTTGAAGAGAGAAACGCAAAATGCGTAAAATTAGAACCATGTATTCTGATGAGAAAATCACAGAATACATGGTTTTATAAAAGTACTTTTAAATTAGTCGATACTGATCGCGGCATAGAAGCCAGTTCGAATCGCGCCGCCGACTTTGCCGACTTTGCCGCAGTCGCCGATTAGACGGCTTTTAGCATGATACTTGGCGTCAATTTCTTTGGCCGCATCAGTTTTGGGAACCATGCCGAAAGAAGCAACAATAGTTGAGCCTTCAATAATGACTTCCGTCCCATCTTTTTGCTGGGCCTTGACACCCTTTGGCAGGATCTCCAAAATCCGGTGGCCGGTGTAGAGTTGAACATTATTTTCAGCCAGCATAGGAAGCAAGGCGGCTTTGTTGATAAAATGATCGCCGGCAGCAACTTCATCCAGCATTTCAATAATGGTCACCTGTTTGCCTTTCATAGCGGTTTCAATAGCCGAATCACAGGCGGATAAACCGCCGCCACAGTAAATGATGTGATCGCCTTTTAAAGCACTTTCATCCATGTGAGCAGTGAGAATATCGATGGTGTTTTCAAAACCTTTCATATTGATGCGGATTGGTTCAGCACCGGTAGCGACGATAATTTCATCAGCAGCTGCCAGAGCAGGATGGTCGGCGGTGACTTTGGCATTTAACTTAACATCAACTTCTCGCAATTTTAGCTGTCCTTTGTACCAGCTTACTAGGGCCTTTAACTGGCTCTTAAAGTCCGGGGTAGCGGCGCATCGAAGCTGTCCGCCAAGCTCTTTGGCGGCTTCGAAAAGGGTGACTGAATGGCCGATCGATGCTGCTGTACAGGCAGCTTCCATTCCACCGGGACCGCCGCCTACAACGACAACGTTTTTGGGATTGCTGGTTTTTTCCAGCTGGAAGCGTTTTTCAAAGCCGGTAGTGGGATTGACTGAGCAGGAAATTTTTGTCAGGCGGTTGATAATACGGCCAATACAGTCTTCATTACAGCGGATACATGGGCGGACCTGATCACGTTGGTCTTTTAGGAGTTTTTTAGCCATAAAAGGTTCCGCTATCAGCGGTCGACCCATCAGGACAAAATCGGCATGGCCGGATTCGATTAATGAAAGTCCGGTCTCCGGCGTATGATTGCCGGCATTTAATAGGGGTTTGCTGGTAGCTTTTCTCGTCAGCTCACAGACATCGGACATGCAGGCATCGCCCAGGTAAGCCGGCGGGAAGATATAGTCGATGTTTTCGTAACTGCCCGAGTCGATATCAAAAGCATCTACTCCGGCATCCTCCAAATATTTAAGAGCGGCAGGGTTTCTTCCAGGGTTCGTCCGCCTTCAAAATGATGTTTCATGGCAATTCTGAAAAGAATCGGCATATCCGGACCAACCGCTGTGCGGATGGCAGAAACGATTTCCGTGGCGAAACGCATGCGGTTTTCCGGACTGCCGCCATACTCATCAGTTCGATTATTCCAGACAGTACTCATAAACTGGTCAACCAGATAGCCGGCGTGGGCATGCACTTCGATGGCATCAAAACCTGCATCCTTTAATAGTTTGGCAGAATAGGAAAATTCATCCATAATGGTTTTAATCTCGTCTTTGGTCAGGGCATGGCAGATCAGGTCCTGATTAAACATTGAAGGGATTGCTGACGCTGACACTGGTGGCTCGCCGTACATATTGGCAAAAGCATTTTTCCCGGTCCCGCAGCTTAACTGGGCAACAATCTTTGTCCCATAACGCTGGACCGCTTCGCAAAGGGTCGTCAGTTGGGGAATGACATAGGTTGAATCAAGATAGCCCTCAAGTGACCCTTGAGCCAGATCCTGGGTCAGAAACTGACAGCCCATGATAATCATCCCAGTGCCACCTTTAGCCCGTTATTCAAAATAATCGATTTCATCGGTATCGATCGTACCATCCTTATGGCCGGCGTTCAGACCCATGGGGGCCATGGCGATTCGGTTTTTCACTGCCATCTTACCAATTTTAAATGATGTAAATAATGGATTAAAACTCATTTCCTTACCTCCGTACAGTTGTTCTCTGAAATTTTCCGCGAATCAAAGTTCGTAGATTTTTTAACAATTTCAGTATAGCACAGATTAATTTGTCCTTCATCGTGCAGTAAAATAGAAAAAAACAAAAAGCCTCGTCAGGTCTGCACAAAGGACTATAGCAGATATGTCATTATCTTGCAGGAAACAAAAATTTTGATCATCAGATCTTCATTATCCAAGTTGTAGCCTAGTAATTCAAAAATTTTTCGGAGTCGGTAAGTCAGCGTGTTGCGGTGAATATGGAGGGCATCAGCGGTCAATACAAGGTTTTTCATGTTAGTGATATAGGTATAGACGGTTTTTAGATACTCCGTTTGGTGGGTGGTGTCATAATCCTTTAGTTTGAAAACTGACGAGTGGCAAAAATCGACAATGTCGTATTGTTTGGCGGCCAGTTCAATCATGTGATAAAGGCTATTCGATTTCAATATTATAACATAAATTGTTATGGTCACTAAAGCTAAGGATTCAAAGCGGAAATTTTCTTTAAGTCGGCTAATAATGGATGATTATTCAGAGACATAAAAAGTAATTTCTAAAAGTTAAATAATTTCGAACCTTTAGAATAAGAATGCTTGCGGGCGAAAGGTTTAAAAAAGGGGCTTGGGAGATGAAAAATAAGTCGGAATGACAAGCGCAAATATAACCGATAAAACCTTGACGAAACACCTAAAAATCGGTAAGATTGTTTAAAAGAAAAGATGGAGGTGTGATGGTGGAAAAAGTGGAATCAGAATTTCCGTGGGCTTTGTTTAACCTGGATCATGAAGTGTTTGCAGTTTCCAGTGAATATGTAAAATCGATTTTTATTATGGAGAATCTAATAAAAATGCCGGATACGGCTAATTATATAAAGGGCGCTGTCAATTTGAGGGGAGAAATTATTCCGGTGATTGACACCCGCAAATTCTATGGCATGCCGACCGTGGAAGAGGAGGTCGCTGAACTAAAAGAGGTTCTGGAGCAACGTAAACAGGATCATATCAATTGGCTTAACGAGCTGGAGAATTCAGTGCGTGAGCAAAGAAAATTCACCTTAACCACTGATCCCCATGCCTGTGCTTTTGGAAAATGGTATGACGCATATAAGACGGAAGACCTGATGCTACAGCAGTTGTTAAAAAAATTTGATGCGCCGCATAAGCGGATCCACCATTTAGCCCATGACGTGGAAAAACTGGAAGAGCAGGGTGATTACAGTAAGGCCTTTACACTGATCGAAAAAGCCCGCAACCGGGAATTGAGTACGATGATTAAACTTTTCAATTCTTTATGTAATGAATACACTGAAAGTCGTCGGGAATTGACCATTGTTTTGGAGAGCCAGGAAAGCGGCAAACAGATGGGTATGACTGTGGATAAGGTGATTGGTGTGGAGATGGTGCAGGACGAAACTGAAGAACTGTCCCAGAAAATGCCGACGCTACAGAATGATAGTTTGAAACTGGGGAGACGGGAAAAAGACGGGGCACCGCTCTTTATGATTGATGAAGAATATATTATTAACCTATAGAAAAAGGACGAGTGCGGTTAACCGAGGCTCGTCCTTTTGAATACCTGAATTTTTATAGCGTAGGAAAATAATAGAAAGTTACATTCGCTGGGCGGCATCGTAGGCTAACTGTGAACGCAGGCACTCATCGGGCAGCATGGTGAGCTGATAGCAGAGAGGGCTGCCTTTCATTTTTTCCGAGGCATAACTCAGGCCGTTGGTTTTTTCATCAAGCAGGGGATTGTCAATCTGCTGGGGATCGCCTAGCAGGACTATTTTAGTGCCTTTGCCAACCCTGGTAATGATGCCTTTAACCTGTTTTGGGGTCAGGTTCTGAGCCTCATCGATGATCAGGTAAGTATGGGTGATAGAGCGGCCACGGATAAAGTTAATGGCTTCGGCAGTGATGATACCCTGGTTGAAGTAGCCTTCAATTTTCTTTTTGGCTTCCACCTCATTTTGAAAACGGGACTGATTGGGCTTATCCAGTAGAACTTCCAGGTTATCCATGATCGGCCGCAGCAGGGGCGCAATTTTTTCCTGTTCGCTGCCGGGCAAGTAGCCGATGTTTTCATCGAACTGGGCATTGGGTCGGGTCACCATGATTTTACGGTAACTGTTTAGATCCATATTGACGGTCTGGCTCAGCCCAGCGGCAAGGGAATAAAAAGTTTTAGCTGTTCCCGAGGTGCCTTTTACAATGACCAGTGGTGCTCGCTGGGCATCTTCTAACAGAGCTTCCTGCAGAAAACGCTGGCCGATATTTTTGGCTTTAACCCCAAAGGGTTCCTGATTTAAAGTTTTCAGGGGCACGATTGTTTTCCCGTCAAAACGGCCCAGGCGGGTTTTACGAGGGTCCAGGTCAGAACGGATCATGACAAACTGATTGATGACTAAACGCACTGCTTCTTTTTCGCCATTGGCTTTGAGCAGAAATGTCTGTTCTGGGCTTATTCCGCCGCGGGATAGTTCATCAAAGAGGAAATCGGGACAATCAATCTCGATTCGGCCAGTGTACTGATTCATATAGGTGGGGGCCTGTTCGGAGAAGAAATCTTCAGCCGGAATGGACATCATCTGAGCTTTTAGGCGGACGATGATATCCTTGGTCACAAGAATGACGTTTTCACCCTTATTTTGCAGGCCTTTACAAACCTTGAGAATTCGATTGTCGTTGCAGTTATCTTTAAATCCGTAAGGCAGCTCAACTGAATCACAGTTGAGCTCGATGCGCAGAGTTCCGCCGTTATTTAGGGCGGCACCGTCAATCAGGTTGGCTGTTTGTCTAAAGTACTCCAGAGTGCGGATGGATTCACGGGCATTGGCACCGCGTTCGCCGTCTTCATTCTTGAGCTTGTCAAGATCTTCGAGCACTGCGATGGGAAGAACAATATTGTTATCATCAAAGGAAAAGAGAGCGGCGGGAGATTGGATTAAAATGTTGGTATCGAGAATATATGTTTTCAAGCAGGACCTCCAGGGCTTTTTTTAAATCTAACACAAAAAGATTAAGAAAAGGGTATAAAAAAGTTAAAATCATTTTAAAGTTGAAATACGCGGATTTAAAAATCGTAATCAGACATCGGTTTTCAAGGGCGCTTGTTTGTTGCTATTATTTAGCGACGATGATAAGCGGTCTTGATGCCATAAGAGACCTTTAATTGATGGCAGTTCAGCTTTGGTTCAAATAATGTTCGGATTCCAAGCAATAAATAGGTGCTTTTAGCTTTAAGAAAAGGAAGTTTATTTATCGATTTGTTTTAATTTATAAAAACAGGGTAAACAGGGTTTATATCAGAAAGGAGGTCTGTAATATGAACTATCAGATTGCAAGAGAATTTCCCCACCCAATCCTGGAAAAGCAGGGTAAGCCGGTGGTATCAATATATATTGATACCAATACCAGAGTACCGGAGCGCTTTGAAAATCCGATTCGCTTTAAAAATCTGGTCAAGGAAGTCCAACGATCATTGGACGATAACCGAAATTTCAAAGATTTATTTGATTTGTTTGGCGCAATGGAAAATGATAGCCTGTTCTGGGATTATGTATCAGAAGGTGTGGCGATTTTAGCAGATGAAGAAGAATGCGTGGTTTACAAGCTGCCCATGGATGTACCAAATCAGGCGATTGTTTCAGACAGCTTTTATACCAAACCATTATTAAAGAGTTATCAGTCCAGTGGTTTATATCATGTACTGGGTCTGAATCGTGATAGTTTTTACTTCTTTGAAGCGGACAAAACTCAGATCTATCAGATCCCCGTTGATGAAAAAGATTCGACACTGGTTGGGGTTCTGGGCAAGGAAAAAACAGAACCGCATTTCACCGCCGGATCCTATGGTGGAGATCAGTCAGTTTATCATGGGCATGGCGGCGCAAAGGATGAAAAAAATCTGGATCGGGATAAATTCTTTCACTATGTGGATAATTTTATCCTTGAACAATATTCCAATTCTTTTAAAATCCCTTTGATCTTAATTGGTCTGGATGAGCATCAGGGTGAATTTCGAAAAATTTCGAAAAATCCCTATCTGATCAAAGAAGGTGTAAAAATAGATGTGGATGCTGTTGATATTAAAAGCCTTCACCAAAAAGTTCAGAAGGTGATGAAAGATCTTTTTGATCAGCAGATTAAAGAACAGATGGATATTTTCTTTGAAGCTCAAGCAAAAGATTTGGGTTCCGATGATATGATTCAGATCGGAAAAGCGATTTCACAAGGTAAGATCGCCCGGCTTTTTTTAAATGGCAGTTCGGTTCATCCGGGAAAATTTGATCCAGTTCTGGGGTCAGTTCAAGAAGATGATCTCTTAAGTCCTTATATTGGCGATGTTTATGATGCTATGGCCGAAGCGGTTTTAAGCCGCGGCGGTGATGTGATGATTTTGGAACGCGTTGATATGCCGACAGGCAGTGACATCGCCGCCATTTATCGGTATTAAGTTAAAAAACCCGGCTTGCCGGGTTTTCAGACTGAAGACAAAGTTAATGTTGAATACCTGAGCACCGACAATTGGCTTTTCAGCTGTCTGCCTCGGGGCGAACAGTTGGCTTACAAATGCCTATAATTAGCGATTTCAAATTGGGCAACTGTACGAATCCGCGCGCAGACTGCGAAATCCAATTGGTCGGTGCGGGGTTTGTCTACACACTGAAAACCCGGTTTACCGGGTTTTTTTAGCGTGAAATTTAAATTGTTTTACTGCTTAAAAGTGTTTATTTGAATTAACGACTGAAGCAGCGGCATCCTTGCCTGGCCAATCTGCAAGTTAGAAAGCCAGCAGGTGATGCTAAAATAGCTTGCTGTTTTTCAGGGGAGTTTCATATCTGGATTTAAGACTATTAAATCAAAAATGCTGTTTTTCTTTTAATAAGTGATTTTTGTAGAACCGGAGAATTAAGTAAAAGTTTAACTGCTCGAAGTATGATATAATTCTTTAAAGCATTTTAGGAGGGATTCATGCCGAAAAATTCAATGAAAGCCTATCTGTTCTGTGTGAACTGCGAAAAAGAAACGCAACATGAAATTGAATACCGTAACGACCAGATTGACAAAATCACTTGCCAAACTTGTCATATTCAAGTTCAGCTCAATCAGGAATTTGTCAATGCTCATTATAAGGAAGAATTTGTCGTGCGGGTATTATCTAAACCCAGTCGGATGACCAAAGAAATGGAAAAGGATCTTAGCGGATTTTTGAAATCACTGCCGCAGCGGGTTATTTCTAAACCCTATCGGGTTTATAAAGAGTATAGCCATCGGACAAAAGATTAGCGATTAGTTTAAACAGGAATATGTAAACATCTGCAAAGCTAAAACCCTGTACAAAATGGTCAAACTATGGTTAAATTTAGTAGTAGAAATGATTAAAAAGGAGACTCATGATAAGGATCGGAACAGGTTACGATGTCCATCGTCTGGTTGAAGACCGGGCACTTATTTTGGGTGGCGTAAATATTAAACATCAGCTGGGACTTTTGGGTCACTCGGATGCAGATGTGCTGGTGCATGCCATTATGGATGCGCTGTTAGGGGCATTGGCGCTTGGTGATATTGGCAAGCATTTTCCGGATACCGATCCCCAGTATAAGAACTGTGACAGCATGCTTTTATTAAAGCATGTAGGTAAGTTGGTGGGACAGAAGGGGTATCAGATCAACAACATCGATTCGACGATTATTGCTCAGGCACCCAAGTTAAAGCCTTATATCAGTGAAATGGTTAGTAATATTGAAAACTGCTTGGCCTTATCCCCGGGTCAGGTCAGTGTTAAAGCGACCACCGAAGAAGGCTTGGGGTTTTCTGGCAGGGAAGAAGGGATAGCGGCTAATGCAGTGGTTAGCCTGCTGAAAGGAGATTTGAAATGATCGGTATTATCGCGGCAATGGAAAGTGAAGCACAGGATTTAAAGGCATCAATGACGGATCCTTTTAAAATTCATCACGGGAACATGACTTTTATTAAAGGCAAGCTTCAAAATAAGGAAGTGGTGGTGGTTAAATCGGGAATCGGCAAAGTCAATGCGGCTATGTGCACCCAGATTCTCATTGATCTTTTTAAAGCTAAGGTCATTATCAATGTCGGTGTGGCCGGAGCGGTATCCCCGGATCTTAATGTGGGCGACATCGTGATTTCAACTGACAGCGTCCAGTACGATATGGATGCTCGAGCTTTTGGCCATCCCCGGGGAGAGATCCCCAATATGGATACGACTTTTTTTAAGGCCGATCCGGAACTGGTTAAACTGGCGGCGGAAGAAGCTGATAATCTCAATCTGACCTATTTAAAAGGCCGGGTCATGACCGCTGATCTGGGTGTCGATTCGGTCAGCTTAAAGGAAGAATTACTCAAAGAATTTGATGGTTTGTGTGTTGAAATGGAAGGCGCGGCAGTAGGCCAGGTTGCTATGCTCAATCGGGTTCCTTATGTGATTATTCGTTCAATGTCTGACCAGGCGGATGGTAATTTAGCCGAGGATTACCGTGATAATTTGGAAGAATCCATTGCCAAGGGCGTGGAACTGGTCAAAGCTGTGATCGGGAAAATTGTCCTGATGCATGGGGTGTAATAAGGAGAAAAAATGCTTGATTTGGAGCTTCGGCCCACTTGGGCTGAAATTGACTTGGATGCGCTAGAACATAATTATCAGCAAATACGAAAAATAGTCGGCGATCAGGTAAAGATTCTCGGTGTTGTCAAAGCCGATGCCTATGGTCACGGTAGCCTGGAATGTGCAAAAACGCTTGTATCGGCCGGAGTGGATATGTTGGCGGTGGCTTTTATCGATGAGGCCATCGCCCTTCGTCAGAATGGGATAACAGCAGAGATCATGCTTCTGGGCTTCTCGCCGGAAGCGGTAATCCCTCAGCTTGTCCAATATGACATTATTCCGGCGGTTTACCAGCTTTCTTTTGCCCAGGCGTTGTCAGAATACTGCAAAAAAGAAGGGCTGGTTCATCCTATTCATATAAAAGTGGATACAGGGATGGGTCGAATCGGTTTTTCTTATCGTGAAGCGGTCGAGATGATTCAAGCAATTAACACGCTGCAAGGGGTCTTTATCCAGGGGATGTTCAGCCATTTTTCCACCGCTGATGCGGTTGATAAAACTTTTACCAGTCTGCAGTTTGACCGCTTTTCTAAAATAATGTCAGGTATTAAACAAGCTGGGATTGAGATCCCCATCTACCATATTGCCAATAGCGCGGCGATCTTTGATCTTGAGGGCCTGCATCTAGACATGGTGCGGCCGGGGATTATTCTCTACGGCCTTTATCCCTCTGATGAAGTGGATCGGCAAAAGATTGATTTAAAACCGGTGATGTCCTTTAAAAGCCGGATTGTGCATTTAAAAACCATCAGTCCCGGCCAAACTTTGAGCTACGGAAATCGTTATGTAGCCAGCGGAGAAAGATTGATCGGCACCCTGCCGGTGGGTTATGCTGACGGTTATACCAGAATGCTGAGCGGTAAGGCGGAAGTTTATATTAACGGACAACGTGCGCCAATTGTCGGGAATATCTGCATGGATCAATGTATGGTCGATTTAACTGATCTTGCTGAAGTCAGCCTTTACGATGAGGTGGAATTATTTGGCAAAAACTTATCGGCCGATGAAGTGGCACAAAAACTGGGCACCATTAATTATGAAATCACCTGTCTGGTGAATAAGCGGGTTCCCCGTGTTTATTACTCACAGGGCAGTCAAATAGAAATTAAGAGAGACATTCTCGAAAAAATGTAAGAAACCAAAGGAGATTTAAATGGCGTTTTTAGAAGAAACCGTTCGTGGCATTCGAAAAGACATTGTTAAAATGATTGGCAAGGCAGCTTCCGGTCATCCCGGAGGATCTTTGTCTTCGGCAGAAATTCTGACCCTGCTTTATTTTGAACAGATGAATGTGGATCCCAAAAATCCGCAGGATGAAAACCGCGATCGTTTTGTCCTTTCCAAAGGGCATGCGGCACCAGGATTATATGCAACATTAGCAGCAAAGGGGTATTTTGACCGAGCTGAACTTGATAATTTAAGACAGCTGGGATCAATTCTGCAGGGGCATCCAGATATGAAAAAAACCCCGGGCGTTGATATGTCGACTGGTTCGCTGGGACAAGGGATTTCCGCAGCAGTGGGAATGGCGCTGGGAGCTAAAATTGATCATAAGGCCTACAAGATTTATGCCCTTTTAGGTGACGGCGAACTGCAGGAGGGTCTGGTTTGGGAGGCTGCCATGGCGGCTGCCCACTACAAGCTGTCCAACCTGATCGCTTTTGTGGACAATAATAATCTGCAAATTGACGGGCCCGTCTGTGATGTTTTATCACCCTATCCGATTGATGAAAAATTTGCCGCTTTTGGCTGGAATGTTATTAAAGTGGATGATGGTCATAATTTCCCTAAACTTAGAAAAGCGGTTGAAGAAGCAAAAAAATCAGTGGATAAACCGACTGTGATTATTTGTCAAACCATTAAAGGTAAAGGCGTATCGTTCATGGAAGACAATGCGGGATGGCATGGAAAAGGTCCGAACCCTGCTGAAGTTGAGCAGGCACTAGCGGAATTGGAGGCGTAAAAATGGCGGAAAAAAAATCAACAAGACAGGCGTATGGTGAATATCTGGTAAAACTAAGCGATGAAAATCAGGATCTGGTGGTTCTGGATGCAGATTTATCAGGGGCTACAAAAACCAATATGTTTGCCAAAGAATGCACGGGTCGTCATTTTAATGTCGGGATTGCTGAAGCCAATCTGATGGGCATGTCGGCTGGTCTGGCAGCAGTGGGAAAAGTTCCCTTTGCTTCGACCTTTGCGATTTTCGGGGCTGGCCGAGCTTATGAAGTGATTAGAAACAGCATTTGTTACCCTAAACTCAATGTAAAAATCGCCTTAACCCATTCTGGGATTTCGGTTGGAGAAGATGGCGGGTCACATCAGTCGATTGAGGATCTGGCCTTGATGCGAGTTATGCCTAATATGACTGTCTTGTGCCCAGCTGATGCCGTTGAAACTGAAAAAATGATTGATGCCGCGATGGCCATTGACGGACCGGTTTATATTCGTCTGGGTCGTAGTGATGTGCCGGTTCTCTTTGACGAAAACTACAGCTTTGAAGTGGGCAAAGCAACTCCTTTGAAAGAAGGAAATGATGTAACCATCATTGCCACCGGCCTGATGGTGGGACCAGCCCTGGAAGCGGTTGAACTTTTAGCGGCTGAAGGCATTTCAGCGGCCCTCCTTAATATGGGCTCTATCAAACCGATCGACACCAAAGCTATCGAAGCGGCGGCTAAAACGACCGGGGCGATTGTGACGGCTGAAGAACACAGTGTCATTGGCGGATTGGGTTCTGCAGTTGCTGAAGTGCTGGCAGAAACTTGCCCGGTACCGATGGAAAGAATTGGTGTGAAAGACCGTTTTGGTCAGTCCGGTAAAGTACCGCCATTGATGGCGGAATATGGCTTAACCGCGACGGACATCCTTTCGGCCGCCAAAAAAGTGATCGGCCGAAAATAGATTATTGTTCTGAAGTGATTGAGTGTGTAGACAAACCCCGCACCGACCAATTGGATTTCGTAGTCCGCGCGCGGATTCGTACAGTTGCCCAATTTGAAATCGCTAATTATAGGCATTTTCCAGCAACTGTTCGCCCCGAGGCGGACAACTGAAAAGCCAATTGTCGGTGCTCAGGTATTCAGAATTAACTTTGTCTTCAGTCTGAGAGATGAAAACTTGTTTTCATCTCTTTTTTCATGCAAAAAGCTGTTTATGAAAAGTTTATTTGGAATCATCGGAAAAAATGGTTAAAAATGTGGTCAGTGCCGCATTTCTAACATGCAGAAAAAGGCGGATAAAATCTTGTCATTTCTTAATAAGGCTTGTATGGGTGCCGGTTTAATGATATATTTAAAATCATTCTAAGTTATACATTTCTAATTGATCCTGTTTTGAGACGGAAAGGGAAAAATCATGATATTAAGAGAACAACTAATAACTCAGGGGGTTTCCGAAAAACTGCTTGATGATGTTGAAAAATTTAAAGCATTCTATGCCTTGAAGGACGAAAATCTGATCAGCAGGGTGCCGCAAACTGAGACGGTTTTTTATGGCAAAGATATCTGGTCGATGTGTATTTCAGCCCTGCTTGAAGAGGAAAATATTTTACTGTCCGGCCCCAAGGCGACTGGTAAAAATGTTCTGGCTGACAATATTTGCGAGCTCTTTGGCCGTCCCCAGTGGAATACATCATTCCATGTCAATACTGACAGCGCCAGTCTGATCGGGACCGATACCTTTATCGATAATGAGGTCAAATTGCGTCGGGGTTCCGTTTATGAGTGCGCCATGCATGGGGGATTTGGTGTTTTCGATGAAATCAATATGGCCAAAAATGATGCCCTGGTAGTTCTGCATTCGGCGCTGGATTACCGAAAAATCATCGATGTGCCAGGCTATGAAAAAATTGGTCTGCATGAGGCGACCCGCTTTATTGGCACCATGAACTATGAATACGCGGGAACCAAGGAACTCAATGAGGCGCTGGTATCACGATTTATGACCATCGATATTCCCCAGATTAAAGAAGAAACCCTGATGGTCATTCTTAAAAATAATTTTGTCGATGCTGATGCGGAAATGCTGGCGCAATTTGCCGGTGTTTTTCTGGATCTTCAGGAAAAATCCCGCAATTCTGAAATTTCCACCAAATCTGTTGACCTGCGGGGGATTATTGGCAGCCTCAAAACCATCAGACGGGGGTTAAAGCCGATGTTGGCAGTGGATATGGGCGTAATTGGCAAGAGCTTTGATCAGTATGAAAAAGAAATCGTGCTGGATGTCATCAGAACCAGGATCAGAGAATCATGGGAAGCAACAGATATTTTTCCTGGAATTTGAAACGAGCAGATTATTTGTAAGTAAAGCTGTGATGCGGCTTTTCTTTTAACTGTTTGTCCCGATGCAACTTATCGAAAGCAATTGTTGCTGTTTTAATTTTGGGAAGGAGGTTTGCCATGGAATCGAAAAAATGGATCTATGAAAATTATGAGTTTGACAATCGGGTTTCCAACCTGATGTGGACAGTTTCCGGTGACTATGATGAGAACATGGATCGCGGGGAAAAAAGTTTTATCTCTGAAAATGTGGCGCTATATCATGCGGTGACTGCTGGCGGCCGGCGAAAGTATATCAAATGGGATTCGGTTAAAAAATATGTGATCAGCCGACATCGCGCTGGATTTGACAAGGATATTTTGCTGGGCTTAATCGGTCTGGGCAGTGATGTGCTGATTGAAGAGAAACTGATCGCCGAGCGGCCGGGGATTTACGATATCCGAAAGAAAGCTTACGACGATGTGCTGATGAATTATTACAATCTTCACACCGATAATCTGATCGAAAAAACCAGGCATGCCATGGTCTTGCAAAAAATCGGTAAGATGCCGCGGGTGGATGTTGAAACCAGGAATCTGATGAATGACTTAAATGCCCTGTCTGACCGTGAAGACACCATTGCTTTTCTGCGGGGCATCGAGGATATTTACGTGGATTTTTTCCCGCTCTTTGTGAATGCCGACGGTGAAATAATCGACGAAAATGGTAACCCCAAAGGCTTAAGGGGGGATTTTTCTGATTTTATGTTGGAAGAACTGTTTGAAGATCCGGCTGATGAGGAGATCGAAGCGTCTGTCGAGGAAATTGCTGAAGCCTTGTTGGGAGAGACAAAGACTGACACAAGCATGGTTGGCCTTGATAAGGATAACCGGATTTTAAGGGTTCAGGAAGAGGATCTGGAAAAAATTTACGAAAAAGTTTCCTATTATTATGGTAATTCATTTTTGCCCATCTCGGAAGTCAGGAAATTGGAAAATCGCGTTTGTCGGGGAGAACATGGCAATTGTCGGATACATATGACTGATGGAGTGATTCGCAGCGAGAGTGAAAATGAGTTTCAGCAGAAATATGTCCGTCGTCATCAAGCCAAGAATATTGACGTCTACCGGGCAAACTACAAGGTCTGCAAACGCAACATCAACAAGCTCAAAGAAAGTATGGCCAGAACGCTTGTCCAGGAAGAAACCAAGGATGCGATTCCTTCCGACAGCGGGGCCATGGTGGCCAATAAGCTTTGGCGGATTAACAGAAGCAGTAATAACAAGGTGTTTGTTAAAAACATTGATAACGATAAGGGATCTTTTGTGGTTGACATTTTAATGGATTCCAGTGGCTCGCAGAGGCGCAACCAGTCAAGCGTGGCCATTCAGGCTTTTTTGCTGGCTCAGGCCTTGACCCTGGTGGGGATTCCCAATCGGGTGATGGGTTTTTCGAGCTTTCTGGACTATACGGTGATTAAAAGGTTTCGTGACTATGAATCGCCCTTGTCGCATAATGAAAATATCTTTGAGTATTTCTGCTCTGGAAATAATCGCGATGGGCTGGCTATTCGGGCAGCCACGGAAGATCTGATAAAACGCAAGGAAGACAATAAAATTTTGATTGTTTTAAGCGATGGCCGGCCTAATGATATTAAGGTCGGGAAAGGCCAGAAAGACAGTCTGGAACAGGCCTACAGAGGCCGGATAGCCATTACGGATACGGCCAGAGAAGTGCGGACGGCCAGACAGTCCGGGGTCATGGTTCTGGGCGTTTTTACTGGTAGAGAACAGGATCTAATGGCCGAAAAGCTGATTTACGGCAAAGATTTTGCTTATATCAAGGATATCAACCGTTTTTCTGATCTGGTTATAAAATATTTAAAGCAGATTATTCTCAACTAGATTACTGGCGCACTATCATTAAAAAAGCGGCTTCATTAATATCGACAGCTACTGCAGATAGTAAAAAAACAAACATTGTTTGGGTTGTTCCAAATGATGTTTGTTTTTTATTGACTAAACCCGAGCGGCCAATGTTGATGCGATTTACTGAGCTTATTGTTGATTTAACTCATCCTTAAGACACCAGTCGATTCGTCTGCCGGGATGATCGTCTTCCCCTTTAATGAAAACATCTAAAACAAGGTTTTCCAGCTTTTCGATGGATTCCGTATCTTTTAATTCCTGAGCTTTTTCATAGGCTTTTCTGACCCAGTTGGGAGTGAGCTTCTGAAAATCGCCGGATTCAGTCTGAATATAATCCTGTCGAACATTGAGTTTGCCATCTTTGACCAGGCTTGAATAACGCATTGCCATAATTAATCTCTCCTTCCACTACTATATACTTCATTTATATTACAAAAGCGCAAGCTCTGTCAATGGTTTTTAATAAAATATTGCTTTAATTCGCATAGAAAAGTCATTGTGCACAGATAAAATGGAGGTGTCAAAAAAATAACACAATAGTAAATATGTTAATTACAATGAAATGTTAATATAAATATATGGTTATTGACGACTAAAATTAGTAATATTTAATAAATTCGCAATTTATCCTTTACGAAAACGTTTATTAGTGATAGTATTGATGCATAAGCTAATAAACTGCAGATAACTAAGATGTTAGTAAAGTCGGATATAAAGTTTTAAATCTGTTTAGCAGAGGCCCTTCAATATAACATGTGAGTAAAAATACTTACGGTAATCGTTTATCTTTGAATAACTGAAGTGTTTTAGTGAGTAGCATCCTGATTCTGTTTTATGGGATACGCGTTATCCTTTAAATAAAATTTTAGGAGGTTTGTAGAATGGCACAGAAGAATTCATTTTTAACAGTTGCATCCATCATGTCGATTTTCTTTATTGCGATGGGTGTTGGAACCATTACCCCGGCGCTTAACAGCATCATGATGGCGTTTCCGGATCTGCCGATTTCAACAATTTATTTAACGTCGACACTTCCCTCACTGATGGTTATTCCATCAACTATTATTGCCGGGATGGTTGCTGGCAGCAAGGTGAAGTTTAAAACACTTGCAACGATTGGTATTATTTTATTCGTAGTCGCAGGGGTTGCACCAGCATTTGCAACCGACAATTTTACTTTAATTTTAATTGAACGAGCCGTCTTTGGGATTGGGCTTGGTATTATTTCTCCAATTGGGAACGCTCTGATTTTAGGCCTTTACGAAGGCGACACTAGAGCTAAATTGCTTGGTATGGGAACTGTTATGATGAATGTCGGCGGGATTATCCTCCAGTTTCTGGGTGGTTTTATGGCCGGTATTGCTTGGAATTACGCTTTTTATCCTCATGCCCTCGGGATTCTTTCATTGATTCTGGTTATCTTCTTCCTGCCAGAACCAGAAAGCATTGAACATCCGGAAGGGATCGAAAAACCGAAAGCTACCATCCCTGGTAAAGTTTGGCTGGTCTCAATTCTCTTTGGCGCGCTCATGTTTGTCACTTATCCACTTCTGATGGGGATGTCTTCATTCCTGGTACTTAAAGAACTGGGGGATGCGACGGTAGCAGCGGTCGTACTTTCCTTCTTTACTGTCGGTGGAATGATTGCCGGAGCTATTTTTAGTACCGTCTTTAAAGTTGCCAAACGCTTTACCATTGCGGTAGCCCTGTTAACTTTAGCCCTTGGTTTTGTTTTAGTTCTTTACACAGGATCGTTTATCTTAGTAACAATCGGAACCGCTTTGGTTGGGGTTGGTTTCTCTCTGTTGATGCCAGCAGTCTTTATGATTGTTGGAATGCTGGCTGATCCGCCATCAATTCCGATCTGCTCTTCAGTTGTTTTGGCGGTCATGAACGCTTTTGCCTTTGTATCTACCTATTGGATTCAGATGATTGGCAATATTACCGGTGATCCGCTAGTTATGCCAATGGTAGTGGGCATGATAATGGCGGCTGTAGCCGGGGTGATCTTCCTCTTTGTTGATCCATTCCCGAAAATGGATGCACCGCCGCCGCCACTTGAATAGAATTATTTAAACCGGGCTTTGGTCCGGTTTTTTATGTGGAGTACTTTTTTGAGAAAATCATGAGGTGTAAATGGCAAAAGCTTCAAGGCCCGATTCTTGATTGTCTTCTAGTTTGAATATTAAATACTGATTATTTTATGGTAGTTTATTTGTTAGATTTACTTGAGATATTATATGAAACTGTGCTATACTATTGCACGAAAAACAACTCATATACTTAAAGTGTATTGATGACACAAAGAGGAGAAAAATGAAACGCATTTATATTTCAGGAAATCTTGCACCAGAAGACAAAGGCCAGATCTTTGATGATATGGGAGAAGCCATTAATTATTTGCAAAAAAAAGGCTACACTGACAGAGAGATTTGTCTGGTAAGGTTTATAACAATAAGTCGATGATTGTTTTATAATAATTCAGGAAAGACATTCGGGTATCTAATTAACCGAAAGGGTTGCGAAACCATTGCAAAATGATTAAACTCCTTTAATAAGCCATTTGAAAAGAGTATAACCTTTTAATTTATGGTAAAAGCAACAAAAAAAGAACCATCCCCATAGACTGAAAATGAAAACCCAACAAACGGGGCCTAAATTGAAAAGGCCCCGCTTGTTGGGTTTTTAATTTTTGCAGGGTTTATAAATGAGTGTCAGGTGCTGGTACTGAAGCATTTTAGCCCGTTGCTGAAAAATGGCACTATTTTTTAATATACCTTGGATTCTTACTTTTAGGTTTATTGGGAATGGTACGAATAACCAAACCTAATTTCAAGGCAGGATTAAGATAGTTCTTACGGAAAGTTTCTCTGGATTTAATGCCTAATCTTTCCATGATTGCGGCAGCACTATAAGGAACTTCAAACACCATTACATCGAGCATTTTTTTCACATATTCGGACAATAGATCGTCAGGTTCGCGAATTTGATTAAGTACCTCATCTTGCTTACTATCTTGCTTATTATCTTACCATATTTAAAAGCAATAATGCTACTAGGTTCTGGACATTTTTTGCAGGCAGAAAACCTGTGAGTGGGTTTTGAATTAATGGTGATATAAGAACGAGCAGAGAAAGACTTATGTCAGGTGCCTGTTTTGAGAGCATCTTGAGAGAAGCACGAAATCAAAAACCCCAGGCCAAAATGACCTGGGGTTAATATATAAAACTTGTGGCCTACTTGCTTGCTTCCTCGATCGAAACGGCAGCCCCCTTAGACATGCGTTTCAAAAGTGGTTTGTGTCATACCCGTGTCATCCAAATTTTGCTGATCTCAATTTATTTAATTTTTTCAATCTCATTTTTGAGATCCTCC
Organism: Eubacteriaceae bacterium ES2; assembly: GCA_031222025.1. Lineage (GTDB taxonomy): Bacteria > Bacillota > Clostridia > Eubacteriales > Eubacteriaceae > Acetobacterium. The sequence continues at coordinate 3,428,022 of CP130740.1, read as the reverse complement.
ATAGTTCTATGAGTATAAACTTTTTCCGTAATATCATGAATTGCATGGCCTACAATCAGCTTCAAAATATAGTCATTTACTTGAGCTTCTTTGGCCTTGGTAATGAATGTGTGTCTCGTTTCATGTGGCCGATGTGTAAACCTGAGTCTATCACAGACTTTATTAAATCTTCTACGGTATTTATCATACGTCATAGAGGTGCCTTGCTGTCCATGCTCGTCATTAAAAAGGAATATGTTCTTAGAGTCATACCTTTTTTCTACAAGACTGAATATTTTCGAATGGATCGGGACAATCCGGTTTCTACCAGCATCTGTTTTAAGGCCACCACGCATCGTCTTATTGTCGAGATCGATATCCTCAATTTTTAGTATTGCCAGCTCCTGTGGTCTCCATCCTGAGTATACACCAATTAAGACCATATCTACAAATGGAAAATCAATATTCTTCCAGAGTTTTTCCAATTCTTTTTCTTCAAATGGTCGGTTTTCTTTTTTAGGTCTTGCATTTATAGCAGGGTTACACAATTCGGCATAGTTTTTATCGATTACTTCATGTTTCATGGCATACCTAAACATGAGATTAAACAGCGATTTCATACGGCCTTTTGTAGCATCTCCCACTTTAGCATTTTTTATTGTCTGCTCTAGGTGGCTGGCACGCAGATCCTTCATTCTTATTTTATAAAGTGGTTCACAATAATTATAAGCGCTTTTCCAAGTCCTTTCAGCAGAAGGGACTATTTTTTCAAAATGTTCTTTTGACCAGGAATTATAAACATCTTCAAATGTTGATGATTTGGCTTTGATGTCATAAGGATTTTCGTTATAGTTTGAAAGTGCCTGGATAGCTTCCTGTCGAGTAGGGTAATATCCAATAGTGATATACTTTTGAACAAGCTTTTCATCGCCTATGGTTTCCCAGCCACTCGTTTTTCTTGCTCGCCACGGATTTCGCCTTTTACCGGATAGCTTGCTGACATTTCCAAATCCGTTTGGTAGTTTCATGATGACCTCCAATCAGTTGAATTCTTAATTAATTTAAATCGATTTTTAACGGCTTGAATTGTTACACCGTATATTTCAGCTAATTCATAGATGTCGTGAGTTTTGAGGGCAGTTTTGAACGAATTTTCAGGCATTAAAAAGGATAATGCGAATACGTTTGCCTGATGTTCCATTTTACAAAGAGTTGTTCTATCACTTGAATGTGATTTGAATTCGTGCAGCAGAATGTGTCCCAATTCGTGAGATAATAGGAAGCGATAATTTGAATCCAGGGTAGCAGGCATTATCAAACAGTCGTTTATAATTACTGATTTTACGGCTGTTTTAGAAATAATGATGTTATATCCGTAATCAATAATAATTTGTTCGATTTGCCAGATTTCAACAGTAAGTATGTTGATACCATACTTTTCTCTAATATGATCTGACCATGAATTATAATTTATGAGAAGTACCTCCATATAATATTGTTAATTACGATAATGATATCATAATACAAAAGCTTATTGGCGATGAATAGATATAAAATTTTGTTGTGAGAGTTAAATTGAAAATTTGGGAAGATATTTTTAGAGGGGATTATACATAATCCCCAGTGAAGTGATTAGATTATTTGAAGACGTGGTTTTAATTGAATAACATTTGAATCATTATTAATTGCTAAGGTTCCTTTATCAAGAAAGCAATAGGATTCTAATTCTTCTGGAAAACATCCAACATCATGGACGAACTGAGAAGGTGTAAGTAAGTTGTTGTCTAATAATAATGTGACGGCTTGTTTATGGGCAAAAGGTTTTTCTACAGGCATTTCATTATCAAAAGGCTCTTTTCTCCAATAAACTCTTCGGGTCATTTGATCTTTCAAATATTTAATTTGATTATCATTCAAAAGTCCAAGTGAATCACATCGGTGAATCATTGCGCTTATAGAAACTTTCCATTTTCTTTTTAACTGAATAAAATGGTCGATTGATGTTGAATAAACATCTTTTGAAAATGTTTCTTTGGGTAAAAGCAATGCTGATGCGAAATCATTAGCTTCTTGTTCCAATTTTTCGTCGATTACTTTTCCTTCATCCAATTCATCTTCAAGAAAATGGTCAGAATGTAAAATTAAATGACCTAGCTCATGGGCTAAACTAAATCGTATTCTGGCATTTGAAGGATTATTATCATTGATAAAAATATATGGCATGCTTTCATACCATACTGAGAATGCATCAACTTTTTTAGCATTAATTTGCATTTTTGACACTAGAATCCCGTTTTTCTGAATTGCATTTATTAAATTATCGATTGGTTGGTTTCCTAGTTGCCAGAAGCTCCTGAGGGACTGGGCGTATTCCTCTATTTTGTCTAGATCAAGAGCATCATATTGCTCAAAGTAATCAATCTTTGGAATATTAATTCCTGGAAAATCAACAAAATCAGACAGATAATCAGTTATCTCTCTAAATATTTCGATTTTTTCGCGTGCTGCATTTAGATCCTTTTTTTTTGCAGTTTTTCTACTTCTAAAAAAAACTGCACTACTGGAGTTGTTTGTTTCTGGTAGAGGTTTGTAAAAAAAGGTATAAGGATACTTTAAAATTGCTATTAAGTTATTTAATACTGTTTGATTTGGTTCGTGCTTACCTTGTTCATATTGTGAAATTGCTTGTTTGGTTACGCCTGTCAATTCAGCTAGATCAGACATCGAATATCCTCTAGATACTCTCGCCTGCCTGATACGGTAAGGGACGACTTTTTTGTTATCATTCATGTGATTACCTGACTTTTATAATATTTCCTTAATTAACTCTTTTTTGATATTAATAATCATTTCTTCTTTGTTATTTTCTTTTTCGTAGTATTCACTATTAGCGGTTGTTTTCATTAAGTTAATTGAATACTGACTATTTTTGTAATTTTTGTCTGGAATAAGAAGTTGAGCATGTGCTAATGAATCGTGTTCAAAATCATATGTAATTATTCCATAATATGGAGGACTAGTTATTTCCTGAAAATCGTTGAATAACCCGAATGATAGCTGATTATCCCAGTATCCATTTGCTTCAGCAAACCGAACCCGATATTTAGAAGCATTAGGTAATTTTTTTGGATTCATGTTCCTGGAAATATTGACGATAAAATCATCGGTTTGAATGCACAAAACTTTATGATGAAAATTATTCACTTCCAGAAAACTGACATGGAAAGTAGTTGTAATCTGGTTTAATGAGGAAAAATAAAAAGCTTTTTCAATTGCCAGAGTTCGTAGATGACCGCATGCCGTTACTTCTTTTCCTTCGAATGAGAGGAATGATTCATTTTCTTTCTTAAATCTTAAAAATGCATCATGTCCAGTGATAATGCTGTTAAGAGCATTTATAGAAAACTGATCTGAAAAGTTACTTGAAAGTATAGTTTCAAAATTTTTGTTGTTAATTGTCATAAATCCTCCTTGACGTATTTTACATAAAGTATTATATATTAAAATATACAATAAGTCAAAGTATATTATACAAAAATACAAAAAACGTCAAGCGGAGTATTGTGGCATAGAAAATTGGCAATTAAAATCATAAATTGTGTGTTTATTTTTTATGTTTTATGCTACCATTGATAAATAGTACTTAACTGGAGATAAATATTCTATGAAAGATAAATTATCAATTGATGGTCAAATTGCTCACTTAAAAAGTAAAGGAATTACTTTTAATCACATATCAGAGGAAGCTGCAAAGGAGTTTATAACCTATAATACATATTTCTTCAAGATTAAATCATATGCGAAAAATTATGAAAAATATCAAAATGGCGAAAAAAAGGGGCAATATGTAAATTTAGACTTCGCTTATTTAGTTGAACTATCTAAGATTGATATGCATCTAAGTCGGTTACTTCTTAAAATTACATTAGATATTGAACATGCGTTGAAAGTAGCTTTAATGCGTGATATTACGAATAATTCAAATGAAGATGGACATGAAATTGTACTGGAATTTTTTGATGATTACAATGATGGAATTTATAATAACTTGACAAAAAAAGAAAAGGGTTCAACGTGCTCAAACTTGATATCTAAATATGATCCTAATTATCCAGTTTGGGTTTTGATAGAGTGTTTATCTCTCGGGGATTTTATAACTTTTTATGAATTTTATTATATAAAATATCAAGATGACAGTAATTATAAAATTGATAATGTAGATATTCTAGATTATCTATGGTCATTTAGGTTTTTGAGAAATTCCTGTGCGCATTGTAATTGTATTATTAATAGTTTGAATAAGCCTTATAAAAGAAGTATTAAAAGATCTAACAGTACGAAAAAAGCAATAACTTATTTATCGAAAATACCTGACATTCATAAAGACTCAAGACGGAAAAAAATGGATAATCCGGTCGTAAATGATTTTGTAGCAACACTACTGCTTTATGATCTTGTAGTAAAAAGCGAGGGAATGAAAGAACATAGAATTATGGAGCTGAAAGAATTGTTTTGCACTAGAATTGTTAGGAATAAACAATATTTTGAAAATAATGCAGTTCTGAAAACAACGTATGAATTTATAATGAAGTTTTTATTGAGTATATTTCCTGAAATTGGTTAATAGTTATTATTAAAATGTTAGTTTTCGTGTGAGAATGTAGATATAGATTTGAGAATATAGTTGACAAGTTGAGGTTAGTAGTTATATAATTTATCTATCGAACAAAAACATTATGTTTTATATAGGGACTCGCCTGCGAGCACCTATTTTTTTTTCTTAAAATTAGGATTCGCAATGATCTTGAATTAAGTTTTACTGTGGTCGGTTTCATTTTCTACATAATTTTGACAAAAAGACATAGTAGAGTTAATTAGTGCGTTAGACAAACCACCGAAATCCTTTTTACTTATTTTTGAGTCAAGTGATGAAGTATGTACCTTGTCTAAATCCTCTAATAAATCTTTTGCCAGCTCAATATTTTTAAGAAATATTTGTAGTAAATAATATTTTTCAACTGAATAAGAGCGATCGAAATTTAAGTTATTAATATCATTTTCAAGTTTTTTTATCACTTTATATTTATCATCATATATTGAAAAATTACCTGAAAAATTCATTTTTTTGTCTTGGGAGATCTCCTTATTGAGTTGATCTATTTTATTTTTCTTTGTTATAAAGGAATGTCGTTTATCGAAAAATAAACGGATAGAACTAATATATATAGAAACCGTTTTGGCGATTTCGTCGGCAAATTCTTTTCTTTCTTTTTTTTCTGTAAGAGCTCTGTTATGGGCTATTTGTTCTTGAGTATCGGTTTGAATTTTTCTAGTTTCTTTAGTTGTAAAATAGACAGCAAGGAGAGTTCCAATACCACCTAAAGCACCGCCAAAATAACTGCCTAGAAAAGCACTCCATTCTCCATTTGTCAAAGAAGATGGTATACTATTTCCGAAAACGACAAAATCCAGGAATATAGGAAATATAATTAATACAAATGCAGAGCAAACTAGATACCTAAATAATTTTTTGTTGTTTTTGTTTTGTTTTTCCTGGTTCAATTCTTTCTTTGAATCTGACATGATTCCTCCATAGAAGTATTTAATTAAATTCAGCAAATGTAATGGAGATTACGTTAGCTTTAATCAGACTTTTTCAAATTGAGTATTTCTATATTCTTCAGAAAACATTATATTATCCGCCTTCAGTAATGCTTTTGTCAGTGTTTATATTTGTTGTTTATAAAATCGGCAACTTTGTATAACTCTGGATAGATGTATGCTTCATTAATGCCTAAAAGATCCAGTTCTTCCAGAATAGCAGGTTTAGAATCTTTGGGGATTATTCTTATTTTATGTTCCGAAGCAATTCGATAATTTATTGGCTTACCGTTTTTATTAGCCTTTTGTTCTGACCAGATTATTGGAGGCTCAATAGAATCAGCATTGAATTCTAATCCGAATAAAATAAACGAACCGTTTTGTCTAATAATACGGTCATTTAATTTTTGAGGTCTAAAAAGGCACGGTTCTAGTAGATCACTCGGATTAATGATGTTTTCAAACGCCGGTTTTTCTTTTTTTATTTCATGTAACAACTGCGCTATTTCAACATTATCAGGGTTGGTGATATCATTAAAATCTTTTATTTTTGAAGGTGTGATCATGCGACCAGAAGAAATTATTTTGCTAGCGTGCATTTTTAATCTTATTTTTGACTCGGAGTCTAATCTTGAAAGCGCAGAAAGGATTGAAACATGATCACTATCAAATGGTCTAATATGTGTTTTATGAACATTTATTTCAATGAGATGACCATCGGAATCATCATTTTTTTCATCTTCATCATAACATGCAAAATATAACGCAACTAAAGGATTTGATGTGATATCAAGTAATCGTGTCGCTAATCCGTAATGTTGCATTTTAACTAATCTTTCCGAGTTTGTAAAACAATCCTTAAAGTCATTTGAACATTCTATAAGGATATCATTTGTCAAAATATGTTCGTTTTCTATTAAACTATTTTCCCGCAATATACTAGGTATAAATTTATATTCGTCACTACTGTGTCCCCTGAAAAAACTTTGATAATGTTTCTCGTTTTCAGGCTCATTAAAATTATTTTTTTTAAGATCGGCTAATAGGGATGCGATCGAGTTAATTTTTACCATAAAACCTCCTAATAATAGATATTTATAAAGTTGTAATTGTTGTTTTTCCTCTTTGAGTTTAGCGTCAAGCCTCAAAAAACGCAAGAGCTACTTAATTTAGTAATTATGACTATTTAACATAATAGATGAAATGGAGTGAAAGTATTAAATACTAACTCAACGTAGATCATTTCTTATTTTCTTCACTAATATACTTAATAAGTTTTCTTATGTGGTAAATCGAAACAATAAGGGATAGAACTCCAATAACAATAAGAATCAATTCTAAAAGTACCATAATGTCTATTATTAAAAACGAAATATTTGTAATAACCAGAATACAAAGTAGCATCGATAAAAGGTTTGAGATAATACCGAGATAAATATTTTTATAAATTTTACTCATTCTATTAGCTCTAAATAAAAATTTGAGACTTTCTTTATCCGAAACGCCGATTATGATAGAAAGACCTGTAAATAAAAAACCAGCGAATATTGAGTTAATTGTTATTATATTGAATTGGAAATCAGTAATATTAGAATTTAGTAAATTTGAAAGATCGATTTTTTTAGCTGCAAAAAGTAAGGTTAAAATGATAATAGGAATTGAATAATATAAAGAATAGTATACAATAGTCTTTACTTTGTAACTCTTTATTATCATTACTCCCTCCTAATTATCATTTGTTTATTGAATTTTGCAAATCACTTTCTTTTATATTATATGCTTCGATCATTTTTTTTTCAATTTCTTTTCTGACGTTTTCTGTATTCTGAGTATGATCGATTGATAATTCGACTGATGCACACAATTTATCCGAAAATAGATTGTGGCTAAGGTACTCTTGGTTTTCACTTGATTTACACAAAACTTTTGCTTTTTTTAATTTTTTACTTTGAAATGCAGCTAAAACTTTTCTAGCTAGTTTATGATCTTGAAAAGATTGAAATCTTTTAGCAGTAATAGTTATTGTGATATCTCCAATTGATGATTCATTAAGATTGTGTAGTTCATCATCTGATAAACCTAATACGCCCAATACTTCCATACTGGGAGTTACCGTTGAAAATGAGAGTTGCTTTACATAATCAGAATTATAGATTATGTCAACTGTATCTTTTCTTATGATCGCTGGGACAGCAAAAGTAAATTTATCAAGTATATTAACAAGATCGGTAAATTTTGAAACCGCAGGACCGCCCATGGATTGAATAAAAGATATGATTCCAGTGTCATAATGGATCATGAAATATGAAAATACTTCAAAATGAATTGTTTTTATTTCTTTATTATTAAGAATGCTTGTTGTTTGTAAGTTACTATTATTTCTTTTTTGTGAGGTATTATGATCTTTTTCGTTTGAAATTGTTCCAAACACATAGTCGTTGGTGTTTTTATAAATATCAAGAATTACATTATTTCCAGAGATCTGATTGCTTTTTACACTTCTTTTAACTTTAGGTATTATAATTGAGTAAACATTTTTGTTTTTATCAAATTTAGTGAACGAATCATTTTGTAAGGCATCAAATATACCTTTTAAATCTTTCCCTTTTAAATCTTTTTTTACACCAGCTCTATCTTTTACAATGAATTTATAGTACCAAATGTTCTTTTCCAATACGCCTTCCTCCAATTATAAATATAAAAAAACAGACTTTAATAAAGCCTGCTAATTTTTCTTCTTCTTTTCTCTTAATGCTTCCTGTCCCTGTAAGAATAACAGCAAGTTTTTCTTTTCTTCTTCTGACCAGTTTTCATAATCATAAAACATGGATGACACATCCTGATCGCTTAGGAAGGCTTCCAGTTCAGCACCGTAGTCATGTCCATCATCGAGATCCTGATCCACGTTGCGGATTGGTGTTGGATCGTCTGTTAATCCTAGCAGATAGTCAGCGGATACTTCAAAATATTTGGCTAACCAAACTATTTTTTCTTGATCAGGTTGTTTTCCGCTCGCTTCGTAACCTGCAATTGTAGGTCTGCTTAACCCCATTAAATTGGCTAAGTCCTGTTGTGTGATATTTTTATATTCTCTAAGTTGCTTAAGTCTAGTTCCGAAATTAAACATAACGATCATCCTTTCGATAATATTATAAATCATAATGTTCCCAAAAGAAACGATAGTTCCTAAAAGAAACTAATAATAAAAATAAACATTGACAATGTTTCGAATAGAAACTATAATAAGCACAAGATATATAAAAGGGGGTGACGAATTGAGAGCGAAACTAAAAGAAATCAGAATTTCAAGAGGCTTTACCCAGAAGGCATTAGCTGACATGGCTGAGATTGATAGATCTTTTTATACAAATATTGAGCTAGGTGTAAAAACACCATCTTTGCAAGTAGCGATGAAAATCAAAAAAGCGTTAGAATATTATGATGATGATATTTTTTTGATTATAAATGTTGCGTAAAGAAACTATTTCACGGCAAGATCATCCAAGTTGTTTCGCATAGAAACGCGGAGCTCGAAAGATAGTTCGGAGGCGAATAATATTAAAAAATCAATATATTTTTTAAAACAACTATTTCCATTGATGTATTATAGCGAGTTCAAAGACGCCAATGGGAAACAATATGTTTCATTATGGCGTCAGTGGTTTGGAAGGATACTATGGTGCAAGAATTACAAAATTAGCTAGCTTTTGTAAAAGTTGTTCCAGAGCATCTAGGACATGGTGGCAGAGTGTCATCTTCATTATCAAGGACAACTTGTTGGCCGCATGTCTTACAGATATAAACGCCTTTACCTGGTTTTTCGCCAGTATTGTATGTTTCCATAATGACCTCCTTCCAATTATTTCAACCTGGTCTGCAAGTTGATAATTTTAGTATAGGAGTTAATAAATGAGGAAACAAGAGTAAAAAATAAAACCTATTAGGAGGTTTAAAAATGAATGACGTAAAAACAGAAAAGAATGTTTCGGTTAAAGAAGCGGCACAACTGTTGGGTAAATCTGAACAGTTTATCCGGATCGGATTACAAAGGGGGATTTTACCCATAGGTGTGGCGATCAAGGTTAACGAAAATAACCGTCGGTACAACTATCATATTTCAAGAAAAAAGCTGAATGAGTACATTTGAAGGAAGAGAGAAGGAAAAGAATTGTGTGCGGATCTTAACGCGAGGGAGCGGAAAGAAGGGAAAGTATAAAGAAAGAGCTTTATTATAATCAATTTTACAGGAAGGAATAAAAATATGACATGAAAGAATCTAACAAAAGTATTTATCGAATCTGCAGGGATCGTTCCGGGATGACGCAGGAAGAAGCTGCTCCAGAACTTGGTGTATCAGTACGGGCCTTGGCAAATTATGAAGCCTATTCTTTGGAGATCAGGAAGCATCAGCCACCAGAAGACATAGTTCTAAGTATGGCTGATCTTTATGGAACGCCATGGCTGCCATTAATGCACCTAAAAGAAAACACGCTGATTGGTCAGAAGCTTTTCCAAAGTGTTGAGGTGACGGATCTGCCTCTGGCATTCTTAAAATTCCAGGCTGAAATTAGAGACATTGAGCCTTTAGAGCCAGAAATGAGAAAAGTAATTCTAGATAACTTAATCGATGATCATGAGCTGGAGACCTCAGAAATATTTATTAATGAACTGATGGAAGGAATTATATCTGGCTGGAGCCTGATTTTCTCCGCAATTGAAAAAAGACCGCTGCGGGAACAGCGATCTAAATCGTTACTTGTAGCTAAGTAAAGAATTTTATCTATGATAGCACAGATTTTAAAAACTGTATAGTGGGAGGTAAAAGAAATTTGAATTATGGGGACGTAGGCAACATGCATGAAGAAATGAATTATAACCGCAAGGGTTTGCGGGCAGTGGAAGAAAATGAAGGTTCACCGGATGGATTTAATTATTGGGTGGAACTGGATCGGAATGCCAGAAGCCGGGAAAGCTATTGGGCAGGTGCAAAGGTGAATTCATTGGCGGGGGAAATCCCCGCCGTATAAAGGAGGTTAACATGAGCTATTCAATAACGTCACAAAGAGTTGTCGAGAAACTGGAAAGTGTTGGGTTTGAAGTTGAGGAAGATTTTGAAAACAGTACCTTGTTGCATTGTAGAAAGAACGGGTGCAAGGAAATTGTCTTTAAACAGAATGGTGATGGCCATATGTTCAAGGTGTTAACTAAGTACACAACGAAAATCGAAAAAGCGATGGAGTGGGCCGGTGTGAAAATGGAGGATGTTGCATGAATTACAGTTTTGACATAGGGATTGCCGAAGAACTTGGAGTAAATGCAGCAATCGTTATTAGCAACCTACAGTTTTGGATCACAAAGAACCAGGCAAATGGCAAGCACTTCCATGACGATCGTTACTGGACGTTTAATAGTATCAAGGCATGGAAGGATTTATTTCCTTTCTGGTCAGAACGACAGATTCGAAAAATTCTTGATGATTTGACTGACAAAGAAATACTCATAAAAGGCAACTTTAACGAGGTAAAATACGATCGTACTTTGTGGTATGCATTTTCCGATTATGGAATTTCGATTTGCCAGAATTGTCAAATGAAACAGACATTTTTGTCAAATCGAACTGACGAGAATGTCGAACCTATACCAGATATAAACACAGATATAAACACAGATGTAAACACAGATACTATAGAGTCTACGGCTCAGACTGAAAAAACATCATCAGAAACACGGGTGATGAAAGTTGAGAAAAAAGAAACTGCTGTATCAAAAAAAGATCGGGCTGATAATGTGATTCAGGCCTATAACAAAATAGCTACCCGTTTGCCCAAGGTAACGGCTCAGACTGATAAGCGAATAAAGGCCATCAATGCCATGCTGAAAAAATATGACAGCGATGTTATAACAGGCTGTTTTAGCAAAGCCAACGCTTCTGATTTTCTGACAGGGAACAATGGTAATGCCTGGAAAGCAAGCTTTGACTGGATTATCAATAACAACAACTTTGTCAAAATCCTTGAAGGGAATTACGACAACCGGCAAAAGGTACCAAGGAATATGCAGGCAGCACTTAGCAATTTGCACGATGAAACGGAAGCTGAAATAAGGGGAGGATCAATCTTTGACTAGAGTTGAAACAGCAAAGATACTGGCTACAATTGCAGCGGTTTATCAAAGCTTTGAAGTAAGTGATTTTAAGCAAAATATCTGGTCTGAACTGCTGAAAGAAGTGGAGTACAGGTACGCAGTAAATGGGCTGACCGGTTTGTTGAAATGCTTAAAATATCCGCCGGCAGTGGCTGAAATTATTGAATCAGCAAAAATTGAAAAATTATTGTACTTTGAGAAACAGGAGGAATTAAAACTTGAATGTGACAGAAACAAACGACTTCCTGCTGGAGATCCAGGGATGCTTTCCACGGATTACCGTGAGGGATACGACGATTCAGACCTGGCAGGAAATTCTGGAAAAAGTTGATTATGAAACTTGCCACCAGGCTTATATAAAATACCTGAAATCAGGAGAGAGCCGGGAGCCAAAGCCGGGCGATATTCTGACCTTAACGAGATCGATAAGAAAACCAGCTAAAGTTTATAAGGCAGAATGTGATATTTGCAATGGTCGTGGATTTATCTTTATCGTTGATCAGTTGGGGCATGAAAGTGTTGCCAGGTGTAATTGTGACAATAGTAAAAATTACCCAGCATTTCCGGCAATAAAAATTGATTTCTGGAACAAAAATAAAATCGGGCAGGTTCAAATTTTATGACAGAGAATAAAAACTTTGTTTGTGATGGATGTCAGTATTTTGAAAGACTGCCGTTGTACTGCGTATGGGGATGTCCAGAAGAAAAACGTAAACAGAAAAAGGAGAATAGAATGTTTGATTTGAAAAAAATGTATTATTTGGCGCATCCGTGCACCACTGGAAGCCAGAATGTGGAACAGAACCGGATGGATGAGAAGCTGGCTTATTATGAGCTTTGCTCAAAACATCCAGGAATAAAATTGGTAAGACCGCTGGACCTCATTCCAGCTGGCACTGGTCATCATGAAGCAATGCAAAAGTGCTTTAAATTGCTTGATGCTTGTGATGCTGCAATATTTGCCGGAGCTTGGATGACAAGCAAAGGGTGTAAAATGGAGTTCGATTTTTGTCTGGAGAATGAGAAAGGAATCATCGAGATTGGGAATATTGTCCAGGATGAAGCGGTGTAGTGAAAGAATGAGTGATCAAAATATAAAAGAAAGAATTAGTAAACTCCTTGCGCTTGGAACAAGTCCTAACGAGCACGAAGCAAATAGTGCGATCACAAAAGCTAAGCGGCTGATGGCTGAATACAAATTTACAGAAGATGAATTTGACGTATCTAAGAGTAAGACGCCCATTGAAATCAAATCGGAAATATTTTACACAACGCGTAAAAATAGATGGATATCGGATTTAGCTGGTGTAATAGCTGAGAATAGTTGCTGCGCCTTTTATTTAAAAACAGCTCCGCGAAAGCAAAAACATTATATCGCGTTTAGAGGATTTGAAAATGATGTTGAAATTTGCAATACAACATTTGAATATGCGATTGATTGTGTAAATGGTCTTTTGAAAGAAAATTCAAAGGAAGAAGCTCGAAAGAATGGAACGAAAAAGCTGTCACAAAGTGAGATTAACATTATTTCAGAAAGTTATGCAATTGGATTTGTGCATGGGCTCAAAGAATCTTATAGAACACAGAATGAGTATCACCAGGAATGGGGTTTAGTAATGCAGGTTCCAAAAGAAGTCACAGAATATGTAGAAGATTTAAAACCCGCAAGTTGGAAAAATAATAGGCAGGAAATTGATCAATCATTTTATCGAGCAGGGTATGAAGAAGGTGAAAATTTTAATATGCGAGATAAACTAAATTATACTGATTGTAGTAATTTTGGAACATAAAAAAGAGAGCTTCCGCTCCCCATCGATAATAACAAAAACATGATAACATGAGGGGGAAGTGGATGTCAAAGAAAAAGAGCATTAATGCCATGATTTCGGTAGAAACCATGAGAAAAGAATATCTAGTTCATCGGAAAATCAAATTGATGACCATGTTGGAACCGGATGGTGTAAAAGTGAGTAATCTTGGTGATGACCTTGATGCTTCCTGCATTCATGGAAATCAGTCCAGAGCATTTGAGGATATTCTGCCAGAACTAATGGTGATCCAGACAGAAATCAATGAATGCAATAAGGAGATTGATTTTCTGACTGAGACAAAAGAAAAGATTTTTGAAAAGATTAAAGAGATGGATAATGTGAAGGATCAGGTCAAATATTTGAGGGAGTATATTGGTCTAAGTCTTTATGATGTTTCGGAGGTGTTAGGATATAGTTATAATTACGTGAAGAAGTTGTCGTCTAAGAAATAAAAATGCTTTATTAATCATAAAAATACATGTTATTATTCTATTATAATACATAAAGGAGTGATTTCATGAAATCAAAATTATGGAAAAAAGATAGAGAAAAATTAAAGAAACAGTTTGGCTCTTACGGAAAAAGAAGAATTGAAATAGTTAATGAATATGAAGGATATAGTATAGCTGAGTTGAAAGAAGAACGAATTCTATTAAATATGGAATTAGAAATGTCAAGATCTGATAGTATTAATGAAAATGTTGGTGTTATTATTGGTGTATTAGGTGTATTACTTAGTATAAGTGGTATAGTTCAAGATGAAGCTATTAAATCATCGTTAATATATTTTAGTTTAGTGTTGAGCTTAGTTTTAATTGGGACAACACTTCGGAAAGAAAAAATGCAAAGATTAGAAGCAATAGTTAACAATAACTATCAAATGAGAATTGACTATATCGATGAAGAGCTCAAGAAAAGATCTAAATAATAAATCTTAAAGTAACTATTTTGGGTACTGACATTTTGAAAAAGCAATGTTATTATCTAGACTAGGAAAAGTATAAAGAATGGGCATCCGGTGTGGGTGCTTTTTTTATTGTTTACGATAAGGAGGATGTGAGCATGAAATGAAAAAGAGACCATCGAATCCAATTAAAAACATTGAAGATGTGCTAAATATCCAGGATTATTTACTGGCTAACAGCCAACGGGAACAAGAAGGTTTGAGGAATTATATCCTGTTTGTGGTTGGAATTACTACAGGATTTCGTGCTGGTGATCTGGTCAAGCTCCAGGTGAGAGATGTGAAAGAAGCCATTCGTTCTGGAGAATTTCTGATTCTGGAAGGTAAGAAAAAGAATGCAAAGAACATCCGAGAAAAGAACAGAAAGCCACGGTCAGCAGAAATACTTCCATCGGTAGCAAAGATTCTAAATAATTATATCAGGGACAAACAGGATTATGATTATATGTTTCCCAGCAGGAAGGGTGGGCCTATTGGTGTGCCAGCAGTGAGTAACATCCTCAAGCAGGCTGGAGAATACTTTGGCTTGAAGAATATCTCTGCGCATAGCATGAGAAAGACCTATGCCTATAAGATATTTCGTGACAACGGAAATGATATTCTGGCAGTTAAAGAATTGCTGGGGCACAGTTCGATAGAAGAGACAAAGCTTTATCTTGGACTAGATCGTGAGCTGTATCATCGTTACTCGAAAGCGCTCAATGATTTTGTCAAAGTGAATAAGGCATGATCGGTTTATTTTTTTAGATATGAATGTTTAAAAAATGATGGTATATATATTCGCGCTTTCAATTTATTTGACTCTTATAGTAGAGAGTTGAAAATATGAATGTGTGATCCTCTAAGAAAATGAAACATTCAAACGGGAAAATGGCGTCAAAAATGACAGATTTTTAATTAAAAATAGATAAGTAGGTGGTGAGGTGGCTAATGGTTTAACACAAAAACAAGAGAAATTTGTGCAAGAATTGATAAAGGGAAAAAGCCAGAGACAAGCGTATAAAGCCGCATATAATGCGAAAAGGATGGCTGATAACACTATTGATTCCCATGCATCAAGGTTATTTGCAAAAGATAAGATTAGGGCAAGGTATTATGAAATAAGGGACAAGGTTGTTAAACGTGCGGAAGAAAAAGCGATTGTAACGGCAGAAAAAATTATTGAAGAGATATCAGAAATTGCATTTGACGATATTAGTAATTATCTGGAATACAAGACGATTGAGACAGTTGTTGATTATGATGATAACGGTAGTTGTCAAGATAGTTGGCGGTTTTTCTTGAATTAACCGACTGACTTATTGGTTTCATTTATTTCATTTGATTCATCTTTTTCAGGATTTAACCATACTTCGTTTTCCAGAGCCCACTTGCGAATATTTTTAGTCCAGCGGTTTGGATTATTCTGCCGTGCGGCCTCATAAACAGCTGTGCGGTTTGAAAAAATCTCTTTATCCATTCCGTTATGCCGCTGATTTGGGGTCAGGAAATTAAGCCCACTGTGGCAGTGTTCAAAATTATAGTAATGCGCAAATTCCAGAACCCATTGTCTTGCTTCCAGGATTGATTTAAAGCCCTTGTAAGGGTAATCAGGGCGATATTTACAGGTTTTGAAGATGGATTCGGCATAGGGATTGTCATTACTGACTCTCGGTCTGCTTTTGGATGAAACAATTCCCAGTTTCTGAAGGGTTTCCATCAACGAAGCTCCTTTCATCGGACTACCGTTATCGGAATGCAGAACCAGCGGCTGTTTAGCGGTTGAAATCGTTTCTGAAAGCGCTGCTTTTCGAACAAGTATGCTGGCATTTTGTGCGGATTCTTCCGGCCAGATTTCCCAGCCAACGATCTTTCGACTGTAAAGATCCAGAATCAGATAAAGATAATAGTGAAAACCCTTTACCGGACCCGGCAGCCACGTGATATCCCACATCCAGACCTGATTCGGCCCTGTTGCTTTGTGGCTTGTGATAGTTCGCTTCTGAGGTTTTGATGAACGACCCCGATGATTATTCATGCCGGCTTCTTTCATCACACGGTATATGGAAGATTCGGATGCAATATAGCGCCCCTCCTCATCTGCCAGACGGGGAACAATCTGACTGGGTGGCAGACTCTGATATTTTTTCGAATTCACGACTTTTATTATCTCTTTCCGTTCTGCTGGTGTCAGTTTATTGGAGGGAGTTGGCCGAATCGCAACGGGACGCTGATCTTCCAGCGGTGTTGCCGGATTTTTCCAGCGTGAAAAAGTACGTTCGCTGATATTCAGCTCACGGCATGCCATAAATTGGCGGGCTCCGTTTTGAATGGCTTCTTCGATTAAAGCAACAGCGATTTTGCGATCTGAGGTTGGGATCATTCGTCCTCGGGCTCCCCCCAGATCGCTTGTGCCTTTTTTCTGAGCACCAGTAATGCTGCTGTTTCAGCCAATGCTGCTTCCTTTCGCTTCAGTTCGCGATTGAGTTGGGTCACCTGTTTTTTTGATTCGCTTAGATCTTTTTTAAGTCTCTTTGATTCATTGGCAACACTCCCATTGGCATTGATGCAGGCATCACGCCAGGCTTCGATTTGTTCAACATAAAGGCCTTTTTCACGGCTATATTCAGCCAGCTCAGCCTGATTCATACGGGCTGTTTCCAGGACGATCAGAAATTTATCCTCACTGGACCAGTCTTCTGAAGTTCCTGTTCCCGATGGTGCTGCCATTCCGGACGCTTTTGCCTGCTTCTTCCACTTGAAAAGTGTCTGCTCTGAAACACCGGTTTCATTATGCAGCTGACGAACTGATTTGCTGATCGGCGGCAACATCTGCTGTATAATATGTTCTTTGAATTCATCGCTATATTGTGTCATGTGATACTCCTATCCTTTTCTATATTTACTATAATATAGTAAATTCAATCACCTGACAACTATCCTAACACATAGTGATAATGGAGAACCAATTATTGGTTATAAAGATGTTGTGGTAATGAAGGACAGTAAGAACATCAACACAAAGAATATCGCAGAAGTCAGCTTATCTCAGAATGGAGAACTTAAGTTCAAGCGTTATCCAAGAGATAAAGCGCTATATAAGCTTGCTGAAATGATGGGGATTGATGAAGTAAGCAAAGCTAAACAGAAGTTGGCAGAAGAAAAGTTTGAACACGAGAAGAATATGGATAGCAAGAAAGATTGGTGATTTAAACGAATAAGCTGCAGAAGTTTTACTTTAGTAGAGTATGGAGAAATCTAACTTACCAATTGAAAGTTGAACGTGATGGTAAATGCAATCGCTGTGGAACAAGGCCTAAACATTTTAGTAGTCTTATTGGGCATCATATTGAGGAATTGACTGAGAACAATGTTGATGATGCGAATATATCGCTTAATCCTGAGAATATTGAAATCATATGCCAACAGTGTCATAACCGTGAGCATAGACGCTTTGGGAATAAAAGAACTGTCTATATTGTTTATGGTTCTCCTTTTGCTGGGAAAGAAACAATGGTCCGTGAGATGATGAGGAAAGGTGACATTGTTCTTGATATTGATTCGTTGTGGCAAGCTGTCACATATGAAGAAGATAAACCAAATGGGATTCGCTTCAATGTGTTCAAGATGCGGGATTGTCTGTATGATCAGATCAGGACACGTTATGGTAAATGGATTGATGCTTATGTGATCGGTGGTTATCCGGATAAGTACGAGCGAGAGCGAGTGGCAAAAGAATTAAATGCAGAAATAATTTACTGTGAGAGCACAAAAGAAGAATGTCTGGAAAGATTTTATAAGAGCGGAAAGCCTGAAGTCTGGAAAGATTATATTGATACCTGGTGGGAGAAGTTTTCAGCGTAATGCCCCCGGTGGAAAATTTTAACGGTGTGGCTGTACATTGCATAGGGTCCACAATCTGCACACACACGGAAATTTTGACTTTTTGCATTTGATTTTTTGAAAAAAGATGGGAGGCGGTGAGATCGTGGGAGAGTCGGAGTTATCAATGGAGATATCACGAATTAAACAGGATTTTTCAGGGGCAGATGAAAATAAAATAAAAGCGATGGAGGCATTAATTGAACAGGCAGCATATGAGCGGATTTATTTAAGGCGTCTTAATGAGCAGGCAATGGAAAGCGGGCTGGTGAAATTCCATCCGGATAACCCGCAAATTCAAAAGACGTTACCGGTTTCGGCTGAGATAACAAAGCATTCGGCCACGCTGACAAATATTACGGATAAGCTGATGAAGCATCTAGCCGTTGAAGTTGAAGAAGATGAAGACGGGTTAAGTGATTATGAGTAGAGATGAGCTTTTAAATGATCTGGTTGAATCAGTGGGAGCAGTGACTGAAGAAGAAACTTCAAAAATGGATAAAATTCTAAATGACATTGTTTTGCTGATCCAGCTGAGAACACAAAACGAGATATTGATAGCTGAACTATCAGATTCAAATATCATTGATATCAAGAGAGAGGCTATAAGACGTTACAAGTATGGATAGAGTCCAGGAATTAATGCAGCAATATCCGGACTCATTTTTACTTGAATATATTGATAAATGCAAACATGGCGGGATGATCGTTGGCAAGGAAATCATTATGATGCTGGATATTCTAACAGAACATTTTAATGATCAGGAAATAACGATTGATTTTGCAGAAGGAAAAAAGCGGATCCAGTTTATTGAAGAAGAGTGCAGACACGCAGAAGCGCCTTTTGCCGGAAAACCGTTTATTCTGGAACTGTTTCAGAAAGCATTCATAGAATCGATTTACGCATTTTATATTTATGATGATGAAGTACATGCTCTGGTAAGACTTTACCAGGATGTGCTTTTTTTAGTTGCCAGAAAAAATGGGAAAACACCTTTAATTTCTGCAATTTGCCTGGCTGAATTCTTTGTGGGTGAAAAGGGAACAAAGATTCTCTGCAGCAGTAATGATTATGTCCAGGCTGATCTGGCATTTTCCTCAATTGATGCGATGAGAGAGCAGAGTCCAAAACTGGAAAAAGTAACCAGGAAGAATGTCAAAGGCATTTTCTTTGGGAACCCCAAAAAGCCAAAGAGAAAAGGAAAGTTCAGCTATGCGAATAAGGGAAACATACTAAAAATATCTGCCAAGACCGGTGCAAAAGAAGGGAAAAACATTCGTGTTGGGATGTTTGACGAAGTGCATGAGCTGAAGGATGATTCAGCGGTTATGCCAATCAGACAGGCGTTATCAACGCAGGATAACCCGCTTTATTTTGAACTAACTACTGAGGGTTATGTTCAGGATGGATATCTTGACAAGCGCCTGGCAGAAGCAAGACAGGTTTTAAAGGGGGAACTGGAACGGCCACGCTGGCTGATATGGTTATTTACCCAGGACAATGAAACAGAGGTCTGGACAGATGAAGAGGCATGGAAAAAAAGTAATCCAGGACTTGGAGTAATTAAAAAATACTCTGCAATCCGGAAATTGGTGGAAGAAGCAAAAGTAAACAGTGCCACCAGAGCTGCTTTACTGTCAAAAGATTTTAACTTTAAACAGTCAGGTGGTGCTGCATGGATGCAGCAGCATGATATTTTAAATCAGGCAACTTTTAATATTAAAGATTTTTATGGCAGTTTTTATATATCCGGAAATGACTTTGCAGAAACAACGGACCTTTGCGCTTCAACGATTCTTCTTAAAAAGCCAAATGATAAAACAAACTACTTTTATTCTCATTATTGGATTCCGGAAAGCAAATTAAGCAATGCGCCGGATGATGTGGATTATCGGGAGTGGGAACGCCTGGGACATTTAACCATTGTGCCGGGAAATTCGGTTGAAAGTTCGATGGTTGCAGACTGGCATTTTGCACTTCTGGAAGAATATGATTTAAAACCGTACAAGAGTGGTTATGATAACCGCTTTGCCAAAGATTTCATTGCCAGATATGAAGAACTATTTGGCGAAAAAATAGCAGTTAATGTTCCTCAGGATTACAAAGTTTTAGATAATCCGATGCGAACATTAGAAGCGGATTTAAGAGACAACCTGGTCAACTACAATAATTCAGCTGCTGATTTTAGTTGTATGTGTAATACCGGGATAAAAATGGACACATTAAACAGAATCATGCCATGCAAAATGGCTGAAACAAAAAGGATTGATGGATTGGCGGCCATGGTTGATGCATACACGATACTAGAATGGCACCGATCAGAATTTATGGCCATTATTGCGGCCTAGAAAGGAGGGATGGAATGGGAATATTCAGTTATTTAGAAAATGTGTTCAAGAGTAAAGAAAATACGGTTTATCAGGCCTGGTTGTCTAATTCGCAGCCGATTTTTTCAAGCTTTGGAAAAGATATATATCTATCTGATTTTGTCAACAATGCGATTGACCGCGTAGCCAGTGAAGTTTCAAAAATAAATGTTAAAAGCATTGTGGAGTTTGGTACTTCACTGCAGATTCAGAATGATGATATTACAAGGTTATTTCGCTTTAAGCCAAACCCGCTGCAGACAACCAGCGATTTTCTTTCAAGTGTGGAGTGGTTAAGGCGTAAAAATTGCAATGCTTTTATCTATCCACAGTATGAGATTATTACGCTTCCTAATGGCCGGAAATTTAGGCGATATACGGCCTTTTATCCGCTTAAACCTTCAGCAGTATATATCGGTGTAAATGATGGAGAAGTATGGGAAATTAAGCTCGAATTTGAGGATGGTACAAGTTATATTTTGCCATATGAAGATTTAATTCATGTGAGATGGAGAAGAGGAGCCAACACAATTGTTGGTGGGGGTGATGATAATGGACAAACAAACAATTATGACATCATCAGAACCATCGATGCCCTGGATAAAACAATTCAGGGATTACCTAAAAGCATTGAATCAAGTCTGCAAATTAAAGGTGTTTATAATGCCAAAACAATTGCTGATGCATCAAAGCTTTCAAAAGTCAGAGATGATTTTGAAAGCCACATTACGACAAGTAAAAGCGGGATGATTGCAACTGATTTGGGCGGTGAGTTTACACCTGTAAATATAAGAGCCCCAGAAATATCAGATAGTGCAATGAAGTTTTTGAAGTCAGTCATTCAGGAAAAGTATGGTATTTCAGCAGCGATTCTAAGTGGTGATTATACTGGAACGCAGCATAGTGCATTTTACCAGACAGCCATTGAAGATTTGGTTGTTCAGTTGGAACAGGCGATGACAGCATGTATATTCACACCAAGGGAACATGATATCGGGCATCGGATAAAGTGCTATTACAGCAAAATAAACTATATGGCTACGGCCGATAAAATGAACCTTGCTAATCTGGCAAAAGAAACAGGAAATATGACGTTAAACCAGATCAATGATATGTTTGGTTTAGAGCCGTTTGAGGGTGGAGATCGCAGGATCCAGTCACTTAATTATATGAATATCAATGAAATTGATGCCTACCAGAGAGGAAAAGCTGGTGTACAGGAGGTGCAGAAAATTGAAGAAGGGCAAGACGGAACAACGACTGATTGATGTTAGGGCGATTGGCGAACAACCAAACGAAATGTTAATTGAAGGTTATGCCATTACTTTTGAAAATCCGGCCACGCATCAATATGGTGATCGTAAATTTACGGAAGTTATTAAGCGGGGTGCGCTGGATCTGACAGACATGAAGGACGTGCCCCTTAGATATAATCACAATGACACATGGATGATTATGGCCAGAACCAGAAATCAGTCTCTGCAGTTGATTAAAGATGACATTGGATTAAAGATACAGGCATCATTAATTGATACACAAAGCAATCGTGACGCATATAAGGCGATACAGGAAGGACTGATTGATAAAATGTCGTTTGCATTCACAATCGCAGAAAATGGCGATAAGTGGACTATGAACGAGAATGAGACAGTCAGGGAAGTAACTAATATTGATAAGTTGTGGGATGTAAGCGTGGTGGATACCCCGTTTTACGATAACACATCTATATATGCTCGAAGTCTTGAATTGTTGGATAACGAGAAGAGGCGGCTGGACAGCTTAAAAGAGCAGGAACTATTGAAACTGAAAATTAAAATTAAAGGAGAACTTTGATGAAAAAAAGATTAAGAAAAATATTGGATCAGAGAAATGCAAGAAAAGCAGAGATTAATAAACTGGCAGATGCATCAACTGATGTAGAAGAGCTGAGAGGATTTACTACGGAATTGGACACAATCAATAAAGAGATTAGGGACCTTGAGGGAATTTTAGAAGGAATGAAAGATCCTGAAGAACCACAAGTTGTTGAAAGAACAGCTGCAGTAAACGGACAGGTACCTGGTATTGTTGAAGTAAGTGCGAAAGGCCAGGAAAAGAGAAATGAAGATGATGTGGAAGAACTGGAATACAGAAAAGCATTCCAGCAGTTTGTAACAAGAGGAATACCGATTCCTGCAGAGTTAAGAGCGGATGCAAATACATTAACTTCTGACATTTCAGCTGCAATTCCAACTATTACAGTTAATCGAATTGTTGAAAAGCTAGAATCTACAGGAATGATCATGCCAATGATTACCAGAACATCATTTACAGCAGGGATGGAAATTCCAACTTCAAGCGTAAAGCCGGTTGCAACCTGGGTATCTGAAGGGGAAAGCTCTGATAAGCAAAAGAAAACAGCTGGAAAAATTACATTCACAAACTTTAAATTAAGATGCGAAATTTCGATGTCAGTTGAATCTTCAACAATGGCCATTGCTGCCTTTGAAGCTTCATTTGAAAGACAAGTTACAGAGGCAATGCTAAAGGCAATTGAACAGTCAATTATCACTGGAGCCGGTACCGGTTCGCCAAAGGGTATTTTACTTGAAACACCGGCTACTGGACAGACAATTCTGGCAGATACACCATCATACAAGGTATTGATCGATGCTGAAGCGGCACTGCCACAAGCATATGAAAATGGGGCTAAATGGTGCATGACCAAGAAAACATTCATGCAATTTGTTGGTATTACTGATACAGCTGGTCAGCCAATTGCAAGGGTTAACTATGGGGTCAGTGGAAAACCGGAAAGATTTTTACTGGGTCGTGAAGTTGTATTATGCGGTGATTACATGACGTCATGGAGCGCATCAATTGGCCAAAACGAAGTATATGCATTTCTGTTTAATTTTGCAGATTACGCCTTAAACACGATTTACAACATGGGAATTCAGAGAAAACAGGATTGGGATACTGAAGATTACTTAACGAAAGCGGTTATGAGCGTTGATGGGAAAGTAATTGATAAAAATTCACTAGTTGTTGTATCAACTGATGCTGAAGTGTAAGAACTGATTATTGGAGATCTACGGATCTCCTTTTTTATTGAGAGAAGGTGATGGATTGGCATTAATTGATGATGTAAAAAATTATCTGGATATTACTTGGGAAATAGATCAAGCAGAAACGGATAAACTGGATGGAATTATTAACAGGGGAATTTGGACGCTGGATAAAAAAGCGGGAAGAATGCTTGATTATGATACTGAAGGAAGGCCGAAAGAATTGCTGCTTGAATATTGCCGGTTTGCCAGAGATGGAACATTAAATGAGTTTGCTGGAGCTTATGCGCCGATGCTTAAAGATTTAATTGAAGACAATGGTGGCAGCTATGGCTTATAAAGCAAAGAGCTTTAAAGATGGCAGTGCCAGAATCTATAAAGTAGAAAACACAAAAGTACCAGGTGAAAGGCCGAAAGAAAGCGTTGTTCTGTCAGAGGAAAAATTAAGACTTAGATACAATGAAAAAACGGTTGGCATTACAAGAAAAAATCTGGCCATGCAGAAAGGAAATAGGGCAGATATACTGATTGAATGCCTAAAAAGAGATGATGTACAGGCTCAAGATGTTGCGATTTTACGGGATGGAAAGCAGTATAAAATAATTGATGTGCAGTATCCGGAAGATGCTAAACCGCCGACCATGCTGATCACGATGGAAAGAGTAGGTGAAATGTACGATGTTCCAGAGTCTTAAAGACGCTTTACTTTCAGTTTCATTAAAAACATATAGAGGATTTGCTCCGTCAGGCGAAAGGCCACCTTATATTGTTTGGGATGATGATGGAACAAACTCTATATTATCTGGAGATGGCAAGGCGAAAATTCAAGTCCGTGAAGGGACAATCGATCTATTTACAAGGAAAGATGATGATCCGTTGTTTAATCAAATTCAAAAAGCGCTGAATAATGCTGGAATCACATTCCAGTACAAATCAAAACAAGATGAAGAAGATACCGGAATTATTCATTATGAATGGGTGTGGGGGATTCCAGTTCCGGTGGAGGTATAGTATGGCAAAAGTACAGGCTTTTATGCTTGAGGATGACTTTGCAATTAAATTATCTCGGCTAGAAACTGATATGTACGCTGTAGCTGAAGAAGCGATTGCTGCTGGATTAGGAATTGTAGCTGATGAAGTGAAAAAAAATCTAAAAGGAGTTTTGTCTGATGAAGCAACAGGTGGTTTAGTTGATGCAATGGGGATTACGCCAATTGAACGTGATATTAATGGGTGGAATGGCAAAGTAGGGTTTGATGGATACGATAAATCTCAGAAATCAAAAAAACATCCCAATGGAATAGCGTATCAGCTCAAAGCTCGTGTTCTTGAATCTGGGACAAGCACCAGAAGGAAGAAGCCATTCCTGAGAAAATCAATGAATTCTTCAAAGTTGAGGGTTCAGGAAGAAATGAAAAAAGTTATTGAAAAAAGAACAAAAGAAATATTCGGATAATGCACTAAAATGTGCTTTTATATGAAATTTAGGAGGTAACCATGTCAGTACCAGTTAATATTAGAGATTTTTGTTATGCAGTTTTAGACACAACTGCAGGAACATACGGAACGCCAGTAGTGATTCCTGGCCTTATGGAAGTAAAGCTTGATATGAAAGTAGAAGAATCGAAGCTCTCTGGAGATGGAAAAACAAGAATAATTGTGACAACAGAAGGAGATATCACAATCGAAGCAACTGTGAATAAGTTTCCGGGGAAAGATCGGGCTGCTCTTTTGGGAAGAACATATGATACGACAAAAGGAACACTTCTGACGAAAGAAGGGGATATTGCGCCATATGTGGCATGCGGATTTACAATTGATCTGGATGACGGGAAAAAGGCTTATCAGTGGCTATATAAAGGCAAATTTTCTCAACCGTCTGAAAGTTTAAAGCAGAAAGAAGAAGGCAAGGTGACATTCAGCAATCCAACGTTAAAAGGTACATTTATTGCTGATGATGACAATGAAAAAGGAATTACCATGGATGAATCTGAAGGTACTACACCACCAACCGGATTTATGGATGCAGTTTATAAGGTAGCGGCATAACAAAGGGGCGTACAGCCCTTTTTTAATATTTAAAGGAGATTATAATGCAAATCAAATTAGGAAATACAACATATGATACAGGTAAATTGACAGGTGCCGCACTGTGGGAGTCTTTAGAGTTCGAAGAACTTGTTAAAGCTGAGAAATCAAAAATTAAGCAATTAAACATGATGGCTGAACAGGTTGTTAAATTATATGGAAATCAGTTCACGGTTGAAGATATCAAAAATGGTTTAGAAGCTCATGAAACATGGGGGGAATTAAATGCTCAATGTTTTGGTGTTGGTTTCAAACTGGCAGAAAAAGTTAATGTAAAAAACGAGTAACCGGCAGTGATTCCGGTAAAAAAATCACATTATTTGAATGGATTAAGCTGTTTTATACAGCAAGATTAAAAGAAGGATATACGATCAATGATGTTGATGCTATGGATGTATTTAAGTATATTGATTTGATTAATTATCAAAAAGAAAAAGAATACTGGGAAAATCAAAGAAAAGCTGTTGATTTGCTAAAAGGTTTATAGCTTTCAGAAAGGAGGTAATAAATGGCATACGATATAGGCTTAAAGGTCGGAATTGATGGAGAAACTGAGTTTAGAAAGTCAATCCAAAATATTAATGATGAGTACAAGACCTTAAAAACTGAAATGACAAGCATTACCAGTGCATTCGACAGGAATGATAAATCACAAGAAAATCTAACCAAACAAATTGAATCGCAGCGAAAAAAATTACAAGAAACAACCCAAGTTCTTGAAAAAACAACTGAAGAATATGGCAAAACAGATAAAAAAACATTATCATGGCAGAGAACTGTCAATAGTACAACGGCAGAGTTAAATAAGTTAGAAAACAGGCTTAAAGAAAACAACCGTATTTTAGCTGAAAGCGGAAATAAATGGACTGATTTATCTGAAAAGATAGATAGTTCAAGTAAAAAAATCAGCAACGTCGGCGATGCGATGATAGGGACTGGAGGAAAACTCACCGTTGGATTAACAGCTCCTATTTTAGCAGCGAGCACAGCAATAGGATATACTGCAATTCAATTTGATAATTCAGCAGCTCAAATTAAATCAGCATTAGGATTAACTGAAGAAGAAGCTGAAAAGTTTGAAGAATCGATAAAAAATGTTTGGGAAAATGGCTTTGGAGAATCACTTGACGATGTAACGAATTCGCTTTTTAAAGTAAAACAAAATATGAAAGAAGTTGCAGACGGTGAAGAACTTGAAAAAGTCACACAAGATGCAATAACACTAGCAGGAACGTTTGATGCAGATGTTAATGAGGTAACACGGGCTGGAAATAATCTTATGGTTAATTTTGGTGTGGAATCATCTAAAGCTTTTGATCTTATGGCCGCTGGTGCTCAAAATGGTTTGAATTTTTCAGATGAAATGTTCGACAACCTATCTGAATATTCCGGATTATTTTCAACAATGGGATATAGCGCTGAAGAGTATTTTCAGATTCTCATCAATGGAAGTGAAGCTGGTGTTTATAATCTTGATTACATCAATGATGTTATGAAGGAATTCCAGATTCGTGTAAAAGACGGATCTGATGCAACATATACAGCAATGAGCCAAATGAGTTCTGCCACTCAAGAGGTATGGCAATCGTTCTTGTCTGGAAACGGGACTGTAAAAGATGTGTCAAATACAGTGATTACTGAACTTAAAGGAATGGATGACCAGGTTGCTGCCAATCAAATTGGAGTCTCATTATTTGGTACTAAATGGGAAGACATGGAGTCTGACGCAATGTATTCACTAACAACTGTTGGTGATGAAATGAGTAATATTACTGGCGTCATGGACAAAATGGTAGAAACTCAAGGTGATACGTTTGGTACAAAATGGCAGGAGGCAATTAGACAATCTCAGGAAGCATTATTGCCTTTAGGCGAAACAATACTTGACATTGCAATTGATTATCTCCCAGAAATAACAGAGAGCATTGAATCAGCGACTGAATGGTTTGATGAATTATCACCAGCTTCTAAAAACCTTGCGATTGGGTTAGTCGGCGTGGCTGCAGCTATTGGGCCAGTAACAACTGGAATTGGGTTATTGACAAAAGAAGTAGGATTGACCATTACTGCAGTAAGCACAGTTACTGGAGCTATTGGAGTTATGACAACTGGAGCCGCTGCGGCAAAACCTGCAATCGGTGGATTAGCTACAGCATTAACTGTATTAACTGGGCCGGTTGGCCTTGTTATAGCTGGTGTAAGTGTATTATCAGTTGGTTTAATAGCACTTTATGAACACCAAAAAAATAATACCATTCAAACAAAAGAACAAATTGAAGAAAATAAAAAATTTGTTGATAGCAATAATGCCGTTACAGAATCAGTTGAAACAAATCTTGAATCTCGCCAAAAATCTTTAGAAACAACGGAAAATGAAGTTGTTGCGGCAAAAACATTAGCAGATAAAATATTCGATTTAGCAGATAAGCAAAATAAGTCGGCGGCTGAAATGGCTGCATTAGATAGTTTTATATCTGAATTTAACCAAATAATGCCAGATGCAAATTTACTCATTGATGAGCATACAGGGGTGCTAAATTTAAGTAGAGATGCTGTTGCCGATTTAATAGCGGTAGAAGAAGATCGCATAAGAATAGCTGCTGTATCTGATTTGCTGATTCAAAACGCAAAAGATCAGCTCGATGTTACAAGACAATTAAGCGATGCTGAATCTGAAAGAAATAGATTGCAGACATTGGAAAATGAAGCTGTCCAGAATGCTATTGATCAGGGCGGAACGATCATACAGATAAAAGAGCGGCTAAATAAAGTATATGATGAATATGGTGATGCCATAACTGCTGCAAATGAATCTACTGATACACTGCGAGGAAAACAAACCGAGTTAAATACTGAACAGGATAAATTAAATCAGCTAGTTTCCGACCCAACTGCGTGGGATGCATACACAACAAATGTAGGAACTGCAACAGCGTCTACTGAAGCTTACGCGACTGATGCAAATGCTGCGTTAGAAAGGTATAAGCAGGAAAGTGCTGCTAAGTCTGAGGAAACCGGGTATGGCATTGGATCAAGCACTGCAAAAGGCTTAAATGACAGTGCATCAACAGCTGGTGATGCGGCACAAGTTGTTCATGACAATGTGGCATCTAAGTTAAATCCATTAGGTGCATTTGGAGAAAAAACTGGTGGAGAGGTAAATGCTGGTTTACGAGTTGGCATGGAAGATAAGGAGGCTGTTGATAAATCGGTTGGTGGTCTTGTTGGGTGGGTCATGGATGCATTTAATATCGGATTTGATATTCATTCACCAGCCAAAAAAATGTATCCAATTGGTGTTAATGTGCTCAAAGGTATTTTTTCTGGAATGAACAGCCTTGATATTGGTGCATTTGCTGACAGTATGGTTCAAAAATTACTGGATGCATTCAATAATGGGAAAGTAACAGCTCTTGGTATTTTTAATTCAATGGGAGAAATGGGATCAGAATTACTCGAAAAAATGGGAATATCTTTAGGCATTACTGGTGGTGGATTGCCGGTTGATGGTGCAATCACAAGTGAATTCGGCTATCGTCCACCTGAAGAAACCGACGGGAAAGGATCAACGTGGCATGCTGGAATTGACATTGGAGCACCTGAAGGTACTCCAATTTATGCGGTTGAAGGTGGTATAGCAAATTTATCGACAGGATCAGGTTATGGAAATTTAGTCATTATAGATACCGGGGCAGGGATTCAGGAATATTATGGTCATATGAGCGGCTTTAATGTAGAAGATGGCCAAATGGTGAATAAAGGAGATATCATTGGTTTCGTAGGATCGACAGGAAATTCGACAGGACCACATTTGCACTTTGGAGTTCTTCAAAACGGTGAGTGGATTGATCCATTATCATTGTATGGGTTTTCGGTTGGTTCGCGTTACATACCATACGATATGCCAATCATGGTACATCAAGGTGAAATGATTGTACCAAGATCAGAAAATCCTTATGCCAATAGCGGTGGTCAAGTATTGCCAGAGGCATCAAGCAGCGGATCAAAGCAACCAATTATTATTCAGATACCACTGGATAAAAGAGTGATTGCAGAAATATTGGTCGATAGCTTAGATGATTTACTAGGACAAAAATCAAATCTGGCAGCAAGGGGGATGCCATGAGAGCAGATATTAAAATTGGCGAAATCTGGATGGAATCAGACCTAAGACTTGTATTTAACGAAAGAACAATTTCTCCACCTGAACCAAAGTTAGTGCAAATTGAATTATTAGGTTCATCTGATGTTATTGATGTCACAGAAATAATTTCAGGAGATGTAGAATATAAACAAAGGACAATTACTATAAGGCTTAAATCAGGAACTGGAAGAGATAATTATCATTCAGAACAATCAACGCTTGAAAATTATATTCATGGAAAAAAATTAAAGATAATTTTCAATAAAGATCCTGAATTCTATTGGATTGGAAGAATATCTGTAAGCAACACAGACCCTGAAATATTTGGATCTACAATTACGATTACTGCAACCGTTGACCCATACAAATACCTTGTAACCCCTCATGTTTACGGGGGAACGGTTGTAGGCAGTTTAACCATAACGATTGCCGGAATGCGAAAACGAGTATGCCCTAAAATTACTGTGGGTAGTGTTATGACCGTAAGCTATCTAGGAAAAACTTACGATCTAAGTGTCGGGGAAAACATTATCCCCGATATTTTTTTAGGTGAGGGGAATCATCAACTTACTTTTTCTGGTTCAGGTACGGTATCTGTGGCGTATCAAGGTGGTAGTTTATGAGTATTCGATACAGATGTCATATTGAGAATATTAGCTGGACAGATTACGCTCAAGACGGTATTGCTTGTGGGACTGTCGAACAAGCACTCCGGCTTGAGGCGATTCAAGTTATCCTCGCCGGTATGGAAGATTTAAGTATTGGGGTCGAATACCAGGCACATGTTGAAAACTACGGCTGGATGCCGATTGTGAGTAATGGCGAGACAGCTGGGACTGTCGGCGAAGGCTTACGGCTTGAAGCGATCCGTATGCGCTTAACCGGACAGGATGCCAGCAAGTATTCGCTACAATATCGTGTTTATGTCGAAGATATTGGATGGGTGCTGTGGAGCAAAGACTGGGAAACCTCTGGGACTGAAAAAATGGCTTTGCGAGCGGAAGCAATTGAGATCAGGCTGGTACCAAACCAGATTGAGATCGATAAAGTTATCCCCACTACACCAATTATTCAGTCTGTAGCTACTGAGGATAGCTTGGCAGCATCCTATTCAACGCATATCCAGGATTACGGCTGGATGCCGTCTGTCTATGGTGGCATGATGTCAGGAACCGTTGGTAAGAGTTTGCGAATGGAAGCAATGCGAATAACGCTTGTCAATACAGGGGCGTTAGATCTTGGCATTGAGTATCAAGGGCATATTCAAAATGAGGGATGGCAAGAGACCAAAAGTGACGGTGAAACAGCTGGTACAACGGACTTTGGCTTGCGAATGGAAGCGGTTAAAATCAGGCTAACCGGAGCTGATGCCCCCCAATATTCTGTATGGTACCGTGTCCACATTGAAGGGCACGGATGGAGTGAGTATGCAAAAGATTGGGAAATTTCCGGTACGGTTGACAGTGCTTTAAGGGCTGAGGCAATTGAAATAGTTATTGCAAAAGCGGGCGCAAACCTTATTCGTGAACCAGGCCAGACACACGGCGTATCCACTGAATATTGCACCCACCTTGAAAACATGGGATGGACAGGTTGGGTCAAAAACGGTACAGTTTCAGGCACGACCGGAAGAGCTTTGCGAATGGAAGCTTTTAAGCTCAAGATAAATAAATCCTATCTGGAAGGCGTTGATCTGGATGTTCAATATCGGGCGCATGTTGAAAATATCGGTTGGATGGCATGGGTAGATGGTGGTGAAATAGCTGGAACAGAAGGACAAGGAGTGCGATTAGAAGCATTTGAGATTGTTCTGATTGGCATTGATGCCAACGACTATTCAATACAGTATCGCGTTCACCTTGAGGATCTGGGATGGTCAGAATGGTATTCTGATGGTGAAACAGCCGGTACAGTTAGTGAAGGCAGGCGAGCAGAGGCTGTCAGTATTGTTATTATTAAAAAAACCAATCTTGAGACCGAGATCACGAATGAGGTAAAAAACAAAGCGCCTTATATTCAGGTTTATGGTCAAGAGTTTCCACATGAAGCGTTTTTACTGCATGATATTCGGACGGAATTGAAGCTAGTCGAAGAGATTGAACTGGTCGAAGGGGTTAATGCAGTTCCGAGTTTAACCTTTTCGATACCGCCAGGACATCCTCATTATGACGACCTTCATGATCTTAGAACGACGATTCAGGTTTACGAGGTTACTAGCAATGCTTCCAAGAATCAAATATTTGAGGGCCGGATTTTAAATTCTCAAAGCGACAAAAATAATGTTAAAAAAGTTGTGTGCGAGGGCGAGTTGGCCTATCTGCTTGACAGCATACAGCGACCGGCAACGTATGAAGATTTGACAATTGAAGACTACTTGACGACATTGCTTAATAACCACAACATGAATGTAACGGCAGATAAACGGATCTATATGGGGATTTGTACTGTAACCGTCGACGGTACCGCTTTAGGGGCTCTTTCAACAAATTATCGAACGCATATTGAGAACGAGGGCTGGCTTGACAGTGTTCAAAACGGAAAAGTCAGCGGCACAGTTGGTTCTGGCCTGCGTATGGAAGCTTTTGAATTAGTGCTGGGCAATTCGAGCGGTTTGGATTTAGGGGTAACTTATCGGGCGCATTTAGCTGATAGTGGTTGGGGTGCTTGGGTTACTGATGGGCAAACCGTCGGGACCGTTGGTGAATGGATTCGATTAGAAGCCTTAGAAATAAAACTAACAGGTGCCGCTGCAGATAAATACTGCATTCAGTATCGTGTACATGTCGAAGATGAAGGATGGATGCCGTGGAAAGCTGATGGTGAAACAGCGGGTACAGAAGGTGAGTCACTTCGGGCAGAGGCAATATCCGTGATTATTATTGAGCGAGGTGCGACGAGTAACCTGAGGCAAAGCCTGTTTCGGCAAAATGATTATGTTAAGACGTTTGATTTATTAAAAACGTCTGTGACGGATGTGTATGGCGGATATTTGGTTATTGAACACGTTGGCGGATATCGATTCCTGGATTACATTAATAACTATCAGGTTGTGAACACGCAACCAATAGAATTCGCTAAAAATTTATTGGACATAAACAAATCAAGTTATTCAGAAAGCCTGATAACTGGCCTAATCCCATTAGGTGCAAAATTAGAGGATGGTAGTGACAATCGACTGACAATCGCAAGTGCTAATAGCAATTCTGATTATATTTTTGATGCTGGAGCTGTCAACTTACGTGGTTGGATATTTGATACAGTTATCTTTGAGGACATAATCAATCCAAGCATATTATTGCAGAAGGGGATTGAATATTTAAATAAAGTTGTTAACAGTGCCAGGGTATCTGTTACGGTAGATGCTTTAGATCTGAGCATAATAAATGCTGACATCGAAAAAATGCTGATCGGTGACTCAGTAAGAGTCTTATCTAAGCCACATGGGATCGACACTTTTTTACCGGTTACAAAGAAAACAACAAAGTTGTTGAATATTGGGAGCAGTAACATCACTTTTGGTGGTGAACAGCCGAGCTTAACATCGTATGTTAGCGGTAATATGGGTGGAGGCAGCTCTAACGGCTATACAAATAATCTAACGGACACAAAATATCTGGATCAGAAAATCAGTGATTTGATGTTTTTGATTCAAACGACCAACGACGAGGCTTCATATACCATGGTTGACGTGATTGCCCATTCAGGTGCAATTCCAAACGGGACAACCCTGCGAACGATTGGCTTTTTCGATGTGGATGACGGTGGTGCGGCAACCTATCGAATAGAAGGAACAGAATATAAGTGGTCGATTAAATTAAGTGGTGAAAAATTCGCCAACATTCAAGAAAAAGAATTTGTAAATTACAAAATGTTTGGTGCCAGACTTGACTTAACGGTTGATGATACACCGGCAATAAAGAAATGCCATCAATACGCGGACAGCATATACGAGCTTGACACAAACAGATGTAAGGTCTTTACCTGTACAGTCCGTAATCATCACGGATATATCAGGATTTCAAATTCAATATACTGTAGCGGGAACGTGGATCTTTCCGGTTCGACAATTATTATCGATGATAGCAGTGCGACCTGGTTTGGCGCTTATGTTTGGGGCCAAAATGCCAGCGAGTATTATACTTTGAATAACAATGAAACCATGAGAGCATCAATGAAGGAAGGTGTATTCAGATTAGAGGGGACGGAAGCAATACCCGATAATACCGTTTTGCATTTAGTTGAAACGCATTATGAAATTCGTGATGATGATGGATACTTATATGATGTCGATAAGGCTGAATTAATGGTACATCAGCAGGGCGGTATTTTTTCTACCGCGTTAGGCAGTGACTGGACAGATGCCGGTGGGACGATTGTTCATGCAGAAACAGAAGATAAATTTCTGACAACCGAACTGGCCATGTCTTACACCTATCTCCCCACCCAACACCGCACATTTAAAGGATGCCGAGTAATGTTTGAGGGCAGCGCTGATAATTATTGCAGTGTCATATGGATTAAAGGGCATAATTGCACCGTTGAAGACTTTACTTTTTATCCGACCGAGGGTACATCAAGTAACGCCTTATTTAAAAACACAATGATGTATGTTTGGGGTAGTTATAAGGTCACGATTCGTAATTGTATTGGCTTTAATGCGGCGGGCAAAATTTCAGCGGAGGTGCCAACCCCTACCAGCGGCTATGTGATTCGAGGATTTCAAACGTGCGACTTAGTGATTGAGGATTGTGATCTTGTCGGCATTTGGGGAAGTATTACGGTATCAAGCAGTAAGAATGTGCATATCAACAAAACGAAAGCAAACCGCATCGATGTTCATGATTACATTATCAATCTGTTTGTTACGCAATGTATTGTTTACCATCACGCCCTGCAGATCGGTAGTGGTGGCGGGATGTGCAGTGTTACGGATACGATATTCTACAATCAATTTTTACCAGAGGAAAGATATCCGGGATCGCATTTAATTGCCTTGCAGGTTGGTTATGGGAGAGTGTTTAGCGGTAAAATATTTATTCAGAATTGTAAATATGTTTATAAACTTGATGGGACCGGTAAACAATTTTATTTTGTCACCGTGTCGTTTAGTCCCAACTGTCGCAGTATTGAAAAGTCTTATAAGTTTCCTGAAATCACAATCAAGGATTTTACATTCGATTCGGTTGACAAGGATGATGTTTTCATGAGCGTTCTCAATGCAAGCGGGGGTGTGAAAAGAACAACTTCAACGATTGAACCGCTTGTAACCGCGCATGTCTCCTATAGTGGTGAAACCAAATGGGTCAAACATGCTTTGACAAAAGATTTTTACGATGGTGATTATCTGGTGACAGGTGAATTAATAAGAAAAGTTACCAGGGGGATTAATAGTAAAGGAAAAGTTGAATTCTTTAATATTGAATACTATCAGGTTATCGAAAACGGAAACTATTATATTAATCCTGAACCGCCGCCAACCGAGGAGGAACTGGCAGAGATGCTGGAAAATGGCGAGGTGTATGAAGAGCAGAAGCCGCTTACTGATTTACGGCGTTTATATGCACCATATTATTTACCGGGCGCACCATATTCTACGACGGCGGATTCCGATTTTGTAGTGGCGAGAGGATCTAAATTCTTTCCAGAAGAAGTGTTCACTGGAAATATTGGTCTTAAATCGGATGGCAATTATCCCAATCACAAAAGCGGTGTTGCATGGGTCGGAGACAGTGAATACATGGAGGGCATGTATTTACAATATGATGAGTCGAACGTCGTCATTCCTGAATGGGAACCGAATATGGAGGTGAGCCGGGGACAGTATTACACACTTGATGCAAAGTTGTTTTTAGTCGTACAAGAAGGGGTAACGCTGGGGATGCCGCTCGAATCGCCTGAATGGCTGGCCGAAACAGCTTATGGAACTGCGAGAGTGATTATGATTGGTTCTTTGTGGGTGCCGGGAATTTGGTTACCAGAAGGCGGAATTGCGCTCACATACACCACCCCTGGTTACAATGGTTCGGATTTCACTTATGAAAAGTACACAGCGGTACAACGTGAAGGTCGGGGGATCGGTGATAATTTAGTTGTATCAAGTGGCTTGCTGCTCGATGGCGGCATTATCTGGAGGCGTAACATTGGTGCCGCGGTCAGCGGCAATTGGGCGCCGAACACTGAATATGCTGTAGGCAGCATCATCAATATAAATGGTGTGCCACATACTTGTGAATATGTCCAGGAAGTTGATATGCCACAGAGAATGACGCTTAGTAATATAACACATACAAGTACGGCAAAACCATACTTTTTTTCATTCGATTCAGCTATGGATATCAAGACTAAAAATACCCTTAAAGTTGTCGTTGATGACATTGCGGATTTTAGGGGGATTTCTTATAATAATGTTCCGTTTTTTGGTCTAACTGCTAACCCGCAACAGAATGTTGTACAGATAGAAGGGGGCAGCAGCGGAAGTGTTGATCTTAGCGCTTTACAGGCGGCTGTCAACAGTCTCACAAGCAGGGTGCAGGCGTTAGAGGGCGAAGTAATCTATTCAACATTCACCTTCACGAAAGGTACCGCGCGTTGGTTACAGCAAAATGTTAATAAAAACAGCCAACAGATTGTTGGTAAACTTGAAATAACAAATAACAACACATTTGAGGTGTATTACAATGTTTATGAATCATATAATTACGGTAGTTTCTCATGGACTGAGCTAAAATCGATCCTACTGCAACCGAGTCAAAAAGCGACTGAGTATATCCAGTTGAGCGGAACGAGAAATGATTTTATTATTCAGACGAGAAGTGCTAGTGCTGCAATAGAAGCACCTAACAGTATTATCACATTGAAATTTAGCAGCTGGACGAATGTCACGACACCGACACTTATATGTCCGTAGCAGCCAAAAGGATGAGTTCGATATCTATAAAGGTAATTTTTGCAAAAAATAAGGAGGTGGTGAAACGTGTTTTCATTGCGAGGTGGTTAGACAGCTTAAGGCTGTTTTTTTATTGCTCAGGGGCGGGAAACCGTCCCTATTTAACTGCAAGGAGGGATTATGACAACTGAGATCGTTGTAGCTGTTATTGGATTGGTAGGTAGCGGGTTGGGGGCGTTTGGCGGGGTTGTTATTTCTGCTAAGCTCACCACGTACCGCATAGAGCAACTTGAGAAAAAAGTAGACAAGCATAATACGGTAATCGAGAGAACTTATGTTCTCGAGGAAAAAATGAAGGTCGCAAACAATAGAATTGATGACCTCGAAGAAAAGGAGAAATAAAAATGAATTTTAAAGATGTAAGTAAAGATGTATGGATCAGATTGATTGTGCTGGTGTTGTCGTTTGTGAATGGATTCCTGACTACTGCAGGGCTTAACCCTATTGCGGTGTCGGAAACTGAATTGTATGTCGTTCTGTCTGGGGTGGCAATGGTAGGCTCTGCACTCTGGGCTGCCTGGAAGAACAACAGTCTAACCGCATCAGCCCAGCAAAGCGATATTATAATGAAAAATCTGAAAGAAGCAGCAGTTAAACTTATATTAGACAAATCAAATCAACTACTTGCCGAACAGGAAGAAGCTGTAAGTGCGGAAGCGGATAAGGTGGCATAATGGAAGAGACGCTTAGTACAGTATTATATCAGGTGGCAATGGAAAATTTCGGCTGGCAAGATTGGGTTCAGGAGGGACGACTTGCTGGTATAACGGGCAAGGGTTTAAGAATGGAAGCGATCCGGATTAAAGGTGTGAAACGTTACCGCGTCCATGTTCAGAACATTGGCTTGATGGATTGGGTTAATGAAGGTGAAATTGCCGGGACAATCGATCAAGCACTTCGTATTGAGGCTATTGAAATTGAAGGCGAAAACATCAATTACCAGGTTCATATTCAAAACGATGGGTGGTTGGACTTTGCCAGAGATGGAGAAACTGCCGGCTCTGAGGCGCAGTCTTTGCGAATTGAAGCGATCCGTTTGCTGAGATCACCAGAACCGATCAAAGTGGACAGCGCAGAAACATTTAAACCGGCACCAGAGCCTATTGCGGTAACTGAATTACCAAAGGTTGTTACAATAGATCAACTTCGGCTTTTAAAAGCCTTCAAACTGTATCTTGCTATCGGTCACGGAATCAGTCAGGATGGCAGTTGGGATTCAGGATGTGTTGATGGCCCGTATACCGAGGCAGGCTTAATGCTTGAACTTGGGAAAGTTGTAGTGGCAGAATTGCGGGCAATGGGCTTCACTGTTCGCACAGATGCAGATTCAGCTAACAACAAAAATATTGCTGCCTGTGTCGCAGAAGCAAATTCATGGGGAGCAGATGCTTATATCTCGCTTCATTGCGATTATAACCAGGCTCCATCGGGTACACTTCCAATTGCTTATCCGGGAAGTGTCGAAGGTGTCAAGTTTTCAAATTGCATGATTGCTGCAGCTCAGGAATATGGTCTGGGGACTCGTGGAGTCCTTCAGCGTGATGATTGGGAAGTTGCAGATACAGGTATGGTAGCTTGTATTTTTGAAACAGGATCGATCAGAGCAGATATTCAAACATTGCAAGACGTACAGAACTACGGAAAAGCAATTGCAAAAGGAATCTGTAATTATGCAAATCTGGCAGCGTAAATTCACGGCCACCTTCGGGTGGCCAAATTACTATACTATATAAGGAAGAAAAGGAGAGTGTATGAATAGTTTTATTCCATGGATTGGCGGTAAACGCCTTTTAAGAAAAACAATTATTGAAATGTTCCCCAAAGATTTTAATAGATATATCGAGGTCTTTGGCGGTGCTGGATGGGTGATGTTCGGAAAAGATAAGCATGCAGATTTAGAAATCTATAATGATTTTAATGGTCAGTTGGCTAATCTCTTTCGGTGCGTGAAATATCATCCGGATGAGGTTAAAAAAGAAATATCATGTATTTTGAATTCCCGTGAATTCTTCGATGATTTTAAATCTCAGCTTGATATGCGAGGGTTAACTGATATCCAGCGAGCAGGGCGCTATTTTATGATTATCAAAACATCATATGCTGCAGATCGAAAGACATTTGGTGGAACAAAGAAAAACTTGATTAAAAGCACCGATTACTTGAGTGAGATCAGTGAACGTCTGAATGGTGTAATTATTGAAAACAGAGATTTTGAACGGATAATCAAAGTTCATGATCGTCCAGATGCATTGTTTTATTTAGATCCACCATATCACGGGACGGAAAAATATTATCAGACTGGCTTTGATGATGAGGATCATATCAGGCTAAAAGATTGCTTGCAAGAGATCAAAGGAAGATTTATACTGAGTTATAATAACGATAATTTCGTCAGGGAATTGTACCACGGATTCAATCTTATTGAAGTTAGTCGAAGGAATTCTCTGCTAGAACGGTATTATGATAAAGACAAAGAATACAAGGAAGTAATTATCACGAATTACTAAAAGATTACCTTATATTAAAGGGCCTTACGGTGTGGGGGCTTTTGGTATGAGGTATTGCACGGTGGTTGATAAATATTATTATTATTAACAAAAAAATGTTAACCCAAAAATAATTGGAGGTGTTATTTTGAATTTTAAAAAAAATCTACTATCAAGATATAAGGAATTATTGAACTGCTATTGGAAAATAAGTAATAAAGATGAAATCTTTAAATACAAACCATTTAGTAATTTTATGGAATTGTTATATCCTTATGTAGTAGAAGATGAGTTTTTTAGTTATGAACTTTATGAGTCGGCATTAGTATGGTACTTAGAGAGCTTGGAAGATTTGCCGAATTTTGATGATGATGAAAAAACTAATTTATCGATTAGAGAACTGATTAGTTATATTAAAAAAATATTTGATATTAATAGAGGTGTACATTATTTAATTTTTCCACTTCAGGGGTCTAGATTATCTAGGGATGTTTCATTTTCTAGATTTCATTTTTTAATAAAAAAAGATGAAACTGAAATAATTAAACAAATTTCGTCGATTACTGATATAGATGAAAGTAATGTCCATGATTTTTTGACACATACCAAAAATAGTCGTTCAAAAGATTTTCTGAAATCAAATATTATGATAATAAAAATTGAAAATCAAACACAAAATGTTACTTCTTCATCATATCAGATGGCACAATATTCAGTCGATTTTTTGAAATTAATTCATTCAGCGTTTGGTTTTGAAAATAGTATATTTCTTATGGGAGAAATTTGGGAAGAAGAAAATAGACATGTTGCAATACTTTCAAATGATGGTTGGCGTTGTGGCCATGGATATAATTGGAATGCTCATTTAAAATGCAAAATAGATTTAGATTTTATTTTCAATGATAAATACCAAAACTTATTTAATAATTTATTTTCAATATTTTCACTTGGAAGAGAAGTCGATGATTTAATGCTTAGATTTGAGAATGCTTTTGTGCTGTATTCTCGTGGTATTACTCAAGTTGCGGAACAAAAAGATAATGATTTGGCTTTGCTATTATTCATTACAGCGTTAGAATCTTTAATTACTGAAGATCAATATGAGAAAAGATTGCGTATCTCAAAAATTGTTCCTCAATTAATTGAAATAAAAGAGTTTCCGGCTTCAGAGCTATCTGAGATTTTAGATGGCTTATATAAGCAACGTAATAATTTTGTGCATGCTGGGAAAAGTCCGGTTTTTAATTATGAGAATAACAATTTAAAGGTGTTAGATCAGATAACGGGATTATTAATATTAAAATATTTTGAGCTTGATTCAATATTAAATTTTGAAGTCAATAAAACTAAATCAGAAATATGGATTGATTATCTTGAGGATATATATCAAGGAAATAACGAATAAATTGAAGGATAGTTATAAGGCTTGACGAGAATAAGCTGAATATCTTGAGATAAGTATCATATTTTAAGTGGGAACGCAAACTATCTTTAATATAAAGTGAACTAAAACCCAGGCTAAAAAACCTGGGTTTTAGTATATATAATTTGTGTCATACCTCTGTGTCATACGGGTGTCATACTTGTGTCATATGACTTGTTATGGTGTGATTTGTTCTAAACTGAAATGGGGTTTTAATGCGATAGTATACGCTATAACCTACTTGCTAGCTTCCTCGATCGCAACCGCCACAGAAACAGTCGCGCCAACCATTGGGTTATTACCCATTCCGATTAAGCCCATCATTTCAACGTGGGCAGGAACAGAAGATGATCCGGCAAACTGTGCATCTGAATGCATACGACCCATGGTATCGGTCATCCCGTAGGAAGCAGGACCGGCTGCCATGTTGTCCGGGTGTAGGGTTCTTCCGGTTCCGCCGCCGGAAGCAACAGAGAAATATTTTTTGCCCTGTTCAAGGGCTTCCTTTTTATAGGTACCGGCAACAGGATGTTGGAAACGTGTCGGGTTGGTGGAGTTTCCAGTAATGGAAACATGAACGCCTTCATGATGCATGATGGCAACACCTTCCTGAACGTCGTTACAGCCATAACAGTTAACGGCTGCTCGTTCACCTTTAGAATATGGGGTTTTACTGACGATCTTTAATTCGCCGGTTGCATAATCATAGTCAGTTTTGACATAGGAAAAACCGTTAATGCGTGAGATGATCAGAGCAGCATCTTTGCCCAGACCATTAAGAATAACCCGCAGCGGTTGTTTTCTGACTTTATTGGCAGAACGGGCGATTCCGATGGCACCTTCAGCAGCGGCAAAGGATTCGTGGCCGGCCAGGAAAGCAAAACATTCGGTTTCGTCTCTTAACAGCATGGCGCCAAGATTACCGTGGCCCAGGCCCACTTTTCTTTGTTCGGCTACGGAACCAGGAATACAGAAAGCCTGCAGGCCTTCACCGATT
This sequence comes from Eubacteriaceae bacterium ES2, assembly GCA_031222025.1. Classification (GTDB taxonomy): domain Bacteria; phylum Bacillota; class Clostridia; order Eubacteriales; family Eubacteriaceae; genus Acetobacterium. The sequence continues at coordinate 3,386,164 of CP130740.1, read as the reverse complement.
ACTTCAGCAGCGTCAGCGGCGTTGGTGATATTTCTTTTGATGGCCAAAGCTGCGCCTAATGTATAGGCCCAACAAGCGTTTTCAAAACAGATAGGCTGGATGCTTTTAACAAGTTCAGCAACATCAATGCCTTTTGCATCGCAGATCGATTTGGCTTCTTCAAGGGAAGCAATGCCGTTGGCTGATAAGACCGATTCTATTTTATCGATTCGTCTTTCATAACTTTCAAATAATGCCATGTCTTCCTCCTATTCGTTTCGTGGATCGATGTATTTTACTGCATCATCAAATTGACCGTACTGTCCGGAAGCTTTTTCCAGAGCATCGGCTGGCGCGTCACCTTTTTTGATGTTTTCCATCATTTTTCCAAGATGAACAAAGGAATAGCCAATAATTTCGTCGTTTTCATTTAGGGCCAGTTCTTTAATATAACCTTCGGCAATATCAAGGTATCGGGGGCCTTTTTCAAGGGTTCCATAAGTGGTGCCAACCTGACTGCGAAGACCTTTACCTAAATCTTCGAGACCGGCACCGATCGGCAGGCCGCCTTCTGAGAAAGCTGTTTGTGAACGACCATATACGATCTGCAGGAAAAGCTCACGCATGGCCGTGTTAATCGCATCACAAACCAGGTCAGTGTTCAGCGCTTCTAAAATGGTTTTTCCCGGCAGAATTTCTGAGGCCATTGAAGCCGAATGAGTCATGCCTGAACATCCGATGGTTTCAATCAGACATTCTTCGATGATTCCGTCTTTGACATTTAACGTTAATTTACAGGCGCCCTGTTGAGGTGCGCACCAGCCAATCCCGTGTGTCAGACCAGAGATATCGGTGACCTCCTTTGCCTGTACCCATTTTCCTTCTTCGGGGATGGGGGCAGCGCCATGTTTAGCATTATTGCCGACGACACACATCCGTTTCACTTCATGAGAATATTCCATTCATAATCTCCCTTCAAAAAATTACTCTTTTAATTATAACCGTAACAAATACAAAAAAACAGGTAATAAGTTGTCATTTTTTTAAAAAACAGGAAAAATATCATTATTAGACAAAAAGTTTAATTGCTGTGACATTGAAATCGATGTAGAATAAGAAAGAATGGATAATTAGGCGAGGTCTATCCATTGTTATCGGACTAAATACCGTCTGATAATACCGATGAAGGGATGAAAATGATGGAACTTAAAAATAAACTCAGTTTTGGCGCAATCAGTATGGATCGCTTGATAGAAGATTATTTCGATCGTAACAAAACACTTGGTTATTGTAAAGCGTGTCCTAACTACAGCAAGGTCTGGTCATGTCCGCCATATCAGTTTGATGAAGCCATTTTTTTAAAAGAATTTAAATATATGCATATCATTGGAAGACAATACGAGGTTCCCCGTAATGATATTCGTCTGATTCGAGATCCGCAAGCGATTTCTGACTACTGCACGGAAAAGATGGAGGCCATTAAAGTGATGACCTGGCAGACCCTTTTAGAGATTGAAAACGAGGTCGAAGGCGCTGTCGGTTTGATCCCTGGCAATTGTCCAGTCTGTAAAGTTCAGGGGATGGAATGTACTAGAGAAAGCGGTCAACCTTGCCGTTTTCCCAAACTGATGCGATTTTCGCTAGAATCGTTGGGCTTTAACGTGGTGGATCTGGTTAAATATGAGGTTGGGATGTCGACGAAATGGCCAGAAAATCAGCGGTTACCTGAGATACTGACGTCTGTTTCGGCAATTCTCTGCAATGAAGAGATCCCCAAAGAAGTACTTAAAAAATACTTCCCGGATAAAAAGAAATCCTGGGAAAGAGCGAATCCGCTGATGGCAAAAACGGAGTTTCATACTTCCGAAAAAATTAAACCGTCAGAAACGATGCACGGAAACGCTCAGGCGACCAAGGTTTTTAATCAGATCATCGATGAAGAAATTCCTCCCTATCAGCCTCAGAAAAGCTGGGTTGGCTACAAGGCTGAGCGTGAAGAAGGCGAGCCACCGATGAAAACCGGCTGGACCGTGACGATCCAGGGAGAAGATCCTGTGGATACTGCAGAGGCAAAGGTTTCGGAAGAGGATGCTGAAATGATCAGCACGGAATTGGAAGTGATCGAAGCTGAAGCGGCAATAGCCGAAGTGTTGGAGGAAGAACCATCTGAAGCAATTAAGCCTTTAGTGGAAGAGGAAGAAGACGATTCGAAATACAAGTGGCTGGGTTTTAAGGGCAAGGTCGATGAATTTGATGAAATGCCCAAGCGCCCGATTCCCAAGATGTCGGAGCTGATTCTGGAAGGTGAAGAGGTTGACCCGGAAGTTGCAGCAGAGGTTGCAGCAGAGGTTGAAAATGAAGAAGCAACTGTTGCAGAAGCAGTGGTCGAAGCGGTTGCACCTACTCCGATTAAGGAAGTGGAAAAGCCAGAGCCGGTGATCGAAAAACCGATTGTTTCAGAAGAGGTGAGAGTTGTTAAAAAATCCGCACCTTCGCTGGAAAAAACAATTTCGGATCTGGTCAATGCGGCGGCAGCTGGTGAAACCATCAGTATAGAAGCGTCTGATGCTGCACCGGCTCAGCCGGTGGACAGTGCCGAAGAAGACAGCAGCAAATACAGGTGGCTGGGTTTTAAAGGAAAACTTGATGATGACGAAGAAAAAATTGTGACCAAATCAAGTCTGTCGTCATTGGTTATTGAAGAATAGAAGCATTTAAGGAGGAGTAATATGTATTATTCAGCAGACATTGGTGTAATTGGCGGATCAGGACTTTATGAACTCTATCCGGAAGTAAAAAAGATTGAAGTGGATACCCCTTTTGGTAAGCCATCGGATGAAATCAGTCTGGTCAAGGTGGGGGAAAAAACCATCGCTTTTCTGCCCCGTCATCATAAGGATCATATCCTTAATCCCTCTGAGATTAATTATCGGGCCAATATTTACGCCATGAAAATGCTGGGGATTAAAGCCCTTATTTCTCCTTGCTGCGTGGGCAGTCTCCGTTTTGAGATCAAACCCGGAGATTTTGTGGTAACGGATCAGTTTATCAACATGACATCAGGCCGAAAAGATACATTTTTCGAAAAACCTAAGGTCAATCACTTAAGTTCAGCTCATCCTTACGATCAGAATCTGCGGGAAAAGGCCATTGCATCAGCTAAGGAATGCGGGATTACTGTTCATGATGGTGGCACCGTTGTAGTGATAAATGGACCGCGTTTTTCAACGGTGGCAGAAAGCCGGATGTTTGCCATGATGGGGGCCGATGTGGTTAATATGACCCAGTATCCGGAAGGTTATCTGTGTTTGGAACAGGAAATTCCAGTAGTCAACATTGCCCTGATTACTGATTATGACGCGGGTCTGGAAGACCATCCGGAGATCAAACCGGTCACCAATGAGGATGTTGTACGGGTTCTACATGAAAACTCGGAAAAAGTGAAAAAGTTGATTTTCAATTTAATCGAAAAAATCGAGGGATAATGTGAAGCCGGTATATTTTGAAGACGAATCCTTAAAACTGATTGATCAGACTAAACTGCCAACTGAATTTATTATTGAATCTTATACTGATTATCGCGAGATCGCCAAAGCTATTGTCGATATGATTGTACGGGGAGCGCCAGCTATCGGTGTCACCGCCGGATATGGTATGTATTTTGGTGCGAAAGAATTTCAAAGTCTTTCCAAAGTGGAATTCATGGAAAAAATGAAAGAAGTTGCCGCCCTGCTGGCTTCAACCCGGCCGACCGCCGTCAACCTCTTTTGGGCCATTGATCGGATGCAAGGTGTCATCAAGAAAAATGATGATCTTTCACCGCTAGAGATAACTGCGCTGCTGAAAGTGGAAGCTCATGCCATCTGCGCCGAAGATATTCAGATGTGTCGGGATATGGGAGCGTATGGCGCAGAACTAATTCATCAGGGTGATACTATTTTAACACATTGCAACGCTGGGGCCTTGGCTACTGCAGATTATGGCACGGCTCTGGGGGTAATCCGGGCGGCCTTTGAGCAGGGCAAGGAGATTTCTGTTTATGCTGATGAAACCAGACCCTTTCTCCAGGGAGCCCGGCTAACAGCTTATGAACTCCAGGCTGATGGCATTCCAGTGACCCTGATTACCGATAATATGGCCGGTTGGATGATGAAACAGGGCAAGATTGACGGTGTAGTTGTGGGAGCTGACCGCATTGCCTCTAATGGCGATGTGGCTAATAAAATTGGTACCTATTCAGTCTCGGTACTGGCTAAAGCCCATGGTATTCCCATGTATGTGGCGGCACCAACATCGACTATCGACTTTTCCATGGCGTCTGGCGATGAAATTATTATTGAAGAGCGAAACTGCCGAGAAATCAGCCACATTTGCGGCGTTCAGGTGGCTCCAGATGGCGTAAACATGGAGAACCCGGCTTTTGACGTGACGCCGCACCAGAATGTGACGGCCATCATTACGGAAAAAGGGGTGGTTTATCCGCCTTATGATATTAATATTAAAAAACTGAAATAGGTGGTAACGGTGAAATATACTCCGTACCGACCAATTGGATTTCGTAGGCTGGTGGGATTCGTACAGTTGCCCAATTTGAAAGCACTAATGATATGTGTTTTCTTGCAACTAATCAGAAATTGCATTTCTGATTACGCCGCAGGCAGTCGCCAACTACATAGTAAACTTGTGATTGGCGACTGCCTTTGCAACTGTTCGCCCCGATGCAGCCAACTGAAAAGTCAATTGTCGGTGCTCAGACTGAATAATTACAGAAAAAAAGGACCTGGTTTTGGACCAAATACGTGTCTGAATCAGGTTTTTTATGATTTAAAAAGGTGGTGGCAGCAATGAAATACAGTATGTTTTCCTGGTTCGGATTTTTTATGCCCTTTGAGGAACGAATCAATTTGATTGCCGATAGTGGTTTTGACGCGGCAATGATTTCCTGGGAGGATGAATTTGAACCCTGGGCCCTTAAGAAAGAAGAATTTCCCGAGATCACCAGAAAAAGAGGGCTGGAAATTACCAATATCCATGCGCCCTTTATTGGTTATAACGATATCTGGGAATCATCAAGACTGGAGATTACCCCTAAACTACGGCTTTTTCAGGGCTTTATCAAAGATTGTTATGATTTCTCAATCCCGGCTATGGTAGTTCATACCAATGATTTGGATGATTTTACCCCCGATTTGGATAAAGGTCGGGCATTTTTTTCAGAATTAGCAGACACCGCTGAAAAATATGGGGTTAACCTGGCAGTTGAAAATGTGTCCCGCCAGCACCTGCTCGATTTTTTACTGGATGAGATACATGCGCCGCATTTTGGCATGTGCTATGATTCTTCTCACGATTTTCTGGAGGAAAACAATCGAGGCAAAATCCTAGCCAAGCACAAAGGTCGTTTGAAAGCGCTGCATCTTTCAGATAATGATTTTTTAAAGGATCGTCACTGGATTCCCGGCGAAGGTTTTATTCCCTTTGATGAGATTATGCCCCAAATTTTAAGCAGCGGTGTCGTCGACACTATTTCTTACGAGGTCATCGCCAGCGAAAAATGGCAGGAGCAAGAGCCGCTTTCTTTTACCGCGGCCGTGCGGCAAAGCCTGGATCTTAATAAGGAATGAAAATAATAAATTGAAATCGGTCTAGAATTATGGTAAACTTTAAAATAATTTAATATTGCATTGAGGAAAAGGGTGAGAAGCCCTACAGCCCCCGCTACTGTGATTGCAGACGATGTTTTTAAAGCCACTGTCTTTGGATGGGAAGGAAAAACGGAGGATGACGCAAAAGTCAGGACACTCAGATTGTAATGTTCTTCGGAGGGAAGAAGCCTGTTTAACAAAGTTTAGACCCTGCTTCTGAGAAGCTGGGTTTTTTATTTTCCTATCGAGTCACTAAAGGAGGACGGAATGTGAATTATTTTATGCTGGCTGGAATCAGCAGTAATGTAGGAAAAACAACGGTGACCATGGGAATCATGGGGGCCCTTAAAAATAGAGGATTAAAGGTCAAACCTTTTAAAACTGGTCCGGACTATATCGATCCGATGTTTCACCGCTTTGTGACCGGTGAGGATTCTGTTAATCTTGATACCTGGATGCTTGGCGAGGAAACGGTTAGGCAGCTCTTTGACCGCCGTCTTGAAGAGGACGACGTGGGTGTGCTCGAAGGGGTCATGGGCTTGTATGACGGCAATCGGCTGGAATCGGAAAAAGGCAGCTCGGCTTATTTAGCTAAGCTTGTCGATGCACCAGTGATTTTGATCATCAATGGTCGGGGCATGGCCAAATCGGCAGCTGCTTTGGTCAAAGGCTATCTGGATTTTGATCCGGATGTTAATATCAAAGGAGTGATCATCAATCGGGTTTCATCAGAATCCCATTATCAGCTTTTAAAAGAGATGATTGAAGCTTATAATCCAGTGACCGTTCTTGGCTATTTTCCCGAAACACCGGAAATTATTATGGACAGCCGCCATCTAGGGCTGGTTCCAGTTGAGGAACTGGATGGTTTTCGCGAAAAGGTGGAAAAAGCGGCAGAAGTGGCAGAAAAAACCATTGATTTAGACAAACTTCTGGAAATCAGCCAGCGGCCGGTGCGAAAACCCAACCGGGCTGATCCTTTCTTAAGTTTAAAAGAAGAATTCGGTGGCCTCAAGATCGGTATTCCCCGTGATCGCGCCTTTAATTTTTACTATGATGATAACTTAAGAGCCTTTGCAAATGCTGGTGTCGAACTGGTGGTCTTTAGCCCCATCAAAGACCAGCGCTTGCCGGATGGCCTGGATGCCTTATATATCGGCGGTGGTTTTCCTGAGATTTTCGGCGCGGAACTGGCAAAAAATGCCAATATGCTGGAGGATATCCGGGAAAAACTGGAAGCTGGCCTGCCCTGTTACGCTGAATGCGGGGGACTCATGTACCTGACCGAAGAAATCACTGATAAAGAAGGTCGGTCATATGAAATGGTAGGTTTCTTAAAGGCTCAAGCGGTAATGACTCAAAAGTTGCAGCGTTTTGGCTATGTGGATGTCTGCGCTTTTATTGGCGGTCAGTCGATTGAAATCAGAGGTCATGAATTTCATCACAGCCTGATAGAAGCAAAAGAAGACCTGCAGACTGCTTATGTGATATCCAAGCGGGGTAAAACCTGGACTTGCGGTTATACCAAAAACAATGTGTTGGCGGGTTATCCCCACATTCATTTTTACAGTAATCCAGAGTTTTTTAAAGCCTTGTTAAAAATCGTGAAAAAGCATCAGGAGGCAAAAGGATGAAACGGGTCGTGGTTAAAAGTCCAGGAACCTGCGGTGAATACATTCAGGGCTGGTTTGAAGGCAGTCCCTGCCTGATCTCCAGTCCCATTGACCGATATGCCACCATTACGATTGAAAGCGGAGAGTTTAAAAACTCTAATTTAAAATTCAAAGCTCAAAAAATGGTCAGACTGATTTTTGATCAATACGGGATTGCCAGAAAGCATCTGGATCGGCTGTCGATTAATATGGAAAGCCAGATCCCGGAGAAAAAGGGAATGGCATCTTCCACAGCAGATCTTTCTGCTATGGCAGCGGGCTTGTCGGCTTACTTCGATCTGGGTCTTGAAGCAGCGGAGATCGGGAAATTATGTGCAGAGATTGAACCGTCTGATAATCTGATGTTTAAGGAGCTCAATCTCTTTAATCACATCACTGGTCAGGTATTAAAAGAACTGGGAGGAGTCATTAATGCCAATTTGATGATTGTTGATTTCTGCGGTGGCATTGACACCATGTCTTTTAATGAATCCCAGGATGATTATTCGGCCAAGGATCTGGCAATTTTCAGTCAGATAATTAATCTCTTCGAACAGGGAATAACTGATCATGACCTGAAAAAAATCGGCCGTGCCTGTACTTTGTCGGCCTATCTGAACCAGAAACGGCTGCCTAAAAAACATCTGGATCTGTTAGTGGATCTGATGGAGGAATGCGGCGGACTGGGGACGGTGATCGGTCATAGCGGTACCGTGATTGGCCTTATGTATGAAGATGGTCAATTTGATAAAGCATTATTTGAAAATGGTATTAAAGATCGCCTGCCAGCAGGAGATTATAGTGGTATTTATGAAAACCGCCTGATTGCTGGCGGAATTGAGATAGATTGTATAAATGATCGGCATTTTGCTTTAGATCAGCAGTCCAGTTAAGAAAAGGAGACGAAAATGGAATATATTAATAATCCACGAGAAATTGAAGAACGCAGTTTTGAAATCATCACCGAAGAATTAGGGGATAAGGTTTTTCCAGAAGAGATCGCGCCAATTGTCAAGCGCATCATCCATACCACCGCTGATTTTGAGTATGCTGATTTATTGGAATTTTGTAATGACGGCTATGCACGAGGTATGGAAGCCCTTAAAAAAGGCAAGAAAATTTATGCCGATACCCGAATGATTCAGGTTGCGGTCAATAAAAAAGCCTTGGCTGATCACGGAATTGAAATTGTTAACTATGTACATGAACCGGAAGTCATGAAAGAAGCCAAAGAACGCGGAGTAACCCGGTCAACAGTGGCGATCGAGAAAGCTTTGGCCGATGACTCAGTGGGTATTTTTGCCATTGGCAATGCGCCAACTGCCCTATATACGCTCATTGAAAGTATTAAATCCGGCAGTGCCAAACCAGACCTGATCATTGGCGCGCCCATTGGTTTTGTCGGCGCCGCAGAATCCAAACAGGCCTTGGATGCCATTGACAGTCCCTATGTCCGTATCAATGGACGTAAAGGAGGCAGTCCGGTCGTGGCAGCTATTTTAAATGCCATGCTGTATCAGCTGGGAAGGGAATGGTAGATCAATGAGCAAAGGAATTTTTTATGGGATTGGAGTCGGACCGGGAGATCCGGATCTGTTAACGGTAAAGGCGGCCAAAGTTTTAAAAGAGTGCGACGTTGTCATCACACCAACTAAAAAAATGGGCACTGACAGCATTGCCTTCAATATTGTTAAACCGCATATTGAAGATTTATCTAAATGTCTGGAAATGAATTTTCCCATGATCTCTTTAAGTGCTGAGCGGGAAAAACTGGAAATCCAATGGCAACAGAATGCCGATGAGATTGAAGACCTGCTTAACCAGGGCAAAGACGTGGCTTTTATCACCTTGGGAGATCCCATGGTTTTCTCAACCTACTCCTATGTCATGGAATATCTGCTGGACAGAGAGATTGAAGTGGTAACGCTATCGGGGATTCCCTCTTTCTGCAACCTGGCAGCCCAGCTGAACATCCCATTAACCCAGGGGGAAGAGTCATTGGGGGTTGTGGCCATGACCCAACCCATCGAAGAAATCAGACAGATCCTGGATGCCCATAAAAATATTGTGATTATGAAAATTTCGGCCAACAATCAGCTGATGGCGGAAGAACTGGAAGCCCGGGGACTGGAAAAATCTTTTGTTCTGGTTTCAAATATTGGTATGGAAACACAGAAAGTGGTTACGGACATTAATGTCTTAAAGGGAAAAATTCCTTATTTGTCAACCATGCTGATCAAAAAAGACTACTCGCTTTTTAAGGATTGAGCCATGCTTGACAAGACCATCGAAAAAGACGGTAAAGAGCTGCGTTATGGTTATACCACTGGCTCCTGTGCCACAGCTGCTACTAAAGCAGCCCTGCTGATGTTTTTGAAGCAGAAAAAGCAGGAGAGTGTCCTGATTAAAACCCCAAAAGGCTGGGACCTGGATTTGTTGATCCATGACCAGTGTTTTGATAGTCAGGGGGCTTCCTGCTCGGTGATTAAAGACAGCGGGGATGATCCGGATGTGACGAATGGGGTTAAAGTATTTTCCCGGGTTTTTCCGGCTCAAGAAGAGGGCGTTCATTTTCTGGCTGGTCAGGGTGTGGGGACTGTGACCTCGCCGGGATTAAGTGTCCCGGTGGGCCAGGCGGCCATCAATCCGGTACCACGTCAAATGATCAAAGAGGTCATCACTGAGGTTCTTGCTCAGACTGATTGTAACGTCAATAGGGGCTGGAATGTGGAAATTTCTATTCCCCAGGGTGTAGAGCTGGCCAAACGGACTTTTAATCCTAAACTGGGAATTGTTGGCGGATTGTCGGTAATAGGTACCTCGGGAATTGTCGAGCCCATGAGTGAAGAAGCCCTTAAGGCCTCTTTAAAACTGGAATTATCAGTGCTAAAAGCCAAGGGTTTGGAGCAGATTATTTTTGTACCCGGCAATTACGGAAAAGACTTTGCCGATGAATTGAAGTTACCAGAATCAGCATTGGTTAAAACCAGCAATTATCTGGGTTTTATGCTGGATGAAGCGGAACGGATGGAAATCAAAAAGATTCTTCTGATTGGTCATCTGGGCAAGCTTGTTAAGGTAGCTGGGGGGATTTTTAACACCCACAGCAATGTTGCCGATGGTCGGATGGAAATTTTGACGGCTTACGCTGGTTTATTGGGTGGCAACCGGGAATTGTTGACAAGCATTATGCAGGCCAAAACTACCGATGAGGCGACGGATCTGATTCTAAAGGCTGAGCTTCCCGGTTATTTTGATACTCTGGCGCAGGCGGTAAAGAAAAAAGTAACGGATCGGGTTTATGGCAACATTGAGATAGAAGTCATTATTTTCTCCCGGGAACTGGGTTTCCTGGGACAGAGTCAAAATGCAGAGACGATGAGGGACAGCTTATGTATCAATTAAAAATTATCGGTCTAGGCCCCGGTCATCCGGACTATATTCTGCCTATTGCCAGAAAAGAGATTGAGGCGGCGCAGGTTATTCTCTGCGGGCGGCGTCATACCGAAAGCTTTGATATCGCGGGCAAAGAAATTTTGTATATCGGTGAAGGCAAGCCGTTAACGGAGTTAATGGATCAGGTGGTTTCAGTTTATCAGGATAAACAAACCGCCCTGGTGGTGTCGGGAGACACAGGTTTCTATAGCCTTCTAACATATGCCAAAAAGCGGATTCCCCAGGAGAATATTGTTTCTATTCCGGGCATTAGTTCCATGCAGTATTTATTTGCAAAACTCAACCGCAGCTGGGAGCATGCCAGACTGGCCAGTCTTCACGGCCGCAGTTTTGATCTGGCACAAGCGCTAAAAAGTAATACAGTTTTGGGGCTTTTAACCGATAAGGAACAGAATACCGCTTTTATTGCAAAAAAACTTGACGAATTGGGTTGTGATCAGTGCATTTTATATGTGGGCCAGGATCTGTCTTATGAGACTGAAAAAATTACCCGCTTAACGGTGGCCGAGGCGCAATCATTTAAAGAAGAAGGACTGGCAGTAGTGGTGATTATAAATGAGTAATATAGCAGGTTATAAAGACGAGGAATATATTCGCGGCAAGGCGCCCATGACAAAACGGGAAATCCGAATTCTGACCATTTCGCTGCTGGGCATCCAGGCGGGCGATGTGGTAGTGGATATTGGTGCCGGAACCGGCGGTCTGACCATGGAAGCGGCTTATGCGGCCGGACAGGGAACAGTTTACGCTGTTGAAGCCAAAGAATCGGCCCTTGAGCTGATTGGCAAAAACAAGGAAAAATTTGCGGCAGATCACGTTGAAATAATTTCCGGTAAAGCGCCGGCGGCGCTGGCAGAAATTAGGGAGCCGGTGGATCGGGTTATTATTGGTGGCTCCGGCGGCAACCTTTCGGAATTACTGGATTGGTGCCTAGAAAATCTGCGGGCTAATGGCCGGGTCATTGCTAACTTCGTGACCCTGGAAAATGCCGCCCAGGCCGTGACCCTGATGAATGAAAGATTTAAGAATGTTGAGATGATTCAGGTCGGCATCAGCCGCGGTGAAGGTATCGGTGGGCTGACCATGCTCAAGGCGGCCAATCCGATTTTCGTTATCAGTGGAGATGCATAAATTTTTTTAAAAATGCATAAATGAACTTGACAATCGATCTGAAATAAGATACAATATTATTAATTAAATAGTGAACTTGTCCTATACTCAAGGGAAAAAGGTGAAAATCCTTTGCTGTAATCGCAGCTGTAATGCATGATGACCGTTTCATAACCACTGTTAGTTTTAATGGGAAGGGAAACGGAAAGTTTTAGTGCAAAGCCAGAAGACCTGTTGTAGTGACTTTCTTACAAACCTCCGATTTAGAGTAAGTTAAGAACATCAGAGTAACTCTTATGTATGTTTCTTATATCCTTCTCTTTTGGAGAAGGATTTTTTTATTGGTTTCTTTCTCCTAACCAATTCAAGATACCTGAGATAAACGGACATCTCCAAGTCAGTATTTAATTACCCTTCTTCCGGGGATGGTGTGTGACATCCCCGTTCCTTGGCTTTCATTGCTTTACACCATAGAAAGCATCATTCCTTCTTTGAATTTTTCTGGCCAAAAATTCAAAGTCCGGGCGCTCAACTGAGCGTCTTTATTTTTTTGTTTTTTATGGTAAAATAAGAAAAAATCAGCGAGGTGAACAATGAAATTCCATTATCTGCAACATGTTGCCTTTGAAAATCCGGGAATTATTCTGGAGTGGATTAAAGAAAATCATCATACCGTGAGCCATACTCGGCTGGATATAGGTCAGGCACTGCCTGAAATTCAGGATTTTGATGCCTTGATCGTTATGGGCGGTCCCATGAACATCTATGAAGAGGAAAAATATCCCTGGTTAAAATCAGAGAAAGCTTTTATTAAAAAAGCCATTGATGACAAGAAGTTTGTTCTTGGCATCTGTCTAGGGGCACAGCTGATTGCCGATGTGATCGGCGGCCAGGTGAAAAGAAACCAGCAAGTCGAGATTGGCTGGTTCCCCATTGAAGCGTGGGGCAAGGGCCATGATATTTTTCCAGAGCTATCGCAAAAACCTGAAGTTTTTCACTGGCATGGTGATTTCTTTACCGATCTGCCTGAAGATGCCATTATCTTTGCTAAAAGTCAGGCCTGTCCCCACCAGGGATATGTTTATCGGGAGAAAGTATTTGGCTTTCAGTTTCATCTGGAAAACACGGCACAGATTATCGGTGATCTGGTTGCAAACTGCAAAGACGAAATGGTACCGGGAACCTTTGTTCAGAGCCCGGATCAGGTTTTAGATCAGGTGGCAAAAATAGAAAGCAATAATCTGATCATGAAGGCTTTTCTTGACCGTTATTTTAAAAATGGTGAATAAGACTTTTTAATATCAGTTAGGGGTCTGATTGGGGGATTACAGTCTAGAAAAGGCTGTCATGAGATTTGAACTGACCTCAGAAAAAGTGTTAGCAGATTCAAATTGATTAATGTTGACATATGCCAGAAACTGCAGTATAATCTTTATGAACATATGTTAATAAAGAAGTGCGGAAAAAGGCAGGTGAAGACATGGAAAAAAATAGTAAGCTGACCGCATCAAAAGAAGATTATTTAAAAGTAATGCTGGCGATGTCCGACCAGAGGGAAATTCATTCCTGCGAAGTAGCCGATGCGTTAGGGGTGACCCGTGCCAGTGTCAGCCATATGATGATGGTGTTAAAAGAAGATGGCTTTGTTAGAAAAGAGAAATACGGGAAGGTTTGCCTGACGCCAGAAGGAAAAAAACTGGCTGCGGAAGTTGTCAGACGCTACGATTTGTTGAAGGATTTTTTTGGTCAATTTCTCGGCGTCAAGCCGGAGGTAGCGGCAAAGGATGCCTGTGAAATTGAGCACCTGATCAGTCTGGAAACAATTGAGCAGATTGAAAAAAGGCTGCAGACTAGAATTTGATTCTAAAAATCGCCAAATCCGATGATAAATAAGAAGTAATTGAAGCCGAGGTTGACGTCCCTCGGCTTTTTTGTTAGTCTAAATTCAGTTATAAAAATTAATAGCGTTTGAGTTGCGTGAGTGATTGAAAGCAAAAAAATGTGTAACGATAGATTTACATTTCGATCAAATTAAAAGAGGTTTCTTATGTATAAAATTTTAATTGTGGAAGATGATCCATTGATTGGTCAGATTATTGCCGAGCATTTAAAAAAATGGGGTTACGAAACAAGGCTAGCAGAGGATTATAATCAGGTTCTCAACGAATTTATAGATTTTATGCCACAGCTGGTGCTATTGGATATAGTCTTGCCTTTGTATAATGGCTATCACTGGTGTACGGAAATTCGCAAGATCTCCAAGGTGCCAATTGTCTTTATTTCATCCAGCAGTGATAATATGAATATCGTGATGGCCATGAATATGGGTGGCGATGATTTCATTGCCAAACCCTTTGATTTGTCCGTTTTACTGGCAAAGGTTCAGGCCATTATTCGTCGGACTTATTCCTTTCAGGAAAATCGGGAACTAATAGAGCATGCCGGGGTGATCCTTAATCTGTCGGAAACCGTGCTGCTGATTGATGATCAGAAGATTGAACTGACCAAAAATGAATTTCGAATTATGAAAATTTTAATGGAAAACCTTGGTAAGATCATTTCCCGTGATGAAATTATGACCTATCTTTGGGATGATAACGCTTTTGTGGATGATAATACCTTAACCGTCAATATGACCAGGCTCAGAAAAAAACTGGCTGAAGCGGGGGTTGAAAAATATATTTTGACCCGCAAAGGAATTGGCTATCTGGTGGAGGCGTAAATGTCTGTAAAAGCTGTCTTTAAGGCCTATCTGCAAGAACGCTTGCCGGTTATCATATGTCTGGCTCTGGTCGTGGGGATTTTCAGCGGGGTTGAGTTCCTTAATAATATTGATGTTTCCGTCACTTTATTAGGTTTAAGACTGACTGTCTTTGGCTTGCTGGTCATTGCATGCTTGGATTTTTATCGTTATAATCACCGCTGCCGTGAACTGCATGCATTCAGGGAAGCCATCCTGATCGAAAGAAAGCCTCTTGTTGAGGCGAAAAACTTACCGGAAGGCTTATATCGCCGGGCGATCGATCAGCTTTTTGAAAACCGTATGGAACTTCAGGTGCAGCTGGAAAACAGCAAAAAAGAGCTCAATGATTACTATACCCTATGGGCCCATCAGATTAAAACCCCCATTTCGGTCATGGATCTGATGCTGCAATCATCTGATGCGATTGACCTTAAGCAAATGCGGCAGGAACTTTTTAAAACCAGAGAATATGTGGAAATGGTTTTGCAGTATCTGCGCCTGGAAAGTATAGCGGCGGATATGATTTTAAAAGAATATGTCCTGATTGATCTGGTCCAGGAAGCGATACGAAAATACAGCCTGTTTTTTATTCAAAAAAAAATCCGCCTGGAAATGGCTGAACTTGAGACTGGAGTGATCACCGATAAAAAATGGTTTGTCTTTTGTCTGGAACAGCTGCTTTCCAATGCTTTAAAATATACCAGAACAGGTGTCATAAAAATTTATCTGGATCAGGAGCAGCTGGTCATAGAAGATAGTGGAATCGGGATTCATGCCGAGGATCTTGATCGCATTTTTGACCGCGGCTTTACCGGTTACGCGGGTCGGATAGATCGCAAATCGACAGGAATTGGTCTCTATTTAACCAAAAAGGTTATCAATAAGCTGGGTTACAAAATTTACGCCGAATCGCAACCGGGTCAGGGCACAAAAATGAAAATTGATCTGACCCAGCAGCAGTTGGATGTAATCTGATCTTAGATTTAAATATAGTTAAATTGTTTAGCGCAGGTTTTTCGATAGTGACTAGATCCTCTGCCTAAAAGCGAAGACTCGCAAAGGGAATGAGCCAGTCAAAAAAGTCAGTTTAATCGACTGAGTACCGATAATTAGCCATTTCTAATCGTGCGACTTACCGCAGCAGACAAGGAAATTCAAGGGTCTGACACCTTGGTCATTGATCGGTACGGTGTTTATTGATACACTGGAACTTACAAAAGTGTAAGGTTGCCCTTTAAAATGTAAGTTGTCAAGATGTCTGGAAAGCGACATAAACTTTATACTAAAGATATCAAAAATATCGGAGGATAATATGAGTCTTTTAGAAGTAAAGAGCCTGCAAAAAATTTATACGACCCGCTTTGGGATGAACCAGGTTCAGGCATTGAAAAACATCAATTTTACAGTGGAGGCTGGTGAGTATCTGGCCATCATGGGGGAATCGGGTTCGGGTAAAACCACCCTCTTGAATATTTTAGCATCTTTGGACCGGCCCTCAAGTGGCCAGGTTTTACTGGGTGATAAGAATATGATGGCCATCAAAGATCGGGAAATATCCGCATTTCGTCGGGAAAACCTGGGTTTTGTCTTTCAGGATTTTAATTTACTGGATACCTTTTCGATCAGGGATAATATTTTTTTACCCCTGGTTTTAGCCCAACAGCCCCATCAGGAGATGGAGAAACGGATTAAACCGCTGGCCAAAAAATTGGGGATCGAAGCAATCCTGGATAAATACCCTTATGAGGTGTCCGGTGGTCAGAAGCAGCGGGCAGCCGTGGCCAGAGCATTGATTACCGATCCTAAATTGCTGCTGGCTGATGAACCGACTGGCGCCCTGGATTCTAAGGCTGCCGCCAAGCTCTTGGATCTTTTTAACGCCTTTAATCAGGAAGGTCAGACCATTTTCATGGTTACCCACAGTGTGGCAGCGGCCAGCCGGGCCAGCCGGGTTCTTTTTATCAAGGATGGCGAAATTTATAATCAAATCTATCGCGGAGCTATGAATAACGATGAGATGTACCAGAAAATCTCCATGACCCTGACGGTACTGGCAAGCGGAGGTCAGGAAGATGAATAATAATTTTTATCTAAAACTGGCTGTCAATAATATCCGCAAAAACGTTGACACTTATATCCCTTATATTCTGGCTGCTATGGGCAGCATGGTGGCCTTTTATATGATGATCGCCTTTAACGGCAATAAAGGCCTGGACCAGATGCCGGGATCGGACTCGCTTAAAAGTATTTTTTTTCTGGGAACGATCATTATCGGGATATTTTCAGTGATTTTTCTTTTCTACACCAACAGTTTTCTGATCAAGCGGCGTAAAAAGGAACTGGGTCTCTATAGTGTGCTGGGACTGGGGAAAAAACATGTGGCTTTTGTTTTAATGACGGAGACGATTATTGTTGCCCTGATCAGTATTGTTGCAGGGCTTCTAACGGGTCTTTTGCTGGGAAAAGTTTTGTTTCTGATTCTATTAAAGCTTTTAAATTTTACCACGCCCCTTGCTTTTTATATCAGTAAGGAGGGGGTTATTTTAACCGCTGCTTTTTTCAGCCTTATTTTTCTGTTGACCCTTCTTTACAACTTGTTTCAGGTCAGGCTTGCAAACCCTATCGAACTGCTTCAAGGTAGCAATGTGGGCGAAAAAGAACCGAAAGCGTCCTGGCTATTAACCCTGATTGGACTTTTGAGTCTAGCTGGCGGCTATATCCTGGCTCTGACGGTGGAAAGCCCCATCGAGGCCATCGGAACCTTTTTTGTAGCAGTGGTGTTAGTGATTATCGGGACGTACTGTCTTTTCACCTCTGGCTCCATTGTTTTTTTAAAGAAACTCAAGAAGAATAAAAAATACTATTATCAGCCGCGAAATTTTATTTCGGTATCAGGTATGATTTATCGGATGAAGCAGAATGCCGTTGGGCTGGCCAGTATCTGCATTTTATCAACGATGGTGCTGGTGACCATTTCCACCACCGTGGCTCTCTATAGCGGACAGGAATCAATTATGAAGAATATGTTTCCCTTTGATGTCATGATCGCCAGTGATGCGAATCAGGAGGATCGAGATATCATCAATGAGGCGATTGATGAACAGCTTGGACAGAATAATGTCGTTATTGATAGTGAGAAGTCTTTTGATTATGCGGAGCTGACAGCTTTTAGAGATGGGGAGAACTATAGCCCGGACGAGATCCGTCAGCAGGTTAATAGCACCGACTATTATAAGAGTGTTACAGATCTGGTGATTTTAAGTGTCGCTGATTACAATCGGATCAATAACAGTAATTATCAGCTTGATAATAATCAAGTGCTTGTTTTCTCGCAGAAGGATGACTATCCGGAGCAAAGGATGGTTTTTGGTGACACCGTTTTGCAAGTCAAAGAAAATCTGACTAGCTTTCCAATTGCTGAAAAACAGGCCTCTAGCCCTGGAGATTCCTATTTTCTGATCGTTGGAGACGAAATGGTCATGACACAAATTTTTTATCAAATGACAGGTCAGGAAATGCTTTCTTATGGCGTCTTTTTTAATATCACAGGCAGCGAAGAAAGTCGGCTGGTTTTTGCCAATGGTCTTTATGCGACGCTGGAACAGTCCACCAGTCTTTTTTCTGTTAACAGCGCAGATCGATACCGTGAAGAGTGGTATTCAATTTTTGGCGGTTTCTTGTTTCTGGGGATTTTTATGGGCTCGCTTTTCTTAATGGCAACAGTGTTAATCATTTATTTTAAGCAGTTATCGGAAGGCTATGAAGATCGAAACCGTTTTGAAATTATGCAGAATGTTGGGTTGGATCAGTATGAAGTAAAAAAAACCATTAACAAGCAGATCCTGATTGTCTTTTTTCTGCCTCTTTTAACCGCGGTGGTGCATACTCTGTTTGCCTTTCCGGTGCTGGTTAAAATGCTCCAGGCTTTTCGACTGGATGACTGGCAGCTGTTTTTGGCCTGTATGGCGGTGACAATGATTGCCTTTGCCATAATCTATGCCTTTGTTTACAAAATGACGGCAAAAGTTTATTATCGTTTGGTGAAAAATGAAGCCCGTTCATAACGGTCTTTGAAATAGTTGCCAAATAAAAAAGCGACAGATCAGCGAACTAATTTTCTTGACAATAGAAGAAACTTTCCTGATAGTAGAAGTCTTAAATACAAACATATGTTAAAAACCCTTTGCTTAAAAATTGCTGTACAAATTGTGGATTAATGGTATAATAGTGGGGTAAATGAATATGTAATGTATAAATTCGTTTAGGATGATTTAATCATTGAGGGAATCTGGTGAGAATCCAGAGCGATCCGGTCACTGTAAATAGTTAAGTTCTCTTTAAAATGTCACTGGGAAAAACTGGGAAGGCAAGAGAAATATAAGCTATGAGTCAGGAAACC
Organism: Eubacteriaceae bacterium ES2; assembly: GCA_031222025.1. Lineage (GTDB taxonomy): Bacteria > Bacillota > Clostridia > Eubacteriales > Eubacteriaceae > Acetobacterium. Next base: position 3,367,180 of record CP130740.1, on the reverse strand, counting down.
TACTAAACTGAAGTACTAAGATATCCTTCCAGGGAAAAGGGAAGTTAGTAACGTTGACCGTATTGATTCTGCGACGTTTAAATTAAACTAGGGATCAATAAATCCGATTAATTAGCCTCTTTTTCTTTATTGGAAAAGAGGTTTTTTTGTATGGACGCATGCCGGTGTGGTCGTCACTCAAAATTTCTTTACCCTGATTGATATATATAGCATTATGGAGGAATTTATGTCTTTTAAAGAAAAGAAGATTATAACCATGGTGGGGATTTTTGCGCTATTTTTCGGAATTTATCCGGTAGCCAATGCCATGCACATCATGGAGGGCTATTTGCCTGTTACATATTGTGTGATTTGGGGCGTGATCTGTTTGCCGTTTCTGGTGGCGGGTTATCTGTCAATTAAGAAAAAAGTGGAAGTTAATCGTTCGGCCATTACCATGTACGCCATGGCAGGAGCTTTTATTTTCATCATGTCATCACTTAAGATTCCCTCAGTTACTGGTAGTTGTTCCCATATGACGGGAACGGGACTGGGCGCGATTCTGTTTGGACCGACGGCAGTTTCTATTTTAGGATTGATTGTCCTGATTTTTCAGGCGATTCTGTTGGCTCATGGGGGCCTGACAACCTTAGGCGCTAATACATTTTCCATGGCCATTGCTGGTCCCTTTGTAGCCTATGGGATTTATATTTTATGTAAAAAACTAAGTGTAAACAAGCATGTTGGTGTATTTCTGGCTGCGGCTCTTGGTGATCTCTTTACCTATATGGTGACCAGTTTTCAGCTGGCGATAGCTTATCCGTCAGAGACTGGCGGGATGATGGCTTCAGCAGCAAAATTCCTGGCCGTTTTCGCACCAACCCAGTTGCCATTAGCCATTATCGAAGGGATTTTAACAGTAGTCATCATGATTACTCTGGAATCTTACGCGGCCAATGAGCTGATTGGCTTGGGCGTGCTGGAAAGAGGTGAAGCGCAATGACAACAGCCAATAAAAAAACGATTCTGATTTTGCTGGCGATTGTGTTTTTAATCGCTCTGGTGCCATTGTTTTTATTGCAGGGGGCCGAATTTGGCGGTTCTGATGATGCCGGCAGCCAGGTTGTTTCGGAAATTACCGGAACCGAGTACCAGCCTTGGTTTACCCCAGTTCTGGAAAATTGGATCGGCGGGGAAATCCCCGGCGAAGTGGAAAGTCTGATGTTTTGTCTGCAGACAGGCATTGGTGTGGGTGTGATCTTTTTCTTCATCGGCAAGTTCTCAGAACGAACCAAGTGGGAAAAGAAAACCGGCAAAAAATTTAACGACTTAGAAAAAGATGAATAAGCAATTTAAAATTGCATAGAGCGAATGTTGAATTCCAATCTAAAAGGATTCTTATTTAGATTGGAATTTTAAACATTCATCCAAAAAATGATTAAGGAACAAAGTATGGAAAATGAACCGATTTTAAAAGTGGTTGATCTCGCTTATACCTACGGCAACGGCCAAGTCGGACTTAAGAGTGTCAATCTGACAATTTATAAAGGCGAGAGAATTGCTGTTCTGGGATCAAACGGGGCGGGCAAGTCCACCTTTTTCTTGAATATTAATGGTGTCCTGACGCCGGAAAAAGGACAGATTTCTTATCAGGGGACCGTGATCAATAAAAAGACTTTAAAAGAACTGCGTAAAAATATCGGAATTGTTTTTCAGGATGCGGATAATCAGATTATCGCTTCAACAGTTCGGGCGGAAGTGGCCTTTGGGCCGATGAATTTAAAACTGCCCAAAGAGGAAGTTTTAAATCGGGTTGACCAGGCACTAAACTATATGAATATGCAGGAATACAAAGACCGGCCACCCCACTATTTAAGCGGGGGCGAGAAAAAACGGGTCAGCATCGCGGATATTATTGCCATGAAGCCGGAAGTGATCATCTTTGATGAACCCACTGCGGCTCTCGACCCCATTAATGCCCAAATGCTTGAAGATGTGTTGGAAAAGCTCAGCCATGAAGAAAAAACCATCATGATTTCGACTCACGATGTCGACTTTGCCTATCGTTGGGCGCAACGTATTGTTGTCTTTGCGGACGGGAAAATTATTGCTGATGGTTCGCCGCTGGAAATATTTAAGAATCAGGAGATTCTTAAAAAAGCCAACCTGACCAAACCGACACTGCTTTCGGTTTATGAGACCTTAATGGAAAACCAGCTGTTGCCAAAAGGGTGTCAGGCACCCCAAAGTATTGACGCTTTTAAGGCTTTGTTTAAAGAGCATAAAATCCCCGATCTGGAAATGGCATTATAAAAAGAAGAGGAAGTTCATGGAACAATTGTTTGGAGTCGGTCTGATTATTTTGTATGGCCTGATGATCGTGACCGCAATGATAAAAGAAAAGAAAAACCATCACAGTCACCATAGTGGACATAAGCACGGTGAGGGCTTTGAGATGGATGTGCATGCCTTTGCCTCACACCTAAGAAGCTGGAACCCAGCATTTAAGGTGGTGTTTTCAGTGGCGCTGCTCTTAATATGCATCATCCTCAACAATCCTTATGTTTCACTAATGGTGCTGCTGGCTACTGGTTATCTGACTATGCTTAAAGGTGGGCTGGCGGTAAGAGAGTATTTTTCCATGCTGATGATACCGCTAACTTTTATCCTGTTGGGAACTATCACCATCGCGGTTGATTTTTCCTGGCAGCCGGTCAATGTTTATTCGTTTCATCTGGGCTTTTTTTATGTCAACACCTCGCCGGAAAAAATTATTGAAATGTTTTTAATGATATTGAAGGTATTTGCGGCAGTTTCAGCGCTTTTAATGCTGTCTCTGACCACTCCGTCGTCGGAAATTATCTCGGTGATGCAAAAGGCTCATGTGCCCAGTCTGATTATTGAGCTGATGAATTTAATCTATCGCTATATTTTCATATTGATGGATGTGTTTATCAAAATGCGAAACTCAGCCAGCTCCCGGGAAGGCTACTGCGATTATCGAACCTCCATTCGGACCTTTGGCGGAATTGTCGGCAACATGTTGATTGTTTCGATGAAAAAGGCCAGTGCCTATTATACGGCCATGGAAGCCCGTTGCTATGACGGTGAGCTTTTATTTCTGGAAGATGAAAAAAAGTTAGAAAGTCTGCAGCTGCTGGCAGCGGGAATTTTACTGACAGCGATTCTACTGGTCTGGTGGCTGACCAAAGCCTGAATCTAGGCGGGAGAACAAGTAAGCTGAGTGCATTTTTTAATTTTTCTCAAGCAGACAGGATATGAAAAAAGTGCATTTAGACGCCAGGCGGCCTTAATGTTGATTAGTCTAAAATGACTGATTAATCGTGCCGGCATTGGTAAACAGGAGTAGGAGATAGGCAAATGTCTCACAGATTGCGATAAGGAGGTTTAGAATGAAACTGGTAGTTGTGGGGATTAACCACAAAGATACACCACTAGAAATACGGGAAAAAGGCGCATTTATTCGTCGTACTATTAATGAAGGGATTGAAGGGCTGCTTTTACATAAGGCAATCAGTGAAGTGATCATCTTATCGACCTGCAACCGCAGTGAAATTTATGTGGCCACTTCCGAGCCTGATCAGGCGGCAGAAGTTTTAAAAGATTTTTATATTAAAGAAAAATCATCGCTTTTAAAACCATATCTTTTTGAAAAGAAAGAACGGGAAGCTCTATATCATCTCTATGAGGTGGTAACCGGTCTGGATTCGATGATTCTGGGCGAGGATCAGATTCTTGGCCAGGTGAAAGAGGCACTGGAAATTTCTCAGGAGCAAAAAGGCTGTGGTAAATATCTGACAAAGATGTTTCGCGAAGCAGTGACCTTTACCAAAAAAGTTAAAACCGAATATAAAATTTCTGAAACCCCACTTTCATTAAGCTCCACTGCCATCAAACATATCAAAAGAACTTATCCCGAAGATTATGGGGATAAAAAAATTCTGATTATTGGTTCCGGCAAGATGGGGATTCTAGCCCTTCGTTACATGAAAGCTGAGGGCTTTCAAAACCCCTATATGACCAATCGGACTTATCACCACATGGATCGTTGTGAAACCATTCATGAAAATGTGCAACGCGTCTATTATGAAGACCGCTATGAGCTGCTTAATGAAATGGATGTGGTGATTTCAGCGACAGCCTCTCCCCATATTATTTTAAAGGCGGATCAGATTGCTCCCCGAAAAAAACCGCTGATCATTATGGATTTGGCCCTGCCCCGGGATATTGAAGAAGGGGTGGGCGACCTGCCCATGGTTGAACTATTAACCATTGACCACTTTAAAGACATCATGGACGAAAAGATGGCTTACCGGGTGGAAGTGGCAAGAAAGATCGAGCAGGAAATCCAGGTGGAAATTGAAGGCCTGCTTTCATGGATCACCCACGCTAAGGTTGATAATATGGTTAAAGACCTGAATGAAACATCCCGACAGCTGGCGGAGGAGACCATTGAGATTCTGCTTGGTAAAATGAGCCTTGATGAAAAAGACGAAAAATTCCTGACTAAAATTATTCGTTCTAAATTCAGAGAAATGGTGATGCCGCCAATTAAGCAGCTGAAGCAGCTGGACAGTGAAGAGGCTATTTTGGGGATTGAAAAAACCGTGACTTATTTGTTCGCGGCCGATACGATGCAGGAAAAAGAGCATGATTCCACTGCTGTTTAGCTTGAAAAGCAGGAAAATACTGGTGGTTGGCGGGGGTGAAATTGCCAGCCGCCGGGTTCTGACCCTCTTATCTGAAGGTGGCCAGGTTATTTGTGTCAGCACTGAGTTTTCGGAAAAACTTAAAAGCATCACTGACATGGGACTGGAACTGAAGCAAAAAAAATATGAGCGCGCCGATCTTTCAGGCATCAATCTGGCGGTGGCGGCTACCGCAAATGGTAAGATCAACGAGCTGGTCAGACAGGACTGCAAAAGTCTGGGGATTTTGTGTAATCGGGTAGATTGCCATGAAGATTCGGATTTTATTTTCCCGAGTACATTAAGGCGCGGGGACCTGTCCATTTCAGTTTGCACTGAAGGCGCCAGTCCGACCCTGACCAAGAAAATTATCCGTTCTTTAAAGGTGGAATATGATGACAGTTATGGCCGAAAAGTCGAACTGCTGAAAAGTTTGCGCCAGATTGTGCTGACGCGTAAACAGATTGATCTGAAAACCCGGGAGACGCTTAACCAGCTGGCTGATTGCTCAGTATCGGAGCTTGAAAAAAAACTTGATGAATATAATAAAACGCTATAGGAGAATTGCATGAAAATAAAAGTTGGAACCAGAGGAAGTCAGCTAGCTACTGTCCAGAGTGGATGGCTTCTGGATGTTTTGAAAGAAGCTCATCCCCAAATAGAATTTGAGATGGTGATTATTAAAACAAAAGGTGATCAGATCCAGAATAAACCCCTTGATAAAATCGGCGATAAGGGGCTTTTCACTAAAGAACTTGAAGATGCCCTCTTATCCGGGGAAATTGATATGGCGATCCACAGTATGAAGGATATGCCTTCAAAACTGCCCGATGGGCTGGTACTCACCGTTCCCCCCGTTCGAGAAGATCCGCGGGATGTACTGTTAACCCCTCATAAGATCAAAAGTATGATGGAATTGCCGGAAAATGCTGTGGTTGCAACCGGCAGCAAAAGGCGGATCGCCGCGGTTAAGGCATTGCGGTCGGATCTGAATATTGTCGGCATTCGCGGCAATATTGATACCCGCATCCGCAAGATGCATGAAGAAAATCTGGATGGCATCATTCTGGCGGCCGCCGGCTTAAAGCGGATCGATAAATTTGTTTCTGAAGACTACACCACCATCCCGTTGGATGAAAAGACCTTTATCCCTGCGCCGGCCCAGGGAATTCTAGCCGTGGAGATCAAGGCTGGTAATGAGGTTGTCGAAAAAATTATGGCGGCGATCACGGATCAAAAAACTTTGGTTCAGATGAAGGCTGAAAGAAGCTTCTTAAAAGCCCTCAATGGCAGCTGTCATATTCCGGTGGGTGCTTACTGTGAGGTAAAGGAGCAGGAAATTACCTTGTACGGACTTTACGGTACCGAAGATGGCAGTTATGTAGTGACAAAAAAATTATCCGGACAATTAGAGGAGGCAGAAAAATTGGGTCAAGAGCTGGCAGGGTGCTGCTATGAGAAGGTTCACGGTAAAAAAGGTAAGGTTTATCTGGCTGGCGGCGGTTGCGGTGATCCGGAACTGATTACTGTTAAAGCCATGGAAATCCTTAAGAAAGCCGATGTGGTTGTTTACGATGCGCTGGTCAATGAAAGTTTTTTAAAAGAAGCCCGGCCGGATGCTGAGATTATTTATGTGGGTAAACGGGCGGCTAATCATGCTATGAAGCAGGAAGAAATTAACGCCCTACTGGTTGAAAAAGGCCTAGAAGGCAAGCTGGTACTGCGTTTAAAAGGCGGAGACCCCTATGTCTTTGGCCGTGGCGGGGAAGAAGGGGAAGATCTTTATGACGCCGCAGTCAACTTTGAAGTGATTCCCGGGATCACTTCAGTAATCGGCGGATTGGCCTATGCTGGAATTCCCATTACCCATCGGGACTGTGTTTCCTCTTTTCATGTGGTTACGGGACACTTAAAATCCAACGCCTATGACGGTTCCTCAGATCTTGACTGGGAAACGCTGGGCCGGCTTAAAGGCACCATCGTTTTTCTGATGGGGGTTAAGAACCTGGAAAAAATTTGCGCGGAGCTGATTAAAAATGGCATGGACCCAATGATGCCGGCGGCTGTTGTGCATCGGGCTTCCACTCCTTATCAGCGGGTGGTAAGCGGAAATCTGGAAACCATTTATGGCATTGCCACCGCTGAAAAGATTACGGCGCCGAGCCTGATTGTGGTCGGGGAAGTGGTCAACAAAAGAGAAAAACTGCGATTTTTCGATACCAAGCCGCTGTTTGGCAAAAACATTGTCGTGACCCGGTCGCGGGAGCAGAGTTCCCAGCTGTCGGAAAAAATTCGCGAATTGGGCGGCAACCCCATCGAATATCCGACCATTAAAATCGTGCCGATTAATGAAGACCAGGTGGACGTACGAATTGAAAACCTGAAAGACTATAGCCATATTATCTTTACCAGTGTTAATGGGGTAGAAGTTTTCTTTGACGGGATCAGCCGTTTAAATAAAGACGCCCGGGTCTTTGGCGACATCCATATTACAGCGATTGGTGAAGGCACCCGGAAGGCATTATTGGATCGTGGTCTGGCAGCGGATTTTGTGCCGAAAAAATATGTTGGTGAAGAACTGGTCGAGGGGCTGACACCCTTACTTTCGGCTGATTCAAAAGTTTTATTGCCCCGCTCAAAAAACGCCCGTATCTATGTGGCTCAGGAACTTTCAAAAATCTGTTCAGTGGATGAAGTGCATTCTTATGAGACGGTCCGGGAAGATCTGGAAACCGAAGATATGGCCAGCTTGTTAAAAGAAGGAAAAGTTGATCTGATTACTTTTACCAGTTCCACTACCGTTCAGTATTTTTTGGAAAAAGTTGGGACCCAAAATCTACCTTACATTAATCAGACTAAAACCGTCTCCATCGGTCCTCAGACTTCAAAAAAATGTCAGGAACTGGGGATTGAAGTGAGCCTTGAAGCAACAGTTTATACCATTGACGGGATGATTGAATCCATCCTAGAATCATAAAAGAGGAGAAAAAAATGTTACCGACACGATTACGTAAAAATGCGGCGATCAGAAACCTGATTCGGGAAACCCGGTTATCAATGAATGACGTGATCTATCCACTTTTTATTGTGGATGGTCAAGGAGTCAAAAAAGAAATTAGCTCGATGAAGGGCCAGTATCATCTGTCACTGGATATGCTGGCGGCCGAGGTAGCTGAGCTGAAAGAAATGGGCATTCGGTATCTGATTCTATTTGGTGTGCCGGATGAAAAAGACGCCATGGCCATGCCTGCTTTTGATGAAAATGGGTTGATCCAGCAGGGGATTAAAATCATTAAAAATGCTGATCCTCAGATGTATGTGATCACTGATGTTTGTCTTTGCGAATATAAAAGTGACGGACATTGTTGCTTCTTTGAAGAAAATGGTGACATTCAGAGAGAAAAAACTCTTGGTATTTTAAGTAAAACGGCCCTCAGCCATGTTGTAGCTGGAGCTGATATGGTGGCTCCCTCTGATATGATGGACGGTCGGATCGGCCATATGCGAAAAACTCTGGATCAGGCCGGGTACGAAAATATTCCCATCATGTCTTATGCGGCAAAATATGCCTCGAGCTTTTACGGCCCCTTTAGAGAAGCAGCCAACTCAGCACCGGCTTTTGGTGACCGCCGCTCTTATCAGATGGATCCAGCCAATTCCCGGGAAGCCTTAAAAGAAATGCAGCTGGATATTGAAGAAGGCGCTGATATCATTATGGTCAAACCGGCCATGCCCTACCTGGATATCCTGGTACAGGGGAAAAACCTTTCCTATCTGCCCATGGCGGCCTATCAGGTCAGCGGCGAATATGCCATGATCAGAAACGCTGTGGATGCAGGTCTGATGGATGAAAAAGTTATTTTCGAAAGTCTGGTCAGTATTAAGCGGGCCGGGGCGGACATGATCATTACCTATTTTGCCAAGGAACTGCCAGCATTGATTAAACAGTATGAAGGATAAGGAGTAATGATGAAGCGAGAAAAGTCAGAAAGCCTTTTTATAGAAGCGCAAAAAGTGATTCCCGGTGGGGTTAACAGCCCGGTGAGAGCCTTTAAATCGGTGAACATGCCACCGGTCTTTGTCGAACGGGGCAAGGGTTCAAAAATTTACGATGTCGATGGCAATGAATATACGGATTATATCTGTTCCTGGGGTCCGCTTATTTTTGGTCATGCCTCACCGATTTATTATCAGGGGGTTCAGGAAGCGTTGGAAAAGGGGTGCTCATATGGAGCGCCGACGGCCATTGAAGTGGAAATGGCTAAAATGATTTCAGCGGCTTATCCGTCCATGGAACAGGTTCGAATGGTTAATTCCGGAACCGAAGCAACGATGTCAGCTTTAAGGTTGGCCAGAGGGTTTACCGGCCGGGATAAAATCATTAAATTTGAAGGCTGCTACCATGGTCACGGCGATGCTTTGCTGGTAAAATCTGGTTCAGGAACGCTGACCTTTGGGGTGCCCACCTCTGCCGGTGTGCCTCAGGGAACTGCTAAAGATACCCTGGTGGCCGTGTACAATGATCTGGAATCAGTAAAAACATTGTTTGCCGAAAATAAAGATCAGATTGCAGCTGTGATTGTTGAGCCGGTAGCCGGCAATATGGGGGTTGTTCCTCCAGATATGGCCTTTATGAAGGGCTTGCGCGAACTGACTCAGAATGAAGGCGCGCTGCTGATTTTTGATGAAGTCATCACCGGCTTCCGGCTGGCTTATGGCGGTGCTCAGGAAGTGATGGGAATCACACCGGATTTGACTACGCTGGGAAAAATTATCGGCGGCGGCATGCCTGTTGGCGCTTACGGGGGTCGCCGTGATATTATGGCCTGCGTGGCACCTTTAGGTGGTGTTTATCAGGCGGGAACCCTTTCCGGTAATCCCATTGCCATGAAAATGGGGCTGAATACGTTGACTTATTTAAAAGAACATCCCCAAGTGTATACTGAGCTTGAAAAGAAAGCCATCATGCTGGAAGAAGGCTTTAAGGAAAATATCAAAAAGACGGGCACTAAAGCGCAAATGGTACGGTTTAAAGGAATGACCTGTTTCTTTTTCACCGAGACCCCAATTATCGGTTATGATGCCGTCATGACTTCGGATACTGCGCTATATGCCAGTTATTTTCGCTCGATGCTGGATGCCGGCAATTTATTGCCGCCAGCCCAGTTTGAAGGAATCTTTTTATCAACTGAGCATACGGAAGCAGATCTTTTAAAGACCATTGCCGATCATTATCAGACTTTAAAAAATTTGAAATAACAGGAGCAGAAAGCATGTCAAAAAAAGCGTTACTGGTAATCAGTTTTGGGACATCTTATCCGGAGACCCGAAAAAAAACCATTGCAGCAACCGAAGACACTTTAAAAAAAGCTTACCCCGAACATGATTTTTATCGGGCTTTTACATCAAGAATGATTGTCAGCAAATTAAAGAAAAGAGACAATGAAGTAGTTGATTTGCCGACAGAGGCCTTGCAGAAATTAAAAGATGCGGGTTATACCGAAGTGATTTGTCAGACTACCCATATTATCAATGGACATGAGTATGATATTACTTTGAAAGAACTCAAAGCCTTTGAAAATGATTTTGACGTTCTGACTTTAGGCAAACCCTTGCTCACTTCAGTGGATGATTATAAAAGAACAATCGCCATTGTAATGGAAGCCTTACCCCAGTTAAAAGCTGGCGAAGCGCTTTTATATATGGGTCATGGCAGTGAACATCATGCCAATGCCGTTTATCCCTGCCTTGATTATATGTTTAAGAGCCAGGGCCATAAAAATGTTTATATGGGAACCGTGGAGGGTTTTCCGGAGCTGGATGACATCATGCCCCAGTTAAAAGAAAAGGGATACAAGAAAATCTATCTGGCGCCATTTATGCTGGTAGCCGGAGATCATGCCCAGAATGATCTGGCGGGTGATGAAGAGGATTCCTGGAATACCCTTCTCAAGGAACAAGGTTTTGAAACCCAGGTAATCCTTGAAGGCCTGGGCGAGTACCCGGGCATTCAGGCATTATTTCTGGAACATTTAAACGCAGCAAAATCAGTAAAAGAAATGTAACAAAAAGAGGAGAAAAGCATGAATACAGTATATTTAGTAGGAGCCGGTCCTGGAGATCCGGAGCTGATCACCGTTAAGGGACAGCGCATTGTAAATGAAGCGGATATTATTATCTATGCCGGATCACTGGTGAATAAAGCGATTATTGGTGGACACAAAGCTGATGCAGAAATTTTCAATTCAGCATCGATGACTTTGGATGATGTCATTGCCGTGATTAAAAGAGGCACGGAGGAAGGCAAGAAAATTGCCCGGGTACATACGGGTGATCCTTCGATTTATGGTGCCATTCGTGAGCAGATGGACCGTCTGGATGAACTGGAAATCCCTTATGAAGTCATTCCTGGGGTAAGCTCCTTTGTTGCTTCGGCAGCGGCGCTAAAAAAAGAATTTACCCTCCCGGATGTTTCGCAGACCGTTATTTGTACCCGTCTGGAAGGTAGAACGCCAGTTCCGGAAAAGGAAAAACTGGAAGATCTGGCTTCGCATCGGGCCTCCATGGCTATCTTTTTGTCGGTCCAGATGATCGAGGATGTCGTCAGCCGTTTAACCACCCACTATGCCCCCACCACGCCAGTTGCTGTCATTCAGCGGGCTACCTGGGAAGATCAGAAAATTGTGCTGGGAACCCTCGAAACCATTGCCGAAAAAGTCAAAGAAGCCAATATTACCAAAACAGCACAGATTCTGGTTGGTGATTTCCTTGGTGACGAGTACAGTCTGTCAAAACTTTACGATCCTAAATTTACTCACGAATACCGTCAAGGGGTAGAATAGACTTGGAAAAATGGGCAATTATCACTCTTTCTCAAGATGGTGTGACAACCGCCCGCAGGCTCTCAAAACGTCTGGATGACCGGGAAGTAAGTATCTTTACCAAAGAAAAGTATGCCGGTGACCAGGAAAAGCTGATTAAATCCGATATCAGCACCTTTTTCGGGGAAATCATCAAAGAATTTCCGGTAATTATTGCGATTATGGCTACCGGTATCGTGGTGCGGGCGGTGGCGCCCTATCTGGTGCATAAATCAAAGGATCCGGCGATTCTGGTGATGGATACCAAAGGTGAGTTTGTTATCAGCCTCTTATCCGGTCACCTGGGCGGCGCCAATGACTGTGCCCGGATCATTGAAAAACGTTTTGGATCAAAGGCCGTGATCACCACCGGAACAGATGTGAAAGGAACAATGGCAGTGGATGTACTGGCAGAAAAAATAAATTGTCAAATTGCGGATTTTACCGCCGCTAAAGATATTACCGCTCAGATTCTTAATGGGGAAAAAATTGGAATTCTTAGTGAAGATCAAATCAACTTAACGGGAATTGATCTGCCTTATAATATTGTAATTTGCCCCGATCCTGAGCAGATGAGCGACCTGCAGGGTTTAATCAGAATCAGTTCGCAGTTAAAAGAGCGTGACTACGGATTGCCCCAGGTACGACTGGTGCCGAAGAACATCGTTATTGGGATCGGCTGTCGGCGAAATGTGCCGGGCGCTAAGATTCTAGCTAAAATCGAGGAAACCTTTTTATCAGTGGGACTGGATTTAAGAAGCATTAAGCTGCTGGCAACAGTCACTTTAAAAGCTGACGAAGCGGGAATTACTGAAGCCTGTCAGGTGCTGAAAGCAAAAAAAGTGATTATTCCTGATGAAATGGTCAAAATGGTCCAAAATCGTTTTGAGGGTTCTGACTTTGTTTTTCAGACCACCGGAATGTACGCGGTTTCTGAACCCTGTGGTTATATTGCCTCGGGATTCGGTGAATGTCTGATTGAAAAGAAGAAACTGGACGGGATTACCCTTTCTGTCTGGCGGGAAAATATTGTGTAAAGGACGAGGAGAAGAATGAAAAAAATTTATGTAACCGGGATTGGCCCGGGACTTTATGAGCATATGACCGAGGCGGCCAGAAACAGCATTGAAACAGCGGATATCATTGTAGGTTATAAAACTTATGTGGATATTATCGCTGATCTGATCGGTGATAAGGAAGTGTTGTCATCGGGTATGCGTCGGGAAATTGATCGTTGCGAAAAAGCGCTGGAACTGGCGGAAGAAGGAAAAACAGTTTGTCTGGTCAGCTCTGGCGATGCTGGCGTGTTTGGCATGGCTGGGATCATGCTGGAAATTGTGGAACATCAAAAGAGTGATGTGCAGGTGGAAATCATCCCCGGAATTTCGGCAGCCAATGCGGCGGCAGCTACACTGGGCGCGCCTCTGATGCATGATTACGTAGTCATTAGTCTGTCAGATCTTTTAACTGATTGGGCAGTGATTGAAAAGCGTCTTCACTGTGCCGGTGATGGCGATTTTATTGTTACCCTGTATAACCCGAAAAGTAAAGGGCGTCCTCACAATATCGAAAAAGCTCAGGAAATTCTCTTAAAATATAAAGACACCAAAACCCCGGTTGGAATTGTCAGAAATGCTAAACGACAGGATGAATCCTATGTGATCACCAATCTGGGGAATCTGCATGAAGCTGATATTGATATGTTTTCAATGGTTATTATTGGAAATTCTAAAACTTATGTGACAGAAGACTTGAAGAAAATGATCACACCGAGAGGTTACCAGCTGTGATTCTGGTACTGGGCGGAACCCTTGACAGTCGGGAATTGACCGCCGCTCTTTTAAAGGCTGGCCACAAAGTCTGCTATTCAACCCTGACCAGTATTCAGTCAGATCAGGTTAAAGATGATCCCGGCCTGACAAAAATTTCCGGGCAGCTGGATGTCGAGTCTTTGCGGGAAACTATGATCGTTTACGGAATTACGGCGATTATCGATGCCACGCACCCTTATGCAAAGGAAATTTCCGAAAATGCCATCTGGGCCTGTGATGCGGCGAATATCCCGTATCTGCGGCTGGAACGCCCGTCTTTAATCGATGATCAGTCTTATGTTTGTGATTCTTATCAGGAAGCCAAAGATTTGCTGGCTAAGCTGATTCAAAGCGCCGATAAAAATATTCTACTGACCACCGGCAGTCGTCAGCTCGAATGCTTTGAGGGGCTTCCGAAAAACCGGATTTTTGCTCGGGTACTGCCAACCTCGGGAGTGCTAAAAAAATGTGAAAATCTGGGTTATAAACCCCGGCAGATCCTGGCAGTTCAGGGGCCATTTTCAGTCTTAATGAATCAGGCCATGATCAGAGAATACCAGATTGGCTTTATGGTTACCAAAGATAGCGGGGATGTGGGTGGCATCACCGAAAAAATTGAAGCGGCACGTCAGGAAGGCGTTAAAATTATTTTTATTAAACGACCGGAGCTTGTTTATCCTAATTGTGTCAACAGCTTAGAAGATGGGCTTTTGTGGGCTGAAAAATTTTAAAATAATGAATGATCCGGAGGTCAGCTGGCCAGTGATTCCAATTGGTTGTAACAGGGTTTAGCATTATAGCCAACTGCCGGCACAGGTATCATTCGAGAAAAGAGGAAAAGCTATGGCTAAAAATATCATGTTTATGGGGACAGGCTCGTCAGTGGGGAAAAGTCTTCTGACCGCAGCCATGTGCCGGATCTTAAATAATAAAGGGCTCTCGGTAGCACCTTATAAGTCTCAAAATATGGCACTGAACTCCTTTATTACCAGGGACGGCAAAGAAATGGGCCGGGCTCAGGTAGTACAGGCTGAATGTGCGCGGATCGAACCGGAAGTGGAAATGAATCCGGTTTTATTAAAACCTAACTCAGATGTGGGCTGTCAGGTTATTTTAATGGGTAAAGCCGAATTCAATATGGATGCGGTTGACTATCATGCCCATAAGCCCCAGCTGGTGGAAACGGTGATGAAAGCCTACAATAAACTGGCTGAGCAACATCAGGTTATTGCCATTGAAGGTGCTGGTAGTCCGGCGGAAATTAATCTGCGGGATAATGACATTGTTAATATGGGACTGGCTGAGCTGGTTGATGCTCCGGTAGTTTTAATTGGAGATATCGACAAAGGCGGGGTTTTTGCTTCTATCTATGGCACCATTGAACTGTTGGAGCCTGAGGAACGAGCCCGCATTAAAGGTTTTATCATCAACAAATTCAGGGGTGATGTGGAATTGTTAAAGCCTGGCATTGAAATGATTGAGGCAAAAGTCAATGTTCCATGCCTGGGTGTAATTCCCTACAAACGTTTTGTAATTGATGATGAAGACTCGGTTACCGAACGTTTTGATCGTCAGAACGAGGGCGATATCACCATTGGTGTCGTTTATCTGCCCCACTTATCCAATTTTACCGACTGCACAGCCTTTGATATGCATCCAGATGTCCGGGTGGAGTATTACCGCAATCAGCGCGAACTGCAGCTGGCCAACCCCGATTTGATTGTTGTTCCCGGTAGTAAGAATACCATGGATGATACCAATCACGTTATGATGAGTAAGATGGGCGATGAGATCAAAAGAATCCATGCTTCTGGTGTGCCGGTTGTGGGGATCTGCGGCGGTTATCAGCTTTTAGGTAAAGAGATTAGAGATCCTCATGGGGTGGAATCAAGCCTTGGCTCGATTGAAGGCCTGGGTCTTTTAAATATTGTTACTACCATCGGCCAGGAAAAACGTACCGTACGAACAGAAGGTAAAATTACAGCTGATTTCATGGGTATGGATCTGACTGGTATGGCTGTTGAAGGCTACGAAATTCATATGGGCGAAAGCCAGGCAACAGACGGTGAGAAAGCCTTTGCGACATTGGTGGATGGGACCATCGACGGCGTGGTAGCTGCTGATGGAACCGTGATGGGAACATACCTGCACGGGATTTTTGATAATGACGCTTTCCGGGAAAAAATAATTGCGACATTAAAAGCTAAAAAAAATCTGGATGATTCGACTGGAGCCTTTGATTTTAAAGCTTTTAAAGAAGAACAGTACGATAGTCTGGCAAAAACTGTGGAAGAAAACATGGATATGGATAAAATTATGGAAATTATTGGAGCGATAGGCCAGTGAGTCTGAATTTCTTACAGGGCGTGCCCTTTGGCTTGGGCGGCGGCTACTGGCTGGTCTTGATTGCTCTGGGCGTGATCTTCGACTGGTTGATTGGTGATCCGGCATTTTTATTACATCCGATCATTCTGATTGGTAAAGCCATTGGCTTCCTGAATAAAGTAATGAATAAAGGCTCTAAACGCCGGACCAGGGGGGTTGCACTTTTAATCATTGTTGTATTGATAACAGCGCTTGTGGTGCTGGGTCTGCAATACCTGACCTTTCAGTTGAACTTTATTTTATATAGTCTGCTGAATCTTTACCTGATTACCATGGCGCTGGCAGCTAAAACACTGGCTCAGGAAGTCATGAAGGTACTGAAAGTCTTAAAAAAAGGCGACCTGGAACAATCCCGGATTCAGGTTGGCTATCTGGTCGGCCGAGATACCCAGCAACTGACTGAGACGGAAATTATCCGGGCGACCATTGAGACCACCGCCGAAAACACCATCGACGGCGTTTTAGCACCGATTTTCTACTTATTTATCGGTGCGCTTTTGCCGGTGTCCTGGCTAAATCCGGTGGTGCTGGTAATGGTTTATAAAGCGGTGAATACCCTGGATTCCATGGTCGGCTATATTCAGGAGCCCTATCGGGAGTTCGGTTTTGCCTCGGCAAAATTTGATGATGTCATTAACTTTGTACCAGCTCGTCTGGGCAGTCTTTTGATGCTTCTGGCAGGCTTTTTCCTTGGTTATTCCTTGAAAGAGGGATTTGCCGTATTCTCGCGTGACCGCCTTAATCATAAAAGTCCCAATTCGGCCCATCCGGAATCAGTGGTGGCTGGCCTTCTGGGTATTCAGCTGGGCGGAACCAATCATTATTTTGGTCAAGTGCTGGAAAAACCGACTATTGGTGTGGCCAAAACCCCTTTGAATCTTTTGGATATCAGAGAAACGGTTGGTATTATGTACGCCAGTGAGATTGTTACAATGGTGCTGGGAATAGCGATTGGTGTTATCATTCTGATTCTGATATAGGAGAAACTATGAACAAACATGGTGGCTATCATGGGGGAAAAAACGATATCATTGATTTTAGCGTTAATATCAATCCCCTGGGAATACCGCAGGGCATTAAAGAAAAACTGATACAGGGAATCGAAAGCTTAGTTGACTATCCGGAAATTACCGGCCAGACGGCAATTGAAAAGTTAGCGGCTGGAATTTCAAAGCGGACGAATCAGCTAATTTTAGGAAATGGCGCCATTGAACTAATTTATCTGCTGGCCAGATCGATGACTGGTAAAAAGGCGCTGATTATTCAGCCCACCTTTAATGAATACAGTCGTGCTCTCAAGCTTTATGGTTGCCAGGTCACGGAATTGGTGCTGACCAGAGATGAGAACTTTAGACTGACAACAGAGAAATTGAGAGAGACGCTACTGGCAGAAAAACCGGATCTGCTTTTTTTGTGCAACCCCAACAATCCCACCGGAGTTATTTACACTAACGAAGAGATTAAGCAATGGATGGACATTCCCGAATGGGAAATGATCTGGTTTTTTGATGAATCTTTTATGGATTTTACCGGTCAGCCGGGAATGCTTTCGGAGGATCTGGGTCAGGGGAATTTTTTTGTGCTTAAATCACTAACAAAATTCTATGCTCTGCCTGGTCTGCGAATCGGTTATGGAGCTGGCAACCCTAAAATTATTGAGGGGATGATGCGCTACAAGGAACCATGGACCATTAATAGCCTTGGCTTGATAGCCTTAAGTCAGGTTTATCAGGAAAAGGAATTTGCCCATAAGACCATCGAGCACATTGACTCCCAACGGAAAATAGTTTTTAATGAGCTGCAAAAAATTTCATCAATCGAAGCTTTTGAAAGCGCTGCTGATTTTCATCTTTGCCGGATTAGAAGCGGTATGTCAAGCTTGAAACTAAAAAATGACATCGAACAGGCAGGCATGAGCCTGCGCACCTGCGAAGATTTTTTGGGGCTAGACGAAAGTTATTTTAGAATCGCCATTAAAAGCAGCCAGGCCAACAAGCGACTGATCGAATTTTTAAAGAAATGGAAGGGGTAAGATGGGGAAACTGATATTTGTAACAGGTGGTGCCAGAAGCGGTAAAAGTTCCTTTGCCGAAGAAACAGCCAAGTCCTTTAATGAAAAAGTGGCTTATATCGCTACAGCCATCGCTTTTGACGATGGAATGAAAGACCGCATTAAAAAACATCAGGCACAAAGGCCGTCAGAGTGGCAAACCATTGAAGCCTATCGCGATTTTGAAAAAATAAAGGACAACCCGGCTTTTGTCGAAGCACAAGTGATTCTCTTTGACTGTCTGACGGTTATGGTGACCAATAATATGCTGGATCAGCGAGTTGATTACGATAGCTGTTCCATGGAAACCGTTGGTCAGATCGAGATGCTTATAAAAAAGGAAGTTGAAAGCCTTTTGGATGTTTGTCAGTATAAAACCCTGGTACTGGTTTCCAACGAAGTTGGCATGGGGCTGGTACCAGCTTATAAACTGGGCAGCTATTTTCGAGATATTGCTGGCCGGATGAATCAGCTGACGGCGGCTCGAGCTGATGAAGTACACTTTTGTGTGTCGGGGATTCCGGTTAAGATAAAATAGTTGTAGACGACGATAAGCGTTTATTATGAACTGGATAGAAAAAGATGATAACAGTGAACGAAAAGTTTGCTGTTTTTTTTATGGATTTGGCACAGATGCAATCTTGCTCTGGTTTCTGACAGCGATTTTACAACTTAGAGGCAGAGGAATGTAATATCTACAGGCATTCTTTTGCTCTCACTTTCATTTTACTACTTACGATTATAATAATAATAAGTAGCAAAATGAAAGTGGTGTATGTTTTTGGACAGAAAAAAGGAAATTGCGCCGCTTAAATGGAGGTAGAGTTTTAAATACTAATTTGTGTAAATAATTTTATCTTTATACTTTCTTTATAGATAACATGTATCCTAGTTATATCAAAAGAAAAGAGGGTAGTTATGGATAAAATTTTGACTACTAAGGATTTGTGCAAAAATTACAGGCATCAAAAGGCGAATGATAATATTTCAATCAATGTTAGGGCAAATAGTATTTACGGTTTACTAGGTCCTAATGGCGCGGGAAAATCTACATTTCTAAAAATAATAACGGGTATGATCAGTCCATCTTCAGGTGAGATTTATTTTGCTGGAAAGAAGTGGGAAAGAAAAGACCTGCTGAAGATCGGTGCTTTAATTGAAGAACCACCGGTTTATGAAAATTTAACTGCTTTTGAAAACTTGAAGGTCAGGGCACTTTTATACAATTTGCCGAACAGCAGGATTGAAGAAGTGCTTAAAATTGTTGGGCTGACAGATACGGGCAAGAAAAGAGCCAAACAATTTTCGATGGGGATGAAACAGCGGCTGGGAATTGCGATTGCGCTTTTAAATAATCCGGCGCTTTTGATCCTTGATGAGCCGACAAATGGACTTGATCCGATTGGGGTACAAGATTTAAGAAAGCTGATTTTATCATTTCCCCCAAAAGGCATAACGGTTATCCTGTCAAGCCATATCTTATCTGAGGTGGAGCAAATAGCCGATGACATTGGGATCATAGCCAATGGTAAACTTTGGTATGAAGATCGGGTTCATAAAAATGAAAACATGGAGAGTCTTTTTATGGATGTAGTCAGAAAGTCAGGTGTTTATAATGGTTAATTGTCTAAAATCAGAATTGTTAAAACAAAAACATCGATTTACCTTAAAACTGCTCTGGCTTGGCCCCCTGGTTCCGCTTGCGGTAGCATTTATCCTGATGGGGGGGCGCTATTTTTTTGCAGCGACTTTTAATTGGTGGTATACACTGATACTTCCAGGCACACTTTCGATGATGGTCGCCTTTACTGTCACGGCAGAAAAAAGACATAATCGCCATGGTCTGTTTGCTGTTCTTATCAGTAAAAAGGATCTATGGTTAGCGCAGCTTTTTTTGAATACTGGTCAGTTGCTGCTGATTAATCTGCTCCTATGTATCTATCTGATTGTATTTAGTGGGCTTTTGGGTATTTCGATATCTTTTTACGAGGCCTTAGTCGGCAGTCTGGTGCTCTTTGTAACATTTGCCTGGCAAATACCATTGTTCTTATTGATCAGCGAGAAGACAGGCTCTTTTTTTACGATTATGTTTAGCTTAATTTGCAATATGGCTTTTGGAATCTTTTTATCGCCGACAAAACTTTGGATGGTTCCCTTTGCCATTCCCGCAAGACTGATGTGTCCGATTATAAAAGTCCTGCCCAACGGCTTACCTCTTGAGGTAGGCAACCCACTGGCAGATGGTCAGGTTGTTTTACCGGGTATTATCATAACAGTAAGCTTATATTTTATATTTTCATTTATGACGACAATATGGTTTAATAAAGGGGAGGTAAAATAGTTGAACTTATATACAAATCTAAAATCTGATTTATATAAAATTGTTCACACACCAATCTGGCTGCTTCATTTACTTATTCCGCTGGCTGCTATGATGTTGTTCTTAAGCTACTATGCTATTTCACCGTGGCATGAAACTGATAAACTGTCAGCCTATATTCAGGCATTAGCGGTTGTTTTTCCGGCTTTGATCGGGATCATCACGTCGCTTCTTTCGGAGCTCGAACAAAACGCGGGATCTTCGATTTTATTGACAGCAAACGCAAAGTTTCTTCCCCATGCCAGTAAAATTTTGTTATTGATTTTATTGGCTATGTTGTCCACTTTATTTGCTTTAGTGGGATTTGGCACGGCTTTTATAAAAATGGGTTATGTGACACAGAATTTTCTATTTTATTTAGAAACAGCAGTTCTTTTGTGGGCGAGTGTGCTGCCCTTGTATTTATTACATTATATCGTAAGTTTTCATTTCGGCAAAGGATGGAGTATTGGACTTGGCATCTTGGGGACTTTGCTTAGCGCCTTGTTTTTAACCGGTCTTGGTGATGGCATATGGCCTTATCTGCCGTGGGGAATCACATCACGATTTGCCGAGCTATTACTAATATCAAATTTGTCGGACGTGCCTTTTTTACAATACAATGATGTCATTAAAAGTATTATCAATATGTTAATAGTTACGAGTATTTTAACAATAATATTTGTCTTATCATTCAACAAATGGGAGGGCAGACAATCTGAGGATTAGAGGAGGGATAAGATGGCGCATATCCTTGTTATAGATGATGATATTGCAATTTGCAGGATGATTGAAACAGCCCTGAGAAGAGATGGACATGTCGTTCAAACTAAAAATTCTGCAGCTGATCTTGAAACAAAAACGCTTAAAAATATCGATCTGATTTTGCTTGATATCATGATGCCACAGCTTGATGGCATAAGCTTTTGTAAAGAAAATCGTCAGGTTATTGATTGTCCCATAGTGTTTTTAACCGCCAAAACGATGGAGCAGGACGTTATTGAAGGCTTTTTAGCAGGTGGTGACGATTATATCAAAAAACCTTTTGGGATTGCCGAACTGCGAGCCAGAGTGAATGCCCATCTTCGCAGAGAAAGTCGGGATAAGCATCAGCGTTTGATTCTAGATAACTGTGTTTTCGATATTTCGGAAAGGACACTGATTATTAAAGGTCAGTTGATGGATCTGACAAAAAGCGAGTATGAAATCTGTGAACTGTTGGGCAGAAACAGAGGTCAGGTTTTTTCGTTGGAAAGTATCTTAGAAAAAGGTTTTGGCTATCATTCTGAAAGTGATGTTTCGTCTATTCGTGTTCATATTAAAAATATCCGTGGTAAAATCGATACCATCATTGAATGTCCAATTGTCACCGTATGGGGAGTGGGATATAAATGGAAATAAAAAAAACAATTTCAATATTCAGGCTGTTTTTAGAGCATCTGGTGGGATTCTCTGCTGCTGTCATAGCGATAATAATTGCAGCAATTATTGCAGCATCGATGGCTTTTCAATCTGGCTTGATTTTACAAGCCAACGCGACTGAGATGAAATTGAATCAATTAGAGCAAGCGATAAAGACGAGCTTTGATGAAGATGAGTTACCGGTGCATAGTAAATATATCATCATCGATAGTAATGGAAGCGTCATTGAAAGTGATATGAGTGATCAGGAGCTTAAAAAAACCAAAGTAGCTTTATCAACCGGTCAAAAGGCATATTATGATTTTTATAAAGAAATTGCCCAAGACAATGGCAATATCGTCATTATTAAATACGATATGCTTGCGCATTTCAGCAATCCCACTTTACATAAAATAATACCAAATCCTGAGCTAATGTTTATATTGCTGCTGTTAGCTGTCATCGTATTATTGGCGATTTTGACAGCATTAAAATTCAGCAGAAAGTTAAGGAGAAACTTAATTCCCATTAATCTGGCAACCGAAAAAATCGAAACCCAGGATTTGGATTTTGAAGTAAAGCCGACAGAAATTACTGAGTTTAATTCGTCCTTATATGCCATCGATAAATTGAAAACGGCCTTAGCGGACTCACTTAGTTCGCAATGGCATGAGGAGGAACAACGAAAATTGCAACTTTCAGCTCTGGCTCACGATATTAAGACGCCCTTGACCATTATTAAAGGAAATGTCGAATTATTACTCGAAGAAGCGTCGACGCAGGAGAATAAAGAGCTGCTAGATTATATTATGACTGGATCAAATACCATTGAAAAGTATTTGGAATTGTTGATGGGAGTCGTCATCAATGAACCACTCTTGTTTTACAAAGAAAGGATTCGGTTAAATGATTTTATGAATGACATAACAATAGAAGTTTTGCCCCTATGTAAAAGAAAGAATATTAGTTTGAATTTTCAAAATGATTCAAAAAGTAGTTGCTTATTAATTGACCGGGAGCTGATAAAACGAGCAATCATCAATATTTTTGATAATGCAGTAAGATATGCCCCTCAAGACAGCCGTATTGATTTTAAAATATCGGACAATGAAAGGCAACTTATTTTTGAGATAATAGATTGTGGAAAGGGCTTCTCGGAGGAGAGTTTAAAAAGAGCCTCACAAGAGTTTTTCTCAGAGGACTCTTCACGTAAAAATCAGCACTATGGTTTAGGCTTGAGTTTTGTAAAAAAAGTGGTTGAAATGCATGATGGCAGGCTAAAAATTGAAAATAGAAGTGATAGACAAGGGGCTAAAGTTTCGTTTAGTCTTGCGAAAAACTAAGCTAATAACTGGATCTGAGCTGCTGAATTTAAAGCAAATGATCCGTCAGCTCAAAGTTTCCGGTCAGGCAATAGCATAAGTTGTTGCAGGAAATTATCTGCAGCTTTTTCATCGAAGCCTGGGAATAAAAGGCGGCATGGGGTGTTATAATAACATTGTTTCGGTTAAAGAGGGGATGACGACTGGTATCAGGGTTCTCATCGATCAGCACATCCAGGCCGGCGGCCGAAACGAGCCCCTGATCCAGGGCGTTGACTAAGGCATCTTCATCAAGGCTGGCGCCCCGAGCCAAATTTAAAAAGATTGGCTTCTTTTTAAGGCCAGTAAAAAAACTTTTATCAAAAAGAGCGGTATTCTTGTCACTAACACTCATATGATTACTGATAATATCCGCTTCTGTCATGGCTCTTTCGGGAGTGACCAGAGAGCACCCCAGTTTCTCGGCCACTTCTTCAGGCAGGTAGGGATCAACAGCCAGAATTTTGAGGCCAAAGGCTTTCGCCCTGGTCGCTACAGCCTGACCAATTTTGCCAAAACCGAAAATGGCCAGGCTGCTGTCTCTTAAGGCCATCACTTCCCCGACCATTTCATAATTCCAAATATTTTTCTGCACCAGGTTATATTCATGTGCTTTGATTTTTTTAGCCAGATTTAAAAGCAGTGCCAGGGTAAAATCAGCGACCTCATCGGTGCAATAGTCTCTAATCGCGCAGACAGATACATTGCGTGCTTTAGCTTCCGCTAAGTCCAGGCAGGTATAACCGGTGGCATTGATGCTAATGGCTTTGAGAGAAGGACAGTGGTCAAAAAAGTCCTTATCCATGGCCAGATAGGCGGTTAAGAGCCCATCGGCATCGGTAAGAAGCTGATAAAGATCATCCCGGCTTTTATAGGGATGAATGACAACCTGAGCTTGCGGAATTTTTTTCTGGATCTGCTGAATTTCGAATTTTAGGTCGCGGTTTAAAACATTTTCAAAGTCGCTGATGACGATTTTAATATTTTTTTTTGGCATGGTTTCCTTCTTTCATTAAGATATTTTTTAAGCCAGCCATCTCCTGAATTTGACAGATGGGGTCAAATATAATATATTAAAAACAATATACTATATATTTTATAGTGCTGGCAGAATGTGCTTTTTCTCCTATTCTATTGATCAGACTTTTGTAGATGGCGTTTGACTGCTAATTATAGGAATTCAATATGACTTGTTTCCCAGTGAACGTGACGGATAAAATCAGCCAGCTGACTTTGTTGGTGGTTCTTAAAATAGGTTAGAATCTGCTTGTGCTCGGCATTGGTTTTTAAAAGCAGCCCTCGATAGGTTTCTTTATCAACTTTTTTCTGATTATAAGTCAGGGGAATATAACGGGAGCTTAGTGAGGCCATGGTTTCATTAAGCGGATGGTTGTGGGCTTTGCTGATGTAGACCTGATGAAAGCTATCCTGAAGCAACAGATATTCGTCATGGTTATTATGGTCAATAGCCAGATCCATCCGGGCAATGAGGTCATCCATGTGCTGATAGTCATGGTCGGTCAGATAGTCCACGGCCAGGCTGGCAGCAAAAGCATCGAGGGTACCCATCAGGCTGTAATATTCAAGCATGTCTTCAAGGGTAATTTCCTTAACATAGAAGCCTTTGCGGGGAACATAGTCAATAATGTGTTCGGTAGCCAGCATAATCAGAGCTTCTCGAGCCGGTGTGCGGCTAATTTTAAGATCGCTGCAGATTTGCGCTTCACTCAGTTTTTCATGGGGAACCAGTCCGCCATCCTTAATTTTTTCATGGATATAGTTACAGACATGGTCGCGTAATGATTTGATTTGTGACATAGGCATCCTTTCGGCATCAATACAATATTTTAATATATAATATATTATATATTTGTAAATAAATCAATAACCTGGAGGTTTTATGGTAACAAAAAAAATAACCGGGGCTCAGCTGCTGGTTCAAACAATGGAGAAAATCGGGGTTGAATGCGCCTTTGGTATTCCCGGTGTTCATAATTTAAAAATATATGAGGCATTAACGAAAAGCAGTATCCGTCATGTTACGAGCCGTAATGAAAGCGGGGCTGGATTCATGGCCGATGGTTATGGCCGCAGTACTGGCCGACCAGGGACCGCCATTGTGATTACTGGGCCGGGCCTGACCAATATTCTAACTCCCATGGGTCAGGCTTATCTGGATTCAGTGCCCATGGTGGTTATTTCCAGCCAGCTGCCCACAACGATTATGAATCAGAGTACCGGCTTTCTGCATGAATTAAAAAATTCGACGATTGTTGCCGGAGCAGTGGCCAAGGAAAGCCGTCGGGTGACAGCAGCCAGCCAGATTGAGGAAATGATTGGATGGGCTTATCGGCTGGCTGTATCGGGCCGACCGGGGCCGGTACATGTGGAGATCCCGTTGGACATTCTGGCTCAAGAACTTGTGGGAGTGAATCAGGAAATGAACAAAGATAGCCAGTGTCTGGCAGATTATGAAGCGTCGCTAAAAAAAGCGGCGGCACTGATTAACCAGGCCGGACGGGTCACCATTATCACTGGTGGTGGAGCGGTTGGAGCCGCTGCCGAGGTGAGCACCCTTTGTGAAAAAATCAAGGCCGCGGTGGTCTCGACCTGTGCTGGTAAAGGGGTGGTTTCGGAGAAAAGTCCGCTTCATTTAGGTGCTCGACTGCCTTTTAGAGAGGTGCGGCAGTATGTGGAAGAATCTGACCTGGTTTTAGCTTTGGGAACCCAGCTCGCAGCGACAGACTTGTGGGAAAACAACATAAAATTTAAAGGCATGCTGGTGCAGTTTGATTGCGATAGTGAGGCTTTTTACCGAAACTTCCCGGCTGATCTCGGCGTGAAAGGTGATTGCCGGGATTTGCTGAAAGATTTGCTGCCCCTGATCGATGAAAAAAATCAACAGCCGGAAGAAATCCTGCAGGGCTTAAAAAGAGTAGCGATTAAAAATGGCCCAGCTGTGACCGGCAACGACAAGACGTATGACCTGGCCATGGAAGTGCTGGCAGTATTTAGAAATGTATTGCGGGAAGCGGACATTTTGCTGGCGGATATGACAACAGCAGCCTACATCGCTTTAAGTGAATACGAAGCATATTTACCCAGAACATTTTTGCATCCGGTTGGTTTTGGAACTTTGGGCTATTCGGTTCCGGCGGCTATTGGCGCAAAAGTTGCCAATCCGCTAAAGAATGTAATTGCCTTAACAGGCGATGGCGGTTTTCAGTTTACCATGCAGGAGCTGGCGGTAGCCTGTGAACAGAATCTGCCAATCCCAATCGTGATCTGGAATAATGGCGGCTATGGAGAAATCAAAAGAAATGAAGCGGCCATGGGATTTGACAGCTTTATTGCCGTTGATAATAAAAATCCGGACTTCATCAAACTGGCCCAGGCCTACGAGATTGATGGATTAAGACCGAAAAATCAGCAGGAACTTAAAGAAGCTCTGGCTAAAAGCTTTAAAAAAAATCAGCCCACCATTATTGAGATTAATGTGAATGACTGGGAAGAGGCATCATTGTAACATTTGTTTTAGGCAGATCAATCAGAAAAATTCAGATGTAGAAGTTTTTGAATATCAAAAATTTGTTGCGCTGAAAAATGTTTAAGCCTTAATATGCGTGAGTTTAGCTGCCTAAAGAAAGCATCATTAATATAAAAAATTTAGATTGCGAGGGAAAATTGAAAATTCAAAATTATGGATTATTTATCAATGGTGAATTTAAAGAAGCTGTCAAATGCAAGGTGACAGAGGTCAAAAATCCTGCTACTGGGGAAATTCTGGCTTGCGTGGCGAGCGGCTCAGAAGAAGATGTTGAGCGGGCGATTTCGGCGGCACTGGCTGCTCAAAAATGCTATCGAGATCTTCCAATTGTTGAGCGTGCTTTTATGCTTCAGGGAATTGCCAGGATTATCCGAGATAACATTGATCATCTGGCGACGATAGAATCCCTTGACAGCGGCAAGCCAATCATTGAGACCACCGAGGATGTGATCGCTATCGCTGATCAGTTTGACTACTTTGCTGGAGTGCTACGGATAGAGACCGATGAATGCCTGAGTCATGACCACGAAAATATAACGATGATCATGAAAGAACCCTATGGGGTAGTGGCACAGATTATCCCCTGGAACTTTCCCTTTTTACTGGCTGGTTGGAAGCTTGCACCGGCGCTGGCAGCGGGCAATAGCATCGTGATAAAACCGGCAGTTGAAACGCCCCTGTCACTTTTAGAGTTGGCGCGGCTGACTAAAGACATCATTCCCCCAGGCCTTTTAAATGTCATAATCGGAGTCGGTTCGGTGGTGGGTCAGGCGATGATAAGTGATGAAAGAATCAGTAAGATTGCCTTTACCGGTTCCACCCCGGTGGGAAAAAGTATTGGCCAGGCGGCGGCAAAACTTCTGGTCCCGGTATCATTGGAGTTAGGCGGCAAGTCGGCCAATATTATTTTTGCTGATGCGCCAATGGAAAAGGCGCTTGAGGGGTCGGCCCTGGCTATTTTATATGGGCAGGGACAGGTCTGTAATGCTGGTTCCAGACTTTTCGTAGAGTCGTCTGTCTATGAAGAGGTCATTGAAAAACTGGCGCAGATTTTTAGACAGGTAAAAGTGGGAATCCCTATCGAGCCTGATAGCAGAATGGGTACACTGATTAACCAAAAGCAGCTTGATCAGGTACTTAAATATATCGAAACCGGTGTTTTTGAGGGCGCCAGGCTGGTGTGTGGCGGTAAAAGAATAACCAAGCCGCCCTTTGATAAAGGATATTTTGTAGAGCCGACTTTGTTTGCTGATGTGGATAACAAGATGCGAATAGCCCGGGAAGAAATCTTTGGCCCGGTTTTGGTGGTCATTCCCTTCGAGACCGAAGACCAAGTCATTGAAATGGCCAATGATAATGACTACGGTCTGGCAGGTGCCTGTTGGACAAAAGATATTAATCGAGCCCTGCGGGTGGCAAAAAAAATAGATACCGGTTTGTTTTGGATCAATGAATATCATCTGGCACCATCCGGGACGCCATTCGGCGGCATCAAAAAATCCGGTTATGGACGGGAGAACCACAAATCGGCCCTTGAAGCTTACAGTCGCTTAAAAACCATCTATATCAGCATGACTGAAAATACCACAGGTTACTACGCAAAATTTGACAAGTGACACTTTCAATGTTAAGATAAAGTTGTCACTTAAAGGATGCTCAAAAAAACAATTCAATTCGGAGGTGTTATGAAAAGATTAACGGTAGTGCTCATGACCTTTGTCATGGTGTTTGCGATGGCCGCTTGTGCGCCGCAAGAGGAGAGTAAGATTATCATTGGCGAAGGTGATTGGGATAGTAATGCGTTCCATGATCAGGTAGTAAAAATTATTGTCGAAGAAGGTTACGGCGTGGGAACTGAAATCGTCACTGCTGATACGGCGGTTGAAGTTTCAGGCTTAACCACTGGTGATATGGATGTTGTCGTCGAAATGTGGAGTGAAAACATTCCTTCATATGATCAGGATCTTGCTGACGGCAATTATGTAGAATTAACGACCAATTTTGATGACGACGACCAAGGACTCTATGTTCCAACTTATATGGTTGAAGGCGATGATGCCGTTGCGCCGGACTTAAAAACAGTTCAAGACTTAAAAAATTACGCAGATTTGTTTGAAGATCCTGAAGGCGGAGACCTGGGCATTATCTACGGTGGACCTGAAGGATGGGAAGTGACTGGCTTCCTACAGAAAAAAATGGCAGCTTATGGATTAGATGAATTCTATAATTTCCGATCAATCGATTCGACAGCAGCATTAACAGCAACCTTGTCTGGTGCTTATGAAAAAGGTGAACCATGGGTAGGTTATTATTGGGAGCCAACCTGGATTATGGGAATCTATGACATGACGCTGCTTGAGGACACTGAGTATAGTGTTGAAGGCTATGAAAACGGTGAGGGTGGAATTGCCGCAGTTACAGTTACCGTTGTTGCGACCAGTGATTTTGAGGAACGTTATCCTGAAATTACAGAATTCCTGAGACATTACCAGACATCTTCAGCTTTAACCAGTGAAGGATTGGCTTATATGCAGGAAAATGAAGTGGAAGCGGATGTTGCTGCAAAATGGTTTATTAATGAACATCAGGATTTAATTAAAGGCATGGTTACAGAAGAAGCATTTGATAAGATCATGACTTTTGTACAGTCGTAAGTAAGAATTTATGATGACGTATTGTCTTTCTGCCAGTGAAAAAGTCTGGTGACTAAGAGGCAATAAAATGATTAGGCCTGAATTGGAAACAGCAATTCAGGTCTAATCTTCTATTTTGTGGCTAAGCTATCACTCTTGTATCAATCTTCAGAGTGATAAATAATTTTAAAACTGGACGAATCCGTTCGCTGACAAAGAATTTCAATCAGTGCGGGGTTGTCAAAGTGGCATAAAGCGGGGGCTTTATAGCCAAATGAGGAGGAACAAGTATGGGTGGATTTCCAGAGTCACTGAGGTTTGAAATAGCAGAACCCATTGATCGTGCGGTCGATTGGCTGATGATCAATCTGGACTGGCTGTTTGATGCCATCAGCAGCGTGATATTAAGTGTTTTTTATAGTGTTCAAAGTGTCATTGCTTTTATTCCCTGGTGGCTTTTAATCATCGTGCTTTTTGTTGCCGGCTGGAAACTTTACAATTTGCGAACCGGGATTGTATTGGCATGTATGCTTTTATTAATCGGTTTATTTGGTTTATGGGAGATGATGATTTACACCTTGGCGATTGTCATTATCTCGGTACTGGCTTCAATTCTGTTTGGGATTCCGCTGGGAATTCTGGTGTCGAAAAAAGAAATGGCCAGAAAAATCATCATGCCAATTCTAGATGGGATGCAGACCATGCCCTCATTCGTTTATCTTTTACCGGCCATTATGTTTTTTGGATTTGGGATAGTGCCGGCGGTAATTGCCACTACCACTTATGCTCTGCCGCCGCTGATCAGACTGACCTATTTAGGTATTTCCAATGTTAATAAGGAAGTAATCGAGGCCGGAAAATCCTTTGGCTCAACAGCCAAACAGATGCTGTTCAAGATCGAATTTCCCCAGGCCATGGCCACTATTATGACCGGGATCAATCAGACCACAATGATGGCCATGTCGATGGTGGTTATTTCATCAATGATTGGGGCTAAAGGAATTGGCGAACAGGTATTGATCGCCATCAGGCGGCTGGAAATTGGTGACGGTTTTCAAGCAGGTCTGGGGATTGTCTTTTTGGCCATCATTCTTGACCGGATTCTGCAGGGAGCGGCTAACAACATGAAGGAGAGTGACTAGAATGGGAGATTATAAAGTAAGCATTAAAGATCTGACCCTGGTGTTTGGCAAAAAGCCGGATCGCGCTCTTCAAATGCTGGATGAAGGCAAAAGCATTCAGGAAGTCAGAGAGGAAACCAGCCTGGCCGTTGGGGTTAATAATATCAGTTTGGATATCGAGGAAGGTGAGATGTTTGTCATCGTTGGGCTTTCAGGGAGCGGCAAATCCTCGCTGATTCGTTGTATGAATATGCTCAATACTCCGACCCGGGGACAAGTCATCATCGATGGTGAAAATATCTGCGAATATGACAGGAGTCAGCTGCAGTATTTAAGGCGTAAGAAAGTAGCGATGGTTTTTCAGCATTTTGGTTTGTTCAGTCACCGTAATGTGCTGAGAAATGTAGAATACGGGCTGGAAGTTCAAAATGTGTCGCCGGAAGAGCGAAAAGCCAAAGCCGAAGAAGCTATCAAAATGGTGGGGCTGGAAGGCTGGGAAAACTATTTTCCCAAGCATCTGTCGGGCGGAATGAAGCAGCGTGTTGGGCTGGCTAGAGCCTTGACCAACGAACCGGAAATTCTTTTGATGGATGAGCCTTTCAGTGCCCTTGATCCTTTGATCCGTCGGGAGATGCAGAATGAGCTGCTAAGTATGGAAGCCTATATCAATAAAACCATTATTTTTATTACTCATGATATGAATGAGGCTTTCCGCCTGGGTGACCGGGTGGCCCTTTTAAAAGATGGAGCCCTGGTACAATTAGGAAAAGCCAAAGACTTTTTTGAAAATCCTGCAAATGATTACGTCAGATCTTTCACTGAAGATGTTGACAAGTCCCGTATATTAAGAGTAAAATCCATTATGCGTGATCCGATTGTACTGGCAAAACCGACGGAAAAGGCGGGTGTGGTTCTGGAGAGACTCGTCGATCATCATCGCGAGTTTTGCTATGTTGCAGATGAACAGACCAAAGTTCTTTTAGGGTATGTGGAAACCGAAACCCTGAAGGACAATCCGGATGCATTAATTGAGCAGCTTATCATTGATGAGCTGGAAACAATCGAAAGCAACGCTTTTGTGTATGAGGCCTTTAGCAAGCTGGATGAAAGCGCCTATGATATTGCGGTGGTTGATAAAAAGAATCGCCTGCGAGGGGTGGTCAGTACGGATGAGGTAGTGGCTGCTTTAACGCATTAGAAAGTTCACTCCGATAAATTTCTGGGCGATTGTGATTCTGCTATCCTGGTGCTCACGCTTGTTGCTCTTGGCAAAGGCAATATATTTTGTTTATTTACAGGGGATTATTAGCTTTGAAAGATAGACTGAATTCAATCATAGAATTTTGGAGGTGATCTGGTGGCAGCAAGAAATGTTACCCCGATCTATATGCAGGTGGCGGTGGATGTGGCTGGCCGAATAGCTCGGGATCAGTTAAAGGTGGGACAGAAAATCAGTGGCCGGACGACCCTGGCCAGTGAATACAATGTTTCGCCGGAAACGATTAGAAAAGCAATGTGGCTGCTTGAAGAGGTGGGCGTGATTAAAGTTACTCACGGAAGTGGTTCCTATATTGCGTCAAAAACCAACGCTGAAGAGTTTGCCGAGCGTTATAAGGTTAAGTTCAGCGTCAACGATTTTAAGAAAGAACTATCGCATCTGATGAAACAGCGTGATGAAATTGAACAGCAAATGAATCTGACGATGAATACGATCATCGATTATTCCAGCCGTTTTAGAAATACCGAGCTGATTACAATCTACGAATATTTTCTCGATTACCAGAGCGACTTGCCAGAAAAAAGTATCGGGGAACTGAATCTTAAAAAAGAAACCGGGGTGACGCTGGTAGGAATCAGCCGGGCAGGGGTGATGATGATATCACCGCCGGATGAAGAAATTATCAAAGCCAAAGATACCCTTTACTATGTGGGCATTAATGCCGCAGATTTACGGCTGGATGGCTATCTGCATAAAATTTATGATGTTTTATAATATCAACTAGGGGCAGTTGTGTTTTTAAAAGACACAACTGTCTCTTTTTTAGTGGCTTGTAATTAATGTATATCGGTAAATATTAATGAAGCAAAAATGACTAAAACTGGCTCAGTGCAGACCAAGGCAAATGTGAAATCAGGCGGTAAAGCTGCAAACTGGCTGAAGAAAAGAAAGTGCGCTGGGAAGAGTCTTTTGCTGCACGGTTGAAGCTGATATTTACTCATCTGATCGATCAGTATTTTGCATGCAGGAGCACCCCGCAAATTTAAATGATCAGCTATATTTTTGCAGAAAAATGTGGTATTCTTTCAATATAAAATTCATAAATAAAGGATGACATTATGAAAATATTGAGATTTTTACTGGTCTTTATTCCGATCAGCATTGCTGGAGAATTGCTGCATTTTTCGTCAACACTCATCTTTCTTTTATCGGCGCTGGCAATTATTCCCCTGGCTGGTTTAATGGGTGAAGCTACAGAAGAGATTGCCTTTTATACTGGTCCTCGCATCGGCGGTTTTTTAAATGCCACTTTCGGCAATGCCACAGAATTGATCATAGCCTTTTTTGCCATGAGAGCAGGGCTTTTTGATGTAGTAAAAGCTTCCATTGCCGGATCGGTAATCGGCAATATTCTGCTGGTTCTAGGTGCCAGTATGCTGGTAGGTG
The DNA here is from genome assembly GCA_031222025.1 of Eubacteriaceae bacterium ES2. Classification (GTDB taxonomy): domain Bacteria; phylum Bacillota; class Clostridia; order Eubacteriales; family Eubacteriaceae; genus Acetobacterium. The sequence goes on along the minus strand of CP130740.1, from coordinate 3,334,299 downwards.
GCCTGCGTTTTAAAACGCAAAGCTTTAACAAAGATTCCATCGAAGTTTCGTCCTCTATGCTGATGTTTGCCGTCATTGGTCTGTCGATTCCGGCCATTTTTACCCATACGGTTTCTGAAGACCTGTTAAACACCCGCTACGAAGGTCTGAGTGTAATTGTAGCTGTCGTCATGTTTGCCATCTATTTAATGAGTCTGTACTTTTCTTTTTACACCCATAAAGATATTTACGCCTCAGAACCCGAAGCGGAAGCCAAGCCACAGTGGTCGCTGAAAAAAGCGGTAGCGGTTTTAGTCGGGGCAACGGTAATTCTAGGAATTGAGAGTGAGCTATTTGTTGGCGCGGTAGAGCCAATGACCCAGGCTTTGGGCTTAAGTGAGTTTTTTGTAGGGATTATTCTAGTACCGATAATCGGCAATGCCGCTGAGCATAGTACAGCGATTGTTATGGCTCATAAAAATAAAATGGATGTTTCCATCGAGATCGCTATCGGGTCGAGTCTGCAAATGATATTGTTTGTCACCCCGGTGCTGATTTTTTAAGCCTGATGTTTACACCCATGAGTATCATCTTTAATGAATTTGAACTGGTGGCCCTGGTTTTATCAGTTATTATCGCTAATCGAGTGGCCAGTGACGGTCAGTCCAACTGGCTTGAAGGCGTTCAGCTGCTGGCGGTTTATCTGATTATCGCGGTGTCATTTTTTATTCTATAACGACTCTTATAAAGCAGAAACCTTAAAATAAAGTAGATTGCTTCCAGAAGAATAAAAAAATTCGATAGGAAGTAGATTCAGTTTGAATTTTTCGATGCTGTGAGCTTTTACATTTCTATTTCGAAAAAATGATGGAAAAATGTGAAGAACTCAAATGATTAGAGAATCGTTGTATAAAAAATCATAATAATGGTTGCTTTTTCTTTAAAATAAGCACAATAAATTATATAATATAAATAAAACGAATAAAGAGGAAATGTCATGAAAAAATGGATTAAAGCTTTGTGGCTGCTGATTTTGTTATTACCTTTATACACTGGATCAGCTTTGGCGGCAAGCGTTAATGAGGATCAGACCATTACCATCAGTCTGATTCATACCAATGATATTCATTCCCGCTATGATTATAGTGAGAGAAACCAGACCATCGGTTTTGCCAAGTTAAAAACCATCATCAATCAGGAAAAGCCTGATCTGACTCTTGATGCCGGAGATATTTTTCACGGTCAGTCTTTTGCGACGATTGAAGAAGGGGCTTCGATTGCTGAATTGATGGCGGCCGTTGGTTATGATGCCATGGCACCGGGTAATCATGATTTTAATTACGGCAGCCAGCGGTTGCTGGAATTGGGAGATATGGCTGACACGGAGATTCTCGGCAGCAACGTGGTTGATAGTGCATCCGGAGAGCTCTTCTTTTCCGAGCCCTATCTGATCAAGACCCTTGATGTAGATGGTCAGGAGATAAAAATTGGGGTCTTTGGTTTAATCAGCCCGGATATTTACAGCGACACGGCACCGGCAAATGTTGCTGGCCTCAGTTTTGGCAGTGAGGATGAGGCCATTGAGACGGCTCAGGAAATGGTGGCGACCCTAACAGACCAGGGCTGTGATGTGATTGTCGCCTTAACCCATATTGGCGATTCGGATAATGGAACGCTGATGAAAAGTGATCAGATTGCCTTAGGGGCACCGGGGATTGATGTCATCGTCGATGGTCACACCCACGATGTTGAAAACCGGATCGTTGGAGATACGCTGATTGTGCAGACAGGTTGTTATTTCAGCGCCGTGGGTCAAGTTTCGCTGACTCTGCAAAAGACGGATTCACCAACTGAAGCCACAGAATCTGACTATCAGATAATTGATAAGACCGAAAATCTGATTACAGTTGCCGATGCCAGTGATGATCAGATTCCTGCTGACCCGGATGTAGCAGCCCTTGTTGCCGAGATTGAAGCCCGTCAGGAACCCATCAAGAACGAGATCGTGGGCGCAACACCGGTTAAGCTAGGGGGGCAAACAGATAATATCTGGCAGGATGTGCGCCTGATTGAAATTAACCTGGGTCGGGTCTTGACCGACAGTTATCTATTTGCAACCGGGGCGGATATTGCGGTTGAAAACGCCGGGGGTATCCGGGCTCAGATTGAAGTCGGGGATATCACCAAAGGTCAGGTGATTGATGTGCTGCCCTTTGGCAATTATCTGGTAACTGAAAGCGTCAGCGGATCAGAGCTTAAAGAAATGCTGGAGACCAGCATTGAAATTGGTGTTGCAAATCAGCAGGCTAAGGACCAGGGCGGCAATACATGGCCCGGTAACAGTGGCTCCTATTTGCAGTGGGGCGGACTAACGGCTGAGTATGATCTGTCCCAGCCGGCCGGCCAGCGCGTCTATTCGGTAAAGGTTGCATCAAATGAGCTGATAGATGACCAGCTTTATACAATCGCCTGCAATAACTATCTGGCTACCAGCAGCGATTATCCAGCCTTAAGCAATGCTGCCATCATCAACGAGTATGGTGCCTGTGATGAAGCCTTTATCAGCTACCTGCAGGAAGCCGGGGCAGAACGGATGATGTCAGCAATCGACACGCCTAATGTGACTTCTGGAACAATGCCTGTCCCAGAGCCTGACAATCTGGCCTTGCAGCAGTCCAGTGATAACCCTAAAACCGGAATAGCACCCTGGTACCAAAGGATAGCAGAAGGAATAACTCGATGGTTTGAAAAAAACGGTCAATTTGGCTGGCCTGCTTAGCCTTTTACAGAGCATTTTCAGAAAACCAGTAATAGTTGCTGATAATTTGTTGGGTGAATATTTTTTAATGGAAATTGATAGAGGAGACTTTAATTGCAGTATTTTAAATTTTTAATACAAGGTATTAGAAGACCCCGAACAGTTGGCGCCATCGCCCCAAGTTCGAAAAGACTGGCCAGGCAGATGATCAAAGACATTGATTTTGACCGGGCGGTCTGTATCGTTGAATATGGACCGGGCACGGGTGTTTTCACCGAGAAGCTGATTAAAAAAAAGAAACCCGAGACCATTCTGCTGGTGATCGAAAAGAATACGGTTTTTTATAATGATTTGCAGAAAAAATATCAGGGGATAGCGAATCTGATTCTAGTCAATGGTTCAGCGGAAAATGTTGAAACATATCTGCAGCAGCACAATGTAGCTCAGGCCGATTATGTGGTTTCGGGCCTGCCCTTTACTAGCCTTCCCAAAAACATTTCGGATCAGATACTCGAAAAAACGAGACAGATTTTAAAAAATCAGGGGCTGTTTATCACCTTTCAGTACACGCTATTAAAAAAAGCCTATATTGCCTCATTCTTCACGAAAATTGATCTGGATAGAGTTATCCTCAATCTGCCGCCGGCCTACGTTTTTAAGTGCCGGCATTAAAAAACAAAAAACTAAAACCGATTCCACATATTCTGCAGAACCGGTTCTAGTTTTGAATCACTACTGTCATGGTCGTCCTCCTTCTTTTGGTATCAAAAACCATTCAATTATTTCGTTGTCGTTAAACCTTCTCTTGTTGGAGATTATCTTACTTTATTGTGCAGCATTATTAGTTTTTTCTTTATCGGATCTGATTAGTTTTTTTATTGTTTGAATGCTTTTCTTCGACTTCCTGTCGATTGCTTCTTTTCTCCGACATTCAATTTTAAAATCCTTTTTCAGTTCTTCTAAAGTCATTTACTCTTTTTCTGCTTTTTTCGGACCGATCTGGTGTTTGATCCAGATCATTTCTTCTGCTTTTAATCATCTGTTTTCATTTGCAACTTTGCGATCTTTCTTCGTTTTGTTTTAAATGAATTGTTTAATTAGTTTTTAGTTTCAGAGATGATTAGTAAGATCGTTTTTTATAAATTTATTGATCGAATCTTACTGGCTAAAGATCAGGTTTGCTTTTCTATGATCGGAATCTCGGGAAATAATTTACTTGATCCTTGATTCAATTATAGTATAGCATAGATTGGCGGGAAGTCCATAGATAAACTGTAAACGTTTATATACAAATTGTAATAGTTCTGTTTTAGCGAAAATAATTATTCTCAATTAAATGGGGTATAAAAAAAACAGACGTTATCGCAAAGGGAGGAATTGGGATGGTCCATCAAAAGTATTTAAAGGTTGGCTTCATTTTTTTATTGATTAGTTTGACCCTGCTGGCCATCGGGTGTGAAAAACAGCAGATACCAACAGAAACTTCAGAAACAGGTGCGAACGAAACAACAGCGGATCCAAGCCAATCGCAACAGCTGCTGCTTGTTACCGGCGAATACCAGCCCTACACTTCCGAGGCGCTTGAGGGTTATGGCTTTTTCACTCAGATTGTGGAAGCCGTTCTGACAGACGCCGGAATTGATTATAGAATTGAATTTTATCCCTGGGAAAGAGGCCTGGAAATGGTGCAAAATGGCCAGGCATTTGCAACCTTTCCCTACGATGAAAGTAAAAACAGGAATGAAAGCTATTATACCATCGATGGAATTGTGACCTATCGCCAATGCTTTTACTACTTGAGTTCAAATGAGAAATTGGCGCAGGAAGGAGCAGATTTTAATAGCATCAGTGATTTTGCCGGCTATACTTTTGGTGGCGCCAATGGCTATTGGTACGGAAGCAAAGAAGATGTCGAGGCCCTGGGTCTGACTGTGGAGTGGGCCAATGATACGGAAGCTTTGTTAAAAATGCTTGATGCTGGTCGGATCGATTTTATGATGGAGGATGAGCGGGTTGCGGATACGCTGATAAGCCAGCTGTTTCCCGATGATGTCGAGGCTTTTGCTAAGCTTCCCAATGCAGCTTCAAGCGAGGATTACCATCTCCTGGCATCAAAAAGTTATCCAAATTCAGTGGTACTTTGTGAAAAATTCGATGCATCATTGGCAAAATTGAAAGAAAATGGCGAGATTGATCGAATTCTGGCAGAAAACGGTATTAATAAATGAGGTGAATGATGAGAAAACTAAGTGATTATAAATTAAGCCTTGCTCTGATGATCCCCATTGTCATTACGGTTTTCGCGGTACTGATGGTTTTTGCCATCATTGATGCGGTTAATCAAAAGACTGCTTTGACGGATGAGTTGTATAATGTGGCGGAAAAGACTTTAAGTATTACAGCTAATGCTGCCCAAAACGCATTCTGGACCTACAATGAGAGCAGTCTTGAAACATTAGGTAAGACGATAGCCAGTAATGAGGAAGTTGCTTCAGTGATCATGACCGATGAAAAAGGAAATACTGTCTATGAGCTGCATAAAGATTCGAAGGCATATCAAGACCGGTATCTTTTGCCGCACTTTGTTCAGGTAATTACAAAAGGCGATCAGAAAATTGGCCAGGTCCAGCTGGAATTTACCCAGTATTTTTTAAATCGGTCAATTACGAGGGCAGCAGCACTGCGTTTCGTCCAGACTTTAGTGACCATTTTTTTGATCCTGCTTTTGATTCATTTGTTTTCCCGTAAGCTGTCCATCGCGCTTGACCGTATCGTTGGTGGGGTTATAGACTTTTCGCAAGGGAATCTCGAAACTAGAATTGTTGTTGATGGCAGTGATGAAATTAGAAATCTGGCGGCTCGTATCAATCAGATGTTTGAAATAATTGTAAAGACCGGCAGCGAATTACAGGAAAATTATCAGGCGCTGGAAAAAAAGGAAGAAGCCCTGCGTGTTTCTGAGGAACGCTTTCGTTATGCAGTTGACGGCTCCAATGATGTGGTTTGGGATTGGGATGTTGTTAATGATACATACTATCTGTCCCGCCGTGGATTTCAGATCATCGGTTTGATAGAAGAGGAATCAATCAGTCTGGAAACCTGGAAAGAAATGATTGTTAAAGACGATCAGGGACGTTTTGAAAATTTTTTAGAACGACTGAAGACTTCGGAGTATGGACAAATTGAATTTCGCATGGTGGGATGTAGTGGGGAGACACACTGGATTTTTGGCCGTGGCAAGGGTATACTTGACGATGAAAACCGCCTGATACGGGTTTCAGGTTTCTATACCGATATTACCGAGCGGATAAAGGCGGAAGAAGCTATTAACCGTCTGGCCTTTTACGATGTTTTAACGGGTCTTCCCAACCGGACTAAATTGTTCGAATATTCCAGTCAACTGACCACCGAAAATGAAAGTGGGGCATTACTGTATATTGACTTGGATAATTTTAAAACGATTAATGATACCAAGGGACACATTGTCGGTGATAGTATTATTAAGGGCTTGGCGAAACAGTTGAAGTCGGCAGTTGAACATGATATGATTGCCAGAATTGGCGGGGATGAACTGGTTGTGATTCGCAAAAAATGTGATATGATACAGGCTAGCAGGTTGGCTAACGAAATCATGGACATTATCAGCCGTCCCTGCAGCATTGATGATTATGAATATATTATTTCCTGCTCGATTGGTATTACCATGTTTCCCCAGGATGGAAGAGATATTGATAAACTACTGATGAATGCCGACAGCGCCATGTATCTGGCCAAGGAAGCGGGTAAAGATCAATTCAAATTTTTTGAGGCCTCTACTAATGAGATGATGGTTAAAAAAATTGAATTGCAGTATGAGATCCGTCAGGGAATACAAAAGGATGAGTTTATTCTCCATTATCAACCTCAAGTTGATATAAAAACTGGTCTGGTCTGCGGGGTGGAAGCACTTGTCAGATGGCAGCATCCTAAACGCGGTCTTCTTTCACCCTTTGAATTTATTTCAACTGCCGAAGAATCTGGTCTGATTATTCCCATGGGAGAAATGATTTTGCAAAAAGCCTGCCAGCAAAGCGCATTATGGGAAAAACAGGGATTACAAGATATCAGGATGTCAGTTAATTTTTCGGGTAAGCAGCTCAACCGGAAGAGTATCATCAAAGAAGTATTTGCTATCATTGACCAGACAGGGATGAATCCACGGCTTTTGGATATTGAAATTACCGAAAGTGTGGCAATGGATAATCTTGAAAATACACTAAGAATTATCAACGCGATCAAAGAACGAGGGGTTAAGTTTTCTTTGGATGATTTTGGCACCGGCTATTCTTCACTGAATTATCTGCATAAACTGCCCATCGATCATTTAAAGATAGACAAACATTTTGTTCAAAGTATTAGCAAAGATAGCTTTGAAGCGGTGGTGATAAAAGCAACCATTGAAATTGCCCATAGCATGAAGTTACTGGTTATTGCCGAGGGCGTTGAAACTCAGGATCAATTTGAGGTAATAAGTGAATATGGCGGTGATCAGATTCAGGGGTATTTGTTTGGCAGACCAATGCCGGCAGAAGAGGTGCAGAAGCTGTTTGGGAGATCATTGCTGTTAAAGGAGTAAGTGCACATAAAAGACAAATTTCGAATATTTTATCAACTATCTTAAAGATTTTTGTAGTTAGCTGGATATTATTCTGTAGTAGTTAAAGGTATTAACCGGAATAAGAGAGCAAAAGGATAATTGTTAGGTGAGATTCATTATTTTAAATTAGTCTGATCAGGAAAGGAGCGTGTTGAATGATCCCAAATCAGTGGTATGCAATTCTGCCTTCCAGAGCAGTAAAAAGCAATCAGCTTCTGGCGGTTAAACGGCTTAACCTAGAGTTAGTATTGTTTCGTAGCAGTGGGGGAAAATTAGGCTGCATAATTGACCAGTGCAGTCACCGGGGGGCTGCGCTCAGCAAGGGCAAAGTCAAAGGAGACTGTATTCAATGCCCCTTCCACGGCCTTGAGTTTGATCCTGATGGCCGTTGTACGTTCGTTCCGGCAAATGGGAAAGCTTTCGCCGATGATTTAAGTCGTTTTAATGTGAAAGAGTACGTGGTTCGGGAAAAAAACGGCATTATCTATCTGTGGTACGGAGATCCGACTCGAATAACTGATCACTTGCCCTTTTTTGATGGCGACGTTGATGAGTCCTACTCCTTCAGCGAGATCGAGGATCACTGGAACAGCCATTATTCCCGCAGTATTGAAAATCAACTGGATGTGGTTCACCTGCCCTTTGTACATCACAATACGATTGGACGAGGCGATAAAACGCTGGTTAATGGGCCTAAGGTCGAGTTTGTTCCGGGGGCCTGGTAACCAGTGCCAATAATGAAGTGGATAGGGGTCAGACACCAAAAATGGCTGATGAATGTGTGATCAATCCGACTTATCTTAAATTTTTGTTTCCTAATGTTTGGATGAATCATATCAGTAATACGATGAAAGTGATTATTTATTTTGCGCCGGTGGATGATGAAAATACGATTCTTTATATCCGTTTTTATTGTCAGGTATCTGGGTTTAGGCCCCTTAATGCGATGATTGCCTGGTTCGGAAAGTTCGGAAACAGGATTATTGAACGTCAGGATAAACGGGTTGTTACCACGCAAAAACCCAAAGCTTCGTCTTATCTTTCCAAGGAAAATCTGTTGCCGGGAGATGGACCGGTGATTCAGTATCGGCGGATCAGAGAGGCGCTGAAAAAGGGTGAATAAAGATTTTTCGATGATAGGGTTTAAGTAATTTCAAAAAATTGTTGTTGTTATTTGATGCAATATTTGTGAACGTAAATTTTCATCGATTGATATTGAGTTTAGGAATCTTTTCAGTACCCCGACTCATTGGCTAAATGACGGACAAGCTTTATGACACAGAAATGACATAAACAATGCTTAAAATTTGTTTAAATAAAATAAGGGAGATGAAAAATGGATTGGAAAAAAGTTTCAAAATGGGGAAGGCTTTTGGTGCTGGCAGGACTTTTAATCTGGGTGATATATGAGTCCTATATGCATCAGGTACTGGGGGGCGGAAAGGCGCCATCGGTTCACGCCTTGTGTCCTTATGGCGCACTGGAAAGTCTCTATACCCTCTTGCTGACAGGCACCTTTATTAAAAAAATCTATTCTGGGACACTGGTTCTTTTAATCCTGACTGTTGTTCTGGCATTACTCTTTCGTCGAAGTTTCTGCGGCTTGCTTTGTCCTTTTGGGGCGCTTCAGGAATTTTTCGCCAGACTGGGACAGAAAATATTCAAGAAACGTTTTGTGATCCCGGAGAAAGTGGACAGACCGCTGCGATATCTGAAGTATGTAGTTTTGGTTCTGACCGCGGGCTTGGCCTGGTATTACGGAACGCTGTGGATGTCGCCTTATGATCCTTATGCGGCATTTTCCCATATTACGGTAATTGGTGAGAGTATCGAAGAAGATCCGCTGGCAATCATTGGTTTTATCATCCTTTTTGCAATTCTGATCGGGTCCCTTTTATATGACCGCTTTTTCTGTAAATATTTGTGCCCGGCGGGCGCTGTATATGCTATTATAGGAAAAATCAGTCCAACTAAGGTTGAGCGAAATGATGAGCTTTGTGTTCACTGTAAAAAATGTGATAAGGTCTGTCCGGTAAATATCAAGATCGAACAAGCCAATCAGGTGACCACTGCTGAATGCATCAATTGTAATGAGTGTGTCCTGGAATGTCCGGTTAATGGGGCACTGGAAGTGAAAGTGGCGAAAAAACCAGTCTTGCCAGTTGTGATGCTGGTATTAGTAGTTGGCATCTTTTTTGGCACGATCGGTATCGCTCAGTTGACTGGAAACTTTGACATTCTGCCCAAAGCGGTGGCCGAAGGTGAGACCATCGCCATCTACGAAGTAAAAGGTTATAACACAATTGAAGAAGCAGCTGATCTGACCGGCCTGACCGTTGAAGAAGTATACGAACAGTTAGCTATTCCGACTTCAGTACCTCAGGATACCCAATTTAAAAATATTTCGGCAATTGTGCCTGAATACAGTTTTGATACAGCTAAGGAAAATGCTGAAGCGGCTATAAATGGAACGTCAACAACGGACAGCTCATCTGGTGAAAACACAGAAGCGGCAGATGTTAGCGGGATAAAAGGTTCAATGACTATTCAGGAAGCAATGGACAGTATAGGGATGAAAGCACCGGAATTTTATAGGCTATTCGAAATACCAGATACGATTCCGGCACAAACTCTGCTAAGTGAAGTGCAGAATCTATCGCCGGGCTATGATTTCCAGACCATCAAATCAAAAATCAGTGGTGGCAGCGGTGAGACCGCTGAAAGCAATAATACGACGGCGGTGGATATCAGCGAGATTAAAGGCTCCATGACCATTCAGCAAGCGATGGACAGTTTGGGTATGGAAGCGACAGAATTTTATGCGTTATTTTCGATTCCGGATAGCGTTCCGGCCTCAACACTGTTAAAAGAAGTCTCAACCCAGGTGCCGGGATATGATTTTCAGACGGTGAAAAACGCGATTCAATAGTTAGTGAAAAAAATATAATGACACAGAAATGCCATTGAAATGACACTGATTTGCCTTGTGCCAGCTGTATACTAAGCTCAATAAAACAAAGCGCAGTAAAAATAAGCGCACAAGGAGGAAACAAAATGATTAAGAAATTAATGGCAGTTTTATCGGTATTGATGTTGGTGGGAACAGCGGGAACAGTAATGGCAGCCCCTCGGGATGGCTCTGGTGTCTGTGATGGAAGCGGTCTTGGCGTTGGGAATGACGGCGAGGCTCAATATCAGCATGATAGCCGGTATGATGAAAATTTTGTTGATGAAGATGGTGATGGGGTCTGCGACAACGAACCGCAATTATTGGAAATGCACCGTGGACAGCGATAAAAAATTATAATGTGTAAGATACTAAAAAAACCTGTATCGGGTGATTATTACCCAATACAGGTTTTTTAGATAACACTAGGTTAATAAGATATTTTGAAAGCAGTGAAAATAATCCAATTTATAATAATGTCCGGATAAATGTGGTGAATCTGATTTAAGTTTATTTTAGCCGTCGGGAGGGTTAAAAGATCCATATTAAATAGAAAAGGGCAGCACGTTTGTCACTAAACCAAAGATCGCTAAAGGCAAAAAGAAAGCTGCAAAACAGACACATCATATGCTGTTTAGCAGCTTTTTTACAAAAGGGACTAGGATTCGCTATCCCCATTGGCCCACTTATCAAAACCTTCCATAACTGCATCATAAGTCTGCTGGGTAATATCGGGAAGATCATCGCCGAGAATTTTTTTGGCCTCACCAAAACCATCTTCAAAGGCACCCTTAAGGAGTTCGATTTTAGCGGGATCACCGCCGGATAAGGCTTTGGCAAAACTGAGTATACGTTCTGACGTTTGTTTAACGCCCCAGTAGCCGTCTTCAGAAATCGCTTCCTGAGCTTCCTGCTGCGTTTTTTCATCAACTTCAATGGTTGATTGACCGTCCTCATTTTTTAAAGCTTTGATTAGATCTTCGAGATTGGTAAATTTAAGTCCCTGTTTTTCAAGCATAGAAGAGACCATGGCCTTAAAAGCACCGACATTTTTGGCGAAATCCTGCTTGATGGCATCAATTTCTTTCTGATCGATGGTATAGATACCGGCATCAACTTTTTCACTCGCAGACACTACTACCGCATCACCGGTGACAGAAGCGGCAACCTCAGTGGCAGTTTCCTGATTGCCCTGATTTTGTTGGGCTTTTTCACTCTGGCGCATCTGCGCATTTGTTTGGATCTGATTCTGATTAATTTTAATGGAGTCAGACATATTAACACCTCCTTTTGAGAAGACTCTCTTTAATTCTATATCGTAAAAAGTCGGACTGACCTTAGACTTAAAATGATTTTTATTTTTCTTTAAGACTGAGACCAGAAAAAATGATTGTTGTAATAAATTTATGCAACAGCGTTTTATGAGCATGTCTCGTCTCTCTATGCTGATATAAGCATTTTACCCATCAATATAAAGAGTAAACTACTTTTAAGATGAAAGTTAGTAAGAACACTAAGATTAACAGCGGCAACAGTCTTGGCAGCAGCTTCTGATGGCTGGGGCCTCCGTGACAGCGCTTTCCTTAGAAATGATGGGCTCAGTAGTCAGATTATTTCAGCCAGCCTGCTGAACGGCCAACGGCTTTATCCCAGAAGCTGCAAAGTTCCTGGCGTTTCTCTTCACTAATCTGTGGTACAAAACTTTTTTCGATTTTCCAGAATTTACTGATTTCTTCAAAACTGTCCCAATAGCCAACGGCTAGTCCGGCGGCATATACGGCGCCCAGGGTTGTGGTTTCGGTAATCACTGGCCGTTCTACCGGAACACCAAGAATATCGGCCTGAAACTGGAGGAGAAAATCACTTTTGGCCCCGCCGCCATCGGCGCGCAGTTTTGACAGCTTAAGACCGGATTTCTTTTCCATTACTTTAAAAGCGTCTTTTACCTGATATGCCATGGATTCCAGAGCGGCACGGGCGATATGATGCTTGGTTGTGCCCCGGGAAATGCCGACAATGGTGCCCCGGGCATAAGAATCGTAATAGGGTGCTCCCAGGCCAACGAAGGCTGGGACAAAATAGACGCCCAAATTGTCTTCTACCTGCATGGCCAGTTCTTCGGCCTGGCTGGCGTCGGAAATAATGCCAAGACCGTCACGGAGCCATTGCAAAACGGCTCCGGAAACATCAGCCATGCCTTCCAGACCGTAATCGGTGCGGCCTTTCGCTTGCCAGAGAACCGGTGAGAAAACCCCGTCTGACGGCGGAATATACTGATCACCGGTATTCATCAGCATAAAGGAACCGGTTCCGTAAGTATTCTTGGCCATTCCTTTTTTCAGACAGCCCTGACCGAAGGTGGCTGACTGCTGATCACCAAGTATTCCGGCAACGGGAACTTTGGCACCAAAAAAGACTTCGGAGTCGGTCAGGCCGTAAACTTCGCTGGAAGAACGCAGTTCCGGCAGGATTTCCCGGGGAATCTGCAGTTCATTGAGAATCCATTCATCATAATCAAGGCTTCTGGCGTTTAACAGGAGGGTTACTGAGGCGTTGGAATAATCGGTGACATGGGCTAGCCCGCCGGTCAGTTTCCAGACCAGCCAGGTATCAATGGTACCGTAAAGCAGATCACCGTTGTCGACACCTTTTTTTACCGCTTCGTTATTGTCCAGCAGCCAGCGGATTTTTGTTGCCGCATCATTGGGAACAATAACCATACCGGTTCGATCGACAATACCGGTGCCATCTTTGGCTTCCAGAGTTTCACAGATGGGAAGGGTGCGGCGATCCTGCCAGACAATCGCTGGACAAACCGGCAAACCAGTGTTTTTGTCCCAGAAAAGGGTCGTTTCACGTTGGTTGGTGATGCCGATGGCTTCGATTTGATCCGGTTTGACATTGCCGTTTTTCAGAGCCTCAGCGACCATTTTCATCGTAATTTCCCAGATTTCCTCAGCATCATGTTCAACCCATCCCGGTTGAGGAAAATGTTGGGTAAATTCCGAGTAAGCCTGGCCGATGATGTTTACTGCATGATCAAAGATCATCACTTTAACGCCGGTGGTGCCTTCATCAATACCTAAAATGTACTTCATCTTATTACTCACCTTTCTGATATGTAATATTCCCGTTTGAAATAGCCATCTCAACTTCTATATCTTTAATTTTATCGGTAGCAACGGTCAGTGGACAGTCACTGAGAACCGTGATATCTCCAGCTTTTCCAGGCAAAAAACTACCCCGAATTTTTTCTTCTTTGGCAGTATAAGCACCGTCAATGGTAAAGAGCCGCAGGGCCTGGTCAGGAGAGATAGCATTTTCCGGATATGGCGGATTAACAGCAGCATGAATGCCTAGCATGGGGTTGATGGGCGTTACATTGGAATCGGAACCGCCACTGACGATCAATCCGGCTGCTAATAATGACCTAAGGGGATAGGCCCGTCGATTTCTTGCGGGTCCCACCCGATCTTCATAGACACTGCCCGGACCGCCGCGCAAATAGGTAAAGGCCGGTTGAGTAGAAATTACGGCGCCCAGCTCTTTAGCCCGTTGGATATCGGCAGCGTCTGGAAAGCCAAAATGTTCTATGCGAAAGCGGTGATTTGTGATCGGGTAGCGCTTTAGTGCTGCTTCCAGGCAGTTTAAAAGCTGACGGATGCCGCGCTGACCAATGGCATGAAAACCAGTTTGCAGGCCAGACTGATGGGCCTTTAAAATATAATCGGTTACCCATTCATCCGAAAAATAAAGCAGGCCAGCTGAGTTCTCATCATCGGCATAGGGTTCATCAAAAGCAGCCGTTCTTGAGCCGATTGAACCATCCAGCAAAATATCTGTTCCGACAATCTTAAGTCCTTTATTAACGGCCTTTTCGACCTGGCTAGTGCACCAGTGCAGGACCACATGAAGGGGCAAATCATCGATTATGTTAAGAAAGACCGGAATATCCTCATCCGAGGCCAGATCGCCGCCTTCCATGGCATGAATGGTTGTAATACCCAGTTGGGACGCCATCCTGGCGGTATGTCGGATGGCATCTTCCCGCTGCTTGGTGCTTAACTTATCAAAAAAATACTTTCTAGCATGACTGTTGGCCTGGCCGTGAAGGCGTCCATTTAGCTGATTTGCTTTATTAGGACTAAGACCTTCTTTATCCCCGGAAATTTGCATGATCTGCATGGCCGCAGTATTGACCTGAGTATAGTGCAAGCCCCGGTCAAGAAGGTAAACGGGGCGTTTTTTAAAAACTGAATCCAGTTCGTCAGCAGTCGGGGGCCTTTTTTCACTTAGTCTGGACTCATCCAGACCGTAGCCAAAAATCCACTCATTTGGATCATTTGATTTTTCAGCGCTCAGTTTTTCGAGCACGGCAGCGACACTATAGCAGTCAAAGAGGTTGATGCCAATGGCCGACAAACCGGTGCTCATCATATGCACATGGCAATCGTGCAGGCCAGGGACAAAAGTTTGCCCGTGCAGATCGATAACTGAGGCATTTTCATTGACTGCTGCTTTTCTGATTTCTGAAGTTGTTCCGACTTGTTTGATCACCCCATCACAAATTAAAATGCCTTCACATAAAGGATGCTCTTTTTCCATTGTGATGCCTTTACCATTTATTAAAGCCAATCCTTTTTTCATAACAGCCTCCTTTAAAATATTTTCGGGCCTTCGTTTTTATTTGAGTATTTTTTGACCTCCTGGGCGATTGCTTTTCCCAGGGCGGCGTGACCATCAGCACCCAGGTGAAGGCCATCGATCTCGCTGACTTTAGCGACAGTAGCCGCATCAAAGAAAGGCACGCCACGGCTGTTGGCGACAGCTTCATAAAACTCAGCCATCTGCTGGGATTTTTCCCGGTTGCCGGCGAACATAAACTTAAAAATCCCATTTTCAATGGGGCCCAGCGGTGGCGGCGCGATAAACAGTACTTTTGGCCCAGCCGGACCAAAGGCGCCAACCTGAGCCAGCGTTTTATCCAGAATCAGACTGGCGCCATTGGCAATATCCTGTGCTGTAACGGTGTAGCGATCTTTCAGATCATTGGTGCCAATCATAATAACGACCAGATCAAGGGGGGCATGGGTATCAAGCAGAGGAATGATATGCTGTTTGCCACAGCGGTATTCCTCGATGGGATCATCCCAGACTGTTGTCCGGCCATTTAAGCCTTCAGGAATAATCTTGTAGTCATCGCCCAGTTCTTTTTGCAGAATGCCAGCCCAGCGGACATCGTCCGGCCAGCGTCTGATCACTTCCACCAGATCATTCGACGGATCCCATCCCCATGTGTTTGAATCACCGAAAAGCATAATGTTTTTCATCAGTTTTTCCTCCATTTATTTTAAATTTTTGGCTTGCTGAATTAATTGTTTTATCCATTCCAAAGTTCTCGCTGGCTGCTGGCTACAGCCGCAGCGCCAATTTTGATGGCGTGATGAACCTGATTGAGTTCAGTGATCAGTCCCCCGAGGATGAATGGATTGGCTACTTCATTTTTAATTTTTTCAATAATCTGATCCGGGATCGACCCGGGCATTAAGGTGATCAGATCTGGCTGATACTCTTTGATGTAAGCCATTCCAGTTCGACAGGCTTCCGAGTCAATCACAAACAGGCCCAAAGCCGATATCATTCCAGCTTCGCTAATTGCTTTAATGCAGGCGGCCCGATTGGTGATAATACAATCGACGAAACAGTTGGCCATAAACTTAATGCCCATTTTATCTTTGGCAATGCCCTTGATGGAATCCTGGTGAACCATAACTTTTTTCCCGGCTTGGTGAATGGCTCTGACAAGTTGGGGCAGGCTATTGATATCTCCAAGTTTGAGCATAATCCATTCAACTTCCGCCTGTTGCATGGCGATCAGTAATTCTTTTCGGTGATTAACCGAAGGAATAACTGGATGGTTAAAAAGATTATGAATGTTGTCTGGTTGCTGATTTTTACCGCTCATGGTTATCCTCTCGAAAGATCCTCAGAAGTATTAAGCTTCAAAGCAAATAAAAAACCCGCATCATACAAAGGGTTGACATGGAAAAATTCCGGTGTAGCCACCCTTTGTATCATACGGGCATCTCTTCTACTCTTGCCCTGCTATATTCTCTTGTAAAAGTTTACATCACTATCTTATACCTTTATTTTTAGCTTGTCAAGGATAATTGATAATAATAGCCTGTATTGGATGATGAATCCTAATACAGGCCTAATTTTTTACTGCTCGAATATCCCCGTAAAGCGGATATCTTTGCCCGCCGCGTTGGGGTATGGTGTAAAGGTTGCGCTGAGTTGGGTCGCAATCGCGCCACCGCCCTTAAGCTGGGCCTGGGTGTCGGGATAAAGCTGAGTCTCAAGTTCGTCAAAGCCATCTTCACCATTAAAGCCATAGGGGCCGGAGTCGGCTTTTAACAGGATGGCGGCCCGGAACTGGGTCATAAACTGGCCAAAAGTCAGGTTCTCATCGATCTGCTTTTGAATAACATGTTCAACGGCCTGGTAGTCATTGCAGGAATCGGTCAGGATGTCATGATAGGACAAAATCCCCTGACCGTCTCCCTGGGCCTGATCGATCCGGGTTCTCAGATACTGGGAAAAGAGATAGGACAGGTCATAATTGGCCATGGTGTTGTCCCAGTCAAGCAGCGACTTGCCGGCGGCAATTTCTGCTGCATTGTCGTTATTATACCAGCGAATTATGTCAGTTCTGGTTTGATTATCTGTGCCTTTGGTTTCGAAATAGAGGTCCTCAGCGGCCATCGAAAGAGCCTCGTCCATCCAGATATCGTTCCAGTCAGGATTTCCTTCTACTAAAACATCACAATTATAGCTGGCCATATGTTGAAGTTCATGGGCTAAAACTGGGTAAGCTCGGGAAATATCGGGATGATCAACGTCAAGATTATCATAGCTTTCCATCATGGCCGGATAGGTGTCAATATAAAAGATTTCCATCTGATTGGAAGGTTGATCAGAATAACCTTCAGGCAAAAGATCGATGGGATCAAAATAGCCGGCAGTATAAACATCAGGTAGTTCGGCTAGTGAGGCATCGTTGTCAATATCAAAACAGAGGATGGCGACTTTACCATTGCCGTCCAGGTCAGAGACGGCATAGAAATTTTCGGTGACCAGGGGATAAATAATCGAGTCGAATTCTGCACCGATTTCGGTCGCCTGGTCGTCAGTCAGTTTAACCACTGCATCTTCGGCATTATCCACCCAGACCTGAACAGACTGGCCGTCATAAGCACAGCGGCCAGTGATGGGCGCCGGATCGTCTTCGGTTTCACTGGTCACATAGAAAGAATGGGTATCGCCGAGAACATAGGTTTCACTGGTTTCCAGGGTCGAAAGATCGAGGCTGGACAGATCATACCCGGTGTCAAACCGGACCAGGCGATCAATCCCCCGTGGCTCAGTATCTTCAGACGCAGTTTCGGTCTGGGCTGATGCGGACACGGCCGGCAGGGTGCCGGTGGACTCTGGCGTGGTAATATCGGTTGATTCATTGGTAATGAGAAGCATATCACCCATAAAGGCTGACCCCTGATCATCGATGTTGGCAACCGCCGTGGCGGGATCAGACCAGTCGCCGGTACCGGATTCTGTTACCGCCCGGACTTTAAACCAGTAGCGGGTTCCCGGGCTCAGGTCGATGACATGTCCAGTCGTATCCGGCCAGGAATCGTTACGCATTTCATAGTTTTGACCATCAGATGATATAGCTATCTGGTATCGGCTGGCACCATCAACGGGCAGCCAGAAAAGGTCAATAGCCTGATCGCCGGCTTGAGCCGCCAGACCAGTAACTGTAGTTTGAGAAGTGGTTTTTCTGGTCAGGGTGATTTCGATGGCTTCCAGCCGCAGACCTTCCCCAGTAGTGCCAGCGGTTTCGCCGCTTTCCACCCAGTCCATCCAGCCGATGTTCTGGCAGTGGACCCGGTAGGTCAGATCAAACAAATCGGCATCGGAACCGGTTAAGGCAAGCTCAACGGCTTCCAGGCGTAAGCCCTGGCCAGAAGTGCCGCTCATTGCGCCATCGCTACACCAGTCCTGCCAGCCCAGGTTTTCAACGTGGGTTCGATAGGATATGCCCAGATTGTAACTCTGGGGATCAAGCTGAATCTGAATTCCTTCCAGGCGCAGGCCGTCACCGGTAGACCCGCTGGTTTGGCCATTTTCTTTGATATCTTCCCAACCCAAATTCTGGATATGGGTGCGGTAATAGATGGGGGCCGTTTCTTCGCTTTCAGAGCTGGGCTCGCGTTGGCTGGTAAAGGCCTTGATACAGACGTTGGTTTCAGCAGCTGAGATATCCTCCCAGCCAGCGATGCCGTTGGCCGAGACATAGCTTTGGCCGGGATTGGCTGAGGCCTGACTGCTGTAGTACAGAAGCGGTTCTTCGACAGGAATTGGTGTGGTGAGCCAAGGGTTTATATATTTGATCACGACCGAGAATGATTCAAAGGCGGCAAGCTCCACCGGCTGATTAAGGCGGACAGTATAATAGCCGGCCAGATCAAAAGCCGCGGTTTGGGTGGTTTGGAGCCTTCCACTGGTCGGGTCGCCGGCATCAGTCAGATCGGTATAAATGTTTATTTCAACCGTAGTGTTGGGAGCGACCGCATAAGTCGAGACAGCGTCCAGCTCTTCTTCACCTGAAGTTGTAAAGATATTGGCGCCCCAGGCACTTTGATCGCCATAGCCGCGGGTTGAGATACAGCCCAGATAATCGTACTGATAGGAACGGTCATAGTTATCGGTGGATTCAGCATTATGAAAAACCCCCACCTCATTACCGGCGTTGCTGTCATAATAGGATATGTAAAAAAAACCACCGTCGCCAAAGTCTTCGCCATATGAGTTCTGGATGATCCAGGCACCGTTGCCTTCCGGAGTGGTGGCGAAGTTGTTTTTATCATAATTGTCGTCCCAGCCAACAATCTGAACAGCATGGCCAATACCCTGGCTGCCGTAATAATAATAAGCATTAGTTTCAGCATTATAATAGTCGCTGTTGCCAGTTTCCGAATAGATAAAAGTGGCAACGGCACCGCCATTTATAATGGCTTCTTTGACTGCAACGGAATCACCATAGATATCCTGCATGGACTGGACATGATAAAGGGGAGACAGACCTGTCTGTGAGGCTGACATATAAGGATCGTCTTTTTCGCTGACTGGACCGTTGTAACGGGACAGGTAGGCCGCAGCCATTAAAAAGTTACCGCCTGTAGCAGGTTGAGTGTAGTCAAAACCATTATTCCAGACCAGATTATTCTCGGACAGATCGACTTCTGTTGCCATTTCCTGTTTTAGATAGGATTCCAGCGATCCCATGGTGGCAAAGGTCCAGCAGGCACCCCAGGTGCTCTGATCCCGCACCGGGGCGGTAAAACCATAATCGCGCAGATCATAGGACTCCGGCAGAGTTTGGCTTGCCGTCGTGGTACTTTGAGTTGGGGCAATGGGCGAGGGGATCACGCCGCTGTATTCAGCAGAGGCAGTGGTCATGTCGTTTTCCATAGCCTCCTGGTAGGCGACAAAGTCAGGGCTTAAGGGGCCGGATTGGAGTTCTTCTGCCGCCTGGGCGGTCGTGGGTAGGAGCAGTAAACCGATTACAATAAACCATAGATTAAGTTTCTTAAGCATCTCTCTTCCTTTCGTTTCAATCAGGACTGGGGGCGAAAATGTAATAACAGCCGGAATTTGAATAGGAAATAATCCGGGGATGGCTGAGATTAGTAGATCAGTCTGACTGATTATTCATAGTTCTTTAATATTATCATTTTCTTTGGGGATTATCCAGTCTAAACATGGTGTATTTATAAAGGTGTAGAAATAATTGAAGCCCAGTATGTTCAGATCATGTGTATCTGTGCTTAAGCATACCACCATAACTTTGTGTATCAGCATGTATGGGATATTTAAAGGGGAAAAGTGTACTAATGATTTTTGATAAACATCCAGAGCAGGGAAGTAAAAAGTAGGATAATGTTTTTGAAGATCAGTTGACAATTGCATAAAATTGCTATACGATGAATACAAAACGACTCGGAGCGGAGGATTTAATGTGCGAAAAATAACAGTGAGTTTGTTAGGCTTATTACTGGCCTTGTCGGCATTCATTGGAACTGCTATTTATGCTGCTGATGAAAATGATGAGGATTTGTTTGTCATTGATAAAGAAGTCAGCGTTGAATACAGTGGTCATATTCAAAATCTGGGTAACTTCCCTGCAGATGGTTCGTATACTCAAAGTCCGGAAGTATTGGGAACTGAAGGTCAGGGCTTGCGGCTGGAAGCCCTGCAGATAGCGCTTACTGATGCGCCAGAGGGACTTCATATACGCTACCAGATACATGTTGAGAATTTAGGTTGGATGGACGCGGTACAAGACGGTGAAGAGGCTGGAACTGAAGGCCGGGGACTGCGGATTGAAGCCATCAGAATCGAACTGGTTGACGATGAGGGTAATGTGTCTCCTGATTATTCGGTCTCATACAAAGGTCATATCGAAAATATTGGAGAGTCGGACTGGGTCAGCGATGGCCAGGAGTTGGGAACAACCGGGTCGGGATTGCGTCTGGAAGCCATTGAAATCCAGATTGAAAAAGTCCCGATCGATCTGGCTAGGGTGGCGATCAGCTCAGTGAGTTTTTTGGAAGCGGAAACGATTGATTATTCAGGAATCATTGATTATAAAATGGTCCTTGAAAATATTCCGGCGGGTCCGGAAAAAGATCCGATTATTAAGGGGATTGATACGACGCCGGCAACGACCCTGCCAATCCGATTGGTCACTACGGGGGACAATATTGGTTATCTCTATCTGGATGCCGATGATGACGGTTCTTATAATAATGGAGAAGCGCTTTTAGGAGAACTGAATATTGGTTGGGTATTGGAGGATCCTGGTTCGTTATTTGAAAGGCCGATAAACCGGTGTACGCAAAGAACTCTGTCGGGAAATAAGGGGACAATTGAGTTTGTCGTGACCGATCTAGTTGATCAAGAGCAAAATAATTCCTGGCAAGATACAATTAACGTTGATGTGCCAACTGATGAGGGAATCGTACCAAGCCTGCATGTGGATTCGAATAATCCGGTGGATACGGCAATACCGATCACCTTTTCGCCAGACAGCCAATGGGAAGCTGCGGTTAGCTCAGTGATAGTCGATGAAACTGCGCTCGATTCGGCTGCTTATACAGTGACAGATGGAATGATTAGTCTTGACCCTTCAAAGGTCACGCTTCTACAAAGCCCAGGTATTTTTAATATCACCTTCATTGCCGAGGGCTATGATGATATCAGTTTGATTATAAACACAGTTGCCGGGGCAATATCGGCAGAAACGTCTACGGTAACCATAGATACGCCGTTAGCACCGAATACGACCAGCACGATCACTTATGCCGCAAAAGATATCTATGGTAACGCAGTTTCAGGTTATCAGTTTCGGGGCCATACCGTTATCGTCGAAAACAATCCAACCACCGTTGAGAAATATACATTTGCCGCACCGGGAAAAAAAGGTGCGACAATAACGCAGCACTATGATAATAAAGGCCTAAATCCACCTGTGACTGACGGAAATGGGATTTCTTCTTTTACCGTGACATTGTCTGAAACGATTGATCCGGGGGATGGTATTGCCTTCCAGGGATTACTGGGTGATCATAAAACAGAAGTCGGTTCGGCATTTATCTATACCGGCAAGTAAAAGATCAAAAGGTGTTTTGCCACCAAAATGCCTTCAAACTGACACTGAGCTGCCATTAATGGGCGTTATACTATCCTCAATAAAACAAGAGCGCATAAAAAAATAAGCGCACAAGGAGGAAACAAAATGACTAAAAAATTAATGGCGGCCTTATCGGTATTGATGTTGGTAGGAACAGCGGGAACCGTAATGGCAGCACCTCGAGATGGTTCTGGTGTCTGTGATGGAAGCGGCCTGGGAATCGGCAACGATGGTGTGGCGCAATACCAGTATGACAGCAGATATGATGAAAACTTTGTGGATGAAGACGGCGATGGTGTTTGTGATAATGAACCGCAATATTTAGGATATCACCGGGGACAGCAATAAAGCATACTGGACAAAAAAGTGATAAAAGATAAAAGAACCTGAGATCGGGTGGAAGCCCGTGACAGGTTCTTTTGTATTTCTGATAAAAGTAATCGAACTTTAATACACTGGTGAAGTATAAAAAGCGCAACCAATTAATACGATCAATAATTCAGGTCAAGCCGAAGTTGCTGGGTGAATGAAATTTTATTAACAAAGACAGCGGCCTTAATCGACCAGATATTGATAAATATCCAACAGATCTGGATATTTTTTAAATAGAAGACTGACCCTTTCTTTTGCCTGGGTGATCAGCGACTGAGTTCGCTGGGGATCATTATCTAGTCCCAGACAGTGAAACATCAGATCGATGGTGTAGGCAAAGAAAAAATCGGGACTGATATTAAGGCCATTATTAATTTTTTGTAGAATTGAGCCATAAACGGAATAGGTTGTGGTTAAAAACAAAGTTAAATTATCCTCGGCGATCAATTCATTGGGCGTCATTTTTTTGATCAGTTTTTCATAGATATGTTTAAAATCGCTGCCATATATGGCTTCGATGGAGATATTTTCATCATTAGTGTCAATTAAAAAGCGCATCTTATCGGGGTTTTTTAAAAGAATCTGATCATTCAGATAATAGAAACTGACAATAAACAAGAAAATATCGTCTTCAGTACTGATCACGGATTTGAGACGGCCGGACAGGATTTCAAAATCTTCTATAAAAATGGCAATAGCCAGATTACGTTTAGTTTTATAGTGATAAGTAATCAGTCCCTGGCTGATGCCCAGCTCTTTGGCAATCCGCGGAAAACTGACCTGATAGCCTTCTTTATAAAAAAGATTTTTGGCGGTATCATATATTTTTTGACGAGTGGATAGCTCTTTTTCCTGAATCATAAGATTTCCTTTTTAAAAATGATAGTTTTATTAAAGCATAAAAGCAAAAAATATGCAATGTTTTAGATAATAGATGAAGTTTATATAAATGCTTGAGCACCGACAATTGATTTTTCAGTTGTCTGCCTCGGGGCGAACAGTTGCGGGAAAGCGCTGATAATTACGGATCTCAAATTGAGCAACTGTACGAATCCGCGCGCAGACTACGAAATTCAATTGGTCGGTGCGGAGTTTATTAACATGCTGAATATTATGCAATGTTTTACAGGTATGCATTAATTTACAATATTTGTTGACTGAAAAACGGTTTCATGCTAGACTGTTATCGTACAAAAAACTATATGCATATAGCGAGCTCTGGTATTTTAATTGTATTCAAAAAAATGAAAGATGGAACAGTTTATGAAAAAATCAAATTACATGTGGGTGATTCTGATCGTCGCTTGTATTGCGCAGTTTACCCCAAACTATTCACAATATCAGCTGTCGCCAATGGCACCGCAGCTGATGGAAAGCTTCGGATTATCGATGACGCAGTTTTCAAGTCTCTTTACCGCAGCAATGATTCCGGCAATCTTTTTGGGAATTATTTCCGGTTTATTGGTTGACAAGTATGGTTTTAAGATCATGATTGGGATTCCCCTGGTTATTTCTGCCATTGGTTTATGTCTGCGTGTGACAGCCAGTACTTACACTGGTCTGCTGGTTGCCATGGTGCTGACAGGCGTTGGCGTAACTTTTCTTAACTCTAATGGACCAAAACTGATGGGCAGTTTTTTCCCGCCCGAAAAAATAACGACCGCAATGAGTATTTTACTGGCCACTTCGACCCTGGCTATGTCTGTTGCCATGGCAACAACCGGGTTCTTTGCTTCGATCAGATCGGCCTTTATTTTCGCCGCTGTATTGGCAATTATAGCTGCAGTTCTCTGGTTTATTTTTATTAAAAACCCTGAAGTTGATCCCGCCGCCATGCCGCCATCGGTATCGGTTGGTGAAAGTTTAAAACTGGTCATGAAATGCAAACCTATTTGGATTGCTGCTGTTGCGATTGCCGGCATCATGGCTTGTAATGTGGGAATCAGTTCTTTTTTACCAACCGCTTTGGTCGGACGGGGAATTGATTCGGTTGCAGCTGGTATGTACGGTTCAATTATGACCATTGGCTGTTTAATTGGAACCTTGCTTGGTCCGATTATTGCTAACGCAGTCGGTAAGACAAAACCGGTTATGATTGGTTTTGCCTTAATCGCAGCTGCTGGCGGTGCGTTTTTCTGGCAGCTGCCAGCGGGATTTTTATTAGGCGCCGGTATGCTTGTCTACGGAGCGGCGGTCAGTGCCTCTATTCCCTTATTGATGTCACTGCCGGTGCAGCTTGACGAGATTGGTCCGGTTTATGCTGGAACTGCCGGTGGTTTTCTGGCCACTATTCAGCTGATTGGCGCCGTTGTAGTACCAACCTATATCATTACCCCGATCGCCGGTGGCAATATGAATATGTTTTTTATTCTTTCAGGAATTTGTATGATCATCACGATGATCCTGGTTTTCTTCCTGCCTGAAGTGATGAAAAAAGCGTAAATTAATAGATTGTTTTGAGGAGGAGAAAATGCTAACTAAAAGACAGAATTTACTGGAAACCATTAAAGGTGGCAAACCAGACCGCTTTGTCAAGCAGTACGAATTCATGGACATTATTATGGAAGCGCCAATTTATGGCTTTACCTGCGGTCCAGGAATGACGGCCAAAGACCCCTGGGGCGTGACCATTCAGTGGCCGGAAGGACAGCCGGGACCATTCCCGGTTCATGATGAGGAACACATTGTTTTAAAAGATGTGACCGAATGGAAAGAGTATGTAAAAATGCCTTCCCTTGATTTTCCGGATGAAGCCTGGCAGCCAGCCATTGATCATGCCAAGGCAATCGACCGTAACGAAGTGTTTGCCGCATCATTTTGTGCCCCGGGAATTTTTGAACGCCTCCATTATCTGATGGGGATGGAAGATGCCCTGATGGCTTTTTATGAAGAACCGGAAGCGCTCAAAGAACTAATTGACTATCTGACCGAATATGAAATTAAATTTGCTGATGTCATTATTGAAAAATTAAAACCAGATGCCCTTTTCCATCATGATGACTGGGGAAGTTCCAAATCAACTTTTATTTCTCCGGCCATGTTTGAAGAATTTATTCTGCCAGCCTACAAAAAAATCTATAAACATTATAAAGATAAGGGTATCGAAATTATTGTTCATCACAGCGATAGTTATGGCGAAACAATCGTTCCATGCATGATTGAAATGGGTATGGATATCTGGCAGGGGTGTATGTCGAGCAATGATGTGCCGGCCATGATTAAAAAGTACGGCGGTCAGATTTCGTTTATGGGTGGATTGGATAACTCTTCTCTGGACAAGGAAGATTGGACCCCGGAACTGATGGCCCAGCATGTTGAAAAAGTCTGTCAAGAAGGCGGCAAACATTACTATATTCCATCACTGATTATGGGTGGACCGGGCTCTGTATTCCCCGGTGTTTACGAAGCGGTTGATCAGGAAATTGATCGGATGAGTAAGGAAATGTTTTAAGTATAAGCAGGGGGTGGTCTTGGCCAGCAATGGTTGAGACCATCTTTTTTTTGGTGGATAATTCACTGAATTTGTACATGTTTGTTACTCCTGTCAAATTAATTTGTCCAATTAATATGGTGATGAAATAGGATGATAAAAGTTTTATGTATACAGTACCACAGCCTTTATTTTTATTCAATGAATTACTTTTCTATTTGCATGTCCTGCCAGTTAGAAGTTACAACAATTTAAAAGCGGTAACCTGAGTTGCCGCTCTTAAGTCTTAATGCTGTGAATGCATATTGTTGTGATCAGTCGGATGGTTCTTTTTTTTCCAGTTCAGATAATAGAGAAAGGCAATGACAAAGGCTGGGCCGGAAAGAGTTAAAGACCAACTGATGGCGAGATACCAGGGCAAATCACCATTAAAAACGTTGGCAAAGGTCAAAGCCATGTAGAGCAGACCGGCCAGGGCGAAAGCAAGAGCACCGACAATTTCCCATTTCCAGGCAAAGGCGATAATGATAGCCAGGATTATGACCGGAATGTTGTGCATCAGAAAGCCCAGAGCGACTTGGCCAGCACTCATGCCGGGAGTATAGACATCAAAGGAAAACATAAACAGAAAAGCGGCTAACAAAATCGACAGGATTCGGGGCGTCCAGTATAACCACTTGGGAATTTCTTTCATCACTAAAACCTCCTTTCCAAGTAAGCGGATGTTTGATTAAAGATGCTTTAATAGTATTGGTCGAAATCAGCTAAATCTGTATCAGAGAGTGCTTTATCTTCTATAATTATTATAGCCAAAAAGCTCAGTGGCTAACGCCACCAGAAAAAAAAGAGGATGACAGCAGATTAAGCCGCGGTCATCTTTTTTTTAAAAATTTAGTTTAAAAGCGCCATTTGCCTTGCTTACGGTCGCGGGCGACTTCCAGAAAGTAATGATCCATCTGAGAACCGGCTTCCGGGTTAAAGGCGATTTTGGCACCCTCCACATCCATATCATCGCCAAGGATCAACCGTTCGTTGTTCTGCACACCAAGCAGAATCCGGTGGGCTGACTGCATGGGGGTCTGGGCGTAATCGGGAGCGGCAGTATCGCCAAAAATAGCGGTGGCCGTGGTGCCCGGGGTGGCAGTGTTGACCTTGATATGATCATCCCAAAGCTCATAGCGCAGGGTCAGCCCCATCATGCACAAGGCGGATTTGGTGGCCGCATACATAGACTGCAGGGCCATGGGCGACCAGGCAATGCCGGAAATGGTATTGACAATCTGGCCCCCTCCCTGGCTTTTCATAGTGGGCAGGACATGGCGAATGCCGTAAATAACACTGTAGAAATTAAGGGCAAAGCCTTTTTCCCAGTCCTCGTTGGTCAGTTGTTCAAAGGCTCCGCTAAGGCCAGCACCGGCATTGTTAAAGAGCAGATCAATTTTTCCGCCGAAAAAATCTGCGGCCTGATCAATCATCCCTTTGACGTCATTTTCCTGGGTAACATTACACAAGATCCCGATGACCTGGCCGGGAAAAGCCTCTTTTAGGCGGTTGGTCTGAGTCTCCAAATTGTCCTTGTTAAAATCGGCGATGGCGACCTGTCTGGCCCCATTGATGAGCATGGTTTCCGCCAGAGCGTTACCAATTCCCGATGCGCCGCCGGTAACTATGGCAGTTTTGCCTGAAAAATACTGATCAAAATTCATTTTCTTCCTCCTGTAAATAAATTTTATGAATTACCATTGTAGTGAATCCAAATGGCCGGGCGGATCCGCTTAAACAGTTTGTAGAGTAACTCCGCACCGACCAATTGGATTTCATGTTTTAGTCTGGTTGCCGATAGCGTAAAAGAATCAGCTTGACCAGCCCTTTAACCAGGACTGCCGTATAGGCTGTCCGAATAAAGAAAAACTGGAAAAAATTCAGCGACTGAAAATCAAAAAAACTTAGGATCAGGGTATAGACGATGGTTGTGAGCAAGATAATCGGGAAGCATAAAGCCAGAGCCAGCAGCCAGGGCGTGGTTGGCAGATGTTTGAGCCAGGGATGGGGCTTTTCGACAGCCGTGATCGCGCCATTTTGCATGCCCGTAAGGATACTCCTGGCAATGGGGGGAATGACCATAAAGGTGATAATCATTCCCGAAATGGGGCCGCTGACAATCATGCTGTTTAAAAGAGTCGGCGCAATCATCACATAATCGGTATCGGTAATGATGGTTCCGCCCAGCAGCAAACCGATGGCCATGTTTGTGCCAAAATCGGTGATCCAGCTGTTGTATAATTCCTGAAAATAGGAGATATGGGGAATGGGGATTTTGATATCTGCGATGGCTTCCGGGTCAGCTGTTAAATGCGTGAATTTAGAAATAACATCCGGCTGCAAAAAGCGAAAAACCGCAACTTCCAGAATTTTGGCACTGAGAAAGGTGGTGTAGAGGAGTTTAAGAACCAGCATCTGATAGAAGTTAAGGCGTTCAAAATCATAGAATTTAAAGATCAGGCCGTTAAGCAGGGGTGTCAGGATGCCAAAAAACAGGGCGCATAAAGAAGCAAACAGATAGGGGTTCTTAGGAAGCATCATCATTAAACGGCTGGAGGGAAGGTTTTCGGCAAAGCTATGATCGAATTGGCGATTTTTCAAAAAGTAGACAACCAGAAAGATATTGATTGCCGAAGTCAGCACACCACAAATAAGCCCGTCAATCAGGACATCACTAAGGGCAAAAGGCTTTTGCCAGTTGATGAAGCACATCAGGATGAGATTGATGAGCAGGGTTATTAGAATTGAGGAGACATTATTCAGATAGGGCAGGCTTTGTTTCGTTTTCATTTTGGCCTCTGCTGAAATTTTAATCGACTCTTTCTGATGCTATTACCCTAAAAAAAGCGGTTTTTAACAGATGAAAAATAATTTTTTGAAATATCCAGGATGAGCGCCATGCATTTTGACTTAAAGGAAAAAGTCAGATTAGGCGCGTCCCTCGATGGTTTGAGGATGGATTTAGCGGGTAGAATAAGAATAGAACAGTTGTCATCTGTACCGAAAGGAGTGGATTTGGATGAAAAAATATTTGTCGCTGTTATTGCTAGTGACGGTGATACTGCTATGCGCCTGTGCCCCAAAGACCGAAAACACAGATTCCTCGACTGATGCATCAACAGATGGAACGGTTTCGACATCCTCTGGAGATGCCTTTGACGTCAATTATTTTGAATATGAGGGCAATCAGTATTCCTATTTTGAAACGACTCATGATGATATCATTACCGTTATTAATGAGGCCATTGCGGATGCCGGATATCCGCCTTTTGTGCTGGTTCACAATTATGTATCCGACAAAGAATTTGCGACCAATTCCTACTACTATGAAATGGAAGGCAGAAAGGGGCAGCTGGATATTCAGGATTTCCCGGGCAACCAGAAGCTCAACCGGATTTATCTGGCGGTTTATAACGATGAAGGCCAGGTGGAAGTGGATCGTTTTCTGATGGAAACCCTGGCCGATATCTTTGTTCCCGGTCAGGGGCAGGCAATTTGCCAGGAACTGAATGTCTATAGTGTGACTTCGGCGGATGCTGGCCAGTATTATAGCCTGAGCAAAGGAAGAACCGTCTTTTATTTCAGCTCCGATGAATTTGCGGTGATTGCGGAGTATGATGGGGAATATTAATGGCACTAAAAAAACTGCGGCTTCAGAAATTCTGAGGCGGCAGTTTTTTGCGATTGCCTGAGTGATAAATTTTTCTCGTTATCGTCAGCCTTTAACGCTGGTAGGCCTGATCTTTATTGCAGATATAGCAAATAATTTTTGTGTCCGAACCCTCTCCTTCACCATCAAATCCGCAGATTTTATAATTGGCCGGAATGATTGGGGCGGGAATCCTTACAAGCTCATAGCCACTAACACAGCTTTCGGCATTGGCCAATACCAGCTGATTATTGGCTGCATCCAGGAAAACAAAATAAGTGGCACCTATGTAACCTCCGCTACCATCTGAGGCCAAACTTGCAAAACAAGAGCCTAGCAGGGGCATGTCTTTTATATTATAACTACTATAGGGGGCATCCTTAAAATTCGAGTAGTAAACAGGAGTGAAATTTGGTGTATAGTAGTCCGTGCCGCCGTAATAAGTCTGACCTGTGCTGGCGTCATAAGTCCATATAGTACCACTACTATCGCTCCCTACCAGAGGGAAATCTTGAAGGACGCCATCAACTTTTGGCTCGTAATTAGTTTTGTATCCGTTTAATAATTGACTCCAACTGACCTCTGCTCCTAAAGTATTATATTTAACAGCACCTAAGTCATCAGCATTTTTAGAATTATCCGTATTTACTTCAAAGATATAATTACCAGAAATACTAAAAATCTGATAACCTGCGTCTGGTTCAGGTTTGTTTTCGTTAGTGTCCTCGAAGTCTCCCCATACAGATGAAGTAGAAGTCCCATCACAAGTCGCTTTTTGAAGGGTAAAGGTGGTCGGTCCCGCTATGATTTCCGGGAAAGTAATGGTGACTGTGACGACAGGGGTTGAATCAGTACCGGCATTATTGGTCACACTATCAGCGCCCGTGTAGGAAAAGCTATCGGTTTCCAGGCCGGTAAAAGTATAACCATTCTGAGCCGTCAGGCCAAATGCGGCCTGATAGACGCAAGAAGCTTGAAAGGTATCACTTGTCCCCATTGGCGACTGGTCTGCCTCAGGCACATCCACACCATTATCCTTAATTTTGTACCAGTCTATCTGACCCGATAAATACTGGCTTCCCAAAAATGGAGAGGTATCCGGATTTGCACCGGCTGTGGGTGCTGTCACTCGATTGCTAAGATCCAAGTCACTGACTACGGGCGGGGTTGCCGCCGGCCAGGTAACGGTAATGGTCAGATTCTCATTATTACCGCCCATTCCGTTACTTACCGCTATATTTGATACCGTTCCGCCATTTGTGATGGTGATATCCGAAGCCGTCATTGAGCTGTCAAACTGATAATAACTATTAGCCGTATAGTTGTATTTTGTCTGATAGCTTTGACCAACGTCAAAGCTTCCATTAAAAGTCCAGGTGATACCATTATCAGCCGACCAGCTGACAATTGGACCAGTGGCATGGGGAAGGGGATTGCTGCCATTAGCGATTGAATTTCCGGCTACCGGCGCTGGCGTATCAATGGTCAGGCTATTAAGAATCCCAAACGTCTGCGGCCAGGTGAGGGTAATGGTCAGGGTATCATTGCTTCGGCTTACACTTGTTACTGCTACCGACTTGCTACTTGCACCTGTCGCTGTAATATCCCAAATTGAGATACTGGCGTCAAATTGATAATTGGCATCCGCCGTATATACGTACTGGGTCTGATAAAAGATTGGACCGGTAAATTTATCATTCGCGTCGGCTGCGTTAAAGCTGGCGCCATTATCAACGGACCATTTTACGACTGGCGCACTAGCATGGTCAATAGTGTTTGTTCCCGCTTGGATTAGATTGCCGGTGACCGGTGCTTGCGTATTAATGGTCACTGCTTTATCAATTGTTGCATGTATCGTTGGCCATTCTATTAGAATGGTCAGCGTTTTTTTGTCGGCGGACAGGTCTGTGCTTACAGCCTGACCACCAGTCACCAAAACATCGCCAGTTGTGATCGAGCTGTCAAAGAGGTAATTGGTGTCCGCTGTATACACATATTGGGTTCGATAGTTTTCTCCCAGTGCAAATTGATCAGTCGCCTCAATTTGCTGGTAGCCAGCAGAAATCTTTTTAAACCAGCTAATGACAGGCTCACTGGCATGGGCAATATAATTTGCTCCGATTGCTATTGTTCCCGGCGTTTCATCGACTAGCGGTGGTGTTGTATCAATGGCTACCTCTTTATCAATCAGCTGGAATGCCGCCGGCCAGGTGACGGTTACCGTCAGGGTGTCATTGACAGCCGTATTGCTAGTTAACGCTAGCGTTGATACCGTCCCGCCGTTTGTGACGGTAATATCCGAAAGAAAAATACCGCTAAACTGATAATAGCTATCAGCTGTATAGACATATTTTGTCCGATAGATTTCCCCTTGGACAAAGCTGCCATTAAAAGCCCAATCGCTGCCATATGCCGACGCCGACCAGCTGACAACTGGACCACTGGCATTGCTAAGGGCATTGGTCCCATTAACGATTGAATTTCCGTGCACCGGCGCTGGCGTATCAATGGTCAGGCTATTAAGAAGCCCAAAGGTCTGCGGCCAGGTGACGATAATGGTCAGGGTGTCATTGCTGTTGACGACCGTGCTTACCGTTGCATTGGATACCGTGCCGCCATTTGTGACGGTGATATCCGCAGCAGTCATCGAGCTGTCAAATTGATAATTTTCATCTGCAGTATAAACGTACTGGGTCTGATAAGTGATTGGACCGGTAAATTTATCATTCGCACCGGCAGTTGCAAAGCTGGCACCATTATCATCTGACCATTTAACGACTGGCGCACTGGCATGGTCAATAGTATTCGTTCCCGCGTCTATTGAATTTCCGGTGACCGGTGCAACCGTAGCAATCGTCACCGCATTCGATTTATCAATCGTTGCAATAGTCGACGGCCAGGTGACTGTGATCGTTAGAGTATCATTGGTACTGCTTGTGGTGGTGACCGTTGCCGTCACGCTTCCGGTGCCAAGATTATCCACGGTGATAGTTGACGCTGCTGTCCCCACAGTGTTTTCAATATCTTTGTCAAAGCGGTAGTTTTCATCAGCGTCATAAACGTATTTGGTTTGATAGGCTATTGGGGCACTAAACTTGTCACCCGAATTTGCTGCTGCAAAGTTAACACCATCATCAGCCGACCAGGTCACGATCGGACCCGTAGCATGGTCAATGGTAGAGCTTCCATTATACATTTCATTTCCCGTTACCGGGGTTTGCGTATTAATCGTTACTGCGCTTAGTTGACCGGCTATCACAGGGTCATCCGACACCGCCATGCCGCTGCCGGCGATATCGGGTGTGGTGGCAATGACGATCAGGTATTTGCCTAAATCACTAGCCGATACCGTATAGTTTTCTCCGGTACTAATTTGACTATCAGTACCTGCCTCATAGGTTTTATTATCCGAAGCGTACCAGGTATAGGTCAAATTGGTTTGGGTACTCAAGCTTCCCGGTCCGACGGTCAACGTTTCACCAGGAATATAAGGTCCCGCAAATGAAAATTCCGGTGTTCCGCTTTGACTTGGTGTCACCGAACCGCCGCCACCACCACCGCCGGGTGTCGGGGCGGGCTCTGGTTGGTCGGGCATGACTGGCGGAACATCCAAATCGTCTTTTTCCTGCCACTGGACCGGTCTTTTTTCAAAAACAACCCCATTGGCATTGACATTGGCATTTTTAACCGTACCATCGCCTTTAATTTCTGATGTTGCGCCAATTTCCAGATTACCGATCTCCGTGCCGGACCCAACGGTGATGCTGCTGCCTTGTGCTTGTTCCGTCACCGTCATGGTCCCAACTGAGGTGTCATCGCCGTCCATAATTACTTGCGCTCCGGGCGCATAAATGGTCACGCTGTCAAAGAGTCCGTCAATATAAACAATATCATCAACAGCATCCTCCGCAATCACCAATGGCATACCGTTTTCGTCATAGGCATCGGTGGTCACAATACGCAATTGGCCAGTTGCCAGTTTCTGAACGATAATGTTTTTATATTGACCGCCGTTAATATGAATACTGTGAATACCACCCCCACGTAAACGGGTATCCCCGGCAACCGTGATATTATTGAGGGTCACATCCCCATCGCCGACATCTTCGGTGATAATCAGATTGCCGGTCAGATTCATGTTCTGAAGGGTCACTCCGGTTGCCATGATAATAACGTCCTGATCGATGGTTTCCACGCCGCTTGTTGGACCGTAAACCCCTGCTTCGTCATAAACAATCGAATTCGGGATATTTTCCAGCATGTCTACAGCCGCCTTAATAGTGGTAACCGCCTGATCCACCTGCTCCTGATCATTTTGGTCAGTCATTTGGTTTTCGCTTAAAGTTGTCTGCAGATGATTCCAGGAATAAGTTGTATAGTCGGCCTGGTTAAAAGCGGCGATCTGATCAAGCAGGCCATTGTAAGCTGTCAAATCAGAGCCCTTTTTAACAATTTTTGCCTGCAGTTCTTCCAGGCGCAGGCCGGAGCCAGTGGTTCCCATTTCCTGGCCGTCTTTGACCCAGCCCCATTCGCTGTTTTCGGTTGGGATATTGCCAACGTTTTGGACATGTCCGCGATAGTAAACGTCATAGTCGTCGAGTCCCTCCAGCCATATTTTAATGGATTCAACTCGCAGGCCTTGCCCCTGAGTTCCGGCGAAAGCACCATCTTTTACCGGCTCCATCCAGCCTTCGTTCTCCACATGGACCTGATAACAGATGCTGGCGCCTTCCGGCAGGTCACCGGTTAACTCAATCCAGAAGCCTTCCACCCGGAGTCCCTGCCCCCTGGTACCGATCGCTTCCGGACCGCTGATAAAGCTGCCGTCTGGTGTTGGCATATTGCCGTAGTTTTCAACATGTCCCCGGTATTCAACACCGATGAGACTTTCTGTTGTTTCTGAAACGCTTCCTTCATCATCACCAGCTGCTAGTACCCCGGCCGGACACATTAAAAGAAGACACAACAAAAACAGAAGCGTCACTGCTCCTGTTCTCTTTCCAATCTTTCTCTCCACTTTTTCTCCTCCTGTCATGATTCGATTGCAATTAACTTAGTCTATTATAACAAATACGAATAAATATTAACAGGACTTTGATGTTAATTCTTTAAAAAAGTAGGGCGAAAGAAGTATCATCCTATAATTATGCATTGATTTTTGGGGGCAGATTATTTCTATTTAATAACAGTTGTCGTGATTGAATGCTTATATAGCGATAAGCTGAGATGAAACAAGCAAGAAATATTTGCATGATGGTCGAAAGTTTTTTATTGCGGCAAGCTGACAGGATGACGAATGGTTGCTGCGACACGTGCGTCATTTTTGGATGATACAAAAACGGCTAGTTTAATTCGACGGCAACGGAGCCATCGAGTTTGATGCGATAGCTGTGTCCGTTGTATTGCAGGATATAGAACCAGTCGCCTAATACCGCGTTGAGCTGCCAGATATGAACTTTATTAAGCCGCTCATTACCGGTACCATCGAGACGGATGCGGTAAAGACCTGGTTCGATCAGTCCGCCATCTTTTAACAGGACATAGTAGAGGTAGTCCCCATCGATTCTGGCACTTCCCACATTGGGGATGGTGATGATTTCGGTCTCATGGGAATCACGCAGCTGATAGAGGGTCAGGGTGAATCGCAGTCCATCCGGCTCTTCTTCCATTCGGGTAAAATAGAGGGTATCATCATAAAATCCGCGTTCAACCACATCCGTAACGAGTTCTTCTGAAGCTGAGCCGTCGGCCATAATGCGCAACAGGGTATTGCCAGAGGTGACATAGACCCAATCGCCAAGAACGGCGGGGTTTTTACCGGCGGCAGAAAGCTTTGTTTTGTTACTGCTGTCAAGGTCAAGGCGATAAAGGCCATCGGAAGCGCCATAGTAAAGAGCATGATTGGCAATGGTCAGTGAATTGACCTGATCATCGGCCAGCAGGGCTTTCTCAGAACCGTCAAAAGTCATTCGATAGAGATGAGCACCATCAGATGAATTGACATAATAGATAAAGTTTTCGTCCACGGCAAAGGCTCTAACAATTTGATCGGTCAGCTCAATGCGGTTGGACCAGTCCCGGTTGCGGCGAATCAGGGCGTTTTTGGCCAAACCGATTTCGGGAGTGGTCGGATCACTCAGCAGATAGAAAACATAATCCTCGGTTTCAGCAATCACACCATTGTTGAGCAGGTCAGGCAGGCCAGACTGATCGGCAGTCAGCTGGTCTTTAACCGCGAAATCTGGATTAATGCCCAGGGCGTCGAGCAGCAGCATCAGGCCGATGGCCAAAATAAAAGATACAATCAGTAAAATAAGGATCAGGCCGATGGTTTTCCAGGCGTTTTGTTTGCGGATCAGAAAAAACACCAGCAGCGATACTAACAGGATCAGGAGACCCAAGAGCCAGCGGAAATGGTCAATCAGGTTTTCGAAAAAGAAGGTAATCAACAGAGTCATGCCCAGAAATAAAATAGCAGTGACTAACGCTTTAAGGGGAAAATCTGATTTTTTCACATTGCTCACCTCCTGCTATTATTATATCCAGAAAGTTGGGCGTATAACCTGCCAAAAAATGGTTTTGCGTTAGTGGAAGAAGGTTTTTGAAGAAGCTTTGAGGTTGATCTTATGACTGGAAATGTTTTTTAATGGCTGGAACTGACACTAGAAAAATCATGGCATATTGATTTCTAGGTGCTTTTTGAAAGAAAAATATAATTAGAAAAATGATCGCCATAAAAGGCATCAGCGCTGCAGAACTTTTCAGTAACTGCAGCGCTGTTAAATTTAATGCCTGGTTTTCGGTATTTTCCTACTGTTCCACAAAACAGTTTTCGGTTACGCCAGGGGCGTCCGAACCTTTAGGCACCACCACAATGCGGATGCCTTCCAGGCGGTAGCCAAAGCCAGCCGAGCCCGCGGGATCACCGTTAGAGGCCCAGTCCAGCCAGCCCAGATTCTGGACGTGCACCTGATAGTAGATGTCAAAGTAGTCGGTATCGGCGCCGGTCAAGGAAAGCTCAATGGCTTCAAGGCGCAGGCCCTGGCCGTCGGTACCCGATTCCTGGCCATCTGAAACATAATTTTCTTCCCAACCCAAGTTCTGAACATGGGTGCGATAACTTACGCCCAGATCGTAGTCGGTATCCATTTGAATTTCGATGGCTTCCAGTCTTAAACTTTGGCCTTGGGTCCCGGACAGGTTGCCGTTCTCTGCAAAAGACTCCTCCCAGCCGAGGTTCTGGATATGGGTACGGTAGGTCACGTTATAAAGTTCCTGGGGAACTTCAATGTCCAGGGTGATCGGAGTAATATCGCCGGAGTTTAGGGTTACATTGATGACAACGGCAGCCGTGAGCATGACGGTGTCACTGGAATTAATGTTGGTATCAATGGTGTCGTCGGCAGCAGTCACACTGGCTAAATTATTAGTGCTTTGTGTCGAAGCTGTGGCAGTCGTTTCGGTCAGTGTCCCTGAATCAGCCGAAGTCTTTGCAGCAGTTTGACCGGTGGGTGAAGCAGCTGCGTAGTTCAGAAAGCAGGAGAACAAACCTTGTTCGTCTATTGTTGGGGCGTCTTGACCGTCGGCCAGGAGGCCGTAGGGGTCGTCGATACTGTTGATGGTATAACCGGTGATGCTGCTAGCGGACAGGGTATCATCCAGACCAGTGGCATCGGTTGTTGAAGCGGTGGACAGGGCAGTCCCCAGATTATAGGAATAGGCATAGCCATAGCCGCCGCCTGGCAAGGCGGTTGGCTGTGTGCCTGTGTCATCGAGCGGGAATAGCGTGACTGATCGACCATCATCATTAGCTTTAACAGTTACCGTAGTGGTGGTCGTGTAGTCCTGATAGCCGGAGGCGGTGATTTTAATGTAAACCGTATAGGTACCGGTTTCTTCAAAGCTTGGCGGAGTGGTGGTGTAGGTAACCCCGTCAGTAGAGTAATAAACCGTTGCCCCGTCTGGCTGACCGGTCATGTCAAAATCAGCAGCCGTCAGAATCTGACCCGGAGAAATGATAACCGGTTTAACCGAAATGCCGGTCATGGTTGGGGTCGATGATCCGCCACCACCGCCACCAGAATAAGGAATCGCTGTTTTGACCAGACTCAGGTTGTTGGTGACCAGGCTGGAGCTGGTAAACTCGGTGCTGCCGTTCATCCAATTATTGCCGGTGCCGGGATCAGGGAAATCAATTGTCGTGCCACTATTATTGGCGTAACAGGTGTTTAACAGGCTTGTCCCGTTCGTATCATAAAAGAGCAGCTGATAAACCTGTTTGTCGGCTTCACCAGTGGCATCGCTAATCAGAACTGGAGCCAGGTCGCCGGAAGCACCCAGAGTCTGACCCCAGACTAGAGTGGCTTGAGATGTACCAGCCGGGTTTTGCAGGCTCCAGGCTACATAACCGGTTGAAAAGTCACTTACGGCATGAATGTCAGCGGTATCTGCTGTATTGCTGTACCCCTGATAGCTGGCAGACTCAAGATAATAGACATTTGTTAGGATTGATGTGTTACCACTGTCAGAACCGATGATGCCGCCGGCATGATTAGTGCCAGCTCCAGTGCCGGTAACAGTCGCGGAAACAGCCGCGGAAACACAACAGTTTGAAATGTTGCTGGTGCCCTTAGAATATCCGACAATACCGCCAAAAGTTAGATTTATAGAAGTAGAGGTCCCAGTTAAAGTGCCCGAAAAACTGCAATTATTAATAGTGCTGGAGCCATCCAGACAACCAGCAATGCCGCCAACATAGGTATAAGTCATAAAGCCATACTGCGTTACGGAGACTGATCCGATACTATTGCAGTTTTCAATAATAGTAGCATCAGCACAACCGACAATGCCGCCAAAAGAACCGAAACAATCTTTGGTGTCGGGACAGTCGAATGTACCGGATAAGGAAGAATCGTAAGTGCAGTTACTGATGCTGCCACCGCTACTGTAACCGACAATGCCGCCTAAATAAAGGGTTCGATCGAAAAAATAAAAGTGATTGTGCCATCTGTCTTTATATTCTGGATGGAGGCATCGGTGGTATAGCCAAAAAGGCCAAGATAATTGCTGGTGTCATCGATGGCATTTACCGTAATGGTATAATTCTGGCCATCAAAGCTGCCCGAATATGGATAAGTGTCGGAAAGACCAATGGGAATTAATGGTGCTGAGCTGTCAAAGCTCAGATCAGCTGTTAAGACTGCATCATCGATCGTATCAGGGTCAGTCGGATCCCCTTCCCAGCCATTGTTGATATAGGTGGCAAAGGCATTAAAAGCTTGAGGGGTATCGATCTGAATGGTGGAATCACTGACCGCCAGAACATAGATGTCAACGGAAGCAGCCTGGGACCAGGGGCTATTATCTGTTTTAACCTGCACCGAGATGGTATGACTGCCAGTCGTCAGATTGTTTATCGGGATGGCTGTGGTTGCGTCAGTGTATGCAAGCGGATCTGACCAGTTATCGCCGTCAATCTGATAGCGGCAGGATGTGATGATCCCGGAAAAGCTCTCTGGGGCTTCTATATAAAGACCGGCCGTTTCAGTCTGGTTGATCACGGTCTTTTCGGCTGAAAGGGTTGGCGTTTGGATGGCTTCATTAATAGTCATATCGCCGGATAAAGTAACAGGTGATTCAGTAACTTCCTGATCATTACCGTCAACCCAGGCACAGCCATCTTTTGCAGGGTCAAGAACGAAAGTGTATCCGGCATTATGATAGCTTATATCTGAGGTGCCATCAACTTTATTGATAGTTAACTGATAAACCTGCTTGGCGGAGTCAGTGGTCAGCTCCGGAGTGGCGCCGGTTTGCCCCCAGACCAGGCCGGATTGGGCAGTACCGGTCGGTGTTTGTTTATCGGGGTTCTGTAGAGCCCAGGCAATCTCACCGCTGGCAAATTGATCCGTGGTGACAGCGGTAACGGAACCGGTATATGAACCCTCGCCAACCCCAGCGGAAATGGTATTGCGATAATAGACGTTGTTAATGGTGCTGCCTGTACCATCCCCGGCAATGCCGGCGACAGAACTGCCGTAAATGTAAGCTGATACACAGCAATTGGTAATCGTGCTGTTTGAAGAAATTCCAGCAATTCCACCAACATTAGTATCTCCGCTAACAGAATATGTAATGTTGCAGTTAGTGATGCTGCCGCCAGACGAAGTACCGACAATGCCACCAACATTTGTAGACCCACTAACAGTATTTTTAATGTTGCAGTTGTTGATGCTGCCGCCAGACGAGGTACCGACAATGCCACCAACATTAGTATATCCTGTAACAGTATCAGTAACGGTGCAGTTGGTGATATTCCCGTTTGTTGAAGAACCGGCGATCCCACCAGTATTTACAGGGTAACCTGAAGCAGTTTGGCCTGTAACAGAACCTGTAACGGAGCAGTTGCTGATGTTTCCGCCTGCAAAATCGCCAGCAATCCCCCCGACAGCAGAAGAACCGGTAACAGAAGCGGAAACTGAGCAGTCAGTGATACTGCAACTCCCTTGAGTGCCACCGGTTATGCCGCCGGCAGATAAATAACCGGTAACACTATTTGTGACCAGACAGTTTTCGATACTGGTGTTGTTGGCATAACCTGATATACCACCAGTATAGGCAGAATTATTTTTATCGAAGACAGTAGCGGAAACAGTAGCGTTTTTAATAGTGTTACCATCAATGTAGCCCACAATACCTCCGACAAAAGAACCAGATGCAGAAACTGTCCCGGAAACAGAGCAGTTTTCGATCAGGCTGTTATTTTCAACCATTCCGGCTATACCGCCAACACAAAGAAAAAAGGAATCGTAATTTTTATCTACAACCTTCAGTTTTGTGATCTTTGCCCCATTTAGATATCCGAAAATTTCATATTCTTGTGCCGATGAGTCAATCGATTCAACGGTGATCGTTTTGTCATTCCCATCAAAGGTGCCGGTAAAGGGATGGTTTTGACTGGTATCCTCAGCAGAGGCATAGACACCGGCAGGAATTAAGGGGGCGCTGTCATCAAAGGTAATATTGTCTGACAGTATCGCATCGGTATAGGTGACAGCTGCTTCACCGGTACCGATTATGAATGTGTTAGTAGAAGACTCATTAACCGCCTGGGCGAATAAGTTGAAATCAGCGGCAGAGCCAATTTGAAAAGGGGTATCCGAGACTGTGTCTGCCGCCAGAACTGATGTCCCGGATAGAAAAAACAGCGCCAGAATAAGGCCGGTAAAAAGAATCAGTTTTTTTAATTTCATTTTTTTCTCCTAAAAGTAAGTTGGGGGATCTATCAATTAAAAGTGGATGCGTTAAAAACGCATAGGTATGTCTGCCAACTTTGATGGGCGACATATATTTTACGCACCTGAATAAGAATAAAAGTAGCCTTAATGCCTGTATAAATATAAAAAACAAATAAATCATACTATTATAGCGCTTTTTGCGTTTTTGCGCACTGGCCAAAAGGACAGTCTGGAAAAAAATTTGATTTTTTTCAACTGATCGGTTCCATTTATAATCAGAGAGCGGTTACTATTTTGTTGAGATTCAAATATTTTTCATTAGCCGGAATTGACGCAAGAAAAAACCATGGCTATTGATTCGAACTTGCTAATTGAAAGATTAGTAATCGAACAAAGAGCAAGGTGTGATCATTATATTAAAAAAGTTGTGATAAACAAAAAGCGCTGCAGAAACTTTTCAGTAACTGCAGCGCTTTTAAATTTTGTCTGTTTTTTGGTATTTTTCTACTGCTCTACAAAGCAATTAGCAGTTGCCCCTGGTGCATCCGCCCCTTTAGGCACCACGACAATGCGGATACCTTCAAGGCGGTAGCCAAA
Source organism: Eubacteriaceae bacterium ES2 (assembly GCA_031222025.1). Lineage (GTDB taxonomy): Bacteria > Bacillota > Clostridia > Eubacteriales > Eubacteriaceae > Acetobacterium. The sequence goes on along the minus strand of CP130740.1, from coordinate 3,292,897 downwards.
GCCAGCTGAGCCCGCGGGATGGCCGTTTGAGGCCCAATCCAGCCAGCCCAGGTTCTGGACGTGCACCTGATAGTAGATGTCAAAGTAGTCGGCATCAGTTCCGGTCAGAGCTAGCTCGATGGCTTCAAGACGGAGGCCCTGGCCATCAGTTCCGGATTCTTGACCATCGGAAACATAATTTTCTTCCCAGCCCAGATTCTGGACGTGGGTGCGGTAGGAGACGCCCAGGTCGTAATCAGAAGCCATTTGAATTTCGATGGCTTCAAGACGTAAGCTTTGACCTTCGGTCCCGGATGTTGTACCATTTTCGACAAATTCATCTTCCCAGCCGATATTCTGGATATGGGTGCGGTAGTCGACAGTATAAATTTGTTGCGGTACTTCGATGTCCAGAGTAACCGGAGTGATGTCGCCGGATTCTAGGGTGACATTGATAACGACGGTGGCTGAAAGCATAACGGTGTCACTGTCAGCTGTATCGTCATTAGTATCAACAGTGGTGTCGTCGGAAGCATCCAGGCTGTCCGGATTATCGGAAGTTTCTGTCGAACTTGCGGCTGCTGTTTCCGTATCCCCTGAAGTCTCAGCGGTGGTCTGACCGCCTGGTGAACCAGCCGCATAGTTCAGGTAACAGGAGAAGACACCGCTGTCACTGATGGCTGGGGCGTTGTCGCCGTCAGCCAGAAGGTCGTAAGGGTCATCGATACTGGCGATGCTATAACCGGTGGCGCTGGCGACTGATAATGAGTTATCAGCGGAATCGGTGTTACTGGCAGCAGAAGTAGTGGCACTTCCTGACAGGTAGGCAGCCAGATCATAGGAGTAGGCGAAACCGAAACCGCCGCCTGACAAAGTTTCTGGTTGGGTGCCGGTGTTACCGGTCAGCGGGGTTAGGATAATTGGGCCACCGTCTGAGCCGTCACCGTTGTCATCATTGTTGTCATCACCTGCTGCCACGGTCACAGTCGTGGTGGTCGTAAAGTCCTGATAACCGGAGGCGGTGATTTTAATATAAACCGTATGATCTCCTTCTGACGAGAAGCTTGGTGGGGTGGTGGTGTAAGTGATGCCGTCGGTGGAGTAATAAACGATCGCGCCAGCCGGCAGGCCGGTAATGTCAAAATTAAGGGCGCCGTCCGGGGCGACGGTAATTTCCGGAACTTGAATGCCGGTCATGGTCGGGGTAACGGAACCGCCACCGCCACCACCGCCGCCGGGCGAGACCGGATTATTAACCGTTACGGTTGTTGTAAGATCCGTTTTATCCGCATAAGCCGGGGCAGTGATGTTAAAGTAAACAGTATAGGTTCCGGCAGTTGAAAAAGTCGGCAGGGTGGCGCTAAAAGTGGAATTGTCGGTACTGTAAGTGATCACATAGTCAGTCGGGAAAGTGCCGGTAAAACCATAGTCGTCAAAGCTCGGTGTACTGCCGGTGGTTGTTGTGATTGCTGCAGACACCGAGATATTCATGGTCTGCAGTTGGGTTTCAACAAGGGACATGTCACTGGAAACCAATGTTGTGTCATCAAAGAGATTGCCTGCTTTGTCTTTCCAGTAATAACCCGTAGCAGGTGTGGGATAGGTGACCGTTTGGCCACTGTTGTTAGCGTAGCGGGTATAGGTAATAGTACCAGCGGCGGCATCTGCACTGTTATAGAAGAGCAGCCGATGAATCTGGCGGATATCATAAGCGGTCCCTTCATCTTCAGCGTTTAGCACCGGTGTGGCATCTTTGCTTTCCGTATCGGTATCAGTCAGCAGCTGCCCCCAGACTGGCGTTGTACTTTCGATGCTATAATTATTCTCTTGAACTGTGCGAAGGATCCAGGCGACAGAACCGGTGGTGAAATCGCTGGTCTGGTTAATGCCTAACCCCATCTCTTCATTTGTATCATCAGTTCCGTTACCGATGCCCTTGCTGACAGAAGCCGGGTAAAAAACGTTATCGACAGTCGCTGAGCTGCTATCCAGATTACATCCGAGTATGCCACCAACATCAGAGGAACCGGAAACCGAACCGGAAACCAAACAGTTGGAAATGCCAATGGGCTGAAAGGGATAAATGCAAAGCGCTTTTCCATTAATACCACCGACATTAGCAGTGCCGGAAACTGCACCGGAAACCAGGCAATTGTCAATACTTATTATGCTGTCGACGAAGGAGCTTTCGGCCAGCCCGACAATCCCGCCGATATTATAAGAAGTGTCCGGAGCGGAAACATTGGCCGAAACCGAGCAGCAGTTGATGTTGCCATTGTAGACAATTCCGGCAATCCCGCCAACTCCGCCTTTTCCTTTGACGGCAGATTTGGTCGAAACAGAACCGGAAACAGAGCAGTTTACGATGGTACCGTAATTAGACCCGGCAATGCCGCCGTAACCGCTGTCACTGTTTGCTGAAGAGTTTAACAAAAGGGAACCAGAATAAGTGCAGTTAGTAATGGAACCGGAATTTTTTCCAGCAATCCCGCCACAGTATGCGGATGATGAACCATGATTTGAATCATCAAGAGAAGCCGAAACCGAGCAGTTTTCGATCGTACCTTCATTTGTTCCGACAATACCGCCAATATATTGAGAGCCTATTATCGTGCCGGTTACATTAAGGTTTTGGATGCTTGCCCCAGCAGCGGTATATCCAAAGACACCGACATTAGCTAAAGAAGCGTTCAGACTACAGGTGATGGTCTTACCGGCACCGTTAAAGCTGCCCGAATATGGATAAGTGTCGGAAAGACCGATGGGAATTAAAGGTGCTGAGCTGTCTAAGCTCAGATCAGCTGTTAAGACCGCATCATCGATGGTGCCGCCATCCCAGCCGTTATTGATATAGGTGGCAAAGGCATTGAAATCGGCGGGAGAGGCGATCTGAATGGTGGAATCACTGACCGCCAGAACATAGATCTCAACAGAAGCGGTCTGGGACCAAGGGCTATTATCTGTTTTAACCTGCACCGAGATGGTATGACTGCCAGTCGTCAGATTGTTTATCGGGATGGCTGTGGTTGCGTCAGTGTAATCAGCCGCATCTGACCAGTCAGCTCCATCAATCTGATAGCGGCAGTATGCGATGGTTCCGCTGAAGGTGTCCGGGGCTTTAAAATAGAGACCGGCTGTCTGGTTCTGGTTGATGGATGTTTTTGTGTCAGTTGTAAACGTTGGCGTTTGGATGGCTTCGTTAATAGTCATATCGCTGGATAAAGTAAAACTAGTTCCAGTTATTTCCTGATAATTGCCATCAACCCAAAGACATCCTTCTGTTGCGCTGCCAATACCGATAATATTAGTATTTTTATAGTAGATATTCGAAGAACCGTCAATTCTATTGATAGTTAACTGATAAACCTGCTTGCCGGTTTCTGTGGTCAGCTCCGGAACGGAGCCGCTTGCCCCTGACAGGGTTTGCCCCCAGACAAGGCCGGATTGGGCAGTGCCAGCTGGAGATTGTTTATCCGGATTCTGCAGTTTCCAGGAAATCTCACCGCTTTCAAATTGGGCAGTCGATACAGGGGTAATGTTACCGGAATAATAACCAGTAGCAATTCCATTAGTAATGGTATTAGGATAATAGAGGTTGTCAATGGTGCCGCCTTCTACATCCCCGACAAGCCCGCCTACAAAATGGGTGCCGCTAATGGAAGCTGTGAAACAGCAATTGCTAATGGCGCCGTCTTTGGCATACCCGGCAATGCCACCTACAAAATTGGTGCCGATAACGGTGCCTGAGACACAACAGTTGGTAATGGTGCCGTCTTTGGCATACCCGGCAACGCCGCCGATATAAGATGATATTGAATTAGTACCAATTTGGGCAGAAACGGAACAATTTTTGATCGTGCTGGCGTTAATATTGCCGGCAATGCCACCAATACGAGACCCATCATTATTAGTAACTGTCCCGCAGACGGAGCAGTTTTCGATGGTACTGTTACCCTCGACTAATCCGGCAATCCCGCCAAAATAACCAACACCACTGGTCGCGCTGAAATTAAGATTAGCATCAATCTGCAGGTCTTTGACGGTTGCCCCCTTTAAGTAGCCAAAAATACCATAGCCCAAGGCTGAAGAGTCAATTGCGTTAACGGTGATGGTCTTGTCATTTCCGTCAAAGGTGCCGGTAAACGGATGATTTTGATTTGGATCATATGAAACATAGGCACCGATAGGGGTTAAGAGGATCGACTCAAAATTAATATTTTGGGTCAGTTGGGCATCGGTATAGGTGACAGCTGCTTCACCGGTGCCGATTGTGAATGTGTTAGTAGAAGATTCATTAACCGCCTGGGCGAATAAGTTGAAATCAGTGGCAGAGCCAATTTGAAAAGGGGTATCTGAGACTGTGCCTTCCGCCAGCACGGATGTCCCTGACAGAAAAAAAAGTACCAGCAAGAGGCCGGTAAAAAGAATCAGTTTTTTAAATTTCATATTTTTCTCCTAAAAAGTAAATTGGGGGGGATCTATCGATTAACAAGTGGATGCGTTAAAAACGCATAGGCATGTCTAGCACTTTTGATGGAGACATGTGTTTTACGCACCTGAATAAGAATAAAAGTAGCCTTAATGTTTGTATAAATATTTAAAACAAACAAATCAATTTATTATAGCACTTTTTACGTTTTTACACACTGGCCAAATGGACAGTCTGGTTAAAATATTTTTATTTTTCCTGACCGGTTATTTGGCGAAATATGGGGCCTGTAAAATTTATTGAAGGGTGGTATTGACACATGATACACCGATTTAGAATTACTAATTGAAGGATTAGTAATTCTACAAACAACAAAGCAGACTGTTATGTTTGTTAGCAGTAATCAGAATTGATCAAATAAAAATAAATTGTTATAATCAAAAAGAGTTGCAGGAACTTTTCAGTTGCTGCAGCTCTTTTATTTTTTTGTTTGGTTTTTGGTATTTTTCTACTGCTCTACAAAGCAATTAGCAGTTGCGCCTGGAGCGTCGCCACCTTTAGGCACGACCACAATCCGGATGCCTTCCAGCCGGTAGCCGAAGCCAGCCGAACCGGCGGGATGGCCGTTTGAGGCCCAATCCAGCCAGCCCAGGTTCTGGACGTGCACCTGATAGTAGATGTCAAAGTAGTCGGCATCGGCGCCGGTCAAGGAAAGCTCAATGGCTTCAAGCCTTAAACCCTGACCGTCGGTGCCGGATTCTTGACCGTCTGAAACATAATTTTCTTCCCAGCCGATATTTTCAACATGGGTGCGGTAGGAGACGCCTAAGTCGTAATCGGAATTCATTTGGATTTCAATGGCTTCCAGCCGCAGGCCTTGGCCTTGGGTCCCAGACATTGTTCCGTTTTCGACAAATTCATCTTCCCAGCCGATATTCTGGATATGGGTACGGTAGTCGATAGTATAAATTTGTTGCGGTACTTCAATATCCAGAGTAACCGGGGTGATGTCGCCGGATTCCAGGGTGACATTGATGACCACGGTGGCTGTAAGCATAACGATGTCACTGTCGGCAGTATCGTTATCGGAGGTGATGGCTGATGGATCGGCGTCGGCAGTGTCACTGGTGGTGACAGTGGAGGCATTCTCACTATCCAAATTATCAGCGCTTTCTGTCGAACTTGCGGCTGCTGTTTCCGTATCCCTTGAAGCCTCTGCGGTGGTCTGAGCAATTGGTGAACCAGCCGCATAGTTCAGATAACAGGAGAAGATGCCGCTGTCGCTGATAGCTGGGGCGTTGTCGCTGTCGGCCAGAAGGCCGTAGGGGTCATCGATACTGGCGATGCTATAAGCGGTGGCGCTGGCGACTGACAATGAGTAATCAGCGGAATCGATAGCTGAATCGGTGTTACTGGCAGCAGAAGGAGCGGTACTTCCTGACAGGTAGGCGGCCAGATCATAGGAGTAGGCGAAACCGTAACCGCCGCCTGACAAAGTTGATGGTTGGGTGCCGGTGTTACCGGTCAGCGGGTCCAGGATAATTGGGCCACCGTCTGAGCCATCACCGGAATCATCATTATTGTCATCGCCTGCTTCAACAGTCACAGTCGTTGTGGTCGTAAAGTCCTGATAGCCGGTGGCGGTGATTTTAATATAAACCGTATGATCTCCTTCTGACGAAAAGCTTGGTGGGGTGGTGGTGTAAGTGATGCCGTCAGTGCTGTAATAAACGATCGCACCAGCGGGAAGACCGGTAATGTCAAAATTAAGGGTGCCGTCCGGTGTGGTGGTGACGGTTGGAACCGTAATGCCGGTCATGGTCGGGGTAACGGAACCGCCGCCACCGCCGCCGGGCGAGACTGGATTATTAACCGTTACGGTTGTGGACAGATCGGTATTATCCAGATAACCCGTGGCGGTGATTTTAAAGTAAACCGTATAGGTTCCGGCGGTTGAAAAGGTCGGCAGGGTGGTACTGAAATTCGTATTATCGGTACTGTAGGTGATCGCATAGCCGGTCGGGAAAGTGCCGGTAAAACCATAGTCGTCAAAGCTCGGTGTGCTGCCGACGGTGGTCGTGATCGAAGTCGATACTGAGATTCCTGAGATTGCCGGCAGGCTGGTTTTCACCAGACTCAGGTCATCGGTGACCAGGCTTGCGGCGGTAAATTGCGTGCTGCCGTTCATCCAATTATAGCCGGTACCGGGATCAGCGAGATCGACTGTCGTGCCGCCGTTATTGGCGAAACAGGTATAGGCGACAGCTGAGTAGTCCGTGATATCCGCTGCGTTGTTAAAGAAAAGCAGCTGATGGACCTGCTTATTTGCTTCAGTGGTCGGATCGGTAATGAGTACCGGAGTGGCATCAGTGCCCAGCAGCTGTCCCCAGACCAGATCGGAACCGGATGGCTGTCCATCCTGCAGTCCCCAGGCCACCGACCCATTGGTCCAGTTGATTGGCTCACTGGCAGATGAGAAGACCGGAATTGGCGTGCTGCCATCTGAAAAATTCCCGTTGCTGACAGCCATTAAGCTACTATTATAGTAGACATTCGAAACCGCAACATCGGTGTGACTATAAAGATTACCCACAATACCGCCGCGACTAACAGTCGGAGCTGTTACATCGCCAGAAACGAAAGCGTTTTTGATGGTCGCAGTCTCTGAGTAACCAGCAATGCCTCCGACATCGGAAGCGCCAGTAATATTTCCGGTAACGCAGCAGTTTTCAACTGTGTTATCGCCGGTGCCATATGATTTTATCTGGCCAGTAATGCCACCAACTGTATTATGGCCTGTTATCGCAGCAAAAACGTTACAGTTTTTTATAGTGCCGTAAAAGGCTGTGCCAGTGATCCCGCCGACATAATCAGCAGATGCATCCGTGAAAGTGACCGAATCGGTCACCGTACAGTTCTCAACCGTACTGTTATAAAGATCGCCGGCAATCCCCCCAACCATGCCAAGACCTGTCAGGCTGCCGTGAACAGAACAGCCGGAGATAGTTGTCGCGTCCGTCGCACCGGCAATGCCGCCGACATAACCGCCGGTGCTGGAAACATCGGCATTAAGCGTACAATTGGAGATGCTTGAGCTGCGGGCGTAACCGGCAATCCCGCCGGTATAATTGGCACCGGAAACACAGCCATTAATAGTAAGGTCTTTTATTTCGGCGCCATCAAGACAGCCGAAGACACCGAATTGCTGGGTGGCAGAAGTCTCTGTCTGGCTGACTGTCAGGCTATGTCCATTACCGGAAAAGTTGCCGGTAAAGGCATGGGATTTTGTTTCATCATATGTAATATCCAAATTACCCGCATAGCTGCCAACCGGTGTTAAGGTAATGGCATCGGATGTACTTGAATCACCATCGGGATCATCAAAATTCAGGTCACTGGTCAGGATGGCATCACTTATTGAAGTGTCCCAGTCATTGTTGATATAAGTGGCAAAGGCGATGAAATCAGCGGGAGAGGCTATCTGGATGGTGTTATTCTCAACGCCCAGGCAGTAGATCTCAAGGGAAGCGGTCTGGGACCAGGGGCTGTCAGCAGTTTTAACCTGAACATAAATGGTATTGAGACCCGGCTGCAGACTTGCTGACATGACTAAATTAGTTAGATCCGTGAAATCACAGGAATCTGACCAGCCACTTGCATCGGTGCCATTGATTTGGCTACGGTAGCTTTTAATCGCCCCTGTAAATCCGGAAGGCGCCTGGACACTAATGCTGGCAGATGCAGTTTCATTAATGACTGATTGCGATGCCGTAAGCGTTGGTGCTTGGATGGCTTCGTTAAAAGTCATGTCACTGGATAAAGTAAAAGATGTCCCGCTTACAACCTGATCATTGCCATCGAGCCAGATACAGCCTGTTGTTGCAGTATCAAGATTGAAAGAGTATCCGGCATTATGATAGCTGATATCTGAGTTACCATCATTTTTGTTGATGGTCAGCTGATAGACCTGCTTGTCAGCATCCGTGGTCAGAAGCGGGAGTGAATCACTTGTATCCAGACTGCTTTGCCCCCAGACCAGGCCGGAAGCGGAATCCTGCCCCTTCTGCAGGCCCCAGGCCACCTGGCCGCTATTAAAAGTCTCCTTTGAAGTTTTATTAAGATTAATGTGAGTGACTCTATCCTCTACATCGATACCGCCAATTGCTGGAATATCTTTATTATTCGTATCGTCAGAAAGATAATAGACATTTGAAATGGTTCCGTAAGACGACACATGGCCTACAATTATGCCGACATCTTTCGTACCGGAAACATCTGCAAAGACAGAACAGTTTCGAATGATGGGGCTGTTGTAGATGGTGTAATCATCAGCATCCCATAAAAGCACCGTTTCGCCGGTAATGCCGCCGACTAAACGGTATCCGGAGATACTACCCGCAACGGAGCAGTTTTCTATCAGGCATTTACCCACCAGCCCGCCAGCAATGCCAGCGGTCCGTTGGTTATAAATAGTTGATGAAGCATTATTGTGAATGTCAGCCACAACAGAACAATTTCGGATGTTGCTGTCTCGAACGGGACCGGAAATGCCACCGACATAATCACAGTAAACCACGCTTGAGGGAATTGTAATCTCGGCATTAACAGAGCAGTTTTCGATGAGGCTGTTGTTCTCGGCGAAACTTGTTATGCCACCAATCGAATCAGCAGATTCAGTAGAACATTCAATCGTCGCATCAACTTTCAGGTTTCGGATGGTTGCACCGTTTAAGTTGCCTAAAAGAGAGGTTGGATCCCCATTGGTATCAGCTTTTATGCTATAGGTAATCGTAAAATTATTACCTTCAAAAATACCAGCAAATCGATGGGGCAGTAAGGTTGTTTCACCCAGATTAATGTTATCAGTCAGTTCGGCATCAGTATAGGTGACGGCATCGTCACCGCTACCGATTGTAAAATAATCGTTAGAAGAATAAGCATTGATTGCCGTTGCAAATGCGTTGAATTTATCAACACTATCGATTTTGAAAGGATCAGTCGAAGTAGTGCCTTCGGCCATGACCGTCGTTCCCGACAGCATAAAGAGACCCAGCAGCAGGCCGGTAAAAAGAATCAGTTTTTTAAATTTCATGTTTTTCTCCTAAAAAGTAAATTGGGGGGATCTATTGATTAACAAGTGGATGCGTTAAAAACGCGTAGGCATGTCAGCCCATTTTGTTGCGGCGGACATGTTTTTATTCACCTGAATAAGAATAAAAGTAGCCTTAATGTCTGTATAATTATTAAAAACAAACAAATCGGATTATTATAGCACTTTTTGCGCTTTTGCGCACTGGCCAAAAGGACAGTCTGGATAAAATATTTTAAATATTTGCTGATAGACAGAGCCTGAAAAATATCTTGAAGGCCGGTATCGACACAAGAAAAAAACATGGTGTACTGATTTGAAAATTACTAATTGAATAATTAGTAAGTGCAGTGCGTAGACAAACCCCGCACCGACCAATTGGATTTCGTAGTCCGCGCGCGGATTCGTACAGTTGCCCAATTTCAAATCGCTAATTATAGGCATTTTCCTGCAACTGTTCGCCCCGAGCCGGACAACTTAAAAGCCAATTGTCGGTGCTCAGGTATGCAAAATTAACTTTGTATTCAGTCTGAAATTACTAATTGAACAATTAGTAAGTGTGTAAATAGCAAAGAAGTCATGATGTTTGTTGGTAGGGAGGGGAACGCTTTAACTTTTCCCGAAAATACTATATGGTGTTTTTCTATTGCTCAATAAAGCGCTTGTCGGTTGCGCCCGGAGTATCCGCGCCTTCAGGCACGACCACAATCCGGATGCCCCCACGGGATCACTTTTGCAGGCCTTCGTCAAAATGCACAAACGAGCCGCTGACCTTTGGCGTTCTGAACATGGTATTTCGGAAAAACTTAAGATAAACTATGAAAAGGATCTAATCAGCAGCTGGATTACAGTGTAAATCCATGAAATAATTAATTTTACTAAAGGTTGACAACCAGTTGGTTGATGAGAAAATAATATGCAATCGAGTACCATAAAATGGAGGTAGAAAAAATGACCATTCTCGATAAATATGTGGCCGGTTTAAATTCCGGTGATGCCGATCAGGTGGCCAGTCTTTTTGCTGAAGACTGCAAATTTGATGACGGCGGCGCCCGACCTTTTGGCTTTGATGACCTGGCTGTTGAAGGCCGGGAAAATCTGCGGGCGGCTCTGCAGGGCGTTTTTGGTTCGGCGGCGGTCAAGGCGACCATCATCAAACAGAATCCCAATTCCATGGAATATGATGTGAATCTGGGTGAGTTGTCCATTCCCTGTATCGGGGCGGTGAGTGTCAAAGACGGCCTGATCCAGGAATATATTGTCAGACCGCGATAAGCAAGTGAAAAATAGTTTGTACACTACAACGCCTTTTCAGGCGTAAAGATTATAAAGCCAAGGAGAATTGCGATGAATTTTGAAAAAACTCTGAGTCCACTGTATATTGGAAAAATGTTTGTGAAAAACCGTCTGGTGGTGCCGGCCATGGACTCGGCCATGTGTGAAGACGATGGTACCATTGAAAAAATGGCCTGCGATTATTATGGCGCCCGAGCCAAAGGTGGTTTCGGGATGGTTATTACAGAGATCGCATCGGTTGACGATAAAGGCATGGGCATGCCGGGCGAACCCAGACTCTATAAGGACGAGTATATCCCGGGCCTGACTAAATTGGCCAATGCCATCCACAAGGGTGGAGCCAAAGCCATTGTCCAGCTCCATCACGCGGGCCGTGAAACCTGTGCGGCGATGATCGGCCAGACTCCTTCTGCGCCATCTTCCATCCCCAGTGTCGTTTATCGTGAACCGGTCAACGAATACACCACCCAGGAAGTTTATGACCTGATCGATTCTTATATCCAGGCATCGGTCCGGTGCTGCAAAGCCAATTTTGACGGGATTGAACTTCACAGCGCCCATGGTTACATGGGACTGCAGTTTATGAGCCCCCGTACCAACAAACGTATTGACGAATTCGGTGGTGGAATTGCCGGCCGGTCCTATTTCCATAAACTGATCATTGAAGGCGTACGCAAAGAATGCGGCGAAGACTTTGTCATTATTATTCGAATGGATTCCATCGAAGGCCGGGCTGGCGGACTGGAAGAGGAAGAAGCCGTAGTTTTTGCCAGAATGCTGGAATCCTACGGGGCTGATGCTTTAAATGTTTCAGCCGGAACCTATGGTTCATGGGATGTTATCGTGCCGCCGACCGCCTGGCAGCAGGGCTGGAACTGGCGCATTACCCGTCGGATCAAGGATGCCGTGGATATCCCGGTGATGGCAGCTGGTCGGTTCTCTGATCCTTTTGTGGTTGAACAGACCGTTGAACGGGGCGATGCCGACTTTATCTGCCTGGGTCGACAGTCCATTGCCGAACCGGAATATCCCAACAAACTGGCCGGTGGCGAGCTGGAAGATATCGTTCCCTGTGTCGGCTGTACCCAGCGCTGTATGTCTTTTAATGATCACGATACCCTGCAGGAAGGTGACTGGGGCGTTTCCTGTATTTTCAATCCAATGAGCAACAACCGGGAAGATATCCAGTATCTGCCCACTAAAACCCCGAAAAAAGTCATTGTTGTCGGCGCCGGTGTCGGCGGGATGGAAGCTGCCTGGATTGCCGCCGAACGTGGCCATGATGTGACCCTCTATGAAAAGAACGGTGAAAACCAGGTTGGCGGACAATTCCTGATTGCCGCTTATCCGCCTTACAAACAGGAACTGACCCGGGCCATTAAATACTTTAAACATATGTGCGAAAAGAATGGCGTTAAGATGGTTTACAATACCGAAGTCAACGATGATATGATTAAAGCTGAAAAAGCCGATGTGGTCATCATTGCTACCGGTGCAACCCCATGCAAGCTGAATATTCCCGGCAACGATGCCGATAATGTTTACATGGCTAACGATGTCCTGGTCGGTAAATCGATTCTGGCCAATTCAGCACTGATTATCGGTGGCGGTATGGTTGGCGTGGAAACGGCGGAATTCTGTAAAGACTACTGTGCCCGAGTGGCCGTGGTGGAAATGCAGGATGATGTGGCCATGGACCTGTATATGACCGTTCGCGATGACCTTTTAAGCCGCTTCAAGAAAGATGGCATCGAAGTTTACCGTAACTTCAAGGCATCCAGCATCGAAGGCAATGCCATTCGCGGCGAACAGAATGGCCAGGAACTGGTTCTGGATGGCTTTGACCATATCATTTTTGCGGTCGGTTCAAAAGCTTCTGTTCCATTTAAAGATGCCGACAACCTGGGCAAGGAAGTCTATGTGATTGGCGATGCCAAACAGGCCCGATCAGCCCTGGAAGCCATTTATGAAGGCGCCCGTATCGGGATGAAAATCTAAGACGAGTCTGCAGAAGGGGGCTGGAAAAATAGTAGTTTCCAGTGATTCAATAACACATCATATTGAATGTATTTATTTTATACGTAAAAACTGCTTACGAAATATTTTGATTTAAGCTATAATGAATTATTGAAATTTAGCGCGTATAATGGTTCAGCGTGAGATCATCCTGGTCTCACGCTGTTTTTTTGCCTGAATTTTTAAAATAAAGAAATGAGGAAATGATTTATGGATTTTCACATGAAACTGCCACGAAACAAAAAGGAATTTATGTTTTTTATGGCAGTAATCTCCGTCATATCGGTGAACATTATTGCACCGGTGATTACCTGCTTTGAGTTGGGCTTTACCTTGGATGTCTGGATGAAAGCCGTCAGAATGATACCGTTTATCTGGATAACGGTGGTGGTTCTGGTTTTGCTCACCTACAAACCGGCAAGCTGGCTGACCGAAATGGTGATAGAAAAAGACGACAGTTTTTCGGCGCATATTGTCGTAAATATTTTATGCAGTGTCTTTTTTATGTCCATTTTTTTGACGGTAATAGGCACTTGGATAGGTAACAGACAGATAAGTATGGATGCCATTACGATGTTCTTTTATAAGTGGCCGAGAAATTTTTCGATATCCTTTGCTGTTGAAGCATTGATTGCTCAGCCGATCGCCAGAATGCTGATGCAAAAATTGCATCGGAAAAAAGATCGTCAGCTGGAAATGGAACAGTTCTGATCACCTTGGGCTGGCCCAGGTTGTTTTTAGTCAAAATATTTCAGCAGTTCGGCGCTGAGCATCAGGTTCAGCATAGTCTGGTAGTCAGTCAGATCCAGACTGAACAGCTCGGTGATTTTCTCCAGCCGGTAATTGAGGGTGTTGCGGTGAATGTGCAGAGTCTGGGCGGTTTCCTTTTTCTGAAAGAGATGCTGACAGTAGGAGATGATAGTGTTGAAATAATCGGACTCGTTTTTCTGGTCATACTTTTTCATTAGCTTCAGAGCCCCGTGGATAAAACAGCGGGTTTCTTCCTTCTGGCTCAGATAGACAAACAGCGGAGCCGGGGCCAGCTGATGGTAATAAGTGACGCCGGCAGTGGTCTCTTTGTTGCCGGTTTCCTGCCAGTAGCTGTAGAGGGCGGTCAGGCGTCCCTGCAGATAAAAATCAGGCAGATCCCGGAGATCGTTAACCGGGTAAACGCCGCCGCAGAGAATCTGATAATGATTCAGATAGGCGGAAATAGCCTCGGCGGTGGTCTTCAGATCCTGATGATGCTGATCTTCGGTTAAAAGAATGACCAGATCATCCTCATAGACCACCGGGATGGCGTTGGCAAACTTATGCATCAGGTAGTTGATGGCCAGAGAGGCCACCGCATGCTGGGACTTGGTCTGGTCCAGCGGCGCCACCAGCAGCAGGGAATTGATCTGCGGTTTATTAAACAGATGGCGGATCAGGCGGTCGCTGGCCTGGCGGCTGGTCTTGCGGTTGAGCAGATCATGGAGGGTATCGGCCTGGAGGGCCGGCAGCTGGCGGGACAGGTTGATTTTAATCCGTAGCAGGTCGGTCAGTATGGCGGCCGCTTCCAGCTGCCAGGGCTTGCAGTTTTTGTTTTTCAGAAAAATGGCGATATGGCCGTAGACTTTGTTTTCGTCGTAGATCTCGGCGAAGATCCGGGGATAGTTTTTGACCAGACCGGATTTTTCAAAAAAAGGATCATAACGCCGGCCGGGATCAGACAGATAGGATTTCTGGTAGGCGGCGATGGTTTCTTCCGGCAGGACACCGGCATCCAGTAGGGTATCGTAGACTTCATCACCGATTTTCTGGGCCGGATATAAAGCCACCAGCTGATATTTGTCATCGGTATAAATAATCGGGGCATCGAAAATTTTACTGGCGGCACGGATCATTGGCCGAAAACCCGGCTGATCCATCTGGGCGTGGAGTTCTTTATAGATGATCCGAAAGTCCGGTTTTTCGTTTGGCATGGGTTCACTTCCTTTGTTTTAAAGTTGGGAGATACAAAAAATACAACGAAAAAGTATATCGTCAGCACATTTTTACGAAGGAAAAAGTGTTTCACTCCCACTCTACCCGGTTGCGGCCATGCTTTTTAGCCAGATAAAGGGCGGCATCGGCGCGGGAGATCAGCTGTTCCGGGGCTGACATTATGAGTCGTTTGTAGAATATTTAAAGTCCTGACTTTTTATCGTAAATAGTTTTTCTTGATTTAATTAGACCAGGCCGGTATCCAAAAATCAGTAAAATAAAAAGATAAACACAAATATTAAGCGTATAAAATACCAGTGACCAATGATATGAAAAAGTATAGGTAATCTGATAGTCGCAGCCGGCAAATCTTAGTGCGATGACAGCCGGCAAGAGGGATGCCGAAAAGGGATTCCACATTCCCACGAAACTCATGATTAGAAACAGACAGCCGGCAACAAAGGCGCCCGGATATCCTAAATCAAAGAGGTGGATGAGGGCAAAAACCAGCAGTAAAGCGCCGAACATGATAAGAGACCCGATGAGATAGTGAAAAAAACCGCTTAAGAAATCGTTGGGATTGACCGAAAACCCCAGCGTCAGTCCGAGCAGGTTGGCTAGATAAGTAATGCTTGCAAGCAGCATGGTTAAGATTATCAGAACCGAAATTTTTGCTAGGATTAGCTGTTTTCTTCCCACCGGGATCACCAGCAGGTTTTCGATCGTTCTTTGCGATTTCTCACAGATAAACATAATACTGCCTACAATTAACAGATAAATGGGCCAGACAAGCATCATCGATAGCCATAAATTCTGATTGATAAAACTTTCCCAGGAATACTGTTTCAATGAATTGGCATTAATAATGGTGCCGACCAGCGGGAGTATTATGGCAATTGCTAATAATGATTTAAAATAGGGGATGCCTTTGAGTTTTAAAAATTCTGCCTTGATCAAGTTACGCATTTTAAAGCCCCCTGCTGATATAATCCAAGTATTCCTGCAATGTCCCCTGGTGATAATAAATCTCTTTCACATTGATGCTATTCTGATTTAAACAGCCGTTTATACTACTGCTACCTATGGTCAGGTCATAAATCCGCATGGTCTGGTCATCGATCACATCAAACTGATTGATGTTCAGCTGGCTTTCGATAATGGGAATGATGGCTGAGACATGATCAGCTACAACACAGATATATTGCTGATTGATTTTTTCTCTTTCCTTGCGGGAAAACTCCTGAATGATACTGCCGTTTTCCATATAAGCAATGCAGTCAGCGATACTTTCCACATCATCTAAATTGTTGCTGGTCAGCAGGATGGTTTTTCCATAATCATGGCACAGTTGGCTAAACAGTTTGCTGATCTCTTTGATTCCCTGTGAGTTTAAACCGGAGAAAGGATCGTTAAGTATCAGCAGTTCAGGATTATGCATCAAGGCGATCGCTAAACCCAGCCGTTTTTTCTGAGCTGTATCGAGGCTGGCGGCTTTTAGTTTGCGGTAGTCCCAAATATCCAGCAGATTTATGGCATCTTCGGTCATCGTAAAGACTTGCCTTGGTCGCAGCATGGCCAGCAGCTTTAAATTATCGGCTACGGACAGATTGGGATAAAAAGCCGGTGGCTCTGGCAGGAGGCCAATTTTATTCAGTAAAAGCTGATTTTTTTTGGTCAGCTTGTCGCCAAACAGCCTGATATCTCCGTAATCCGGCTGTTTTAATCCGGCGGCCAGTTTTAAAACATGTGAAAGCGTGATTCTGTTTCTTGCGTATAATGCATAGATGCCGCATTCCGGGACAAAAAAATTTAAATCTCGAATGCCGTGTTCGGAATCGGCATCTTTTGAGACGTTGATAAATTCTAATTTTTTAATCCAGATCAACTCCTTTAGGGACCGTTTAAAAGTGATGAACCTTTAATCTGATAATGATTTGGGATACAGCCGGCGCATGATTAAGACCATACTCATGAAGATCAGTGAGAATCCCACCCAGTCAATATTTCTTGTGAAAAACGTAAAAGGATAATAATTGGCTGTATTATAAAAGAATTCAAAAATTATATCTGAGTACATGATACCATACCATCCCAGCAACATGACACTGGAAATGATCAGGCTAATGATTAATCTGGTGCATTTTTTTCGACCGCGCAAAAGTTTTCTATTTTTATGACCTGTATCGTCGACAAAAAAAGTTAAAAGTAAACTTGAAGTGAGGGTCACCACAACCCAAACCGCATTGATAATGGCTTCCATTTTGTCCTGAAAGGCTTTATCTTCCACTGGATAGCCAGTAAGATCGGTACTCCAGATCCGCATCACTTCATTGGTCAGATAATACCCTTTATCGGAGTTGCACAGGAATACGATACCATTCTGGCTTTCCGGCTCGAAGGCGATTTGAGCATTCCAACCCGTCAGGGTGCCATTATGCTCATAGACAATTGTCCCATCCGCTAACTGGTGCGGAATAATCCCCAACCCATAGACACCAAAAGCAGATTCAGTATGCTTCTGGGCGCGAAACATTTCCTGATTACCAGAATGAAAGTAGTTTATCATCGCGATAACAAAGTTGGCCATATCGGTTGAAGTTGCCGATATGCCACCGGCACCAGTCATGACTATGGGGGTTACAGGGACTGCTTTTTCCAACCCCGCATAGGGTGTCGCCAGGCAATAGTTGTCCTGGCTCTGATTATAATAACCGGCCTGGTTCATATTTAAGGGAGCAAAAACGTACTGTTGCATATAATCCTCAAATTTTTGGCCGGTGACATTTTCAATCACCAGCTGGCAGATGGCAAAGCCGCTGAAACTGGAGTACTCAAATTGGCTGCCGGGATCGCGAATGACGCTGATATTACGTTGCGTAAGCGCCTCCTCAACGGTTGGAAATGGCTCTGTATAGCCCGTTTCAGGGCTATCAGAAATACCTGAGGTATGACTCAAAAGCGTTCTCAGGGTGACTTTGAAATTATCATATTCTGACTCCGGAAATGTCCAGTTTTTAATATAGTCCTGTACCGGAGCATCTAAATCCAGAATATTCTGATCGACCAGCTGCATAATGGCATAGGCTGTGACAGTCTTGGAAATGGATGCGATTTTAAAAGAAGTATTGTCTACGACCATGTTTTTCTGTTCCACATCTGCATAACCAAAATTGTGGATTGATGCCACTTGTCCGTCTTTGATAATGGCATAGGAAGCCCCCTGCACATGATATTTTTCAATAATGGCATTTATCTTTTCTTCGGTACTGGTGCCTTTGTTCTGGTTACCGTTATGAATAAAAACCAGACATAAACACAAAACCAGCAATACGGTGGTAAATCCCATGAATATTTTTCTTGTCATTTTTTCTTTCCTCCCAAATATGTTCTGTTTTCATTATAGGAGAAAAGGCTGATATTAACTTATCATTATTCTGACATTTAGTTGACATTTTCAAGCGGGAATGATAATTTGAAAATGGTCTTTTGCGGTGTGTTTACAGCCAGCGAAATTGTGCCATTCAGTTTGTTCACCAGTTCACAGGTGATGGCCAGCCCCAAGCCGCCATGATTCAGTCTGGCTTCATCACCCTGATAGAGACGGTCAAATATATAACGGGCATCTTTATCGGCGATTCCGCCGCCATGATCAATGACCTCAATAATCATATTGTGATGGGCGGGGTAAGCTTTGATGGCCAGATATTTACCGCGACTGGCGTGATCAAAGACATTACCAATCAGGTTTTGCATAATTCTTTTGAAAGCTTTGATATCCGTCTGAATGGGACAGGATTTATCAACAATATCAAATTCATATTGGAACAGGGACGCTTCCAGTTTTGGGACAAATTCAATGGCAATCTGCCGTAGCGTTTCATCAATCGCCACTTTTTCAAATTGAAAATCTTCTTCATTGGCATCAATTCGAACTAATTCGAATAATTCACGGATACGATGTTTTAAATCATATGATTTATTAAGCGCTGTTTCCAGGTATTCCTTTTTTTCTGCGCCAGAGACCAGTTCACTGTCGATGGCTTCAAGATAACCGATAATGCCTGCCAGTGGCGTTTTCAAATCGTGTGATAAATTGGCAATCAGCTGTTTACGCAAAGTCTGCTCATGGCTTAGATCAATGCGTTCCCGTTGATATCGCATTAATAACTGATTGATCTGATAGGTTAGCTGTTCGGTATTGTTTCCGGCCTTTGTATAAAGCGCCGATGGCCTGTCCTGACTGATTGACTTTTCCAGTTCATTTTCCAATTGCGAAATTTCTTGTCTGATGCGGAGATATCTGTTGAAAAAAATGAGAAATGCCAGAAAAAAAGCACCTAACAGGATGATTTCAATTACATGATACATAGTGACATACTCCAAGATTAATCCGGTCTTATAAAACGATAACCCAGACCTCGTACAGTCTGAATATAGACTGGTTTTGATGGACTTTCTTCAATTTTAGTCCGTAATCGGCGAATAAGGGTCATAATTGCGTTGTCGTCAAACAAATATTCATCGTGCCAGACATTCTGATAGATTTGTTGTTTGCTGTAAATCTGTCCCGGTCGGTCAGATAAAAAACACAGTAGTTCAAATTCTTTTAAAGTCAGCAGAATTTCCTGGCCGTCTTTCATAACCACATGCTGATGTCTGTTTAGCACCAGGTTTTTGGCAATGATGACAGATTCGGGGGAGTCGACGTTAGGGGAATTGGGCTGGTTCTTTCGCAGCATCTCACATCGCCGCAAAACACTTTCCACTCGGGCAATAATTTCCGAAAGGTGAAAGGGTTTTGTAATATAATCATCTGCTCCGCTTTTTAGACCGTCGACAATATCGATCTCCTGCTCTTTTGCCGATAACAAAATAACCGGAACGATTGAGAATTGCCGAATTTTCTCCAGCAGTCTGATACCATTGATGCCGGGCAACATGATATCTAAAATGATCAGGTCGTAATCGCCGGTCCGGCTTTTTTTAAGACCTTCCAGGCCATCTGCTGCAGTATCAATACAGTAGCCTTCATTTTCAAAACATCTTTTTAAAAGTCGTCGCAGGTCATCATCATCATCGATAATTAAAATGTGTGCATTCATAAATTCTCTTTCATAGTGCGGTAAAAGATTAAAAACCCGGATCAGTCTGATGCCAGGTTCTTTAATTTTATAGTGTTTCCACCCGATTGCGGCCATTTTGTTTGGCCAGATATAGAGCCTCATCAGCCCGGGAGATTATCAGATCCGGAGTCGAATCAGTTTCATAGCTGCTAACACCCAGACTAATGCTAACTTTGCCAGCTTTTTCAAAGGGGTTATTTGCGATCGCCACTCTTAAGCGTTCAGCCAGTATTTGCGCTTCAGCTTTGGCAGTTTCGGGCAGAATGAGTAAAAATTCTTCACCACCCCATCGCCCGACAATGTCTGAGTCGCGCACACCGGCTTTCAGGCGTTTGACGAGATCGATCAGGACCTGATCGCCAGTCTGATGGCCATAAGTGTCGTTGACGTTTTTAAAACGGTCAATATCGAGGAGGATTACCGAGAAAACAGTTCCCCTTGCGCGGGCTTTTAAAAAGGTGGCTTCGATGGTTTCGTCAAGCTTCAATCGGTTGTAGGACTGGGTTAGCTTATCGGTAACGGAAAGCTTGCGGATTTCGTTTTCCATTTGTCGACGTTCAGAGATATCGCGGGTGACACCAAGCAGGCCGATAAACTGACCGTCTTGAGTGTAGATGCCGGAAACTGTAACATCTGTCCAGACGGTACTGCCATCCTTACAGGGCTGTTCCAGTTCACCACGGTAGGTTTGGAAGGGCTGACCGGCAAGGATTAATTTGGTGCCTTCCTCCAGATTTTTCTGCATCTCGATTAAGGAGTCAGGACAAAGCACTTCTTCTGGAGCCTGAGCCATCACTTCTTCTACTGTAAACCCTCTCAGTTTTTCAACAGAAGGGCTGATATAAGTAAATTTACCGTCCAGACTCATGGTCCAGATGACGTCGTCAGCGTGATCAGCCAGTAGGCGGTGACGGGTTTCGCTCTCTTGTAATCGTTCCTGGGTTTGTTTGAGATCATCAAAGAGCGCTTTAAGTTTCTCGGTCATGGTGTTGAAAGATGTGGAAAAATCGCCAAGAAAATCTACCTGCTGAGAAAAATCTCCCTCTGCCAGCCGATCAGATGTATAGGTCAGATTTCGCAATAGAGCCTGAAGATTTTTAAGACAGCCAAGGACGTAACCCGAGCCGTGGATCGGTTCGGATAGATTGCCCAGGCTTAAGCTGACAACAGCCTCACGCAGATAGTCAATGGTGGTGACAAGTTCAAAATAAAGTGGATCGGTCTGATTTTCAACGGGCTTTTCAGTTTTAGGCTGAAAAGTATGGAGCAGCTCATAAAGGTAAGTGATTTCCTGTTCTGACAAGGGGTGTGTTCCTTTCTTTAGGCGCTGGGTGCCCAAAAGTAGTCTTGTTACTCAATGGTTTTTAAATTTTCGTTGGCTTTTATATCAGATAGCTTGGCAGATGCTGGTAACTGTTTCACTGGGATGCTGAATTAGCTTTATTGCTAGTTTCCATTTCCGATGGTTTGGCTGAAAAGCGGCAAGTTCGGTCAACAGTGCACCAGCAGTCCACTTCCTTGACGGTAAAAGGTTTTTTGAAAAAGCTTTCCATCAGAGCGCAAATAAAACCTTCATCATAGGTGCAGATTTCATAACCGAGGGCTGGCAGCCCTGAGCAGTCCAGGTCTTCGGAGACAGTTAAAATAATTTCGCCAGTCTGGGTATCGATACTTTCGATTCGCAAAATGCCCATCCCTAAATCGGTCATCAACTCTTTCAGTTGGCTAATAAAGAGGTTTAATTCATCTGTTTTGGTTATCATGTTCTGGTAAAAAGCTTGACCGGCCAGTTTACCGGCTTCATAAAAAAGATGATCAGTTTGTTCGTGGCCGACGGCCTGCTCGAGGACATCACGAAAAGTGAACTGCATCAGCCGGTACAATTCGACTCGGGTAGTATTGCCAAGATTGGGGCGGCCTTCCTCGATATCACCGAGTAAATCCCAGTTAAACGCATATTTTCTGTCCATTACCGTCTCCTTGTCTGCCAATTCAATAATTTGGATATTTTAGTAAATATTAGTATTATTTTAGCACGCAGTTCTTTCTCTTGGCAAGCGCCAGTTGGTATACAAATCGGGAATAATAAACTTTGGCTTATATTTGGTTGCATTTGTAACAGTTTTATGGGCATAAACTTTGTATAATATAAAAAAAAGAAAGTGAGCCAAATACAATGATTGAAAAAGTACATCAATACTCGACAGGCAATGAAAAGGTGGTCGAAAAACTGATTATGGATGAAAATGTCAATTACATTCATATGGTGTTTGGAAAAGGGCAGGGTTTGCCGGAACATTATTCCAATTCAAATGTTTATATGAACGTGATCAGAGGTCGCTTGACCATTGGCTTGGATGACCAGCCAGTACACACTTATCAAAAGGGAAGCCTGCTGGAAATTCCTTATAACATTAAAATGAATGTTGGTAACAGTGATGAAGAAATCCTGGAGCTGATAGTGGTCAAGGCACCGGCACCGAAAAATTTTAAGGCTTAGCGCAGGAGACAAAGTTTTCATGAATGTGAATGCTTTGTCTTTTTAATTTGGATTAAATCCGAATTAGAGGGTATATATAAAAAAATATACATTTTCAAGATAGGAGACTTTTCATGCGGCCAAGGGCAGTCTTTTTTATAGTCATTTTAATACTTTTAAGCTCAACCAACGTGTTGGCAGCTGATGAACTGCTGGCTGATGATGTGTTTGATAAACATGGATCGGTGATGCTTCTAATTAATTCTTCTAGCGGTAAAATCATTGATGCTAACCCGGCGGCTGTTGCTTTCTACGGATATCCTCACGATGACCTGATCAGTATGAATATTGCTGACATAAATATACTATCAGAAGAAGAGATTAAAACGGAGATGAATCTTGCAGCATCGGAGCAACGAAATTATTTCCTGTTTAAGCATCAGCTGGAAGACGGCAGTATTCGCGATGTTGAAGTTTATTCTTCCCCGGTAGCCGATGAAAATGGTGATGTACTCCTTCTCTCAATTGTGCATGATGTGACACCTCGCATGCTGGCAGAGGAAGAGGCACAGCGAAACAGCAATATTGCTTATGTTCTGATGCTGGCCCTGCTGCTCTTGTTGGGGGTGACGGTTATTTTGGTCAACCAGTCACGGATTCGGGATAATCGTGCCAAAGAAAAAATCGAAATGGAACACTCTCTTTTGGAGACGGTGCTTGATGATGCTACACTTGGTTATTGGGACTGGGATCTGAAAGAAAATCGTGAATACCACAGCCGCTCCTATAAGGCCATGCTGGGATATAATGATGACGAAATCGGGGACTTGCCAGATGAATGGCAAAAACTTATTTTTGCAGAAGATCGTGCCGCTAATCAGCTTAACTTTTCGCAGCATGTCATGAGTCAGGGGCGTGTTCCCTTTTATGTTGAATCGCGCTATCGCCATAAAGACGGATCAATCGTCTGGGTGATTTCCTCTGGCCGGGTCGTTAAATGGGACGAAGAGGGAAAACCTTTGCGAATGGTGGGCTGTCATTTTGATATTACCCGAATGAAAGCGCTGGAGGATGAAATTATTGATGAGCGTTCTTTGCTTAAAACCATTTTGGACTCCATTGCTGATGGCGTGATCGCCGTTGACAGTGACGGGAAAATTCGCTTTATTAATCCAATTGCCGAAAAACTGACCGGATGGCAGAATAAAATGGCTAAAGGCAAGGAGTTTAGCCAGGTTTACAGGCTGTTGGATGAGTTTGAGGCTGGCGAAATAGCCAGTTCAATGGAGATGGTGCTTCAATCTGATCAGCCTCAGAAGCTTTCAAACCAGGCGATTATACTGAACAAAAGCGGTGAAAAAATACCCGTTGAGGAATCAGCAGCGCCGATTAAAGATGAAGACGGCAAGGTAACAGGTGCGGTCACGTCTTTCAGAGATTATTCCGATCAGCAGAAAAAAACGGCGGAAATTCATTACCTGAGTTATCACGATCAGCTGACGGGACTCTATAACCGACATTTTATCGTGGCGGAAATAAAACGACTGGATCGTAAAAGCAATCTACCGATATCTTTGGTGCTGATTGATGTAAACGGCCTGAAACTGACCAATGATGCCTTTGGTCATCATGCTGGCGATCAGCTGTTACAAACCGTTGCCCGGATTTTAAAAGAAGGCTGTCGCGAGAATGATATCGCGGCCAGGATTGGCGGCGATGAATTTATCCTGATCTTGCCCGGGACGACATATGATCAGGCGAAAGAAGTGGTTGATTCAATTCGGGAGCGAATCAGTCAAACGACAATGGATCATGTCATTGTTTCGGTTTCGTTTGGCCAGGAAACTAAGATTAACGAGAGTCAGCTGATGGATGAGATCTTTTCGCATGCTGAAGATGCCATGTACCGTAACAAAATGACAGAAAGCCAGATTATGCGGCAGAAAACAATCGAGCTGATTTTGGAAAGGCTCGAAAAAATTGATAAGTGCGAAAGTACACATGGACAGAAGGTTGTCTCAATCAGTAAAAAAATTGGTAGTCTGATGGCTTTAAATGACAAAATGATGCAGGATTTGGAAAAATCGGCACGGGTTCACGATATTGGTAAAATTGCCGTATCCAGAGAGATCCTTTGTAAAAGGGGTCGCCTGAGTAGTGAGGAATATCAGGAAATGAAACGCCATCCAGAAATTGGCTATCAGATGCTAAAAACAATAGATAAATATGCCAGTGTTGCAGAAAATATATTGTTTCATCATGAATACTGGGACGGTAGTGGTTACCCGCGCGGTTTATCGGGCCAGGAAATCCCGCTGATTGCCAGAATTATTGCGGTGGCGGAAAGCTATGAGGCGATGACCGAAGAAAAACCCTATCGTCAGGCTTTAAGTCTGGCTCAGGCGCTGGCGGAACTGTCAAGAAATGCCGGCAGTCAGTTCGATCCGGAGATTGTGAAGATCTGGTATCAGTATTGTCAAGTCTGATTTAATTTGCAGGAGCGTATTTAAAAATCTGGAACAGTTAAAAATGGAGAATTTGAATGGATTATAGGGGAAAGATTATTGTCACTTTTCTGGGAATAAGCCAGGGGAAACCGAACAAATGACGGGAACATCGCGAAGCAAAATTTCAGCGGTAACAGGCACAGTTTTTTCCTGCGTGTTTAAGTTTTTCAGGGGGTGATATCATGAAATCAGGAAAGTCGATGCTATTGATAATATTGGGGGCTTTGCTGCTGTTGCAGGGCCTTTTGCTGCCTGTTGAAGCAGAAGATACTGGGGTAGAGGCTCATAATGTCCTTTTTTTAAGTTCCTACAGCGAGAATTTTATTACGACAGCGGATGAGTTGGAAGGGATCAGAAGTGTTTTGGACACTTATGGAATCAATCTGGATACAGAATTTATGGACAGCAAAAGATTTCCTGATCCGGAAAACAGCCAGAATTTTTACCAGAGTCTTAGCTATAAATTGGAGCATGGCTACGCCTATGATGGTGTGATTGTATCCGATGATGCCGCCCTTCAGTTTGCGATGGATTATCAGAATGACTTATTTGCGGGGATACCAATTTATTTTATTGCCATTAATGATTACGACAGAGCAATGAAGGCTGGCCAGAATCCCCTCATGACGGGCGTTTATGAAAAAGCCGCATTAAAAGACAACATTGATCTGGCACTGGAAATGATTCCTCAGGCGACGCAGGTTGTGGGCATTGTCGATGGAACTGTTACAGGTATTGGTGACGGCAAGCAGTTTACCGATGTCCAGGAAGTCTATCCGGACCTGACATTCACCCTGCTGTGGTCATCGGACTACACCTTTGGTGATCTGGCCGATCAATTGCAGCGCTATGATGACGGGACGATTATTCTATTTTTCACCATGAGTGCAGATAAAAATGCCAGCTATCTGAATATGAACCAACAGTTTGCCTTAGTCAGTGAAAACGCTAATGTTCCGGTTTTTCGGATCAGTGTTGCCGGAGGGATCGGTACTTCTGAATCAGAAGTTAAGTATTTGGGATCAGTATAAAGAGTATCTTATTGTAACGGGCGTCATTCTGATTTTTCTGCTGCTTCTGGCCATTGTGTTGGCTATTGACAATATGAAACGACGTAAAGTCGAGCGAAAACTATTAAGCAGTAACACGGAACTGAACGGCTTATATCAGAAATATGAAACAGCGGTTTCCGGCACCAACAGCGCGGTTTGGGAAATGAATATTGAAACGATGACGATTGAAATATCCCACAATTTTGAAAATATATTTGGCAAAACAATTCCCGACAAAGGTAGCCTTGAAGCGATTTTTAATATGATAACCGATCCTGAATCCACGGCCTTAATTGAAAAGACACTAAGGAATTTTATCAGTGGTCAAAGAAATGACATTTATCTGACGGTACCCCTGGTGGATCAAACGAGGAAAAAGCGCTGGCTGCTGATCAAGGGTAGTGGTGTTTATAATTTGGATGGAAAATTAACAGATCTTGCCGGGATCTTTCTTGATGTCAGCAGTGAAAAAGAAAGAACGGAATATATCGAGCATTTTGCCAAACACGATTTTTTGACAGGACTTCCCAATCGCATGGACTTTGAGGAAACCTTGCAGAAAGAAATTGACACTGGCCGCTGCGGTAGTCTAATCATGTTTGATGTGGATGATTTTAAAAGTATCAATGATACCTTGGGCCATTCCTTTGGCGATGAGATCTTAAAACAGATCGCCGACCGGTTGCGATTGACGGAAGATGAAAATATCTATGTGGCGCGCATGGGTGGCGATGAATTCTTTATACTTTTGCGCAATTTAACCGTCGAGAGCGACATCATCGATTGTATTGAAGACTTGTATGTCCGGGTATCGGCACCCTTTCATCTGAAGGGCATCGTCGAGTATCTGAATTTCAGTATGGGGGTGACGATTTATCCTCGGGATAATAATAATATTGATCAGCTGATGATGAATGTGGATACGGCTATGTATCATGTCAAACGAAACGGTAAAAACAATTATCAGTTTTATGAAGAAAGCATGAAAAAGGAACTGAAGGAAAAGAAGGAAATCGAAATGGTACTCCATCAGGCGGTTGAAGAGGAAAACTTTGAAGTCTATTATCAGCCTCTGGTCGATGTTGAAAGCGGGGAGATCTCTACCATGGAGGCACTGATTCGCTTAAAGGGTTTTAATATCAGTCCGGGTATTTTTATTCCTATCGCCGAAGAAACGGGTGATATTGTTGCCATTGGTCGTTGGGTTGTCAAAGCGGCTATTTTACAAATGGCAAAATGGAAAGAATAAGGGTTGCCGGAAAAAAGAATGGCCATTAACTATTCGGCCAAGCAGATGCGTGATCAGGGATATCTGTCTTACCTGAAACAAATGGTTACCGAGCATGGCATTGCGGCAGACAACATTGAAATCGAAGTAACTGAAGGCATTCTGCTGGAAAAGACGGAAGCCAATATGGATTTTCTCAAGGAAATCCGGCGTTTGGGCTTTCGTCTGGCGCTTGATGATTTTGGCTCCGGCTACTCGTCACTGAGTTATCTGACTTTTTTACCGGTCAATAAAATTAAGCTGGATAAATCGGTCAATGATAAGTTCCTGGATATGGAAAACACCGATGTCATGCAGAGTATCATTTCTCTGGCGCACAGTCTGAATCTTTCGATCACGGCGGAAGGCATTGAAGAATTGGAGCAGTTTCAAAAACTGAAGACATGCGGCTGCGATACTGTTCAGGGCTATCTGTTTGCCAAGCCGATGCCGGCGTGGGAGATAGAGCAAATATACAATCAGATTTTTACGGTCTAAATAACTAGGCAACCCTCTTTTATAATGTAAATGCCCTAAAGTCAGATTTGATTGTGTACAGCAGTCAGATAACAAGCTGTCCGGGAAATGTTGATAAATTGGCTGCAGGTTTAATTCATTTGATATTCAGTAAAGCGCCGTCCAAAAAAGTGGTGCTTCGGGAAAAACGGTGAATGCCGGCAGCTTTTTCGCGGTTCATTAAAAGGCGTTCAAGTCCGAAGCCGAGACCAACCCAGCTGGCATTAATCTTCCAGTTGGCATCCAGGGGATGGGGACCCATGGAGGTTGAAGCCAGTTCCGTGCCGTCAGCGCCCACAACATCCAGGCCAAGGCCATATACGGTCGAATCCTCCTCCTCAAACTGATACGCTTCAATTCCAGCACTGTCCAGAACGATTTGCGCAAGCACCTTCAGCCTTTCTACGCGCTGATTTTCCGGTGTACCCCATTCCACCAGATTGAGCATAGTAAACTCTTTCAGATGTTTTTGGCCTTCGCTTTCTTTTCTGAAGCAGGAGCCGATTTCAAAGATTTTTAGCGGTGGCTGACAATAAGCCAGCATTTTATAGGCGACCTCATATAAATTTGGTGCCAGCATAGGCCTGAGACACTGCTTTTGATCCAGCCAGAAGACCTGGTCGGTCAAAGGACTGCTGTCATCAATCGACATTTTGGCCAATGCTTTTCGCGAGATGATGGTGGGGGTAGACACCTGCAGAAATCCCTGGCCGATCAGCGTGTCAGCCAGTTTTTGCTGGAGCACCTGCAGTTTGGTCTGTCGGGTATGTTCAACCAAGGCTGTTAGTTTATTCCGGTTTTCTTTAACCAGTTCTTTTTCCAGTAGTTTAAATTGCGTCTCTCTTATTTTTTCAGACGCGAATGCTACCTGCAAAGCTTCTTTTCTGATGCCCAATTCTCTTAAGCGGTTTGCCTGTCCGGCGCTAAATTCTATTGTCATAATTTTCCTCCTTTATAAAGAAATGCATATCCTGCTAAAACATAAACTAAATTTTCACATCTGAGCACCGACAATGGGTCGGTGGGGGGCTAGGGTTATAAGATGAGCTATTTCTATTTAACGTTGCTGGAAAAGACGGTAGCTGAATACTTGCTGATTTTCCAGTCCGGAACATTACATTTGGGACAAGGTCGGGTGCACCAGCGATTTCTCAGCCATCTGGCACTGCGGCTGTTTTTGGAATCCCAGACGTCAAATTCCTCGCCGCAGTGGGTTACGACATGAATAGTCTGGCCTTTCTTTTCCACGGTCTTTAGACCATGCAGCACTCCGGTTCTTGAAGGCCATAATTTAATGGTCCGGATCAGGCTGTATAAGCTCTGGTTTTTATTGATATATCTTTTGGCTGGCTGTTTTGTTTTTTCCGACGTTTCATTGATACTGCTCATGAAGCACCTCCATTTGTTTGATGCAATGAAAATACATGGTTAAAATGCCGAGTTCCAGTGGGTTATGAAACAATTCCACCTGATCAAAAGCTTCTGGCTTCAGACTAAGTGGCATTCCGGGAGCTGATATTTTTGTGCCCGGATTCACATCATTCCTGCCGATAAAGCTATGGCCGCTTGTCGCGTCTAAAATATAATTATATTTTTTCAGGTCTAGCGGTCCGCTTTCCAGTTTTACAGCCGGTATTTTTGCGGCCATGCTGTGCATTTTAGTCAGGTCCGTATCATACAGAAAAGTGGCTATTTTTTTGCTGACAAAATAATTGACGGCGGCGCTTCCCACCGGGCCGGCACCCAGGACCAGCACTTTTTCATTTACAACTCTTGGCATCATCAGTTCAAGGGCGGCCGAAAAGGCAATCCCGGTTGCATAACCATTGTCCGAATATACTTTATGATCAAGGGAAAAGGCGCTGCAGGTTTTGTCATCAGCAATAAAAACCATATCGGCGCCGCTTCGGTAGGCTTCCTGAAGGCCTTCAATGTCACTTGCCTCGGCGACCGAAGCATTTAAGCAGCAATGTTTTAAGATCGCACAGACCGTTTGGCAAAAGCCGCTGATGATGCCCAGACCGGAAGTCACCGGAACAACCGCAATTTTCAGTTGCCGGTCAGGACGGTAATTGACCGGTAAAGCAACCGCATGTCTGGCAATTTCTGCCAGGGTATAGCGCATGGTCTTTTTAAGGGCTAGATCATAGGAGGCGATATTGGCAGAGATGTCATTGATATCACAAGGCTTTAATCTGGTCATGATACTGCTCCTTTCTAAATGGCTACTGCGCTTAAAGGCAAGCTTTTTAAAATTTCCTGCTGCACCTCTTCAAATTTCTGATAAGCGCTTTTATAGCTTTCTGCGGTGATGATGATGATGCTGTTAAACTTTTCGCAGCCGGGAAGATAGTTGGTGATGGCGACGTCGGCGCCGAAAAATCCTTCCATCACTTTTAAGTCCCGACAATCGCTCATGATATGTTCACCCAAAACAGCAATACCCTGTCGGTCAACCTGAATCTGCTGATAGAGACAGACGTGCGAGCCTTTTGGGAACTCCCGACAGGAGTAGTCTTCTTCCACCATGACTTTGACCATATTGATGCCGGTGGCATGATAAATAGCGATTGGTGTCTGGCTGGGAAAGCGGGCGTCAATTTCTAAAATCTTTAAAAGGCCATGATGAAGAATGACTTCTATGTCAAAGATACCTTTGATTTTTAGTTCATTAAAAAGCTGATTGCTGATTTCTTCAAATTGATTAATGATATCCTGACTGACTTGCGCCGGGGCCACAACTCTTTTACAGTCGTAGTCGTTATCGACAATGATTTGGGTGATCTGCGGACAAATATAGGACTGGCCATTACCGACCACCTCTAAAGAGTAGGAGGGACCTTCAATAAACTCCTGGACGACCAGATCTTTTTTCTGATTGGCCAGATAATGATCGATCTGCTCCCGGCTGTCAAATTTTAAAACGCCGGCACTGCCGCTTAAGTCGTCCGGTTTGACGATGACCGGAAAGGGGCAGTCCGGATATTTTTGCGGAATTGGCAGGGACAGGCGGCTGAAAAGGGCATTTGATTTTTCTTTTGAAGAGGAAATGTTATAAGCCGCCTCATCAAAGAGCAGGCGTTTGTTCATGACCTGGCTTAAGTAAACCAGACGTTTTAAAACGGCCATGTTTTCCAGGGCGGGGATAACGACGTCAGCTCTGGCAAACAGATTTCTCAGCAGATTATCGTCTAAAGCGTCGCCAGTCACATATTGGTCAACTAAATGCTGAGCTGGTGCCTGCTTGTCTTTATCGAGCAGAAGGGTATAGTAGCCGGCTTTTCTGGCCAAATAGGCAATTTCAATACCTTGCAGCCTGCCGCCGACAATCAGAATGGTCTTCATAGGCAGATGGCCTCCTTTGGCGAATTTTGCGCGTTAATCCACTGCCGGTATTCCTGGGTAGTGGCATTTTCTAGATGGCAGCTCTTGAGTGTTTCCTGAATGCCGTCAACTGTTCGGTAGCCATCATCAATGTCATGACTGGCATTGGCAACACCAGCATAGCCGTCCAGGGGCGGGATGATGGAGGTCACCACATTGGCGCCGGCGTTTAAGCGGTCGCGAAGGCCCTTTAAGCCATCCACATCCAAAGAGGCGGGGATCAGTTTATCGGGGAAGAGGATGCGCATGACAGCGATATTCAGGAGTTCCGCTAAAAAGCCGTTTTGCGCATTGCCTTGCAGAGGTGTACCTTCCTGGGGGATAAAGGTCATGGTCCGGACTTGCGAGGCATTTATCTGGCGCATCACATTGAGGGAATACACGGTATCTTCAACCTGATTACCGGCACCGGCCAGCAGGCCTTCCTCAATCAGCATGCCCCTTGCTTTGGCGTATTTTTTGGCATTCATTCTTTCTTGAAAATCCTGGTCGCTGCGCAATTGGCTGTATAAATCCTTATTATGCGTCTCTTGATATAAGGCAAACCATTCAATACCGTTTTGGGCCAGCTGAGCAATTGTCCGTTTGTCAATCACACCGGGCGATACCATGACTGGCAGGCCAGTTGCCGCCTTTACTTTTTTAGCCAGGTCAACAATACGCTCCTGATGGTCTATATAATATGGATCTTCGCCCATGGTCAGGTCAATCAGGTTAACACCGGAATCTTTGAGTTTAATGGCCGTCTGGATGATTTCGGCCTGATCCTTGCGATAGCGTGGAGGCTTTGAATTTGATTTTCGGTAAAAGCAAAAATTACAGTCGTTTTTGCAAAAAGTGGAATAGTAAACAAAGCCATACAGAAATACTTTTGTTCCGAAGTGATCACAGCGCAGGTCTCTTGCCGTTTCAAAAATCAGCTCGATGTTGGCTTCGTTTTTTTGCTCTAAGAGATATTGAATTTCCTGATCTCTAAGCCGATATCCGTTTTTGGCTTTTGCCAGTATATTTTGCAGTTTCATAAGCGCCTTTCCTTTTCCGTTGAGAAAAATTTGAATAAAAAAAGAAGAGTATAGGCCAATACTCCTCAAATTGAAGACAAAGTAATTCATACCACCTGAGCACCGACAATTGGCTTTTCAGTTGTACGCCTCGGGGCGAACAGTTGCTGGAAACCACCAATAATTAGCGATTTCAAATTAGGCAACTGTACGAATCCGCGCGCGGACTACGAAATCCAATTGGTCGGTGCGAGCTTTGTCTCCAAACTGAGAGTATTTTGATACTCCTCTTTTATAATGATTTAGCATATTCAACTTCTGTTCTTCTTATTGGCGGAAAGTCCCGGTGTCGCACCCGGCTGTACGGATTTAGAGTCCGCATAATCTCTGCGATTCACTCTCCCTGTTATTAAGGGAAGGTTACCGGCGACATCTCATCTGAGCATATCAGGCCGCCGGTAACACTTCCGATCGGTAATGTTATAATCACCGCTTAAGATTAAAAGAAGTTTTTACTTATTCCAATAAGTCAGTCCTAAATCAGTCAGTATTTTTACGGCTTCATCATACACTTGCACGTATTCTTCAGTCGGAACCAGTTTCTGGACATCGTAGCACTCCTGGAATTTCTTTCCGGTTGGTGCGGTCTTATAGTCTTTTTCATAAAGAGAAACCAGTTTGTCCAAGAGAATATTTGCTTCATGGATATCCATGCCGGCAACAGCGTGAGCCACTTCGCCCATCATTCTTGCTTCCATGGCGGTAAACAAGTCTGTTGATACGCCTTTGCAGGAAGCCACGCCGGATAAAACCTCGCGTCCGCTGACCGTATCAGTAATGGCCTGGGCAGCAGTTTCCAGCAGACACATAACGGTACATGGACCAGCCAGTGTATAATACTGATTGCCTAACATCAGATGGGTATTTTCTTCGATCGCTCGGGCGGCATGACCAGCCACACAAAGGGCTTCTCTTGCCGTCGTAATACCCCATCTAACATGGACGGGACCGTCCAGATGCCAGGTTGCCTGTAACATTACAAAAGAGTTTATTGTTGTTGCGACGTCAACGATAGTGGTGTTTTCAAGTCCACCAGAATATCCTCCGAAAATCGGCATCTGTTCTACCATGACATTTACTCCAGCTGTTGCATAATGAGCACCAACAACCAACGCACCTACGTCGATTTTTAGTTCATTCAACTGGGAAACTTCATGTGAGTCAGATGGACGCATGCCACCTTCGAAATCTGCAGCGATTACGCCTGCGGCACTTAAAGATGTTTCGTTGCCCTACAATCCCATTCCTTTTCGGCCAGCACGAACTTGAGCTTCACGCACCTGCATGGCTTCAGTTCTGACCGCCAGGATTTCCCAGGGAGAATTCGGAACAGGGTCTTTTCCCATGACCGTTTGAATAACACCGTCGACAATGGTGTCGACAATTCTTTCCTGGGCATATGCCTGGTGGATCGGGAGGAACATTTCTTCAGAGCAGGGGGAGCCTGTTGGTCCACCCTGAATTATGGGGGCTTTTTATCTGAGGCACTTCTTGGGGTCACAATATGCGCTTCTTTATCTTCACCAAAAATAAATTGTCTTGGTGCCGATTCGATGGCATGCAGCACTTCATCGCGGGTATATTTAATGACTCTTCCGGTATCAATACAGTAGATACCACATTCGACCAGCATATCCAGTCCGGCATTGAAAAGATTGTTAATCAATTCTTTGTCTTCGGGGATAATGGTCTTTTTATCCATTTTGATGTTATATTTATCTTTGAGCCTGGCAGCCGTTTGAGGAATGATTTTAAAATCCCAATCATTTTCATCAACTTTGGGGCCGGTTTTAGCTCGATCAAAAACATCGAAAACGGTAATCCCTTTTCCGATCGCTTTCATATTAAGCACTCCTTTTGTTTTTTAATAATTCCTTTGCCAATGCGACGGCTCCGGTGGCCGTATCGGCATAACCGTCAGCACCGATTTTATCGCACCATTCCTGTGAAACCGGTGCGCCACCATACATAACGATAAATTTATCGCGAATCCCCTCCTCATTGAGCAGATTCAAAATATCTCTTTGCGCTGGCATGGTGGTTGTCATCAAAGCAGAACCGACAACAAAATCAGCATTGACCGCTTTCGCTTTTTCAACCACTGTTTCTACTGGAACATCTCGGCCAAGATCGTGAACATCAAAGTTATTGGCGATCAGCATGGTCTTAACGATGTTTTTTCCGATATCGTGGATATCACCCTGAACTGTATGGATGACAACCGTTCCGCTGGAGGCATTGTTTTTTTCCTCTTCAGACATGCCACCCATCAATACTTCGATGGCCGCTTCAAATGCTTCTGCCGACACCAGTAATTCCGGGACGAAAGCTTCTCCTTCGTCGAATAAATCGCTCATTACCTGCATGCCAGCTGATAAGCCTTCGCTGATGCAGTCCAGTGGATTCAAACCCGCCTCGACTGCCAGTTTAGCAGCTTCGATAGCCATATCAGGATCCATTTCTGTTATTGACTCTTTGAGTTTTTCAAAAATTTCTTCTTTACTCATTTTTTTCCTCCTTCTTAAATTTCAAATGCATTTTTGTACTTGTCAAACCATGTGTGATTTGGTTTATATAGAACGAAAATGGTTTTAACAATTAATTCAGTTCACGTACAATTTTGCATTCTTGGTGGAGAAGTCAAATTGTTAGTCGATGTGCTTTCATAATTTGTTCTATTCCAATTTCATATCCATAACAACATTATACTGATCATTTAAATTGATTAAAGGTACAGTTATTTGGTTTTTTATGTGACAGCGTAACAGCCATAAAAGGTCAGTTTTGGTTAATTCATCATTCCCCTGAAGCTGCAGCAACAAAGGCTTTAAAAATCATGGGCTGATCCTGGGAGTTGGCAATTAAAAATTCAGGGTGCCATTGCAGGCCCCAGACAAAGGCTTTGCCGGGATCATAGACCGCCTCAATCAGGCCGTCTTCAGCGACAGCCATTGCTTTAAGCCCCCTTGCCAGATCATCAATGCCCTGGTGATGATAACTGTTTACAGGAATCAGCGATTTGTTCAAAAGCTCCTGTAATGGTGTGCCATTGATTAAATTGACCTGATGAGCCTGACGATTATAGGGGGCGGTCATGAGGTGTTTCATTTTTTTGTCTGGCCGGTGGTTGGTATCCAGATCCTGGTGCAGGCTGCCGCCCAGCAGGGCGTTGATCAGATGGAGACCGCGACAAATCCCCAAAATGCTTTTATTGTCCTGGTAGGCCTTTCGAAAAAGGTGGGTTTCCAAAAAATCTTTATCAGGATAAAGCTTGCCGCATGCGGCGGTTTGCACATGATGATACAAAGAAGGGTCTATATCCTGTCCGCCGGTCAATAGAATGCCGTTACATAGGTTATAAACCTGATCAATCACTTTTTCATCTCTGCTAAAGGGTAGAATGATGGGAATCCCGCCACTTTCGAGAATACCTTCCAGATAACCCGGTAACATCCAAATGCTCTCTTTTTCTTCATCATACAAAGGTGTGATGCCAATAATAGGTTTCATTGTCATATCCTTCCCGTCTCTTGGCTAGTCATAAATGTATTATGCTGCTGCTTCCATTATACGAGTCCCCGGTATTCGCAAAAGCGACAGTTGCAGATAACTTCGCGGGACAGTCAGGGCAAAAAACAGAAAAACCGTCATCAAAGACGGTTCTAAGCTGATAAAATAGTATATTAAAACTACTGAGCACCGACAATTGGCTTTTCAGCTGTCTGCCTCGGGGCGAACAGTTGGCTTACAAATGCCTAAAATTAGCGATTTCAAATTGGGCAACTGTACGAATCCGCGCGCAGACTGCGAAATCCAATTGGTCGGTGCGGGGTTTGTCTACACACTGACCGTCATCAAAGACGGCTTTTCTGTAAGTTATTCTACTGTGGTTGTCAATGCTTCTTCATTCCGTTGACCGGTTCGGATTCTGACCACTTCTTTAATATCCGAAACGAATATTTTCCCGTCGCCGATTTCTCCGGTACGCAAGACATCACTGGCCAGATCAATTACCTGCTGGACAATATCATTGCTGACGACAATATCAATTTTTACTTTGGGCACTAAATACTGTTTCTTTTTTACGCCGCGGATCTGCATTTCAATCCCTTTTTGCGTGCCACAGCCATCAACCTCGGCAATGGTCATGCCTTCAACGCCTATTTCAAACATTTTTTTTCTCAAATCTTCAAATTTTTCCGGTCTGGTTATAATTGTTACTCTACTGATTTGTGTTACCATAGATTTCTCCTCCTAAACAGCTTCTAAGCCTTCTTCCTGTGTTCTGATTCGTATCACGCGTTTTTCTTCTTCCACGAAAATTTTGCCATCACCCACTTCACCGGTAAACAGGACAGACTGCGCTTCTTTAAGAACGCCTTCCATCTGGACTTCCGGAATCAGCAGTTCAAATTTAATTTTTGGCAGCAGTCGGACTTCGAGTTGAGACCCGCGATAATATCGCATTTCACCTTTTTGGACACCACAGCCCTCAACATCGGATACGGTCAGCCCTTTCACGCCAATATCGCAAAGGGCTTTTCTTAGCGGCTCTTTTTTTTCTCTTCTGGTAATGATGGTCACTCTATTTAATATTTCTTCCACTTTTATACCTTCTTTCACTGTTAAAATTCGTACAGATATCATTCTTTTATGATTTCCTTCAGAACCTGAGCCATTTTTTTGCAGCCATTGCGCAAATCTTCTTCCGTCATGGAATTAAATCCCATCAGGAAGGTGTCTTCCTTGGCCTCGCTCTGATCATGCCAGTGCATTTTTATGCCATAAATGGCAACAGAAGCTTGTCGCAGTTTTTGCAGAAATTCTTTCTGATTGGTACAGTTTTTGATCCGTACCAGGGTATGGACACCAGCCGGCTGATCGAACACTTCAACTTCATCGGATAAAACTGCTTTAATCGATTTGACCAGGGTGTTGTATTTCTTTTCGTTAATGACCGATACTCTTCTGATATGTTTTTCCAGCAGTCCGTCATTGATAAAATGGGCAAGGGCGATCTGATGATAGCTGGGTAATGCCGCATTATAAAACTTATACATATAATCGTATTTTGGCACCAGCGCTTCCGGCAGCACAATATAGGCGCAGCGGATCGATGGTGACAGGACTTTTGACAGCGTCCCGATATAGATTACTTTTTCGCACTGGTCAAGGGACTGTAACGAAGGAATCGGTAATGAACCATACTTGAATTCACTGTCATAATCATTCTCGATAATATAAGCATCATTTTCACATGCCCATTGCAGGATTCGGTTGCGTTTGGAAATTGGCGTTACAATGCCGGTGGGAAACTGATGTGATGGGGTGATATAGAGGACGTTACAGTTAGTTTTCTGAAGAAAATCGACATCAACGCCGTCTTCCAGCACGGAGACTGAAGTAATGCTATAGCCCCGTGATTCCAGTAAATATCGCATGGCATCGTAGCCCGGGTCTTCAAAGGCAATCCGGTTGCTGCCATTGGGCAGCAGATTAGTCAGAATATCCATGCAGTTTTGCGTACCTGGGCAGATGACAATCTGCTCCGGTTTGCAAATCACACCACGATGTTTACTTAAAAAATCGCATAAACCTTTTCGCAAAAATTCATTGCCCTTATTGGTTTCATAGGTCAGTTCACTGTTGCAGGATTCATCCAGGATGGCATCATGGATATATTCTTTCCACTTTGACCAGGGAAACAAATCTGAATCAATGCTGGCGTATTCAAAATCATATCGGATTTTAGCGGCTTCAGAACTGCTTTCTTCTTTGACCGTCTCTTTTGTCATAACATCGCTGCAGTAAAAATAGTCATTTTTAATATCTTCTATAAAATAGCCGGATCCCTGGACAGATCTGATATAGCCTTCCGCCAAGAGTTGCTGATAAGCCCGATCGACGGTGTTGCGGCTGACCTGCAGTTCTTTTTCCAGCGCTCGCAGAGAACTTAAGGCTGTATTTTTCTGTAAGGTTCCATTGACAATATCCTTTTTAATTTCAGAATATAATTGCTCATATAAAGGTCTGCTATTTTGTTTATCCAGGTAAATCACAGCTGTGCACCTCTTTCTTATAGTTGATATTTTATAACTGGGTTTTTATCGGGTAATAAATTCCGGATAAGCTTCAGATGCATGTTCGGAGATATCCAAGCCCATCATTTCGTCTTTTTCGGAAACGCGAAGCTTGATGACCTTATTGATGACAAAGAATAAAATACCGCTGGTGACAACTGCCCAGGCAAAGATTGAAAGGACACCAACAGCCTGAATGCCCAGCAGTTTTAAACCGCCGCCATAGAAGAGGCCGGTCAGTTCTGTTTCTCTAACGGCAAAGAGACCGACACAAAGGGTACCAACCGCACCACCTACGCCATGGACACTGATGGCCCCCACTGGGTCATCAATTTTAACAACGCGATCAAAGAATTCAACGCTGAAAATAACGGCTGTTGCAGCAATAACACCAATAATAGCTGCTCCGGGCAGGCTGACAAATTTACAGCCGGCGGTAATACCGACCAATGCTCCCAAGGCACCATTCATGGAGATGCCGATATCCGGTTTCCCGTATCTTTTCCAGGTGATAAACATAGCAGCAACGGAACCGGCGCCGACGGCAATGGTTGTAGATACAGCGGTATAGAGGACATTTTCATCAAAGGCCAGCTCTGAACCAGGGTTAAAACCATACCAGCCTAACCAGAGGATGAAGAAGCCCAAACAGGCCATAAAAATATTGCTGGGGGTAAAGGCGTTCACTTTACCGTCGGCAGTATATTTCCCAATTCTAGGACCGACGAAAAGGGCGCCCATCATCGCGCACCAGCCACCGATTGAGTGGACAGCGGTTGAACCGGCGAAATCCATGAATCCTAAATTGGCTAACCAGCCGCCACCCCAGATCCAGTGTGCGCCAATGGGGTAGATGACCGCGCTGATGATAAAACTGAAAATCAGATAAGCGCCAAAATTAGTTCTTTCAGCTACCGCACCGGAAACAATGGTGGCTGTCGCAGCGCAGAACATCAGTTGAAAAAAGAAGAATACACTGGGCGACAGCGTACCGCCGGTATCATATCCCAGTGGGTTCAAAAATAAATCAGAACCTGCAATCCCAGCTAAATCAGCGCCGTACATTAAGCCAAAACCGACTAAACAGTAGGCAATTGTTCCAAGTCCGAAATCCATAAAGTTTTTCATTAAAATGTTAACTGTGTTTTTTTGGCGTGCAATACCTGCCTCCAGCAAAGCAAATCCTGCCTGCATAAAGAAGACCAGTACGCCGGCAACAAGTACCCATAACGAATTTAATTCATATTCCATAATTTTTCTCCTTATCAGTCAATTTACAGATTGCTGTATCTTTATAATAAAGGACAGCAGTAATCTGAAATCAAAAAAAAGACGCTGCTGTTCAAATGAACAGTCAGCGCCTTTGCCATAATGCTATATTCATATTACAAATCGAAATATGCTGCAATCAAAAGTAAACGAAAAATCACAATAAAAAAAAGCCCCTGCTGTCCTAGATGAACAGTCAGCGCCTTTGCTATCATGATTATATTCATATTACAAATTGATTTACAGATAATTTTGAAATGAAATCGAAACCCATTATGAAAAGTTCTACTAACAAAACTCGTCTACCACTGGCAAATGAGTGTATTTCTCCACCACATTCATATTAACATATGCAATAAATCTTGTCAATGTATTTTTATGCCGAATTGTTATATAAAGTTTCTTATCGTGAAAATATCATCTTTGTTCATACCTCAGAAGGCAGGTTCTTAAAAAAAGTTTTCCAACTCAGTCATGTTCAGATCCTGTCCAATGACGCAAATCATCCCCGTCAAGGCGGGCATTCCTTTCCTGATTTCCTGTTTACCTGGGACATAGTCAAAATACAGCCAGCCATCTGCATGATCTTTGACAACGCCTTTGGCGCGCAGCACTTTGCCCTGGCATTGATCCAGATTTTTTAGAAGGGCGTCCAGTTCCGGTTCTGAAAAAGTCCTGACCGTTTCATAGGATACGGTAGTAAAAACATCCGGTGCCGGGAGTGGGGAATGGCTATGATCATGATCGTGATGATGACTGCCTGGATTTAGATGGCTAGCCAGTAAAGTGTCGATTATTTGACCTCTTGCGTCTTTGCCGGAATTAATTCCCTGATAAATCTGGCTGCTGCTTAGCTGGGTCCAGGGGGTGGTGACAATGATGGCGAGGGGGTTGACATTTTTGACCGCCGTCACGGCCGCCTGTAGCTCTGTTGGATCGCAGTCATCGGTATGGCTCATGAGAATACATCCGGCATGACTGATCTGATCCTGATAGAAATCGCCGAAGGCTTCAAGATATTCCGTGCAAACGGATGCATCCACCACATTGCTGATGCTGTTGATTTGCAGATCGGGAATATCGGCAATCTGGAGGCCTTTAAGCAGATCAGTTGCCCTTGCTACGCCGGAGGGCTCGACGATAATCCGATCCGGGCCGATTTCAGCCATTATTTTTTTAAGGGCACGACTAAAATCACCCAGCAAAGTACAGCAAATGCAGCCGGCGGTCAGCTCGGTAATTTCTAGTTCTGTATCAGACAGAAACTGGGAATCGATATTAACATCACCAAACTCATTTTCGATCAGGACAATTTTTTCATTTGTCGGATTTTTGGCGATTAATTTTTTAATCAGGGTCGTTTTACCGGCGCCCAGAAATCCGGTTATCATATCTATTTTGGTCAAAAGGCACACTCCTTTCGGCAGACCTGTAAACACCTCTTTGTATTTAGTTAGTCAGCATATAGTTGACGGTATAATTTTTGCAATAGTTACAGTTTTTACCATCGGACAGGCAATTGGCGCAGTCCATGGACGACTGAATCTGTTCTCGATCTAATATCAGAAAAATACCGGCAAAACTTTTTAAGGGGTCCATCATGCCGCTGTTTAACAAGGCAAGATTAATTTTTGCGCCATCCATCATCTTGAAAAAAGAATGGAGGCTGGAGGCTTTCATGCCAAATAATCCTGGTGCCATGGTATCAGTTATATAGTGAACACCACGGTTTTCTGCGGAATATTTCTTAAGTAGCAGCTGGCGCAACACATCGCGGCCAGCATCAACAAAACAGGTTTCCCAGGAATCGGCCGCGTACATATCAGAGACAGAAT
Source organism: Eubacteriaceae bacterium ES2 (assembly GCA_031222025.1). Lineage (GTDB taxonomy): Bacteria > Bacillota > Clostridia > Eubacteriales > Eubacteriaceae > Acetobacterium. The sequence continues at coordinate 3,251,550 of CP130740.1, read as the reverse complement.
AGGCTGAAAGATCCGGCATGGGGGCATGAAACATAAAGGCATAGCCGCCCTGGATGCTGTCTGGTGCAATATTATTCAAAAAATCACAGGGGATTGTCTGGTCATCAAACAAAAAGGCATCACCTTTGACGCATTCTTTACCAAAGGGGGCAATTAAAAAATCGATGGTCGTGTCATCAAAGATCTTTTCCCGCAGTTTCATCGCCTGCTTTTGACTTTTTTGCGCCATCGCTGTGCTCCGGTCATATCCGCAAATGACACTCATGTAGGGATAGGCAAGATCATAGAGTTCTTTTGTTTGGATGGTTATAATTTCTTCTTTCATCGCATTTTCTCCTTAGCATCTAGGCGATTTCGGGGTTTCCTTTTGACGCCTTATCAGAAACCGCTAAAGCTGTCACAAATGGTTTCTTTAAGCTCAGTAGCGGCCGTAGCTTTTGGCTTCGTCGACCATGATTCTGGCAAACTCGTCATCCAGCACCGGGGGATATTCGCAGCCCGTTGCCAGGATAAAGCCGCCGTCTTTTTTATAGGCGTCAAGCTGTTCGCGACACTGTTTTCTCAGGCGTTCTTCATCGCAGACCATCATGAAACCGGGATCGATATGTCCGATAAAGGTAGTTACAGAACCGTATTTTTCTTTCAGCTCGTCCATGGTCTGGCAATCTGGGGGAAGATAAAGCAGGGAAATGGCTTCGGGATGCATTCTTTCAATCTGTTCTTTGATGTAAATGCCTTCGCCACAGTTATGAATCATCACCATCCGGCCTCGGCCGTGGACATGTTCAGCAATTTTTTGAACGGCTTCCCCTTCAAATTCATCCCACATGGTAGACCGCATGATCGTTTTTGAGGAAAATAAGGTATCCAGCATAATCGCATGGGCGCCGGCATCAATCAGGGCATCACAATAGTCAATCAGGACATCGGTAATGGTGGCAATTGCTTTTTTGACGGTATCTTTGGATTTTTTCTTCAGGCAGTCTTTCATCAAAGTCGATAAGCCGGACAGCATACTGAGGGTGCCCATCGGACCAAAGACAAAGGCGACAACCGGACATTCATGACCTTTTCGATCGACCAGGATTTTAGTCATTTCAATCATTTTACTCATACGTTCGGTTTCGCGGGGATTTATGGGCTGCACCTTTTCATAATCTTCCAGGGTGGTAATAAATTTCTCGTCATCTGATGGCATGGCCGCCTTATCGGGAAAATAGTCGACCTTCATACCAAAGTCGGCCGCTTCAACAGACAAGTCAACAAGGGTAACAATGGCATCAAGTTCCAGCTCTTCGGTTGTTTTTATAATGGCTTCCGCACATTTTACATGATCCAGGGTCCACTCGTCATAGCCGATTCCGTATCTTTTCCAGGATATGCTGTTACATAAAGGATAGGCCGGCACACGGTCCGCTTCTTCATGATTCAGTGTTTTTAATACACGTTCAAGTGAATTCATAATGGTTCTCCTTAAAATAAATTTGATTTATTTATCAACGTACCATCATTATAGTGAATTATGGCTTCTTTGAAAGTGACAACTCAGCTTAAATTCTAGGGTACAATTTTAATCATCAGAGTGTCACCTGATAAAAGCGGCAACTGTTTATTGTCGATTAGCTTTCAATAAATTATGATAAAAGAGAACACTATTTAAGGGAGGACTGACCATGATTGGATTAGGCATCGATACAGGCGGAACCTGTACAGACGCAGTGCTTTATGACATGGAGACGTCAGCGATACTTTCCATCGGAAAAACTCTTACGACCAGGGAAATGCTGGAAGAAGGTATCAGAAATGCCATTTCGCTGCTGGATAAAAATAATTTAAAAAAGGTATCCTTTGTGTCCTTGTCAACAACTCTGGCGACCAATGCCTGTGTGGAAAACAGGGGCGGCAGGGTTAAACTGCTTTTTATCGGATTGAAGGCGGAAACGGTCAAAGAAATTTATGCTGACTACGGTTTTGAAAGTATTGATGATCTTTATTTTATTGATGGGGTCCCGGAGGGCGGCTTTTGTCAGGCGGTCGAGCCGGACTGGGACAAACTGTATGGGATGCTTGACGATTTTTCGGGGGCTGAATCAATCGGGATTGTTCAGTACTTTCCCGAATGGAATAACGCGGCCTTTGAAAAAAAAGCCCGGGAAATCTTTGAAAAACATTTTGACGTGCCGGTTATTTGCGGCAGCGAGCTTTTCTCCGATATCAATGCTGTGCGCCGGGGCGCCGGAACCTATCTCAATATCCGGCTGATTCCGATCATTAAAAAGTTCCTGCAGGCAGTCAAAAATGTCCTGGCGGAAATTGGACTGGATGTCCCGGTTTATGTGGTTCGCAGTGACGGCAGCCTGATGAATGAGGAATTTACAAAAATGTTTCCGGTGGAAACCCTGCTCTGCGGACCAGCCGCCAGTGCCATGGGGGGCGCCTGGATGGCCAATCAGCCGGATGCCCTGGTGGTTGATATCGGCGGGACGACAACGGATATTGCGGCGCTGAAAAATGGTTTACCGGTTACCGTTGCGGGGGGAATAAAAATCAATGGCTGGAAAACATTTGTAAAGGGCATCTATGTTGATACCTTTGGCCTGGGAGGCGACAGCGCGGTACGCTTTAAAAATAATGACATTTATCTCGAAAGTTTTCGGGTCATCCCGATTGCCATGGTCGCTCAGAAGTATCCCTATATAACAACGAAGCTGCAGGCCCTGTTTGATGACCGAAAAAAACGTAAAGGGTTTATCTATGAGGGATTTGTCCTGCAGGGGCGGCTTAATCAGGCTGAAAAGTACAGCCAGCATCAGATTGACCTGGTTGAAAAATTAAAATCAGGCCCGCTCATGTTTGAAGAAGTCGGCCAAATCTGCGGCCGCTTTAATATCGATGCCTGCGTTCAGAGCCTGGAAAAAGAGAATATTATTATGCGCTTTGGCATCACGCCAACTGATTTTATGCACGTTAGGGGAGATTACACGGCTTACTGTACACAAGCTCCCGAAATAGCCATCCAATATCTGGCCAAAGTCTGCGAAATGGATAAAAACGCTTTAGTGGAGAAATTGTACGACATTTTTAGAAAGAAACTGTACTGTAATATTGTCCGGGTTCTGCTGGAAAAAAGCAGGGATGACTATAAAAACGGCTTGCCCAAAGAAGTGGAAAAATTTGTGGAAATGACATACGCCATGGAACATTCCGACTGGGTTCAACCCCTGTTTCGAACCGATTTGAAGATTGTGGGCGTGGGTGGGCCGGCTCATATTTTTATGGCAGAAGTCGGCCGGAAATTAGGCTCTGATGTCTACATCCATGAAAATGCCAAGGTTGCAAATGCCATCGGAACCCTGGCCGGCCGGGTTTCAGTCAGTAATTTTGCCGAATTTACCTACTGTCTGGAAGGTGAAAGAGAAGGTTTTAGATTTTTTGTCAATGGGGTCAAAAAAATCATCAGCGATTATGAGTCGGTTGTCATGGAACTGGAACAATATCTGAAGGAAAAGGCCGCCATATCCGCCAAAGCTCGTGGTGCCAAAGGCCAGATGACCTATGACGTGAATATTGAACCGTACAGCATTGATAATACAAAGGGCAGTCAGCTGATCGGCGGAAAAGTGACTGTTGCCGGATATGCGGAGATATTGCAGGAAAGATGATCGGATTTAATGGGCTTTCAGGCCGGAAAGCCGCTGCTATTTTTTATTGCGGTTGATCAGGAAGGCAATCTTCGAATAGGTATGATATTAAAAAATATTTTATCCCTGATCTTTTTTATGGATTGTGCAGGGGAAATGAAAGTATAAGGTTTTTAATGTGGTATAATTATCTCGAGAAAGGAGTGATGATTATGCCGCGTATAATTCCAATTAGAGATTTAAAAAACACCAGTGAAATTTCCAAAATGTGTCGTGCTTCGAAAGAACCTATTTATGTAACCAAAAATGGTTATGGAGATATGGTGATTATGAGCATGGAAACATACAACGAAAAAATGTACCAGCTGGATGTTAATGATAAACTGATGGCGGCCGAAGAAGAGTTGGCAGAGGGAAAAGTGGTTGACGCAGACGCTTCACTTAAGTCGATTAGAGAAAAATATAATGTATAAACTGATTATGACTGAACTTGCTCATCGGGATCTGGATGAAATAGTGTCTTATATATCGGTAGAACTGTCAAATAATATTGCAGCTGCCAATTTTTTAGATGAAGTTGAAAAATGTTATGCATTGCTCAGGTCCAATCCAAGGATGTATGAGAAATGCAGGGACGGTCATCTGGTGAAAGAGGGATATCGCAGGGCGCTCATAAAAACTATTTGCTTGTTTACAAAATTGACGAAGACAAAAAAACAGTGTCGATTATGAGATTTTTCTATGGGTCCCGAAACTATCTGGAATTGATTTAAGTAAGAGCCGTCAGTTGTTAACTGGCGGCTCTTTTATCCGGTCGAAAAATAGGCGGCTATTTCTTTTTATTGCGGTTGATCAGAATCGGCATAAAGATGACCAGGAAGCCGGAAACCCAAAGAATCATCCGGTTTGTGTCATCAAAAGCGAAGGCCATGGGAATGATCAGAAGGGCAAAGCCGAATACTGCCAGCATGGTTAACAGGGATGGATCTGTTTTTTTCATAGGGAGCACCTCTTACTCTTATTATAGCCGCAAAGGCCGGGGGATAACGAAAACGGGCGTAAAATATTTGTCACATTTGCTGTCACACATTGATTATTCTGGCAGAATCATATAAAATTAAAGTAGTGAAATATAATCGTTTAAAAGGCGGAATTTTCTGCTGAAGAGTTAAATTTATAACATGCTGTTTAAGCCCGGTGCCATGCCCAGACTGCAGCAAGTGAACATCACCTGACGTATCCAAAATTTTGACTGGACTAACGGGTTTTGTGTCCGTATTCCTTTTTTGAGCGCGAGCCGTCGGTGAGAACTGACGGTTTTTTTGTGTGATCATTTGATGAAATATTTTGGGTGAAACCGCAATCAGGAGAAAGGAGCGCCAATGGCAGCCTACGAAACAAGCAGAAAACCGGTCAGAAATTGTCTGACCGGGAATGACAATCAGATTATTGGACAGCTGAAAAGGGCGATTGGGGCCGCTTGCCGGATCGACTTTAATGTTTCCTTTCTGATGGCGTCGGGGGTTCGCCTGGTGGTGGATGATCTGAAAGCGGCCGCCGACCGGGGTGTCCCGATCCGGATTCTGTGCGGGTCCTATCTGAACATTACCCAGCCGGAAGCCCTCTATCTGTTAAAGGATGCCATCCCGGCGGGACTGGATCTGCGCTTTTATGACGAAAAAAACCGGTCCTTTCATCCCAAGGCCTATTTTTTTACCTATCCGGAATACGAAGAGGTTTATGTGGGCTCATCCAATTTGTCAAAGTCGGCCCTGACCACCGGGATCGAGTGGAATGTCCGCTTTGATTCCCGCCACCAGCCGGCAGATTGCGCCTTTTTAAAAAACGCCTTTGAGGATTTATTTGCAAACCACGGGGAAGTCATCGATAAGGATAGGCTGAGAGATTATGCCAGAAGCTGGATTAGACCCCAGGTCTATAAACAGCTGGAAGCGGTGGCGGATGAAGAAAACCGGCCGGATGATCAGGTGACTCAGAACCGGGTGGCCCACCCGACAGCCGCCTATCAGGTTGATCGGCAGGAGACACCGCCCCTGATTGCCTTTCCCCAGCCCAAAGACGCTCAGATTGAAGTCCTCTACGCCCTGAAAAAGGCCCGCAGTGAAGGGCAGGAACAGGGTCTGGTGGTGGCCGCCACCGGGATCGGCAAAACTTTTCTGGCGGCTTTTGATTCTAAAAATTTTAAGCGGATTCTCTTTGTGGCTCACCGGGATGAAATTTTGGCTCAGGCCCAGGCGACTTTTAACTGCGTTCAGCCGGGCCGGACCAGTGGCCGCTTTGACGGCAGCCAAAAAGACGGCCAGGCTCAGATGATCTTTGCCTCTGTCACGACACTGGGCAAGGCTGACTGGCTGAATTCGGACTATTTTGCCCCGGACGCCTTTGACTATATTATCATTGATGAATTTCATCATGCCGTGGCTGATTCCTACCGCGCTATTCTTGATTATTTTAAGCCGGCTTTTCTGCTGGGTCTGACCGCCACACCGGAGCGGTTGGACAATCAGGATGTCTTTGCCCTGTGCGACTATAATCTGGTCTACGAGCTGCGCCTCAAAGAAGCCATCAACCGCGGTTTTCTGGCACCCTTTCGCTATTACGGGATCTATGATGAGATGGATTACGGTCAGGTGGGGATCCGTAATGGCCAATATATCGAAGCCGAGCTGGAAGCCCTGGCCAGTGTGGCCAGACGGGGCGATCTGATTTTTGCCCACTATCAGAAATATCAGTCCCGGCGCGCTCTAGCCTTCTGCATCAACCGTAAACACGCCCTTTTTATGACGGATTATTTCCAGCAACGGGGCATTGCCTGCTGCGCGGTGATCAGCGGCGGCACAGACCAGTCCGACCTGGTCTGTGCCCGGGATGAGGCGGTCAAAAAACTCAAGACTGGGGAACTTAAGGTCATCTTTTCGGTGGATATGTTTAATGAAGGCCTGGATATCCCCGAACTGGATATGGTTCTGTTTTTAAGACCCACCCAGTCGCCCACGGTTTTTCTCCAGCAGCTGGGCAGGGGTCTGCGAAAAAGCCGGGACAAGAACTATGTCAATGTGCTGGATTTTATCGGCAATTATAAAAAGGCCAACCTGATTCCCTTTCTGCTGACATCTGGCGAGGGGCAAAAGTCCGGTACAAAAAGCGGTTACAGTCTGCCGCCGGAAGAGGATTTTCCGTCCGACTGTTTTGTGGATTTTGATTTCCGGTTGATTGATCTGTTTAAGAAGATGGACAAGGACAGTCGCAAAGCCATTGATAGGATTATCGATGAGTACTGGCGGATCAGGGATTACTGCGGCCATCGGCCAACCCGAACCGAGTTTTATGTCTATCTGGACAATGACCTTTACCGGATGCTCAGAAGTCGCAAAGAGCTCAATGTCTTTAATGATTATCTGGGTTTCCTGAAACAAACCAGTGAACTGACACAGGAAGAAGAGGCGTTGATTGGGAGTGTCGGGCATGACTTTCTGAAAAGGATGGAGAGAACATCAATGTCTAAAACCTATAAAATGCCGGTGCTTCTGGCTTTCTGGAATGACGGCAGGATGAAAACCCGGGTAACTGATGACGATCTGGTCAGAAGTTTTGTGTCCTTTTATCAGAAGCCATCCAACCGGATTGATCTGCTGCGGGATACAAGCACGCGGGATTTTGAGCGCTGGGGCAACAAGGAAATCATCAGTCTGATGAAGAGAAATCCGTTGTATTTTCTGCAGAAAACCGAACATGAATTCTTCCGTCAGGAAAATGACCTGTTCTGTCTTTCCCGGACACTGGAAGGATTTGTTGCCGATCCGACCTTTGTTAAGCACTTTAAAGATATTATCGATTACCGAACCACCCGTTTTTATCGGGAACGGCTGGAAAATCTCAATGTATAAAGGAGTCACTATGAACGAAACCCTTGACTATTACAATCAGACTGCCAAAGATTTTGTGGCAGATACGGTCTCTGCCGATCTTTCGGATATCCATCAGCGCTTTTTAAGCAATCTGCCTGCAAATGCCGCCATCCTCGATCTGGGTTGCGGTTCCGGCCGGGATGCCAAGGCTTTCATCGAGGCCGGCTACACGGTAACGGCGGTGGACGGGGCTGAGGAATGCTGTAAGCTGGCACAAACCCTGATTGGCCGTCCGGTTTCCTGCCTGATCTTTGATCAGCTGGAATACGATCAGGAATTTGAGGGCGTGTGGGCATGTGCTTCACTTCTGCATGTGCCTTTTAGCGAGCTGCCGGAGATTTTTAATCGCATCGTTAAGGCCCTGAAACCCGGTGGAACTTTCTACGCTTCCTTTAAGTACGGGGATTTTGAAGGCATGCGGGGCGGCCGGTATTTTACCGACCTCAACGAAGAACGCCTGGCTGTGCTGATGGAAAAGGTGGCAGGAATGGCGGTTGTAGAGACCTTTTTGACCGGGGATGCCAGGGTTGGGAGAGAAGATGAGCAGTGGTTTAATTTGGTGGGGGAGAAGGCAAGGTAAGCGCATTATTTTGATATTCGATAATTTGCGATCAATTGAGTTATAAAATGAAAATAATCTGCTGTGTCTTTAATTACGTGGAATTAGAGCTAACCGGGCGTTGCGGAGGAGGTTAAGAGCATTTCTCAATGCTATAAAGTTATAGCGATCTGTGGCCAAAGATTTGTTTTGGTGGAGTGGAAATTTTTGAGCACATTCACGGAACAACTAAAGCGTGAGTAAATTACACAACACAGGAAATTTAATTGTTGAGGTTTGTCTATTCACTGAGGGCATGTTTAAGGACATGCCCTTTTTATATTAAATGTTTCTTAAGTCCAGACCCCATTTACCCCAAATCTTTTGCCATCAAGTATACTGAGTGCGAGTCAGGAAAGGAGAGGCCATGGAAACAATCAAGCAATGTGGGATCTGTGGTGGGTCATGCCATGTGAAAAGCCTTGTGGCTGGCAAAAAGCAATATTATGTCAGCTGCGAGGACTGCGGCAATGAATCGGAACAAAAGAATTCACGGGCGGCAGCGGTGGCAGCCCACAACCGGGTGAGCTACACGGCGGTCCGTTCTCTTTTTGCGGGTGCACCGGATGCAATTGGGCATCGATTAAAATAAAGTAGTGAAGGAGAAAAAATGGCAATTATCGGCGAAGTAATTAGTACGAAAATGGTGACCAGTCTCAACTACGGGATGGTGGATGGCAAAGAAGTGATTAAAAACAAAAGCTATTCAAACCTTCGGGAGACGGCGACAAACGACAGCATTTATCAGATTGCCGGGGTGATTGGGGGGCTGCAGGAGCCAACTTTGGAAACTGTGACCAAATCCCAGATGATCCGGTTAATTGATGACGGACAGTAAAATTGCCGGTTGGCGTAAAAGCCGGCCGAGAAAAATAATAGGAGAGGAGGCCCGCTATGCCTGAATACAAACTAGTAATGATCTTTAAAAATTCCCTGGATAAAAAATCCAGCATGACCATTTCCGAGGCCCGGTCTGATTTGACCCAGGCCGAAGCAGTAGCGGCTATGGATGCCATTATCGCGGCGGATATTTTTATCCCCAGCGGGGCGACCCTGCTGGAAAAGGCGGACTGCCAGCTGCTGGCAACCACCACCAGCGATTTCTATGACGCGGCCTAAGTAGCCGGGGGATTCAGCCGCCTGTTTCAGCAGGCGGCATCCAAAAAGCCTGCTAATTATTGTCTAATCAGAATAATCGGGTTAGAGATATGAAATAGCTGCGGCTAAATATAAACGATCAAAATGTTAAAACGACAATCATCATAACTTTTAGAATTTTAGTTTTTCAATTGGTGAAAAGCTATAAGAAAAAAAATTTTGTTTTGCTATTGACATTAGCAGAAGTTATGTATATCATAATGATAGTTCACAATTACATTGCGCGCAATACAAATGTGCAAAAATTTCAGGAGGCTCATAATGAGTATTTACAATTACAAATTAAGGGAAAAAAATGGCGATGAATTATCAATGGCAAGTTACAAAGGAAAGGTTCTGCTAATTGTCAATACAGCAACCGGCTGCGGATTTACACCCCAGTTTGAAGACTTGCAGGATTTGTACGAAAAATATCAGGCACAGGGGTTTGAAGTATTGGATTTTCCATGCAATCAGTTTGGCAATCAGGCACCGGGAAGCGATGAAGAAATTACCGACTTCTGCAATTCCCGTTATGGCATTACCTTTAAACAGTTTTCAAAAATTGATGTTAACGGCGAAAATGCTCTTCCTTTATTCAATTTTCTGCAAAACGAAAAACCCTTTGAAGGGTTTGACCCAAACCATCCCCTCACTTCAGTTCTCGAAAACATGTTGCAAAGTGCACAACCAGATTTTAGGGAGAAGCCGGATATCAAGTGGAATTTCACAAAGTTTTTGATTGACCGCAAGGGAAATGTAGCAGTTCGTTTTGAAGCTACGGAAGATCAAACGATTATTGAAGAAAAAATACAAGCATTGTTAGAAATGGAGGCAAACGCTAATGATCTTTAATTATACGCCCCAGAATACCTGCTGCACAAACATTAAGCTGGATATTGAAAACGAGGTGATAACAAATATTGAATTTACCGGCGGTTGCAATGGCAACTTAAAAACGATACCTATTTTGTTAGACGGCTGGTCCGTGGAAGAGATTGAATCAAAATGCAAGGGAATTACCTGCGGTCGCAGGCCAACCTCTTGCTCAGATCAGCTGGCGCTTGCCGCCAGAGAAGCCTATGAATGCGCGATGAAAAAAATATGATATAAAAATGCTAAACCTCACGGCAATGTCATTAAGCAGGAAAATAAAGATAGAGTTATCTGTTTGATAAAACATGGGACTCTTTTTTCAGAGAATGGACAAAAAGTGGGATGGGGGAAAATAGCAGAATTTAATTTTAAACTGAAAGCCCTGCGTGAAGAATATGATCTGATCGAAGTGGCGGCCCGGGTTAAACCGGAAGAAATCGCCTTTATCAGGACGCTGATTCAAAAAATGGCCTGATGCTTTTCAGGACAAAGCACCAAAAAGTGATTGATACGAAACAAATTGCGTGTTAAGATAATGAAGAGGAGTCGTTTCCCGTTAGTGTGAAAGCCGCTAAATCATGTATTTTGCAGTCGGATTACGGAATAAATGCTGTTTGTCTTACCTAAAGATGCGTAAGGCTAAGTGCTTTGGGTATAAATATTGCATTCAAATGAAAATCTTGAATGAAAAGAGGGCCGAAAAATGGGAGATAAATTAACAACAGTTCAGTATCTTGGCAGTTTAAATGAAGTGTATCGGGTGCCTGAAAAAGGCAAAGGCTATGGCAATGCCTATCAGGAATATGTCATTCGCCCAAAAGATAATCCTGATATTGAGTTGGGTCGCATCAAGTTTCAGAAAGGCGCCAGACGGGAATCCGATTCGGAAGTGGGCGTGATCGATTCTGATTTGCTGGAAATCGTCAGAGACCGTTTAAAACTTTTTCAGGAAGGCGAATTTGCCTGCCAGGAAAATACCATGGCGCTTGTTCATATCGAAACCGCCATCATGTGGCTCAACCGCCGGGTTGAAGACCGGATTAAGCGGGATGTCAGCGGAACCCATAAAAAATAAGCGCTAAAAAAACCAGTTAAAGTCTGGTGATATAGTTACTTGACAAAAGGTCAAAAAGAAAATAGACTAATGTTAGCGAATGCTAACTATAGTCTATTTTCTTTTTTGGAGAAACTGAAATGAAAAGTATTGATCATCTGTTTTTAGAAATTTATCTGGGTTTTTCTCTCTGCGTTTCACTGTTCACCTTTTTTTATGTCTATTTTATTCTGGCCGCAGTGTCGTCGGTAACGGTCTTCGTTTTCGTGCTCTATTTTATCTATTTAGGTCTGGAAATAATTCTGTATGCCAAAAAACAGTATGGTGATCTCGAAAAACTGGGATCGGGCTATCTGCATATTTGCATTGATCTGATCTTTATTTTTTACTGCGCCTACGCCATTGACTTGTTTTACTATTTTCTCTTGCCGGTCTTGTGTCTGAATATTCTTATTTTCTGTTTGGGAATGCATCGGATCAAGGGGAAAACTCACGGCTTCATTGTGGTGACCTTTTATCTGCTTGTTTCGCTGCTGCTGGGAAAAAATGTGTTCATTGCCGCAGTTCAGGTAGTTCTGCTTTTAGGGCTGGTCTTCTTTGTTGATGAGATCAGACAGATAATTAATAGCGTCTATAAACGCAATGAATATATTCTGGCGGAAATTGAACAGAAAAATCGCCTCCTTGAACATCGGGCCAAAACCGATTTTCTGACTGACCTGTCCAATCATCAGGCTTTTTATCAGGAACTGGATGGAATGGCGTCAAAGGCGGCGCCTATTATCCTGATTCTGTTTGATATCGATGATTTTAAAAAGATCAATGATGTTTATGGTCATCTTTGCGGTGATTATGTTATTCGCGAGGTGGCGCAGATTATTAAACAGCAGGTACGATCATCCGATATTGCCGCCCGCTATGGCGGAGAGGAATTTGCAATCCTGCTGCCTGAAACGCATGAAAGCTCTGGCCGCAGGATTGCCGAGAGGATTCGCCGGGAAATTGAAAGTCACGCATTTGCTTTTGAAGCCTTTCGCTTTCAGGTAACGGTCTCGGCTGGCATTTGCAGCTCGACGGTAACATTAAAAAAATCAGAACAGGTTCAATTCGTTGATCAGGCGGATTCGCTTTTATACGAGTCGAAACGCAACGGGAAAAACCGGGTTACCACGGCCTGTTTACAGGAAATTTAGGAGAAGATGGAAGATGTTTAAGAAGTGCAAAGAAATCTCATCATTGTTTAACCATATAGAATGTTCAGAAGATGCATTTTTTCCTGATTATTTTCAGGAAACTATCGAAAGGGTTGTCCGGGAAATTTTGGACGAATCTTTTTTCAATCTGAAACAATATCAGAAATTATCCCTTGCCACCAATTGTCTGGCCGGACATTCGATCAGAACGGCCTTGATCGCAACCGGAATTGGACGTAATCTGCAATTATGTCTGGCGGATCTGATGGCGCTGGGGATTGGTGCCATCCTTCATGATATTGGCAAGATCAGAATCGACAAACAGATTCTGAATAAGCCGTCAAAACTGTCGGCGGATGAATTTGAATGCATCAAAGCCCATCCGCTTCGCGGGTACGAAATGCTCGAAAGTCAGACGTGGATTCCGCCAACCAGTTTGAATGTGATCAGGAATCATCATGAACGTTTAAATGGAACGGGTTATCCGGATCAGAAAACTGAAAAGGATCTCCATCTGTTTGATAAAATTACAGCGGTTTCAGATGCCTTCGATGCCATGACATCTAAACGCAATTACCGTCAGTCCTATTCGGCGGACCAGGCTTACCAGGTGCTGTTGAGTGAAGCCTCGACACATTTAGACGAAAAAGCTGTCAAAATACTGGGGGATATGATTGTCAATGAGGGGTTTGACAGAAATCAGGAAAGTAGATTTTATACGCTTGTCAATGTGTAAGGAGCGCAGTCAAAGCGATAATTATGTGCTGTAAGAGACTGCTAATCCCACCATGCCTTTTAGGGAATGACAGAGCAATAAAGCGGCCAACAGACATGTGAGGGAAAAAACCCCTGTATCTGATCAGAATCTGATCCAGATACAGGGGTTTGTTTTACTGTTCCACAAAAGTATTTTCCGTTTGGCCGGGGGCTTCCGACCCCTTAGGCACAACCACGATATGGATGCCTTCCTGGCGATAACCAAAGCCGGCGGAACCGGCGGGATCGCCGTTAGAAGCCCAGTCCAGCCAGCCCAGATTCTGGACATGAACCTGATAGTAAACATCAAAGTACTGAGCATCTTCACCGGTCAGTGCCAGTTCGATGGCTTCCAGCCGCAGGCCCTGGCCGTCTGTTCCGGATTCCTGGCCGTCTGTAACATAGTCTTCTTCCCAGCCGATATTTTCCACATGGGTGCGGTAGGAAAGGGCCAGATCATAGCTGGTGTCCATCTGGATTTCGATCGCTTCCAGCCGCAGACTCTGGCCTTGGGTGCCGGACAGATCGCCGTTTTCCGCAAAGGTATCTTCCCAGCCCAGATTCTGGATATGGGTGCGGTAGGTTACGTTGTAGGTGCGCTGCGGCGACTGCAGTTCAATGGTTACCGGATGGACCGTCCCATCGGTCATGGTCACGTTGATGACGATGGTGGCGGTCAGGGTTTCGCTGGTGTCGTCGGCTGTCACGTCGACAGTGAGGTCGTTAGTCTCTGTTGTGGAATTGCCTGACTGAGGATTGGTGGGGTCACCACCGTTGTCGCTAGTATCCTGATCAGGTGAGGATGCGCCAAAACCGCCGGGTAATGCAGGGATATAGTTTAGTCTGCCCGAGACGACACCTTGGTCATCGATAGAAACACCACCATTACCGCCAGTGTTACTGCTATCATCACTGCCCGTATCTCCGCCACTAGAACCTTCGGTGGCCAGGAGGCCGTTGGGATCAGAAACGGAGGCGACACCAAAACTGCGGATACCGGCTTCGCCGGGGTTGCCGGCTTCGCCCAGAAGCGTCTGCCCCAGACCAAAAGTAAAGTTAGAGGTTGTGCCACCGCCACCGGCAGCGCCCTCCTGACCAGACTGGGTTGGCAGGCCAATAGTCAGTTGCCCGGTGGTCCCAGGGAAACTGGGATCAATGATTTGACCGATTGGTCCGGACGGCCAGATGACACTCGGCGCGGCGGGGGAGGGCGGGTCTATTGGCGTCGTTCCGCCACCACCGCCGGGGCTGACAGTATTAACGGTGACTGAAGTGGACAGGCTTTCATCATCCACGTAGCCGGGAGCGGTAATCTTAAAGTAGACCGTAACAGTTCCCGCTGTTGAATAGGTCGGTGGTGTCGTGCTGTAATTTTCTGCAGCCCGACTGACATCGGTGCTGTAATAAATGGTGTAGTCGGCCGGCAGGTTGCCAAAGCTGTAATCGGCCTGGGTTGGTGTGCTGCCAACAGTGGTGGTGAGGGATGATGCAACAGTTACAGACATGGTTAAAGATTGTTCTTTGACCAGATTTAAATCACTAGTAACATGGCTTTGGCTGGTAAATTCAGTCGTGCCGTTTAGCCAGCGGGCGTTGCTTCCAGGGGCAAAGCTGGGGAAATCAACCGTTGTGGCGCCGTTGTTGGCATAGCGGGTGTAGGCTGGTGTGCTGTTGTTATTGAGATCATCAGTACTGTTATAGAAGTTCAGCTGATAGACCTTTTTGCTGGTATCGGCGGTTAAAACTGGATCGGCATCCACCGTGCCAGTCAGAGTCTGGCCCCAGACCTGGTTGGACTGATTGCTTTGCAGTCCCCAGGCGGCAGCCCCGTCGTTAAAGGAGCTGACAGCATGGAGTTCATCGATGTCATTGTCTAATCCATCGGCGCCGATCCCGTCATAGTCATCGGCTGCCAGATAGTAGGAATTTGTAAGATTAACACCTAATTCGGCATCACCCAGAATCCCCCCGATCATGTTGGTGGAAGATGAACTGTAAGTGATTGTCCCATCATAATATGAATTGCTGATGGTTGAAAAAGAAGTTGCATCATTGGCGTTTGAAGAATAGCCTTCAATTCCGCCCACCCGGACTGAACCGCTTGAATCACTGCCATCAAGACTGGCCGTAACCGCACAGTTTTCAAATGTATTGGCTTCCGATTCACCGACGATCCCGCCAACTGAGACGCCGCCACCGCTGTTGGTCCCGCTGATTTTCCCGGTGCCGGTTGAGACCGTACAGGTCTGGATGGTATTGCTGAGTCCATAACCGGTAATCCCGCCGACAGCGGTCACACCCGTAACAGAACCGGTAAACTGGCAGTCGCTGATCTGGGAACTGGTTGCAAAACCAGCAATACCGCCAGCCTTTTGACCATCTTGATTGATCAATGCTTCCATTTGGCCGTTTTCTCGGCAGTTTGTAATGGAAGAATCCTGGAGCATGCCGGCAATCCCGCCGGTGTTTTCCAGAGCCATGGTGTTGCAGACGGCTTCACACTGACTGATGGTGGTATTATCAGCCAGACCGACAATACCGCCAATATTTTTCTTGCCCCGGAGATTACCGCTATAGGTGCAGGATGCAATGGTTGAATTCTGAGCATAGCCGACAAGCCCACCAAGATTTTCAATAGTAAAAGTAGTGTCCTCAATATTGACTAATCCAACATTTAAATGACTGATTTGAGCACCGTCGGTAACGCCAAAAATTCCCAAATTATTTGTCATGGTATCCATTGTAAAATTAGTGATGGTGTTTGAGTTGCCATCAAAGCTACCGGTGAAAGGGTAGCTTTCGGTGCCAATGGGGGTCAGGTTTTGGCCGCCAAAATCCAGACTTCCACCCGGTATATCCAGGGTGACAATGGCATCGGTATTGGTGCCGTCGGTATTGACAGCCAGGGCAAAATTGTTAAAATCTGTCACACTCGTGATTGTAATGGTTTCTGCCGCCAGAACTGATGTCCCGGACAAAAAGAAAAAGGCCAGTAAAAAGCTGGTAAAAAGAATCGTCTTTTTCATTTAAAATAGCTCCTTCGGGTTGTTGATTTTTAATTATTCTAAATTTATATCATCTTTTTTAAGATTTGTAAACGTAAAATATGATAAAATAAAATTTTTATTTTGATTTAGAAGCTTTACTATAAATAATCAGCTATTTATTTAGATAGTCAGAAAAGTAACCAGCAGGGTTGTAGTTTATGATACCTGAATCTAAGTATTGAGCTGATTTTCTTCATCGTAATAAATATATTCAATTTTCATAAGATTTTTTTAGTTAGCCTGGAATATCAGTTGTCACGAATGATGTGTTTAAAGTAAATAGAAACAAGTGAGTAGGTTGTACTTATGGGTTATAGGCTCAGAAAGTGGATGGTAAAAAACTTAAACTATTGACTTCCGTTTAAGTTAGAATAGGAGTACAATTAATCAATCATAAGGAATAAATATAAAGATGAAAGGAAAAATACCATGAAAAAATTTGCCATTCTGCTTTGTCTGCTTCTGATTCCATTCTCTTTTTCCGGCTGTACAGCCAATCAGGCCCAAGAGGAAAGCACCACCACCTGGGACACCATTTACGATGCTTACGTCTACGCTTTTCCGCTGGTCCTGGTTGACGCCACCAAGACTAAAATGACCAATACGGTCACTGCCACCAGTACCCAGGCGCCGGTCAATCAGCTTTTTCACAGCCGTAATCTGGCCTCTGCCGGAGATAAGGATGTGGTGACTTTAAACACGGATACCCTGTATTCACAGGCTTTTCTGGATTTGTCCCAGACGGCCATGGTTTTTGTCATGCCGCAGACGGATCGTTTCTGTTCCGGAGAAATCATGGACGCTTATTCCAATGCGGTTGCAATCACCGGTTCCGGCAGTGATAATCCGGATCAGACCACTTTTCTGATTACCGGCCCTGATTACAGCGGTGAAGTGCCGGATGGCCTGACCCAGATTCAAATGCCGACCAACACGGCCTGGATTCTGTGCCGGGTTTTAAGCTATGGTCAGGATGACTTGCCCAATGTCTACACCATTCAGGAAAATATGAGCCTGATGCCGCTGACTAATTATTTGTCAGGTCAAGCTTATGTGCCGGCTGAAGGAAGTTACGATGAAAACAATAATTTCATCCCCATCGATCATGTCCTGCAGATGACGGCGGAAGAATTTTTTGCCACTGCCAACCAGTTGATGGTTGATAATCCGCCAGCGGAAGCGGATAGTGCCATGCTTGAAGAAATCAGTTCCATTGGTGTTGGACCGGGTCTGACTTTTGATGCATCCGTTATCGATGACGATGCGAACTGGACGGACATGATCAATAATCTGCCGACAACTCTGCTGGCCGAGTCCCAGTCATTTATGGTGCAGATGAACAACTGGCACTTCTTTGGCCAGCCGATTGCCGAATTTGGCACCGAGTATGATTATCGCTCCCTGATCGCCCTTGACGGTTTGGCGGCCAATCCGGTTTCGGTGGCTATTTACCCCAATGCTAACACCGACAGTAACGGCGACACCTTTGATGGGACCAATGATTACGTGATTCACTTTGATGCCGGGCAGCTGCCGCCGACAGAAGATACGGGCTTCTGGTCGATTACTGCCTATGACAGCAGCAATTTCCTGATCGATAATTCACTCAACCGCTACAGCATTAATGACCGCAGCGACGTGGTCTACAATGCCGATGGCTCGCTGGATATTCTGTTGTCAACTCAACAGCCGACGGACGCAACCATGATCAATAACTGGTTGCCGATCTCGAATGATAACTTCCATTTATACCTGCGCATTTATCTGCCGCAGCAGTCAGTTTTTGATGGCAGCTGGACGGCGCCAAGTATTGAAAAAGCCGACTAAAGCCGGCCTGAATGGGAGTTTATTCCTGATCTCCGTCAATCAGCTCATTAACCTTGACGGCCAGTTGGATGCGAAAGAGCGTCTCGCTGTCGTTAAAATCCAGGCCGGTTATTTCGACAATCCGGCTGATCCGGTATTTCAGTGTGTTATAGTGAATGTGCAAAAACTTGGCAGTCAGAGTTGTATCCTGATTATGGCGGATGTAGGCCATCAGGCTATTAAGCAACTGGCTGCCTTTTTGCTTGTCCACAGTTTTAAGCGTTTCAACAATGGGGTGAATGAGGTTGCGGATATTAGTCTGCCCACTGAAGCTTAAAATCATATGGGGGACAATCAGATCGTCATAGGTGCGAATCCGGCTTGATCCCGTCAGCTGATCCCCCAGCGACAGGGCGTTGCTGGCCTGTGTATAGTGTTCGCAGAAATCATACAGATGATAAAAAACCATGCTGACGCCGGCGGTGCAGTCATTTTCCTGAAGCAGGTTGTCAAAGGCCGCCAGCTCCTGAATCTCACGGGTTCGGGAATCCAGCAGCAGGACCAGCTGGCCATTGTAGATAATGACGGTCTGGCGGTTAAAAAAATTCTGAACAATCCGCTTCAGATAATAAAGGCGGTCATTAGTGTTTTGACGGTTGTCAATGCGGATGACCACGGCGAAGAGATTTTTATAGAGTTTAAGGCCGTAGATTTTTTCCCGCTCCTCGATGGCGGCATGGTCGTACATTTTCTGATTTAAAAGGGCGATCAGAAAGGTATCGGTAAGTGAATTTTCGGTTGTGCTGGCGGCGGTCAGGTTCAGGGCCAGGACATTGCAGATCATGATCAGCAGATCTTCATCATTTGGTGAAATGGGGCGGTTGTATTCCAGCAGTTTAAGATAGGCCAGGGGACGGCCATTTTTCAACACCCGGCCGACCAGCTGACGGTGGTTTAAGAGTCCGGTTTCCCAGATCACCAGGACTTCTTTGCCATCCGCCATTTCTTCCTGGGAGGGGTCACGCATAACTGACTGGGCATATTCCTTGTTAACATAGCCCTTGGAAAGGGTCCACTCCCACAAAGGCTCGTTTTCGATCAGGTTGCCGCCGGAATGGGCGATAAAGCAAAGGGACACATCCACCAGCAGGAGTGGGTTGTTTAGCATCTGATAGCCCAGATCCAAAAGCTGCTGAATGGTTGCGCCCTGCTGACAGGCCTGTAAAAGGCGGATCGAACAGTCGCCCAGCCGCTGGTGGGCGGCAAATTCTGCCTCGATGGCAAGCGTAATCGCCGTCTGGTCGCAGGCCGGATCGAGCAGGATCAGATCAGCGTCAGCGTTTGTAAACTGTTGGTCAGAAAAATCGCTATCGGCAATGATGATCAGCGGGCTGGGGCCGTTTAAAAGCGCTTTGTTAATTTTTGACAAACGAATCAAAATAATTGTATCCGCTGAACACGCTTCTGTGTGTGGTCCGTTGGTCTGATATTTTTTAATTTCGGTTTTTTCCGGATCGCTATTGATAAAGCTCTTAATTGTCATGTCTTCCAGTGCTAAGAGTATCCGCCTGAGTGTTACAGCCATAAAAATCTCCTCATAAAGTTTCTTCCATTATAGCATGTGGCAAAAGAGGTGTCGCTTGATTTAGGTAAGCATTCGCAATCTTCATTAAATTTTACGATTGTGCGATATAACTTTTGTTAATTTTTACAAAAAGAATTTGTTGTCCTGATCGCTAAAATTTGTTTAAAATCTCAATTCCTCACAAAGACGCCACGCGTCAGAGCTGATATACTTTTAACAATGATAAAATTTAAACTAACTGGAGGATTTTATGGTACGAAGATATTCTCAATTAAGTCCGGTTGCCTTTGGTTCCGATGCCGTTGAAACATGCGGTGATATTGCAAAGGAACTGGGACTGACTAAGGTTCTGGTTGTCACAGATCAAAATGTTGAAGCTCTGGGACACGTCAAGAAAGTTAGCGATAGCCTGACCGCGGCGGCAGTTGATTTTCTTGTGTTTAATGAATGCGAAATGGATGCTCCGGATTATATTGTTCAGAAAGGTGCTGATCTGGCCAAAGCGCAAAAGGTCGATGGCGTCATTGGCATCGGTGGCGGCAGTGTGTTGGATTCGGCCAAAGCCATCGGTTTGCTGGCTAATAATGAAGCCACCATCGCGCAGTTGCTGGAGGGATCTCGAACAATGGTTCCCTTGCCCAATGGGCCGTTGAAATTGATAATGATTCCGACTACATCGGGAACTGGTTCTGAAAGTACCATTATTGCGGTTATCAGCGATACCGCTAATCATGAAAAGATCGGTGTCATGGTGCCGCCAAGCTTTGCCATTGTTGATCCCAAACTGACGCTGGGTACGCCAAAAGAGATCACTGTTTATACCGGCATGGATGCCCTTTCACATGTTTGCGAAGCCCTGACCAGCGTTCAGCCCAATCCCCATTCGGATCTTTTAGCTTATGACAGCATTCGTCGGATTTTCAAATGGTTGCCGGTTGCGGCTGCAGACAGCCAGAATCTCGAAGCCAGAGAAAATCTGGCGCTGGCCAGCAACCACGCCGGGATCGCGTTTAACGATGCGATGGTTCACCTGGGACATGCCATTGCGCATTCCATGGGCGCTACTTTCCATGTTCCTCATGGAATTGCCTGCGCGCTGGTAACGCCGGTAATTCTTGAACTGACAGCGCCGGTTTACCCGGAAAAAGTTAAGGAAATTGGCGCCTGTATGGGTATATTAGTAGAATCAGACGATCCTGAACAAATCGGTCAGGCTGTAGCGGGTCACCTGCGGGCATTCCAGAAAGAACTGGGAATTCCGACTCTTGAAGATTTAAAAATCAGCCGGGAAGCAATTATTGGCTGTACTAAATACGTGGCCAACGAAGGCTTGCGCTTTTTGTGCCCGGTTCCAGCGACGGATGAAATGATCACCGCGTCATTAGCAAAAATTTATGATGGTTATCAATAAAATTTAAGGAGATTACTATGTCATTTGAAAATCTTTTATCGCCGATTAATATCGGGACTTTAAAACTCAGAAACCGTGTGGTTATGGGAGCAATGGGTTCTGGTACGGCACACGACAACGCTACCGTGTCAGAATGTGAACGTGCCTATTATGGCGAACGGGCTAAAGGCGGTGTTGGCCTGATTATCACCGAAGTTACCCGGGTTGACAACGAAACTGGGGTGATGATGCCGCGTCAGACCTCAGCAGCTACCGATGACTGTATTCCGGGGCTGACAAAACTGGCTAATACCATTCATTTTTATGACGGCGCCATCTTCGTTCAGCTTCATCACCCTGGTCGCCAGACCGACAATATGGCCATTGGCGGACGGGCTACTATTTCCCCCAGCGGCATTAAAAGTATGCTGACCCAGGCAGAATGCCGGGAAATGACCAGAGAAGACATCCAAAAACTGATCGATAACTACGTTGATGCGGCGGAACGTTGTTATAAAGCCGGTATCGATGGCGTTGAACTGCATGGCGCTCATGGCTATCTGCTCAATCAGTTTATCTCGCCTTTAACCAATAAACGAACCGATGAATATGGCGGTTCCACCGAAAACCGCGCCCGGGTCATCAAGGAAATCATCGAAGGTATTCGTGCCCGCGTTGGTCGGGATTATCCGGTCATGCTGAGAATTTCGGCCGATGAATTCCTGCGGGAATCAATGTTTCCCTTTCAGGAAGACGGCCTGATGCTGGATGAAGCGGTTAAAATCTGTCAGTATCTGGTACCTTTTGGCCTGGATGCTATTAATGTGTCAGCTGGGATTTATGAAACCATGAACTGGGCCTGGGAGCCGATTTCCTATTCTGAAGGCTGGAAAATCTATCTGGCCGAAGCAGTTAAAAAGGCGGTGGATGTGCCAGTCTTTGGGGTTGGGGTCATCCGTAATCCGGAGTTTGCTGAAAAAACTATTGCTGAAGGAAAAGTGGACGGGGTCACCATTGCCCGTGGACTTCTGGCTGATCCGGACTGGGTTAACAAAGCGGCAAAAGGAAAAACCGAAGATATCCGTCGCTGTATTTCCTGCCTCAACTGCATGGATTCAATGGTCACCAACGGCATGAAGGGTGAGCCCTTCGCCTGTGCCATCAATGCCCGAGCCGCCCGTGAGTGGTTCTACAATGATGCCCGTATGGATGGCGATGGCCGTCTGGTTGTAGTGGTCGGCGCAGGACCAGCCGGCATGGAAGCGGCAGTTAAACTGGCCGAACGTCAATTTAAAGTCGTGCTCTTTGAAAAAGAAAATGAACTGGGTGGACAGCTCTGTCTGGCCAACAAACCGCCTCATAAGGATAAGATCAATTGGCTGATTGATTACTACAAAACCCGCCTGCAGAAATTGGGGGTTGATGTTCGCTTAGGCACCGCGGCCACACAAAAAGTCATTGAGAGCTTAAACCCCTATGCTGTTTTTGTCGGCACCGGCTCAGAATCGATTGTTCCGGCTTCCATTAAAGGGATCGATCAGGCAGCAGTCTGTACCAGCACCGATATCTTAACCGGCAAAGTTAAACTGACTGGTAAGAAAGTAGCTGTGATTGGTTCCGGTATGACCGGAGTCGAAACGGCAGAGCTGTTGGAAACCCAGGATAATGAAGTTTTTGTCGTGGAAATGGCCGATCAAATTGGACCTGGTGCCAGCTGGCAGTCATTCAGTGATGTTCAGGCCCGCCTGATGAAATTTGGCACGGTCTTTATGCCTGGCCATAAACTGGTGGAAATTACCACAAAGGGTGTTGAGCTGGAAAAAGCCGATGGCCAAGGGGTCTCACTAGATGTTGATGCTGTTGTTTTATCGCTTGGCGTTAAAGCCGATCAGACCCTGGCTGATGCCCTGGCAGCAGATTTTGACAAGGTCATTAAAATCGGTGATACAGCTTGTGTCGGCCGTATTGCCAATGCGGTTGAGACAGCTTATGCTGCGGCTTATCATTTGATTTAAGGAAAAAAAGCGATCGCTTCAGATTATTATGTGATCGGAACCGGAAGTCTTCTGAGTGTTGCCGTCCAACGGGAAAATTTTAGTTTTCCCGTTGGAAAAGTGAAATGTTTCCCATGGATTTTGAAGAATTTTTTGTGGGCTTCGTCACAGGAAATGCTGAACGAACAGATAAGTCTAAAAATAGGAAAAGTCTTTATAACTTTCATTACATTGTATTGACATTGTATCAACGAAGTCTTATAATGGAATCGGAAAGGACGTGATGAAATGGGACAGACAACAATCAGTATCCGGATTGATGATAAGTTGAAAAAAGAGATGGAAAAAACTTGTAATGAGTTGGGGATGAACATTACCACAGCATTTACAATATTTGCAAAAAAAATGAGCCGTGAACACAGAATTCCTTTTGAAGTGTCTGTAGATCCCTTTTATTGTGAGCGGAATATGAAGGCGCTTGACAAGTCATTTGAAGAGCTCGAGCAGGGAAAAGTTGTGATTAAAACAATAACTGAGCTTGAGGCAATGGAAAATGAGTAAATTCATTTTTTCGGAGCAAGCCTGGGAAGAGTATTTGTATTGGCAGAATCAGGATAAGAAAACTCTGAAAAGGATCAACAATCTGCTAAAAGATATTGCTCGCAACGGGAATGAGGGGATTGGCAAGTCTGAACCCCTAAAATACCGAAGTGGATTCAGCAAGCGGATTGATGCCTGCAATCGACTGGTATATGATATACAGGGTGATAAAATTGAGATTATTCAATGTAAAGGTCATTATGATGATTAAAAGGATTCGTTTATTACTCGATATTAAATGTTGTGAAGAATAGGCAATAAATAACAGATAAGTCAGAAGAAATGTTTCATTTAACATTTTTCTGACTTATCTGTTATTTTATGGGGAAAATACCTGAGTCTTTTTTACTTTAATTAATCCCTGCGAAAAATCCCTTTGCAGTGTCGTTTTTCTTTATTTGCGATATAACCGCAGAAATAAAAATCCTCCAGCCAGCAAAACAATTGATACAATCAGTAAATAAACGGCTGTTAAGTCAAGCGTATTACTGCTGTTAAAACCATCGTTGGCAGCTCTCTTGTTTGGCATGCCGTTAAGATTTGCCTGATCATTTCCCGGCACCGCCTGAGCCTGATTGTTTGCATCGGTTAGGCTACTGGTATCCCCTGTTTGGCTAGTGGAAGCAGTTGAGGGGCTTGTATCCTCAGAAGCTGTCGCTCCGGTAGTATTGCTGTTTATGTTTTGTGGCATCTGATTCATATCCTGCATTCCGCCACCCATTCCAGTACTATTGCCCAAGGCGTCAATATCAAGGCTGCTGGCATCAATCAGGGCATCCGGATTGGCCTCCTGGCCATCGCTTGTCGCAGGGATTGAACCGTCTAATTGACCCGATACACTCTCGGCCCGTAGGGTGCAGAATTCTTCTAAAACTGCTACCGCAGCCTGAAATTCTTCATAGCTGCAAAAAGCAGTGGGGTCTGTTTCGACATAGGAACTAATTAAACTTTGAGCTTCCTCAATGGTTTCCAGATAGGTACCGCTTGTAAAGTAGCTGTCGATAAATTCCAGATAGTACTGATGATAAAGCTCCAAATAGGTTTCATTGGACAGCAGGATATTGACCAGCGGACGGTCTGCCATATCGCCTGAGACCGGGGTATCGATGGGGAAGTTGACCAGCGAAGTCGCCTCGTCAACGCTTGTATCCGACGAATCTGTGCCCATACCGCCGCCGTTCATAAAGGAACCGAAGGCCAAATTATAATCCCAGGGAATGATCGACAGTTGGCCATCATCTTCTCGTAAATAATAATTGTGAAGCATTGAGCCGGTGTAGGAATCGAAATTATCAACAAAAGTATGGACCACCAGATATTTTAAAATTTGTTCGGTGTTCAGCACCTGGGCCAAATTTTCACCGTTGTTCATTTGCTCAAGGGCACTGATCAGGCGGTCTTCATCAGCAGAACTGGTGTCTGTGACAGCATTGTCAAAAATTGCGGAATAGCTGGAAGCATCATCATCGATGTATTCCAGGCCGGCGCCGTTTGAGCTTTCACCGCCCATACCGCCACCACCCATGCCTTGCTGCTGCATATCGGGTACTTCGCCGCTGGATTGATCGGTATCAGGTGCAGCACTCTGGTCAGAAAGAGCGCCCTGCTCACCGTCATTTGTGGCATTGTTTTGACCGGGCATATTATTTTGCATCTGATTGGATGGGAATAGCTCCGTAAGATCGGAGATGCCATTTTCTTCAAGAATGGCATTGAACTGAGTCAGCTGATCGGCATCAAGAATTTGCGACAGATCCAGATCTTGGCCGGATTGGATTTGGGTCATAATGGTCTGAATCTGATCCTGAGTCAGAATATTCATTAATTCCATCAGGCCACCCATGTCATTCATACCACCCATATTTCCCATATCACCCATTTCGTCAGCCATATCGCCCATATCCTGGGTTTCCGGTTTATAGATGTTGCCGCTTTCTGAACCGTAGTTACGGCTTGCAAAGGCATCTTCAACACCTTCTACAGCCAGGTATAGGCCAAAATACTGACCATTAACATAAATAGCAGAAAAACTGCAAAGCGGTGAAACAACTCCCATGGATTGCATCATATTATAAACAAGATATTCCTTCATGTAGGTATTATCAGAAATAATATTATTCAAATTCAGTTTATCCAGACCGTAATAGGTGGAAGCTTCGTTGTAATGGTCAAATTCAATTTTAAAACTGTAACGTTGGGAATCAGATGAAACGACACTGGACAGGGAAGAATTGCCTTTGGGACGGATGGCCACATTATTGACGGTATCGCCGTCGATAGTGACATCACAGACCTGATATTCTTCATCGGATGCATTTTCCTGGAGATCATTCCAGTCATCTTCGCTGATGGATATGTCAATGGTATGCACTTGATCCGTGTTAAACAGTTTTGTCGTATAACTTAAATCAGTTTCGCTAGCGTTGATGCCCAGTGATTCGCCAAAATAGGAAAAGACAAAGGCCGTCAGGACTGTAACCACGGCAATCATGGCACAGATTCGATTGATATTTTTATGGCTGGACAATGATTTTACCGCCTAACTCATAAATTCGCCATTGTAGCTGACCAGGACGGCATGATTTACATCCGGCAGTTCAACCAGATCATTGATGAAATCAGTATTGTTGTTTTTAAGTCTGACTTCAATATTCAGCTCAATATTATCTTTGGATACTGTTTTGTTTTTTACGATACTTCGAGAGACTTGTTGGCCAATAAATTTTGAGGCATTTTCTTCGGCTTCCCGATTTGAACAATTGACGACGACCATATAGGGTTCATCCGTCGGTTTTTTATTGACAAAAATAATTAGAATAATACCGATCATCACACTGCCAAAGACGGCCAGGGGAATCAGGCCGGCAGCCAGGACAATCCCGGCGGCAATGGACCAGAATAAAAAGGCAATATCGAGGGGATCTTTAATGGCTGTTCGAAAGCGGACAATCGATAAAGCACCAACCATCCCCAAAGACAAGACCACATTACTGGTAACAGCCAGGATAACAAAGGTGGCAATCATCGTTAAGGCAATTAAGGTAACACCAAAACTGCTGGAGTACATGACGCCCTTATAGGTTTTTTTATAAACCATAAAAATAAAAACACCAATACCAAAAGCCAGAAACATGGCTAAAACCATGTCAAGAATGGAAACGGAGGTTACGTTCTCCAGAAAATTAGATTTAAAAATGTCATTTAAAGTCATGATAGTTTTCCTCTCTCATTTTTTTACTATCCGTACAGGCGGCAAACCGCATATTTCGAATAAGGCGATTTTTGTCGGGCTTGCAGCTGGACGATTTTCGCGATAACATCCGGCAAGAATGAATCATATTTTACTTCCAGCAGATACTTTGCATCGCCGGCCGAAATGGTCGGCAGGTCAGGATTAAACAGATCGGTGCTTTTTAAGCCGGTTTTAATGCTTTTATCAATGGTGACACGGACATTTCCCGGGGCATAGACATAGGCTTCTCGTTGATAATCGACAATTGTTTTGGGACGCAGTAAACCGGAGTGCATTTTGCCGTATAACTCGACTAACAGGGGATATTGACTTTGTGACATCCAGGAAATATCGCCGTCCAAAAGCATCTGGGTTTCCTGCCGGGTAATCGGTGATTTGAGTTTTCCGCAAAGGCCGTTGACTTTGCTTTTCTTTTCGAGATTTAAAAAATCGAAGTTCAAATTATAGCAGCGAATCCGGAATTTTTCCCGATGATTCAGGCCATCAATTTTTTCCTGGAGTGCAGTATCCCGGAAATTGTCAAAATATAAACTGCGAATATGATACATGCCATCTTCATCAGAATTATAATCCATCGTCATAATAGCCTGCAATTTTTTTCTGAGTGTTAAATAGTCCAGAGCACTAATATAATGTTTGTATTCATGTCGAAATTTCATTTCCTCCTCCTTAACAAAAATTTAACATAGACTTAACGTCCATATAATATTGAGGTAAACTTGAACGAAAATTGAAAGCAGATAATTCTTGTAGCGGCTTAAGCAAATACTCAGAATTCAGGGCTTTTTAATAACGATACTTTAGGAAGTCACGATTGCATTTTTTAGTTCATAACTGTAAGCATGGATTGTTACTTATAGCAACAGAAGAATGACCATTTTAAAATTCATTGAGGAAATACGTGGAAAAATTTATGACTTGCTTGTTGATGTAGATTTAGATGGATTATTGAAAAGAATGCGATTGAAAGACGATTCTCCGGCAGCTGACGAATACCGTAATGCGATTGATTGGCTTAAAGAACGGATGGTCTCCAGAGCGATTGTTAAAAGCTGCTCAGTCCAAGTCCTTGCAAAGCTCATGGTTAACTTGGGTGGGATCAGGTATCAGAGTAAAATGCTTCATTATCTGTTAAAAGATCAGCAGCAAGTGTTTTTTACCTGCTGACTAAAAAGGGCAGCCACTAAAGCGGTCGCCCTTTTAAAATTTCTATGCTTGGGCCAGCAAAGTCTTGTTAATGGCATTGATCAGGGCCAGCGCACTGGCCTGCATAACATCCTGTTCAATGGCTTTTCCACAAAAAAGCTGATTCTGACAGCGGATTTGGACGGTCACTTTACCCAAACTCTGCTGGCCCCGGCCCAGACTGTTGATCCGGTAATCAATCAGTTCGACGGCCTGACCGCAGGCTTCAATGATCGTACCATAAAGGGCATTAACGATGCCTTTGGCACTTTGGGATTTTTCCACCTGCTGCCCGCCTTTGGCTAAGCTGACCTTGGCGGTGACAGTTTCTTCATTGACCTGCAGTGAATAATCGGCAAGTTGCCATAATTCGGGGCTGTTGTTATGGCCAGTGGCCACGGTTTGTTTCAGCAAGGTCAGAACATCATTATCATAAATTTCTTTTTTGTCATCGGCCATTGACAAAAACTGCTGATAGATGGCTTCAAAGCCAGCTTCCGGCAGATCAAAGCCCAGTCGTTTTGTCACATGGCGGAAGGCATGGCGACCGGAACGGGCAGTCAGCACGATTTCCATGGCCGGAGCCCCGATGGTTTGCGGATCCATAATTTCATAAACATCTTTGGACTTAAGCAGGCCGTCCTGATGAATGCCTGAGGAATGGGCAAATGCATTTTCGCCGGTAATGGCTTTGTTGACTTGCAGATCAAGCCCCATTGTCGCACTGACTATCCGGGAGCTTTCATAAATCTCCTTGGTGTCGATACGGGTATAACCGTCATAATAATCCGGATGCAGTAAAATTCCCATAACAACTTCTTCGAGAGAAGTATTGCCGGCTCGCTCACCAATGCCGTTGATCGTGCATTCTACTTTGTTGGCCCCGTTTTTAACCGCGGCCAGCGTGTTGGCTGTGGCCAGACCGGTATCATTATGACAGTGGACGCTGAGGATGACTTCAGGAGCCAGATTTTTAAGCCGATCATTAATGCGACTGATCAGTTGACCGAATGTTTCGGGGATGGCAAAACCGACGGTATCCGGAACATTGATGATCGTTGCGCCGGCCTTGACCACTGCTTCAATGGTCTGCCAGAGATATTCAAACTCTGAACGGCTGGCATCTTCCAGAGAATACTGAACCTGGGGTAAGAGACTGCTGGCATATTTGACAGCGCCAACTCCCATATCAATAACTTCCTGGTGAGTTTTTCTAAGTTTTTTACCGACATGAACATTGGATGCCCCCAGAACAATATGAATCAGCGGATTCTCGGCCACTTTAATACTCTGGTAAATACTGTCAATATCGGCCTGGACAGCGCGACCCAATGCCGCAATGCCGACATCTTTGCCAATTGTCTGGCTGATAGTTCGAACCGCTTCAAAATCACCCTGTGATGAGGAGGGGAATCCAACCTCCATCATATCGACCTTCATTTTTGCTATCTGTTGGGCCACTATTAGTTTTTCGTCCAAATTCAGTTTTGCTCCCGGTACCTGTTCACCATCTCTTAAAGTTGTGTCAAAGACATAAATTTTTCGTGACATACGCGTTCTCCTTTTAATAAAATAGCTCCCTTTTCATCTCCAATAGAGACGAAAAGGGAGCTTTCCGCGGTACCACTCTGATTCATACGCAATTGTATGCACTCTTTCAATACCCTTTATCAGCCGGAAAGATTTTTCTATAAAAAAACGCCTGTCTCAAACGAGACAGACGATAAGTCTGCTATACCACTCTTTTACAGAAAAACTTCAATACGGGTCTGATAAAACCGATATCTATCCCTTATAACGGTGGGCTTCCGGCTCAACCTACTCTGATTATTTCAGCGAGCGACTCCGAGATCAGTTCATCATCCTCCGAATTCTGTTTCACACCAGCCAACAGATCTCTGGAAATCATCGGATCACTACTATTTCTCATCAACGTCTAAGATATTTTCCTAATCATAAACGAATTGTTGTAATTTGTCAAGCCTTTATCAACTTGTTATAAAGGCTTCAGACTAAAGACAAAGTTAATAATGAATACCTGAGCACCGACTACGAAATCCAATTGGTCGGTGCGGGGGTAGTCAACACTTAAGCCTTTAGGAAACTTTTTTCACAGTAAAGCGCTTATACAAGCCGGCGATAATGATGCTGGAAGTGAAAACTGTCGGCAAAATATACAAATAATTCCCGGTCAGACTGATTTTTGCCATCCAGAAACTTGGCAGTATTGCAAAAAGATACTGGATAGGACTATTGACAAAATAGACCACAGGAATGCCAACCAGCAGGATACCGCAAAGCTTGATTAAGGCCATGCCGGCCATCTTGTTTTGGGCGAAGGCCACCACCAGCAGCGAACAAAGGACCGCCATCAGAGTACCGCAGATGGAAAAGATCAGGATCATTAGCGGATCAAGTCCGGAAACGGTGAAGATCGTTAACAGCAGGAGATCATATACAAAGGCCATCAGCGCCGGCAGAATCAGTCGAGACAGGAGATAACCGCTTTTGCCGACCGGCGTGACAAAATAATACTTGGCGGTGCCGTTATCAAACTCTTCCAACATGACCAGGACACCGGAAAAGCAGAACATAATTGGCGTCATGATGGCCAGCATTAAATCAAAGAGGATGTAATAGGGGGTGATGATCTGGGGCAGTGAAAAATACTGACAAAGCAGATTCTCCAGAATAGGAACGAAAAAACGAAAGGCGACTCCCATCAGAAGCGGGGCCAGAATGCAGACGATCATCATGGCATCGTGCAGGATAGAAAGAACAAAGGGCCTGGTGGCGTTTATTATTTTTCTCATAACTTGATCCCTTCCAAAGAAATGAATGACTTTGCTGCCGCTTTTTTGCAGTAGACAAAAACCGGAAAAATCCAGAAGACAATGCTCAATATGGCTGGAAATCCCAGCTGGCTTTGACCGCTGATCAGAGCGATAGCTGAAACACCAGGATGAATCAGCCAGAGGGGGCTCTGGATCAGGCCAAACAGATAAAGCAGGGGCGGCAGACAGAGAATAATCTCAAATGGCACTGTCGCAATCATAAAACTGTTTAACGATTTGATATTGACACCTACACTCAGCCCGCATAAAGAAAATAAAACTGAAGAAAAGGCTACGCCAATCAGGCTTAAGATAATATTAACATGGGCGTAGAGGCAGAGGGCCAGCGCCACGAGACAGGCGATGATCATCATGGGAATGATCTTGGCAATGATATATTCTTCAATTTTTATTGGGGATACTGAAAGTGAGCTTTCAACATGCTGACTTTTTTCCAGCAAAACAACGGCGCCCATAAAGAACAGGCCCATGGCGGCCGGATCGGTAAAGACCAGAAGGACTGCGGTTATCTCACGGACAGAGGTGGGAAGGGCGGCCAGCAGACCCAGATAAATCAGGGTGAAAACCACGTATAAAGCGATAATGCCGTATTTCCACAAAAAACGGAATTCATTCAAAAGCATGATTTTTAGTCTCATGATAACCTCCGACCGGTTACGTCAATGAAAATATCACCCAGATTTGGTTCGCATGAGTGGATGGTTAAGAGTCGGTTCTGGACAATTACCTGGTTTAAATTTTGATCACTGGCCACATCATTCAGCATGATTTCGCTAAAGGCTTCATCATTGCCCTGGCGATAGGAATATTTAAGGGTCTGGGCGCCTTTTTGCATAATCAGATTGTGGGGGTGTCCAGCGCTTTTATTTTACCGTCAACAATGAAGGCCACGCGGTCACACAATTCAGCGGCATCCTGCATATTGTGAGTAGTCAGGATGATGGTGGTTCCCAAAGATTTTTGGGCGATGATGAGATCCTTCATGACCCGAGCGTTAGAGGGATCAAGTCCGCTGGTCGGTTCATCCAAAAAAAGAATCTGCGGTTTGTGAATCAGCGCTTTGATAAAGTTGAGCCGGCTTTTCATACCTTTGGAAAACTCCGAAACCTTTTTATCCCCGTCTTTCAGCAGGCCAACACTATCGAGCAGCTCATCAGCGGTATAACGATCGCCCTGATAAAGCGCGGAAAAAAAATCGAGGTTTTGCCTTGCTGACAGTTTTTCATAGAGGCTAGGGTACTCAAAATCGACACCGATCTGCTCATAAAAACGGTTGTCATGTTTTTGCATCTCGATCCCGTTAACCAAAACACTGCCGGTATAATTTGGTAACATTCCGATTAGAATTTTCTGAATAGTTGATTTTCCGGCGCCGGAGGGGCCTAAAAAGCCGAAAATTTCACCGCCTTTAACAGTGAAAGAGATATTTTCAATAAAGGGCTGTTTGCTATAAGAAAAGCTCATGTTATTTAGTTTAATCATTTGTTTCCTCCAACATCTGGATGACCAGACCTCTGATCAGTAATTTTAAAGCGTCATCGTAGTCGCCGATTTCACGTTTATACATTGCGGTCAAAAACAAAGCGCGAAAGGCGGACGAATAGGTTTTGATATCCTGTTCATGCATTTGCGGGAAAAGATGCTTGAGCATCATCAGAAAATCGTCGTCTTTTGAAATACTTTCGGCCACCAGATCATCGGGAAGTTTGCGGATCAGAATACCTAGTTCACCACTTAAAATAATCGGTAAAATCCCCATTTCAAAACCCAGCTGAAAGAAATCAGAGAATAGGTCTGTCAGTGTGGCAACTGAAAAATCAGCTTGAAGCTTTATCAGCCGTTCAGCCATCTCCTGATGCAGGGCTTCTTCCTTTTTCATGATGGCGTCAAAGAGCAAAAGCTCTTTCGACTTATAAAATAAATAAAAAGTGCCCTTGGGAATATTGACTTTTTTAACCAGGTCATCAACTGTCGTTTTTTTGATGCCGTTTTGTCTGACGGATTCAAATGCGGCTTCCTGCAAGAGTTCAATTAAATGCCGGCGTTCTTTCTCGGTGTAAGATTTTGGCATGACACCCTCCTAAAACTATTTGACTAAAATCAAATTTATAGTCAAAGTATGACACGATGGGATCTTGTTGTCAAGAAAAATTTTTCAAGAGGGGATAGTAGGCCTCATGGGTCTAGCTTGTGACGCCGGGACGTTTCTGCAGTCGTCAGGTCGAAGGCAACCAAAATTTGACGTAAGCGCTCAGAAAATCTATAATGAATCTATTAGCGGAAAGAGAGGATTAATATGAAAAAAGGATTAATATCAGTCAGTCTGTTGCTGGCGCTTTTATTACTGGCCGGTTGCAGTGAGGCGGACCGGGTTTCATCCAACCTGTCCAAGGAAGCCGACAATTTTAATGTGGTCCGTCAGCTGACGGTGATTAACTGCATTGAAGGGATGTGTTGTTCCAGATGACCGGAAAAATGTCCATTACTGCCGATACGGAAGACAATCAGCTGGAAGTCATCGTCGAAAACGAGGACGGCAACTATTCCAAACACTTTATCGGACTCAGTGATAATGTCACCTATGTGATTGAAGATCTCGACAGCAGTGATGTATCGCAGTATCAGTACACATTAAATTATAATCCTAAAATGTGGATTCCTACCGAAGTAGAAACCATTGATTAGTTTTTAAAAGTTCTTCCTTTGTAAATTTTTGATGCCAGTCATACTTGACAAACATCTAAAACCTGTGCTATTCTTTAGAAACTCTTTGCACTGCAAACAATCTACAGTACAAACTGAGCAGACCGTGACTGAATGTCATGGAGTCGGGTCACACAGGTGACAGTGGAAATTTTATCCGCGGGACAGTATTAACTGATTCGCGGATTTTTTTGCGCGAAAACAGGATTGAAGTAGGGGCTTATGGCGGGCGATACACTATGACCGAAAAGGCACCTTATCACTGCGAAGCAATCTTTTATTTTGGAGGAAGTATGAAAAATCAAGTAATCAATGATGATTTTGAGCAGGTCGTCAAACGGGTCTCAGCAGTGTCGATTGTCGGCAATGTTATCTTGTCGGGTTTTAAGCTGGTGGCGGGGATTCTGGCCCACTCCAATGCCATGATCAGTGACGCAATTCATTCGGCATCCGATGTATTCTCGACTTTTGTGGTGCTGATTGGGGTTAAACTGGCCTCGCAGGGATCGGACAAGGAGCACCCCTATGGTCATGAACGGCTGGAATGTGTAGCTGCCATTATCCTGGCGGGAATTCTTTTTGTTACCGGGCTGGGCATCGGCTTTGAAGCGCTAAAGAATATTCTGGCAGGCTCCTATAAAAATTTACAGGTGCCGGGCATGCTGGCCCTGGTGGCAGCGCTGGCCTCAATTATAGCCAAGGAAGCCATGTACTGGTATGCCCGCATTTATGCCCAAAAAATTGATTCCAGCGCCCTGATGGCTGATGCCTGGCATCATCGTTCAGATGCCTTTTCCTCAGTTGGCGCGCTGATCGGGATTCTGGGTGCTCGGATGGGCTTTCCAATTATGGATTCAGTAGCCAGTCTGATCATTTTTGTCTTTATCGCCAAAGCGTCTTATGATATCTTCAGGGATGCTGTTGATAAGATGGTTGACCATTCCTGCGGTGATGAAACAGAACAGCTCATTCACGATTGCGTCATCAAACATGAACAGGTGCTGGGCGTTGATCTGCTTAAAACCCGTAAGTTTGGCAATAAGATTTATGTTGACATCGAAATTGGTGTGGAGAGCTCATACACTCTGCGGCAGTCCCATGAAATCGCCGAAGAAGTACATCACAACATCGAAGCAAATTTTCCTAAAATCAAGCATATTATGGTTCATGTCAATCCAGCTGAACCACTTGGTGAAGAAGTCACCAGCTACTAGTCCTTACTTGTTGGTATTCACTCGATTAAACTGATTTTTAGATAGTCTGCCCCCTTTTAACGGGGGCTTTTTATGGTGTATTGACTTATTAATAATAAAAGTGAAAATGAGCTAATCGTAAAAGCTTGTAATAAAAAAGAACCGCAGTAGCCATTTGGCACTGCAGCTCTAAAAATTGTTTGTAATTAACTTTCAGTACTTGTATCGGTAGGTGTTTCTGTTTCCGGAATGGTTGTGCCATCCCAGTTGCCGTGGCCGCCACCACCAAACTGGTTATCGCCGCCGGTGATAATTGAAGTCTGTTCGACAGAAGCTGTCTGATCACCCGCTGTTACCGTATAGGTTGAGCCTACCATCATGTCTGGGGTGCTTATCACAACACATTGATATGCCTTTGTTGGGCTATAGGATACCAGCTCGTTGCCGGCTGCATCAGTTAAGGTAACCTCAGTGCCTGCTTCAACCTGTGAATCAAAAGTATAAAGAAGCGCAGCTTGGGTCGATGTACTGGAGAAGTTCTGAACCATTCCAGTGGCGCTTGCAACTACAATGGTGCCGCCTGTAATATCAGCTGTGCCGTTATAGTCCAGACCACCGTTGCCGGAGTTCGTTGGACCACTGACAAAAATGCTGCCCCCGGAAATATAGAGGTTGCCATTTGAGTCAATGCCATCACCAGCTGCGTCAATATTAATATTGCCACCCTCAATCGAGATATAGGCATTCGCGTCGACTGTGTCCATGCCACCGCCACCGCCGCCATCTGGCCTTGTCCCATCATCTGGCCTTGTTGGCATGGTGCCGTCATCTGGCATTTCTGGCATGGTGCCGTCATCAGGTGGGGTTCCAGGCATTGTCCCATCGGTGGGATCGGTTGTTGTGTCACTGCTGGTATCATCGGATGACTCAACGGCAGCATTCAAGCCGTCATCGCTAGCGGTAATATCGATCACCCCATCTTCGATGACAATGGCTGTTCCTTCGATTCCCTCAGTACAATTTTCAATATTGAAGGTTCCACCAGCAATATAAACATAGCCTTTAGTGGTATCATCACCATTTTTTGAGGTCAGGCCTTTGCCTTCAGATGAAGTGAGATTAAAGACACCATCGTAAACCTTGAGGGCATCCTTGCCTTTTAAGCAGTTATCGACAGCGGTGATATTATAAGTTCCGCTGGTAAAAATCAGATCATCTTTGGACACAATACCTTTCTGGTAATTGGCGGTAATGTTTAAGGTACCGGTGCCGTTGAGACAAAGATCGGTTTTTGAATAAATGACCGCATCGACGTCGTTGTCATCCGTCTGGACATATGCGTTGGCACTGTCGGTCAGGGTATTGGAGGTGCCGTCAGCCAGCGTGATAAAGACTTTATCAGCATTCAACAAATAGATTGGGGCGTTGGTGGAGTTATAGATGCTGACACCATTTAGGACAATCTGCACCTTGTCGTCATCACCGGCGTCGACCTTAATTTGGCCATCGCTTAAATCGCCGCTGATGATATAAGTACCGGCAGCCGTTATGTTAAGGATATTGCCGTCGACTAATGCACCGTCACCATTAACGGTGATATCGGCGCCGTCAAAAACAATTGCTGTTGCAGACGCTTCGTCGTAACTGCCGCTCAGTTCGCGATCAGAAAAATCACGGTCAACGACAATGGCTGATGTTGTCGACGAATCACTGCCATCGCTGGAATCTTCATCGGTAGTGCCGTCATCGCTTGCATCACTGGTGACAATTTGCACTTCCAGGGCTTCCAGGCGTTGACCAAGACCGGTCGTTCCCAGATCTGCCCCATCGGCTACCCAGTCGGTGTCGCCGACATTTTCAATATGGCCGCGGTATTCGACCGAGTAACCGCTTAAAGCGTTACCGGCATCATCCACCAGACGGATGCGAATAGCTTCAATCCGTTCACTTTTTCCTTCGGTACCGGCAAACTCGCCGTCGGCTACCCAGTCCATCCAGCCTTCATTTTGGACGTGAACCTGATACTCAATATGAGCGCCTTCCGGGATATCCCCGGTCAGTTCGATCCAGAAACCCTCCAGGCGTAGCCCCTGGCCTTGGGTGCCAAGCTCAGTCGGCCCCTGAATCCAGCTGTTATCCAGGGGGTAATCGCCAGTGTTCTGGATATGACCGCGGTATTCAACGCCGAATGTTGCGCTACTAGTCGTCAGCTCGCTGACTGTAGTATCGCCGTCGCTTGTGGCAAATACGTTGCCTGACAAAGCGATGGTGAGCACAGCAACGGCTGAGATCACCCGATATTTTGCTTTTTTCATTCAAATCCTCCTCTTAGGTATTTCTTTGATATTATAAGGATAAGACTTTAACGTGTTGTTTGTGTGAACAAGTGGTGAGAAATGCCTGAAAGTAAAATTTTTGTAAAATCATATTTTTAAGTGCTGTTTTTTATGATTTGCAACGCTATGTGCTTTTTTATTGGCAACATGGCAGCCAAGCAAGCGTCGCAAAAGTAATGGTAGGAGGATAACAATGCTTTAGGACTATTTGGAAATGAGACTGGCAGCTTCGTCAGCGTGCTTAATCAGTTTCTTGAGATTATCGCCTTCTTCCGGATAAATACTGACACCAACACAAATTGAAATTGGATAATCCTGATCATCAATCCGAACGGTCTGGTCAAAGTTATCGATAATTCGTCTAGTTACTTTTTGAACCTCTTCAGCAGATTTTAGATCGGGGAGGCCAATGACAAATTCATCTCCACCAATGCGGGAAATAAAATCCGAACTGCGCAGGCTGCTGGCGAGCTTGTAACCGGTGGCTTTGATGATATTATCACTGATAACCTGTCCGTACTGGTCTTTGAGCTCTTTAAAGCGATTGATATCAAGAAATAAAACAGCCATTTTTTTCTGCTTGTCAGGATCAGTTTTCAAATAATAGTTGACCTGATTTTCAAAACTGGCTAGGTTGGGTAAATTGGTCAGACTGTCTTGATAGCTGATTTTTTCAAAGTAGTGCATTAAGTAAGTAATGATCAGAAAGAAAACAATAAAAGTACCGGTTAAAATCAATGTGTCAAAAAGAAAAAGTCTGTCGAGCTGGTGGCTGTTGGTAAAACTGAGATATGAGAGACCCATCAGTATAGAATACAAAATTAGTGTTAAAATATAGCGATAGCGCCTGATAAATTGATACATAGTTTACCTCCAGATGGCCCAGTTAATAGCCGATTGATTCTCGAGTAAGGATTAAAAATGATAATAATTCCTGATCCGTTTTTGGAAAGATCGAAAATGCTTACTCGGAATGATTATATATACAATGTACAACTTCGGCGGGAAAAAGTCAAGCCAGAAGCTAGAATACATGCCACCGCTTTTATTAAGATCCACTTGGCAACTGAGGGGCTTATCTATCCGTTTTGTTCGCTGTTAACAGCGAATTTATTCATTGCGATTAAAACAATTTTGAATGACTAATTTTTTTTAGGGTATTAAGGAAACAAAAGAAAAACTGTGAATTATAAGAGGAGTTGCGTCATGAAAAGCCTAAATGTCCTGAAAAAAAAAGACCTGGTTTTGCCTCATGAGCATCATGCTGTTTGCTGCGGCGGCACTGACAGTAGTTTATTTTTTTATTGTCCATCAGCTGGATCACTATATCAAACAGGTGCTTGAAGCCGCCAGAGACAGTGAACTGGAAAAAAACACCCTGTCCCGCAAAATGGATGAAGGGGAAGAGCGCTATCAGGTGTTGGTGGAGAATTCTCCAGCGGGCATTCTGACCTGTGACCTGAACGGTGCAATCATTATGGTTAATCCGGCCATGGTCAAACTACTGGGATCACCTTCTGTGGCGGCCACCAAAGAAATCAATGTCTTTACTTTTCCCCCGCTAGTGGAATCTGGAATTGCTGATAGTTTATAGCATTGTGTGGAAACCGGTGAGATGTTTAAGGGCGAAGCGATTTATACTTCGAAGTGGGGAAAAGCTGTTTATTTGCGGATGCAATTCGTGCCGCTCCATGATTATAATGGAATGATCGCCGGTGTTCAGGGTATTGTTGAGGATTTTACCGAATATAAAAAAGCGCAGGATCAGCTAAGGACTTATTATTATGCCATCGAGCATTCACAGTTGGCCGGAAAAATCCTTGATGTAATGGAGAAACCGCTGACTCAGAAAAACTTAAAAATAACGAGCAGCATCGGCGTTGCGGTCTACCCCGATCATGGCACCAATCATGAGTCGCTATTGCTTTCAGCTGATAAAGCCATGTATCAGGCCAAAAATGCGGGGAAAAGCAATTATCGGTTTTATGCTCCGGAAGAGAATCTGTAGTGAAGAAAAGAAATCATTTCAGATGAGATGGCGTCAAGTTGCGCTCAAACTCAGCGGCTTGGTTTATTTATGGTGTTTAATAAAAAAGGGACGTTTCGTTTGTTATATCGCGAAAGATCCCTTTTTTAGATTTATTGTTTATAAGAATATCATTCTGCAATGCTACTGGTTTTTCACCAGTTTGATTCTGATCGATTCAAGCCGTAGCGATTGACCTCTTGTGCCCGCTGTTTGGCCGGAAACAAACCAGTTTGAGACATCGGATTCATCTTTCAGCCATCCCTTGTTTTGAACCTGCACGTTATAGTACAAGGTGTAACCAGGCAGGTTGACCAGATTCAGGGTAATCTCTTCCATCCGCAGCCCCTGTCCGGAAGTTCCAGCTTCAGTCCCCATGGCAAAAGGACCAAGGTTCCCGTAATTTTGCACATGCACTGATGTTTCGATGCCGGCGCCTTCGGGCACATCGCCCGTCAGTTCGATTTTCAGCGCTTCCAGCCGTTTGGATTGGCCAACGGTTCCGGATAGGGCACCATCACTAAGCCAATCATTTTCCCAGCCATAATCCTGAATATGAGTACAGTAGCGGACGCCAATTGCTTCATTTTCATCCGTTACAATCACCGTTATGGTGGTATCTTCATAGTTTTCCATGGTCACCAGCACCGAGATGGTAGCTGTTTCTGATCCTGTCTCCGTCATTGCCGCCAAGGTTTCATTGGCCGAGCTGCCAAAGGAAAGGATTCCGTCTGGACTGACCGCTGGATTCCCGGGTAAAAGACCAGAAGAATCGGTAACACCGCTTAAAGAGAAGTTCGGCGTGCCGGCATCTCCCGGCAGCAGAGCCGCCAAGTCAATGGATCCATCCGCAGGGGATGAACCCGCTCCTGTGCCAACATTAAGATCATAAGTGAACGCGGGAATTTCGGGTGCGGCTTGTTTAGCAATCGAAAAAGTGATTTCGGTCTGGTAGTCGGTATAGCCGGGGCAGGTGATCTTGAGATATAGAGTCTCTTGACCAGCGTGCTGAATTTCGGGCGGATCGGTTGTATAATTTGTACCGTCCAGACTGTAATAAATAACCGCGCCGCTAGGCAGGCCTGAAATATCCGGGCTCAGTAAACCGTTCGCATCATAAGTGAGTGACTGGGGTGTGATCACGATTCCGCTCATATCTGGGGTCGCCCCACCGCCTCCACCGCCACCGCCGGGCGTTGAAGGATTAACAGTCAGCGTTCCCGAAGTATAGGTCATATTGTAATTGCCATTTCCGCTGCTGATTGTACCACCTGATGGGGTAATGGGATAAGTCCCGGCAAGGCCATAGACTGCATCGCCCTTGATGTAACCGCAGCTGAAAGAAATGTCGCTGATGGTTTCACCGGCCATCAGTCCGGGCGGATTGATGGCATCAGCTGGCCGATCCATCCCAACGGTGATAGTCTGGTCAAGGGCTTTG
Source organism: Eubacteriaceae bacterium ES2 (assembly GCA_031222025.1). Lineage (GTDB taxonomy): Bacteria > Bacillota > Clostridia > Eubacteriales > Eubacteriaceae > Acetobacterium. Next base: position 3,210,952 of record CP130740.1, on the reverse strand, counting down.
ATAAAAAGATCTTTACGGCTTATGGTAAAGGGAATGGGGCTTGAGCTGCCGTTGTATTCCACATTGTCTGCCGCTACTGAAATAACCAGCTGGTAGCTGCCGGCGGCTGTGGGGGGATTACTACTGTTATAGCCACCGCCATCGGTGCTGGTGTAATTGTAAGCCAGTGTCCCGGGATCAACCGCTGTCCCGCCACTATCGGTCACCACCAGTGTACCCGTTGGACTTGCCGGATTGCCATCATATGTCTTGTTGCTGCAGGTGATTCCGCTGATAGTCAAAGCTTCGTTATCGGTGATGTTAATGATAACGGTCAGGGTACAATCCGCATAATTTTGCGACGTGACCTTGACAGCAATTGTATTGCAGGTGCCAATACTGTTTCCGGCTTTGACGCCGTAGGTCAGCGTTCCATTTGCATAAAGAGTCAGGGCAGGATCAAACATTGAGATATCAATATCATCAATTGAACTGAATAAACAAGTGGTCGTTCCCCGGTCAGCAGGCAACAGCGCTGCCAGATCGATCGATTCACTGGGGTAGCTCTTGGTATAGGTATAATATTTTTGTATCGATGAAATGACAGGCGCAGAAGCCTGATACACTGTAACCGGCAGGGATTCACTCTCGTAATCGTTGTAGCCGTAATCGGTCACTTTAACATAGACAGTATAATGACCGACATCTTTCACCTGAGGCACCGAGCTCGTAAAAGTCCCCGCGGTTCCTGTGCTGCTGTAGGTGACCGTTGCGGTTGCCGGCTGGCCGCCGACGGTTACTGCCGGGTGGTCCGAGCCGTCAAAAGTACCGCTGTAGGGGTTTACGATAAGGCCGGTCATGGCTTCTCTTTTTTTAAGCACAAAGTCGGCATCAATATCGGTGATGGTATAGGTGGTGCTTGTATAAGGATTGCCATTGAGGCTGACCGCGTAATCACTGGTTTGGGGAATAGAAATGACATCCCCGGGATTCTTATAAGTGATCGTATCTGAGCTATCACTATCCTCGTAATCGAGGCTGATCCGGCAGACCTTTTTCGTGGCTTGACCGGTCAGAACCGGGGCGGAGTCGGGCGATGACCCGGATAAAGTCTGACCCCAAACCAGACTGGTCTGCGTCCCCTGCAGCAGCCAGGCCACCTCGCCATTATTAAAACTGGCGCCAATTTTAGCCGCGGTCTGGGAAGGGATATCGGCAGGATTTGAAGTGGAATTAAAACAGCCAATTCCCTGAGGCGCGGTACCGCTAAGATAGTAACAGTTACTGATAATGATACCGGAAGAGTTGTCATAGCTGCCAATAATACTGCCCTGTCTGATTAGCCCCATAGAGTACTCGGTTTTAATTTGTCCGCTGTTATAGCAGTTTTGGGTCAAACCGGAAAATAGAGTTCCGGATATGCCGCCAATTTGACTAGAACCAGTTTCGGTTGTAACAGTTCCCGAATTATAGCAGTTACTGATATTTCCCTGCTGAAAACCAGTGATTCCGCCAACATAGCCAACATTACCGGTAACTGAACCAGTGTTGGAGCAGTTAGCGATGCTGCCTAATATTAGGCCGGTGATGCCTCCGACATAGGTATTCCCTAAAACAGAAGCATTACTATGGCAGTTGATCAACTGTGTTCCATCGGAGTATCCGGCAATCGCCCCTACTTCATTGCCACCGGTTATCGAGGAGCTTTTTATGGTCAGATTTTGGATTGTACCACTGTTGAATCCAAACAGACCGATTTTCCAATCAGTGGTATTGATGTAAATCCCACTGATGGTATGATTGAGGCCGTCAAAAATTCCCTGGTAGCGAAAGTTGATGTCTTTCCCAATGGGCCGCCACTGATTGGAGGAGTTACAGGCCAGGGTAATGTCTGCCGTCAGTCTGGCATTTGCCGTGCCATTAGCAGCCGCAGCGTTGACAAAGTCCGAAAAAGCCGTCAGATCCGCGGCATCGCTGATCAGCACCGTCGCGTCAGTATCCGTTAAGAGGCAGTAAAGGGTGGCCGAACCGCTTGCCGTCCACCCTCCGGCGCCATCACTTTCCTGCACATAGAGAGTGTGGTTTCCTTCAGATAGGGTGGTACTTGGTGTGAAGGTGGTGTCAGTGGTTTCGCTCCAGGCGGTTTCGTTATCCAGGCTGTAACGGTAAGATCCGCTACTGCCGTTCCAGTTCCAGGTGGCCGTCTGATCGGTTGCAGCCACCGGGGCAGTCACGACGGGGGCATCGGCCGCCTGCACTGGCGAGGCGCATAAGAAAAATCCGGTCAGAAGGCCAATCCACATCAGCCATTTAAGTTGTAATTTGATTGCAGGATAAATAAACATGATAATTCCCAACTTTCTACTAACATTTTTATATTTTAGATACTTTTAAATATAGCATGAAATTGAATTTAAAAAAGGAGTATATCATTCAAAAAAAGGAGTATATTTTATTGTTGATATTTTTTGTAGCCATTTTAGTATCAGGTTGATTTAAGCGATCTGCTTCTTGTGTGAAGATATTTTTTAGCATATAATAAAAAAAGATCAAATGTACAAATAAAAATGGAGCCGATTATGACAGAAAAACTCAAACAGAATAACCTTTTAAATATTGTTGATGCCAATGAAATGTATTCGCTTTTATTAAAACGACTGCTGCGCTCTACCCGGGCATCAACCGTTGCCATTTATTTTTACCATCCGGAAAACGAGTCGGTTAGCCTGTTCTCGGTTCGTGGTGAAAACTGCGGACTTTTCTCGGACCAACATCAAACTCTTTTTGAAGAAAAAGCCTTAGAGGCTTGTTTAAAGGCTCAGAGCAGCCTGTCAAGGGATATTCCAGTAGTTCGCGAGCTAATGGCTATTCCGATAGCCAGCAAGCCTGAGCAGGTCTTTGCCTGTGCCCTCTTTACCGATAAAGCTGAAGGCGATTTTGATGAAGAGGATCTTGGTATGGCAGAGGTGGTGGCAGAGGCTTTTATCTACTATCTGATTGAAAACAAAGTAGATGCGTCAGTCGTAAAACCCCGCAATATTTTTCTGACCACCCAAAACCTGAATAAATTTTATGGTCAGGGGATTGGTCAGGTCAAAGCCCTTAATGATGTCAGCTTTACCATCGGCAGAGGCGAGCTGATTGTGATTCTGGGGGCCAGCGGTTCCGGCAAAAGTACCCTTTTAAACATCATCGGCGGCATGACTCCACCGACATCGGGAACGGTAGTAATTGGACAGACGGATTTAAATGGTGCCAGTGAAAAAGTGCTGACTGATTTTAGACGCAATACCGTCGGCTTTGTCTTTCAGTTTTATAACCTGATAGGTGATCTGACCGCCCGCGAGAATGTTTCTCTGTCCGCCGGTTTATCCAGTAATCCCATGGATGTGAACCAGGCGCTTTCTCTGGTAGGGCTTTCAAAACGGGCTGATGCCTATCCTGCCCAAATGAGTGGCGGCGAACAGCAGCGGGTTTCCATTGCCCGTGCCCTGGTAAAACGGGCGGACTTTCTTTTGTGTGATGAACCCACAGGAGCCCTGGATTCTAAAACCGGTCGCCAAATTCTTATGCTTTTAGAAAAAATCTGCCGTGATCAGGGTCAGACAATTGTTATTGTTACGCATTCTACGCCTATTGCCTCGATGGCTAATCGGATTATCCATATGGACAGCGGTAAAATCATCGAAGAAATTGTCAACCTGTCGCCGGTCAGTGCCGATCAGATTGAATATTAAGAGGCGCGGACATGGAACGATACCTGATTAAAAAAAAGCTCCCGACGCTCATTCGCAGCAATAAAAAAATCTTTATTTCCATTGCCCTGATTGCCTCGATGGGTATGATCACCCTGATTGCCCTGTTGTCTTCCTATCAAACCCTGGTGGCTTCGCTGGAGGATTTTCGGCTGGACTACGGATTTCCGGAAATAACCATTCATACCAGTGTGCTCAGTATGGATGACGATTTGCTTGATGCAATTAAAGCGCTTGACGGGGTGGCGGCAGTAAAGACCAGGATGGTTGCCGATCTGCAGCTGACCCGAACCGATGGCCGCGGCTTAACCGGGCGGATGATGGGCTATGAAGCGGACGATATTTTTAATGTTTTAAACGTCATTGAATCTGGTGGTCAGGGGAGGGCATTGGCCTTTCGGTAGACCAGTATTTTGCCGGTCTTAATGATATGCAGCTGGGAGATTCGCTCGATATAACCATTGACGGCGTTGTTCATCAGGCTTATGTAGCGAGAATTGTTTCGGCGTTCGAATCAACTTCTGTCACCCGCAATGACTTTACCTACTTTGACACCATGGATTTCGGTTATGTCTACCTCTTAAATGATGATTTGCAAGCGCTTTTAGACAGTCCGGCAGCGATAATCAACCAAATTTTTGTAACGGTTAAAGAGGGCTTCAGTGACAGCGCTGTGCTTGATGATATTAAGGATTTAAATGCGGCTGATATACAAGACGCCTACATTTACGCTGATTCACCGCAGAAATCGGTGCTGGACAGTTCGGTGATTCCTTTAAAAACCCTGTCTTTTGCTATTCCTCCGCTATTATATCTGATTACCCTCTTAATTACCTACCTCTTTATATATCAGGTCATTCAGGAGCAGCGCCATGAGATTGGGGTGTTGCAGGCGCTGGGCTTTTCACCAAAACAGATTCGTGGTCTTTATTTTGCGTTCAGCCTGAGTATCTCTGCAATCTCAGCGCTGATCGGCGTACCCGCAGGTTTCTTTTTAACCCGTTTTGTCAGCGATACCTACAAAGTCTGTTATGGTATTCCGGCCCTTCATTATGTTTATGATGTCCGGGTTATGCTGCTGGCTTTGCTGGTTACCACCCTGATTGGTCTGCTGGGAACCAATATTAGTGCTAGGTCAATCCTAAAAATCAGCCCGGCTGAAGCCATGCGCGAGAAATCGGCTCAGCAGGCATCAGCTCCGGGGGCACAAAAACTGGTTGCCTCATTAAATGCCGTTGCCAAGGTGGCAATTTCGTCAAGCCTGCGCAACAAACGGCGGGTTTTTATCTCCCTGCTGTCAGTGATTCTGACCAGTCTGATGATTCTTGTATCGCTGTCCTATTCTTTTGCCGTCCGAGATATCCTGTCCCATACCTTTAATGACCGCTACCATTATGACGTGCAGATTTTCTTTACGGATGCCAGCAATCAGACCAGTTTGCTTGAGCGGATGGACGATTATTCGGAAGTATCCAAAGCACAGGCGGTGGGGATGAAGAGTACCACTATTAGTTTCAATGACCAATCTGAAGAGGCACTGGTCTGCGGCCTGCAGGTTGAGGATTCGATGATAAGTGTCTTTAATGCTGATCGGGCGCTCCTGCCAATTCCGCAAGAGGGGATTATACTGGAAGATCGGATGGCCACCGATCTGGGTGTTTCACCCGGGGATAAGGTTTCGATTAATGGAATAGAAATACTGGTATCAGCTATTTCAAAAGAGAATATCAACTACACCCAGTACTGTTCGATGAGCACCTTTGAAGAATTGTTTGGTGCCGACAGCATTAATAGCGTGATCGTTAATATGACCGACCCGGCCGATGAAATCGGCTTTTATAAGGCTCTATCAGAAGCTGAGCATTTTGATTACCTTTCTTTTAATTCGATTCAGGAACAAAGTGTTACAAGCACTTTTTCCACTACCAACGCTGGTGTGTATACCATTATTATCTGTGCTTTTATCGTAGGCTCTTTAATTATCTACAATATGTCACTTATTAATATCAAAGAGCGGCTCAGAGATTATGCCGTGATGCGGGTTCTGGGCATTAGTCCGGGAGCCATTGCCCGGGTACCTATCTGGAAATCCTGATACAGTTTGTCATTTCCATTGTCATCGGTTTGGGAATGGGAAATATTTTTGCCGAACAGATGCTCTTAAATATGAATTCTGCCAATATCACCTATTTTAATGCCAACACCATGAGCGTTTTTATGCTGATCGCCCTGGCTGTCTTTACCTTTATGACCTTTGGCCATTTGTTGGCAGTGACCCGGATCTACAAGCTGGATCTGATTGAATCATTAAAAACGCGAGAATAAGGAGCAAGCATGACTGACTTAATTGCCAAACCTTTTAATTTGACTCTCTTAGCCCTACTGGGGATGATTGTCCTGTCCATTTTTCTGCTATGGTTTTTCCTTCGGGAGAAAAGTGAAAAAACGAGACGCAATGCGCTGCTTATTTTAAGCGGCCTATTGATTCTTTCATACACGATTAACCGGATTTTGATTTTTAATGATCCAGATCTGGTAGCTTTATGGGGTGGGAAAGGCTATATGATCAGAGAGACTTTGCCATTTCAGCTCTGCGGCCTGGGGATGATTTTTATTCCCTTGGCACTGATGACAAAAAAAGAAATTCTTTATGCTTTCTGTTTTGTGGCGACGCCTTTGGCGGCCCTGCTGGCGATTGTTTTTCCGCCGACCCCCTATGATGTCACCCCTTTTTATAACCCTTCTTATTTTACTTTTTATCTGGACCATGCCTTTTGTATTATTAACGGCATTAGTCTGGTGACTTTGGGGCTCTATTCCCCGCGGATGGGAACAATTTTCAAAACCACCTTCTTTGTCACTTTTCTGGCATTTATTGCTCACCTGATCAATCTGGGTGCATCCCTAATCGGTTTAGAAGGCGTTAACTATTTTTATACCCTGGACCCGGAAGGCAGTGGTCTGTTAGAACTTTTCTGGTCCTTTATCCCGATGCCTTATGTATATCTGCTTTTGTATATTCCGGTGCTTTTAACCTACTATTTTTTGCTGGTCGGTTTTGTCCTGCTGATCAGAAAATTCCAACAAGGAAAAGAACCAGGCAGTCTGTCAGCTGCCGTGGGACAGGAAGAGGCTTAAGTTATACGGTCAGATTTCAGGCAAAAAACCCCTCGAGTAGAATAAAATAATGACTACGCGAGGGGTTTTTGGATTATTTCCTTAACTCAAATTGATCAATATTATTTTGCAGCAGGGTCGCTTGCCCGGATAATTCCTGGCTGGCGGCTGCGCTTTCTTCCGCAGTGGCGGAATTTTGCTGAACAACATGTGAAACCTGCTCAACACCAACATTAATTTGCGCAATCTCAGTTGCCTGGTCATTCGTTGCGTGAGCAATATTTTCCGTTAAAGTACTGACTTTTTCTACCCCAGTGACGATATCAACCAAAGCTTTTGCTGTCTCATCTGCAATTTTTGTTCCCTGATGAACTTTTTCAATAGAGCCTTCGATTAAAGAGGTTGTCTGTTTGGCAGCATCAGCACTGCGGGCCGCCAGAGTTCTAACTTCTTCGGCAACAACGGCAAAGCCTTTGCCATGTTCGCCGGCTCTGGCTGCTTCAACAGCCGCATTCAGAGCCAGAATATTGGTCTGGAAGGCAATATCATCAATCACCTTGATAATTTTAGAAATATCATTTGATGACTGGTTGATCGCTGACATGGAAAGCTGCATTTCATTCATATGACTATTACCGATTTCGGCATTTTTCATGACATCGAGAGCCGTTTCTTTGGCCTGGTTAGCATCCATCGCGTTCTTTTTGGTTTGATTGGCGACTTCCGAAATTGAGGCAGTCAATTCCTGAATGGAGCTGGCCTGTTCCGTCGATCCCTGTGCCAGCGCCTGACTGGCCGAAGAAACCTGATCGGCACCGGAATTAACCTGTTCAGCGGCGATCCGGATATTTTTCATCAGATTATTGAGAGAATCAAGAATGGTGTTTAGGGACACGGAAACCGCTTCAAAATCACCTCTGAAAATTTCCTGTTGAGGAAGATCAATATTACCCTGACTGATTTGGCCGATCAGGTAAGTGATACTGGTTACTACTTTATTTAAGCCTTTGGTGGTTTCATTGACAGAATGCTTTAGGGTGTCAAATTGGCCCTGATAATCTCCGGTCACCTGAACCTCGAGTCTACCCACTGACAATTCTGATAAAACAGCGGAAACTTCCTGAATCGGTTTGGAAATTTCCTCAAGAATCTTGTTCATGCCACTAATCAGTTTCAGCCAGCAGCCGCTGAATTGACTTTCATCCCGGCGATCATCTAAATTCCCTTCCAGAGCCGATTCTGTTAATGCTGTCGCGTCATCAACTAACAGACCAATGCTCTGACTGACTTCTGATAAACTGATATTAATCGATGAGAAGAGTGCAAAAATATCCTGTGTGTACTCGGTTGCGGGTTCAATATCAAAATCAAAGTCAAGATTACCCTGCGCCAGTTGCTTCAGATTGTTTTCCAGCCGGGCCACTTCTTTTTTAGTGTAGACGTTCACGCTCATGGTTGGTGTGGTATCATGTGATATTTCCACATAGCCAATCTGTTTTCCTGACCGGTCCTTAACAAATTGTGAATCCATTCGATAGTAGCCGCCGTCAAATTCAAAGGGATATTCAGTCAGCCCTTTTTCACTCAAACGTTTGAAGCCACAGTTTTCAGTATTGCACATGTCCAGACCATTTACTGAGCAGGGACGGTGATACATATCTTCGCGTTTTTCAGCGGTTCCGAATTGAATCATTAGATCTTCGAGAATTTTGTTAATAAAAATCATATTCATATCATTGTCCATGACAGTAATACGATAAGGAAGGGCATCGAGAATAGCAAGATATAGATTACTCTTTTTATTCTGCATTTCGATAATTCGAATGATCGTGTCGGTGATGGACTTGTAAATACCATTTTGAGTTGTTGCGAAATTTTCAGCTTGAAAGTTGCCGTCATTTACTGCCATCTCTATTTTTTTTAAATCTGAGTCCAGTTGTGACAATGACGCGCCAATCGCGCCTAAACTGTCTCCCAATAAATCATTTTCACTCTGATTTGCAGGCGTAACCGATAAATCCCCCTGAGCAAGTGCCTGAGCGACAGCAGTATAAGCATTTTTCATATTTTCATACTCTGTTTTCAGTTTGGCAGAAGCATCAGCTCTAACTTTAAATAATCCCATTTCCACTCTCCTTTTACGCTGAATATTTTAAATGCGAATAATAAATTAGCATATTAAGTCAATATAATTCATAATAATCCGAGTATATCGCTATTTAATTATAATGTCAATAAATTAAGCGGATATAATATCTGATGATTTTTTAGAAGGCAAGGTTTTTTTGACACGGCAATAAACTTTTATTTATGCTATGCCATACTTACTCAGCATCAATTTAATTCGGTTTAGCTGATTCACTTCGCTGGCGCCGGCATCATAATCCACAGCCACGATATTAGCCAGAGGATAGCGTCTTTTTATTTCTTTAAGCACACCCTTGCCGGCAACATGACCGGGCAGGCAGCCAAAGGGCTGAACACAGATGATATGAGTCGTTCCCGAATCGAGCAGTTCACAAATTTCACCGCTTAAAAACCAACCCTCTCCGGTGTGGTTGCCAACTGAAATAATCGGGTCGGCATCTGTAATCAGCTGGGCAAGATTGGCCGGTTGGGTAAAGCGGTGGCTGTTTTTAAGGGCCTGGGCAGCTGGGCGTCGCAGGTGCTCGAGACTTTTTATCGAAAGTCCGCCAACAAGAGCCAATGATTTTTTCTTGCCTAGATAGCGGGCGTTAAATATGTAGTCATAACAACAATAGGTAAAAAAATTAAAAATTCCCGGAACGACAACCTCTGCCCCTTCATTTTCAAGAAAACCGACCAGGTTATTGTTGGCGGCGGGCAGATATTTAATATAGATTTCGCCAACAATCCCCACCCGGGGTTTTTTAAGCGTTTCGTCAAGCGGGAGGGAATCAAAGTCATCTACGATGCCCTGAATATTTTTCCGATAGTCGTAATTTCCTCTGGCCAGGCTTTTGATACATCGCTTTCGCCATTTTTCATATAAGGTATTGGCTGAACCGACTTCCTTTTCATATGGCCGGGTTTTATACAGGACTTGCATCAGCACATCACCGTAAATCAATCCCTGCAGGCCGCGATACAAAAGCTTGGGGGAGAGTTTGAAACCGGGGTTGTTTTCCAATCCGACCGGGTTTAAAGAGATAACCGGAACATGGGATAAGCCGGCTTTGGAAAGGGCCCGACGGATGAAGCCGATATAATTGGAAGCCCGGCAGCCACCGCCGGTTTGCATCATCATCACGGCTGTCTGACTGAGATCATATTTACCGGAAAATAAAGCCGACAACATTTGCCCAACAACAATGATTGAAGGATAGCAGGCATCATTATTGACATACTGAAGTCCTAATGACACTACTTCCGGCCCCAGATTTTTTAAAAACTCAAAGCGGTAGCCACAGGAAGAAAAAACCGGCTCTAAAAAATCAAAATGAATGGGAGACATCTGCGGTGCCAGAATGGTGTAAGTTTTTTTCATTGTTTTGGTAAACATGACCCGCCGATAAGCGGTATCGATTTTAGGGGGCAGTTTTTGTGCTTGTTTTTTTTCAAGAACGGCCAGAAGTGATCGGAGACGAACATTGATTGCGGCTGTGTTTTTAATTTCATCGATTTTTAAAATGGTTATAGTTTTACGAGCTTTTTCAAGTATTTCACTAACCTGATCACATGCAACAGCATCCAGACCGCAGCCGAAGGAATTCAGCTGAACCAGTTCCAGATGGGGAGTTTCACTGACTAAAGCAGCCGCTGCATAGAGTCTGGAATGATAAGTCCACTGATCCAAAACCAGAGTTGGCCGGGAAACCTGGCCAAGATGAGAAATTGAATCTTCGGTTAAGACAGCGATACCATAAGAAGCGATCAGGTCTGGAATTCCGTGATTGATTTCCGGGTCGAGGTGATAAGGTCGGCCCGACAGCACAATTCCCTGGCCGCCGGTGCGGTTAAGCATTTCCAGAACTTCCTGTCCTTTGGTCAAAAGATCAGCGCGTGCTTTTAAGAGTTCTGTCCATCCGGCATCCACTGCCTTATTTACTTCAGAAGGGGGGATCTTTTTTTCTTTTGAGAAAAGCTCAATCAGTCGTTTTTTGAGGATTTCCCGGCTTTCAAAAGAGAGGAATGGCTTTTCAAAATTGATCAGGCCGTCCATATTATTTTTGATATTTTCAGGATAGGAGGTCACCATTGGACAATTGTAGTGATCATTGGCATCAGCGAATTCTTTGCGTTCGTAGGCAATACAGGGGTAAAAGATTGTCTCAATACCCTGATTGATTAACCATTGAACGTGCCCATGAGCCAGTTTGGCCGGATAGCAGGCCGAATCACTGGGGATTGATGCCATACCCAGCTCATAGATTTTGTGGTCGGACAGAGGCGAGAGCACCACCTGGTAGGAAAGACAGCTGAAAAAGGTATGCCAGAATGGGTAGTTTTCATAGATGTTTAAGACCCGGGGAATCCCAATTTTACCACGTTTGGACTGGTCTGCGGGCAAAGACTGATAGGAAAAAGTGCGTTTTAATTTATAGTCATAGAGGTTGGCAACAGGTTGCGACCGATTTGCTTGACCACTGCCACGGTGGCAGCGGTTGCCGCTGATATGCTGGCCTTGCCCGGAGAAATGACTGACTGTCAGGAGGCAGGTATTGCTGCAAAGCTGACAGCGGCGGGTTGTTGTTTCAACAGTTTGCGTTTCTAACTGTTGAGCCGATAGCAGATGGCTTTCGCCGCCTTGCGCATTATCGCGGGCAATCAGGGCGGCACCAAAGGCCCCCATGATACCGGCAATGTCGGGACGGATTGCTTCGATGCCAGAAATACATTCAAAACTTTTAAGCACTGCATCATTTAAAAAAGTACCACCTTGAACCACCACTTTTTTACCAAGCGTCTGATAGTCAGTTAGTTTGATGACTTTATAGAGGGCATTTTTAATTACCGAATGGCAAAGTCCGGCAGCAATATCGGCAACTGCGGCCCCTTCGCTTTGCGCTTGTTTAACCCGGGAGTTCATAAATACTGTGCAACGGCTGCCCAAATCCACCGGTTGTCTGGCTTTCAGGGCAATTCGAGAAAAATCTTCGATGGAATAAGCAAGCGACTGGGCAAAGGTCTCCAGAAAAGAACCACAGCCTGAGGAACAAGCTTCGTTGAGTAAAACGCTATCGACAGCATGATTTTTTATGCGGATATATTTCATGTCCTGGCCACCGATATCAAGAATGGTATCAACCTCAGGCTCGAAAAAACGTGCGGCATGATAATGGGCGATGGTTTCGACCTGTCCCTGATCCAGGTTGAAAGCGGCTTTAATCAGTGCTTCACCATAACCGGTGGCGCAGGAACTGGCAATCCTGGCTCCTGACGGCAGGAGGGCGTATAAATCTTTTAAGGCATGGGTTGTGGTTTGAACCGGACTGCCGTGGTTATGCTCATAGAAGGAATATAAAAGGCTGCCATCAGGAGCAATTAAAGCCAGTTTTGTGGTTGTCGATCCGGCATCAATTCCCAGATAGCAGTTTCCCTGATAATTGGACAAGTCATTTTGCGGTATGACTTGTTTTGAATGGCGCTTTTTAAAAACCCTGATTTCCTCGTGGTTTTTAAAAAGCGGTGCCAGCCTTGGGCCATTAGGTGGCATTTTGAGATTGTCATGCAGCAGACTGCTTAACTCACTAAGACGGATCAGTTTCGCATTTTTAGCGTTTTCGGTAGCGCCGATGGCGGCAAATAGATGCCCGTTAGCGGGATCGATAATATGTTCTGGGTATAAGTTCAGAGTTTTTTGAAAAGCCGCTCTGAGCTGATCCAGAAAACGAAGGGGACCGCCGAGAAAGGCCACATTGCCTTTAATTGGCCGACCACAAGCCAGACCGCTGATAGTTTGATTGGCCACTGCCTGAAAAATCGATGCCGCCAGATCGGCTTTGTCGGCGCCCTGGTTGATCAGAGGCTGAAGGTCAGTCTTGGCAAAAACACCACATCGTGAGGCAATGGGGTAAAGGGTTTTGAAGTTTCTGGCCAATTCGTTGAGTCCTGTGGCATCGGTGTTTAGAAGACTGGCCATGGAATCGATGAAAGAGCCGGTTCCACCGGCACAGATGCCATTCATCCGCTGTTCAAGCCCGTTTGTCAAATAGATTATTTTGGCATCTTCACCACCCAGCTCAATGGCAACATCGGTTTCAGGGGCATAGCCTTGAATCGCCTTCGTTACGGCGATAACTTCCTGGATATAGGGCAGCCTCGGACTGAGCGTCATCCCACCTGAACCGGTAACGGTGGCCAGAACGTTCAGGTTCCCAAGCTTTTGGATAGCCCGTGCAAGCATTGCGGCTAAACTTTCGCTAATATCGGCAAAATGTCGTTGATAATCCGAAAAAATCAACTCATTCTGGCCGTTGACAACCACCATTTTAATTGTGGTGGAGCCAATATCAATACCTAATCGGTTGTTTTGGTTCATGTACTTCTCCTGGAGCGATATAATTGAGATTGTTTTGTGACTTGTCTCATTAGCATGCGTATCTATAATTATATAGGCTAGACCAGAATCATACAAGAAAGATACCAAAATAAGATGTGACAGTTGAGAAATCAGATTTTTTATGGTAAAATCCAGATTTAAGATAGTGAACTTTCATCTTTGTAATTTGCCGGCTGTGTTTGGGGTAAAAATCGTTATTTAATGAGGAGGAGTCTGGTGAGAACCCAAAAATTGATTCACAAAAAAGGGCTGATTGATGCAATTAGCACAACAGTTATTGCTTTAGTGGTCAGTGCTATTGTGTATAGACTGCTCCAGTTTATCCCGAATGAGATAACGGTTAAACCCTTGTTATATGCGCTGGGCTATAGTATTGTATTTTTCCCGGTCATTTTTGGATATATCAGGCGAGCCATCAAAAACGATGAGTTTATTGCTGCGATTGCTTATCGGGAAGTGGATGAAAGCGAAGAACGATACCGGGTGCTGGTGGAAAATTCACCGGCTGGCATTTTAAGCTGTGACCGGGATGGTAACATTACGACGGTTAACGATGAAGTGGTTAAACTTCTTGGCTCACCTTCGGCTGAGGCGACCAAAGCGGTGAATCTTTTTAACTTTGAATCCCTGATCAAAATTGGCGTGTCGGCGAAACTGAAGCAATGCATGGAAACCGGAGAAGTCTATCGTGGCGAATCCTATTATGTAACAAAGTGGGGAAAAAAGGTCTATTTGCGAATGACTTTTGCGCCATTACATGATTACAACAGAGCAATTATCGGCGTACAGGTGAGTATTGAAGACTTTACCGACTACAAAAAAGCGCAGGATCAACTGCGTACATATTATCAGGCGATGGAGCATAGTCCGGTAGCTGTGATTATCAGTGGTGCAGATGGGAGAATTGAATATATCAATCCTAAGTACACCGAACTGACGGGTTATTCATCAGAAGAACTCTTGGGTAAACATACCAGTATGTTATACCAAAACGGATATGCCAGCCAAGTCTATGAAGAGATGAGGAAATCTGTTTCGGCCGGAAAAGTCTGGCAAAAGGAATTTCGTAATTTAAAAAAGAATGGTGAGCATTACTGGGAAAATATTTCTATTTCCCCGGTTTTGGATGCAGATGGCAAAATCTCCCATTATGTGGGAATTAAGGAAGATATTACGGAACGCCGAAAGGAGTCAGAAAAAACCTCTTATATGGCCTATCATGACAGTCTGACCAGACTGCCAAACCGGGAACTTTTCCATGATCGGGTCATCCTGGCGGCAGCCAGTGCCGATCGCTTTAATACGCGGATGGCGCTGATGTATATGGACCTTGACGGATTCAAAAAAATTAATGATGCTTACGGTCATGATGTGGGAGATGACCTTTTAAAGGCAGTTGCCGACAAATTAAGCCATCTGATTCGTAAGGGAGATACTGTTGCCCGTCTGGGTGGAGATGAGTTTGCCCTCCTGATTCCGGAGTTTAAGGAAATTGCGGATTTGGAAATTGTAGCTAAAAAAATTTTGACATCTCTCAGAGAACCTTTAACTGCCCGGAAATTCGAGATTACTGTCAGCATTGGTATCAGCTTATATCCGGAACATGGTAAAATTTTTGACTTGCTGCTGAAAAATGCCGATCAGGCTATGTATCAGGCTAAAAAGCTGGGTAAAAATAATTATCAGATTTATGGACAATAAAAGTGTATTGATTTTTAAGAATGGTCGAACCATTCTTTTTTTATATACGATTTTTGTTTAATTAGGGAATAACTGCAAAAAAATGCCAAAAATTTGCGTAAATAGATAGTTAATTTCGGGAAATAAATTATATTTTTTATCCGTTCATACAGTTGCCTTTTACCAGTAAAAGGAGTATACTGTTGACGAAATTAAACAATTTTAAGATAGAGGTCAATATGGAAAAAAATCAAAGAACAGAATCAGGTCAGCAGGCTGGTTCAAATACAGTTAAATCTGATTCAACTGTTGGAATGCGAATTTCTACTCAACTGCTGTTATATACAGTGAGTCTGATTATTTTAGCGATTCTGATCGTCAGCTTTGTTGCCTATACGTCAGGAACTGCAATACTTTCTCAAATAGATGGTGTTGGTGTGCCAGAACTGATGGGCGATTTTCGAAATCGGCTGCTGATTGTTTCTGTTGTTATAATTGTAATTGCCACTGGTATTGCTTGGATGATCTCAAGTAAACTTGAGAAAAAACTGACTCTTCTCAAAGAGGTAGCCCAGCAGCTGGTTCAGGGAAAACTGGATCTGGAAATTGAAGATAATGGTCGTAATGAATTGGATGCGCTGCTGGCTTCCTTTCGAACGGTTGTTCAGAATAATAGAGAACTGGCAGAGGCCACCGAACGGATGGCCCAGGGTGATTTTGAAGTCTCAATTATTCCACGATCACAAGAGGATGTCCTGGCGATTTCAATGCAGGGTGTCTTGAACGAGATGAATCGGGTCAATCAGGCCATTCTAAAATTCGGCCAGGCAGCCACCGAGGGGCAGTTGAATTATCGGGGCAATACTAACGAGTATAATGGTGCTTTCAAAGAGATGATCATTGCCCTGAATAATGTCATCAACACCTTTATCAAACCCTTAAAAGTCGCCAACAAGGCCATCGAGCGAATCGGTAATGGGGTAATCCCGCCGAAAATCACGACTGATTACAAAGGTGATTTCAATGATCTGAAAGATAATATCAATGCCTGTATTGATGGACTGGGGGCATTAACGGAAACCGGAGATGTGGTTCACCTGCTGGAAATGAACGATTTTTCAACCCGGATGGAAGGGGAATATCTGGGAATTTATAATGATCTGAAAAACTCCGTTAATGAAGTGCAGCAAAAACTTTGCACAATTCAGTCAATTGTCAGAAATGTTTCCTTGGGTGATCTTTCCGATTATGATGAACTTGTGACCGGTGGCAAACGTTGTGAAGCGGACGAATTTGTACCGGAACTGATTAAGATGATAAAAAATATTCAGGATCTGGTTGAAGAATCTGACCAAATGAGCCGTCTGGCCGTCAATGGTGATCTTGATTACCGCGGTGACGCCAGTCGCTTCAATGGTGAATATATAAAAGTCATTGAGGGCTTTAATCGTACGCTGGATGTGGTTATCGCGCCAATTCAGGCGGCTTCAGAAACCCTGGAGCAGTTATCAAAAGGAAATCTTGACGTAGCCATGGAAGGGGATTTCCAGGGGCAGCACGGTATTATCAAGGAGAATTTAAACCGTACTATCGGCTTCCTGAAAAATTACGTCAACGATCTGACGACGATACTCGCCCGCATCGGCGAAGGCGATTTGAGCCAGGAACTGCGCGCTTATTACCACGGTGATTTCAATGAGGCTAAAGTGGTCATCAATGAAATTACCAGCCGCTTAAGTAAAACCATGCAAGACATTGAAATTGCAGGCGGTCAGGTTGAATCGGGCGCGATGCAGATTTCAAATGGGGCCCAAACCTTATCGCAGGGTACCACCGAGCAGGCTAGCGCAATTCAGGAACTATCGGCTTCAATTGACGAGGTTGCATCTGAAACCCGGTTGAACGCTAAAAATGCTGGTGAAGCGAATGAGCGGGCCATCAGTGTGCGAGCCAATGCCGAAGCAGGCAACCAACAGATGACCAGCATGGTTTCGGCCATGGCGGAAATTAATGAATCTTCGGATAACATCAAAAAAATCATTAAGGTTATTGATGATATTGCTTTCCAGACAAATATTTTGGCCTTGAATGCAGCAGTGGAAGCGGCCAGGGCTGGTGTCCATGGCAAAGGTTTTGCCGTAGTCGCTGAAGAAGTTAGAACCTTGGCCGCCCGTAGTGCGGATGCTGCCCGTGAAACAACGTTGCTGATTGAAGGCTCGATTGAGAAGGTCCTAGCAGGGACACAGATTGCTGATGAAACAGCCGTTAGTTTATCGGGGATTTTATCGGAAATCGAAAAGGTGACCAGTCTGGTCAGCGATATTGCCAAGGCATCAAATGACCAGGCGTCGGAAATTGCCCAGATTACCAAAGGGATCGAGCAGGTTTCCACAGTTGTTCAGAGTAATGCGGCAACTTCCCAACAGAGTGCGGCCTCCAGCCAGGAACTTTCTAGTCAGGCTGAGATGCTCAAGCAGATGATTGACAGCTTCAAACTAAAAAGTGAGCAGCAAAAAGCTGAAAGTGTCGATAACCCGGCGGCGGTCAGACTCCGGGAAAAGGCTAAGTTACCAACCATTATTTCAATGGATTGGGATCATCAGGTGGCGACTCTGGCCGCTGAGGCAGAAGATCTGGGTTATCAGGATATTGCTGTTATGGATCTGGCCGGACATGCCAAATATTTAAATGGTCAGGGTGAATTTGATTCATGGGGTGAGTACTGGTACGAAGCCGGCTTTAAAGGCCAAGCGGCAGTTTCTGAAGAAACCGTCAGCAAGGTCACCAATACATCGGTTGTCTTTGATGTGGCACCGATTGAAGATGGAAATCAGGTTGTTGGTCTGCTGGTCGGACGCCGGGCGCCTCTCAGATAGATCTGGCAGCTACGGAAACTTTGATTTTCCGTTTTCAAGACAGTTGCTGGATTAGGCCTTTTGTTAGCACTTTTAGATTGGTAAACAGTATGAATCCAGGCACAGAGGGGCTACCCCGCTGGTTACTACGTAATTCAATTGGTTAGTGTCGGGTTTATCTACAAACAGACGGTTTGTTCTCATTGAACAAACCGTTTTTCTTTTAAATAAAATAAGTCCTGAGATATAAAGATATTACAAAGGGTATAAAGTTTACGAGACTGAAGAAGAGGAGACTTGGTTGATGAGTTTACCTGTGATCTATTCGATGATTTTTTATTTGGCCTGTATCGGGTATACCTTTCTCGGCTTATTTGTCCTGATAAAAGATAAGTGTTTTGAACGTAAGATCACCTTTTTGGGGGTTTGCTTCACGCTGGGACTTTGGTCATTTTCTTTTGCTATCGCAAATTCAGCCGATAATCTGGCAACTGCTCTGTTATGGCGACGTATTGCTGTATTTGGGTGGGGGATCATGTACAGTTTTTTACTGCACTTTATACTGGTATTAACTGATCGATATCAACGTTTCCGCAAATCGCCGTTTGTGGTGCTTATTTATCTGCCGGCAGTGATTATAGTTTTTTGCTTTGCTTTGTATGAGCCTACCGCCCTCAATCAGTCCAACCTGGTTCTTACACCCAGTGGTTGGGTGAATGAGTCTAATCATAATGGGCTGGATCAGGCTTTTAATATTTATTACATTCTTTATTCCTGTATTTCTTTGCTTTTACTTCTGCAAACCGGTTTGAAACAGCATGGAGAAAAAAGAATGGCAATGCTGCTGATTTTTTCAACCTTTCTGCTGGCTCTGGTTTTAGGCAGTCTGACCGACGTCGTCATGAATACTTTCCATCATGTTGTTACCCCCCAGATGGCACCGGCGATTATTTTACTGCCAGTATCAGCAATACTTTTTTCGATTCAGCACTATCATCTGATTATGATCGATAAAAGTCCGGTCATTGCAAGAGAAGGTGAAATATTAAATATCCACACGCATCGAAAGGTTTTTCGTTATCTAGCAGTCTCTTATTTAATAGGTGCTAATACCTGCTTTATATCCAGCTATTTTATCTTGCATATTCCGTTTATCGAGGCTTTCTGGCCAAGCCTTCTATTGACTGCCGTGAGTTTGACATTGAATTTAATTAATGATTCATCGCTTATTGATTCGGATAAGGATCTGATTTTAATCACAATTCTTTCTTTGACCATTCCTTTTTTGCTCTTTCATTATCAGGAATTTGCGGCGATTACCATCTGGGCGATTCCAGTTGTCTTCATTATTCTGCTAATTCCTTTCAGAAATGAAAAATACCTGATTATTCTGGGGACTTCCTATCTGGTTTCTCTGTTTTCTTTGTGGGTTGAGGTTCCGGTTCTTGCAGTTGATATCGGAAGTGCCGATCATCTGAATCGGATGCTCTTTATCTTTTTATTTCTGGCCATGGCGGTGTTTGTTAATCGAACTTTTTTACGGCGTTTAAGAGATAATGAAGAGCAGATTCATCTGCAGAAGCTGCTCTCTGAAGTTTCTGCAGACTTGATAAATATAAGTGCTGAAAATCAGGATGAAAAAATTTTAAATTTGCTCAAACGTTTAAGCCTATTTTTGAGATGTGACAGGATTTGTCTGGTTTTTTTTGGCGAAGATGAATCTGCTCATAAAAATTATCAGTGGCAATGGGATGATTGCGTATGCGCGGAACCAGTCTGGCTAAAAAAGGTAATCTTTGAAAAAAAAGTTTTTATACTGGATGTAATGAAAGCCGAGCCGGAAATCAAATCGGCGCTACCAAAAGAGATCTGCGCTTTCTTCGCGGTGCCGGTTATCAGCAATCACGGACAGGGAGCTTTGCAGGTAGGGTATCTGGAGTCCAGACCGATCTGGGGCGATAATCAGATCAGTGGTATGGAAATCTGTTCTAATCTTTTAATTGACGCACTTAACAATCTGCAATCGGAGGAAAGAATAAAAAAACTGGCCTATTTCGATGGTTTGACTGGTTTGCCTAACCGTACCCTCTATTTTGAACATCTGGAGAGAGAAATTGGAAACGCTTCGCGTAATTGTCTGGCTTTAGCAGTGCTTTTTCTGGATATCGATGATTTTAAGGCAGTTAACGATACCCTTGGTCATGATGCTGGTGATGAACTGCTGATTGAAGTGGGCAACCGGCTGGAAAAGAAAGTCCGGCAGAATGATGTTGTCAGCCGTTTTGGTGGTGATGAGTTTTTGATTTTACTAAATGGGATCAAAAATCTGACGGATTTGCATTATATCCTCGATAAGATTATTACCGTTTTTAAAAAGCCGATTCAGGTGAGAGATCAGGAACTGTTTATTAGTGCTAGTGCCGGGGTTTCTTTATACCCGGATGATGGCGAAGATCCGGATAGTTTGATTAAAAATGCCGATTTAGCGATGTATCATTCTAAGGATCTGGGGAAAAACAGAGTTACCTTCTGTTCGGCCAATTTAAAAGAAGATCTTAAGTATAAAACACGTTTGACCAATGATCTCTATCGGGCTGTTGAGAAAAATGAGCTGGAACTCTACTATCAGCCGCAGGTTAGTTTGGCAACGATGGAAATAAATGGTATCGAAGCGTTGATTCGCTGGAACCATCCCGAAATGGGTCTTTTAACCCCTGGGGCTTTTATTCCCTTGGCGCAAAAGCATCCAGGTCTGATGAAGCCCATCGATCAGTGGGTGATTGAAGAAAGCTGCAGCCAGATTAAAAACTGGAGTGACCAAGGCTTTACGCAATTACCGGTAGCGGTGAATATTTCCAGTGAACAGCTGGAAAACCCTGATCTGGTTGAGATTGTTAAAGCGAATCTGGGAAAAAATAAGTTACGGCCCGAACGCCTGGAACTGGAGATTGCCGAAACGCTGGCCTTTCAGAATGACCAGAAAACGCTGTCCAACCTTAAAGCCTTAAAAGAATTGGGTGTTAGTATAGCCATCGATGATTTTGGGGTTGAGTATTCTTCTCTGAACCGGATAAAAACGATGCCATTTGATCGCATTAAAATGGATATTACTTTTATCCGGGAGATCGATGAAAATCCCAAAAACCGCCCGATTGCCAAAACTATTATTCAATTGGCAAAAATTCTTGATCTGAGGGTACTGGCCGAAGGTGTGGAAACTGAAACCCAGCTGGATTTTTTAAAAGAATCAGACTGTGATGAAGTACAGGGATTTTATTTTTATCGGCCGATGAAAGCCAAAGAAATCACACAGTTAATCAGGAAAAAAAATAAGTAGACACTGAAGGCCATTTGGAAACTTCGATGTTCGGTCATATAAATTTAATTAGGGGATAAATAAGGAAGCAATGGTCCTGTTTCAGTCACTCTTTTTAGTTTTTTCAAAGCGGACCATAAAAGTTGTAATGATTTCTGGTACTAAGGATTCTGTCGCTTTTAAAGAGTTGCCATCGGTTAGTAGGGCGTTCCAGGTAATACATCCGTGAATCATACCATAAAAAATCTGAGCGGCGATAACCGGAGAATCACAGATCACTTTCTCATCGGCAGAAGCGGCTTCAAGCCACTTGATAAAATCGGCAAAGAAGGGATGTTGCTGCATTGTTTGATTAACCAGATCCGGTTTGAAAAGATAGACGGATGTTAAAAGCTTCGACAAGCCTCTTAGTCTGGGATCTGCAACACGAAAGATTTCGGCGTTGATAAAGGCTTCTAACTGTACTTCGATCGCATCGGTAGAAGAATAAGTAAGGGGTTTGTATGCTTCATTTTCCTGCAGATAATCAGAGATAATGGCAAGAAAAAGCGCTTCTTTGTTTGCAAAATATTTGTAAATTGTTATCTTGGATACACCGGCTACTTCAGCGATTTTGTCCATACTTGAATTATCGAATCCATTTTCTGTAAAGACAGCGAGTGCGCCGTCAAGAATTTGGCTTCTTTTTTTTGTTGAGAATTTTGGGGGGGGACTGTTTAAATTTGACATCATGAACCTCTTTAAAAATAAACTATACTGTATAGTACATTTTATATTGACGAATACTATACCGCATAGTATAGTATATAATAGTTGAACTGATCGGTACAATTATTTTTTGAATAAGGAGAAAATGAATTGAAGCAAAAGTTTAGGAGTCTGGAAAAAGTGGCTGGCATTATGTATCTGATCTGTATGTTTACCAGTATTGGCGGAGGAATGATGATTGATCAGATTTTTTCGGAAACCAATATCTTTCAGGCAGTTTCTGAGCAGAGCAGTATGCTCGTTGCTGCAAGTGGGCTGGAAATTATTAATGCCTTGGGAGTATTGGCGATTGCCGTTTCTTTTAATGTGATTCTGAAAGAGAAAAAGCCGGCAATGGCAACTGGTTATTTATGTCTTCGTTCCATGGAAGCAGCATTTTGTCTGCTTATTTCTTTCATTCCAATGGTGGCATTTTGGTTGCTGAGGTCAGGTGATTTAGCCAATTCCAATGGGCTGATTAGAAATCTGTTACTAATGCGTGATGTTTTCTGGGCCTATATCTATCCGGTAATTTTTATCAGCGGCGGATCATTTTTTTATTGGATGCTGCGTGAAACTAAGATCGTCCCAGCCTATATTGCAAACTGGGGTTTACTAGCTTTGATAGGCGTGCTGGTTGCCATGTTTATGCCGGACATTAAAATGATCCCGGGTATATTGATTATAGCTAATGAATTATATCTTGGGGTTTATTTACTGATAAAGGGCATAAAGGCAGAAAAGCTTGAGCCTCTCATCAGCTGATTAAGATGCAGATATGCAATGCATTTTGCAGTTTTATAAATAGTTTAGGTTATAAAGTAGTTTTACAAGAAAAAAATAAACCCGAACACGGTTTTAGCTGGAGTAGATATTCGGGTTTGTCTTCGTTCCGAGGTGATCTGAATTCCAAATCGTCTATCACATAAAAATAGTGTCAATGAGGAGCAGATGGATAAAAACAGAAGCTGATTTGCTGTTGTTTGAAGGTTTCACAGATAAACTGCTTCAAAGTATATTTTTTCACACGCCTTTACTATGAATCGGCAGGGCCAGCTCAACCTTAAACATCTGGTTTAAATGATAATAATCAATCCGGCCCTGATGTCTTTCAATAATTTTCTGACATAGGGTCAGGCTTTCAGATTCCGGAACCAAAGCCTCCTCGGCATAAGGCAGGGTCTTATTTCTGATGATCAGCAACAGCTCATTTTTATTGCGGATTAGTCCCAGATGGATTGGTTTCTGAGCATCGGCAAATTTGATAAGATTGGTGGTCAGTTCGCTTAATATTCGCGACAATTGCTGGTAGTCAATCCATAAAGAAAAGGGTTGGTCCAGACAATTTTCAACGATAATTTCAAATTCGGCTTCAGAAAGTGTTGTCGATATTTTTGCAAGTAATTCATTTATCAGTGGCAGGCCTTCGTAGAGCTTAAACTCATAAAAACTGGCCTGCTGATCAGAAAAAGCGTTGTTCAGCACATTTTCCACAAAGCGCTGGATATCGGTGGCCTTTTTGATGACAGTCTGCAAATAGGCTGGATCAGCTTCGGGGTCTTTAAGCATCCGCTCAAGGTAACCATTTAAGGTGGTGATCAGGGGGTACAATTCACTGGAAATGCTGGTGATCAGTTGTTGGTTTTCGTCTTTTAAGTGGCTGACGGCACCCTTTTGAGCCTGCAGCTGCTCTGCCAGGAGATTGATTGATGCGGCAACTTCCCGCAGTTCATCCCGACCCTCGAGTGGGATCGGTGTAACGTTTTCTTCAATGGCCATTGCCTGAGCACTGGTCTTTAAACGCTTGAGATAGGTTAAACGCTTAGCGGTTAAGCCGAAAAAGATCAGGATGCCAAAGATCGCACATGTTATAACGGCAAGCATCGTATAAAAAGACGTTGCAGCATTCGTATCCCAAATAAAAACAAAAAAAATAAAGGCAAGGCTGCCGGCTAATAGTGCCAGGGCCAGATTTTTTACAATAATCGCGGTTAAAGTCAGCGGTTTTTTATTGATTTTTTCAGATTGTTTCAAAACAAAAGCTTCCTTTCCGTAAAAACTAGATCTATTGTATCCTTTAAACCTTAAGAAGGCAACTGAAAACAGGGATGGATAATTTTGAAGGACAGGATTTAAAGTATTAAAGGCAGTAAATGAAAGACTTTTGATAAGAAAATTATTTTTAAGCAAGCGATATTGGCTAAGAATGTGCCTTTGACATGAAGCAGCAGGATCAGTTTTGCGATAAAAGTTTTTTCACGTGTGAAAAGTCTAAATAAAAACGCTTCAAATCAGAAGCGTTTCAGACTGAAGACAAAGTTAATTTTGAATACCTGAGCACCGACAATTGGCTTTTCAGTTGTCCGCCTCGGGGCGAACTGTTGCTTGAAAATGCCTATAATTAGCGATTTCAAATTGGGCAACTGTACGAATCCGCGCGCGGACTACGAAATCCAATTGGTCGGTGCGGGGTTTGTCTACACACTGAAACGCTTCAAATCAGAAGCGTTTTATGTTAAGCGATTTAAGTTATAGATTAACGATGGGCACCGATTTTTTTGTCCATTCCGGAAATATGTTTGGTCAACCAGTCCACAACCATCTGGTTGGCATTGATAATGACCGAGATGTTAGACCCGGATTTGTTATATTCATTCTGCAGTTTGGTCAGCTCATTGATAAAAGCTTTATGAGCGTTTTGCTGCTCAGCCAGACCGGGGTAATTAATGCTTTTCATATAAGCTTCTTCATCAGCAAAGTGCTGTTTGGTGTAGTTGCCTAAAAAGGTTAACAGTTCGCCAACTTTTTCCTTTGATTTACCAGCTTTTCCAGCGTCAAATAATTCGTCTGCCATTTTAAACAGTTGCTGATGCTGTGCATCAATACTGTTCACTCCAACGGATAAGTCCTTGGTCCATACAATTGCCATAATTTTCCTCCTGAAATTTTGTGATGTTAAAGCGAGAGATTCTGTAAGTGCTACAGTTGTCTTTCGCAAGTATGATTAATCTAATTAATGTTTATATTATACGCTGATTAGCTGGTGAAATCAAGAGTCATTCTAAATTAATTATAAATAACTATTGATGGAAAAAGTCCATGTTTTATAAGCTGGGAACTGGTAAAATAAGATATAATTAAGTTGACCTTATACTTTTGTTTTAACATCGCGGCAAAATAAGTCGTGACCTGCAAAAAAAATTAAGGTATAATAGGCAAAGAAATAAATGAGGAGAGATACGATGAGTTTATACGAAGACTGGAGAAATTATATCGACGAAAATTCGCAGACTGAGGAAGCGCAGGATGCCTTTTGGCAAAAATACTGTTTGGAAGAACAGGTTTTATATCAGGATATCTTAAAGAATAAACGAGCAGTAATTGAGGGTAAAGTGGCTGATCTGGCCCAGGAAAGCAAGATGGTGCTGCCCCAGTTTATGGGTTTTCTTGACGGCGTTAATGAAAGCCTTGTGACCCCGCTTGAGCTTGATGAGATTGAGCCGGAGTCTCAGATTAAACTGGAAATCGATTTTGCCATGCTCTTTAAAAACATGCTGGCTGTTCCGGCTGAATGGCTTTACACGCTGGAAGAATGGGATAATATTTTTTCCGCGGCGCAAAGACAAGACTTAGAAAAGGAATTTAAGCGATCAAAAACTGTTGTTAAAGGCGAAAAAGTTGGCCGCAACGATCCCTGTCCCTGTGGTTCAGGAAAAAAATACAAGAAATGCTGTGGCCAATAAAAATTACCTTCAGACAAATCTAAGCTTGCATATGAACACCGCTGCAAATAATGACCAAGGGGTCAGACCCTTGAATTTCCTATCTGCCCCCTTGGCAGGTCGGAAAATTTTGCTTGGTTTAGGAAACTGATTTTGCCTGTAACATGCCGCTTTTTATAAAAGTGATGTAAATAGAAAAACCAGTCCGGGTTGGCTAATAACTGATCCGGGCTGGTTTCTTTTGTTGGTGCTTTTATTTCTCAGTTGCGATCTGCCTGATGCAGGTATGGATATTTAAGAGTGTGACGGCGGCAAGAATCATTTCCGGAGTGAATAGGTGGGTAAACCAGGCCATTCTCTCGACAGGCAGGTCATCACGTAAAATCAGAAAGACAAAATACAGGACCGAGAAATGGGTGAAAGCCTGATTGAGCCCTGGCATGGTCAGGCGATTAATGACTCCTGGTGTTTTCAAGAGGTCACGGTCTTCATCAAGAAAATCATGAAACTGTTGAAGAATCAAAAGGATCAGCGCATCCGCAGAGTAGGCTTCAAATTTTTCAATTCCCAGTACTTTGCCTGTAATTTCCAGCATTGATGGTGCCAGCTGGAAATTTTTGAACTCGGTTCTTTTATGCAGATCCCTCAGTTTTTTTAGGACCGCGTCCTGATCACTGGTGGGTGAAAGGGACAAAAGGGTATGCATCTTGTTATTTAAGCGACTTGAAGGCAGGGACCGGCCAATTTGCCGGTTGAACAGATCAAAGACCGGATTTTTTCGGGCTTGATCCAAATAGTAATTTTTGCCGGATAAAAGCCCCAGAGATTTCAAGGCTTCCAGGTAGCCCAGCTGCAGATTTGATTGGATAGTTGTTTCATTAAAATCCAGCATGCCACCGCGAATCTGTTTGCTGCTGATATTGATTTGTTCAATGTCGGGATCAGAGACTGAGCGTTTAATACCCACTACGGGCAACTCCACAGAAATAATTTTTTTAAATCCCTGTTCGACCATAAAATTAACTGGCACGTTGTCAAAGAAACCGCCATCCAGGTAGACATTGCCATTTATTTCCTGCTTTTGAAAAACCGGTAACGCTGAACTGGCCAGCAAATAGTCGAGAAGCTGGCCCTCGGGAATATCTTCGATCATCAGCTGGCGGGGTGTCAAATTGGTCAGATCAACCGTAACCAGACCAAAGCGGATTGGTGATTTTCTGATAGATTCTTCGCTGATCAAGCTTTTAAGACTGTCTCGCAGCGGGCTGATATTGAGGCCGCCATCAAAAATCAGTTTTAAAAAGCCAGCGCGAAAAGTTTCGAAAGTTTCATGGGACCATGTTTCCCGATATGTCTGATTTACCTCATTTTTTAAATCGAGCACCTGTGAAAGGGTCAGGTTGGACCAGAAAGAATAGGCTAGATCGAAATTATTCTGAACGATGATAGCAGCATTAAGGGCACCCACCGAGGTGCCGATAACGGCACCGATTTCGATTTTCTGTTCCCGCAGCGCCTGCCAGACGCCAATTTCAAAAGCGCCTTTGGCACCGCCGCCACCTAAAACCAGACCATAGGGATCACTCATAGGGAAACCTCTTAGTAAAGATAAGTGGAGACATCATTGGTAAACTCGCTGAGCAGGCCGGTAGTGCCAACGCCAACGCAGGCGACACAGGCCATCACGACAATGACAGTCAGAACCAGACCAACAATTGAGCAGATCAGTCCGGCAAGAGCCATGGTCTGGGGGGCGCCGGTTTCTTTTAATTCATTCATGGCGATAATGGCAAAAATCAGGCCAATGGCACCAGTAAGAAAACCACTGCCCATCAATGGGATTGAACTGATGATGGAAACAATCCCTAGGCTTAAAGCGATGATAGATTTGTCATCAATATTGCTGTAAATAGTCTGAACTGCGGACTGGCGTTCATCATTCGCCGGATGATTTCTGATTGCAAAGATAAAAATCGGTGCTAAGAATGGAAAAATAATGCTCAAAACCAAAAATACAACGCGATGGTTTTTAGCATAAATACTATAGAGCCAGTATAGGGCTGTATAATAATAGACAGCAAAAGCGAGGGATAAAAAAATCGATAAAATAGCACCCAGATAAGGGATCAGAGCCAGGATCCCACTGGCCAGAGCCAAGGCAAATGACGAGAGGGTCAAAAAAATCTTGGCATAGGGGATATGTAGTGAACCGAAAGTGACCTCGTCATTAATCAGGTCGCCCAGAATATAGTTGCTGGCAATCGGGATCCAGGCCAGCCAGGCGTGATCAATCTGGCGGTTTTTAGCCATTTTGTAAAGGCCGATAGAAGAAAAAACATAAGAAATAATGCCAATGATCAGACCAATCACGATAACTGCTGTGAGGATAGACAATAAAACCGGAAGGAATTCCACCATAAATTCCGAATTGTGGGGCATGGAATTGCCCATAATAGCGTTGTACTCATACATCATAAGACTACCTCCTGTAAATGATATTACTATTAGTATACCCCTAAAAGTTTAAAACTTTCGCGAATTTTTATAGAGATTCTGGGGGATGTTTTTAAAAAACAGGATGCCGGCAAGAACAACCAGCAGGCCCAGCCATTGAGAGGTGGAGAAGCACAAAAAACTGCCACGGGGATCAGCTCTTAAAAATTCGATCAGAAAGCGAAAAATACCGTAACTAATCAGATAGAGTCCGGTAGTATGCCCAGGCTTTCGCGATTTCTTAAGATGCCATAGTAAGAGGCCACTGAGTATAAATAAAAACAGGGATTCGGTCAGCTGAGTGGGAAAAAGGGACACCCCTGCTGGTGGATACGCGCCTTCTGGAAATGTAACAGAACAAAATCCATCGTAGCCGATGCCGTAGCAACAGCCGTTAAAAAAACAGCCGATCCGGCCAAAAGCTTGGGCCAGGGATAGACAAGGGACAGCCGCGTCAAAAAAAAGGATTGGATTGAGTTTGTAGATTCGGGTGTAAAAATAACCGCCCATTACCCCACCCAACAAGCCGCCAAAAAAAACAGAACCGCCAGATAAAAAAGCAATTAGGGTATTGAGGGGATCTTGAATCAGGGCGCTCAGATTGACTAACAGATACATTGATTTTGCCCCGATAATACCACCGATAATGCCAAACAAACCGCAAAAAACGATATCCATGGTCAGGATGGCGTATTTTCGGGCTGTGATGGTTGATAACAGAAAAGCGGCACAGGTGCCGAATAAAAAAAGAATCCCAAAGGTGGGGATCGTTCGATTGAAAATCTCGATAACAGGGTACATAGATCTCCTTTGCGTCATGGTATTTAAAAAAAAGAAGCCGCGGATGTCAGTCATCGCGGGATGGCTGACATTGCAGGCTTCAGCATGAAATTCTTGGCATTACATTGAAAGTTGTGCCATCATTTTGCCACTGGCGGGAAGTTGCGGCGACAAACTTAAATATAGGACATGGTGCCGATGATACCAACACAGGCGACACAAACTAAAAATCCCATTAAGCTTAGTGCCATGCCGATAATCGACAAAACTAGTCCGGCAGTCGCAATGCCGTCAGGTTTAAACCCTTCATTTTGACCGGCTTTTCTGATTTGAATACCAAAAACCATCCCGACGATGCCACAGACCACTCCGATGAGCGCGAAGTTTCCGGTCCAGAAAGTTAAAACTGAAATAATTCCCAGAACCAGCGATGCTATCGCTTTTCCACTGTATTTTTCCATGATGCCCTCCACTTAGTTTTATGCATTCAGGATACAGCTAAGTGTTGGGAAAGTCAAGCCTGATATTTTTCTTTTAAATGATCGACCAGATCAAAGGCCACTCGGTTGATCGTCTGTGATCCGGCCACCAGCACCAGATCACCGGGCTTTAAGTGGTCACTTAAATGATTGATGATATCAGAAAATTTAGAGATTGTAACGGTTTCGATACCGTGTTTTTCGATGATGGCTTTTTGCAGATCTTCCGAATAAATATTCCAGTCGTTTCCTTCGCGGTCGGAATAAATATCATTGAGAATGACATAGTCCGCTTTGGCAAAGGCATCGACAAATTCATCAAAGAAAAAGTAGGTGCGTGAATAAGTGTGGGGCTGGAAGACAACCCAGAGTTTTTCGTGTTCATAATTTAAAGAAGCATCAACCACCACTTTTAGTTCGGTGGGATGATGGGCGTAATCTTCGTAAACATTGATGCCGTTGACCTCGCCCCGGAATTCAAAACGTCGTTTGGCCCCACTAAAGCGGCTCAATGCATCGATTGAAGTAGCGGTCGGGATACCCAGAAAATCACCGCAGATAATAGCGGATAAAGCGTTTAAAACATTGTGCTGGCCGGGGACAATTAGTTTGTAATGACCGTAAAAAGCATCGCCTTTGTAGACATCGAATTCCGGCTTACCAACCTGATCGTAGATGATGTTTCCGGCATGCCAGTCATTTTTTGCATCAATTCCGTAAGTGACCACCGGCGCGGTTAAGCCCTTAACGGTTTGCAGAACAACGGGAGAATCACCATAGGCAATCATCAGGCCCTCAGCCGGCAGGATTTGACCGAACTTGTGAAAGGATTCTTTGATCTGTTCGATGCCACCCTTGAAATAATCCAGATGATCTTCTTCGATATTGGTGATAATACCAATGGAATGAGAGGTCTTTAAAAAGCTGTCCACGTATTCGCAGGCCTCAACAACGAAATAGTCTTTGCCATCAATCAGGGCATTGCCGCCAAATTCATCAAGTTTGCCACCAATGCTTAAGCTCGGGTGCAGATCGGCGTGAAGCAGCAGGGTGGCGACCATAGAAGAAGTCGTTGTTTTACCATGGGTACCCGAGACGGCGATGGTTTTATCAAAGATATGCGAAAAAAGTCCCAGGAAAGCGGATCGTTCAATTTTGGGAAGTTTCAGATCGGTGGCTTTAATCATGTCAGGGTTGTCATCGTGGATGGCAGCCGAGTAGATCACGCAGTCGGTGTCGGCGGGGATATTGTTGTAATCATGACCGATATGGACGGTTACGCCCAAGCTTTCCAGTTTTTCTGTGTAGCCGGAAGAGACCATATCGGAACCTTCTACTAAAAAACCTTCAGCCAGGGACATGGTGGCCAGGCCGCTCATGCTGCTGCCGCCGATCCCAATAAAGAAGAGTTTGTGAACAGGACGATTACATGTTTTTTCGAGTTGTGCTTTCAAATTGATAAGCTCCTTATAACTTAAAATTTTCTTAAAGTAAATGTGTTTCATAAAAAGAGAAAGCTCTGTTTGAACAGAGAACTGAAAATATTTTTTCGAAAAACTGTTGGATAAAGCGTGTTTTTGTGAATTTCGCGTAAAAATGGGAAATCTTTATCTAAAAGTTCTGTTGAGAATTATATCATAATTGCTAAAGCGCCGTAAAGTTTAAAAATCACTTGCTTTTTTTAAAAAACACGAATAAAATTATGACATAAGAAAAAAACGTTCGGATTTTTCCGCGTGTGGTGAATAATGAAAAAAAATGAGAGAATCAGTGTTATATCAAAAATATTGGCCGATCATCCCAATCAGGTTTTTAGCTACAATTATTTCGCAAATCTTTTGGATGCAGGAAAATCAAGCGTCTGCGAGGATATTGCAATTGTCAGAGAAGCCTTTTTAAAGCTTGAACAGGGACGCGTGCACACTTTTTCCGGAGCCTCCGGTGGTGTGATTTATTATCCTGAGGTATCAGCGCCAGAAGAAAAGCGAATGCTTTTAGAAATTGCCGATCTGTTGATGCAGCCGCAACGGCAGATTCATGGTGGCTTTGTCTATTACAGCGATATTTTATCCAATCCCCGTTATTCCCAGAACCTCGGTCGGATCATAGCGTCAAAATATCTTGAAGCTGGTCTGGATTATGTGGTCACAACTGAAACGAAAGGGATTCCCGCGGCCATGGAAGCCGCGCATTTTTTGAATGTGCCGGTGGTTTTAATCAGGCGATCCAATCGGGTTACGGAAGGATCGACCATTAGCGTTAATTATATTTCTGGCTCTTCCAACAAGATTTCAACCATGTACTTGAGTCGGCGCATAGATTTGCATCATAAAAAAGTGCTGATTATTGACGATTTCATGAAAGGTGGCGGCACGGCGAAAGGTATGGTTAGCCTGATGGAAGAGGTTGGCGCAGTGGTTCTGGATGTTTCAGTGATCTTTGCAACCCGATATCCGCTGGAAAAACTGGTCTCATCATTCAATCCGCTTTTAATTATGGATGATGGTCAAATTGGAGAGGGAAAACTGGCGATCGAAATTTATCAAGCTTCCAGTCACAAGTAAGAGAAAATTTCAGATTTGAAACTGATACCCCAGTCAGCGTAAAATCTGTAAAAAACATCAGGTTTTTGTTTCAATATTCTTTAAATTATGGTAGGATATAAATAGAATAGGACATGTGACTTTATTTCAATAGGGGAGGCTTAAGCAGATGGAAATTACGGACGTAAGAGTACGGAAAACGTATCCAGAGGGAAAAATGAGAGCAATTGTCTCAGTAACGTTTGATGATCAGTTTGTTGTACACGATATCAAAGTTATTGAAGGACAGAGTGGTTTTTTTATTGCAATGCCCAGTCGAAAAACACCGGATGGTGAATTTAAGGATATTGCCCATCCCATTAACATGGGTACCCGTCGACAAATGCAGGAAAGCGTACTCAAAGCATATGATCTTGCCATCGAGCAGGAAGAAAGCAATAGCATTGAAGAAGCAGATGTTGAACTGGAAGTGGACTACGAAGAAGAATAGACCACATAATCGATATTTTATAAAGGGGAAGCGAATTCCCCTTTTTTTGTCGTTAATGATTAAATAAAGGAAGAACAGGTATGAAAAATACGAAGGTATTAATTCTGGCGGCCGGTCAGGGGACACGGATGCGCTCTAAAAGAGCCAAAGTTTTACATCCGCTTTGCGGTAAAAAAATTCTTGACTATGTAATTGGTAACGCACAAGCAGCAGGGGCTGCGGAAATTGGCGTGATTGTAGGCTATCAGGCCGAACAGGTTCAGGCCAGCCTGAAACCGGAGATTAAAACGTTCCGGCAGGAAGAGCAGCTGGGCACAGCTCATGCCGTAATGATGGCCTTGCCGTTTTTTGAAGACTTTTCCGGCAGTCTGATGGTACTGGTGGGGGATGCTCCCTTTACCCGCCGGGAAACCCTTAAGGCTATGATTGCGGCGCATGAAAAAAATGACTATGGTGTCACGGTTTTAACGGCTGAATTTGAAGATCCTTTCGGTTATGGCCGAATGATCAAAAATGAAGCTGGGGAACTTTTAGCAATTGTTGAAGAAAAAGATGCCGATGCATCCCAAAAACGAGTTAAAGAAATAAATTCCGGCATGTATTGTTTCGACGCTCAGGCTCTGGCGTTGGCATTAAAAGAAGTCAATACCAATAACGCCGCCGGTGAGTACTATCTCACCGATGTCATTGAGATTATCAGAAAATCGGGGCGTAAGGCAGGTACCTATGTGACAAATGACCCCGACGACATTGCGGCGATTAATTCCAAGCAACAGCTGGCTCAAGCCGAGGCCCTGATGCGGAGTCGCATTAACGCAGTGCTGATGGAAGCCGGTGTCATCATCACTGATCCGGCGACCGCTTACATCGGGCCGGATGTGAAAATTGCCGCTAATGCCGAGATTTTACCGGGCACCATCCTGGAAGGGCAAACGGTTATTGGTGAGGATTCGGTGATTGGTCCTTATTCAAGACTAAGGGATGCGGTCATCGGGGAACGGGTTACCGTTGAAAATTCTACGATTCTGGAAAGTACCGTTGGTGATGACAGTAAGGTTGGACCATATGCCTATATCCGACCTGGCAGCGCTATTGGCAAAGGCTGCAAAGTTGGCGATTTTGTGGAAGTTAAAAACTCCAACATGGGTGATCATTCAAAGGCTTCCCATTTAACCTATATCGGTGATGGCGATGTCGGTCAGGGTGTAAACCTGGGCTGTGGTACGGTTTTTGTTAATTATGATGGTAAAAACAAGTATCGGACAGTGGTTGAGGACCAGGCTTTTGTGGGCTGCAATACCAACCTGATTGCTCCGGTGACGGTCAAAAAAGGCGCCTATATTGCCGCCGGTTCAACCATTACCGATGAAGTGCCGGAGGATTCTCTGGCTATTGCCCGCTGCCGTCAGGTCAACAAAGATGGCTATCTGAAAAATAAAAAATAAACGCAGATTTAATTTGCGGCAGACTGAAGACAAAGTTAATGTTGAATACCTGAGCACCGACAATTGGCTTTTCGGCTGTCTGCCTCGGGGCGAACAGTTGCTGGAAAATGACTATAATTAGCGATTTCAAATTGGGCAACTGTACGAATCCGCGCGCAGACTGCGAAATCCAATTGGTCGGTGCGGGGTTTGTCTACACACTGACGCAAATATAATTTGCGGTTAAAATGTTTATAGCACACATTAATTATAAAGATAAAAAGAAGAGGTAAGAAAATTATGGATGGAAAGTACAGCGGTATTAAGATTATTTCAGGAAATTCCAACAAGGCTTTGGCCAAAGAAATTGCCGATTATCTGGAAGTGCAGCTTTGCAATGCGGAAGTAGTTCATTTCAGTGACGGTGAAATTGGCGTTAACGTCTATGAATCTGTGCGTGGTGCGGATGTTTTTGTGGTGCAGTCGACTGGAACACCGGTTAACGAAAATCTGATGGAGCTGTTAATCATTATCGACTCGATGAAGCGTGCTTCAGCTGGTCGTATCAATGCAGTTATTCCTTATTACGGTTACGCCCGACAGGATCGTAAGGCCAAATCAAGAGATCCGATTACGGCCAAACTGGTTGCCAATCTTTTAACAACCGCTGGTGCCGACCGGGTCATTACCATGGATCTGCACTCCAATCAGATTCAGGGGTTTTTCGACATTCCGCTGGACCATTTAACTGGCGGGGGCCTGATTACCGAGTATTACAAGGAGCTGAAGCTTGATAACATGGTTGTTGTCTCACCAGATGCTGGTAGTGTTAAGAGATCCAGAAAACTGGCCAGAAGCCTGGACTGTTCTTTTGCGATCATCGATAAAGAACGGCCAAAACCTAATGAAACTTCAGTTATGAATGTCATCGGAGACGTCAAGGGCAAAAACTGTATCCTGATTGATGATATGATTGATACCGCCGGAACCATCACTACGGGTGCCAATGCTTTGATTGAGATGGGTGCTGAATCGGTTTACGCGGCTTGTAGTCATGGCGTGTTTTCCGGCCCGGCCATTGAACGCATTCAGAATTCGGCGATCAAAGAGCTGATTACTCTTAACACTCTGGTAATCCCGGAAGAAAAACAAATCGATAAAATAAAAATTCTGTCAACCGGCACACTTTTTGGCCGCGCCATCGATTATGTTCATTTTGGCCGTTCCCTGAGCAAGCTCTTTGTGGGGCGCTACGTTTAAGATGCAAATTATAGTTGGACTGGGCAATGTGGGAAAAGACTATGAGAATACCCGGCATAATATCGGTTTTATGGTCCTTGATGCTTTTGCCCGAAAAAAGGGTCTGGAAATAACCAAAAAAGAACAGCATGGGCTAACTGCCAGTTTTTTTGAAAACGGCAAAAAGGTGATGCTGGTTAAACCTACTACTTATATGAACAACAGCGGCCTCTGCGTTACGGGGCTGCTTGATTATTACGATATTGCGCTGGAAGACCTTTTGGTGATTTACGATGATATCGATCTTTCCTTCGGTGACATCCGGATCAGAAAAAACGGTGGACCCGGGACTCATAATGGGATGCGGTCAATCATTTCTGGCCTGGCCAGCAAAGAGTTTGCTCGTGTTAGAATGGGGATCGGTTCTCCTAAAGAGGGGTTTGATCTGGTTCATTTTGTCCTGGGGCAGTTTTCCAGAGAAGAACAGTCGGGGGTGGCGGATGCCATTACCGAAGCTGTTCGGGGAATTGATATCTGGCTGAGTGAGGGCGTTGACGCGGCTATGAATCAAATCAACCGCCGCCCCAAATAAGTCTGAATGAGATCAGAGCGCAGACTGAAAACAAAGTTGATTTTATTGCCTGAGCACAGACTGGAAAATACAATTGTCGGTGCGGGGTTTGTCTACACACCTAAGCCTGGATAAGATCCGGGCTATTGCCATTATGGTTTGGAAAGAGGAAAGATGAATCTTAGTAAAACGGAGACCTTTAAAAATATAATTAAGCAATTAAAACTGGATGAGCCGCTCAACTTAACCGGAATGAATAAGGGCTTTAAGGCAGGACTGACGGCAGCACTCTTAAAAGAGCAGGAGGCAAAGCAGATCTGTTATATCACTATAGATGATACAGAAGCCTTAAAAATAATGACGGAGTTAAAAAGCACGCTGGGCGATCAGGTGCTTTATTTTCCGATGGAGCCAATTCACGATTACTTTGCTGATGTCCACAGTCGTGATATTGCGAATCAGCGTCTTTTGGCCATCAAAAAAATCCTGTCGGGTCAAAGCTGCCTGGTGGTGGTGGGAATTGAAGCCCTCTTTAAAAAATTTCTGCCGCGACAAGAATTTGAAAACTTGCAAGTGTCTTTGAGTCTGGACCAGGAAGTTGACCCTCAAGAGTTGATTAATACACTGATAAAACTTGGCTATGAACGGGATGTGCAAGTTGAGGCCAGAGGACAGTTTGCTCATCGTGGCGGCATTATCGATGTGTTCGTGCCGGCCGAAGACCAGGCATTCCGCCTGGAATTTTTTGGTGAAACCATCGAATCCATCCGCTCCTTCGACCCCGAAAGTCAGCTTTCAGTTGATACGCATGAAACTGTTACAATCACCGCTGCCCGGGAAGTTTTGCTGGCGGAAAAAGAGCGGGAGAGCCTTTTTAAAAAGCTGAATAAAAAGTATCGGGATGAGGCGCTTTATCAGCCTTTGCTTGAACGATTGTTAGAAGAAGGCTGCAATACCTGTGAAATTCTCTTTGCCTTGTCCAAATCGGAAGCGATTTTATTTGATTATTTAAATGATCCGCTGCTGATCTGGGACGAGCCCACTAAAATCAGACAGGCGGGAAACCAATATCTAGACAAACTGGATCAGGATATCGAAAATCTTGGTGCTGAGGGGATTATATTTCCAGAAGAAAAAAACAAGTTTTTCAGACTGACCAAGATTGAAAAAGAAGCCGCTCGGTATCGCGAACTTAAATTCAATCTATTTGGCTCGCGCAGCAAAAGAGGGACCAGCATGGAAATTAATGCGTTGGAAATTGAACCCTTTCTTGGCGCGA
The DNA here is from genome assembly GCA_031222025.1 of Eubacteriaceae bacterium ES2. Classification (GTDB taxonomy): domain Bacteria; phylum Bacillota; class Clostridia; order Eubacteriales; family Eubacteriaceae; genus Acetobacterium. The sequence goes on along the minus strand of CP130740.1, from coordinate 3,173,960 downwards.
TTCCGCGTTTTCTTGATTTCGTCGAAGACCGTTTAAAAAAAGACTACTATCTGGAGCTTCATGTTCAAGATCAAACCGGTCGTAAGCGGGTTGAAGAAATTCTTGTTCAGGCGGATATTCATCGCTTTACCGATACTTTTGAAGCGGGGATTCAGATTGTTGACGGGGAAGCGGTGGCTGGCTTTGAGCTGCCGTCGGATCGTCTCGTTTGTCTTAACGAGCGGGAAATCGTTCGTGAGGGTTTTTCCCGAAAAAGAAGGCGGAAAAGAAAGGGTAAAAAACTTGATTCCTTTACCCAGCTCAACCAGGGTGATTATGTGGTTCACGATATTCACGGGATCGGGATTTATAAAGGTATCGAGCAACTGCAGATTGATGAAACCATCAAAGACCTGATGGTCATCGAATATGCCAACGAAGCTAAATTTTACTGTCCGGTGGATCAGATGGATGCGGTGCAGGTTTATGTGGGTACTGGCGAGAAAAAGCCAAGGATCAATCAACTGGGTACCGCTGATTGGCATAAATCAAAAGCTCGGGTTAAAGCGGCAGTTGAGGAAATGGCCGATGAACTAATTGAACTCTATGCCAAACGCCAGCAGCTAACTGGTTACGCTTTTGGGCCGGATTCCTCCTTTCAAAAGGAATTTGAGGATGCTTTTCCCTATGAAGAAACCGGTGACCAACTGCAGGCGGTAGAAGAGATCAAGGAAGATATGGAAAAAGCCAAACCCATGGATCGGCTGCTCTGCGGGGATGTGGGTTATGGAAAAACCGAGGTTGCCCTGCGAGCCGTCTTTAAGGCTGTCATGGACGGTAAACAGGTGGCTTTTCTGGTGCCCACCACGATTTTGGCTCAGCAGCATTATCAGACGATTATCGAGCGTTTTGAAAAATATCCCGTGCGGGTGGGACTGCTTTCCCGCTTTAAGTCAAAAACCGAACAGGAAAAAACCATGCGCGGCCTTTTAAGCGGCGAGATAGATCTGGTAGTGGGAACCCATCGTCTCTTATCGAAAGATGTGCGTTTTAAAGATTTGGGACTCTTAGTAATTGATGAGGAACAGCGCTTTGGGGTAACCCATAAAGAAAAAATTAAGCAGATGAAAGAGAATATCGATGTTCTGACCTTAAGTGCCACGCCAATTCCCCGAACACTGCACATGTCGATGATAGGCGTTCGGGATATGAGCGTCATTGATGAGCCGCCGGAAGGCCGCCGCCCGGTTTTAACTTATGTGATGGAATATAATGATGCCTTAATTAAGGATGCCATCGAGCAGGAGATAAAGCGGCGGGGCCAAATTTATTTTGTCCACAACCGGGTTCACGATATTTACGAAGTGTCTGCCCGTTTAAGAGACCTGGTGCCAGGCTTGCGGATAACCGTTGCCCATGGCCAGATGTCAGGGCCGGAGCTGGAAGATATCATGATGGATTTTTTGGAATACCGTTACGATCTGCTTGTGACAACCACCATCATTGAGTCCGGCCTGGATATCAAAAATGCCAATACTTTAATCATAGACAATGGTGATCATATGGGACTTTCTCAGCTTTATCAGCTGCGGGGACGGGTCGGCCGATCCAATGTTCAGGGTTATGCCTATGTGACCCATAAGCAGAAAATGTTGTCGGAAGTTTCGGCTAAACGCCTGAAAGCGATCAAGGATTTCACTGCTTTTGGCTCGGGCTTTAAAATTGCGCTTCGGGATCTGGAAATTCGTGGGGCCGGTAATATTCTGGGCTCGGCGCAGTCGGGTAATTTGGCCAGTATTGGTTACGAGCTTTATTGCCGAATTCTTGATGAGGCGGTTAACCTGCGGCTGGGCAAAGCCTTGCCGGAACCGGTTCGGGATGTGATGATCAATCTGGATGTTTCCAGCTATATTCCGGAAAGCTATATCCGTGATGAGGAACTCAAGTATGACCTCTATAAAAAGCTTTCTTATATCAAAACCCGCGAAGATTACGATGAACTGGAAGACGAATTGTTAGACCGTTTTGGCGCAATACCTGACGGGGTTTATAATCTGATGTCACTGGCCATGATTAAATATCAGGCCAAAACCTTGGGTATGATCGAGCTTTCGCAACGTGGCAACAGTGTCAGTTTTGTATTTGCGCCGGATGTGGCACTGCCGATTCCCCATCCGGAAGCAATGCCGAATTTTTCGGAAAGCTTCAGCCTTAAATTTAATGCCGGGAAAAAGGACGAAATCAAGTGGCGGATTGTTTTGAAAAAGGATACAGATCAGAAATATTTAAATAAGCTGAGTGAGTTTTTAAATCTGCTGGACACCAAAAAAATTAAGGAAAATTAGGCGGCGTCTGTGGTAGACTGCTCAGGTATTTTTGAAATAAGACGGAAAAATCTGTCAAACAAGATATGAAGGAGATTTACATGATAACAGTTAAAAAACGGTTTTTAGCAGGGTTCATTGTGGCAATTATGCTGACAGGAATGCTGTTTAGTGGATGCAGTCTGGTGTCGGTGGATCCGGAAAAGGATCGTGCCCAGGTGATCGCTGAAATCGGCGATGAGACCATTCTGAAAGAGAGTTTCAATAATTATATGGCTTATTACTATATGTACTATAAAGCCAGCGGGATGACATTTCCCACCGGAGATGATTTAAACACCATGAAATCCGATCTGCTTGATGATCTGGTGCGGGTGAATGTTCTGACAATTCAGGCTAAGGCTGATGGGGTTGAACCTGCTGACAGCTCAACCGTGGATGTTGATACAATGATCAGTAGTTTAAAAACATCTCTTGGTGACGATGAGTATGCCAAGGTGATGAGTACTTACAATACAGATGAAGAATCCTTTTCAGCCTTTTTAACCGATTTGATGGATAAATACGGTTACGCTGATGCCATGCAGGCAAAATTCGAAGAGGATCTGAAGGCTGATCCATCGCAGGAACTAAGTACCGTAGTAGGAACCATTGATGGCGAGGATGTTACTAAAGACCAGTACAATTACCAGCTGGCCAATCAGGAACTGACCTATTACTATACGAACCAGTCAGCCATGCCAACTGATGATGATACGATGGCCACTACCAATGAGACGATCTTCAATGATCTGGCCGAAAGAAAAGTTTTAGCTGCTTATGCCGAAGAAAATGGTATTCAGGCTGATGAGCAGGATGTAACAGATTATGTTTCAGCCCAGGATGCATTTAAAGGCTATCTTTTTTCTGACGATGCAACCTTCCAGGAATATTTGGATTCAAAATATCTGACCATTGAACAGTGGGATGCTTTTGTTCAGGAAGACGCAACAGCATCAGCCATTGCGCTGGCAATTCAGGACCAGATGAAACAGGATGTTGAAATCAGTGATGACGATATCGAAAGCTATTATGAAGAAAATAAAGATACCTACGACAGTGACACCGTTTCTGCTATGCATATCCTGGCCGATACTGAAGACCAGGCACAGTCCATCTATGAAGAAGCTAAAAACATTACGACTAAGGATGAGTTCCAAGCTTTAATAGATAAATACCAGGATCAGGATGGCGTTCAGGAAGCGACTGATCTGGGCGCCTTTGATTATGACACTATGGTTGAACCCTTCTCAGAAGCGGCTTTTGCAGCGGATGTCAACACGGTAACCGGACCAGTTCAGACAGATTATGGCTATCACGTGATTTTTGTTTATGACAAACACACCGCTGAAATTCCATCCCTCGATGATAAACGGGACGAAATTAAAGAAACATTGACCGACAATGCGGTGACGGATGAATTTGACGCCTTGAAAGAAAGTCTGATGAAAAATGTTAAAATTGAGATTAACGACATTCAAGATCCTTTCGACGCTTATGTGGAAGATCTGAAAACGCAGATGAACGTTACTGTGTACGATAATCGAATTTAAAAATTTGATATTTAATACCTGAGCACTGACGATTTGCTTTTCAGTTGGCTGCATCGGGGCGAACAGTTGTTTAGAAAACACTGATATTTAGTATTTCTGAAATAACAACTGTACGATACCGCAGCAGACTACGAAATCCAATTGGTCAGTGCGGGTTTTGTCTACACACTAAGGCTCTGATTTTATCAGAGCCTTAAAATTAGAATGGAAGAGGATAGCATGTCAGGACGTACAGCAAATTATTTAAAAGGCGCCACGATATTGGCGGCGGCGGGAATTCTATCCCGATTTCTGGGATTATTTTTCAAGATCCCGCTTTATCAGATGGTGGGAAGCTATGGAAATGGGATCTATGGCAATGTCACCGCTATCTATAATACCCTCTTAATGGTTTCAACTGTGGGGATACCGGTAGCTATTTCAAAAATGGTTTCGGAGAATATTGCCAAGGGCGAGTACGCCACGGCCCACCGGGTTTTTAAAGTTTCAATGCTGGCCCTGATTGGGCTGGGGACAGCGTCAACGCTGTTTTTGTTTTTTGGTGCCGACTGGATCATTGAAACAGCCAATTGGACGTATGAGAGTCTGCCGGCGCTGATTGCCATTTCCCCGGCGCCCCTGATTATTTCGGTTTTATCGGCCTATCGCGGCTTTTTTCAGGGCTTTCAGATTATGACCCCGACGGCGGTTTCGCAAATCATCGAACAGATTGTTCGTGTTGTTTTAGGGGTTACCCTAGCCTATGTTTTTTCGACTAATTTGTCGGTTGGTATGGGCGTTGGCGGCGCGGTTTTTGGTGCCACTGCCGGTGGTTTGGTGGCTGGTGTTTTTCTCTTTTTTCTATACGAAAGCTTTGCCCACAAGAACAAAAAGCTTTTAAAAAAGAAAAGTGGCAAACGTCAGAAATCCAATAAAGAACTGTTAAAACGCCTGGTGATTATTGCGGTGCCGGTCACTTTGACTTCAGCCCTGGTTTCGATGTTTTCGACCATCGATTCCTTTATTTACGTGGGTCGTCTGGCTGTGGCCGGGATTGATGAAGTGACGGCGACGATGATGTTCGGGGACTTTACCAATGCGGAAATTTTGATCAGCATTCCCCTTGTCTTAAGCGGCACATTAGCGGTGGCTATGATTCCCACCATTTCTGAGTCATTCGCCAAAAGAGATAAAGAGGCTTTAACACATAAAATTCAGCTGTCAATCAGGGTTATTCTTTTGATTGCCTTTCCATCGTGTGTGGGACTGGCAGTTTTATCTGGTGCAATCTTTGATCTTTTGTTCCCCGGTTCACCTTATGGCGCCGCGATTTTGCAGACCTATTCGGTGGCGACAATCTTTATGATGCTTTCCAATACCTTCCAGAGTATGTTGCAGTCCATTGATAAATTTAGAGTGCCGCTGTACCATTTGGGGATTGCTATGGTGGTTCGTTTTGTGACCGGTTGGATCTTTTTGTCAATCTCTTTTATTAACATTCAGGGGATAGTGATTAGCAGCATTATCACCTTTGCCTATTTGTCCGTAGCAAATTACCGGGCGGTGAAGCGTTATAGCCGAATTAAAATCGACTGGGTTCACGATATGTTTAAGCCTTTGATTGCTTCTCTGATCATGGGAGTCATCACTTATTTTGTTTATTTGGGGATGAAAAGTTTGTTTGGAATGCTTTGGGGCTTATTAATCGCTGTGGCACTCGCCGTTGTTTTCTATGGCGTGATTATGATTCTGATCAAGGGAATCACCGAAGAAGAACTGGGCTATTTTCCCGGCAGTAGCCGATTGCTGAAAATTTATGGTCGGGTAAATGGCCTGACAGGTAACAGAAAGGAAGATTAATGGCACATATTGATATTGTTGGTCTGGGGCCGGGCGATCCGGGGCAGCTGACTTTAGCAACCCTGGAACTACTAGAAAATAAGACGAAAAACTATTTAAGAACGGCCATTCACCCCACCGTTGAATTTCTTGATCGGCGGGGTATCGTTTATGACAGCTTTGATTTTCTTTACGAGAACAAAGAGGATTTTGACCAGGTTTATGAGCAGATTGCTAATCGATTGCTGACAGAAGCCAAGACCATGGATATTATTTACGCAGTTCCGGGCAACCCTTTGTTTGGTGAAGAAACTGTGGTTAAATTGATAGAAAAAGCGCAGTCGGAGGGTATCAGCTATCAGCTGCATCCTGGGGTCAGTTTTGTTGATGTGACCATGAATGCCCTGGAATTCGACCCTCTTGCCGGTCTTAAAATTCTCGATGCTTTTAATTTGAATGGCCTGGAATGTTGGGGGAATCTCTTAATCACCCAGGTTTATAACCGTCATATGGCATCGGAAGTTAAACTTGAACTAATGAAAGTTTTTAATCCGGAAAAAAGCGTGACCCTGCTGATCAATGCTGGGATAGCAGGGGAAGAAAAGAGTCTGACTATTCCTTTATATGAACTGGATCGGATTGAAGAGATCAATCATCTAACCAGTCTCTTTGTTCCGGCTGAAAAAAACACCGGATTTATTGGTACTTTTGAAATTGTGGAAAGGCTTCTGGGTGAAGATGGCTGTCCATGGGATCGGAAACAGACAGCTCAGACTTTAAAACCCTATCTGATTGAGGAGGCCTATGAGGTTCTGGACGCCATCGATTTAAATGATAGTGAAAATCTGGCTGAAGAATTGGGCGACGTGTTTTTTCAGATTGTTTTTCACGCGATATTGGGCGATAAAAACGGACAGTTTAGCATTCACGAGGTTTTGGCAGGAATCAACGAAAAAATGATTAGAAGGCATCCTCATGTCTTTTTAACCCCTGAAGAGATTACCGCGGGCGATGTGGAACTGAATTGGGAAGCCATTAAACGGGTCGAAAAGGGACTAGATCAGGAACAGGCGGATTTAGTGCATGAAGTGTCAGAGGGCTTTAAAAAAGTACCGGACTCCTTTCCCGCCCTGATGCAGGCGCAGAAGATTCAAAAAAAAGCAGCTAAGGCTGGTTTTGACTGGCAGCAGCCGGTTGATGCCCTGGAAAAGCTGACCGAAGAAATTGCCGAATTTGTTGCTGCGGTGGAAGAAAAAGATGTTTCGAACATGGAAGAAGAATTGGGTGACCTCCTTTTTTCGGTGGTCAATGTGGCCAGACTTTACAATATCAATTCAGAACTTGCTTTGCGAGAAGCAACGAAAAAGTTTGTTGCTCGTTTCATTATAATGGAAAAATTGGCGAGTCAAGAGGAAAAAACGTTCAAAAACTGTAATTTTGAGACGATGAATCGGCTCTGGACTCTGTCAAAAACGCAAATTTAGCGATAAATAACGTAAAAAAGCAAAAAAGGCTTGTAATTAAGGGTCACTCATGCTTATAATATTACACATAGAATACTGGAACAATTAGATGGAGGAAAAAATGAACAAATCAGAATTAATTGCCCAGATGGCAGAAAAATCAGGTCTATCGAAGAAAGATTCGGAGAAGGCACTAGGAGCGTTCATGGATACAGTTGTGGAAACCTTGAAAAATGGAGACAAGGTTTCACTGGTTGGATTCGGAACCTTTGAAGTCAGAGAACGGGCAGCCCGTACCGGCTTAAACCCGAGAACAAAAGAGCCAATTGAAATTGCTGCTTCAAAAGCCCCAGGTTTTAAAGCGGGCAAAGGCTTTAAGGATGAAGTAAATAATTAGGAAAAAACCTGAAGCCAGAGCGCAGCTCTGGCTTTTCATATGCACAAAAATAAGCTCGGTAAGATTGTCTGGCGGGCAACTGTTTTATCAGGGATCAAGCAAAATGCTATTTGTATTGCAAAGTGTCTACTCCCTGTGGGATTCAAAAAATTGCCGTTCAAGAATTCAATCGCGACTGGCCAGAAATTTGTTTAACTTAGTCGCAGTCGGGATTAATTTTTACGGAAATATTTAATAAATAGGTGATAGAATGAGAATCGATAAATTTTTAAAAAATGCTCGGATCATCAAAAGACGAACGGTGGGAAAGGAAGCCTGTGATGGCGGTCGTATTTCCATTAATGGAAAAGTGGCAAAAGCTGGTGATCGCGTTAGTGTTGGCGATATTATTGCCATTCGTTTTGGCGAACGGGAACAGCAGGTGGAAGTGCTGGAACTTCTGGAACACGCGCCTAAAGAGATGGCGGCAACGATGTACAAGGAGCTCTAACAGCTTTGGACAGGTACAAATCGTTGAAAGACTGGCGTTAATAATAGGCTTAAGAATTTGAAGGGGAGGGCAGCAATGAACAGCATACAGAGGAAACAGCTGCAAAGAAGAATGCTGATTGCGGCGGCGATTGTATTTTTTATTGGTCTGGTTATTTATATGTATGGCGCAAACGCCCTGACCATTTATAAGCTTGAAAAACAGAAGACAGAAATCCTTCAGGGGATTGAAGATGAGGAAGTCAGAAGCAATCAGCTGGATGAGCAGGTAGAGCAGATGGGCAGCAAAAGTTATGTGGAGTATATCGCCAGAAAATACCTTGGTCTTTACTACTCGGATGAAACGATTGTCATCCCGGTGATTGATGAGCAAACGATAGAAAGCGATGGTGAATCGATTGGATGAAATATTGAGTCAGAAAAATAAACCCTGTGCAGTGATGGATATTGGGACAAATTCCACCCGGATGCTGATTTTTAGAGAAGATCAGGGAGAATTGGTAAGAATTAATAAATCTGTACGATATACCCGCATGGGACAAGGGGTTAATGAAACTAAACTGCTTCATCCGGATGCCATGAAACGAAATACTGAAGCCCTGGAAGAGTTTTTGAAGATTGCCGCTGATTACGAGGTGGAAGAATTTTATATTTTTGGCACCAGTGCCATGCGTGATGCCAGTAATACGTCCGAGTACCAGGAAAGCGTAAAACAGCGACTGGGTCTTGATGTGGCTGTCATTGGAGGCGAAGAAGAGGCTCAGCTGGGATTTATGGGGGTTTCTCAATGCTTTGATGAAAAAGTGCTGGTATTTGATATTGGCGGCGGCAGCACCGAGTTTATTCTGGGTGAAAAGAATCAGATTGAGCAGATGATGAGCCTGAATATGGGCTGCGTGCGGGGGACGGAAAGCTTTCTGCATGATGATCCGCCAACCAGAGCACAAATGAACGCGTTAAACTCTAAAATCAGCCAGGAACTGCAGGATAAGGTAACAAGCATTATTCCGACAGGATCCTTTAAGCTGGTGGGCATTGGCGGGACTGCGACCAGTCTGTCAACGATCCGGCAAAAATTGGATATTTATGACAGCGAGAAAGTCCATCAGAGTCTCATTACCCGTCTGGAGCTGGAAGGGATCATTGATGAACTCTCCCAAAAAACGATTGCTCAGCGTCAGAAAATTGCCGGCCTGGAAGCTAAACGGGCAGATATTATTCTGGCAGGAGCGATGATTCTCCATAATATCCTTCGCGTTACCGGGCAGTTTTCTTTCACAGTTTGCGATTATGACAACCTGGAGGGTGCGGCTTTTAAACATTTTATTGATAAAAAATAAAAAAAGATAGAAAATAGCTTGACTTTGGTTTTTAAAGCTAGTATAATAACACTTGTCCCTTGAACAAGAGGAAACAGAGAAGTGCCGGAGTGGCGGAACTGGCAGACGCACAGGACTTAAAATCCTGCGATTTTAACAGATCGTATCGGTTCGATTCCGATCTTCGGCACCACTTAAAATTTAATGACGCGGGATGGAGCAGCTTGGTAGCTCGTCGGGCTCATAACCCGGAGGTCGTAGGTTCAAATCCTGCTCCCGCAACCAAACAAATTCTTTTTATGGCGGCGTAGCTCAGTTGGCTAGAGCATACGGTTCATACCCGTAGTGTCAGCGGTTCGACTCCGTTCGCCGCTACCATAAAATTTATTATAACAGCTTTTCAATGGCCCCTTGGTCAAGCGGTTAAGACACCGCCCTTTCACGGCGGTAACAGGAGTTCGATTCTCCTAGGGGTCACCAGTTTAATATTTCTATTTTGTGGTCGCATAGCTCAGCTGGGAGAGCATCTGCCTTACAAGCAGAGGGTCACAGGTTCGAGCCCTGTTGCGACCACCATTTTTTTACCATGTTTTAAATAGTTGGAGAGTCAATGGAAAAAAAAGTACTTCATTACATCCATGAAAATGACCTGATCACGGCTGGCGATCATGTGCTTATCGGAGTTTCCGGTGGAGCCGACTCGCTGGCCTTATTGCATTTTTTGGACCATTATAAAAAGGCTCTAAAAATAAATGTGGCAGTTGCCCATCTCAATCACTGCCTGCGGGGAGAAGCGGCGAATCGCGATGAAGAAGTGGTTCGGGATTTTTGTGAAATGTATAAAATTCCTTTTTTCTCAGTTCGCATAGATGTGGGGGAAATTGCCTCAGACCATAAAATTTCTGTCGAAGAAGCCGGCCGTCAGGCACGTTACGCATTTTTTGAAAAAGTATGTCAGGAAGAGAGCTATAACCGGATTGCCCTGGGGCACCATCTGGATGATCAGGCAGAAACCATCCTGATGCGTTTGATTCGAGGAACTGGCATCAAAGGAATTTCTGGCATTCGCTCGAACCGGACGGTGATTCGCCCATTTTTGTCAGTGTCCAGACAGGAGATTCTTGATTACTGTAGGGTCAAGGGTCTCACTTACTGTACCGATCAAAGTAATTTTTCCAATGTCTATACGCGAAATAAAATTAGGCTGGAACTTATGCCGATGATTCTTTCGATAAACCCTCAGGCTCAGACGCATTTTTGCGAGTTCGCGCAAATTGCCAACGACTACGAGGATTTTCTGGAGGATTATCTGTCGCGCATTGAAGATACGATTATCAAAAAAGAGCAGGATCGGGTTTTGATTAAGCGAAAACTTTGGCTTGAGGAAAAAAAGATTGTCAGACAAGCATTGTTGCGCCGTGCGATCGCTCTTTTTAAGGGTAGTTTAAAGGAAATTGAGTACAATCATATCATTGCCTTTGAGCGTTTAATTAAGGGCGACAAAACAACAGGGGAAGTCCACTTTCCTTTAGGGGTCAGAGGAGTTCGCCGCTATCAGTCGATCAGTATCGAAATGGCGGCACAAAAGGAAGAGAAAACACTTTATCCCAAAACCATCCGTCCTGATAAAACCTATATTCTTTCTTCTTATCATCTGATTATCGAATCTGAGATTTTGCCTGAAATGCAGTGGAAAGAAAAGAAAAAAGACTTTCTTATAAAAGATCTAAAAAATCATACTGAAAAAGTTTTTGACTATGATAAAATAAATGCTCCCCTTTTTATAAGAATTCGGGAAACTGGCGATTTTTTTTATCCAGTCGGAATGAAGGAAAAAAAATCGCTAAAGAAATATTTTATCGATAAAAAAATAATCAGGCAAAAGCGGGATCAAATTCCGCTGCTGGCCATGGGGAATGAGATCGTCTGGGTTGTGGGATACGCTGTTAATGGTCGATTGCTGGCCGATGAGCGGACTAAAAATGCAATCCGTATAAAAATTACGTTATGTTAGGAGAAAAGAGTGAGAGCCGATATTCAGGAAGTTTTGGTGGACGAAGCTGCTTTGAAAAAGCGGATCAGTGAAATGGGTCAGGAGTTGACAAAGGTTTATCAGGATAAGAATCCTTTGTTGATTGGCGTTCTTAAAGGGAGTGCAATTTTTATGGCTGATCTGATCCGGGTTATGGATGTGCCAATGGAAATTGATTTTTTAAAGGCATCCAGTTATGGCAATGAGGTTAGAAGTTCTGGAAATGTACAGCTTAAAGCTGATATTTCAATGGATGTAAAAGATCGCTATATTTTGTTGGTTGAAGATATTATCGATACTGGCAACACCCTAAAGTTTCTGATGGAAAGTTTTGAAACGATGGGAGCCAGAGATGTAAAAGTCTGTTCTCTTTTAAACAAGCATGATCGACGGGAACAACAGGTAACAGCTGATTATATCGGCTTTGAAATCCCCAATGAATTTGTCGTGGGATACGGCCTGGACTTTGCTCAAAAGTATCGTAATCTGCCCTATATTGGCATTCTAAAAAAAGAAGTATATGAATAAATGGCGAAAGGAGAGATAGATTTTGAATAAATATCTTAAGATGATTGGTTTTTATATGGTGATCTTGCTGATTATTGTAGTTGCGGTGACTTTCTTAAATCCGGTTCAGGATGAAGTGACGACAATTATCTACAGTGATCTTGTAAATGAACTGGAAAACAACCAGGTTCAGGAAATTGAAATTAATAACGCCAAAGTAACCGGGGTTTTAAAAAGTGGTGAACAGTTTGAATCCATTGTTCCCCAATATGTCATCGACGAACAGGTTGCGCCTTATATCCTGGAGAATGATTTACAGGTTACAATCACTGAGCAACAGGATTCCTGGTGGATTTCTTTAATCCCATCAGTGGTGATTATTATCCTGATGGTGGTCTTTTTTATGGTCTTTTCCCAGCAGTCCGGTGGCGGCGGCGGAAAAGTCATGTCCTTTGGTAAAAGTCGGGCAAAACTCCATGTAGAGGGTGAAAACAAGGTCACCTTTAAAAACGTGGCTGGTGCCGATGAGGAAAAAGAAGAACTGGAAGAAATTGTGGATTTCCTCAAGTCCCCTGACCGCTATCGTAAGTTGGGCGCTCGAATTCCTAAAGGGGTGCTGCTTGTGGGCCCTCCGGGAACTGGTAAAACCCTGCTTGCCCGAGCAGTAGCTGGTGAAGCGGCAGTACCGTTTTTCACCATTTCCGGTTCGGATTTTGTGGAAATGTTTGTTGGGGTTGGAGCCTCCCGTGTGCGAGACCTTTTTGAGACTGCCAAGAAAAATGCCCCCTGTATTCTTTTTATTGATGAAATCGACGCAGTCGGCCGTCATCGTGGCGCCGGTCTAGGCGGTGGTCATGATGAAAGAGAGCAGACTTTAAATCAATTGCTGGTTGAAATGGATGGTTTTGGTATCAACGAAGGCATTATCATTATTGCCGCCACAAACCGCCCGGATATCCTTGACCCAGCGCTTTTAAGACCGGGACGATTTGACCGTCAGGTGACGGTTGGAGTGCCGGACGTAAAAGGCCGGGAGGAAATTCTCAATGTTCATAAAAAGGATAAACCATTAGGCGAGGATGTGGACCTGCAGGTGATTGCCAAAGGCACACCAGGATTCACTGGTGCCGATCTGGAAAACCTGATGAACGAAGCGGCCCTACTGTCAGCTCGTAATCAAAAGAAAATTATTACGATGATGGAACTTGAAGAAGCTATTAAACGGGTTATTGCCGGACCAGAAAAGAAAAGCAAGGTTATTAACGAGGATGATCTGATTATTACCGCCTATCATGAAGCGGGACATGCCATTGTTTTACATCTTTTGCCCCAGTGTGATACAGTGCATGAAATTTCTATTGTCCCTCGCGGAATGGCCGCGGGTTATACCCTTTCTTTGCCGGATGATGACCGTCAGCATATGAGTAAAACTAAGCTGTTAGAAAACATTTGCGGCCTTCTGGGTGGCCGGGCGGCAGAAAAAATTGCCCTTGATGACATTTGTACTGGTGCCAGCAATGATATTGAACGAGCTACTAAAATGGCCCGCAGCATGGTTACCGAATGGGGTATGAGCGAACATCTGGGTCCTATGACCTTTGGTCACTCCGATAGTGGCGAAGTTTTTCTCGGCCGTGATATCAGCCGGTCGCGAAATTACAGTGAAGAAGTAGCTGCAGTGATTGATAAGGAAATCCGCAATATCGTGGAAAACGCTTTTCAACGGGCTTGCAATATTCTTCTCGAACAACGGGATAAACTGGAAGAAATTGCCCAACGCCTGTTAAAAGATAAAACCGTCACAGGTGAAGAATTTAAAGCGCTTTTTGAAGGAAGACCCATTGAGGAAGCGGAAGTCGTTGAAGTTGCTGACGCAGTGACCGATATTGACGAATAAAATAAGATATACAGAGCCGTTAGTCGATAACGGCTTCTTTTATGTGGAGGAAAAATGGAATTGATATTTGAAAAATCTTTTACAGTAACGAAAGAGGATACCGCTCTTTCATTAACCAGTGGCGGTCTTGAAGTGTTGGCGACTCCACGGCTGGTAGCCTGGATGGAAAATGTGGCCTATGAGGGGATTGAAAGTCAGATGGCAGACGGCGAAACAACTGTAGGCACTAATATGGCAATCAATCATCTGGCGGCTACGGCGGTGGGTGGTCAAGTTAGAGTTGTGGCGACTTTGACAGAAACCGAAAAACGACTTTATACATTTGAGATCGAAGCCTTTGATAATCTGGAAAAAATTGGTCGGGCAAGCCATCAGCGTGTAAAAATCTCTATTGACCGCTTTCTTGCAAAGGTCAATGAAAAGCTTAACTAGGAGAAAGTCATGATACTGGTAATTGATGTAGGTAATACTAATACCGAACTGGCGGTAATGGATGGTGATATTATGCTGAATTCCTGGCGTTTCGTAACGAAAACCCCAAGAACCTCTGATGAGTACGGTGTTTTGATTAAAGGTTTCTTTGAATCGGCCGGAATCAGTATGGAAAAAATCGAGGATGTGATCATCGCTTCGGTGGTGCCTAACATAATGTACTCCCTGAATAATGGGATAAAAAAATATTTGGGTATTAATCCATTAGTTGTGGGACCGGGAATTAAGACCGGGATGCCAATTCATACCTCTGACCCATCTGAATTGGGGGCAGATCGGATTGTAGATGCTGTGGCAGCTTATAAATTATATGGTGGTCCCGTTATCGTGATTGATTTTGGGACTGCGACGACCTTTGACTATGTGGATCACGAGGGGAAGTTTATCGCCGCAGTCACAACTCCCGGCATTCAGATTTCGATCGATGCTTTGTGGAACAGTGCGGCTAAGCTGCCGAATATCGAAATTAAAAAGCCGGACAAGATTCTGGCCAAGGATACAGTCACTTCTATGCAGGCAGGTCTGGTTTATGGTTATATTGGACAGGTAGAATATATTATCAAGCAGATGATGAAGGAAACCGGTGTAGTAGATATGAAAATTATTGCCACTGGTGGTTATGGGCGGATGTTTTATCAGGAAACAGAACTGATCAATGTCTATGATCCCCAGCTCTCACTTAAAGGACTTAAAATTATTTATGACAAAAACAGGAAAAAATAAAGAGTCACTGCGTAAACTTTTTGCCGGCAATGGGGTGCCACTTTTTCTGGGTCCCATGGCTGGCTATACCAATCTGCCTTATCGAATCATGGTCAAGTCTTTTGGCGCGGATGCGGTAGTGACTGAAATGATCAGTGCTAAAGGCCTTTACTACAAAGACTATAAGACGGCGGATCTGATGGTTACTGACCCTTTAGAAGCTCCGGTCGGTTTACAGATCTTTGGCTCTGATCCGGAAATTCTGGGCTTTGTCACAAAAGAATATCTAAACCCCACCAGTTTTGATTTTCTTGATTTCAACGCCGGTTGTCCGGCCCCTAAAATCACCAAAAACGGTGAAGGTTCAGCGCTTTTAAAAAATCCCGACCTTCTTTATGAGGTAGTCGCTGCTTTGGTGAAAAATTCTCAGAAACCGGTAACAGTTAAAACTCGGATTGGGTGGGATGATGGCAGTATTAATATTTTAGAGCTGGCTCAGGGTATTGAAGCGGCTGGGGCGGATGTCCTGTTTATTCATGGCCGAACCAGAGAAGCTTATTATTCAGGACAGGCAAACTGGGAGATTATTGGTCAGGTTAAAAAGAAAATAAAAATACCAGTGGTTTTAAATGGTGATATCAGTTCTGGTCCGACAGCTCAAAAGGCTCTTGAACAGACAGGGGTTGATGGCCTGATGATTGGCCGTGCTGCCATTGGTAATCCTTTTATTTTTAGGGAAGTTTCTCACTTTTTAAAAACTGGCCAGGAATTGATGGCTCCTACGCCTGAAGAACGTTTAAAGGCGGCTCTTGAGCATATAGAACGCTTGAGCTGTTTAAAAGATGAGGAGGCTGGTATTAGAGAAATGCGTAAGCATCTAGCCGCCTATATAAAAGGTATGTCCCATGCTACTAACCTACGAGATACAATTTTTAGAACACCTGATAAGACAGCTGTTATCGCATTGTTAAATGAAACGATTGAAAAAGTAAAATCATAAAAAAATAACCTGATTTTCTATTTGAAAATCGGGTTATTTTTATGTGCAAAGATTAAACGTGTTTAAAATGCATTGACAAAAAATTCGTAAATAGCTATAATATAAAAAAACTGAACATGTACAGTTTCCAATTCTGATGATTGAGGAAAGTCCAATTGTTCAAAATTATCGGAACATGGTTAACACACTTTATGACGGATGAACCTTTTGGCTAAAATAGAAACTGTGAACATATAATTTTATGCTCTATTTGGAATGTAATACAGAAATAATTCTTAAGGAGAAAGTTATGTTAAGTAAAAAAGAAAACTTATTGGAAACGATTAAAGGAGGAACGCCTGACCGCTTTGTTAAGCAGTATGAGTTTTTAAATATGATCACGGAAGTGGCGTTTTCAATGCGGGGAATTCCCATGGTACCGGGTCCGATCAGTAAAGATCTCTGGGGAATCACCTGGAATTTTATGGAAGGCCAGATTGGTGGTTTCCCTGTTCATGATGATGAACATGTTGTGATTAAAGACATTACAGAATGGAAAAAATATGTCAAAAAACCCTCCATACCAACTGATGATGAATCATGGGCTCCCGCAATAGCACATGCAAAAGAAATCGATCGTGGTGATGAGTTTGTTACAGCTATGTATGCACCAGGTGTTTTTGAAATGACCCATCATTTAATGAAAATGGAAAACGCTTTAATGGCCTTTTACGAAGAGCCGGAAGCCATGCATGAATTGATTGAGTATATCACTGAATTTGAACTTGAACTGGCCGAACAACTGATCAGTCACCTTCACCCGAGTGCGCTATTTCATCATGATGACTGGGGAAGTCAGATTTCATCGTTTTTATCGCCAGAAATGTTTGATGAGTTTCTAGTACCTGCTTATAAAAAAATATATGGTTACTATAAGGACAAGGGTGTGGAACTGATCGTTCACCACAGTGATTCTTATGCAGCCAATTTGGTGCCGTCAATGATTGAAATGGGTATAGACATTTTCCAGGGCGTTATGAACACCAATAATATTCCAGAGCTGATTAAAAACTACGGCGGACAGATTTCTTTTATGGGTGGACTCCACAGTGGTCAGCTTGATTTTCCTGAGTGGACACCCGAAATTATTGAAAAAGAAGTTAAACGTGCCTGCCGTGAGAATGGAAAACATTTTTATATTCCCTGCATAACCCATGGTGGACCAATGAGTCATTTTCCAGGAGTATATGAAGAAATCAACAAACAGATTGATCTCATGAGTCAGGAAATGTTTAAAAATTTTTAACGTAATGAATGCGTAATGATTGCAAATATGAATTTTACACGAAAGGGTTAAATAATGAAAAAAATTGAGTTTTCAGAGGTAGAATTACAGCCAGTCGGAGAGTATCCAAGTATGTTTCCAGGCGTTCCGCCAACACCAATTTACCAGACACCAGTCACACCAAAAGATAATTACCGAGCTTTATATAGCGGTGAAACGCCATCATGGATTCCAAATTTTTATGATCTGACAACATTTTGTCCAGCCTGTTATCCTGATGCCATTGCTCGCGGTTTTGTTGTCAGTGGTGAATCCGGCGATTTTGTTGACGACTCGACAAAGGGCGGGAAAGACCTATTCGGGATTGAATGGATTTATGAACCATCAGCAATGGGTTCGATGGTTATGCCGGGAAATCCGACACTTCAAGATATTTCCGAGTGGCGTGACAAAATAACTCTGCCGGATGTTGAATCCTGGGATTGGGCTAAGAGTGCCGACCGCAACAAAGAATATGCTTATAACAGTTCCAATTTAGTCCAGGGCTGGATTTTCACCGGATTTTTTGAGAGACTGATTTCACTGCTTGACTTTGAAAATGCAGCGATAACGATGATTGATGAAGAATCCGAAGAAGATGTACATGATTTCTTTAATGAATGCACAAAAATTTATAAAAAATCATTAAACACTATAAAGAAGATTTTAACGTTGATGTCATTTATTTCCATGATGACTGGGGAACCTCGCGTAACCCTTTCTTTTCATTGGATACCTGCCGGACAATGATCGCCCCTCATCTTAAGGAAGTCGCTGATTATGCGCATGAGCTGGGAATGTTTATTGAACTGCACTCCTGCGGTAAAAGTGGAAAACTGGTGCCGGCTATGATTGAAGCCGGAATTGATGCCTGGACGCCACAGGAAATTAATGATTTCGATGAGCTATATAATGAATATGCCGGTAAGATCATGCTTGGGGCTTATCATCTGTTGCCGATGGATGTTGATGAAGAAAAGGCCTCAGCAACTGGAAAGGAATTTGTGGAAAAATACGCTGATTCAATCAGTGAAAAGCCGGTTTTTTCAGGTGATTATGCCATCAATAATAAAACTAGAGAGTCGTTATACGTTGAAAGCCGAAAGCGGTTCAATTAAAAAATCTTCATTGATTGAAATAAGAAATGAGAGTAAATATGATCAGTAAAAGAGAAAATTACTTGATGGCTGCCCGAGGAGAAATGCCTCACTGGGTGCCATCATTTGTCGAAGAAGCCAATGTTTTTATGCCGGATTTCTGGGAAGAGGTTGATCCGGTGACAGGGACGGATTTTTGCAATATCAAATGGATTGAAAATGATGCCGGGAAAATGCCGGATGAGCGCTGGCGGGCTATGGAAACTCTTGATCAATGGCGAGAAACCGTTAAATTCCCTGATCTCTCTTCTCTAGACTGGGAAGAAATGGCCAGTCGGTTTAAGTCCATGAGTGAGCCGGATAAAGTTAATATTGCTATGCTTAATACCAATGGCATCTTTCTTATTCCAATTGATATGATTGGCTGGGTCGATGGCCTTTGCGCTATCTATGAAGAACCGGAAGAACTGGAAGAATTTGTTTCAGCCATTACGGATTTTCTGGTGGAGATTGTCAAATATATGGGCAAGTATATCAAGCCGGATATTGTCTTTACCGGTGATGATCTGGCGGCGGCAAACGGTCCCTTTGTTTCAAAAGATATTTGGGATTCTATGTATAAGCCTTATTTCAAAAAGATTATCGATGCCATCCATGATATTGGCGCTTTGGCTGAATTTCACTGCTGTGGAAACTGTCAGTTTCTGATTGATGAATTTATCGAAGTCGGTGCTGACATCTGTCAGTTGCCTGAGCCGAATGAGAGTCTGCTTAAAATGAAAGAAAAACATGGCCATCGCCTAGTTCTGACCGGTGGCTGGGATCGCCATTCAGATGCTGCTTTCCCCGGTGCATCAGAGGAAATTGTCAGAGAGTCGGTTCACCAGGCCATAGATGTCTATGGAAAAAATGGTGGATTGATTTTCTGGGACGGTGGTATCGTTGGAAGCAGCGAAGATTCAAAAATAAAAATGGCTTGGGTTCTGGATGAACTGAACAAATATGGAAAGGCTGTTTATCAGCAATAAAACAAACGATGAATTAGTGGAATAGGAATATTGAATGTTTTTATTATACTAACAAGATGATCATACTGTTGTGGGAAGAAAAGCAATTAGCGCCATTAATTAAATTCATCGTGATTAGCTAATTGTCTTTTAAATCACATTAATAATTTCTGCAGCATTTGTTATATTTGCTGCAAACAAAAATCTATGAGAATATAATTAAAGGAGAACAACTTTGAATTAGAAAACTTCAAGTTTATCGGGATTTGCAGTTGCATTTATGACAATGGGCGTAGGAACAGTAACACCGGCCCTTAGTGTTATTATTGGTGGAATTGCTCCATATTTTGCTGATAGCTGGACCCTCATTTTAATTGAACGGGCAATCTTTGGAATTGGACTGGGGATTATCTCACCACTGCCAAATGTTCTGGCAATGGGTCTTGATGAAGGTGATAAAGTTGCTCAAATGATGGGGTTAATCACCTTATTGATGAATATTGGTGGAATGGCTGCAGGTGCAACATTTGGAGCAATATTTAAAGTGATAAAAAAAATATTCTTTCAATTGGATTATGCGCTGCGGCGATTAGTGTAACATTGGCATTATTTGGTACAAATGTTATCATGGTATCGGTTGGTACTGCTTTGGCTGGGTTGATTGTTTGTATTTCTTAATCCAATGTCAGTTATTATTGCTCCAAAAGAAGAAACTTCTTCAAATGTTTAAATTAGATCTATAAAAAGCTGTAATCTTTCCCGAAGGTGTCTAGAAGAGTTGTTGGCGGGAAAGGCTGTTTTGCCCGATCAAGCATTTTTACGGTTTGTTTAGTCCAGTCATTGATATCATCTTGAGCTTGCGGCAGATGAACGATGGCAATTTCTTTCGGCTTTATGATGTCACGAATGATATTTTGACCTCTGAATGTCGACATATAGGGAAATGGGGCCATCAATAGATCAACCGGATTTTGAGAAAAATCAAAGTGACTGAAATTTTCCGGAGCTAATTCCACATCACCTAAATACAGAATTCTACGACTATTGATGCTTATATAGTAGGAAAAATGTTCAACATTTCGATATTCTTTACCCATATGAACAGTGGCAAGCGGTTGAATTACCAAATCTTGATCAGAAAACGTAATCAAAGGATTGATATTTGAAGTAAAAATTTTGTTTTTCACTTCCTTTTTATTGGTAATAGCATTGGCTTCGATGGTATTTCTGATATCTGAACCAGCAATCAGTACGGTATTCGGATTAGAAACTAAAAAAGCCAGGTTTAAATCTTTGGAAAAATGATCACAATGACCATGGGTATAAAGTGTAGCCATGATTTTTTCTTCGGGCATTTCTGAAGCGATAATTCTTGCAGCGATTGCTTTAGGCGTGGCTGAGTAGTATTGTCCATCGGATCCGCATAGACCATCCAGCATTAAGGTAACATCACCGATACTTAACAAAACGCCGGCATTTGAAATATATGTTATGTTGATTGACTGTTTCATTGAGAATCCTTTCATGAAAGTTCGGATTTCATTTGAACATTGTAAAATAAATTATATTTACACAAAAATACAATTCGCTATGAAAGAGCATCATGAATAATCTTCATAATGATAACGAACCAGAAATGAATTTTTGGTTTCAATAATTTGGCCAATGAGAAATAAAAAGCGTATCATTGCGAATTAAAGAAGTCACAAGTGATACGCGATTGTAATAAAATAACTAATGAAAAATCCGTTGAGAAGCAAGGCGCTTTTACTTGTTTAAGTTCAAGCGATTTCTGATATGAGTTCGGGATTCGCCAATCATATAGAGGGAACCAACAAAAACATTAACGGCATCAGTGTCTAAAAGATCAATGCTGTCAACCGCTTCTTTAATAGTGTCGTGGAAGGTTACCTCTTTCTGGTAGCTGTTCCTGATTAGTTGTGCCATTTCACGAGCCGGCAGGGCCCGGTCACTGTTAGGGGTTAAGGTGTGAATGTTTTTGGCAATGGGAACCAGATAGGTCAGCGATTCTTCAATATCCTTATCCTCCAGCATACCAAAATACAAGTTGATATTTCGGCCGGAGAAGTAAAGCGCTATATTTTTGACAAAAGCCTGGATGCCATTAGCATTATGAGCGCCATCAATTAAAATCACTGGCGATTCGCTAAAAATTTCAAAACGGCCGGGAAAAACCACCGCAGCTAAAGCTCGGACAATAGCTTCTTCGGGGATTTCATAGCCCTTGTTTTTTAACAGCGCAACGACCTCAAGAGCTGTTAGACAATTAAGGGACTGATGGCTGCCTAAAAGTTTTAAGTCAAAATGATTAAGCTTTAAGCGATCTCCCAAGTAGTTTAAGGTTTGAAAAGCGGTGTGATGGTCGATAATTTCGATATCTGCCGGATCAACATAAACCACTTGGGCATTTTTACTGCCCGCGAAATCTTCAATGGCTTTTAGCGCTTCCGGCTCCTGGGGATAGACCACCACATCAGAATTATCTTTAATGATGGAAGCCTTTTCAAAGGCAATCTCGGCCAGGGTATTACCCAGATAATCGGTGTGATCCATACTGATATTCATGATGACGACAACTAAGGGGTTATCGATGATATTAGTGGCATCCAGACGGCCGCCCATACCTACTTCCAGAACCACCAGATCAACTTGTTCCTGATAGAAATACTGGAGCCCCACCGCCGTAACCATTTCAAATTCGGTCGGGTGGGGTTCCCCTTGGGCAAGCAATATTTCGATTCTTTCTTTGACGAACTCAGTGGCCGAGATGAGTCCTGCATCATCTATCGGGGTGTTATTGATTTGAATGCGTTCGTTAAACTTTTCCAGAAAGGGCGATGTAAAAAGCCCTGTTTTATATCCGGCCTCCTTTAAAATAGTAGCTGTCATGGTCGAGGTAGACCCTTTGCCATTGGTGCCGGCGATGTGGATGAATTTTAATTTTTTTTGCGGATTATCCATGGCGGCAAGCAGCTTAGTCATGCTTTCAAGCCCCAGGCGGGTGCCAAACTTATGGGTCGATTCGATATAGGAAATGGCTTCGGTGACGTTCATTTATACCTCCGGGACAGAACAACAATCATTAAAACAGGATTCGGTGACCATATAATCGACGCTTTTATCATGGGGATCCATGGGGATTTCATCGAAGACAAAATCATCACGAACTAGGGCGACGGTTTTACAGTCGGGGCTGATGGTTTCCAGAAAGCGGTCATAATAGCCGCCGCCAAATCCCATCCGGTTGCCGTCTGGGGTGAATGCACAGCCGGGCACCATCACCAGATCAAGCTGATGGGGATCAACCACCCGGATGCGGTCGGGTTTCATTTCCAGGATGCCGTAATGGCCTTCCTGTAGATCGTCCGGGAAGTTTTTTATTTCCGACAGGGTCAGGGTATGATCGCAGGCGTTGCAGATGGGCGCGACCACGTGTTTGCCATCTTTGAGGGCTTCTTCAATCAGTTTGTGGGTATTTATTTCGGTGCCAAAACTGACATAGACCATGATCCAGTTGGCCGCTTTATAAAGATCACTTTTTAAAAAATTGTCGACTACCATTGCATCAGTGTTGGTGCAGTAGATTTCTTTACGGCGATCCAGGGTTTCTTTTCGAAAGGCATTCTTATCCATTTTATTCTCCTGAGAAAAAGTATTTTAGGCCATCTTGTCGACCTAAGCAGCAGTAAAATAATAAGCATATTATATCACAGTCGCAGGCAGGGGGAAAAAGAAGTTAATAAGAATTTTTGCACAATATTGCTTTAAAAATCAGTCGATGCGGGTTATACTTAAAGAATATGGTAAATAATTTTACTCTAATTATTTTGTAGGAGAAAGAAATGAAACGATTATTGATTGCCTGTGAAACTTTAAAAGACGAGGTTGAGCTGGCAATAAAGAATACCGGACAGGAAATTGAGACTGTCTGGATGTCCAACCTGCTCCACGATTCACCAGAGCGCTTGCGCACAGCCCTGCAGGAACAGATTGACGCAGTGGAAGAAGATTATGACCAACTGCTGCTGGTTTATGGTAATTGCGGCAATGGATTGCTTGGTTTAAAAAGTGAGAAGGCACAATTGATTATCCCCAAATTTGAGGACTGTATCGGTCTGGTTTTAAGCAATAAGGAAAATTTGGATCGGATACGCACTCGGACTTACTTTCTGACCTCGGGCTGGCTGCGAAGTGAAAAATCTTTAGATGCCGAATACCAGCATCATGTTGAAAAATACGGGGAAGAACGAGCCAAAATGATTTATGAGATGCTCTATCACAATTATAAAGAGCTGATGTTAATTGACACTGGCGCCTATAATGTGGATGATTGGTTAGAGAAAACAAAAGAAATTGGCCAGATGCTTGATCTTGAAGTGGTGGTTGATCAGGGATCGATCACTCCAATCGAAAAGTTGCTTACAGGCGACTGGGATCAGCAGTTTTTAATCATTGATCCCGGGCGGGTGACGACTCAGTCTGATTTTATGGATTTTTAATAGGATCAACCAAGGAATAAAAAGCCTTATTGGAGGACTGGACGTAATTTGAAGGTTGCTGATAAAAATTTTGGAATGGTCAGATACTCTGCTATCACCATTGATCGGGAAATTTTGCAAAACGATTTATTTTAATGTAGGAGATGCAATGAAGACTTTAAGGGAACCTGTAAATGCCATTACCCATTTAACCGGTCTGATTTTATCGGTGATTGGCATTATTCTGATGCTGGTGATGGTTACGGTGCGTCGTGATGTGAATCTGCAAACCGTTATTTCAATTATCGCTTTTGGCACTGGCCTTTGCGCGCTTTATTTGGCCAGTTTTCGCTATCATGCGAAGCAGGCGGGTAAAGAAGAAATCGTTAAATTAAAAAAACTGGATCATGCCATGATCTTTATCCTGATTGCTGGCACTTACACACCCTTTTGCTTGCTCTGTCTGAGCGGCACTAGTCGGATTGCGATGATGATCGCTGTTTGGTCAGTGGCTTTGATTGGCATTGTTTTAAAAGTCAAGTGGGTCTTTATGCCTCGATGGATCGGGACAGCCCTATATATTTTTTTGGGCTGGTTTGCCATTTTTGTCATTAAGCCCCTGCATCAGGCTTTGCCACCCAATGGCTTTTTTCTACTGGTTGCCGGTGGCATCATGTATACTGTTGGGGGCGTTATTTATGCCCTGAAGAAGCCCAACTTTTCTAAGTCTTTCGGTTTTCATGAGCTCTTTCATATTTTTGTGATATTGGGTTCCTGCTGCCATTTTTTGTGTGTGCTCTTGTATCTTCTTTAGGAAAGATTATTAAGTGCTGCAAAAAAAAATTAAGACTTGATCAAAAAGTGATTGTATTTTTTTCAAAAAGCGGTAAAATATATAGTGTGTTGCGTCACTGCAAAAAAAAAACTCATTTTTGCGGTGATTTTTTATTTTTAATTTATAATTATACGGCCGCTGTTTAGCGGTCTTGTTTCTTGATGCCGATTAATCGGTATGGATAATGAAAAAAGGAGAAGTTGTTAATGCAGACAAAGTATATTTTCGTCACCGGTGGTGTGGTTTCTTCATTGGGTAAAGGGATTACCAGTGCATCGCTGGGGCGGCTGCTCAAGGCCCGAGGGTTAAAAGTATCGATTCAGAAATTTGATCCTTATTTGAATTTCGATCCGGGTACCATGAGTCCCTATCAGCATGGGGAGGTTTTTGTGACCGACGACGGCGCAGAAACAGATCTGGATCTGGGACACTATGAGCGTTTCACCGATGAAAATCTTTCTCGTTTCAGCAATGTGACCACTGGTAAAGTCTACTGGAATGTTATTTCCAAAGAACGAAAAGGTGATTATCTGGGAGGGACTGTTCAGGTCATCCCCCATATTACTGACGAAATCAAACAGGGGATCTTAAGAGTTTCGGAACACAGTCAGCCGGATGTGGTCATTACCGAAATCGGTGGAACTGTCGGTGATATTGAAAGTCTGCCTTATCTTGAAGCCATTCGTCAGTTTAAGGGCGATTTGGGAGCTGAAAATGTTTTATATATCCATGTAACTCTGCTGCCATTTTTGGGCAAGGCGGGGGAATTAAAGACCAAACCGACCCAGCATTCGGTTAAAGAACTGCGAAGTATCGGAATTCAGCCGGATGTGATTGTATTGCGTTCAGAAAAAGAAGTAGATGAAAGCCTGAAATCGAAAATTTCCTTATTCTGTAATGTGGATAAAAACGCTGTTGTCACCAATATGGATGCCAGTGAGCTATACGAAGTGCCACTGATGCTGGAAAAAGAAGGTTTGGCACAGCTGGTTTGCGATAAAATGCATATCAAGTGCGCGGAACCGGATTTAACCGAGTGGAAAGATCTGGTTAAACGGGCCAAGAATCTGGAAAATAAGGTGACCATTGGTTTAGTCGGTAAATACGTGGAACTGCATGATGCCTACCTGTCCGTTGCTGAAGCCCTGCGACACGGCGGAATTGCCAATAACGCTGAAGTTGTGATCAAGTGGATTCATTCGGAAGATATCAATGATGAAAATGTTGAGCGGATTTTTAAAGATATTAACGCCATTATCGTCCCCGGTGGCTTTGGTCACCGCGGGGTGGAAGGAAAAATTCATGCAATTCAGTATGCCCGGGAACATAACGTTCCTTTTCTGGGACTTTGCTTGGGACTGCAACTGGCGGTGATTGAATTTGCCAGAAATGTGGCCGGTCTGACTGGCGCTCACAGCATTGAGCTGGATCCGGAAACACCTTATCCGGTGATCAATTTAATGGAAGAACAGAAAAAAGTAATTGATATGGGTGGTACCATGCGTTTAGGCCTTTATCCCTGCGAGTTGGCTGAAGGGTCGAAAGCCCGGGAAGCATACGGCGAAAGTCAGATAGAAGAACGCCACCGTCATCGGTATGAGGTAAATGACGAGTACTTGGATATTTTAAAAGAAAAAGGCCTGGTCTTTTCCGGGATGTCACCGGATCGGGTATTGGTGGAAATGATTGAACTACCGAATCATCCCTGGTTTCTAGCAACACAGGCGCATCCGGAATTTAAATCCCGCCCAAATAAACCTCATCCACTTTTTAAAAGTTTTGTGAAAGCAGCTTTAGCTGTTAAATAAATGGTGTTGGAAAAAATCGAGATCCCGGATCTTGATTTTTTTTGAGAATAAATACCAGATTTAGATGTCAGGGAATTGTGGATAAGTTTTAGTTATTGACAATTTCACTGAGAGTTTAGTGGAAAAAACAGTGGACAAACCGCGATAATGTGGATAAGGTTGTGGAAAAGTGGAAAGAATGGCTAAAAACCCGCAAATTTAAAAAGTAGATTCTGGCATTAAGCTGTGCATAAGATGATTGTGGAAACTGGTTATATTGTGGAAAACTATTTTTAATCAATTAATGGCTGCTAATTATGAAGAAAATAAGAAAGTGAAAATATATAATATTAGGTGAAATAAATGCATGAATTTGGGATGGTACGTGTCGCTTGTGCGGTTCCCCGTTTACAGCTGGCTGAGTGTCAGAAAAACAGTCAGGGGATTATCGCTTTGTCAAAGACGGCCTATGAAAAAGGGGTGGAGGTTCTGCTATTTCCAGAGCTTGCCATTACCGGCTATACCTGCGGCGATCTTTTTTTCCAGAGATCACTGCAACAAAACGCGGTGGATGCCCTGGGACAGATCATTGACTGGAGTCGAGGAATAAAAATGCTCTTGGTGATTGGGATGCCGCTAGCCGTTGACGGTTGCCTTTATAATGTTGCGGCAGTTATTAATGACGGGAAAATTTTGGGGTTTGTGCCCAAAACCTATATCCCCAATCAGCAGGAATTTTATGAAAAGCGTTGGTTCCAGTCAGCAACAAGCTTAAAAAGCACAGAGATTGAATTGCTAAACCAGCAGGTGCCGATTGGGACTGAGCTTTTATTTAAACATCAATCAGTAAAAGACTGTGTCCTGGCTATTGAAATCTGTGAAGATCTGTGGGTGCCGGTTCCACCAGGATCATTTCACGCCCTCGCGGGTGCGACCATGATACTAAATCCATCTGCCAGCAATGAGATTGTCGGCAAGAGTGACTATCGGCGTGAGCTGATACGTTCCCAGTCTGGCCGTTTAAACTGCGGTTATTTATACGCCTCATCAGGATTTGGCGAATCGACTTCGGATCTGGTTTTTGGTGGTCATGCTCTGATTGCCGAAAAAGGCCTTTTGCTTGAGGAATTGCCTAAATTTAATCAGGGGGACCAGCTATTAGTCACGGATATAGATACTGAATCACTGATTCATGATCGTCAGATGCTGCAGGGGTATGGCGATTGTAAGGCGCTGTTAAAAGAAAAAAACTATCAGAAAATAATTTTTGACACGCGTCCGGCTGAGACTCTTAGCAGAAAAGTTAATCCCTTTCCCTTCGTGCCGGGGGATGAAACAAGGCGCAGTGAACGTTGTGAGGAAATCTTTAACATTCAAACCATGGGACTGGGCAGTCGGATAAAACATATTGGCGACCCCCGGATGGTGGTGGGTATCTCCGGCGGTTTGGATTCCACCATGGCCTTGTTGGTCTGTGCCAGTGTTTGTGATCGCTTTGAGATTCCCCGCGACAGTATTCACGCGGTCACCATGCCAGGCTTTGGCACCACTGACCGCACCTATGACAATGCCGTAGCATTGATAAAGGGAATTGGCGCAACTTTTCACGAAATATCGATAGTCGAAGCCTGTCAAAAACACTTTGCCGATATCGGTCATTCAATGGCAGTCCACGATGTGACCTACGAAAATGTTCAGGCCAGGGAACGAACTCAGATCTTGATGGATCTTGCCAATAAATTAAATGGCTTGGTGATTGGTACCGGTGATTTATCAGAGCTGGCGCTTGGCTGGGCAACTTATAACGGTGACCATATGTCCATGTATGGTGTTAATGGCAGCATTCCCAAAACTCTGATTCGATATCTGGTTAAATGGGTGGCCGATCATGAAAAGGATGAAGAAATTCGGGGCATTCTTTATGATGTTTTGGATACTCCGGTTTCACCGGAACTTTTGCCGCCGGACGAAAATGGTCAAATTCAGCAGAAAACGGAAGAAACGGTTGGGCCCTATGAGCTGCATGACTTTTTTATCTATCATATGGTCAGACAGGGCGCTTCGCCCAGAAAAATCTATATGCTGGCATTAAATGCCTTTGCCGGCCTTTACGAAAAGCCTGAGATTTTAAAATGGCTCAAAAGCTATTATCGGCGTTTTTTTACCCAGCAGTTTAAAAGAAATTGCCTGCCCGACGGCCCCAAGGTGGGTTCGGTTTCTTTTTCGCCTCGGGGCGACTGGCGAATGCCTTCGGATGCCCAGTTTCAAATGTGGCTGGCAGAATTGGAGACTCTTCAATAAAAAAACCGGCTATCAGCCGGTTTAGGATTCTTTTTTATACTGCTGCAGCAGCACATCATGTTTGAAATTGATAAAGTCAAGAATTTCTCGTTTGGCTTCCTCGCTGACCATGGCATAGCCGAAAAGACCCAAAAGATCTTTCATTTCCAGCTCCTGCTTTAACTGCTCATGGGTTTTGAGGCTACCTTCTTCTTTGAGTTTGGCATCATTAAGCGAAGTGGGATTATTGGTTCGGCAGAGCAGATAATCAACCGAAACATTAAAGTAGTCGGCAATTTCCAGCAATAGCTGGTTTTCCGGCAGGTTTTTATCTTTTTCATATTTAGAAATTGAACTTTTGTTCAGATTGAACTGTTCAGCAAAGTCTTGTTGGGTCATATCCATATTAATACGCAGCCGTTTTAAACGGGTTCCAAATGTAGACATTCCATACCTCCACTTTATTCATATTAGTATTAGTATACACTATAATCTTAGTTTTGTGATAATTTTTTTCAAAAAGTTGCATAATGAGCAATATAACTTAAGTTTAGAAGAAAACACGTATTTCTGCCTAGAGCGATGCTTCGTGTGGTAAACGGCTATTAAATGGGAATAAATCAGGATTAATATTTACAGATCTTTAATTAGAAAATAAAGCAATAGACTTTTCTTAAGTTGAAAAAAGTCCGTTTGCTATTAGTTGCCAGATCATCTATAATAAGATGTTAGATTCACGAAAGGATAATAGATGAAATTTACAGAATTAGAAATTAATGAACAATTAATGCAAGGAATTGAAAAAATGGGTTTTGTTGAGATGACTGAAATCCAGGAGAGAGCCATTCCCCAGCTGATGGAAGGCAGAGATTTGATCGGTAAGTCCCAGACGGGGACCGGAAAGACCGTGGCCTTTTCCATTCCTGCTATTACTAAAATAGATCCGGACATTAGAAAAGTCCAGGTTTTAATTTTATGCCCCACCCGGGAACTGGCAGTCCAGGTTTCCGACGAAATCAGAAAGCTTTTAATATACAGTAGCGGGATCAAGGTGCTGCCGATTTTTGGCGGTGCCTCTATTGAACGACAAATTAAAGATCTCAAAAGCGGTGTTCAGATTGTAGTGGGCACGCCGGGTCGAGTAATGGACCATATGCGCAGAAAAACCCTGAAGCTAAGCAACATTTCCATGGTCGTTTTGGATGAAGCGGATGAAATGCTGAACATGGGTTTTAGAGAAGATATTGAACTGATTCTTGATGATATTGATCATGAAATTCAGACGGTTCTTTTTTCGGCAACAATGCCCAAACCCATTTTGAAGATTGCCGAAACCTATCAGAAAGATCCGGTAATGGTTGAAGTTTCGCCCAAAAACATGGTGGCGCCAAGTATCGAACAAAAGTATTTCAATATCAGTGACCATCATAAATTTGAGGCATTGACCCGATTGATTGATGTCTATAAACCCAAGCGATCGCTGATTTTCTGCAACACTAAAAAATACGTGGATGAAATCACGGATGACCTGAAAAAACTGGGCTATTCGGTGGATAAAATTCATGGCGATATGCGTCAGATGTCGAGGATGGCTGTTTTAAACCAGTTTGCCAAAGGCCAGTTGAATATTCTGGTGGCGACCGATGTGGCGGCCCGGGGATTGATGTGGACGATGTGGATATTGTCTTCAACTATGATGTGCCGGATAACGAAGAATATTATGTACATCGGATTGGTCGAACCGGGAGAGCCGGAAAAAGCGGTTTATCTTTGACTTTGGCCAGAAGCCGTGACCAGTTCAGACTTAAGAAAATTACAGATTATACCAAGAAAAGTATTGAACGGGACCTGATTCCCACCAGTGAAGTGATCAATGACATTAAAATTGCCCATTTTCATGAACGTTTTGCGTTGCGGGCGGAAAAAGATCAGAGCCTTGACAATTATCTGAAAATTATTGATGATCTCAAGGAAAAAGGTTATACTGCTGAAACCATCGCCGCTGTTCTATTACAGGTTCAACTGCCGCTTTCAGAAATGGAAGATTTAAATACTGTAGAACGCCGGGGTCGTCGTCCTGATAGTAACAACAATCGTCGGGCCGTCAAAGGCCGTCGTGATGGCCGCGATGTTCGCGATGGTGGACGGGGTAAAAGACCGGGACCGGAACGGACAAAAAGGCTCTTTATCAGTGTCGGTGAAAAAGACCGGGTGCAGAAACGCGATATTTTAGGAGCAGTCTGCGGTGAATGTGGGATTCCTTCATCAATGGTCGGCAATATAGATATGTATGATAAATTCACCTTTGTCGATGTGGATGAAGAAATGGCCAAAAAAGTTGAAAAACGACTTGACGGCAAAACCATCAAAGATCACAAGGTCAAAGTGGAAGTTTCGAAGAAAAAGAAAAAGAAATAATCGATTGGAGAGACTATGGAGCAGTCAACGAAAAAAGAACAAAATAAATTGGGGATTATGCCCATTCCAAGACTACTCCTGACCATGTCACTGCCGGCGATATTTTCGATGATCATCCAGGCCCTTTACAACGTCGTTGACAGCATCTTTGTGGCGCAGCTCGGGGAGGCCTCTTTAACGGCTGTCTCGCTGGCTTTTCCCATTCAGATTGTAATCATCTCTTGCTTTGTGGGAATGGGGGTTGGTATCAACTCATCCATTTCCCGGCGGCTGGGCCAACATAAAAAGTCAGAAGCCGAAAATGTTTCGGAACACGGTTTTCTGGTTGCCCTTTTTTTAGCGGTTGCCATTGGCGTGATGGGATTTTTGGCAGCTGAGCCTTTTATCGGTCTGTTTACAAATGATGCGGCAATTATTGCTCAGGGACGCGATTATATTATGGTCGTGACAGTTTTTAGTTTTGGCAGCATTTTTACCCAGGCGGCATTTGCTACCCTGCAAGGCAGTGGTGAAATGATTAAACCGATGATAGGCCAGATTATTGGCGCTGTCAGTAACATCATTTTAGATCCGATTATGATTTTTGGTTTGCTGGGGATGCCGGCGTTAGGTGTAAAAGGCGCCGCAATTGCCACCGTGATTGGCCAGTGTTTAGCCATGCTTTATATTTTGCTGGTCTTATTCAAAGGCAAAAACAATTTACTCAAGCTGAATTTCGCTAAATTTTCATTTCAGTCAAAGATCATTAAGGATATTGTTGTTGTTGGCCTTCCGGCTGCCATTATGCAGGGTTTGGGTTCGGTCATGATTACCGGCTATAATCTGATTCTATCGGGCTTTGGTATGTCTGCCGTGGCTGTATTCGGTGTTTATTTCCGGATTCAGTCTTTTATTTTCATGCCGGTCTTTGGTCTGGGTCAGGGAGCGATGCCGATATTCGGCTTTAATTTTGGCGCTAAAAACAAGAGTCGCTTCAATGAAACGTTGAAAGTAGCTGCAAGTGCAGCACTGGCGATCATGGTGGTAGGGATGATAGTCTTTTGGCTTTTCCCTCAGCAGCTTCTGATTCTCTTTAATCCTTCTCCAGAAATGAAGGAGATTGCAGTACATTGTTTCAGGAGTATCAGTCTGGGTTTTCCCATTGCCGGGGTATCGATTATGATCAGTACCAGTTTTCAGGCTATGGGCAAGGCCTACATCAGTATGATTGCTTCATTTATCAGACAAATTATCTGTTTGTTGCCGATTTCCTGGCTTTTATCGCAAATTGGCGGCCTGGAATTAGTCTGGTACGGCTTTGTCATTGCCGAAGTGGTTTGTATTGCTTACCAGCTTTGGATGTTAAAGCGGTTTGAGAGTCAGATTATGGATCAGTGGGCAGTGCCGGAAAATGCGTATGAATAGTTGAAGCGCTGTTTTGTATCCGACAGGCACTGATTAATATAATGAAAGCAACGATAAAGCCCATCACGTTAGGATGTTAAATCGTTATGTGTTCCCGGGAAAACAGGTTGTAAAATTTCAAAACAAATTAAAAAAGGGTTTCCGAATATCGATTTCGGAAGGCCTTTTTTATAGGGATTTGTATGGAGAGATAGAATACGTCTAATACTTATTTTTCAGATGTCAAGGCAATTGTCAGTCGTAAAGCAAGTGGAAAAAAATAAGCATTGCAATATAACCAATAAGTAGTAAAAGCGGAAAAAGACTTAACCAAGCTGGAATCAAAATCTCAGAGAATCCTAATTGAATCAATGTACTCATGAAGCTGATTATCGTGACCATACAAATGGTGACAATAATTATACTAATAAGATATGCGGGGATACTTTCTTTTTTTAGGTTAAGCTTAGCAGCCAAACTGTCACCCCACTTTTTGGCTGGGATTAGATCGCCAACTGTATAGCTTACAAAAAAGCTTGTTAAAAAAGAAAAAATGAAATTACTGAAATTTAACTGCTGATTATACCATAATGCAAAACTGCCTAAAGTCATACACAGCGCAATTCCAAGTGTAATATTAATGATTTTTCCAAAATAGATTTTTTTAAACATATGAGTTTCTCCTTATAAACTATAAACGACATGGCCATTTGTGATTGTTTTTAGCACTTTTGTGTTTTTTATTTCTTCCGTTCTACAAGTTAAAATTTCAGTATCAATTAATGTTAAATCTGCCAGCTTTCCGATTTCAATCGAACCTATTTTCTTTTCACTATTGGAAAGATAAGCAGAATTCATTGTCCACATTATTAATGCCTGGTTTGGCGTAATTCGGTGTTCTTCGCCCCACACTTTTCCGTCAGACGCAATTCTTGTTATAGCTGCATACATACCCAAAAATGGATTGCATGGTATTACGGGAAAATCAGAGCTGCCAGCGCAAATGATGCCATGATCCATATATAATTTACAAGGACTATTTAGATTAGCATTTTTATCGCATAAAAGATTTTCTTCACCCATCAGATGGAAAATAGTTGGTTGTGCTGCTACCCCTACATCCATCATCTTCATTAATGGCAGTTGATCTTGTGCGGGGAAATTGGCATGAATAACATAATGTCTTGAATCATTAACACCAGGAATACAATAAGCTTTCTGATAGGCATCTAAGGCAACATCAACTGCTTTAGTTCCGATAGCGTGTACACCAACCTGCCAGTTATTTTTAGCTCCTATTTTAACAGCTTCCAAAAATTCATTTGCTTTGATTGTTAAGAATCCACATGAATCTGGCATGTGTTCATAAGGTTCCCTCATATATGCGGTTCCTGCCGCAGGTATTCCATCCATCATGATTTTTATCCCATTAAGCTTGACCATATCATTTCCATGTCCCGTACGTAGAACAAAATCCTCAATCTGCTTTCGGTAATCTTCCAGATCACCGGTTTCAGAGGGATTAATTAAAAGCATTGGATTTGCCCGATAAGAAAGTTTTCCAGCCTTTTCTGCTTCAAAATAGGAACGAATATTCATTGAACACAAATTTGCATCAATGATTGATGTAATACCATTACTGTTGAGATGCTTGCCAATGATCTCTATGGCATTAACGCCATCTTCAACGGTAACGGGTGGAAGTATTTTATTGATTAAATCTAATCCGCCCTCTTCATAGAAGAGTCCGTTTGGGCTGCCGTCTTCAAAACGTCCGATTTTTCCACTCTCTGGATCAGGGGTTTCTTTTGTGATTCCTGCCAAATCAAGTGCTTTTGAATTCACAAGGTAAATGTGATGGCAAAGCCGAGTACATAAAATCGGTTTCTCAATGCTGACCCGATCTAAATCTTTACAGGTTGGCATAATTGCTTGTGACCAGATCAATTCGTTCCATTCCCGTCCGCAGATCCACTCTGTACTATCTTGTTCTTTTGACTGCGTAAGCATTAAATTAATGAGTGCTTCTTTTGATTGGGCACCAGTAAGATCTTTAGCACCAAAATCCAGTCCGGCAAACATAGCATGTGTATGTGAGTCTACTAAGCCAGGAATTAAAACTTGACCATCAGCTTCAATAATCTCTGTTTCTTGATCAATTAATTCTTTTATTTCCTTGTCAGACACTGAAATAATTTTTCCATCTTTAACTGCAACATATCCATTTTTGATAACTGGAAAATCATAGTTTCCCTGTTTAATTTCATCAATTGTTAATGCTACAGTATAAATCGTAGCATTTCTAATGACAATATCTGCGCTTTGACGATACATCTGAATCATTTAATGACCTCCTCATATAAAACAAGTCTTTAAAAAAAGAAGAACCAATCTACTAAATTTTGTAGTCTTAATGGTGCTAGAATATAAATAGTACAAATCGAAATGAGAAAATCCAAAATTAATAAAAATGTGGTACGATGAAAAAATCGTACTGAAGGAGGATCTCATTATGGCAAAACAACATGATAAGCAATTCAAACTGGATGCAGTCCAATACTATGAAGAACACAAGGAACTCGGTCTGCGTGGTTGCGCTGAAAATCTTGGCATTGGCTGCAGCACACTGGGAAAATGGAGCAGGGAACTTCAAAAGACCGGAAATATTGAAAGTCGTGGCTCAGGTAATTATGCATCAGATGAAAGCAAAGAAATCGCGCGATTAAAACGTGAGTTGCGTGATACCCAGGACGCATTGGATGTCTTAAAAAAGGCTATCGGCATTCTGGGAAAATAACCGAAACAATTTATGTTGAGGTTACTAAAAAGGCGGAGGCAGCTCATCAAGAGAAGCGCCCGGTTTCCGTCTCCGGAATGCTGCAAAAATTGGGTGTATCACGAACCGGGTATCGTTCGTGGATCAACAGAAAACCATCGAATACTCAAATACGACAAGAAGTTATCAAATCAAAAATAAAGACCATTTATAACGACTCAAAACAAAATTATGGCGCTCCGAAAATCGCTAAAAAACTGAAACAAAGCGGTGAAATAATCGCCGAACGGACTGTCGGTAAATACATGAAAGAAATGGGAATCAAGGCCCAGTGGATCAAGCCCTATGTAATCACGACTAAAGATTCTGACTTCAGTAAAAAACTCAGAAATATCCTTGACGAACAATTTAATCCTGAACGCCCCAATGCTGTCTGGTGCAGCGATATTACCTATATCTGGACAATGGACGGATTTGTTTATCTAACCAGTATCATGGATTTGTACTCTCGAAAAATCATTGCCTGGACACTGTCAAAAACGATGGAAGTTTCCTGTGTAATCGACACCGTCAATAAAGCTAAATGCCGCCGTAAACTTGATGCACCCTTGATCATTCACAGTGATCGCGGCAGTCAGTACGTTTCAAAAGAATACCAGAAAGCAACAGCAAAAATGCAGCGAAGTTACTCCCAAAAGGCCTATCCATGGGATAATGCCTGCATCGAATCTTTTCACGCCATCATTAAACGTGAATGGCTCAATCGCTTTAAAATTCATAATTATAACCATGCTTACCGGTTGATCTTTGAGTATCTGGAAACCTTTTACAATACAACCCGTATTCACAGCCATTGTAATTATATGTCACCAGATAATTTTGAAAAACTTTTTACTAAAATGCAAAACGAAAAACTACGAATAGCAGGTTAAAATGTCAGCATTAAATTTCTCATTTTAATTTGTACTAAATCTTGACATAGGACCATAATACATTAACCCACAGAAAGAAACACATCACATCTTTGCTGTTTTTCTCATGCAGGTGATTCTCAGAAAGCAAGTGTATTCTAAGAATCAAAAAAAGCCCTCATTTCAATTACTTGAAATAGGACTTCATTGTCTCTAGATTGTCGACGCTCTAAATTGCTGATATTGTAGCACAGCCTTAAACATGTTACAATATCTAGAAATGATATAGAACAAAAGGAGGGGAAATGTATCATATAAAAGAGGATAAGCGATCAAAAACATCGTCGGCGATGATTTATCATGCATTGGTAAGAAGACTTCGCGAGAAGCCCTTTCACGAGATTACGATAACAGAAATATTACTAGAATCAACTGTGAGTCGAGCAACTTTCTATCGCGCATTTGATAAAAAAATTGATATTCTTAGAATGAAATGTGATGCAGACTTTGCCAGATACTATGAGTCTTTTAATACTGCTTATAAAGAGCAGCCTCCACAGGAAAAAGACATGCTCCTTTTTTTCTTTGAATATTGGTATCAGCATCGTGAAATTTTATTTATTCTAGAAAAAATAAATCGTGGTGACATCATTCAGGATGCCTTTATTAAAACAAGCCCTATTTTTGAAAAAGAGTATATGAAGGAGATGGATTATGATCCAGTCGCACATAATTATTATATTGCTTCGCGGGCTGGAGAGATTTCGAGCGTATTAATGACATGGTGTAGAAATCAAATGCGCCATAAACCAGAACAAATGGTGGATTATATGTGGCGCAACATACGAATTGCCCGCGAAAAAACTTTTATAAGCTAAAACAAAAAATACTTATTGTGATTTTTCTTTTGAGCCGTCAATCAAACTGATGCCCTTCAAGCAAAGCCAGTCAAGTCGCTCCTGGCTGCCTATCAGATAAAGATAGCCCACCAGCGCTTCAAAACCGGTGGCATACCGGTAGTCACCGGGCTTGGCGTTTTTTGGTGCCTGTGACCGGGTATTGCGGCCGCGTTTGACGATTCGAAGCTCATCTTCGGTTAGTTGGTCCAAGAGGGCGTGGATGATAATGGACTGGGCCTCGGCCCTAACGTAACGGGTCGAGGCTTTAGTCATAAAATGGACATTCTGATGGCCGTTTCCGATGAGATATAGTCTGACAAAATTCGAAAAGATACCATCCCCCACATAGGCCAATGCCAGCGGGTTCATAGCCATTACCTCGGCGATAGAATATTCTTTATAAACGGCGGCCTTAATGTCATTTAAGCCCGCTTCCATTTAACGCCTTCTCTGGTATCTTCAAGAATAATTCCTTGAGCTAAGAGCTGATCGCGGATTTCGTCCGCCCGTTTAAAATCCTTGTTTTTACGGGCGGCCTGTCGTTCTGCGATCAAGCTTTCAATATTTTCTTCGAGGGTCGTTTCCTTTTCTTTGGCAGCCAGACCCAGCACGTCAGCGAGCTCGGCAAAAAGCTTTTTACCGGCTAAAATGGCTTCTTTAGAAGAACTTTCAGAAAGATGGCTGTTTAAGTTTCTGACCAGCTCGAAAATACTGGCAATGGCGTCGGCGGTGTTCAAATCATCTTCCATGGCGGCGATAAAGGCGTCGCGGTATTGAGACAATGAGTCAATCCAGGTTTTTTCTTCCTCGCTGGCAGTTTCCAGAGCGGTATTATCGAGCAGGTAATCCAGTTGATATTTAGCTGTATAGAGACGTTCTAAAGCATTTTTGGCCTGCTCCAGCAGTTCGTCAGAGAAATTGACCGGGCTTCGATAATGGGCCATCAGCATAAACATCCGCACTACTTCCAGATCAAAGTGTTTGGCGATGTCGCGGACGGTGAAAAAATTGCCTTTTGATTTGGACATCTTTTCATTATTGATATTGATATAGCCGTTGTGCATCCAGTAATTGGCAAAGGGTTTGCCGCAGCAGCCTTCGGACTGGGCAATTTCGTTTTCATGATGAGGGAAGATCAGATCCTGTCCGCCACCATGAATATCGATGGTGTCTCCCAGATGTTTTTTCGACATGGCCGAGCATTCGATGTGCCAGCCCGGTCGCCCTTGACCCCAGGGACTTTCCCAGTAGGGTTCGCCTTCTTTTTTCTTTTTCCAGAGGGCAAAATCCAGCGGGTTCTTTTTTTCGTCGCTGACATCCACTCGGGCACCGGTCTTTAAATCTTCCAGGGACTGTTTGGATAGTTTACCGTAATCGGCGAAATGTTCGACTGAATAATAGACATTGCCGTCAATATTGTAGGCTAAGCCTTTTTCTTCCAGGGTTTTGATCATGCTGATAATTTCTTCAATGTGTTCGCTGACCTTGGGATGGGCGGTGGCGCGTTTAATTAATAAGGCATCAGCATCCTTAAAATATTCAGTGATATACTTTTCTGAAACGTCCTGAGGGGAAATTCCCTCTTCCAGACTGCGGTTAATGATTTTGTCATCCACATCGGTAAAATTCTGAATAAAACTGACCTCATAACCCTGATATTCAAGAAATCGGCGCAGAGTATCAAAAACGATAAAGGGCCTTGCATTACCGATATGAAAATAGTTGTAGACGGTAGGACCGCAGGAATACATTTTGACTTTACCTTCTTCGATGGGAACGAAGGTCTCTTTTTGTTGCGTTAAGGTATTATATAACTTCATGGACAAACCTTTCATTTTAATTTTATAATTGATATGGTATAGTAGTATATTATACACTAGAAAAGCTCAGATGACCTATCAATGGTGAAAAAATTTCAAAAAAATCAAAAGGATTGTTGAGGAATAACATGAAAGCAAAAAGAAATACTTTGGCAAGGGCTTTTCTTGCCCTTACTTCGGAAGCGGAAGTTAATGCCTTCTTTGATGATCTGTGTACGATCCGTGAAGTTGAAGAAATGGCCAATCGATTTGAGATCGCGATGTTGTTAGCAGAAGGAAAAACATTTACGGAAATCGAAAAAGTTACAGGCGCCAGTTCGGCGACTATCAGCCGTGTTAACCGCTGTCTGAAATATGGTGATGGTTATCAGCAGGTCTTGAAACGAATGGAAAACACAGATAAAAAATAGCTGCAACTCTAAATCATACTTATAAGGTCAATGTATACGAAAAACAAAGCCTTTACCGGCCTGCTTTTTTTAGCTAATTGAAAAATAAGATGAAATTAATGGCAATTTCGGATATAATAGATCAATCATTTTAATATAAAGGAGTTGAGAGTTAATAATGAAAGCTGTTAAGAAGTCAAAGAAATTGGACAACGTTTGTTATGATATTAGAGGGCCGGTGGTTGACGAGGCGGATCGCATGGTGCGAGAAGGTGTGGACATTATTATGCTCAACACTGGAAATCCCGCTCCCTTTCGCTTAAATGCCCCGGATGAAATCATCCGCGATGTTCAGTACAATTTGCGTGAATCTGAGGGTTATTGTCATTCAAAAGGGATTTTCCCAGCCCGTAAAGCCATTGTTCAGTACTATCAGACTAAAGGCTTGATGGATTTAACGGTAGATGACGTTTATATCGGCAACGGAGTAAGCGAACTGATTCAGTTCTGTATGCAGGCCTTATTGGATGATGGAGACGAAATACTGATTCCGTCACCGGATTATCCGCTTTGGTCAGCCGCTGTCAATTTGGCTGGTGGGAAAGCTGTTTTTTATACCTGTGATGAAGAGTCTGACTGGTATCCTGATCTTAAGGATATGGAAAGTAAA
The DNA here is from genome assembly GCA_031222025.1 of Eubacteriaceae bacterium ES2. GTDB lineage: Bacteria > Bacillota > Clostridia > Eubacteriales > Eubacteriaceae > Acetobacterium. The sequence continues at coordinate 3,133,875 of CP130740.1, read as the reverse complement.
ATAAATTCAAACACCAAGGGGATAGTGGTGATTAATCCCAACAATCCTACGGGGGCTTTATATCCTCTGGAAATTCTTGAAGGGATCGTAAAGCTGGCGGTGGAGAATGATCTGATTATTTATGCCGATGAAATTTATGATCGGATTCTCTACGATGAGCTGGTTCATATCCCCATGGCGACTTTAACTGATGAGGTGCTGGTGGTAACCTTGAATGGGTTATCAAAATCTCACCGTATTGCCGGATTCAGGGTTGGCTGGATGATTATGACCGGCAACAAGACCATGGCCAAGGATTATATTGAGGGAATCAACATGCTGGCTTCGATGCGGCTATGTGCCAATGTACCGGCTCAGCATGCCATTCAGACGTCCCTGGGCGGCTACCAGAGCATCAATGATCTGGTTAAGCCAGGCGGTCGGCTTTATGAGCAAAGAGAGATAGTGCACAAACGGGTTAATGCCATACCGGGACTTTCCTGCGTTAAACCCCAGGGCGCTTTTTACGCCTTTCCCAAGCTTGACGTTGAGCGATTTAATATCACCAGTGATGTGCAGTTTGCCCTTGACTTTCTCAAACAGGAACATGTTCTGATGGTTCAGGGAACCGGTTTTAACTGGCCTAAGCCAGATCATTTCAGAATTGTCTTTCTGCCCCATCCTGAGGATCTGATTGAAACCATGGATCGGCTGGAGCGTTTTCTGGAAAATTATTATCAGGAATAAGGTATAATGAAAAAAAGTTTGGTTAGAAAAAAGGAAAATGCCATTGTGGCAGGTGTATGTTCTGGGCTGGGCGATTATTTTGGCATTTCGCCCTGGATTTTTCGCATTGTTTTTATTATCCCCGTAACGCCAATCTTTTTTGGCTTTTGGGCGGGCATGTTGAGCATTGTCATCTATGTTTTGCTTGCTTATAACGTGCCGGGCACCAAGCGTCTAAAAGACGGGGAAATTGTTGAAGTGGATTATGAAATTATTGAGGACGAAAATAAAGAGTAAAACAAATGGAGGATCACGATGACAGTCGAATTTCGCTCCCGGTCAGCCGAAGAGACATTCGAATTTGGAAAAAAACTGGGGACACTATTGGAATTCCCCTTTGTGATCTTCTTAAAAGGCGAGATGGGGCCGGAAAGACACTGATTACCCGGGGTCTGGTAGCCGGGCTGGGAATTTCTGAAGATGAGGTTTCAAGTCCGACTTACACGATCGTTAATGAATATGCTAAAAACCTCTATCATTTCGATCTATATCGCCTGAATGATCTGGATGAGCTATATGAAATGGGCTTTTACGATTATCTTGAGCAACAGGCCGGCCTGATTATTGAATGGCCGGATCTGCTTGAAGGAAACTATTTTGAAAATCGCCTGGAAATTGAAATTGAAAGACTTGATTTGACTAACCGGGTTATCCGCCTAAAAAGTTCGGATAGCCGGATTAAAAAACAGCTTGAACTGATTGGAGGTCAGGATGCATAAGCAATTTATCGCCGCGGTGATTCCGGCAGCCGGACAGGGCAGGCGGATGAATGCTCCGATTAACAAACAATACCTGACTTTAAATGGCAAACCGATTCTGGCTCATACCCTGGAAGTTTTTGAAAAGTCTGAACTGATTCATGAGATCATTCTGGTGGTCAATGAAAATGAGTTTAAAATCTGCCGTCAGCAGGTTTTAAAACCCAATCGCTTTAGTAAGGTAAAACTGGTCAAAGGTGGCCAAACGCGTCAGGAGTCGGTTTATTATGGCTTGAAGGCAGTATCGCCCCAGGCCGACCTGGTGATGATTCACGATGGTGCCAGACCATTGCTTCAGGAAGCGGTAATCTTCGAAAGTATTTTAAAGACCATGGAGTACGGAGCCACGACAGTTGGCGTGCCGGCTAAAAACACCATTAAGATGATCGACGAAAAGGGGATGGTGATAAACACCCCCAAAAGAGAAAGTCTGGTGGAGATCCAGACACCACAGACATTTAGGGCAGACCTGATCAGGCAGGCCCACGAAAAGGCTTTGGCAGATGGTTTTATCGGCACCGACGACGCCTCCCTGGTTGAGGCCTTGCCCTATCCGGTAAAAATCGTGACAGGCCACTATACCAATCTTAAAATTACAACCCCTGAGGATTTGATTATTGCGGAATCGATACTCAAGCAGTTTAAGAAAACTTAGGAAAACATTAAAGAATGCGGCATAAAATCCGGATAGTTTGTGATTTTTGTAGCATTCTTTATTTTTTGTTACAAAAAGGATATAATAAGCTATTCTAATTGACAACAGAAACAAGAACAGAGTTCCTTTAGACAGAAGATAAATTAATTTTTGCCACTGAGCAGCGACAATTGTTTTTCAGTTGACTGTATCGGAGCGGACTATTGCAGATAAACGCCGTTCATTAGCGATTCCCAATAGGGCAAGTGTCCGAGCCCCAGTAGCCGACGAAATCCAATTGGTTGATGCGGCGTTTATTACAGGAATGAAGTTCCTTTAAACGTTTTTAATTCACACCGAAATGTGGAGGATATTATGATTGAATTATCAGAAGAAATCTTACTGAAAATTTATTTTAGAATGAATCAGGCACGATATTTTGAAGAAAAGGTGGATTACCTTTTTTCCCGTGGTTTGGTTCATGGCACCACTCATTTAGCCATGGGTCAGGAAGCATCGGCAGTGGCATCCTGTATGGCTCTGGAAGAAGGCGATCTGGTCTCGCTTACCCATCGTGGTCATGCCCAGGCCATTGGCTTTGGTCTTGATGTCAACCGGATGATGGCCGAGTTTCTGGGCAAAGCCAATGGATACTGCAAAGGCAAAGGCGGGTCAATGCATATTGCTGATGTGGAAAATGGCAACCTTGGGGCCAATGGGGTTGTTGGTGGTGGTTTTGCCCTGTCCTGCGGGGCGGCATTGACCCAGAAATATAAAGAAACCGGTAAAGCCGTGCTGTGTTTTGCCGGTGATGGTGCCACGAATGAGGGCTCTTTCCATGAATCACTGAATCTGGCATCGGTCTGGAAGTTGCCGGTGGTCTTCTTTATTGAAAATAATGGTTATGGCATGTCAACACCGATTAAAAAACACATGAATATTGATAAGATCGCAGACCGCAGTCAAAGCTATGATATTCCTGGTTTAACCCTGGATGGCAATGATTTTTTGGAAGTCTACAACGTGACCACTAAGGCGCTGCGTTATGCCCGCGCCGGCAAAGGACCTGTCTTAATTGAATCTAAGACCTATCGCTATAATGGCCATTCTAAAAGTGATGCTCAGGCTTATCGAACCAAGGAAGAAGTGGCCGAGTGGAAGAAGAAAGATCCGATCTTAAAAATGAAAAACTATTTATTTGATCGTCGGATTATGACTGAGGAACAGATTGAAGCACTGGAAGTCGAAGCCAAAAATTCCATTGAGGCCGCCTATCAGTTTGCCAAAGAAAGTCCGGAACCGGAAATTACCTCGGTTCTCGATGACGTTTACGCTTAAGAGAGGGATAAGATGATAAAACGATCAAAAAAAATGACTTACCGAGAAGCCATTCGTCTTGCCATGTCGGAGGAAATGCGTCGGGATGAGAACGTAATTTTTATGGGTGAGGATATCGGTTTGTATGGCGGTTCTTTTGGCTTGTCAGCGGGTATGCTCAATGAGTTTGGCGATGACCGAGTGCTGGACACCCCCATTAGTGAAGGGGCCATTGTGGGCACAGCAGTCGGCGCGGCAGTGACGGGACTGCGACCGATCTGTGAGATTATGTTTATGGATTTTATGACCCTGGCCATGGATTCCCTGGTCAACCAGGGGGCTAAAATGCGGTATATGTTTGGCGGCCAGTCTCAGGTACCCATGGTCATGCGGTTGCCGGCGGGCTCCGGAACTGGGGCAGCGGCTCAGCATTGTCAGAGTCTCGAGGCCTGGTTATGTCATATACCCGGTATCAAGGTGGTGACGGCCTCAACTCCGGAACAGGCAAAAGGTCTGATGAAAGCAGCAATTAGGGACAATAATCCTGTTTGTTTTGTCGAGCATAAATTACTGTACAAAGAAATCGGACTGGTGCCATTAGACAAGGATTTTGTGATAGATTTGGGTAAAACCGTTGTAGAACGGGAAGGCAAGGATGTGACCATTGTTACATACGGAACAATGCTAAAAAAAGCTCTGGAAGCGGCTGAGTTTTTAAAAGAGGAAGGGATAGAGGTAGAAATTTTAAATCCCTTGACCTTATATCCATTGGATATGGGTCCGATTATTGCATCAGTGATTAAGACCGGTCGGTTGATAGTTGCCCATGAAGCGGCTAAAACAGGTGGTCTTGGCGGTGAAATCGTTGCCCGAGTGGCCGAAAGCGATGCCTTTGATTACCTGGATGCCCCAATTATTAGACTTGGCGGACTGGATGTTCCGATTCCCTATAATCGTGAATTGGAAGCAGCAGTAGTGCCCCAGAAAAACGATTTTGTTCAGGCTGTTTACAAGCTGATGAATCGTGAATAAAGGAAGAGGATTATGGCAAAAGAAATAATACTCCCTAAAATGGGAATGGATATGAGTTCTGGAACCATTATCGACTGGTTTGTGGAAGAGGGGGATGCGGTTAAAAAAGGCGAGCCCATTCTGGAAGTGATGACTGATAAGGTCAGTATTGAAGTAGAAGCTGAAGAATCCGGTGTGATCTTAAAGATCCTCGGTGAGGTGGATCATGAATATCCGGTTTTTTCGGTGATCGGCTATATTGGCGAGGAAGGCGAGTGGATTCCCGGCAATGAAAGTACCGAAGCCTTTGTGGATCACTTGGAAAAAATCGGGATTAAATCGCAAACTGAAAAAGTGGTGGTAAATGAACCGGTTCAGGAGCCGGTCAAAAAAGAAATCCGGCCGCAGAAAATCCCTGCTAAAGAGGCGCCGGTCAAAAGTGGTTATGAATTATCTATTGATGATACTTTGCCGGAACTGGAAAACTATTTCCAGAATGACTATTACCTTGAGGGGAACCATGTCCTGCATGAAGTATCGGTGGCTGATAAAAAGAAGCTTTTTGATGAAATCAAAAGTCGACAGATGGCGGTTGAACCATCAAATACAGAAAATTTGCAAAAGGTTCGAATTTCGCCGGCAGCAAAACGCTTGATGCGAGAAGCAGGCATTGATCTAAATACCGTATTGGGATCAGGGCCAAAAGGCCGGATTCAACGGTCTGATGTGGAAAAGACCATCAGTTCAATAAAAGCCACCGGGACGGCTCCGGTTTATGAGGCGGCGGCAGTGGCGACAAAACTGGAATCACTGGTGGGCCACCCTGATAATCGCATGAGAAAGAAAAGAATTTTACGACCCAAAGATCAAAGTGTAAAGGAAATGACAGAACAGAAAATGACAAACGAAAGTAACGAAAGCAAACTGATCAGAAATCCCAAATTGGATTTTGTCCCCTTTGTTGAAAACGGAGAAGCTAAACTGCGTGATGAAATCATTGTTAAGCCAACCCCAATCGAAAGTGAGGCGGTTCGCGTAAAAAATGATGAAAATCCGCCCCAATGGGAAGCGCCGCAGAATTTAAAAGCCCAGCCGATTGAGGAGATGGAAAATAATAACGAAACAGTCGAGACTACTTTAGCAGAAAAAGTGGCGTTTGAAGAAACAATTGAAGATAGCGATAAAACAGATATAAAGGAAAAACTTTTAACTACTGAAGCGGAAAAAGCGGAAGTTCTTAAAGCCATCGAAGAGGCTCAGGCTGAAAAAGTTAAAATGATGGAAGCCATTAAAGCGGCTGAAGCGGAAAAAGAGGAAATGATCAGGCTTCTAAAGGCGGAACGGGAAAAAAGTGAGGAGCAGAAAAGGATGGCAGAAAGTGAAGATCGAGCGAAAGAGGTAGCAGAAGCCCGGAAATTTGCCCAAGAACTGATTGAGGCGAAGCGCGAGCAGGTGGAACATGAGGAAGACGAGCTGGAAGCGTTGGTGAATGAAGCCCGTAAACTAGCTCGGGAACTGCTGGCTGAGGAAAAAAACAAAGCTCTCATAAATACAAGTCAGGATGTCAAAGAAACGCAGGCTCAGATGCAGATGGATAAGCTGGAAAAAAGTATCAATGAGTTTGTTGAATCTGCTGACATAGCTTTGGATCATCCATTGGTTAGGGAAGAGCATGAAGATGACCAGCTGATTATTGAGAAAGAAGATCATGAGATCCAGATGTCCCAAATGATCGGAGAAAAACTGTCAGTTAATGATGAAACTACTAAGACAGCGGTTGAAAGCTCGCAACCTGAGGCAGATATGATATTGGACGAGATTGAACTGCCACCTGCTCAAAGCATTCACCCAGAGAGCGCTGAAAAACTGATTGAATCGGAGATTCAAGTTGAAAAGGCGTCAATATCCAAGACGCAAATAGGTGCTGAAAAGCCGCAAACAGCCGAAAATCAGCGCAATATGCCTTTGACGGGCAAAAGAAAGATTATTGCTGAACGGATGCTAAAAAGCCATCAGGAAAATGCAGTGATTACTTTGACCGTAGAAATTGATATGAGCGAAATCAAGGAATTGCGTCGCAAGATCACCGCTAAGGTGGAGGAGCAGGCAGGCTTCCGTTGTACCTATACCGATTTTTTACTGGCGGCGACTGCCAGAGCGCTTCTTAAACATGAGATGATGAACTGTTCCCGGATTGATGATCAGATCTTTTTCAATGATCAGGTTAATATCGGTCTGGCCGTTGGCCAGGAGGACGGTCTCCTGGTACCGGTAATTAAGGCCTGTCAAACAATGAACTTTGTTGAGATGGTAAAAGCCCGTGGTGAAACCCTCAAAAAGATCAAAAGTAAACAGTACCTGCCGGAAGATTTAAAAGGCAGCACCTTTACCATTACCAATCTGGGTATGTATGGTGTGAACAGTTTTTCAGCCATTATTAATCAGCCCAATGCGGCAATTTTAAGTGTCGGTGAAGTGGTTTTTCGGATGCGGATTATCCATGGTGAACCCCAGGTACGTTCGGTCATGAAAATCAGCCTTAACCTCGATCATCAGGTGGCCGATGGCATGGCTGGCGCTAAATTCCTGGAGGATGTCAAAGCGGATATGGAAAATCCGTCCCTGCTATTGTTCTAAACTATTACAAAAAAGAGTCCGAAAAGCCGGACTTCTTTTTTGTTGCTAAAGATAACGTTACCAGAAAAATAATTATTGTCAGCATTAAGGTAAATATGGTAGACTTATGAACAGAATTATAAGGGACAAAAATATTGCAGGAAGCAGATGCACAATGATCAGTTGTCTGCTTTTTTTGTATCTGAATGTGATTTCGAAATTCATGAACTGAAGCTTTGTAGTTAATTTTGACAATTGTGATGACTGATGGGGGAGTGATCGGATTAATTAATCGGGTCGCGTCAGTTTAGGCGGATAAATTGAATGAATTTGAAATCTGATTAGCCTGAAAGGAGTAAAAGGTTGGAGAAAATTTTAAAAGAAGGTATAACTTTTGATGATGTGTTATTGATTCCGGGAAAATCGGAAGTGCTGCCAGGAGATGTCAACACCAAAACCCGACTGACAAAGAAAATTGCCCTGAATATCCCAATTATGAGCGCTGGGATGGACACGGTTACGGAAGCCCGTCTGGCAATTGCCATCGCCCGCGAAGGAGGCATTGGGATCGTTCATAAAAACATGACGATAGAGGAACAGGCTTTTGAAATCGACAAGGTCAAACGTTCTGAAAATGGGGTTATTGTTGATCCTTTCTATTTATCTCCTGAACACAGAATCGGGGATGCCCTGGAACTGATGGCCCGCTATCGAATTTCCGGCGTGCCAATTACCGTTGATATGAAATTGGTAGGGATTATCACCAACCGGGATCTCAGATTTGAAAATGATCCCAAGAAAAAAATCAAGGATGCCATGACTAAAGAGAATCTGGTAACGGCTGAAGAAGGAACAACTTTAGAAGAAGCCGAAGCGATTCTTAAAAAGCACAAAATCGAGAAGCTGCCAATTATAGACAGCGAAAATACCTTAAAAGGCTTAATCACTATCAAGGATATTGAAAAGAGCATCAAGTATCCCAATGCTGCGAAAGACTATCGGGGACGGCTGGTTGTTGGTGGCGCCGTAGGCATCAGCAGTAATACCTTAGAGCGGGTTGAGGCGCTGGTTAAAGCCCAAGCCGATGTGATTGTAGTTGATACAGCACACGGTCATTCAGCTGGTGTGGCAAAGACTGTACGGGAAATTAAAGAAAAATTCCCGGAAGTTGAGCTGATTGTTGGTAATATTGCTACTGGCGCAGCAGCTAAAGATCTGATTGAAGCAGGCGCGGATTGCTTAAAAGTGGGAATTGGACCAGGTTCCATTTGTACGACCCGAGTCGTTGCCGGGATTGGGGTACCACAGGTCACTGCAATTTTAGATGTGGTTGAAGTAGCCAAAGAATATGATATTCCAGTTATCGCAGATGGCGGGATTAAACATTCCGGTGATGTGGTTAAAGCCATTGGAGCTGGTGCGGATGTGGTCATGATCGGGAGTTTATTTGCCGGAACTGAAGAAAGTCCGGGCGAAACCATCATCTATCAGGGCCGAAGTTTTAAATCCTATCGCGGAATGGGTTCATTAGGCGCTATGAAAGAAGGAAGCTCTGACCGTTACTTCCAGGAAGGCCAGAAAAAGCTGGTGCCAGAAGGTGTAGAAGGTCGTGTAGCCTACAAAGGAACACTGGCCGATACCGTTTATCAGTTAGTGGGAGGTTTGCGTTCGGGAATGGGTTATTGTGGGACAGCTACCATTGAAGCACTTCGCAAGGATTCACAATTTGTTCGAATTTCCAGTGCCAGCCTGATCGAAAGTCATCCCCATGATATTACAATCACACAGGAATCACCAAATTACAATAGCGCGCGCTATTAAGGAGAATCATGACAGATAAACATTATCAAAGTGAAATAATCTTGATTATTGATTTTGGGGCACAGTATAATCAGCTGATTGCCCGTCGAGTCAGAGAAGCCAAAGTTTATTCAGAAGTCGTTCCTTATGATATAAGTATCGAAGAAATTAAAGCGAAAAATCCCAAGGGTATCATCTTTACTGGTGGTCCTTCAAGTGTCCATGAAGAAGGCGCTCCCCAATGTGATCCAGGTATTTATGATCTGGGCATTCCAATTTTGGGCATCTGCTATGGTGCCCAGTTAATGGCTGAACAGTTAAAGGGCAAAACAACATCAGCCGATATCCGGGAATACGGAAAAAAAGCTCTGGATATTAAAGAAGATTCATGTTTGTTTAAAGGGGTTAATGACGGATCAATCTGCTGGATGAGCCATACCAACTTTATTAAAGATATTCCAGACGGTTTTATTACGACCGCCATTACCGAAACCTGCCCGACCGCTGCTATGGAAAATGCTGACCGCAAGCTGTTTGCTGTTCAGTTCCATCCGGAAGTGGAACATACCCAATATGGTAAAGAACTACTGCGTAACTTCGTCTATGATGTTTGTGGCTGTCAGGGACTCTGGACTATGCATAATTTTGTTCAGGAACAGATCGAAGCCATTAAAGAACAAGTTGGCGATAAAAGAGTCTTATGTGCTTTAAGCGGTGGTGTCGATTCTTCCGTTGCCGCAACCCTTGTGCACAAGGCTATTGGTGACCGCTTAACCTGCATCTTCGTTGACCACGGCCTTTTGCGAAAAGACGAAGGCGATCAGGTGGAAGCGATTTTTAAAGACCGTTTCCATATGAACTTTATTCGGGTTAACAGTGAAGAACGTTTCCTTGGTAAACTTGCTGGCGTATCTGATCCGGAGTGCAAACGAAAAATTATCGGCGAAGAGTTTATTCGGGTTTTTGAAGAAGAATCCGGCAAACTCAATAATATCGATTATCTGCTGCAGGGTACCATCTATCCGGATGTCATCGAAAGCGGTACCAAAAATGCGGCGGTTATAAAAAGCCATCATAATGTTGGCGGCCTCCCGGAAGATGTTGATTTCGAACTGATTGAACCTTTGCGTAATCTATTTAAAGATGAAGTGCGAGCCGTTGGTGAAGAAATCGGACTGGATCACGATTTAGTCTGGCGTCAACCTTTCCCAGGTCCTGGACTTGCCATTCGAGTGATGGGTGATATTACTAAAGAAAAACTGGATATCCTCAGAGAAGCTGATTTTGTTTTCCGTGATGAGATTGCTAAAGCTGGCCTTGATGAAGAGATCTGGCAGTATTTTGCCGTTCTTCCCGGTAACCGAAGCGTTGGTGTTATGGGGGATGAAAGAACCTATGACTATACCATTGGTCTTCGAGCGGTAACCTCTGTAGACGGGATGACCTCAGACTGGGCGCGTATTCCTTTTGATGTACTGGAATCTATTTCCACCCGTATTGTTAATGAGGTTAAACACGTCAGCAGAATTGTGTATGACATTACCAGTAAGCCACCTTCAACGATTGAGTGGGAATAAAAAACAACCTTCAATAAATCCCTTTAATTAGGGAAATGTTGAAGGTTTTATTTTTTAATGGCTCTATTTTGGCTCTAAATTATTTAATTCATCCAATTTCTTCGATACTTCACCATGTTTATTTGGGTAAAGGTGGCTGTATGTGTTAAGGGTTGTTTCCACCTTTTCATGGCCTAACCGTTCAGCGATCAGTAGCGGCGAGAAGCCCAATTCAATTAATAATGAAGCGTGGGAGTGTCTCAGGTCATGGAGCCGTATCTTTTGTACCCCGGTAGCAGTGCAGCCTTTTTTCATTTCAAGAGTGTAAAAATGTTTAGACCAGGGAAATATTGAAGTGTTTGGTGTTGAATCATAAAATGATTTCATGTGTTGATCCAGTTTAGCACAAAGAAAGCCAGGTATTGTGATTGTCCGGTTGCTTTTGGGTGTCTTAGGATCGGTTATAACGTCTTTTCCGTCAATCCTTTGCTTTGATTTGTTTACCTGGATAAAACCGCCTGTGGTGTCGATATCGGCCATCGTCAGAGCGATTAGTTCCCCTAATCGTACACCAGTATAATAAAATGTCATGAAGGCCATTTCAACCTCTGGGCGATCCTCAAAATAGGTAATGAAGGTGTTGAATTCGTCTTGCGTCCAGATCGTCATTTCATCAGCATTCTTTTTCCCCATTGATCCGGCTTTATGGCAAGGGTTTGATTTCAGATCATAATATTTGACCGCGTAATTGAAGATAGCCACAAGCTGATTATTGATGGTCTTAAGATAGGTCTGTGAGTATGGGTTCCCTTTGTCATCCCGATAGCTGATTAATTCATTCTGCCATGCTCTAATATCTGTGGGCTTGATCTGGTTCACAGGCTTTTGACCAAAATATGGGATGATTTTTAAATCAATCATATAATGCTTGCTTTTGATTGTTGATTCTCTGAGTCGGTTCTTCATGTCATCGAAGTATAGCTCAACCAATGAAGAAAATAACATGGTCAAGTCTGCCTGCTGCTTTTCTAAGAAATCACGTTCCCAGTCATTGGCATCACGTTTGAGGGCAAACCCCCGTTTCTTCTTTTTCTTCCTGGTGCCAGTGTAATCCGTGTAATAAAATTGTGCTGTCCAGGTGCCTGCGTCTTTGTCATAATTTGCTGGCATAGTATCACCATCTTTCTTGTTGTATTACCTTGAAAGTGGTATAATTTCTTTAGCATTGCTTATACAACTTTCAAAGTTGGGAAAGTCCTTGATTTGGTAGATCAGGGGCTTTTTTTATTTGGTAGGTAGTTGCGTTGCCATGTACCGCTACGGTATTTCAGCGTACCCTTTAAAGGCTATCGTGAAACGCTATACCCTTAAAGGGATTACCAAAATGGGAATACCCACAGGATGCCCTAAAACAAGGCACCCTTTAGGGTATCCGTATGTTGGGGATACCCTAAAAATAGCCGTGGGTACAGTCAAGTTACCTATACCCACCTTCAGGTGTCAAAATCATTGACATCCGGATGTGCAAACCGTGCACACCTTAGTCCAATTGGATTTCAATTTCATTCAACGATTTTCCATCAATGACCTTATCCGATAAAAGATCATCAATGTCTGAATAGTTTTTTTCAAAATCATCGAAGGACAAGTCAAAACTATGCATGTCCCATGGACTAATAAGCACTTGATGATTGCCAGCTTTCAATTCTATATCTGAAAAACTATCTAAAATAACAGCTTTCAGTTCTTGGCCATTCATAATATTTTCTTGATTCACTTTCTTTCTCACTTTAAACCGGCTTCGAACCAGTAGGTTGGGGGTTCACTCTTCATCTTTTACGTATTCTGGGACTTTCGCAACCAATTCAACGCAATCAACAGCTTTTATCTTACCTTCGAGGTTCAAATTCTCAAAACCTTCATTGAGTTTTTCTTTTAATTCACTTTCAGACGGTCCCCATAGTGGAGGGTAATCTTTTCCAAGCTCTTTGTCTTTTTCGTTTTGTTCCATTGCAGCTAATCCACCATAACCGATTAATTCTGAAAGTTCCATATCTAATTTACTCGAAATTTTTTGAAGCATTTCAAGTGTTGGCGAACGTTCACCAGATTCATAACGCTGTAGTGATGCCTTACCAATTCCGATTATTTTGGCGAAATCTTCCTGAGTCTCATTTTTACTTTTTCGTATTTTAATTAATCGTTCACCTATATTCATATTATTTCCTCCATGATTTTATTTAATCATAAACTAAATACATCCGTTTGGCAATTAAAATTTAAAAATACGTTGACACACATCCGTACAGATGCTATGATTAAAACAATAAGACATCCGAATGGAGGTAAACAAATGAAAGCGGATAGATTTAAACTCGAAATTGCAATGGCGAACAAATGTTTGAACACTGGTGATTTAGAAGGCATTACCAAAATGCCACGGCCAACAATCAACAATGTAATCACTGGTAGAAATGTTAGACCGGCCACAATCGGCAAGATCGCCAAGGCACTTGATGTACCAGTCGAGGATCTGATTGAAAAGGAGGCCTGACCATGGAAGACCTAACCGGCTATGAATTACTGGACGTCCTGGAAGGTTTAGTTATTGGAGCCTACCATGGGGACGACCGGCACGAACTTCTTAACTTCATTGATAGCTTAAGAGAAGGATTACCGCTGATTTTTGGCAGTATTGATGACGCAGAGTAATGCGGATGATGGAACAGTTAAATTATTTTAGAAAGGGTGTGAGGATGTGGAAAAAACATTCATGATGGCCGATGAAGTGGCAGAGATCGCAGGCGTGAGTAAATCTAAAGGCTATGCAATTATCAGGCAGTTAAACAGCGAACTGGAAGCCCAGGGGTTTATAACTATCGCTGGTAGGGTTTCAAGACGCTATTTTGCAGAGAAGTATTATGGTTATGAGGGGGCAACAGTGAGTGACGAACCCATTTGAATACATCCGGGAAAACACCAATATTATTGAGGTGGCTCAGTATTATGGGATGGAAATAAACCGGCATAAAAAAAGCTTATGCCCCTTCCATCAGGATAACCACGAATCAATGAGTTTTAAATATGGTCGTTATCGCTGCTGGGCCTGTGGTGCTTCAGGGGACGCAACGGATCTGGTTTGCCAGTTATTTGGTCTGGATCTGCTGGACGCAGCGAAACGCATTAATGCTGATTTTAACCTCAATTTAGATCTTGATGGTGATTATCAGCCAGACTTTGAAGCGATTGAGAAGCGGAAACGGGAAAGGGAGCTGGAAAAGGCCTGGAATTCATGGGTAGACCGGACGTATAGCGAATATGCAGCCATTGCCCGGGGGTATTGGCAAGCAATCCTCAATTGCAAGCCAAAATCAGAAGAGGATTTCTGTCCGGAATATGTGGAAGCGATTCACCAATGGGAACCGGTTAATCATATCCTTGATATTTTATCCAGGGGCAGCCCTGAGGAGAAAATTCAGTTGCATAGACATTTGGAGGAGGTGAAGCAAAAAGAATGCTAGATGACATTACAGAAAAATTCCTTGAATCATTAAAGGAAGAGGAAAAAGAAAAACTGGTTCAATTAAGTGCAGAAAAAGTAGAAAAAAAGAAGCAGCACGGCGAATTATATTATCTAGTGCCTAAAAATCAAAATAAACCGGATGGAGAAAAGAAAGTAAATGTGTCACTGTTGGCGATTTATTTAAAAGAAAAGTTCAGTCTGAAAGTCTACAACGGACAATTGAGGGTCTTGAAAAACAATTATTATCAGCTGATTGATAATCCCAAACAGTTTATTGGTTCGCAGATCCCGGAAATTTACAGGGTGCCAAAAAACATCGAGGATTGCGAAAAACTGATTAATTATGACGGCGACTTAATCTTAAAAGATAAGGATCTGGCACCTGAAAAGTACATTGCTTTCAAAAATGGAATTTTGGACACTGAAACGTATGCGTTTATTGGCCATTACGAGCCAGAAGCAGAAAGCTTGATATTCATTAATCAGGTAGATTACAATTGGAACCCGTTTGCGCTGCCAGACCAGAAAACGGATGATTTCTTTAATAGCGTGACCAATGGCAACCAGGAGGATATAGATTTTCTCTATCAGGTCTTAGGAGTAGTAATGTCAAATTATCGGGATTTCAAGAACATTTTTTTCTTCAACGGGGTTAAGGATTCAGCCAAAAGCCAGTTTATGCACTTGTGCGAATTACTGTTGACCAATTCAGATGGTGAAAAAGATTATTCCAGCATCGCACTTAAAACATTCACTGATGAAACTTCAATGGAGTTAATCGGTATAGTCGGAAAACGGGCTAATATTTGCGGGGAGACACCGCCATTAAAAATATCCAACGATGTTTTATTAAAACAGCTGTCAGGTGGTGACACTGTCACACTTCAAAGAAAATTCATGGATTCAATTGTTTTTGTGAATAAAGCCATGTTGATTTTTTCAGGTAACGCAGTACCACAGTTCTTTGTCAGCGACAAAAGCAGTATTGGGGAGCGGATGTTAATCTATAATTTCAAAACAGCCATACCCCAAGAAAAGCAGATACCCAACGTCTATAAAACACTCAATATGGAGTATATCATTGTCAAGGCTGTTGAGCAGCTGGTTAAGTTTGTTAAAGACCGACAACACTTTACCATTCCCAGTGAGATCAACAGAAACCGGGAAGAAATGGAGCGGGAATCTGATTCTATTTATCGGTTTTTCAAAGACTGCGTGGTGATCACTGATGATGATCGGCATCGGGTTAGCTGTACAGATTTTTATAATTATTACCTAACTTATCTGGTAGATGATGGAGTTTTACCGGAAACTTGGGATCATAAGCCCGACACAAGCAGATTCAAAATGACGAAAAGAACTTTTGTTATTAAGATAAAAGACCTTGTCGGTGAAGGACGTTATAAGCGAAGTGTTACTTATTGGGACGGCAATATAGAAAATTGCTTTGATGGGATTCAGATCAAAAATGTTCACGTTGTTGTCGATCTACATAAATCGGGATTCACGTTAATAAAATGATGCTCTGCGTTTCTTCATGCAGAGAAAAACGTTAAGCAGAGCTTCGCGCAGAGCGATAAACGGCAATAATAAGCCATAAATTTAATTATTCTGCGCTTCTGCGTGACAGTTATAAAACTAGAGTATAAAAAAAGAATGAATAGTATATTTTTATATTATATATTCTTGAATTTACACGCAGACACGCAGAATTCACGAAAAAACCGCATAACAAAGGGTTTTATCATCTGCGTGAAGGGAAAAAAGTCGCGCGAGCTCTGCGCAGAGAAGAAATAAAGATGCTTCTTTATGGTAATACATAAATGGTCCTAGTGGGACAGATGTTAAAAAGTTGATAAATAGCATTGTAAAGCCATTAAGCAGTAATTTGGACAAGCGGGACAGCTAAAATCAGCTGAAAAAACTTTTTATATACGGTGTAGATATATATATTGTGAATTCATCTATATATAGTTTATGTAACATCATAAAATATATAATTCTAACAGCTCTATATATTTTACTTTAATATTTATCTGTCCATTTGTCCCAAAGAGAAAAATATAAGATAAATAAAGGGTTTCAGCTGGGACACTTTGTTAAAAAACAGCCGTCCTATTGCTGTCCCGCTGTCCCAGTATTCAAAACTAATGAAAGAAGAGGTGTCAAAATGAAAAAGAAACGAAAATTTATTACAACGTACAATGAAAATGGTGAACTCAAATATACCGCTGAAATTCTGGAGGATCATGGAGACGGAATTTTAACGGTGGAGTGTATTTCATATTTTGATATGATCTATCTTTGTTCGTTTGGCGGGGTACCCGACCAGGTTGTTATTATGGAGAACTGCATGGAGATGAACGTTAATGAGTTGCCATCATATAAGATTCATCATTCATTTTTAACCGTTGGGGCTGAATTTATTAAGGCTGAAAAAAATGCTGATTGGAGCGTCAATAAATTATTAGTTGAGGAATGAGGTGTCAACCATGAAAGAAATAAAACTGAAACGGTACCGTTTTGAGTCAGAAGATCCGGAATATGGCATAAATGTTCCGTTCAGGGTCGAATTGTACGCCACCAGCTGGCCGGATGCTTTCAGGAAGGCTAAAAAGCACCTTAACCTTGCGGATCGGTTTGCTGATGATGAATGCCATACTGTGAATGGCGTATTAGAAGAAATTTAAAGGAGAAGACGATGGATACTTTTGACAAGTACACTACTGATATTAGAAATACCCATTTAGGGATGCTATTGGATCAAGTGGAGGATCGGGACAGCCACCGAGACCTGCCAGAATTTTGTGACGCTGCGAATGAACTATGGGAGACGTTTAATTCATTAACGATTGATAAGGAGACCAGACAACAACTGGAGTGGTTGCTTGATGCTGTGTCCTATACAGCAAGATACCAAGGTTTCACTTCCGGATTCCATGAAGCGGTAGGACTGCTGACTGGAGGTGTGAAATGACAAGATACATTGTCAGATTTAAGCCGGTGAACGGGACCGGAATCACTTTTCAATTTGATGTAGGAGCAGTTTCAAAAGCTGAAGCACTGGAAAAAGCAACAATTGAACTAGATAAAAGAAGAATGAGCATTGATTATTGTCTTGAAGAAATTTATCGATTCCAATAAAAAACAGCTCTTGTATTGGAGTACAAAAGCTGAAGTTCATACCATCCAAAATGGAGGATATGAAAAGCCCAGGCGGTGACGATCTACCAAACCTGTTGGCGCAGGTTCTGAGCCGCCTTTTCAATATAACATATACCGGGATACACATTACACGATATAGCCTAGACAAATTATACCATAAATGGAGGAAAATAGAATGAAAATTAAAGCAATTCGTTTTAGTGATAAAACTACCTACAAAGACCCTGAAAAAGAGCCTATGGAGATCGCAATGGATTATCAGCCGTTACCTGGTTTCGTAGCAATCCGGATCGGCAGTGAGGTTAATTTCTTTAGACGGGATGAAATCAGCTGGTTTGTCGTTGATGTAAAAGAGATTCCATGCCGACCGAAAAAAAAGCCGGCAGCCATTTCTCACAAATGACTATGATTAAAATAAACATCTCCTATGAGGACGAAAAAGAAGTGCAGCCGGTTCTTGAATTATTGGAGCCAATAATCAGGGAATACAGAGTAAAAAAAACTGACAGCAAGCCCCCTTTTAAGCATTTGTATTTAACCTCTAAAAAACAGTCAAACCCGCATAAATAGAGGATTTGTTTGACAGTTTCATAAGATTCATAGTATAATAATACAGACAAAATAAATTACTGAGTACCCCAGAGGTCTGGCATTCCCTCTGGAAGCTTTAAACGTAGCGCGGGAAACGATATTACCATTAATTGGTTTAATATTGTTCCCGCGTTTTTATTTTGTCGAAAAATAGTCCACCCCGGACGTTAAAAGGAGGATCGCATAATGGAAAACGTTGCAGATAACGTGATGGAATCAAATCTCACCGGTGATGATCCGGGTGCTGTTGAAACCAAAGATGGCAAAACCTTTTCTCAGGATCAGGTGAATGAAATTGTCAGGGACCGCCTGGCAAAAGAGAAGGAAAAGACCCAAAAGAAGTATGAAGCCATGGAACAGGAATTCAAGAACAAAGAACTGAATTTTAAGGCCAAAGAGCTGCTTTCTGAAAAGGGAATTTCCCTGGATATTTTAGACGCATTAAAGTATGAGGATGAAGAAACCCTCATGAAAAGCATAGAGATTGTGGAGAAAGCCCTGAAGCTGCCGTCAGCCCCTCCACGATATGAACCAAAGGCTGGCGGAGAATCACCATCCACGGACGATCAGATCCGGGAATGGATGGGGTTAAAATAATGAAATAGGAGAATTTAATAAATGGCAATTAATTTAGTAACAAAATACGCACCAAACGTTGACGAGATTTTTAAGGTTGAGTCAAAGAAATCGCTACTGACCAATAAGGATTACGACTGGACAGGGGCGCATTCAATCAAGGTCTATAAAGTGACCACTTCTGGCATGAATGATTATGACCGGGTGGGTGATGGGGAAACAGATTCCCGTTATGGTAATGTTGCAGCCCTTGGGGCGACCACTCAGGAAATGATCTTGTCGAAAGATCGATCCTTCACTTTTGCGATTGACAAGATGGATCAGGATGAAACCAATCAGGTTATGCAGGCCAGCACTGCATTGGCCAGACAGACCAGAGAGGTTATTATCCCTGAAGTGGATTCCTATGTTTATGGCAAAATGTGTACTGGTGCCGGGACAAAACCGGATGCACTGGCTCTGACAGCTGATAATATTTATGATCAGATCATAGCAGCTGGTAAAGTCTTGGATGATGCAGAAGTGCCAGAGTCAGGCCGATTCCTGGTATTTAATCCGGATTCCTATGTATTGATGAAAAAATGCCCTGATATCGTCATGGAAACTGAAATTGGGAATGAATTAAGGCTGCAGGGCGTCATTGGCTTAATTGATGGGGCACAGGTCTTTAAAGTCCCTTCTGGGCGCTTACCTGCAGGTTTTGGCTTCCTGTTGGGTCATCCGATCGCAACGGTAGCCCCTACCAAACTGGAAGACTATAAAGTTCATGAAGATCCACCGGGGATCAGTGGTTCACTGGTTGAAGGTCGAATCGTCTATGATGCCTTTGTCCTGGATAATAAGGCCAAAGCTCTGTATTATCAGGCAATTCCCGTAGTTTAATTTGATGGCCACATGATCCTGTTATGGGGTTGTGTGGCTGTTTTTGAAAGGAAAAGACAATGGGAAATAATGTAAGTTCTAAAGAATTTGAGAAATTTCGAGACCAATTAGAAAAAAGCTTCAATGATAAAGCAAGACAGGAACTCAATGAAAAATGCGTAAAAGAGCTGGCAATGCGATTGTTGAGAAAGGCAATTAAACGCACTCCTGTCGGAAAGAAGCCTGAATTTCTGGATGATAAAGGGGAACAGAAAGCACTGTCGACAAAAGTAAAAGTACGAGGTGTCAATGGAACAAGAACCCGGTCTTATTTGACTAAAGAAGGTGAAATCCTTCAAAAATACTGGTCCGGTTATTCCGGTGGCAATCTGCGCCGTGGCTGGACCGGTGGAAAATCAGAAAATCCTGTCGCTTATATAGGCAGCAAGAAAATCATTCGGGTGGGCGATAAATATTATCTTCACATATTCAACACAGCCCGATATGCTTCCTATGTTGAATATGGGCACCGCCAAAAACCCGGGCGATACGTGCCGGCACTGGGAAAAAGACTGAAAAAAGGCTGGGTAAAGGGTCAGTTTATGCTTAAAAGCTCTGAAGCAGAGATAAAGGAAATTGCCCCCGCGCTTTTAGAGCAACGACTCATGGAGCACCTAAAAAAAACCATGGGGTAAGCTATGGGCGTTGAAAAACAGAATCGATTTTCAGATAGAGGTGTTAAATGGCAAAAGGAAAATATGAATACTGGCTGACAGACGAGGGTCTTGTTTTGCTTGAAGGCTGGGCGAGGGACGGCCTGACAGATGAACAGATTGCTGAAAACATTGGCGTAAGAAGAGAAACTCTTTACGATTGGAAAAAGAAGTATCCTAACATTTCTAACGCCCTAAAAAAGGGAAAAGAGGTTGTCGACCGTCAAGTAGAGAATGCTTTGCTAAAACGGGCGTTGGGTTTTGAGTACAAGGAAGTAACAAAGGAACGGCTTGAAAATGGAGAACTTGCCATTACTAAAGTTGTTACAAAATTGGTGGTCCCAGACACGACCGCTCAAATCTTCTGGCTCAAAAACCGGAAACCGGGGGAATTCAGAGATAAGCGGGACATTGAGCATTCCGGGGAACTCCAACAGGTTGTGTTTGTCGATGATCTCTAAGAATATAAAGCTCAGTGAAAAGATTGGTGGCGGTTATAGTGAGTTTTGGCGCTTCAGCGGCCGGTACAGGGTTGTTAAAGGCGGTCGTGGTTCCAAGAAATCTACCACGGCTGCCCAATGGCTGATTTATAACCTGATGAAGTACCCGCTAGCTAATGCTCTGGTGATCAGAAGGGTTTTTAATACCCAAAAGGATTCTACCTGGACGCAGCTTAAGTGGGCTACCCATAATTTGAATGTATCTCACCTGTGGTATTTCAGTAAATCACCGCTTGAAGCCACCTATAAACCAACCGGCCAGAAAATCCTTTTCCGGGGGCTTGATGATCCAATGGGGATTACTTCCATTACGGTTGAAAAAGGCTATCTGTGTTGGGCATGGTTTGAAGAAGCCTTTCAAGTGATGGATGAAGATGCTTTTAATAAAGTGGATCTGTCAATCAGGGGTGAGCTGCCAGAGGGCTATTTTAAGCAGATTACCATGACCTTTAACCCATGGTCGGAAAAGCACTGGATTAAAAAGCGGTTCTTTGATCGTGCCGATCCGGATATACTGGCCATGACCACAGATTATCATTGCAATGAGTTTCTGGGAGACGATGACCGGTTAGTCTTTGAGGTTATGAAGGTTAATAATCCCCGCCGGTATAAAGTGGAAGGTTTGGGCGACTGGGGCATAGCTGAAGGGCTTGTCTATCAGAACTTTGAAGAATTGTCGTTTGATAAAGACGAGATTAATCAGATCAAGACGGTGACAGCTTTGTTTGGCCTTGATTTCGGTTATACCAATGATCCAACGGCTTTTATTGCTCTGCTGGCTGATAAGGCGACTAAGACCATCTACATTTATGATGAGATCTATAAAAAGGCTCTGACCAATAAGGACATATTCAATGAGGTTAGTTACCGGGGCTATGCCAAAGAGCGGATCATTGCCGACAGCGCCGAACCCAAGAGCATTGACGAGTTAAGGCGGTTAGGCTTAAACAGAGTCAGGCCAGCCAGAAAAGGACCTGACAGTGTTAAGTTCGGGATTCAAAAGCTGCAGGACTATAAAATCTATGTGCATCCCTGCTGCGAGAATACTCTTGTGGAATTAAATAATTATATTTGGGACAGCAAAGACGGCCAGATCCTGAATAAGCCGGTGGATGACTACAATCACCTGCTGGATGCCCTCAGATACGCAACAGAGAGCATTGATCGGCCGTCCGGAATATCCGTACTAAAATAGGAGGTTCATAATTTGAATATTGAAACAATCAGGAAGATGATAAAGAAGTACACCGGTGGCCATGCTGCTCTGGTGGAAAGTACAAAGGTGGCAGAGCGGTATTACAGGAATCAGAATGATATTTTGAATAAGCCGGTTAATACTGATGAGCTGGGGAACCCGCTGCGGAATGCTGATAATCGGGTGTGTAATAACTTCCATGGGCTGCTGGTCAACCAAAAGGCCAGTTACCTGTTTACCAGTCCGCCGTTATTTGATGTGGGCAGCAATCAGACTAATAAGAAGGTTACTGAGGCGTTGGGGGATAAGTTTTCGAAGGTTTGTAAAGACCTGTGCATTAATGCATCAAATGCCGGGATTTCCTGGCTTCATTACTGGATCAGCGACAAAGGCCAATTTAAATATGCGGTGATCGACTCAAAGCAGGTAATCCCGGTCTGGTCTAAGGATCTGGAGCGGGAACTGCTGGGCGTGTTTCGATCTTATACTCAGATGGATGAAGACACCGGCGAAACCTATGATATTTATGAATATTGGAATGATGAAGGGTGTCAGGCATTCCGGAAGCTGAATTCAACCGGTATGGACGAATTAGCAGTATATCCGATGTTCGAAAGCTACCCTGATGGCCAGACCAACAGCATTAAGCATGATTTTGAAGCAGTGCCATTTATCCCCTTCATGAATAATAACGTTGTGGAAAGTGACCTGGTCAATATCAAAGGCCATGTTGATACTTATGATAATGTGTACAGCGGGTTTGTGAATGATCTGGAAGATATACAGGAGATCATCTTTGTGCTTTCTGGCTACGAGGATGAGGATCTGGGGGCTTTTCTGAATCAGCTTAAAAAGTATAAGACCGTAAAAACAACCAGCTACAGCGACACTGACAAGGCGGGATTATCCACACTGTCTATTGATATTCCAGTCGAAGCCAGAAAAGAGCTGCTGGAAATTACCAGGCGGGCGATTTTTGAAAAGGGGCAGGGAGTAGATCCTCAACAACAGGATTTCGGGAATGCAAGTGGTGTGGCCTTGAAGTTCATGTATTCTTTATTGGAACTGAAAGCTGGACTATTGGAAACTGAATTCAGGTTAGGGTTCGGGGACTTTATCCGGGCAATCTGCCACTATTTGCGGTCAGATTGTAAGTCGATTATCCAGACCTGGACCCGAACAGCCATTACCAATGAATCAGAAACGGCTGCCATCTGTAAAGGCTCTTATGGGATCACTTCAAATAAGACAATCCTTGCACACCATCCCTTTGTGGAAGATCCAACCCGTGAAATGAAGGAAATTAAGAAGGAAAAGGAAGATGAATACGGCGATAGTTACGCTGGTGCGTTTCCGCTTAATGAGGACGATGTAGAAGAGTAGTACCGTTAAAATAGTTGAATATGCCGGTTCTTACCGGCTTTTTTATATAGGTGGGTATTATGTCTAAAATAAAGAGAATATTTGAGAAATATACTGAAAATAAAATGGCAATCGTGCTGATTGAGCGTGAGATTGAACTGCTTAAAGAAGAATTTGAACCATCATACACCAGCCATCTATCGCATACGCCAATAGTTCATAATGGGGGCAGTAGCACCGAAAGAACCGCAATCCGGAATCTTGAAGACGAGGGAATCCTTGAACTGCAGCGGAAAAAGAAGGTTGTTGAGGCAGATATTGAAGTGGTAGACCGGTTTATTCCAATTATGTCCCCTGAGGTGCAGGGTATCATCCAGGATCGATATTTCAATAAAATGACCTGGAAAACAATCGCTGAAAAAACGGAACTGGATGAACGGACTGTGAAAAAGAGGATTGATAAGGCATTGAATGAATTGGAGACCGCGTTCAACTTTAGTGGTCGAAGTACATTGTAAATGCTATCATACAGGAGTATAATTATTTAAAAAACTGTGTGAGAGGTGAGTATATTGGAACCGACAGTAATTATGGAAATTTATAGACACTTATTTATTATTGCAGAGCTGGTTTATAATAACTACTTTAATGGAAGTGTCGGTTCAGTTTCACCACTAACAACATTGGTTGTTTCGACAGTTTTTTCTGGTTTAGTAGCCGCGATAATTTCGACAAAAGGAAATGAAAGACAACACGATAAAAATTTAAGACTAAGTTTATTGGATGATTTATTTAGGTATAAGTATTTACTACTTGACGGCGAAGACAAAACTAAATTAAATGAAGCATTGAGTAGGGTACCAGTTATCTTTAATACTGATGATAAAATATATAAGGCCTATGAAAATTTCTGTCACGTTATTGAAGAGAAACAGGTCTTAAACAATAAAATACGCATTCTATCAGAAAAAAAGAAAAATATTGAACGTGAAATTTCTGGCGGTCAAAAAACCGGAAAGAATGTGCCTTTAGATGAAGAATTAGAAGGATTAAGAAGTTGCTTAAGCACGATGATTAATGAAGAGAAAAGCAAAGATTTGACAAAGGCTTATGCGGATTTATTAATATTAATTTGTAAAAACTTAAAAGTTAATACTAGGGACTGGGACACTGAAAAAATTATGAGGGTAATAACACTTAAATAAAAATGTTGGCTCTATTTTGGCTCTAAAAAATCACAGAAATAGAAATAACCATGGAAAACCAATAAAAACCACATACCAAAACGACCAAAAAACCAGCATAACAACAGAAAAAACAGCCTTTTAGTTGAGTGGGAATAAGTTGAAGATTTTTGTTAAACTGGATAACAATGACGCAAATACCTTTTAAAAGCAATTTTCAAGAATCAGCTAACAATTAAATATCTGAAAGAAGCCTTAGGTGGTTATGATGTAAAGCATGGAATTTTACAATCATAGCCACCTGTTTTTTGTGAAAAGTTGATATTTATTTTTATAAATGTGATTACCTTTTTTAAGAGCAAATTAAATAGCGAGGTGTCAATAAATGAGGTTGAAATAAATATGGTTGGTTCAGAGAAGAAGGAAGGACTGAATTTTTGCAGTTTTTTTGATTTATTCAATAATAATTCATTGAAATCGATTGAAGTGAATAAATGATTGTGTAATAATGATTAAAAAGTTAATCGTATGGGGGGATAAATGAAAAGGATTGAGATAAATAATGCAGTTTTATTTAAAGTCGGTGTTTTTATAGCTTATGTTGTATTGTATATTCTTTTACAGAGATTAGAAATTAAGGTGCAAGAATTAACGTATAGCAGCGGAATGAATAGTAGTACTTTTTTAAATCAGATTCCTATCAATCATTTTATAAAGGCTTTATATATAATTAATTTTGTGCAATGGTTATTGTTGGGTGGTCTCTTTTATTTTTTAAGTCTGAAGCATAAACCAATATTAAATTTCTCGCTGGGTTGTTTTATTGTGTTCTTATGCTCGTTAGCGCTATATTCTTTTGGGACATGGGGTTACTTTGCTTTTCAGTCTGTTGGCTGGGTACGCAATTTTTTGTCGGTTTTATTTATAGATGAAATGCAATTTACAAAGTTGATACTCCCTGCACTATCAGGTTTTTTCCTGATGTGTAGCCTGTTTGATACGAAAGAAGTTGTGGTGAAAGATGAAGAAGCGAAATAAGCGAATCGTTATTATAGTACTGATAATTTTCTTGATTATTGCCGTAAAATATATCAACAACCATGAACGTCGGGTAAAAAAATTCGTTTTAAATAACAATGAAGAACTGGTAACTATTGCAGAAGCTTATCTAAATGGTGATACTTCAATAACCACTTATAAAGGTGCTAAAGTGGAACGCATTTATGGCGGCGATCATGTGATTGTTCAATTTTTCTATGGAGGATTTGGAATTGCACCCGCTTCGAGATATTATGGCTTTTATTATTCGCCAGATGATGTCCCGACAGTCTATCAAAACTCACCGCGAAATAAACTAGTTAATGGGGATGATAAGGAATGGATATGGACAGATGGCACGGATAATGGTGGACGGACATTTAAAATCGCCGATAACTGGTTTTATTATGAAGCCTGGTTCTGATATGTTACTGACTGAATTATTGACGACGTTTCGTATATCATGCGCACAACGTATTGACAATATGCGCGTTTTATAATATAATGAATGTAGATAAGGGGAGGTGTTTATGATGGCTACAAGTACAAATTTGAATATTCGCACCGATAAGGATGTCAAAGAAGCTGCTGAAAAGATTTTTGGAGAGCTTGGACTTAACATGACAACGGCTGTCAATATTTTTCTCCGACAAGCAATCCGGGAAAATGGGATACCGTTTGAAATGAAACTTTCTGTCCCAAATCAGGAAACGCTCGCTGCAATTGCTGAAGGCAGAAAACTGGCTAAAGATAGCAGTGTCAAAGGTTATTCCAATATGGATGATTTGCGAGCTGCACTGGAAGAATGAAATACAAAGTTAAGTTCACAAATCAATTTAAGAAGGATCTTAAGCTTGCAAAAAGACAAGAAAAAAATATTGAACGACTTTATTCTGTTATTGAAGAACTTGCTGATGACAAAGTTCTGGAAGAAAAATATCGCGATCATGATCTAAGTGGTAATTATAAAGGATGCCGTGAATGCCATATTGAACCCGATTGGCTTTTGATCTATGAAGTGATGGATGATGTTCTGGTATTGATGCTTTATCGTGTAGGAAGTCATGCAAGGTTATTTTAAAATAATTTACACAAACCTATTAGGGCGATTATGAGGCAAAACGTATTGCCATCATAACCGCCCTTTTTAGCATAAGTAGCTGGTAACTCAGATGCATTTTCTAGTCTGTCAAAGCCTCTTCACAGGCGCTGATTTCCTCTTTGAGCCGGGCTATTTCAGAATCAAATTCTTCCATCTGAATCGAGATTTTGCTGCTGGATACGTGGACACCGGATTGCTTAAAAGTAAAGCCCCGTTCATATTCAGTATCCTGTAAATCCTCTTTAAGACTTGCCAACCGTTCTTTTAATTCTTCATCCGTTAATTTAGTCAGATCTTTCATTTTCTTCTCCTGGTTAAAATATAGTTACTGCCATGAAAGGCAAAACTATATTGCTTTGTGTTTTTGATGACGTTTTGGTTTGTTAAATTAGTATAACACGAATGGTTGTAATCTGCAATTGATATTGAAGTAAAACATGAAGTAGGTATGTAGCAAAAAACTTGAAATAATTGATCATTCGCTTTTCTGACGGATAGTTTCATGATAGTTTGTTTATTGATGGCAATTCTAGTCGTTTCAAAAGTTATAGCCTAGATTAGCCAGATATCAAGGCCAGAGATTCAAGAGTACTTGCTAAATAAAAAATTGCACATTAAAATTAAGAAAGAGCTGAAAAAACGATAAAGTCTGTATAATGGTGTAAAAAGAAAAGGAGCCAAAAGCTCAAAGCTCGGTTAAAATATAAGTACCACCAAATACCTAATCGAGGAGATGAACAAATGGCTCAATTAAATATTACACTGGACACAGAACTTTTGCACGGACTTTTTACAAAAGATTCCCGGGATGATGCATTTTCAAAGTTGCTGGAAGCAATCCTGAATCAGGTACTTGTAGCTCAATCAGCTGAACAGCTTGGAGCACAGCCTTATGAGCGGTGTGAAGAGCGTACAGCCTATCGTAATGGCTTTAGAGAACGTGAGTTGACAACACGCATCGGTGGGGTCACCTTACGGGTGCCGCGCCATCGTAACGGCGAATTCAGCACAACGATGTTTCAGCGATACCAGCGCAGCGAGCAGGCTTTGATGCTTGCCATGATTGAAATGGTCATTAATGGCGTATCAACACGAAAAATTGAGAACATCACAGAAGAACTGTGTGGTCAGAGTTTTTCTAAATCAACGGTTTCGAAGCTGTGCGAAAATCTGGATCCGATTGTTGAAGAATTCCGTCAACGGCCGCTTGAAAGACACTATCCTTTTGTTATTGTGGATGCCATGTATATCAAAGTTCGTGAAGACAATCGCGTTCGATCAAAGGGATTGCTGATTGCAACAGCTGTCAATGAAAATGGCAATCGTGAAGTAATCGGCTTTCAGATCAGTGATACGGAATCTGAAACAAGCTGGGGCGATTTCTTTAATGAACTCAAACAACGGGGTTGATCTGATGTTGATCTGATCGTGTCTGATAATCACAAAGGGCTTGTAAATGCCATCAAAAAGCATTTTCAGGGTTCATCCTGGCAACGCTGTCAAACTCATTTTTCAAGAAATATACTGGATAAAGCACCCAAAAATCAGCAGCCGGAATTAAAACGCTGTCTCAATCGGCTGTACAATGCAGCCAGCATTGACGAAGCCCGTTGCCTGTTGAAAGAGACGCTGACGAACTTTGAATCAAAGGCTCCAAAAGCGATGGCATTACTTGAAGAAGGTTTTGATGACGTGATGTCCGTCATGGACCTTCCTGAAAAATACCGGAAACGGCTACGTACCACTAACAGTATTGAACGACTGAACGAAGAAATAAGACGTCGCGATCGTGTAATCCGCATTTATCCCAATGAACAATCGGTTATTCGATTACTTGGTGCTTTGCTAATGGAGCAGGATGAAAAATGGTCGTCTGGCAGAAAATACTTTGATATGGAAGAGTATTATGAATTTATCAATTCTCTTTCATCAGATCATCCATCTGCCGCTGCTTAACTATAACTACCGAGATTTTTAATTTACACACTAATTTGGACTTGACTGAAAAAAATCAGATAACCATTAACATATGCACATTAGCTTGTGCTATACTCTCTGTAGAAATATAAAAATAGCTATGATTAGCTTCACTTGTGCAACAAAAACGCAAAGAAAGATGAACGAGATGTTTAATTCAAATTACATTCAAAAGATTCAAATCGACTGGAATAAAATCGAGGCCGACTCATATCTGCAGAAGATTTCAGCGATTAAAAATTTGGAGAGCCTGGAAATAAAGAAAAATATCACTATTTTCGTTGGTGAAAATGGCACGGGAAAATCAACCTTGCTTGAAGCAATTGCTGTGGCTTATGGATTTAATCCGGAGGGCGGGACACTTAATTATCACTTCAGCACCTATGATGATGTGTCTGAGTTAAGTGATGCCATCAGGCTGTCAAAAGGTTTTCGAAAAGCGGGTCGCAATGCGAATTATTTTTTTCGGGCGGAGAGCTTTTTTAATGTGGCAAGTCAGGCAGAGGAATACCGTGACACCACACCCAAAGAAATTTATTATTCCCGATATGATGGCCGGTCACTGCATGAACAATCTCATGGTGAGAGTTTTCTGGCTTATTTTCAGGATTTCGATCAGGAAGGGCTTTACATTATGGATGAACCGGAAGCGGCTCTTTCACCGCAGCGACAGTTATCCCTTTTTATCCAAATTGTAAAAATGGCAAAGGTCGGTGCCCAGTTTATTATGGCAACCCATTCGCCAATCCTGCTTGGCATTCCGAATGCGGAGATTATCTCATTTGATGATGGCAACATTCAAAAATGCCAATACGAAGATACTCAAAGCTATCAGGTGATGGAGATGTTTATCAATCAACGGGAAAGGATGATTGACAGGTTACTGACAGAGGATTTTTAAAATAAATGGAGGTAGAAAATGATCAGATTTGTGCATACTAATATCGTTGCAAAAGATGTGTCAAAACTCATAAACTTCTATAAGGCGGTTTTGCATTGTGAGAGCATTAAGGAAACCAGAGATTTAAAGGGCGATTGGTTAAATAAACTCACTAATTTGAAAGACGCTCATATAACTGGAGAACATTTATTATTGCCAGGATATGATGAAAAGCATCCGACTTTAGAAATTTTTGCGTATGATGACATTAAAGATAGTATTATGGCTGAAATAAATCGGCCGGGAATTGCTCATTTAGCTTTTGAAGTTGATGATGTTGAGAGTGTACTATCAGATGTTCTTGCCGCAGGTGGAAGTACAGTAGGTGAAGTGGTTACTGTAAAATATTCAGATAATTTGGAAGCGGTATTCGTTTATGCTAGAGATCCGGAGGGAAACATCATTGAGCTTCAGAGTTGGAGAAGGACAATCTAGAACCATAATGGAGTGGCGTAATCAAGTAAGATGAATTAAAAAAGCAAAGAGAAGCATTTTCTCTTTGTTTTTTTAATTACATGGGAGAACAATATTGTGTTGACAGTTATATCGGAAGACGCTATAATTGATTTTCGATATATCGTCATCCGTTATAACGGGAGACGAAGAAAGTGGGGGATCATGAGTCAAAATTTGGCATTGACAGAGTCGACATATTATATATTGTTAGCGCTTTATAAGTCTCAGCATGGTTATGGAATCATGCAACAGGTAGAAGAATTATCAAAAGGAAGAGTAAGACTTGCCGCCGGTACTTTATATGGCGCGTTAAATACCATGTGTGATAAAGGTTGGATTATAAACCTTCCTGTCGAAAAAGGAAGTCGGAAAAAAGAATATAAGATAACTGAACAGGGTTTGCAAGTTTTAAAAAATGAAATTGAGCGTTTAAGGGAACTATTTGAAAATGGCAATCAAATTCTTAGAGGTGACGAGTGATGAAAGAAAGAAAAACGATTTATAAATGGATTTGGGCATGGGATTTTGAAAAAGAAGAGCAATGGCTTAATGAAATGGCTAAGAGTGGTTGGGCCCTTTGTGCAGTAGGCTTTTGCAGATATACATTTGAAAAAAGTGAGCCTGGTGAATATGTTATTCGGTTAGAAATGCATGCAGTAGATGATGCCTATATTAATTTTATGAGTGAAACAGGTGCATTATACATTGGTCGTATATTTCAATGGATTTACTTTCGCAAGAATACAGAAGAT
This sequence comes from Eubacteriaceae bacterium ES2, assembly GCA_031222025.1. Classification (GTDB taxonomy): domain Bacteria; phylum Bacillota; class Clostridia; order Eubacteriales; family Eubacteriaceae; genus Acetobacterium. The sequence goes on along the minus strand of CP130740.1, from coordinate 3,103,483 downwards.
GGTTTGTTTGACATCTTTTCTGATATTGATTCACGAATTAATCATCTAGATAAAATGGGAAAAATGATGGCAATGATCGGTTTCGCAAACATTCTAATCGGTTTTGCAAACGCATTTGATCCGATCCATATTGGAGTTATTAATTTACTGGTAGCAACATTGATTATGTATGGACTCGGCAGAATTTACGGCAAAAAAGAAGCCTTGGAAAAAGAGCGACAACTTTATGAATAGCGTTTCCATATGCTTAAATTGTTCAAAGTCGAGTAAATGATATCAGCATTTTCTCGACTTTGAAATGCTTTTACTGATTGAGTATGCATCTAAGGATTGATTAAGAGCAAACGCACCTAAAAGGTTATAACAACCTTCTGTGCATCAGTCGGGGCGCCCGCTTTTTTAAGGGCATCTTCAATTTGATCGATATTGAATTTATGAGAAATCAGTCTTGATAGATCATGACTTGTCGATTTCATCATATCCAGGATGTCCTTAATTGCTTCACCAGCCGGAGTCGTGCCGCAGCCACCAATTTTTAATTGATTGTAGCAGACAGAGACGAAATCCAGCGTTACCGGTTGGTGATGGACACCGACCACAGAAAGCTGTGCGCCTGGTCCGGCAACTTCCATAAAGCTGTCGATAACGGCTTGAGCGCCAACACAATCGACATAAGCAGAGGCAAGACAGCCTTCACCGCCATATTTCATGGCTGATCCAAATTCAGTGATGCATCGTTCTTTGAAGTTTTCGGTCTTGGGGTTGCAGGTCAATAAACCAAATGATTGAGCATTTTCCAGGCGGTAGTCAATAAAATCAACCACCATAACCTTATCACAGCCGTAGTATTGAAGCATTAGTGCACAGGATAGACCAATCATGCCAGCACCAAAAACAACGGCTGTTTTTCCTGGTCCGGGAACGATTGACAATGCCCCACGGGTCCCAATGATAAAGGGCTCAACCAGAACGAGTTCATCCAAAGATAAACTTTTGTCCAGCATAAAAGCCGAGAAACCTTCTTCATAGCCGACAACTTTGATGTATTCCGAAAAGGCACCGACAGTTGCCATACGCTTTCTGTCACGATGAGCGTAGCCTAGATGCGGCCAGACATAATCACCCGGTTTGACAGCTGTGACATTTTTGCCCACTTCCACCACTTCACTGACCATCTCGTGTCCGAACTCGTGATCTTTCCAGACATAGTGGGCATCACCACCCTCGCTGAAAGCCAGGGTGTCAGAACCGCAGATTCCACCAGCCAGGTTTTTAACGATGACATCATCGTCGTCGCATTGAGGATAAGGCATTTCAACAACCTCAACGTTTCCGATTCCACGATAAATTGCTGCTTTGTAATTGTTTGCTTTCATAAAAAACTCCTTTGTAATATATTTTAATTTACGAAAAAACATGAATAAGCTCTTGACAATCATATATTTTACTTATAGACTAATGATCAAATTCAAACTTTTGAGGTGATTATGATGATACAATGGGAAGAAGTTAATCAGGTAATGCTCAATTGTGGCTCGAATCATGAGTATAAAAATTTTTGCAGGTCGATTGTGTTGAATATCGGACGGCTGATTGCCTTCGATAAAGGCAGATTTTATCTATTTGATGATAATTGTCAAATTTACGACGAATTTTTGCTTGGCATTGATGAAAAGTGGGTCGTTGAATACTTTAATTATTATGCAATGATAAACAATGGACGTTATGGCATCGATCGATCTCGACTTCAAAGGCTTGAAGAGGGCAAAAGTCCGGTTGTCAATGTACGCGACTGGACCAAGGAACAGGCCTCAGAATTTCTGAATGATTATATCCGACCTCAAAACATTATGCATACGTTTGCATTTTCTCTCGGCGATCCTGCGAATAGTGCAAAAGCCATGTTTATGCTTGATCGTACCCGTGATATGCCTTTTTCTGATATTGATATTGAAAGCATGCAGCTTCTCTATACACATCTGAATAATTTGCACAAAAACTTTTTTGTTGAAATTCCTGGTATCAACAATAAAAAAATTGCGGCCGATTTAACGGATCGTGAACTGCAAGTGGCAAAACTGCTGATGACGGGAACAACGCCCAAAAATATCGGGAGTAAACTTCATGTCAGCCTGAATACCATTTACAAACACATTGCCAATCTGCACCAGAAGCTGGATGTTAAAAACCGCCAGGAACTCATCATCCGCTTGAATTATTTACTCAATAACTAATTAACTGATCTGGCTGGGTTGAGTATACACCCGCACAGTTGCCCCAAGAAATAATCAGAACTAATAATATTTGATCGATCATCGGTCGAAGATTATTAGTTCTGATTATTTTTTATTGAAAATAAGTCTGTTAAGATTTAGTTACCGCAAGGGGGGAGCCCCAAATTATTCTTAAAGGAGTGTAAAAATATGAGTCTGCCCGTATCGTTTAATCATTTAGGGATTTCTGTTGCCGACATCGATAAAGCGGTTGAGTTTTATCGCGAGGTCTTCGGCTGGAAACCTTTGTTCGACCCGATGCAAGTCAAGCGGATGCCGCCGATGACCGATTTTACCGACACCATTTACGGTGATGACTGGGGGTCTTTTCGGATGTGCAGTATGGCCACGGAAAACGGTATTGATGTTGAGCTGTTGGAGTTTGAAGGAAATTATTCGCCCAAATCGTCGCTTGAATATCGCCGTTTAGGTGTCTTTCATTTTGGGATAGCGACAACAGATGCTAAAGCCTTGCTCTCTAAAATTGAGGAACACGGCGGCAAACAGTATTCCGATTACTCAACCCGCCAGCTGGCCGAAGGCAAGCGAGATATTGTTTTTATAGAAGATCCCTTTGGTAATGTTATTGAAATCTTTGGCGTCAACAACGACTGAATGTAAACGTTGTAAGCGAAATAAAAAATTTAAGGAGAAATGATTATGTCAGAAAAAAAATCAAACATTGCAATGACCGCTGTTAACCAGGGTCGTAAAACCGTGTGGCACCTTCAGAAAATGAAGGATGAAGGAAAACTGATTTCAATGGTTGGTACCGCTTATCTCGATCCGCTTTTTACCATGCTTTCTGAAAAAGCTGGTGTTGATCTGGTACGTTACACAGCACCTGGTGAAAACTCAGCGATGCGGGCTGAAAATATTAAATGGTGGACAAGACTGCAGAGAAAATCGGCCCCAAATATTTGTTTAAACGCTGTTATGCAGACTCAGCAATACGGTGATCCGGTAACGGCAGTTAAGGAAGCCTCAGAAATTTTGGCAGATGGTGCCGATAGTGTTTTACCGATGGGAGTTACTAACGAAGTTTTAAAAGCTATGACCGACAATCATATTGCTGTTTTTGGCCATGTTGGTTGTCTCTCCGGTTGGCAGACTGCCCGTTTTGGTGGTTATCGACGTGTTGCCAAAACCGCAGATCAAGCCATGAAACTCTACCAGCAGGCTTATGAGTACCAGGAAAACGGAATGGTTGGAATGACCATTGAGATGAGCCCCCGGGAAGTAACCGATGCGATCGCCAAAAAATTGCAGGTTCCGGTTATCGAAGTGGCCGCCGGCGGTGTGGCTGACGGTTCGGAAATGGTAATTTTTGATTTACTGGGTTTCTTGCCTGATGAAATGATGGCAAAACATTCCAAGGCTTATGCATCTTTGATGAAAGATGTGATCAAAGCGAATATGGATTATGATTCAGAAGTAAAAAACAAAGTTTATCCGGCAGAAGAAAACGGTTGGGCAATGGATACCCCCGAACTCGAAAAGTTTTTAAATGAGCTTGAAAAGAAATAAAGCTTTCCGCATTATCTGGATTTGAGATTTGGACGACTGGATAATATATTCCAGTCGTCTTTTTTTAAACAATTACTGGTGATAAGCGGTAAAATAAAAATATTTGAGGGTCATATACATCACAAATTTAAAGAAAGTAAGAGGTAAATCATGCCTGATGTAAACGTTTCCCGAACTAATTCAAAAAAAGGTTTTATGGTTGTTGTTTTGCTGTTTACAATGATAACGGCTACGGCTTCAGGGTATAGCAACAACGTTGTTTTACCGGTTTTTTTGACAAAAATGAATATGTTGGACTACTATGCAGTATTCGCAGCTTTATCGTCGATGGGGATGATGACGGCTTTACCCCTTGGCGGATCGCTGAGTGCAAAATTTGGAGGCAAGGCGGTAATTCTCTTTGGTTTAATTGCTCAGTTTGCAGCACGAGCCATCATGGTGGTTGTGCCAAATATCATCGTTTTTGCAATTCTCTACACTTTGGCTGGTTTCTTTTCCGGGCTTTATATGGTTGCTCCCTATAGTGTGATGGCCGAGGTTGTTTCCCCGGAAGAAAGACCAAAGCATTTTGGTTTTGTGGCCGCGGCATCGGCAGTAGGTGCTTTAACTGGGCCGCTTTTAGCTGGTATCATTTCAGACATTGTTTCACCGGAGATTGCTTTTGTCAGCTATGCCATTTTCGCAATTATTCCAATAATCGGCTTCACGACGAGTTATCCCAATCGTAAAGTGCAAATGGGGAAGTTTGATCTTTTAGGAATAGTATATCTGGTTGTATTTGTGTGCTGTCTGGTTATGTGGTTGAGTTTGGGTAATAAACTATTCTCTTTTGTCAGTCCGATTGGGATTGCTTTGCCGATTTTGGCAATTACTGCTTTGACTTTAATGATTAGAAGAGAAGCAAAAATTGACAATCCGGCGGTACCGATTTTGATGTTTAAAAAGAAACGGTTTCGTTATACCTTTATTATTCAGGCGCTGATTGTTGCCTATGCTACCTGTATTGGTGCTTATGGGATTGTTTATGCCCAGCAGATCATGCAGTTGGGAGCAATGGTAAGTTCCACCATTACCATGCCTCAGACCATTGTTCAGTTTATAGTTGGACTATTTATTGGCGCCTTTGTTGGAAAAGCTTTTAAAAAGCGGTTTCGCGTTGTGGGATTATTATCCATTACTACGTATCTGATTGGCTTGCTGATTTTTTATACCTTAACGCCAGATTCAGCAATTTTTATAATATATCTTGCTACTGGTATTGGTGGAATTGGTCAGGCGATTTCCCAATCATGTTATGCAGCCTTTTTCCAGACTGAGCTTAAGATTGAAGAAATAAAGCAAGCGCAGGGGATGTTTGCTTTTTCGCAAACCGGTGGGAGCAGTGTATTTATGGCAATCACTGGGGTTTTGCTAACCTTTGGTTTAACACTCAATCAGGTGTTTTTAGTAGGGGCAATATTTGTTTTAACAGCTCTTGTTTTGGCATTTTTCGGATTCCGTTTCCCAAAAGAGGAGATCGAAGCCGAAACAAATGCCCAACTACAGAATCAAAATCTTGTAAAAGGAGAATCTTGATTGATGAAAAATAAAGTTTATGTTGTGATTGGCGGTGAGCGAGGGATTGGTCTGGCTGTTTCTGAACGTCTGGCTCAAAAAGGTCAGGTGGTGATGTCTGGACTAATGGAATGTGATGTTGTCGAGGGAACAAAAACCTTGAAAGACAAGGGCATTGCTGTGGAGTCGATGGTTGTGGATATCAGAAAACCTGAAGATGTTGAAAGAATTTTAAAAGCCGCGCTGGCAAAAGGAAGCATCGCTGGAGTGGTTCTGGTAGCTGGTCTAACACCAGCCTGCGGTGATTGGAAAGCAATTTTTGATGTTGATCTGGTGGGTCAGGTTACGACTATGAAAGCCTTCAAACCGCATATGGAGCCGGGGTCATCATTTGTCCTCTTTGCCTCTTCATCAGCTTATCAAATCCCACAACAGATGATTGACGCCTGCCGGGATGCCTTGTGGAATGCTGATACAGATGTGCAAACCATGTGGCAGACGGTTGAACCAATGGTGATGGCTCGCGGGGAGGTCATTGCACCGGGAATAGCTTATTCCATTGCTAAACGCGGAAATATTTATATAACTCAGAAATATGCCAGTCTCTTTGGTGCGGATGGGATCAGAGTCAACTCTGTCTCGCCTGGAATCGCAGATACCTTAAACAATCAGTTAGAACTGGAAAAAAGCATGAGCAACCCGGAAAATAGGATGTGGTCGATGATCAATGTGTTGACGCCAGCAAAAAGAATGGGCTCAACCATGGAAATGGCTACCGTTGTCGATTTTCTTCTAAGTGAGGATGCGTCTTTTGTGTCTGGTGTTGATATTTTAGTTGATGGAGCCTGTATGGCGAATATGAGAATGCAAAAGATGATCCCGTAAAATACGATTAAGAAAATCTCGAATCGCTGAAAAATTCCTTATAGTGGTTGTTTTTTTCACATCAATGGCCGTTGACATTAGAATTTCCTCATGATAATGTTTGCATTAAAGCAAATAGCCGATCACTGACCGGCAGATTATGAAGGAGGCAGAAAATGGCAGCACGTATTTTATTAGTTGGTAGTGTTATGATGGATCTGATTCTTCGGTGTGAGCGAGCACCAGAACCCAGTGAAAGTGTTTTAGGCCATGATTACCGTAATGCGCCAGGGGGCAAAGGCAGCAATGCCGCGGTCGCAGCCGCTCGTACAGGAGCCGAGGTATCCGCTTATGCAACCGTTGGGAATGATTCCAATGGGGAGTATCTTCTTGACTGCTGGAAAAAAGAAGGTGTGGATACCACCCACACCATTATCAAGGACGGTGCAAACACTGGGTTTGTCGCAATTACGCTTGAAGACAGCGGTCAAAATAGACTGATTATTTTTCCGGGTGCAAATATGTTAACCCCGCCGGATGAATTGGAGAAAGCTTTTGAAGATGATTATGATGCAGTTCTGCTCCAATTTGAGATTCCTTTGGAAACTAATGCCAAAGCGATTGAAATTGCCAATAGAAAAGGTATCATTACGGTTTTGGATGCTGGGCCGGCGCAGGATTATCCGCTGGAAAAATTGCCTCCGGTAACAATTCTTTCACCGAATGAAACAGAAACAAAAGCCCTAGTCGATATTTTTCCAGCTGATCATGAAACCTGTCGTGCAGCGTCGGAAAAACTGATGGCTCGCAACAAATGTAAGTATGTAGTGCTTAAACTGGGTGAACGCGGCTCCTATATTTATGGCGAGGGTCTGGATTTAATGGTACCTTCCTATAAAGTTGATGCTGTTGATCCAACTGCGGCCGGAGATGCCTTTACCGGGACTTTAGCCAAGGCTTTTGTTGAAATGGGAGATCTGGTGGAAGCTGTTAAATATGCCAGTGCGTCAGGGGCATTAACCTGTACTCAGTTGGGCGCGCAACCGTCATTGCCGACTGCCGCTGAGATCGAAGCTTTTTTAGCCAAACAAAAATAGATGTAAAAAATTGATTCGATGAAACCGCTAGATTTCTTTAATGAAGTCTGGCGGTTTTTGTATCATTAGCTCATTTTTTAAGTAGTATGTTTAAAGATGCGACCAAAATGGTCCGAGATTATTTTGTCATTCAGGCAACGGAACGCTTTATTGGAATGCAGCCATTCAAGGGTTATCTAAACAGAGCACTGGAAGGCTTTGAAATGCCAAAACGCAAGTAGTTTATTGGTGCATAATATTTGTTAATGATACTAATGACGAGTCAGTAGTGGATGTAACCACAAAAACTTGAGCAATTTTTTACAATTCAAATGTTCTGTTTGTTGCTATGATGAGATCAAGAATTGTAAAATTGAAAGGAAGTGTCAGAAATGAATGATAAGAGTCTTTTTGAAAAGTTTAATGCGGATGGCAAGTTGCTTCTACCAGGCCGTACGGTCAGCTTTGAAAGTATCCCTTGGACTGCCCATCCCAGCTTTGAAGGGGTGGAATTAAAGCATATTGTTACTAGTCAACAAACAGATGGGCAATTCAGTTACCATTTGGTGAGAATTGCCCCAAACAAGAAAATCGGCAATCATATTCATGAAAAACAGCTGGAAACGCATGAAATAATCTCGGGGGAAGGGGTTTGTGTGAATAATGGTGCAGAGCTTATTTATGAACCGGGTGTAATTTCAATTTTTTCAATAGGTCTTCCCCATGAAGTCTGCGCTGGTGAAAAGGGTTTATTTCTATTTGCGAAGTTTATGCCTGCTCTCTGTTAATGTGCTAGGTTTACTTTGAAATTGTTCGGCAATACATTTATAAATCGATGGTGTTAGGCCGAAGTGTTTTTCGAATTGTTTAATAAAGTGGCTTTGATCACAGAATCCGGTAGCCAAAGCCACTTCGGCAATTGTATCGGCATCAATAATCAGTCGCTGACCTTTGCGGATTCGGTTTTGAAGCTGAAACTGGTGTGGCGTTAAACCAACCTCAGCCTTAAAGCAGCGGATAAAATGATATTTACTGATAAATGCACGTTTTGCCATTTCTTCGATGCTGATTCGATGCTCAGGATACAATTCAAGCTGTTTTTTCACTTGTTCAATAACAGCATTACTGTTCTGAGGGGGAGTGGGTATCAGCATGCATTGTTCTAAGGCCTGGATCAGTAAATTTTTTTGTTGATCACTTATAAAAGGGAGTTTGTTTTTTAGAAGATCAGTTATCGTGTGTATTAAGCTGTCGAGTTTTGGATTTAACAGCAGATTTTTATCAAGACATAAACTGAGCAGACTATAAGACTTGTCTGAAATTAGGCGGTGAGGGATATAAGGGTAAATTATGAAAGTCTGATTTTTGCTACATTGGATTGTATTTTGACCATTTGTCAGACTAATGGTTCCATCCAGAACGATGCCAAGGGTGTAAACAGAAATATGATTATGCAGGGGATAAGCAATTCTGGAATGATTGCTGAATATCAGCTCTATTCCTGTGGCTTCATCATAAAGATAAGAGATCATCATTTAAATTTACCTCGCTATATCATTTCAAAAAGACTGAAGTGATAATGATTCTCAGCCATATTGTTGTTTTAAAATATTATCACATACACTTTATTTCGAATTAATCATTGTTTTGCTGTTGTTCTGATTTGCCGATTAGACCGTATAAAAATAGCTTTATAAGCTGCTCAAACTGAAGATCTGGATCATTCGACTTTTCAAGGTAGTTGCCGACATGGTTAAGAGCTTCAATATAGCTTAAATATAGTTCAGTTGGGATAGTTGGATCAAGAGCTTTTTCATTTTTACCATACTCGATATAGTCACGGTACAGTGTTATTTTACCCTGGTTGATCGATTCATTTAATAAATGAAGCAATTTGTGATCTTGAAGTGCCTCTTGCGAAAAATATTCTGATATAGATGCATGCAGGCCCTTGTTACAGATCGACATGGATTTTTTGATTTTTTCGGGGAAAGAAAGATCAGTTTTTAGAATATCGCGAGCCGTTTTGAAGTTATCAGACATTATTATCTGGGCACACTCAGAAACGACCTTTTCTTTACTGCCGAAGTAGTTATAAATAGAAGCCTGGGATACATGGGCGCGTGATGCAATTTCCTTCATGTTGACAGCAGAAACGCCATATTCCGAAAAAAGTGCTATAGCAGCCTGAACGATCGCTTCTTTTTTTTTATTTGTGGTCAATTCGTACTTGTTCATGGTTCACCTCAAAGTCTAATATAACATAAAAGCCGAAAATATAGAATAGTGAATAGAAAATTCTAAAGTTCTTGACAACTGGGGGAAAATCAACTATCATAAGTTTGGAATAATACACTTTATATTCTAAACTTATGGAGGTATCTTCATGTCAAATATCTTTTTTTATTTTAGTGGAACGGGAAATTCTTATGCTGTTTCTGAAATGGTAGCACAAAAGCTTGGTCAAGCTACAGTTGATTCAATCATAAATATTGAAAAATACCCAATTGAAGCTTATCAGAAGATTGGCTTTGTTTTTCCGGTTTACTATAACCATGCTCCTCAAATTGTCATCAATACAATTAAAAAAATTGATTTAATAGCCAGCCAGAGGATCTTTCTAATTGCAACTTATGGTTCCGCATGTGGTTACGCCATGGAGGATCTCGAAAAGGTTTTGAATAACAAAGCGCATAATATTCAGGAATTCGGGATCAGGATGCCCGGAAATTATATTCTGGAATATGGCGCTTTTCCAGACCGGCTTCAGCGATTGATGCTCAGGAAATCTGAAAAGATCATGGCTGAAGTAGCTGAAAAGATTGAAAATGATACTGTTACTGAGAGAATAAAACCGGGCTGGTTGGCAAAAGCTTTTAAATCGACAGCTGATCAAAAAGTGCGGACTTTTGGTGAGTTAGGTTTACAGTTTTGGGCCGATGAGAATTGCATAAAATGCGGCAAGTGTGTCCAAATATGTCCAGCCAATAATATTAAAATGTTAGAAAATGAACCGATTTGGGATAAGCATTGTCAGCAATGTATGGCCTGTGTTCAGTGGTGTCCACAAGATGCCGTCAGGCATCCTAAACTGAAAGAAGGACGAAAGCGGTATCACCACCCGCAAGTTTCGTTTAATGAACTTTGCAGGATCAATCGGGATAAAGTTTTCGAAAATTAAGTTGAATATTGATTAATAATCTCAACTGACATCAAGGTTAACGGATATCGAAAGATTATAAGCGCAAGGATGGTCAAGAAGGCTTAGTGTTAATGGTCTATAATCTGTTTAGGAGGTAAGAAAAGTGGATGAGGAACAGATTTTTCGGGCCGTGCAGAGAATGCAGGATTATATTGAAAGGCATCTGAATCAAAGAATTACTTTGAAGGACTTAGCCAATGAAGCTGGATATTCGCCATGGTACGCAGCTAGACGATTTAAGGAAGTGACTGGAAAAGCGCCATTTGATTATATCCGAGCGCGCAGGCTTTCAGCGGCGGCTCTTCGATTAAGAGATCAGGAAGTCAGGATTATTGATGTTGCACTGGATTTTGTATTTGACTCCCACGAGGGATTTACTAGGGCTTTTTCAAGAGAGTTTGGCATGTCCCCCAGTTTATATGAAAAGAAGACGCCACCGATTGCTCTGTTTATGCCTCAGAAAGCTTTCGACACCTATCAGTTTATGAACAAAGGAGGCAAACAAATGAACGAAGCTCAAAAAACAAAAACAGTTTTTGTTCAGGTGATTGAAAGACCGGCGCGGAAGTTGCTGATAAAACGGGGAATTAAAGCAGAGGAATATTTTGCCTATTGTGAAGAAGTTGGCTGTGAAGTCTGGTCGGTTCTTTGTAGCGTTAAAGAAGCCCTCTATGAACCCATCGGTATGTGGCTGCCAAAACATCTTATACCGGAAGGGACTTCCCAATATGTTCAGGGAGTTGAGTTGCCGCTGGATTATTCCAATCAGATTCCTGAAGGCTATGAATTAATCAAGCTTTCCCCCTGTACAATGATGGTTTTTCAAGGAGAGCCATATGATGACACTCATTTTGAGGAAGCGATCAAAGAGATGTGGGCACATGTGAAAAATTTTGATCCAACACTATATGGCTACCAGTGGGCTAAGGAGTCAGCGCCAAGATTCCAGCTGATTCCGTTGGGTTATCGTGGATATATTGAAGCCTGGCCAGTGAAAGCTTTAAATAAGAACAACTAAATATATAATCAAATAACGTTGAACAAGTGCTTGTGTTATACTGTAGAAAATACCAGATACGAGCACTTGTTTTAATATTTGGGGGAAGATATGAATCAACAACATAAAAAACTTGAAACCGAAAACGGTACTGTTCATTATTGGATAAGTAGTAATACAGATTCAAGGGCTATAAGCCTGGTTTTTAGCCATGGCCTGACTGCTGATCATACCATGTTTGAGAAGCAGGTCGAATATTTTGAAAAAACTTGTACTGTGATTACTTGGGATGTGCCAATGCATGGATTATCAAGACCATATAAAAATTTTTCATATGAAAATACGGCCAAAGCATTAAAAGGCATTATTGATCAGGAAGGTATTGAGAAGGTCTTTTTAGTAGGAATGTCAATGGGGGGATATCCTAGTCAGGAGTTTGCTCATCGGTATCCCGAAAATGTGATCGCCATGGTGATGCTTGATACCACGCCCTTTGGTTTGAATTATTATTCAAAATCGGATTTGTGGTGGTTAAAAAAAGTTGCACCGCTGGCAAAATTATTTCCAGATTGGATGCTGCGGGAAAGTATGGCCAAGTCGGTTTCTAAAACAGATTATTCCTATCAGAAAATGATTGAGATGCTTAAACCCTTCTCCAAAGCGGCGATTATTGAGCAGATGGATATTGCTTATGGAGAATTTGCCAGGGAAAATAAAGATGTGCAATTCAACTGTCCAGTTCTACTACTTTTGGGAGATTCAGACAAGACAGGAAAGGTTAGGCAGTATAATGAAGCATGGAATATGAATACCGGCTATCCACTGCATATTATTAAAAATGCGGCACATTTTTCAAATGGTGATAATTCCGAACAGGTTAATTGGGAGATAAAACAATTTTGTACTTGAAATTTTAAAAAAAAGTGTGAGGTTGCAGGTTTGATTTTAATATTAATTCTGATAAAATATAATTAAGCAAAAGCCAATTGTCTGACGTGAAAACGTTTGAGTTGAGAGGGAGGAATAATGGCATTTTACAAAGAGCCTTGCCGTCATTGCGGTAACTTGCTGGAAAGAGACAGTCACTTCTGTTCTAAATGTGGAAGTCGCAGTCCATTTGTTGATTTATGTCCAAGCTGTTTGCATGAAATTCAAAGAGATGAAAGCTACTGCCCTGGCTGTGGTCGTAGTCTCTATATCAGCTGTCCGAATTGTGGCGAAAAGACTTTTGTTTCTGATCGTTGTGAAAAATGTGATGCCAGTTTAATGAAAGTCTGTCGGAATCGAAGGTGTGGAGCAATGCAGTTTTTTGAAAACAAAAAATGTACTGCTTGTGGGAAAAGAATGGAATAAAAGGAGAATCAAATAAGTGTTAAAATCATTTACACGTAATTATGAAGATAACAGCACAGAAGCTGGATTTCAGTTTACTTTTTATTGTGATATCTGTGAAGATGGATACCGTTCGTCTTTTGTTGAGTCGGAGTCGACAAAGAAAAACTCATTTTTAAAAGGATTTGGTGAAGGGGTTTCCGCGCTGGGTAATATGTTTGGCGGTAAACTGGGGGATATTGGAAGAGGAATGGAACGTGGTACGTCAGTTCTATCCGAACGCTTTAATGGCATGAGTGCCGAATGGCAAAAAGAACATGAACGTGCATTTGAAATGGCCCAAAATGAAGCCAGACAACATTTTCATCGTTGCCACGGGTGTCATCAATGGGTATGTGATGCTGATTTTAACGAAATCGAAGGCTTATGTGTTGAATGTTCGCCCCTGGAATCAGTATCCGTATCCAAGGCCAAAGCTCAGGCGATGCAAAGAAATCTGGATGAAGCGGCAGAATCACAAACAGTCTGGGAGGGCAAACTTGAGACCCAGACCATTGTCTGTCCGCAATGCGGAAAACCGGCTGGTTCCGGAAAGTTTTGCAATAATTGCGGGGCTAAACTGGGTGGTTCTTTCTGTACCAATTGTGGTGCGACCTTGCCCGATGGTGCGCGTTTTTGCAGTGAATGCGGGACAAAAGCATAATCTGCTTTTATATAGTTTTAAAAACCGAAACGGTTTATTTGAAAATTTAGAAATGAACAAGATTGAATAGATGAAACATTAAGAAATGTCAAAATATAATTGCCGGTTTCATCGGCAGAATAGAACATTGACACCTATCCGAAAATCGATATGATCAAGGCGGATAGGTGTTTGTGTTATAATGGCTTATGCGGCGACAAAATTGATTGCTTTATCTTGGCGTCATAAAGTCAGTTCGGTCTTGTCTTTCCCTAACCTGATAAAACTGATCGCGCCAAGGATGATCAAGCCCATACCGCCAATAATACCGACTGGCAAAGGGCCGATAAAGGGGCTGACATCACCGATGGTGAAAAAAACAGAAATTGCTGCAAAACTGTTGACAGAGCCGTGAGCGATGGAAGCTGGTAGCCAGCTACCGGTTTTGATCGTGACATATGAAAAGAAAGCGGCTAGTGCAATGCACCATAGGACCATGGCAATAATACCGAGCCACGGAAAAAAGGGATAATTCAGTCCGTAATTATGCCCCATGGCAATAATCGGAGCATGCCATAGACCCCAAATGCTACCTGAGATAACCACTGAAAGCCGGGGATTGTATTTTTCCATTAGTTTAGGCAGCAGATAGCCACGCCAGCCGATTTCTTCGCCGGAGGTTGTAATAATATTCAACAAGGGGCCCAGAAAAAAGCCCATCAGCAACTGGGAGAGAAAGATGATCATCATGGAGGATTCCGGCAATGTAGCAGCTTGGCTTTCAGTCTGGCCCATTGCCGGATTAAATTGTGCATACTGTTCAGCTATCTGACTCATGGTCGGATCAAAATGAGCCGGAAAAAGCAGAAAATAAAGAACAGCACCGGCGGCAATCAAAAGTGACGGTAAGAACCAGGCCGCCAGATAATATCGAATATGACCTTTGAAATGCGGTTTGATGCCAAAATTTGAAAAACCTTCTTTAGTGATCAGTCTGGTTACGATGGTGGAAAGTGCAGGAATCAGCATCACTGCCGAAAGCATCACTGTGCCATAGACGGATGATAGTCCGCCGTTTGCCATCATAAAGAATTCCAGTGACCAGGTGAAGACAAAACAGATGCCCAAAAAAATGTAAATACGTTTCATTTTGTTTCTCCTTTTAAACTTTTTAACTGCTGTAAAATTTGTTTAAATCTTTTTTCGTTCTTAAGTGGTTCAAAAATTGGGTTCTTCATTACCCCATCGATCATGCTGTCAATAATAACTGTTTTGCTTCTGGGCGCATTGGTGCAAACATCAAGTTCTTCAAACAAGGTATCAATCTGATTAAAATATTCGTCTCCGTGAAGTGAATAAGGAAAAAATTTTGAGCAACAGACATTAGTATAAGCGGCAAGCATTTCATAGGTTGTATCTTTATTATTGTGAACACAGTAATGGTTAGCAGCGGCGTAATAAATCTGAACCATGGTATTAGGATGAAGGTTTTCCAGGTCATAAATTTCTGAAACAGCGAGAGCTCGACTAAGAATTTGCTCAAACTTTTCCGGCTCGTCATTGTGCATCATTAAATAAGAAGGTGCACTCGCTACCAGCATAATCAGATGTTGATACATACTGATCTGCAGAATCTCTTTGGCTTTGGGGATATTACCAAGAAGTTCATAAGCCTGCGAAATCATTTCGGTATCTGGTTGAAGTATGGAGGCAGTTTCGCCAAGCAGGTTTAATACCGCGTGCGCATCACCAAGCATCAGACAGGCCGTTGCTTCAAGATTAATAGCTTCTTTCAGGAGTTTCACCTCAGCAGTTTCAGACTTAACACGCTGGCACAGAGTGATAGCTTCTTTTAATAGGGATTTTTGTTTTTCTTTAGTGTCAGCTAACATATGATGATTGATATACAAAAGCGCCATTTCGGATAAAAAAGGCAGACAGGCGTAATATTCTTTGATTAGGTTTTGACAGGACGCATAGACAGAATCAAAAGGTTTTCCAGAAAAGTCATCGGCAAACTGGCGATAGGTTTTTTTAATCTCTGCGCCAGTCATCTGCGGCGAGTAGCCAATTAGCGCATCGATACTGATATTAAAATAACTACTAAGCTCTGGCAAAAGCAAGATGTCCGGGTAACTCTGCAAGGTTTCCCATTTGGAGACAGAAGCCTTTGAAACTCCCAGAAAATTTGCCAATGCTTCCTGAGTAATACCTTTTTTACGACGATTGTCTAAAATATTTTTTCCGATATTCAGTGTATTCATGTTCTCACCTCATTTTGATTATAAGGTCTGCGGTCATGAAATACAATGGAATGATAATTAATTTTCGGAGATATTGTCAACCAATAGTTGATTTTAACGGCTGCGATTTCGAATTAAAGGATCAACTATAGTATGCAAGTTCACGAAAAGGAGATTAGTTGATTGAAAATCAGAATTATTTGAGTTAAAATCAGAAATTATATTTTTTAATAAATAATTCCTACTAAAATGGGTATAAGAAATCAAGTAGATAATTTTTTATACCTGTTTTCAGGTATTCACTGACCAAAATATTTTAATGACTTTATTCCAATTGATAATAAGCATCAAGGAGAAAGAGATGAAAATACTGGTAGTCGATGATTCAGCAACAGATCGATATATAATCGAAAATATTTTGAGTGATTATCAGATCATTACGGCTTGTGACGGTCTGGAAGCGCTTCAGAGAATTGACCTCGATAATGAAATTAAGCTGATTATTCTGGATTTAACAATGCCGGTCATGGATGGTTTTCAGGTCTTAAGATTATTAAAAGAGAACCAGCGGCTTAAGTGTATCCGAGTGATTATTCTAACAAGTTTAGACGAAATCGAAAATGAGCTTGCTGGTTTAAAACTAGGGGCAGTGGATTATATTCGCAAACCAATCCATCCGGAAGCCCTAAAGGCTCGAATTGAAATTCATATACAACTGATTCAGATTCAGCAATCGATGGAAGAAAAAATCTACAATCAGGGTTTGACCTTTGATCTGATCTTTCAGCAAGCCCCCATCGGGATTGCTGTTTTTCAAGCTGGCAATCTGGATGATAATCCTACTTTTGATATTATCAACCCAATGTTTGCTAAGATTATCGGACGTGAGAGCAAGAGTCATGGTCATCTGGAATGGATGAAAATTACGCATCCGGATGACCAAAAAAAGGACCAGGATAATTTCAGACGGCTTGTTAGCGGGGAGATTGACAGATACGCTATGGAAAAACGCTATCTAAAACCCGATGGATCTGCTGTCTGGGTCTATATGGTTGTAGCTTCTTTAAAAGAAATGGGGAAACCTGTGCAGCGTCATATTTGTCTGGTGAAAGATATTTCGCAAAGAAAGGCAGCGGAAATGGCTTTGGCGGAGAGTGAACGCAACAAATCAGTGCTCTTGTCACACTTGCCTGGTCTGGCTTACCGGTGCGATTTTGATCCTGACTGGACCATGCATTTTGTTTCCGAGGGCTGTTTGAATCTAACTGGCTATATGGCCGAAAGTCTTTTAAACAATCGTGATATTTCCTACAACGAAATGATTGCTCCGGAGTATCGCCAGGCCGTCAGGGATGAATGCGTTCGTTGTGCAGCGGAAGCTTGCTCGTTTAAATTTGAGTATGAAATTATCACCGCATCCGGAAACCGAAAATGGGTACTGGAGGTCGGAGAAGCAGTTTTTAATGATCTGGGCCAGGCCTGTGCTTTTGAAGGGATTGTTATCGATATTTCTGATCGAAAAGTGGTTGAAAATAAGCTTAAATTTCATTATGAGCACGATTCAAATACCGGATTGATGAACCGCAAGGCTCTGGAAGATTATTTAAACAAAGACTTTTTGCGTATTAAGGCTATCAAGCGTGCTGTGATTAGTATTAATTTAAGTCCCATGCAGGCTTTGTCTTTGTCGCATGGACATCATTACACGCAAGAGCTGATTAGAAAAACTGCCGAATTACTCAAACAGCTGTGTTCAGAAAAGCACATTTTATTTTGCGCCTATAATAATCGTTTTGCTTTTTATATTAAGGACTACGCTGATAAAGCGGAGCTTTATCAATTTTCTTCTGACATTGTCAAAAAAATGTTAGGCCTCTTATCGTCAGAACAGGTAGGGGGCGGGATTGGGATCATCGAGATCGACAGCGAAAATGGCAAAGATACTGACCGCTTGTTAAAAAACCTGCTGATTACATCGGAGAAAGCGATCCAGCTACATAATGCTGATTTTGGCATCTGTTTTTATGATGTTCAAATGGAAAAAGCCATCGAGCGTGAAAAAGAAATCAAAAGAACGCTGGCACGTATCGCGTATAAAGACGGCAATACGGAACTTTATCTCAATTACCAGCCTATTCTGAGCCTCAAGACAGGACAGTTTTGTGGTTTTGAGGCCTTGGCCCGATTGAACAGTCGCAATTTAGGATTTATATCTCCTTTAGAATTTATTCCTGTTGCTGAAAAAAGCAAGCTGATCATTCCCGTTGGATTTAAGATTTTTGAGATTGCCTTTGACTTTTTAAAACGGGTCGAAAGGCGAGGGCTGGCGGATATAAAGTTATCTGTCAATGTTTCAATTATTCAGCTGCTGGACAAGGATTTCAGTCAAAAACTCTTGAAACTGATCCGGATCATGGCGATCAATCCGCAACTGATCAGCCTGGAAATTACCGAATCGTTTTTTGAAGCGGACTATGATGAAATGAACCAAATCTTGGGCGAACTGAAACAGGCAGGTTTAAGAATTTCCATCGACGATTTTGGCACCGGATATTCAACACTATCGCGAGAACAGGATCTTAATGTCAACTATCTCAAAATCGATAAATCTTTTATCGACAAGCTGATGGTTTATAATCCCGATGAAGTGATCACCTATGAAATTATCTCTATGGCGCATAAACTGGGTCATAGTGTGATTGCCGAGGGCATAGAGCATGAACGGCAAAGAGAAATCCTTTCTGATTTTGGCTGTGATATGATTCAGGGATACCTGATTGGCAAGCCCATGAGTGATGAAGATGCGCTGGCATTTATTGTCGAAAATAGAGACTTGCATTGAAAAAACTTGAATGAGATAGTAGGGATTGAAAAACAATAAAAAGGGTAAAAATTAGTATATCAGAGAAGAATAGATCATGAGAAACGCGTGTTGAAATAAAAAGGAGGGGGATCACGATGGGGAAAATTTGTCCTAATTGTAAAAAAGAGATCGATACGCAGGCTCACTTCTGTACAAACTGCGGCTATCAATTTGATTCAGTTTCAAAAGAGATCGTCAATCAAAATGATACCATAACGGCAAAGACGACTCCTGTCAAAAGCCAAAGACCGGGGGGAATTCCAATAAAGCGCTGATTATTGTTATCTCAATACTTGGGGCGCTGATTTTGATTGGTGTAGGGGTTTTAGTGGCTCTGCAAGTGACAGAGCGTTTCATTAATAAACCGGAAAGTCAAGAACAGGATGAAAGCGATACGTCTGCGGTTGTATTACAGTTGCCAACCTACTCACTGCCATCGGGAACCTATACTGGCGAACAGACGGTCGTGATAAATGAACCGGATGGGCAGAATGTAGCAGTTTATTACACCATCGATGGAAGCAGTCCCAGCCAGACGGCGATTAAATATGAATCGCCGATAATCATCTCTTCTAGTCTGACCCTTAAAAGTATTGCGGTTGATGAGGCCGGCAACAAGAGTGAGATTAAGACCGCTGATTATGTGATTGCTGCAGTGCAGACACCTGTCCAACAGCCGGTGGTCGATACCACCGCAAGCGAACGGGCACAGTTTGAGAATAATATCCGAGGAACCTGGCTGGTGGAAGACGGCAGCGGTTTTGTGCTGTATTATGATTTTTATGACGGCTATTTCTATTCTGGCGATGGGGGAGTATTTGGCTACGAAGGGACCTACACATACAGTATCGAACCGGGTAATAACGGAACCATTGGGACTGTTTATGGCGCTGGTTTAACCATGTATATTGATTGCAATCCGCTCGGGGATAATGCGATTTATATCAATGGCGATTATGCCTCTTATGTTGCATATTGAAATGTCGGGCAATATATTTAATAAAAACAATAATGTATCGTTTTCTGAAAAAAATGTTGCTGTTTGTAGGACATTTACCGGTAAAAATTTAGATAGTGGATAAAACACAAAGAAACAGACCTAATAAATCTCTTTTCTTTTATAGCGGGGTACGAGATAATAAATATACAAGTACCTGCGTCAATTGGAAAGGAGACAAAATGTCAGTGGATCAATTACAAAAAATCATCAACGAATCAAGAAATGTTGTTTTTTTTGGTGGCGCTGGTGTGTCCACGGAAAGTGGCATTCCAGACTTCCGAAGTGAAAACGGTTTATACCATAAAGAATATGATTATCCGCCCGAAACGATTTTATCCCATACTTTTTTTATGAGTCAACCCCAGGAATTTTTTAAATTTTACCGGCAAAAAATGCTGTTTCCCGATGCGCAACCGAATGCGGCCCATCTAAAGCTGGCGGAACTTGAAAAAGCCGGAAAATTATCGGCCGTCATTACCCAAAATATCGATGGCTTACATCAAAAGGCTGGCAGTCAAAAGGTTTTGGAGCTACATGGGTCAGTCTATCGTAATTACTGCATGAAATGTCACAGTTTTTATGAAATGGAAGCAATTCAAAGCAGTGAAGGTGTACCCACCTGTTTATGTAAAGGCATCATCAAACCGGATGTGGTGCTGTATGAGGAGGGGCTGGATGCTGATGTAATTAATGAGAGTGTTCAAGCGATTGCTCAGGCAGATACCCTGATAATTGGCGGAACCTCATTAGCGGTTTACCCGGCCGCCGGTTTTATCCACTATTTTAAAGGTAAGCATCTGGTATTGATCAATAAAAAAAGACAGAACTTGATCTTCAGGCGGATTTGGTGGTGCATGATGCAATTGGAAAAGTTTTAGATGCCATCGAAATATAAAAGGCAGACATTAAACCATGAAAGATTTTGAAAATGGGGAAGTTGAGCCCGAGCGATTTTCGGAAGAAAAAAATCAGCTGCTGCTGCTCTTGCTGAAAAATCATACTGTTGAAGAAGTGGTTTCTGCTCTTAGTAACTTGCTGGATAAAGCCCTTGTGTTTATTGATATCAATTTTGCTGTGCGGAGTTATGAAAAGCAGGGTTTGATTAAAAAAAAGGCCTGGCATCAAGCGATTGCAAATGGGTATTGCAGCCATGAGTTTATTTTTCAAATCGTCAATATCAAAGATGTTAATCGCTATCCCTCTGTCAATACACCGTATTCGCTTAAGATGGAGGATGGTGAAGAGGCACTGGTTTCACCGATCATTATTCGCAAAAAATATGCAGGAGCCTTGGTATTGTTTAGTTCCGAAAAGATTATTGATAATCGCGACCATGAGCTTTTGTTGCTGGGCAATGAAATATTGACCGAGCTTATTTTAAAGGTTCCGGCTTATAAGTATATCAGGGGATATTTAAATGAAGGTATCATGCTAGATCTGATCGAAGGACGGGATAAAAGCAATCCGGAATTTTGTAAATGGTTGCTGGAGTCTGAGTTAAACGTTAATGAGAGTCTTTGCATCCTGGTGGCCGAAAAAAGCATCAGTCAAAATTATTATCATGAGCGGATAAAAGATTCTCTGAGGGATGAATTCAGCCATATTTTTCCAGGCTCGCCAATCGTTTTTTATGGCAGACAGATGGTAATATTGGGGATCAACCTGCATGAAAACAGATTTTTTAAAAAGCCGCAACTCTTTCAGAGCTTGTTAAAAGATCATTCTTTAAAGATTGGCGTCAGTGATTTTTTCTATGGCATTGAGTTGTTTCAGCAGTATCTGCTTCAAGCAAGAGCGGCTCTCCGCCTGGGACAGCGGGTTTTTCTGGATAAGGAGCTTTTTTCCTATAGCCAATTTCGCTTTGATCATTTACTTGAAAGTGTCGAACTGCAAGAAGAAGCGAACTTCGATAACTTTATGCATCAAAGCCTGCAACAGTTAAAAGGGCATGATGAGTCGCATAAGGGGGAACTGTTCAAAACGCTTAGAGCCCTGATACAAAATGGCAATAATTTAAAAAACACATGTGAGAGTCTTCATATTCACCGCAATACATTGGGCTATCGGATCGAACGGATCAAAGATTTGACACAATTGGATTTATCTCGACCGGAAGTTTTATTTGAACTGGCGTATTCGTTTCGAATTGATGAATACCTGAAGAATAAAGCTTGATTACTTGTGCACGAGGCACATAAAATGAAAGATGCTTAGGCGATCGTGCCCGATGCATCTTTATTTCTGTTGAGGTATATTTAAATAGTAAAGTCCCAAGAATAAGTATGTAAAGGCCATACTTATCCAATCCTCGCCTTAATCCCGTGAGGATTTCCCTTAAAAGAGAAGCAGCTGCGGAAAAGCGATTCGTCGTTTTCGCAGCCTCTTCTTTTTTTGATCAAAAATATTAGTCCACTATTGTGAATCACGCACAAAGTAAGCCGGCAAATTCGTCATTCAGGACCCTAGGAAGGTGAGGTTGAAATTGATAGACTAAGCCTGTAAACAATTACGCCACTCAAAAATTTCAATAAGGAGAAAAAACATGGATTTTACATTATTACTAGCTTCTTTTGGCGGTGGTTTTTTTGCAGCTGCTATTGGAGGAGTGCCATCATTTGTATTTACGGGTCTGACCGTTGTTGCGGCAATACTCGCGGGTGACTTCGGAGCGCCGGCAATTGGAATTGTCAGTTTTGGGCCCTGGTTTGCACCATCTGTTGCCTTTGCTGGGGCGGTCGCCGCAGCCGGATATGCAAAAAAAATCGGCAAGTTGGAAAATGGTGCGGATATCATTACACCACTTGCGGGAATTAAAGAACCAACTGTATTATTAGTTGGGGGTGTTTTTGGAATTTTAGGATATCTGGTTCAATATGTTCTGGGGACTCTAATTGGTGAAAATATTTTTGGATTAGCTGGCTGGACAGATACCGTTGCCTTGACCGTTGTTATTTCGGGCATTATTGCCCGCCTGTTATTCACACAATCCGGGCTGACAGGAAAAACACCGGATGGTGTCAAAAGAAATTATATCCCCCAGGGTAAAGATCTGACACATACGCTTGTGATTGGTTTGGGCTTTGGGATTCTTGCCGGCGGTGTTGTGG
This sequence comes from Eubacteriaceae bacterium ES2, assembly GCA_031222025.1. Taxonomy (GTDB): domain Bacteria; phylum Bacillota; class Clostridia; order Eubacteriales; family Eubacteriaceae; genus Acetobacterium. The sequence continues at coordinate 3,080,763 of CP130740.1, read as the reverse complement.
CCGCATTTGGAGATGCCGCAGTGGCAGGATCAGAGGAAGCTGCTTATCTATTTTCCCAGATGGGTGCCTTTGCTTTTGGGATTGCAGCAATTGGTCTGATTTTTGCCTGCATGGGTTTACCCTTCTATGGCTGTCATCATATCATGTTGCCAGCGGCTACGACAGCAGTAACGGTATACTCCGCAACTTTGAGTCCCATCGCTGCCATTATAGGGGGGGCGATTACGGGTATCCTTGGAGCACTGATTGGCGAAATTATGGGACTGACATTTAATTCCTATGCAGATAGTCATATCGACCCGCCAGCCTGCACTATTTGGGTTCTGCAGCTAATTAATTTTTCAGTTCTGCCTTTATTCTTAACTTCAGTCATGTAGGAAGCAAGAAATGAGTGGCTGCTTCCCTGAAAAAGAGCCTAACTTAAATTCTCAATGCAAAGAATTTAAGTTAGGCTCATCATTGTCTCAAAAAAGAAAGCCTCACAAGCGTGAGGCTTTCAGACTGAAGACAAAGTTAATTCTGAATACCTGAGCACCGACAATTGGCTTTTCAGTTGTCCGCCTCGGGGCGAACAGTTGCTGGAAAATGCCTATAATTAGCGATTTCAAATTGGGCAACTGTACGAATCCGCGCGCGGACTACGAAATCCAATTGGTCGGTGCGGGGTTTGTCTACACACTGAAAGCCTCACAATCGTGAGGCTTTCTTTTTATGCTAGTAGGGCACGGTCATTGGCGAATTCTTCGCCGCTGACCTGACCAAATTGTTTCAATAAATCTTCAACGGTCAGTTTTTCTTTATCAGGACCTTTAATATCGAGAATGATGCGGCCTTCGTGCATCATGATCAGGCGGTTGCCGAATTCGATGGCGTGGCGCATATTATGGGTGACCATCATGGTGGTCAGGTTGCCCTCTTTAACAAAGCGGTCGCTAAGCTTAAGGACCTTATCAGCTGTTTTAGGATCCAGGGCAGCTGTATGCTCATCCAGCAGCAGCAGCCGGGGTTTCTTGATGGTAGCCATTAAGAGAGTCAGTGCTTGTCGTTGTCCGCCGGAAAGCAGGCCCACTTTGGCATGCAGACGATTTTCCAGCCCTAAATCCAAGTGACTGAGAAACTCCTTGTAAAGCTCCCTTTCCTGATTAGTGATACCCCAGCGCAGGCCACGGGTCTTGCCGCGGCGGTAGGCCAGTGCCAGGTTTTCTTCGATACCCATATTGGCGGCTGTGCCAAGCATCGGATCTTGAAATACCCGTCCGATATAAGAAGCCCGTTTATGTTCAGAAAGCTTTGTGACATCAATAGAATCGATAGTGATGGAGCCTGCATCCACGGTATGAACCCCGGCGACGCAATTAAGCAGGGTTGATTTGCCAGCGCCGTTTCCGCCAATTAAAGTCACAAAGTCTCCTTCATTTAGAGTCAGAGACAATCCAGTTAGGGCGGTTTTTTCATTGACTGTGCCGATGTTGAATTTTTTAGTGATTTCCGAAACCTTTAGCATTAGAGATCGCCTCCTTTAACAGATTTTTTGATCGGTTGCAGATATTTTTTGAAAATTGGTAGTGATAATGCAATGACAACTGTGATAGCGGTAAAGAGTTTTAGATCGTTAGCTGGCATCCCCAGTTTAAGCACCAAGGCAATAATAATTCGATAGGTAATGGCGCCCAAGACCAGTGAAACCAGGCAGTTAAAGAAATTACGGGTGCCAAAAATAACTTCTCCGATGATAACCGAGGCCAGGCCGATAACAATTGACCCTATTCCCATTTGAACATCAGCAAAGCTTTGACTTTGGGCGATCAAGGCCCCGGATAAGGCAACCAGGCCGTTACTGAGAACCAGACCGAGGGTGATCATATTATTGGTATTGATTCCCTGAGCTCTGGCCATTTGCGGATTGTCACCGGTGGCACGGATAGCACAGCCCATTTCCGTTCCAAAAAACCAGTAAAGAATGGCAATGATGACAGAGACACTTAAAAAGCCGAAGAGCATCACCGCATTGGTTGAGCTCAGGCCCATGTTTTCAAAAACCGTATAGACCGTGTCCATACGCAATAGGGAAAGGTTGGCCTTTCCCATAATACGCAGGTTAACAGAATACAGGGCAATCATTGTCAGGATCCCTGACAGCAGAGCCGGTATTTTAAGCTTTGTGTGAAGAAGACCTGTTACAAGTCCGGCCAGAAATCCTCCAATGATTGCGTAAAACGTCGCCAGAAAGGGATTAGTTTCACTTACAATGGAGAATGCCGCGATGGCAGCGCCCATGGCGATACTTCCTTCTACGGTCAAATCAGCTATGTCCAGTATTCGATATGTAATGTAAACGCCGATTGTCATGATTGCCCAAAGTAGCCCCAGAGAAATCGCGCCTAAAAGTATTTGTAACATTAAATTTCCTCGATTCTAAAATTACTCAGCTGATGTAACGTCCGATGGTGTAATTACATACTGCTGCAGATCTTCAGGGATCGTGATGCCAATTTCGTCGGCCACTTCACCATTGATTACAAAATCAAATTTTTCTGAAGATTCGATTGGCATCGTTGCTGGTTCTGCTTCGCCGCTGAGAATTTTTGCGCCCATTACACCTGTCTGGTAGCCAAGATCGTAATAGTTAATCCCCAAAGTTGCCAGGGCCCCACTTTCAACCATTCCGGATTCACCAACGATAACCGGTGTTTTTGATTCAGCGGTAATGCTGCGAACCTGTGGGATGGCAGATGCAAAGACGTTATCAGTAGGGATGTAAATGGCATCGCACTGAGTAACGATTGACTGTGTAGCCTGCTGGACATCGTTTGAATTGGAAACGGTGACTTCGACATAGCTTAGTCCCAGGGCTTCGATGGCTTCTTTGGCAATTTGAGCCTGAACGACTGAGTTATCTTCGCTGGATGTGTAAAGAACCCCAACGGTTTTGACGTCAGGAACAAGTTTAACCAGCAGATCGATCTGCTCAGCAATTGGGTTCATGTCGGTGGTACCGGTGACATTTCCGCCAGGTGCTTCATTTGAGTCAACCAGACGGGCTGTTTCGTAATCAGTTATAGCGGTTCCAAGAATTGGGATTTCGGTGGTTTTACCGGCAATTGACTGAGCCGCGGGTGTGGCTATAGCCAGTACCAGGTCTTCATTATTACTGACAAATCCATCGCTGATGGTGGCCAGGTTACTCTGGTCGCCCTGAGCGTTTTGCAGATCAATGGTGATGTTATCGCCATCAACATAGCCATTGTCGGCTAAACCATCAATAAAACCATCACGAGCGGCATCCAGAGCCACATGATCCATATACTGGATAATCCCCACTGATAATTGTTCGGTGGAAGCAGTATCGGAACTTCCATTTGAGCAGCCTGCGCCAAAAATAGCGAGGGCAGACAGTGCTAAGACTGCCAACAGTTTCTTTTTCATTTTCTTTTCCTCCATAATAAATATATTCAATTAAACCTGTCGTTTAAAAGCGTTTACAAACTACCTTACAGCCAGACGCCAATCACAGATAAACGAGTGACTGGCGAATGACTGCACATGCTGATTTGATTGGCTGCTAAACAGATACAGGTTAAACTGCTAATTCTTAAAACTGTGAATCGGTGCCGGTATTTGGCCGCCACGATTGATAAAGACCGAACTGTCATTGGGGTTGACCGGCATAATGGGAGCCCGGCCAAGTAAACCGCCGAATTCGGCGGAGTCGCCCACCGTTTTTCCATGAACTGGAATGATGCGGACACCAGTGGTTTTGTTATTGATTACCCCGATTGCCGCTTCATCAGCGATGATGGCAGAAATGGTTGAGGCCGGTGTATCGCCGGGGATTGCAACCATATCAATACCAACTGAGCAGACGCTGGTCATGGCTTCGAGCTTATCAAAAGAGAGGGCACCGACCTGTACTGCTTCGATCATACCTTCATCTTCAGAGACTGGAATAAAGGCACCACTGAAGCCGCCGACCGAAGTAGAGGCCATAATCCCGCCTTTTTTAACGGCATCATTGAGCATGGCTAAAGCGGCTGTAGTGCCGTGGGTACCGCAATGTTCCAGACCCATTTCTTCAAGAATTCGTGCCACACTGTCACCGATTTCCGGTGTTGGTGCTAAAGATAAATCGAGAATGCCAAAAGGCACGCCCAGACGCTCAGCCACAGTTGTTCCAACCAGGTGACCGGCACGGGTGATTTTAAAAGCCGTTTTTTTGATGATTTCAGCCATTTCGCCAAAAGAGGCATCCTGGGCTTTTTCCAGGGCTCGTTTGACAACGCCTGGTCCGCTGACACCGACGTTTAAAACAGACTCGGCTTCAGTAATGCCGTGGAATGCGCCGGCCATAAAAGGATTGTCATCAACGGCGTTAGCGAAGGCCACAAATTTGGCGCAACCGATTGAATCTGCCTCCCGGGTCAGGTAAGCAGTTTGCTTAATGATCTCACCTAATTGCTTTACCGCATCCATATTAATACCGGTCTTAGATGAACCCAGGTTAACCGAGGAACAGACGCGTTCAGTTGAGGCAAGTGCTTCCGGGATCGAATTAAAAAGGATCTGATCTCCTTTAGTAAAGCCTTTTGGTACCAAAGCGGAAAAACCGCCCAGAAAATTAACGCCAACTTCGCGGGCCGCCTGATCAAGAACTTTGGCATACTCTACATAAGAGCTGTCATCGCTGGCGCCGGCGATTAAGGCGATGGGGGTGACTGAAATTCTTTTGTTAACAATCGGAATTCCCAGTTCTGCCTCAATTCGCTCGCCTTCCTTTACCAGATTTTGAGCCATTTTGGTGATTTTATCATATATTTTTTGCCGGCTTTTTTCACCGCTGGAATCGACGCAGTCCAGCAGGGAAATTCCCATAGTGATGGTGCGAATGTCCAGCCTTTCTTTTTCAATCATGCGAACAGTTTCGAGGACGTTTTTAAATACAGTCATTTCGTACTCCTAAATTGTATGCATGGCATTAAAGAGATCTTCATGCTGAATACGAATAGACATGCCGATTTCTTCCCCGCATTGTTCCAGTGAACTTTTTAGCTCGTTGAAATGAATAGTCATATTGCTTAAGTCAACCAGCATGATCATGGTGAAAAAATCATTCATGATGGTTTGACTGATATCCTCGATATTAACCTCATTTTTTGCCAGTATTTCAGAAACCCGGTAAATTATTCCGGTGCGGTCTTTTCCAATAACCGTTAAAACTGCTCTCATTATTAATACTCCTTAATTTTCATTGTTATAATAGTTTAAACCAAAATCTGAAACTGCACAAGTAAAAGCTTATGATTATGACCGTCAGGGGAAATATTCTTTTCAATTTAGAAGCACCATGATAAATTTGGCAAAAATCGTAACGGAATTTTTACAAGTTGTCATGATTATTTTTACTTAAGATGGAAGGACAAACCTTGTGAAGGGTGGTGGACTGTGGTATAATGTGGAGCATAATGGAAGAGATGGAAAGGAAGGGGGGATTGCAGATGTTTTTTGGAGAGCACATACATAATATCGATGATAAGGGACGCCTAATTATTCCTTCTAAGTTTCGTGAGTCTCTGGGGGGGCAGTTTGTTCTAACCAAAGGACTCGACTGCTGTCTTTTTGTTTTTTCCATGGAAGAATGGGAAAATTTTGAAGGCAAACTCAAATCTTTGCCAGTTTCAGATAAAAATGCTCGGGCCTTCACCCGTTTTTTCTTTGCCGGAGCCGCTGATTGTGAGCTAGATCGGCAGGGGCGAGCTACTATTCCAGCGTCGCTGAGAAAGTATGCCAAAATTTCCCGGGAAGTGACAATCATTGGTGTTTCCAATCGACTGGAAATCTGGGATAGTCAGTGCTGGGAATCCTATAACGAATCAGAAGACCTGAATTATGAGGAAATTGCCGGTAATATGGCGATGCTTGGGATATAATTATGACAGAAAAATTTTCGCATTACTCAGTACTTTACGCCGAGACACTTGATGGCTTAAAGATTAATCCGGATGGTATCTATGTTGATTGCACCCTTGGTGGTGGCGGACATTCCAGCGGAATCAGTAAAGTCCTTAGTGAAAAGGGTATGCTCATCGGCATCGATCAGGATGATTTTGCCTTGGCTTATGCCCAAAAACGACTCAGTGAGTTTTCCTGTCAAAAGCAGTTTGTAAAAAGTAACTTTGCCAGTTTAACTAAGATTTTGGAGGGCCTCCATCTCTCTGAAGTCGATGGTATTCTATATGACCTCGGGGTTTCGTCATTTCAACTGGATGACGATACCCGAGGCTTTTCCTATCATAGGGAAGGCCCACTGGATATGCGGATGGATCAGAGCGGTACTCTGTCGGCCAGTCAGGTCGTCAATCATTATTCCTATGAGCAGTTAGTCAGAATTTTAAGAGTTTATGGTGAAGAGCGTTTTGCTCCCAATATTGTCAAGGCGATTATAAGAGCCCGGGAGAAAAAGCTTTTGACGACAACGACGGAGCTCAGTGAAATTGTTAAAAATGCCTATCCGCCCAAAGAAAGATTCAAAGAAAAACATCCTTCCCGAAAAACTTTTCAGGCCATTCGACTGGAAGTCAACGGCGAGTTAAAGATTCTTGAAGATGCATTGATGCAGGGAATTAAGGCCTTAAAACCCGGTGGCAGAATTTGTGTCATCACTTTTCATTCCCTGGAAGATCGTATTGTCAAACAACTATTCAGAGAGCAGGCTAATCCCTGCACTTGTCCCCCGGATTTTCCCCAGTGTGTCTGCGGAAAAGAAGCGACATTGAAACAGGTAACACGAAAACCAATTCTGCCAAGCAGCTCTGAACTGACCCAAAATAATCGTTCTCGCAGCGCAAAACTGCGAATTGCTGAAAAAATCGGGTTGTAAAAAGGAGTGCAAAATGTCAAATATTAGAAATCGAACAAAACCAAAAGGCGAGAAAAAGCTGACCATGTCTTCCTTTGTGATGATGGGCGCCATTATTGCCTTTTTTCTTATGGCCGGACTATTGTTTCAGCACTCAAAAATTAACGAAATCAATACTGAGATCAGAGATCTTCAGACAAGCTTAGATGCGGCGGTACAAGCCAATGACAGCAAGGAAGGTCAGCTGGTGACAAATATGGATCTGCAGGCCATTGAAGCGGAAGCGCGGGGCTACGGGATGGTTGAGCCGGTGCAGGAACAATATCGTCGGGAAACCGTCGAACCGGTCGCAGAACAGGCGGAACAGACTGAAACAGAAGTGGTGATCGAGTGGCTTCAGAGCCTCTTTTAAGGTTAGATAAAAAGACCCGGGATATAATATTCGCAAAAACAGGAGTAAACGTGTGAGCAATAGAAGAAAAAGACTGCGGGAGATTCGGCCTGAATCAAAGCAGAATAAAATTCTGGGAGCGATGGCGGTTCTGGCGATTTGCCTGCTGATCGTTGTTGGCAACCTTTTTTATCTGCAGATTGTTAGTTCCGAAGGAAAATACGAACGGCAGGTTGATCAATTGGTCGAAGAAGTGGCGATTAAAGCATCGCGTGGGGATATTTATGATCGCAACGGTAATGTTTTGGCTAAGGATTCATCAGCAACGGCTTTAAATGTCATTCCCTACGAAGTTGAAGATCCGGAGCGTCTGGCGACGACCTTGTCAAGCAATTTGGGCCTTGAATACAGTGAGGTTTTAGAAGAAATTTCAGTTTTGGAAGATGATATTGTCGAGGTCAAGACCGGAATTAGCTCTTCGCTGGAAGTGGTGGTGTTGGGGCATAATTATTCCGGGGTTGAAGTGGATGATGGAACGCTTTATATTGTTCCGGCTGAGATTTCTGATCCGGCAGTGGTGGCAGCGGCGCTGGCCAATGACCTTGATTATGATTATGAATCCATTTATGATGCGGCGACCAGAAAAGAGAATCAGCCAACCCTGATTAAAAGTAAAGTTGATAATTCTCTGGCACTGGCGATTAAAAATTCGGAAGCAATTTATGATGAAGATGGCAATGTGGAAAGCTATAACGGCGTTGAGCTGCTGGAAGATTACCGTCGTTATTATACAAACGGAAATTTTGCCTCATATATATTGGGCTTTACCGGTTCTGACTATACTGGCCTTTATGGCGTCGAGGCGACCTACGATGATGTGCTCAGTGGCGAAGACGGGGTGATTTACTATCAGAAAGATGCTGACGGTAATCAAATCGCTTCCCAGACCAAAGTTTTAAAAGAACCGGTACAGGGAGAAGATATTACCCTGACAATTGATTCCAATATTCAGCTGATTGCCGAAAAAGCTGTGGAACAGGCGGCGGCAACCTGGCAGACGACAACAGTAACAGCGATCATTATGGATACCGATACCGGGGAGCTACTGGCTTTGGCCACAACGCCGGATTATAACCTGAATGACCCCTATACGCTGGATGCCAATTTTGCTGCGGCCAATGCTGAAACACTGGCAGATATGACCGATGATGAAAAATTATTGGAAATGTATCAGAATCCGGGTGTCAGTTTTATTTATGAGCCGGGCTCAACCTTTAAGGCAATCACCGGAGCGGCGGCTCTGGAGGAAGGTGTCGTGACCCCGGAAACTACAGTGTACTGTTCAGGTTCTATCACCATCGGCGAAGCGACAATAAATTGCGCTACCGGTCCACATGGCACGGAAACCGTCTCAGACGCCATTGCTTATTCCTGCAATCCCGGACTGGTTCAAATTATCGATAAGCTAGATCCCGATGTTTTTTATCAGTATGTTTACAATTTTGGTTTTGGTAAAACGACAGGGATCGAGTTGACCGGAGAGGAATCCGGAATTATCAACCGTTTGTCCACTGAAAATGGCGGCATTAACGAGGTAGACTATGCAACCTTTTCCTTTGGTCAGGGGCTGGCAACAACTCCCATTCAAATGGTTACAGCACTTAACAGTGTTGTCAATGACGGTTACTATGTCGAGCCGACAATCATCTCCGCAGAAACAAAGGGTGAAGAAACTGAATCGCCCAAACAGATTATTTCCAAAGAAACATCGGCGGCGATGCGTGAGATAATGCGGAAAGTGGTTCAGTACGATTCCAGTATGACCGCACTTTCGGAAGGTTATTCCATTGGCGGGAAAACAGGGACTGCCGAAAAGTTTATTGATGGGGAATATTCATCGACTAAATACGTTACTTCTTTTTATTGTTTTGCACCGGTTGAAGACCCTCAGTATTCTGTATATGTTGTCTTGGATGAACCCAAAGCCGGTGCTTACGGCTCGACCAGTGCGGCGCCGACGGCAATCAGTCTGATTGAGCAGGTGCTGGATTATAATTCAGCATCCGCTTCAGTGGATAGTGGAGAAACCCAGGAAATTCAGACGGGAACAGTGACCGTTCCGGATCTGGTTGGACAGGAAGTCGATTTTGCGACTTCAATGCTTGACGAAATGGGTATTCCTTATGTTTTGGATGAAGCAACATCAGGAACCGTAATTTCCGCTCAAAGCCTGGCTAGTGGAACTGTTTATGACGGTAGTCAGCAGCTTGTTCTGGCCTTGTCAGAAGTTAGCCTGGAAGAGTCACAGACAGTGGTAGTTCCGGATTTGAAAGGACTTTCAATTCAGAGCGCCAATGAGATTTTAACCGGTCTGGGGCTAAATATTAAAATATCCGGCAGCGGTTTTGCCAGCAGTCAGACACCGGCGGCGACAACTGTGGTGGATAAGGGCAGTGATGTGACAGTCTTCTTTTCCAATTGATGACGATACAGGATTAGAGTTTAATAATGATTTAAAAATGCCGACTGGAAATTCCCAGTCGGCATCCGTTTGAGCAAAAGCATTTGCGGCAGACGGAAAAAACTTGCCTTTTAATTATTTGGAAACTCTGATATAATGACAGGATGTTTTTTGAAAGTGTGGTATTAAATTGAAAAGTCTAAGTTTTAAAGAAATCATAAAAATAACCGGTGGCCGACTGCTAAAAGGCGGAGATCAAGGCTGCATTGATGGGATTGCCATTGATAGCCGACAGTGCCGGGAAAGTGATTTATATATTCCGATTGTGGGCGAAAATAACAACGGACACGATTTTATTGCGTCAGCCCATGAAAATGGGGCGAAAATTATCCTGACCCAGGAAGTGGGTCGAGAATTTCCCGATCAGCTGACAGTCGTTGTAGTCGCCTCTACTTTTAAAGCCCTGCAGGCTCTGGCCATGCATAATCGCAACCGTTACAATATTCCGGTTATTGCCATTACCGGCTCAAGTGGTAAAACCACAACTAAAGACCTGGTGGCGGCGGTGCTTGCGCAAAAGTACAGAACCTTAAAGACCCAGGGGAATTTTAATAATCAGTTTGGGATTCCTCAGACCCTTTTAAAAATTGATGAGAGTCACGAGATGGCTGTTATTGAAATGGGAATGGACCATCTTGGTGATATCGAAAAATCCATTGCCTTGGTTAGACCGGCAATCAGTGTTATTACGAATGTGGGATTAACCCATATTGAAATTCTGAAAAGCCAGGAGAATATCTTTAAAGCAAAAAAAGAAATTCTTTTAACCCTGGGGGAAAATGATATTGCCCTGATTAATGGTGATGATGCCTTCCTTAAGACCCTCAAGGAAGAGGATGCGCCATATACCCTGAAAACATTTGGTCTGACTGATGCAGCGGATATTTATGTCACTGTCTGGTCGGCGGATCGAGACGGTCTGAAAATTGAGCTGATGACTGAGCAGGGGCCGGAAAAATATACTTTTAAACTACCTGGTCAGCATAACGTCTACAATTGTTTGGTGGCTATCTTTTTAGGTAAACACTTTGCCTTGACCCCGGCGCAGATCCAGGCGGGACTGGATGACTTTGAACCCAGTGCTAACAGAATGGATGTTTTTAAAGAACAGGGAATGCTGGTGATTAATGATTCCTATAACGCTAACCCTGATGCTATGCGGGGGCTCTGGATGTGCTTGACACTTATGCTGCTGGCGGGAAACGGCGGATTGCAGTTCTCGGTGATATGCTGGAAATGGGCCAATATGCAGCGGAAGCACATTTTAAAATCGGTCAGTACGCCCGAAAAAAGGCGGATTTCCTGATCGCGGTCGGAGCGGACAGTAAAAAGATCGTTGAGGGCTTTAACCAACCGGAAGCAGTTTATCATTTCGATCAGGTTGAGGACGCGGTTGAAAAATTCTTGGAATTATTGAATAAAGATGATGTCATTTTGATCAAGGCTTCCCGGGGAGTCCATCTGGAACGTCTGGTATTAGCGATCAGAGAGGGGAAATAGGATGGAAGAGGCAATAAAATCAGGTTTGTTGGCACTATTATCGAGTTTTTTACTGGTCTATATTTTAACGCCCCGCTTTATTCCGATGTTGAAGCGATTGAAATTCGGTCAAGCCATTAGAGAAGAGGGGCCGCAAAGTCATCTGGCCAAATCAGGGACACCAACCATGGGGGGAATTGTCATAATTGCTGGCCTGGTCATTAGTGTGCTGGTCTTTGCTTTGCTGACCGGCATGGTTGAAGTTCTGCCGGTGGCGATGGTTTTATATTTTGGCGCAATTGGTTTTGTAGATGACTATATAAAGGTGGTTAAAAAACACAATCTCGGTCTGCGCGCCTGGCAAAAGCTGGTTTTACAGTTTGTGGGCGCTCTGGCTTTTTCTCTGTATGCTTTTTTAAGTCCGGAAATTGGCTCTTTAATGCTGATACCTTTTAGCGGTGCGATCGTTGATATGGGGATTATGATGATCCCCTTTACCTTTTTTGCCATCGTTGCGGTTGTCAATGCAGTAAATCTGACCGATGGGCTGGATGGTCTGGCATCTGGAGTGACTCTGATTGTCGCGATCTTTTTCTTTGTGATTGCGGCATTGATCGGCAAGACCGGAACGGCCATATTCATCGGCAGTGTCATGGGTGCCTTGATGGGCTTTTTAAGGTATAATTCCAACCCTGCTGATATATTTATGGGAGATACTGGTTCTATGGCTTTAGGGGGCGCTGTGATCGGAATGGCAATTGTTCTTCAGATGCAGTGGTTTGTCCTGATTGCCGGTGCCCTTTATGTGATAGAGGCCTTATCGGTGCTTATTCAGGTGGGTTATTTTAAATTGACTAAGGGTAAGCGTTTTTTCAAGATGGCCCCCATTCATCATCATTTTGAGCTGAAGGGCTGGAGTGAAACCCGGGTTGTGACGGTCTTCTGGATGGTCAGCGGCCTGTTTGTAACAATTGCCTTTTTAGCCTTTATTTGAGTTAGGAGATTAAACTATGCATAATAAGTATCTGATTATTGGAGCCGCCAGAAGTGGCGTGGCAGTGGCAAAACTCCTGCTTGAACGTGGTGAAACAGTCATTTTAAGTGATAGCCGAGAGGAAATGGTGATTTTAAAATCATTTCCGCAGATTAAGAAATTTGCCAATCATCCCCGTTTTGAATCGATCTTTGGCGGGCAGCCGCAACTGACTATTCTGGAAACAGTCAAAGAAATCATTATCAGTCCTGGAGTACCATTGACAATACCGGTAATAGAAGCGGCCAGAGCGCAGGATATTGTAGTGACGGGTGAAGTGGAGCTGGCCTATCGTCTGACCGATACCCCATTTCTGGCGATTACCGGGACCAACGGAAAAACCACCACGACAACTCTGCTTGGAGAAATTTTTAAAGCCTCCGGCAAAGAAACCTATGTAGTTGGCAACATTGGCGATCCGATTTCCAATTACGTCCAGGCGGCTACTAAAGACGACGTGTTTGTGACAGAAATCAGCAGTTTCCAGCTGGAAACTATTAAAGATTTCAGGCCGGCGGCGGCGGCGATTTTAAATATCACCCCAGATCATCTGGATCGCCACTTGACAATGGCAAACTATATCGCTGCTAAGGCCAGAGTCTTCGAAAACCAAAAGGCTGATGACCTGCTGATTCTTAATGCTGATGATGATCTGGTCAGGCAGCTGGGGGATCAGGCGGTAGCGAAAAAAGTCTGGTTCAGTTATCGCAAAATGGATAAAATCGGCGTTTACTGTCAGGATGGAATCATTTATATAAACGATGAAAATGGCTGTCGGCAAGTTATGGCGGAAAAGGAGCTCGGCATTATCGGTCCCCACAATACCATGAATGCTATGGCGGCGCTGGCAATCGCTTATTTTAAAGGTCTAGACTTAGCGACAGTAGTAGCAGTTTTAAAAGCCTTTAAAGGGGTTACCCACCGCCTTGAGTATGTCGGACAATATGCGGGTGTGACCTACATCAACGATTCCAAAGGCACCAATACTAGTGCAACCATCACAGCAATAAACGCTTTTGACGGTCCAATTATTTTATTGGCTGGCGGCTACGATAAAAAGGAAGATTATCAGGAACTGATGGAGCTGATCAAAAAGCGGGTCAAAAAAATGATCGTGCTGGGTGCGACGGCGGACCATCTGATTCAAGCGGCCGAAGCGGTCGGGTTTCGAGAGTATCAGAAGGTCACGGACTATAACGAAGCTGTGGCCGTGGCCAAAGCCTGTTCAGAGGCGGATGATACCGTGCTTTTATCCCCGGCCTGTGCAAGTTGGGATATGTTTGAGAATTTTGAGATTCGTGGTGAAACCTTTAAACAGCTTGTCAGGGAAATGAATAATTGAGGTGAAAGATGAAACCTGGAAGAATTGATCGTCCATTCTTTATTACGCTGATGATCATCGCCGGCATTGGGGTAATCGAAGTATTTAGCGCCAGCATGTATTCAGCAACCTACAGCGGCGAAAAAGGCTACACCTTGTTTTTAAAGCAGCTGATCTTTGTCATCATTGGAGTTGTTGTAATGATGGTGATGAGCCGAATTGATTATCGGATTTATAAAAAATATTCCAAAACAGCCATGATAATTGCGGCGATTCTTTTAGCAATAGTTTTAATTCCTGGTATTGGACTAAAGGTTAATGATGCTAGACGATGGCTCAACTTGGGTTTTACAACTTTCCAGCCGTCGGAATTTGCCAAAGTTGCGGGAATTCTATATTTTTCAACACTGATTGCGGATGACCCCAAGCTGATGCGCAATCCCAAATCTTTTTTTCAGAAGTTTATTCTGCCCATGGGGGTGATTTGTGGTTTGACTGCTATTGAGCCGTCATTGAGTGCTGCCATGGCCATTGCTTTGGGGATGTGTGGCGTGCTTTACTTTGGTGGCATGCGCTTCAGACTCTTTATGCCCTATATGGGGCTTGGGGTTCTTGCAGTGATTGGACTGATGATTCTGGAACCCTGGCGGTTAGACCGTTTCAACGTTTTTTTGGGCAAAGGGGGATATGATTATCAGATTACCCAATCGCTTCTAGCCATCAGTACCGGGGGCCTGTTTGGCAAGGGGCTGGGAAATGGTAAGCAGAAGTTTCTATTTTTACCGGAGCTGCAGAATGACTTTATTTTTGCCAACATCGCCGAAGAATTTGGCTTTATCGGATGTCTGCTGGTTTTGGGTCTCTTTGCTTTTCTGATTTTTCGAGGCTTTAAGATTGCCCAAAAATCGCCAGACAGCTTTGGTTATCTTTATGTCAGTGCGGTAATGTTGTTGCTGGCCTTTCAGGTGCTCATCAATATTGGGGTAGCATCTGCAGTTATTCCGGTAACTGGGATGGCGCTCCCCTTTATCAGCGCCGGAGGGTCTTCGATGATTGTTTTGTTTGGAATGATGGGGCCGATTCTCAATATATCGCGCTACGTGGAAGTGGATTCGAAAAAGTAGGAGGTTTCGATGAAGATTTTAATTGCCGCAGGGGGAACCGGAGGACACATTTATCCGGGACTGGCCATTGCCGAAAAAATTAAATCAAAAAAACCGGAGGCCGAAATTCTCTTCATTGGATCCTATGTGGGGATGGAAAAAAATATAATTCCCCAGGCCGGTTATCCCATCGAATACATTCGGGCCCGGGGTTTTGAAAAAGGTTTTTCACTGGAAACAATCGCCGCGGTCAAAGGAATCTTTGATGGTCTTGCGGATGCCCGACAACTACTTAAAAAACATCAGCCGGATTTGGTGATTGGAACCGGCGGATTTACGGCCGCGACCTTGCTTTTAATGGCCAGCCGAAAAAAGATTCCGACCTTGATTCACGAACAAAACGCTTTTCCTGGTCGGGCCAATCGACTGCTAGGCAAAAAGGTTGACCGGATAGCCATCAGTTTTACCGAAGCGGAAGCTTACTTCCCGGATGGCAAAACAGTGCTCTGCGGCAATCCGGTTCGGCCGGAATACATTCATTCCGATCGGAGTACCTTGAGAGCAGCCCTTGGTATTACTGAAGGGGAGCGGATGATATTGGTGATGGGAGGCAGCCAAGGGGCTGGTTCCATCAACCGGGCGACCCTCGATTTGATGGCATCCTTTAAGGACGACGAGGATGTGAAAATTTATCACTTGACCGGCAAGGATCAGTTTGAAAAAGTTGTAGCAGAGGCCAATGAACGTGGTTTGGATCAGTCTGTGAACCGGGTTATTCTGCCATATCATCAGGAACTTTATAATCTTTTGGGAGCGGCTGACCTGGCTATTAGCCGGTCTGGGGCGATGTCGGTGGCAGAAATTGCTGCGGTGGGTCTACCCTCCATTCTTGTGCCTTACCCGCTGGCGGCCGGGAATCATCAGGAATTTAATGCCAGGGTCTTAACCGACAGTGGGGGTGGCATTCTGATTGAGGATGAAAGGCTAACGGGTGATCAGCTGATCGAAGTTGTAAGAAAGCTGCTATCCAATCCCCAAGAGCTTCTTTCGATGCAGAGAAAGACCAGAGAAAAGGCCATTCTTGACGCAGGGGATCGGATTTATGGCGCACTTTTAAAACTCATGGAGAAAACATGAAAAAAGTAAAAAAGAACAAAAATCAGCAAAAATCCCGGACAAATCAAAAGACTGGGCAAAAGCTTAAAAAGGCAGACCCCCAAACAAACAATGATGGCCCGGGGCGCGGCAATGCCAAAGAGTTACCCTCAAAACCTGTAAAGGTGGAAAATGTGCCAATCAATGCGGCTAAAAATATGGTCAGGCCCTTGAGCCGGGAAGAACGAAAAAAAAAGAAGCGGAAGGAATTGAAGTCACGAAAAAGAAAACGGATTGCCAGATGGCTGTTGACTACTCTGATCATCCTGGGTGTCATTGGCGCGTTTGTTTTTGGATTTATCCAGGCTATGCGGCTAGGGGTTTTTGACATCGCCGAGATTGAGGTGGTCGGTAATGAAATTGTTGATACTGACGCAGTCATAGCCGCCTCTTCCATAAACCTGGGCGACAGCATCTTTTTTGTCGATCTGAATCAGGCCAATTATAATATTAATGAGATCATGGGTCTGGATGAGTTGGAGATTTCCAAAATCTTTCCTAACAAGATATTAATTCGGATGGTGGAAAAGGACCCGATCGGGGTCATCAACTTTGATAATAAACTCTATTATCTAGATGAAGATGGTGATCTTATTGAAAATAGTGACTATCTTCGTAAAACCGATATTCCGATCATTTACGGCGTCAACAATGTGACTGCGGATGCCATTGGCAGAAGTGTGGAGGTTGATCCTTACTGGCGTTTTAATATTGTCCTGAGAATCTTAAATGAACTTAACGCCCAGGGTTTTTTAGCAAAGATTTCAGAAGTCCGGATCACAACGGACAACAGCTATGAAATATTAACTAAAAATGGAACCGTCTTTACCGTTTGGGATTTCGACAATTTCATGGAAAATGAGGCTTATATCAATACCAACCTCAATAAAAACACCAGTAATATGAGTATCAACCTGACAACCGGCAGTCAGCCGATTGTGAAAGCTCGTTAAAAAAATGCTCTCAGAAAAAATAAAGTATTTTTATGTATAATCCTGGAGACAAATTTTATTAAATTTCCATTGAAAGTGTTGATAAATTTGTAAATACAGGTTAATATAATAGAGTGAAGCTTCTTTTAAATGAAAAATCACGGACGCTATATTGATGATCTGTCCGGGGTTCAATGAAATGAAGTAAACAGTGAGAAAAGTGACAATATAATCTTGAAGAAACTAATATAAGCGATGCTGTTAGTGATGAGGAGGATAAAAAGTGTTTGAATTAGATGGAAATTATGATAATTTCGCGAAAATTCGAGTTGTAGGAGTTGGTGGCGGCGGTAACAATGCTATAAACCGGATGATTGAAGCGGGAATGAAGGGTGTTGATTTTATTGCCGTCAATACGGATAAGCAGGCTTTAGCGCTGGCATTGGCAGAAAAAAAACTGCAGATCGGAGAAAAAATCACTCAGGGTCTTGGTTCAGGCGGAAATCCGGAAATCGGACAGAAAGCAGCAGAAGAAAGTAAAGATGCTGTAGCAGATATGATCAAAGATACTGACCTTCTGTTTCTGACAGCGGGAATGGGCGGTGGAACCGGTTCAGGAGCGGCTCCGATTATTGCCCGGATTGCAAAAGACATGGGCATCCTGACCATTGGTGTTGTAACAAAACCTTTTTCCTTTGAAGGACGCGTTAGAATGCGCAACGCTCAGATTGCCAGTGAATTTTTACAGGAAAACGTAGACTCGCTGGTAACCATTCCTAATGATCGCTTACTGCGAATGGCGGATAAATCCACATCACTTAAAGATGCTTTTAAACTGGCGGATGATGTGCTCTTACAAGGGGTGAAAAGTATTTCCGACCTGATTGCCATGCCTGGTTTAATCAGCCTGGACTTTGCCGATGTCAAAACCATTATGAAAGATACCGGTCTTGCACACATGGGCGTAGGGATGGCTTCCGGCGACAATCGAGCAGAAGAAGCTGCAAAACAGGCGATCTTAAGTCCACTTCTGGAAACCCAGATCGATGGGGCTACAGGTGTGCTGCTTAATATTACAGCAGGTGAAGACCTGTCGCTGTTTGAAGTGGATAAGGCCGCAAGTATCGCTCGTGAAGCGTCAGATCCGGATGCCAATGTAATCTTTGGTGCGACCATTGATGAATCACTTGGTGACGAAATTAAAATCACTGTCATTGCGACGGGATTTTTATCAGGTGGTGAAAAAGAAAAGAAAGCGGCAATCAAAAAAGTTGTTAAAACCGCTAATGCCCCGGAACATGCAGGCGAGTTTTCAATCCCAGATTTTTTAACCCGAGAAGATTAATATAAATGAAGTGTCCTTTTTGCGCCCACGAAGAAAGTCGAGTCGTCGATTCCCGCCCCAGCGATGAGGGGTCGATGATTCGCCGCAGACGGGAATGCCTGTCTTGCCGGAAACGCTTTACTACCTATGAGCGGGTTGAAATGATCCCCTTAATGGTGGTCAAAAAAAATGGTCAGCGAACACCCTTTGACAAAAACAAGGTGCTAAATGGTATGGTCAGAGCCTGTGAAAAGCGACCGGTCCCCCTTGATGTCATTCGCGATTTCGTGGATGATCTGGAAAGAAACCTTTATCAGAGCGAGACGAAAGAGATCACATCACATTTTATCGGTGAAAAGGTAATGGAAGCCCTTAAAAAAATGGATGAGGTGGCCTATGTTCGCTTTGCCTCTGTTTATCGCCAGTTTAAAGACGTGGATTCATTTATGGATGAATTAAACCGGCTGCGACGGGAGAAAGAGACGGAGGAAAAGGCGTGAAGCAATTTGAAAAAGTAATTCAAACCAAGTCGATTTATCAAGGTCGAATCCTTGATCTTGATCTTCTTGACGTGCGTTTGCCTGATGGTAACACCGCTAAGCGTGAGGTTGTTTCACATCATGGGGCGGTGGCGCTGTTGCCAGTCTTTCAAGGCTGTATTTATTTTGTCAGACAATACCGGATTGCTGCTGGCAAAATTATGACTGAAATTCCCGCTGGTTTATTGGAAGCTGGAGAAGACCCTTATGATGCAGCGATCAGGGAATGTCGGGAAGAAATTGGTCTGCGGCCCCGGGAACTGTTTAAACTAGGTGACTTTATGCCGACTCCTGGTTACTGCACAGAAAGAATAAGCTTATTTGTCGGAACAGACTTTGTTAAAGATCCATTACAGGAAGATCCGGATGAGTTTTTAAAGATTGTGCGAATCCCGATCAGGACTGCCAGAACGCTTTTTCTAAACGGACAGTTTTCAGACGGAAAAACAAGTACGGCATTGGGCTATTATTTTACAACTGAAAGCATCGGCCGAAAAGGTTAATAAGTTTCAACGGGAATAGATGATTTATTTGATGCCGGGCATTTAAATGAATCATCTTTTTGATTGAGTACGATTATCTTGGTTTAAAAGAATTGGTGCCGATCACAAGGAGGAAAAAATTTAATGAGCTTAAAAGCGTTTTATAGTTGCGAGGACAGAAAAGAAAAGGTTAAAAAGGAGAGGTGGTGTCATAATGTTTGATTTTTCGGCTGATTATTTTTTAAGTCTTTTATTGAGCCTGCCAGGAATTCTGCTGGCCATCTCTTTTCATGAGATGGCGCATGGCTTTGCCGCCGATGCCATGGGTGATCCAACCCCCAAACTGGCCGGTCGCCTCACCGTCAATCCCTTAAAACACATCGATCCTCTGGGTCTTTTGTCGATGCTTTTATTTCGTTTCGGCTGGGCAAAGCCGGTGCCGATAAATCCGCTTAATTTTAAAGATCGAAAAAAAGGGATGATCATTGTTTCTCTGGCTGGTATTCTGACCAACCTTTTATTGGGCTTTTTAGCAATGGCCACCTACTTTATTGTTGTGCCACTGCAAAATGAAGTGCTGATGACCATTATATATTATATTTACATTTATAATATTGTTTTTGCGGTCTTTAACCTTTTGCCCATTCCCCCCTTGACGGTTCCAAGGTACTAATGGTTTTTCTGCCCAACAAGGCTTTACCGACCTTTTATGAAATCCAGAAATATGGCATGTTTATTATTTTGGGCCTGGCCATTACCGGACTCCTGAGCATTATCATTAATCCTGTGATTAATTGGATAGTCAGTATCTATTCCTTTATATTGACACCGATCTTTACTTTCTTTTGGTCCTGATATGAGTCTAGCGGTTAATTTAAATGGCTTTGAGGGCCCACTGGATTTGCTGATTCATCTGATCCAGAAAAACAAAGTGAACATCTGTGAAATTTCTATTGTTGAAATAACTCGCCAATATTTGGAACAAATGAAAGAATGGCAAAAAATGAATCTGGAAATTGCCAGTGAATTTGTTCTGATGGCCTCGAGACTTTTAGAAATTAAGGCTAAAGCACTCTTACCAAAAACAAATATTGATGAAGAGACACCGGAAGATCTTGAAAAAAAGCTGGTTCGCCAGCTGATGGAATATAAAATCTTCAAAGAGATCAGCCTTTATTTAAAGGAGCAAGAAGAAATTGAATTGCTGGCAGTCTATAAAGATCCCGAATACCTACCGATAAGACATCAGCCGGAAGCGCTTTCAATTGATCCCTATGCTTTGGCTGAAGCTTTGCGAAAACTCTTGATTAAAAAGGAAGCGACTCAGGAAGAACCGCTTGTTCAACAGGAAATAATCAAGGAGATTTTTAGTATTGAAGATAAAATTGTCGAAATTACCAAAGTTCTAAGAGCCGCCGGTGATGAAGGAATGTCTTTTACTGATCTTTTACATCCCGGGATCTGTCGGGAAGAAGTGGTGGTTATCCTCTTGTCGTTGCTGGAAATGGTCAAATTTAATGGTATTCGGCTATTTCAGGAAAGACTGTTTTTTGATTTCTCAATTCAGGGGGAGGCGTACTAATGGATAGCGATGAATTAGCCGGGATTCTGGAAGGTATCCTGTTTGGGGCTGGTGATGCAGTTTCCATGAATAGTTTGACCAAGGTTTTGGAAATCCCTGCCGCAGATATTCGTTTCGCGCTGGAGATTCTAAAACAGGATTATCGTTCAAAAGCCAGGGGTATTCGCCTCGTTGAGGTGAAAGACACCTATCAGTTGTCAACCAAACCAGAACTGCATGAGCACATTAGACAGATCATGGGACAGGAACAAAAAAACGGACTCTCCCGGGCCGCCATGGAAACCCTGGCGATTATTGCTTATCGACAACCAATAACCAGACAGGTTATAGATGATATTCGTGGTGTCGCGTCCAGCAAGGCGCTGCAGCGGCTTTTGGACCAGCAGCTAATTTGTGAATGCGGTCGCCTGGAGGCTCCTGGCCGGCCATTTCTCTACAAAACCACCAATGAATTTCTAAAGGCGATGGGATTTAAAGATCTGAAAGAGATGCTGGATTATGAGACTTTTTCTGAAGGGCAGCAACAGGTATTTGACCTTGGCGACACAGAAGAGGCCGAAAATGATACAGAAATGACTGCTGTTACAGCCAATGATCCGATCGATGACAGTGAGCAGACTAATAGTCAGACTTTTGATCAGGAGAATTCGCCATGAGACTGCAAAAATATATGGCAAATTGTGGCGTAGCTTCAAGGCGCAAATCCGAAGAGTTGATTTTAGGGGGTCAGGTTAAGGTCAACAAAGTGGTGGTGAGGGAACTGGGCACTCAGATTGATCCCATAATTGATCAGGTTGAAGTAAAGGGGCAGCTGCTTGAAAAGCCCGGTTTTGTTTATTTTTTTCTTTATAAGCCTAAGGGTGTTCTGACAACCGTGACGGATACCCACAATCGTCCCTGTGTGATGGACTTGCTACCAAAAGTCCCTGGTTTGCATCCGGTTGGACGGCTGGATATGGACACAGAAGGCCTTTTGCTCCTAACAAATGACGGCGAACTGACCTATTTGCTGACCCATCCCAAACATGAGTTTAGCAAGACCTATGAAGGCCTGGTTAAAGGAATACCCACGGATCAGGCTTTAAAGGCTTTTGCAGCGGGAATGGCGATTGAAGACTACCGGACGGCACCAGCTGCAGTACGGGTGCTGGCGCAAGAAAATAATAAGACGCGCCTGGAGATGACCATCCATGAAGGCAAGAAAAGGCAGATTAGAAAAATGTGCCAGGCAATGGGAACACCTATTATCAGCCTGAAACGAACGGCTATTGGAAAGCTCAAGCTGGGTAATCTTAAAAGCGGCCAGTACCGTACTTTAACAGCGGCAGAAGTAAATTATTTAAAGGAGATAAATCAATGGTGAAAATTGGCTTTCCCCGGGAATTTGAGAAGATTGCTTTTCTGTTTCCGGAAAAGGACAAACAGAAAGATCTTTTTTTAATGGCTGAAGATACCGAGACAGACCAGGTAATGGGGGTTATTCGTTTTTATTATACAGGCGACCAGGTTACAATCTATGAAATAAAGATGCCCTATCAAGGCGAGGGTCAGCTTTCCATTTTAGATGGGATGGTTAGAACTCTATTCTTTAAAATGGCTGAACAGGAATGTCATCAGGCGCTGGTCAAGCGGTCAGGAAATGTTTTTGACGAATATTTTCAGGGGCATCAATTTAAAAATACTGAGCAGGGTCTGTTAAATACCGATTTCCCGGCCGAATTCTTCAAACCCTGCGAGGGGTGTCGTGAGCAGTAATTCGCTGAGGGTCACTGACCTGGTCTGGACCTTTTTAAAACCAGTGATTAAAGAAGGTGATACGGTGATGGATGCGACGGCCGGAAATGGTCATGATACCCTAAAATTAGCCCAAAGCGTCGGTAGCAATGGCTGCGTGTTTGCCTTTGATCTACAGGAAACAGCCATCAGAAATACCCGAAAGCTGCTGGATGAAAACGGCTTATTGGATCGGGTTAAACTGTTTCAGGGTGATCATAGCTCTTTTGATGCTTATCTGGCAGAATCAGCTGTAAGCGGTTTTAAAGCGATTGTGATCAATCTGGGCTATTTACCGGGTGGTTCCCGCCAGATTGTGACAAAAACGGAAAGCTCCCGCAAACTTTTAGAAAAATGTCTTGACCATCTTGAGGATCAGGGACTGATAACCGTTTGTCTTTATCCTGGTCATCCCGAAGGTGAAAAAGAAGCAAAAGCTTTGCTTGAATGGGCGGGTCAATTAAAAAAGCCCTTTATCGCACATCATTTTATAACCTTAAATCGCAACCAGCCGCCTAGTCTATTAATGATTCAGAAAATGAGGGTATCATGAAAGAAGCAGAAGGAATCCGCAATGAAAACCGCGATACCTTAGCTAACATCAGACGGATTTATCAAAGCCTGAGCAAAAGCCATAAACGCATTGCTGATTATATCTTAAAACATTACGATGAAATTGCTCAACTATCAGCCATTAAAGTGGCCAATGAAGTCAAAGTCAGCGAAGCGACAGTTGGACGCTTTTCAGTGGCTATAGGCTATGAAGACTATCCGGAATTTCGGCGCGCCCTGAAAAATGAAATCAACCGTAAACTCACTACAATTGAGCGTATTGAACAGTCCATCAAACATGATGAACAGGAAAAAGCTTTTCAGGAGACGGTTCAAAACGTTTTAAAAACTGATATGTCAAATATTCATACGACCTTTGACGAGTTTGATTATGAGCTTTTTACAGAGTGTATTGATCTCATTCTGGCCGCCAGAAAGGTTATTATTATCGGTTTTCGAACGACGACGCTTTTAACCGAACATCTGGGTTATTATCTCAATCTGATTCTTGATAACGTTCGGGTCGTTAATTATGGGGTTGCCGATATTTATGAACATCTGATTCATGTCAACGAAGAAGACCTGGTTATCGCCATTAGTTTTCCCCGTTATGCACATAAAACCTATGAAGCAGTTGAGTTTCTGAAGGCTAAAGGGGTAAAAATTATTACGATCTCTGACAGCGAGAGTGCACCGATCAATGATTTTACCCGCTATCGACTGATCGCTAAAAGCAATGTTTATTCCTTTGTCGATTCGCTGGTGGCACCCTTGTCGCTGATTAATGCCCTGGTGATTTCGGTTGGGCTGCGTAATATCAGCCGCACCAAAGAAGCTTTTAACGAGTTGGAAACGATCTGGAAAGATCACTATATTTATACGGATGATGAAGTAAGCATAAAGGAGAAACATGAGTAAAATAGGGATTGTTGGCGGTGGTCCAGCAGGGATGATGGCTGCTTTTGCAGCATCAGAGGCTGGTCATCAGGTGGATTTGTATGAACAGAATGAAAAGTTGGGCAAGAAGCTGTATATCACCGGAAAAGGCCGATGTAATTTAACCAACGCCTGTGACCGGGAGCAATTTTTTAAGATGATAGTGCGCAATCCTCGCTTTATGTATTCGGCGCTAAACCGTTTTGACAGCCAGGATTTTATGGCTTTTATGGAAGCGGCGGGGGTGCCCTTAAAAATTGAGCGGGGTGATCGGGTTTTCCCGGTTTCTGACAAGTCCAGCGATGTGATCAGGGGGTTTGCTAAAAGCCTGGAAAAAAATAAGGTCGTAATTTTATTAAATCAAAAAATAACTGGTCTTGAAATTGAAGATAATAGATTAACCGGACTGCGGTTAAAGGATGATGCGACCAAAGCCTATGATGCGGTCATTTTAGCGACAGGGGGAAAATCATATTCGTCAACTGGGTCGGACGGCTTCTTTTTTGAAGTTTTAAAAGCAGCAGGTCATACGATTACGCCCTTGCGTCCGGCTCTGGTGCCAGTCAATACCTGTGAGCAGTGGCCTAAAAGTTTACAGGGGCTCTCCTTGAAAAATGTTCATTTAACGCTTTATGAGAACCACAAAAAAATTGCCGGTGAGCTGGGCGAAATGCTCTTTACCCATTTCGGAATTTCTGGACCACTGGTGCTGTCTTTAAGCTCGCTGATTAAGAAGGATCCTCGTGTTTATTCTTTTAGCCTCGATTTAAAGCCTGGGCTCAGCGAAGAAGCCTTGGACAAAAGAATAAGCCGAGATTTTTTAAAATATCAGAACCGGGATTTCTCTAATAGCTTGAATGACCTTTTGCCGGCTAAAATGATTCCGGTCATCATTGAAAAGTCAGGGATCGATCCGCTTCAAAAGGTCAATCAGATAACCAGAGAAAACCGCCAGAAGCTAGTCAAGCTTTTGAAATCGCTGGAAATGCAGGTGGAGTCATTGCGTGGATTTAAAGAAGCAATTATCACGGCGGGTGGGGTTTCGGTCAAGGAAGTCAACCCCAGCAGTATGGAATCAAAACTCATTAAAAACCTGTATTTGACGGGCGAGATGCTTGATATTGATGCCCTGACCGGCGGATATAATATTCAACTGGCCGTTTCAACTGGATTTCTGGCTGGACAAAATGTTTAATGGAGGGAAAGATGCAAATAGCCATTGACGGCCCGGCAGGGGCAGGCAAATCTACTATTGCCAAAAAAATTGCGCAAATTTATGGAATCACCTATCTGGATACCGGGGCCATGTACCGGTGTATTGCCCATTGTGTATTAAAGGAACTGGGCGATTGTTTTACCGATCAGGCGGCAATTATTGGCATTGCCGAGTCCGCTGAAATAGAATTTAAAAAGGATCAGGTTTTCTGTAATGGGGAAGATGTCACTCTTGAGATCAGAACGCCACTAGTGTCCAGACATACCTCTGATGTGGCTAAAATTTCCGAAGTGCGCGATATTTTAGTTAAACAGCAGCAGGCATATGCTCAAAAAAATTCAGTGATTATGGATGGTCGGGACATTGCTTCGGTGGTCCTGCCCCGAGCAGAATTTAAATTTTATCTGGATGCGGATGTCACCGAACGGGCAAACCGACGCCACAAGGAACTGCTGCAAAAAGATATGGCAAAAGATATTGAACAGATTAAGCAGGAAATTGAAAACCGGGATGAGAATGACAAGAATCGCCTGGTGGGTCCACTGCGCAAAGTTGATGAAGCAATTTTGATTGATACAACCGGACTCGGTATTGATGAAGTCGTGGCCCTGATCAAAAGCTATATTGATGGAGAGGCCCTATGATTTACAGTATTTGTCGGATCATTGTTTATTTTATTAATCTGTTAATATTCAATTTTAAAATTCGGGGCAAGGAAAATATCCCCAAGGACGGCAGTGGTCTGATCTGTCCTAATCATGTCAGCATTTATGATCCCTGTGTCATTGCGTCGATCACGCCCCGCCATATTCATTTTATGGCCAAGGCGGAGCTTTTTAAAAATCCATTTTTAGGTTGGCTGCTGAAAAGGCTTCACTCTTTTCCCGTCAACCGGGGGAATGTGGGCATGGAGACCATTAAGACTTCCTTAACGGTTTTGCGGCAGGATCATTTATTAGGTATATTTCCCGAAGGAACACGAGTTAAAGAAGGGGAACGCATCCCCCCGGCTCCGGGTTTCGTTGTCTTTGCCTTAAAGACCAAGTCGCCCATCATTCCGGTGCGGATTGTCGGCCAATATGGTTTCCGGAAAAAAATTGAAATTATTGTCGGTCAGCCGATTTATCTGACCGACCATTATGGGAAAAAACATTCTGAAGATGAGCTTAAAGAATTAAGCGAAGAAATTATGGATCAGGTTTACAAACTGAGTTAGGATAAACATGGAAATCATTGTTTCAGAAAAATCAGGTTATTGTTTCGGCATTAAAAATGCCATGAAAATGGTGCAGGAAACCCTTGAAAAAGAGGATCAGAAGATATATTCTCTGGGACCCATCAGTCATAATAAGCAGGAAATTGAACGGCTTGAAAAAAAAGGAGTCACAATCATTTCCGAGGATGAAATCGACACAATCGCGGAAGGCTGCGTGATTTTACGGTCTCATGGGGTCAGTAAAGCGGTGATTGAAAAACTCGAACAAAAGGGCTTGACCATTGTCAATGCGACCTGTCCCTATGTAAGGGCGGTCCAAAAGAAGGTGGAAGAATATCATCGGCTGGGTTATCAGATCATGATTATTGGTGACATGAATCATCCGGAAGTGATTGGTGCCAATGGCTGGTGTCATGAAAAAGCTTTAATAATTAATGCGATAAATGAGTTGGAAAAGTTTGAAAACTATGATAAAATATGTATTGTGGCTCAAACCACTATTGTGAAGGAAAAATTTACTGAAATTTGCCAGGCAGTAGAAAAAAGAGTCTCTGAAGTCGTTATATTTAATACTATTTGTAGTGCCACAGCTGAACGACAGGCAGCTGCGAAGACCACTGCAGAAGAAGTAGAATATATGATCGTGATAGGCGGGTATCACAGTTCTAACACCCAGAAACTGTTTGATATTTGTAAAACTATCTGCGAAAAAACTTGTCATATAGAAACCGTCCGGGATTTGAATTTGAATGAGGTTATGCGATATCAAAAAATCGGCATAACGGCAGGCGCCTCAACACCGGATTGGATCGTTAAGGAGGTATTGGAAGGTATGGAAGAGCAAAACAAATTTGCTGAGGAAAATGCAGTCGAAGAAGTAACAGCTGCTGAGGTAGAAGAAGTGGTTGATGGTGATGCTGTCAAAGATGAGTATGATGATGCTAACTTTGATTTTGCAGCTGAAATCGAAGAGTCATTAAAGACTATTCGACGTGGAGCTGAAGTTGAAGGGGAAGTCATTCATATTGCCGAAGACGAAGTTATTTTAAATATCGGTTATAAGGCAGATGGCGTTATCAAGAAAAGTGATTTTACCTGGAAAAGCGATGAATCCTTATCAGATCTGGTCAAGATGAATGATAAGATCTGGTGTATTGTTACTGATTTGAATGAAGGTTCTGGAAATGTTAAACTTTCAAAAATCAAGTATGATAATCGACTGGTTCAAAATCAGCTGCGTGACGCTTTTGAAAATAAAACAGTTCTGGAAGGAACCGTCAAAGATATTTCTGGAAATGGACTGATTGTAGATATCGGCTTTACTGAAATTTATATGCCGGCGTCTCAGTATCATGTACGTTATGTGAAGGATTTAAAAACCCTGGTTGGCGAAAAAGTAAAAGGCCAGATTATCGATTATAATCCCAAACGAAGACGTGCGATTCTATCACAGAAAGTATTGTTGGAAAAAGACATTAAAGAACGTCGGGAACAGGCGAAACAGGTTAAAGAAAAACGCTTTGATGAACTGAATGTTGATGATGTGATAACAGGAACTGTAAAAACTATCACCAGCTTTGGGATCTTTGTAGATCTTGATGGTATTGATGGATTTGTTCATCGTTCAGATTTGACCTGGGAAAAAATCGGTGATCCTAAAGATGCCGTTGAAAAAGGCCAGGAAATCGAAGCAAAAGTTATTGCTAAAAATGATGAAGACAAAAAAATCAAATTAAGCGTAAAAGTATTAATGCCGCGTCCATGGGATGCTTTCATCAATGAGTATAAAGTTGATGATGAAGTGGAAGTAACCATTACCAATATTCTGGAATTTGGTGCTTTTGCCCGAATTATCCCAGGTGTTGAAGGCCTGATTCATATTTCAGAAATTTCTTACAACCGTGTTGAATCAGTGGCTTCTGTCTTAAGTGTTGGCGAAGTGCTGAAAGTTAAAATCATTGGTATCAATGAAGAAAAAGAAAAAATCAGCTTAAGCAAAAAAGCTACTGAAGAAGCGCCGGAACGTCCGGCTCAGCCAAGAAGAGAGCAAAGCAGTAACCGTGGTGATCGCGACAGATCATCAAACTCGGCACCGCGAGCTCGTAAACCTAGATCTCAGGGCAATGAAAACCGTAATACGACAGTATACGAAGAAAATGCCGGCGTAACATTGGGTGATTCATTCGGTGATATGTTCAGCGGTCTGTTTGACGATAACGAAGAGTAAAATTAAATTGATGGAATATTTTAGCAGGTGAATCACGCAAAAGCAGTGGTTTTAAGACTTGTTTGAGATGATTCCGTGATCAAAGCAATCGAGCCGTTAATAAGGTCATCGAAAGATGATACTTTTTAGCGGTTCGATTTTTTTAGCTTGCAATTTTTTTTGAACATGTTATAATACTAATAAATCCAAGCGGAATACTTGGATATAAATGGAGGTCTATTTTGAAACTATCTACAAAAGGACGATATGGCGTTCTGGCAATGGTGGAGTTGGCAATCCAGTATGGACAAGGACCGATATCAATCAAGGAGATTGCAGAAAAACAAAGTTTTTCTGACTCATATATGGAACAGCTTTTTTCAGCTTTAAAAAGAGCAGGACTGGTCAAAAGCATCCGCGGGGCTCGCGGTGGCTATATCCTAGCCCGGAAACCAGATCAAATTGTCATCGGCGATATTATTAGAGCGCTGGAAGGTCCCATTGAACTGGCGGAGTGTATTACCGGTTCGGTTTGTGAAAAGTCGGCGGAATGCCTGACAAAAGGATTGTGGATCGATGTCATGGACAGCATTAACCAGGTCATTGATCATCGGACATTACAGGATTTACTGGATGGAAAAGAGGCGTAATATGAAAAGAATTTATCTGGATCATGCGGCGACAACTCCCCTTGATCCCCAAGTATATGAGGTGATGACAAAGGTCTTGTCTGAAGAATATGGCAATCCCTCATCGATTTATAGTGAAGGACGAAGTGTTAAAAAATATGTGGAAGCGGCTCGCGAACAGTTAGCGAAAGCCATTAATAGCGATATCCGTGAGATTTACTTTACCGGCTCCGGTTCGGAAGCTGATAATTGGGCCATTAAAGGGGTGGCGATGAAAAATCGCGCCAAGGGTAAGCATATTATCACCACCCAGATTGAGCATCATGCAATTTTACATACTTGTGAGTATCTGGAAAAAGATGGTTTTGAGGTCACCTATTTACCGGTTGACGAATTTGGCTTAATTTCTCTGGACGATTTAAAAGCGGCCATCCGCAAGGATACGATTCTTGTATCGATCATGTTTGCTAACAACGAAATTGGAACAATCGAACCAATCAAGGAAATTGGCGAAATTGTCAAGGAAAAGGGCATTATTTTTCACACTGACGCAGTCCAGGCCTTTGGCAACGTGCCCATTGATGTCAAAGATCTTAATGTGGATCTTTTATCGGTTTCAGCTCATAAAATATATGGTCCCAAAGGTATGGGCGCACTTTTTATCAGAAAGGGCGTACTGATTGACAACCTGATTCACGGTGGTGCCCAGGAAAGAAAGAAAAGAGCTGGCACTGAAAACACCCCCGGAATCGCTGCGTTTGGTAAAGCGGCTGAACTTGCCGTAGCTGATCTTGCCGAAAACAGTAAGCATCTGCAAGCACTCAGAGACATGTTGATTGAAGGGGTGATGGCAAAAATTCCGCAGGTTCGTTTAAACGGCCATCCGCAAAAACGCCTGCCGGGTAATGTTAATTTCTGTTTTGATTATATCGAAGGTGAATCGATCCTTTTAAGCCTCGATCTGGCTGGCATTGCCGCATCCAGCGGTTCGGCCTGTACTTCCGGGTCGCTTGATCCTTCCCATGTTTTACTGGCCATTGGTCTGCCAGCTGGTGTTGCCCATGGCTCTTTGCGGTTGACTATCGGCAAACATACCAGCAGGGAAGATATTGAGTATGTGATCGAACAGTTGGTAGCGATTATTGAACGTTTACGTAAGATGTCGCCGATTGATGTTAATTGTCCCATTGATGACGCGGTTTTTGAAAATGCCGGACATCATCATTAAAAATAAAAGGAGAAAAAAGATGGATTATACAGATAAAGTAATGGAGAACTTCCAGAACCCCAAACATGTCGGGGAGTTAAGCGATGCTAACGGTGTTGGTCAGGTTGGCAGCCCAGCCTGTGGCGACATCATGAAAATCTTTTTAAAGATTGATGATGATGGGATTATTCAGGATGCTTCCTTTAAAACTTTTGGTTGTGGCGCGGCCATCGCTTCTAGTAGTATGGCAACGGATATGATCATTGGGATGAATATTGAAGATGCGGCAAAACTGAAAAATTCGGAAGTGGTTGAAGCTTTGGGCGGATTGCCCAATGAAAAAATTCATTGTTCGGTACTGGCAGCGGAAGCTATTCAGGCAGCCATTGATGATTACAAAAAGGGTGCCACAGTATAAATAAAAAGCCTTTAATCGGAATAGTTTTCTGATTAGAGGCTTATTACTTATCGGTTGTTTTACGCTTTAGCCTGGTTTTCTGCCTGAAAAAAGCGAAGGGTTATATGAAAATGGAGCTCAAATGAATCAGAATGTTTTATATCAGTATTCCACTTTAAAGGCGTTTAATAACAAAGGTTATGATGGCGACCTGACACTGGAAACATTAAAAGCATATGGGGATACCGGGCTGGGAACCTTTAATGCTTTAGATGGTGAGATGATTCTGTTGGATAAAAAAATATATCAGGCTGATGGTGACTGTGTCCTTAAAAAAACGGATGATGGGGCTTTAATCCCTTTTGCGGTGATGGGGTTTTTAGATGCCGAAAAAGTATTGAGTTTAAAGGGTCGGTTAAGCATGGAAGCCGCAAAAATTGCGCTTGATCAGGAAATTGGTCTCGAAGATCCTATTGTTCTGGCCGTCTTGGAAGGCTTTTTTGGGGAATTAACGCTTCATAGTGTCTGGCCCCAGACAAAGCCCTATCGCGGTCTGGAGGTCATTGTCTCCGAGCAAAAGCTGGTTAGAACGAGTAATCAGCGCGGGCGTCTGGTGGGAATTCGTTGCCCTCAATCGGCAATTGGGAAAAATGTGGTAGGCTGGCATTTTCATTATCTTTCGGCAGACCAGAAAACTGCCGGGCATGTCAATGATTTTAAAAGTGAGGATGTGTCGGTCAGCTATTCAATTAAAGAGCGGATTGTTGAGATTTTTGACTGACTAGGAAATCCGATTGGTTGGGACAAGCTTGCCCGTAACAAAAAATCAGCGGATGGCGCTTGGTTAATTATTAAATAGAGGTTGACAATTTTTGATTAAATGAATATAATCAAGCTTGTGAATCATTAAAAAGCGTTGAAGGCGAAGACTGAAGTAGTGCTTATTACAGAGAGAAAGAAGCTGGTGAAATTCTTTTATAAACACCCTTGAGTTGCCGCGCCCGAGCTGCAAAGAAGAAATAAGTATTTTTTGCCGGGAGACCGTTATCCAAAAAGAGAGCAGTGCCTGGCACTGCTAATTTGGGTGGTACCGCGGATAAATATAATCGTCCCTTGCGTGAGGCAGGGCTTTTTTTGTTTGTAATAAAATGCCGGTATCTGGCATAATGTAAAAATAAAGGAGAAGTAATGAAAGCATTAGGACTTAACGAAATACGAGAAAAGTATCTGGAATTTTTTGAAGGTAAAGACCATCTCCGGTTGCAGAGCTTTCCTTTGGTTCCGATTAATGATAAAAGTTTGCTCCTGATTAATTCAGGAATGGCACCGATGAAGCCTTATTTCACCGGTGATGAAGTGCCACCCAAAAAACGGGTGACAACCTGTCAGAAATGTATCCGGACACCGGATATTGAAAATGTGGGAAAAACCGCCCGCCATGGCACCTTCTTTGAAATGTTGGGGAATTTTTCTTTTGGCGATTATTTCAAAAAAGAAGCTATTCCCTGGGCCTGGGAATTTTGTACTAAAGTAATGGAAATGCCGGCGGAAAAAATTCATATCTCCATTTATCTGGATGATGATGAAGCCTATGAGATCTGGCATAACGAAGTGGGAATTCCCAAAGAACGAATTGTTCGCCTTGGCAAAGAAGATAATTTCTGGGAACATGGCCTGGGACCCTGCGGCCCCTGTTCAGAGCTCTATTATGATCGTGGCGAAGAATATGGCTGCGACAGCCCGACCTGTGGTGTTGGCTGCGAATGCGATCGCTACATTGAATTCTGGAATCTGGTCTTTACTCAGTTTGATAAAGATGAAGCTGGCAACTACAATCCTCTGGAAAATCCCAACATTGACACTGGAATGGGGCTGGAACGACTGGCGACGATTATGCAGGGTGTTGGTACGATTTTTGAAGTGGATACAGTGGGACATGTTCTCAATTATATTTGCCAGAAGGCTGGCGTGAAATATGGCGATAACCCTAATGATGATGTTTCGATTAGGGTAATTACCGATCATATCCGCAGTGTCACCTTTATGATTGCCGATGGAGTGATGCCAGGTAATGAAGGTCGGGGATATGTCCTGAGACGGCTCTTAAGACGAGCGGTGCGACATGGAAAACTTTTGGGAATTCAGGGACTTTTTCTCTATGATGTGGCTAAAGAGGCTATTCGCGTTTCCGAAGGGGCTTATCCGGAACTTAGGGAAAAACAGGACTTTATTCAGAAACTGATAAAAATTGAAGAAGAACGTTTTAAAGAAACCATTGACCAGGGACTGGCGCTCTTAAACAAGGAAATCGACAAAATTATCGAAATGGAAGAAACAGTATTCCCTGGCGGCGGCGCTTTTAAACTGTACGATACCTTTGGCTTCCCCATTGATCTGACCAAGGAAATTGTCGAAGAACGCGGTTTGACTGTGGCGGTTCATGAGTTTGAACAAGAAATGCAGGCACAAAGAGAAAGAGCCCGCCAGGATCGTTTGAATAGTGACCACGCAGTTTGGGCAGATGATCCCTTTAACCCGCTGGGAGCCGATGCGGTCAGTCGTTTTGTCGGTTATGACAACTTGACAGCCGAAGGAGAAATTCTCGGTCTGGTGGTTAATGAAACCCTGGTTGACCAGACAAAAGCTGGCGACGAAGTTATTCTCTTACTCGATGAAACTTCCTTTTATGCCGAAAGTGGCGGACAGACCGGAGATAAGGGGATTATTCAAAATGGAACTGGTGAAATTGAAATCAATGATTGTAAAAAAGGCAGTCTGAACCGGCACCTGCATTTCGGCGTGGTTAAATCCGGCAGCTTTAAGGTCGGTGATACCGTGATTAGTGAGGTTGATAAAAAACTCAGAAGAGCGGTTGAAAGAAACCATACTTCTACTCACATGATGCACAGAGCCCTTCGCAAGGTGCTGGGAGACCATGTGGAACAGGCCGGTTCTTATGTGTCGCCAGAACGGTTGCGATTTGACTTTAATCATTTCCAGGCGATGACTCATGATGAAATCAGACAGGTTGAAGAAATTGTCAATGAAGCGATTCTGGAGGCTTATGATGTGGATATTTTTGAGACTTCCATTGATAAGGCTAAAGCTCTGGGAGCGACAGCTCTGTTTGGTGAAAAATATGGTGAAATTGTCCGGGTGGTTAAAATCGGCGATTATAGTACAGAACTTTGCGGCGGCTGTCACATGAATAATTCTGCTAAAGCCGGTTTCTTTAAAATCATCAGCGAAAGTGGTGTGGCTGCTGGGGTTAGACGAATTGAAGCTGCCACGGGCTTTAATGCAGTCAACCTGGTTGAAAAAATGGACGATACCCTTTTGGAAGTGGCGGGAGCTTTAAAAACCAACCCCGATCAGCTATTGGAAAAAGTCCATGAATTGTCGGAAAGCAATAAAAACAAAGAAAAAACCATCACTGAATTAAAACAGAAGTTTGCCGGTAATATGGTTCTGGATATTCATCAGAAAATGTCAATTTATGCTGGAGTGCAAATGACTGTAGCTGATGTTGAAAATCTGGGAATGGATGAACTGAGAACGGTTGGTGATCTTTTAAGAGACCGAATGGGGTCGGGAATTATTCTTTTAGGCAGTGTCAAGGATGGCAAGGTTAATTTTCTGGCAACAGCGACTAAAGATATTGTTGGACGCGGTTTCCATGCTGGCAAGGTGATTAAAGAAGTGGCGGCTGTTGCCGGTGGTGGCGGCGGTGGACGTCCGGATATGGCGCAGGCTGGAGGAAAAGACCCGGAAAAACTCTTAGAAGCCTTGAAAAAGGGTGAGGCTCTGATTCAGGAACAGTTAAATTAATTATCTGACTGTTTAAAAATTCTGTCATTTAACTTGTATTTTTGATGGGTATGATGTAAAATAAATACAGTTGATTGTGAAGGAGGTCAGGCAACGATGGGAGAAAATACGATGATAGATCGTGGGACAATAATGTTTGAAGTCGATAGTGATAAATCCGAAAAAATAGATAGCGTCATGCGCAAGGTTCATGAAGCCCTAGTGGAAAAAGGTTATAATCCTATCAATCAAATTGTAGGTTATGTCATGTCAGGAGATCCGACCTATATCACAAGTCATAAAGAAGCGCGTAACGCAATACAGAAAGTAGAACGAGATGAATTACTGGAAGAGCTGGTAAGACGTTATTTAAACAGCATTCAGTAAAATAATTGAAGGCTGTCTCAATCGAGACAGCCTTTAACTTTATAATGACAAAAGGCAAACAATGAAAGAAAATACGCTGGGAAAGTCCGGTATCAAGGTATCTCGAATGTGCTTTGGCAGCCTGACCATTGGTCCGCTGCAGAAGAATATCGCACTTTCAGAGTCGCGAAATATGATTGCCAGTGCGTTGGAACAGGGCGTTTATTTTTTTGATACGGCCGATCTTTATAACACCTATGACCACCTGAAACAGGCAGTTGAAATAAAAAAAGATGTGGTAATTGCCACAAAATCATATGACTATACCAGTCAAGGTATCGATCTGCGTCTTTCCCGTGCTCTTAAGGAGCTGGGGCGAGACTATGTGGATATTTATATGCTCCATGAACAGGAATCGGAAAAAACCATCGAAGGCCACTGGGAAGCCATTGAGCGGCTACTTTATTATAAAAGAACTGGTGCCGTCAGAGCGATTGGGATTTCTACCCACCGCATTGAGGGGGTTCTGGCAACGCTTAACTATCCGGAAATTGAAATCGTCCACCCCCTGATTAATTTAAGCGGAATCGGCATTGAAGATGGCGGTGTTAAAGAGATGGAAGCGGCAATCGTTTTAGCTCATCAGCAGGGTAAAGGCCTTTATGGCATGAAACCTCTGGGGGGCGGCAACTTGCTTGCTGAAAAGCAGGCCTGTTTTGATTATGTTCTAGGCCTTGATAGCCTGGATGCTATCGCCATTGGTGTCCAATCAGTTGACGAAGTGAACTACAACATTAAAAGATTTAATGGTGAAATAATTGATGAAGCACTGGAAAACCGGGTAGCAAAATCAGAAAAAAGTCTGATGATCAGCGACTGGTGCCGGGGCTGCGGAGCCTGTGCGGTGCATTGTAGCCATGGCGCCATTGAGCTGGTTGCCGGCAAAGCCGTTGTTAATAAAACCAAATGTGTTCTGTGCTGCTATTGCAGTGCTTATTGCCCGGATTTTTGTATTAAAGTCATATAAGGAAAGAAAATGGAGAGAATTTTAGGGATCGACGTTGGCGATAAGCGCATTGGAATTGCCGTAACCGATCCGCTGCATATAACCGCTCAGGGAGTCATGACCCTTAAGCGCAAAAGCCGCGAGGATGATTTGCGGGCCTTTAAAGAGCTGATTGAACACTATGAGATTAAAACTATCGTTGCTGGCCTGCCGGTCAGTATGGATGGTAGCGAATCCGCCCAAACCAGAAAGACGATCAATTTTTGCCAGTTTATCAAAAAAAGACTGGGTATTGAAATTGTCTATGAGGATGAGCGGCTGACTTCTGTCGCCTCAGAGGAAATACTGATAGCCGGGAAAGTTTCCCGTCAAGATCGCAAAAAGTATATCGACACCCTGGCGGCACAGCTGATTTTGCAGGCTTATATGGAACGCAATAAGGGTAGCTTAAGTTAAAAGTGATATAATATAATGATTATTAACGAGAATTAAACCAAAAGAATAAAATAGCGTAGACACAAAGATGGTTTTATCCTGGGAGCCGATCGACAATGAGTCGGCAAGAGCCTATTCAAATTTTCTGGTGTTTTTACGTAATATAATAAAGAGAGAGAGAACGATGGAAGATAAAATTGTATTGATTGATGAAAATGGCGAAGAACGCGAGTTCGAAATGGTGGTAAGCATGGATCTGGAAGGAAAAACTTATGTGCTTTTATCGGAAAACGAAGAAAGCGATGATGTTTATCCCTTTGTGATTACTGAAGATGAAGAAGGGGAAGTGCTGATGCCAGTGGAAAGCGAAGCAGAGTTCGCTATGATTGAAGAAGCCTATGAAGCATTAATGGAAGAAGAGGATGAAGCTGAGTAATCAGCCCTTGATTCAAGGCCATTTCAAAAAACGGTTGAACCGGTTTTTGGCAGAAGTGATGATTGAAGGACAAGACCATGGAGTTCACGTGCCAAACACCGGGCGTATGCGTGAACTCCTGCTTACTGATGCCAAAGTGCTGGTTTCCTTTAATCCGTCTGCTAAACGAAAAACCGATTATACCCTTCGGGCGGTAATGAATGGCGGTATCTGGGTTAGTGTGGATTCAGGGTTGGCAAACAAAATCGCCGCCCAATATCTGAATGGCCGTCCGGATATTAGTGATCTTCGGCCGGAAGTGACTTATAAAGAGAGCCGCTTTGATTTTTATGCCCATAAAAATGGGAAAGCTGCTTATTTTGAAGTTAAAAGTGTTAATCTGTTGGTTGATGGGGTTGCAAAATTTCCTGATGCACCGACCAAACGAGGGGCAAAGCATTTGCAGGAGCTGATGGATGCCTATGAAAATGGTTTTGGCGCAGGTGTTTTATTTTTTGTGATGCGGCCTGATGCCAGAGCTTTTTCGCCAAATTGGGATATAGATAGTGAATTTTCGCGTTTATTGGGTCAATGTCATAGTCTGGGATTGGAGATCCGTGCTCTTTCCTGTGATATTGATGGAATAAACATAAAAATTTTAGAAGAACTTCCGGTGCAGTGGGTTTAAAAGCGTAAGGAAATGAAATGGATCAACAGCAAATTGTAGAGATACTAAGAAAAAGCGGATATAAATTAACGCCGCAACGTCGTATTACAATCAAAGTGTTGTTAGCTAAAGGAAATGAACATTTCAGCGTTGATGAACTGTATAGGCAAGTGAAAGAAGAAAGTCCTGAGGTCGGGATGTCCACCATTTATCGAACGGTGCAGATTTTGGAAGAAATGGGGATCATTACTCGAAGGAACTTTGATGACGGCTTTGCCAGGTTTGAACTGTGCGAACGCAATGAGAAGCATTGGCATCATCATCTGATTTGTCTGAAATGCAATAAAGTCATTGAAATGCAGGACGATTATCTGGAAGCCCTGGAAAAAGAAATTGAAGAAAAAAAGAACTTTATTATAATGAATCACGAGCTCAAAGTGTACGGATACTGCTCGGATTGTTATAAAAATATGAAAGGAGTCAAATTTGACTGAAAACAACAACTTAATAACGACAGATACACAACGGATGGGTGGGAGAAAACCGCGTAAACGCCCCTATACAAAGCGCAATAAGGATAAACTAAGAGTTATTCCATTGGGAGGGCTAGGCGAAATCGGGAAGAATCTTACCGTTTTCGAGTACAAGGAAGACATCATTTTAGTCGATTGTGGTCTTAAATTTCCCGATGATGATATGTTCGGGATCGATATTGTTTTGCCCGATTTTAACTATATCCTTGAGAATGAGGATAAGATCAAAGGGGTTGTCATTACCCATGGACACGAGGATCATATCGGAGGCTTGGTGTATCTGCTGAAAAAGATGAATGTCCCTATTTACGCCACTAAATTTACCATGGGTCTGATCGACAAAAAGCTCAAAGAGCATGGCTTATTGACGAAAACAGAGCGGATCATTGTAAAGGCAGGAGAAAAATCTGATATTGGCGAGTTTAACGTGGAATATATTCGTGTTAATCACAGTATTGCTGATGCGGTGGGACTTTGCATAAAATGTCAGGCGGCGACGGTTCTGCACACCGGTGACTTTAAAATTGATTATCATCCCATTGGCGGTGAAATCATCGATTTACAACGTTTTGCCAAAATCGGGTCGCAGGGTGTAGACTTGTTAATGTCCGATAGCACCAATGTGGAAGGGGAAGGCTTTACCCAGTCGGAGAGCACCGTTGGACCAACCCTCTTTAACCTGTTTAGGGGTGCCAAAGGCAGAATTATCGTCACAACTTTTGCCTCAAATGTGCACCGGATTCAACAGGTCATTGACGCTGCGGTGGAGTATAACCGTAAAGTTGTGATCTGCGGACGCAGTATGGAAAATGTGACGGAAGTAGCCAGAGATTTGGGCTATTTAAATATTCCGGATAATGTTCTTGTGGAATTGCGGGACATTGGAAAATACAAAGATCGCCAGTTGGCGATCATTACCACCGGCAGCCAGGGAGAACCCATGGCGGCGTTGGGACGAATGGCCTTGGGTGAGCACCGTCACCTGACCATTAAAAAAGAAGACACGGTCATTATTTCTGCTACGCCAGTACCAGGAAATGAAAAAATGGTGTCTGAGGTTATTAATAAATTGGTTGAATTGGGATCAGATGTTGTTTATGGTAAATTTGCCGAAATTCATGTTTCCGGACATGCCCGTAAAGAGGAATTAAAACTGATGCTGACGCTAATTAAACCCAAGCATTTTCTGCCCGTGCACGGCGAATCCCGAATGCTGATGCAGCATGGCGAGTTGGCACAGTCGGTAGGAATGGATAAGAAAAATATCCAGATTGTTGATAATGGCAGTATTCTCGAAGTTGATCGGCGTTCAGTAAAAGTTGTGGGTAAAACCCAGGCTGAACCAGTTCTTGTTGATGGCTTAGGGGTTGGCGACATTGGCAACATCGTGCTGAATGACCGTAAACGTCTGGCGGAAGATGGTCTCTTTATTGTTGTCTGTACCATGCATAAAGGCAAAGCGGTTTCTGGACCGGATATTATTTCCCGCGGATTTGTTTATGTCAGAGAGTCAGAAGAACTGATTAATAATTCCCGTGAAGAAGTGAAAAAGGCCCTGGTTGCATGTGATGAGAAAAATATCGTTGATTGGAATTCCATTAAGAATGCCATTCGCGATTCACTGTTTAAATATTTGTATAAAGAAACCCAGAGAAAACCGATGATCCTTCCGATTCTAATGGAAGTGTAGCCTGATTTAGAGATAGAAACACCGTGCCTGACAACCGAAAGGCAGATTATTAGGTCTCAGGTTTTTACAGACTAAAACTTTATTAATGATTTTGAGGTAAAAGGAGAACGACATGAATATTTTTGATGCAGCCAATGATTTTGCGGCCGCTTTAAAAGAAACTGACAGTTATCTGGATTTTATTAAGGCCAAAGAAGCGCTGATTGAAGATCAGGAGAAATATGCAATGGCCAAAGACTATATGGAACGACAGATGGAAATTCAGTCCTTGCAGATGGCCGGTGAAGAACTGACCCAGGAACAGGTTGATGATTATAATCAGCTGGCAGATAAGATTATGGAAATGCCATTAATTGCTGAGTATTTCGAAGCCCAGGTGAAGTTTTCGATTTATTATCAGGAAATCGCCGATCGGATTATTCAGGCTGTGGATTTAAATTTGAATTAAAACAACAGTGACTGATAAAAAAATTGAGAGGTAAGCCCAGTTCGGGTGCCTCTTTTTTTCTGTTTTTAAGATATCAGCAGTTGGATATGTAGTATAATTAAATGATTGAGACTAAATTTAAAAGGGACTAAATTGAGAATAATCAAGTCTGAAAGGAAGTGAAAAATGGATAATCCAAAGAAGAGCCCTGCTGCCATCAAAGCGGAGAAGAGAAAAAAAGTCAATCAGAAAAGGATTGTGATCATACTCTTTATTTTTTTGCTGCTTTGTACAACGGTGGTATTCAGTTTTTCCTTTTTTATTAAAAAGAATCTTGAGGCCGTTGGCCAGGGTGAAAGTGTGCAGATCGAGATTCCTTCCGGATACACGGTCAGTGAAATGGCTGATTTGTTAAAATCGGAGGGATTGATTAAAGATACCTTTGCCTTTGAATATTATGTTCGGCGGGAAAATCTGGCTGATCAGCTGCAGTCTGGACACTATGAGATTTCGCCTGAGTTGTCGGTCGAAAAAATCGTTGACATGTTAAAATCCGGTGACGTCTACAATACAAGTGTGACGATTCCGGAAGGAAAAAACATTAGCGAAATTGCGGTTATCTTAGAGGATGAAGGAATTTGCTCCCAGGATGATTTTATTGCGGAAACCGAAAAAGTGGCCGATTATCAGGCCCTTTATCCCATTCTTGAAAGCATTCCGCTGGAAGCAAAAGATGGCGTGACCAGAAGCCTTGAAGGATACCTCTTCCCTGATACTTACAGTCTGACCCCTGATGCAACTGCTGAGGATGTCGTGACAGCCATGCTGGACCGCTTTGAAGAGGTATATACCGATGACTATCTGAAACGAACCGAGGAAATGGGCAAAACGGTGGATGAGATTGTTACCATGGCTTCAGTGGTTGAGATGGAATCAAAATATGATGAAGACAGGGCTTCTGTTGCCAGTGTTTTCTATAATCGGATCGCTGCCAACATGCCACTGCAGTCGGATATCACGGTCGATTATGCCAGAGGCAATAAAACAACGGTTCTAACGACCGAACAGACGCAAATCGCATCCCCCTATAATACCTATATCAATCTGGGACTGCCATTTGGCCCGATTGCCTCGTTTGGAGAAGCATCATTAGAGGCCGCCCTCTATCCGGATCAGACAAATTATTTATATTTTGTGGCCAACCTGGAAACTGGTGAAATTATCTTTAATGAGACCTACGAAGAACATTTGGCAGATGTGGAAATCTATCTAAACGACTATACAGCAGGACAGTAGAGAAAAGAAGGCGATAATGTGAGCGAAATAGTACAGGACTATATTGAAAATTATATACGAGACTTGCTGCCTTTAGGCAGCGAAAAACTGGCGGCCTTACGAAAGGCCGCTGAGGCGGAAGAGATCCCTATTATCCATCCTGAGGTGGAAAAGCACATCGAACTGATCATTTCTTCGATGCAGGTAAAAAGAATTCTGGAAATTGGAACGGCAGTGGGTTATTCAGCCTCAGCCTTTGCGCTTTTTATGGGTGAAACCGGCTATGTGGATACGATTGAACGCAACTTTAAAATGGTCCTTGAAGCCAAGGAAAATTTTGCCCGAATGGGTGTCGACAAGCAAGTTAATCAATTGGTGGGTGATGCCCAGGAAGTAGTGAAGGAGTTGTCAGAGCCCTATGATATGATTTTTCTGGACGGGGCTAAAGGCCATTATATTCATCTGTTGCCGGACTGTCTGAGACTCTTGAAACCAGGCGGCTTGATTGTCTCAGACAATGTTTTGTTTAAAGGCATGATTGCGTCAAACGAGCTGGTAATCCGACGAAAAATCACCATTGTTAAAAGAATGCGCCGTTACTTAAAAGAGATTTCCGATCATCCAGAGCTTTTGACCTCGATTTTGCCCCTGGGCGATGGCTTGGCCATCAGTCTGAAATCATAATAAACGCTAGACATAGGCGGGTTCAATTTGGCACTTAGCTGAGCATCGATAATAGTAGTCTGTCTCGTGGTGCTGCCTGTTTTAATGTGTAGTGAACAGAAAGAGAAGAAGTATGAAAAAACCTGAGTTACTGGCTCCGGCCGGGAATTTTGAAAAACTGAAATTTGCCCTTCATTATGGGGCGGATGCCGTTTATTGCGGCGGTCAACAGTTTGGTCTGCGGGCCAAGGCTGATAATTTTGATCTCCAGGGATTAAAGGAAGCGGTTGGCTATGTGCATGAAAAGGGCAAGAAGATTTATGTCACTCTGAATATGATTCCGCATAATGAGGATCTGCTGGGTTTGCCCGAATACCTAAAAGAACTTGAACAAATGGCTGTGGACGGCGTGATTGTAGCCGACCCCGGCATTTTTTCCGTGGTCAGGGAAGTGGCGCCAGAGCTTAAGATCTCGGTGAGCACTCAGGCTAATAATACCAACTGGCGTAGTGTAAAGTTCTGGCATGACTTGGGGGCTAAACGGATTGTCCTGGCCAGAGAACTGGGAATAGAAGAAATCAAGGAGATTAGAGCAAAAGTATCAAAAGATATGGAAATTGAAACATTTGTTCATGGCGCTATGTGTATTTCCTATTCGGGGCGCTGTCTTCTAAGCCACTATATGACTGGAAGAAATTCCAATCAGGGGGATTGTGCCCACCCTTGTCGCTGGCAGTATCACCTGATTGAGGCAACCCGTCCTAATGAAACTTTTACCATTGAAGAATCGGATAAAGGGTCTTTTATTTTCAATTCCAAAGATCTTTGTCTGATTAATGAGATTCCCAGTTTGATGGCGGCGGGAGTAGACAGTTTTAAAATTGAAGGGCGGATGAAAAGTCTTTACTATGTAGCAACGGTTGTTTCCACCTATCGTAAGGTGATTGATGAAGTTTTTGAAAATTCAGGCCATAGCGAAGTTGATGCCGCTTATTATCAAGAACTGACAAAGGTCAGTCACCGAAATTATACAACAGGCTTTTTTCATGGTAAAACAACTGCAGAGGATCAGAATTATGGTACCAGTTCATATACAAGAGCCTATGATTTTGTCGGAGTGGTATTGTCATATGATGAAGCGACTGGGCTGGCCACTATCCAGCAGCGCAATAAGATTTCTGTTGGCGATGAAATTGAAGTGATGATTCCGGGAAAAGGATTTTTTGTGCAGACCGCAAAAGATATAATTGACGAGAAAGGCGCGGTCTTGGATGCTACGCCCCATCCCAAGATGGTATACCGCATGAAAATGGACCAACCCGTTTCGTCGATGGATATTTTGCGCAAAAAAGACTGAAGTAACAGCTTGTAGATAAGCTTTATTATAACGGTTAAGCAACGACAATTGCCTTAGGAGCTTAACCCTGGGTCATAGGCTGCTGCGAGCGTTGTTTGAAATCTGAAAAGTTATTCATTTAAGGGGACATATGAGAATTTATATTGCCGCATCATGGAAGCACCAGCATGCCGTGGAGATGCTCACTGATCTGCTGGAAGAAAGATCACATCAGGTCTTATCCTGGATTCGCGAAGGTCGGCCGGAAGAGGCTTTTCTGTCACAAAAGGAATTGGCGCATTTTATTGAATCGGATGAAGGCCAGCGGGTCTTTGATTTTTGTGTCTCATCGGTTAAATCTGCGGACTTGCTGATTTATATTGGACCGTCCGGTTGTGATGCCTGGGCAGAAATTGGCACAGCCTATGGTTCACAGATTCCGATTTTCGGTTTAAAGGCCAAAGCTGAACAGGTGGGGCTGATGCGACATATGATTAAGAACTGGTTTACTTCAATAGCCGAACTATTGCAGGGGGTTGAAGCCATTGAGAAGGAACTGTTTTTACGACGATGAATTACGTTTTAGTCCGCAGCAAAAGAAAAACAATTGCCTTAAAAATCAGGGAGGATTGTCAGCTTGAAGTCCGAGCGCCTAAGCAGATGCCCCTTGGTCAGATTGACGATTTTGTGCTAAAACACCAAGCCTGGGTGGAATACCACATGCAGGGAATGCTTAAGTTCCAGCAGAAAAAAGAGGTCTTCCGTGTTGCTTTTGGCCAGAGTTATCTGATGATGGGGAAATCTTATCCCCTGATAGCCGGGGAAAAATCACAGACTGGTTTTAATGGCAGTGGCTTTTACTTATGGGAAAAACTGGAAGAAGATCAGCTAAAAAGTGAGATGGTTTCTCTCTACCGGGGCTGGCCAGAAATCTGCTGATCAAGAAAACGATTGATTTTGGTCAGCAGATGGGTGTTTTTCCGCAGAAACTAAAAATCAATAAAGCCAGAACCCGCTGGGGTTCCTGTTCGTCAGCTGGTAATCTGAACTTTTCCTGGTATCTGATAATGGCCGAGGAATCAGCTATTGATTATGTGGTGGTTCATGAACTGGCGCATTTAATTAAAATGAATCATTCTAATGAGTTTTGGGAAATAGTCAA
This sequence comes from Eubacteriaceae bacterium ES2, assembly GCA_031222025.1. Lineage (GTDB taxonomy): Bacteria > Bacillota > Clostridia > Eubacteriales > Eubacteriaceae > Acetobacterium. Next base: position 3,036,134 of record CP130740.1, on the reverse strand, counting down.
AACTTATTGTCCTGACTATGAGCAGGCAAAATATAAATTGAAAGCACTGCAGAAAGTTTTAATGATCCAGGATTGGGAATAAAATAATAAGGACTTATTAATTTTCTGGTTCTACACTACTCTTAGTCTATAAGATACTACTTAATAAAAAATACAGGTTCTGCGTCTTGACGACTATTTCTAAAATTCTTGGAAAGGAGTATTAAAAAGAGTTATGAAAAATCAAAAAGGTTTTACCTTGGTGGAAATTATAGTGGTGCTGGTAATCATTGGAGTCCTGGCTGCATTTACAGTTCCCACAATGCTGGGCTTTGTGGCAGAGGCTAAAGGTAAGGCCTATATCGCTGAAGCGAGAGAGGTTTATGTCGCAGCTCAGGCAGTTGCAACCGAGTTTAACGCGGTAGATGGCATGACCGATGGCGGCAGTGATTCGGGAAAATCATCAACAGGGACATCCAACCAGGACTGGTATGGCTTATCTACGAGCCTGAGTTCAACGAAAATTGCCAGACGAATGACCTACACAGAGGAGACGCCTTACGTGGGTGCCATGAATGAAGACAGGGTGCGGGCCAGTTATCGGATGTTAGCTTATTTAGATGAAGATATAGAAATTTCAGATGTTGATTTGATTGCTGATCAAAGCAAGCGGCCTGATGAAGGAGAGGCGGCTTGGATTATAACTGTCGGCGCCGGTGGCAGCTCGCTGGATGGAACCGGAAAAGTAACCGCCGTGACTTACTATAAAGATGGTTACCAGGTTGTGATCAGTGATGAAAGTACCCAAGTTTCAAAATGGTAAGAGATCGACGATAATGGCATAAAAGTGTAGTCACGTAAAGAAGAGTATAAAATAGATTAATGGGAATAATCCTTAGCGGGAATATTTCTGTTAATCTTTTTTTGCATTAAAACAACGATCATTAAGGTTGTAACATTGATTTGCGATCAGGATTCAAGAAATTTTATAGTCAACAGCTGGAGGAGTATGAGATTTTACAAATAGCTTGACAAAAGGACATAGTGAGTATATAGTGTATATACAATATATTGCAGAGGTGATGAATTGGAAATCATAATCAGTAACGCTAGTGATAAACCGATTTATGAACAGATTGCCAGTCAGATTAAAGGGAAAATCATGAGCGGGGAATTATTGCCGGGGGACATGCTGCCCAGTATGCGTTTGCTGGCAAAAGAATTGCGGATCAGTGTCATTACGACTAAACGGGCTTATTCTGATCTTGAAAAAGAGGGGTTTATTGAAACCGTAACCGGAAAGGGCAGTTTTATCGCAGCACAGAATACCAATCTGATTAAAGAAGAACAGTTGCGTCAGGTGGAAAACTATCTTAATCAAGCGGTAGAAATTGCCAGAGTCAGTAATATTGATCAAGAAGAGCTGATTGAACTAATCAGAATTTTGTATCAGGGAGACTAGAATGGAAAATGCACTAACAATTAATCATTTGTCAAAAACGTATATGGATTTTAAACTGGATGATATTTCTTTCGTGGTGCCCAAAGGTTGTATTGTTGGGTTGATTGGAGAAAATGGCGCGGGCAAAACAACGACCTTAAAAGCGGCCCTTAACCTGATTAAGAATGATGGCGGGAAAATCCTTTTTTTTGATCAGATTCTTGATGAGCAATCATCACGTTTGAAAGAGGATATCGGGGTGGTTCTGGATGCCCCCTGTTTTCATGATCTGCTTAAAGTCGGAGATATCAACAAAATGATGAAAAATATTTTTAACAAATGGGATGACGAACAATTTTTAGCATTGATTGGCAAGTTTAAGCTGCCAATGGATAAGCGGGTCAAGGACTATTCAAAGGGAATGAAGATGAAGCTGCAAATTGCTGTGGCGCTGGCTCATGACCCCAAACTGCTGATCCTGGATGAGGCCACCAGTGGGCTCGATCCCGTTGCCAGAGAAGAAATGATGGACATCTTTCAGGAGTTTATTCAGAATGAGGAAAAGGCCGTTCTGATGTCTTCACATATTACCAGCGATCTGGATAAGATTGCCGACTATATCGTCTTTATTCATGATGGCAAGGTGGTCCTGCAGGAAGAAAAGGAAAGCCTGTTGGAAACGATGGGTATTTTAAAATGCGGCGCCAGTCAGTTTGAAAGTCTAGATGCGGATGATTATCACCGTTACCGGAAAAATCACTTTGGTTATGAAGTATTGGTTAAAAACCGGCCGGAAATGAAAAAGCGTTACCGGGATGTCATGATCGATCCGGCAACAATTGAGGAAATTATGTTATTTTTTGTAAAGGGGCAAGCGGCATGAAGGGATTAATGATCAAAGATTTTATCAATTTGCAGACGACATTGAAAAGACTGCTGCCGATTATGGCCTTGTGGATGGTTATTTTTCTGCCGAATGGCAATGCCACTTTTTTCGGGGTCCTTATTATGATGATGACCATGATGGTGGTGACAACGATCTCTTATGATGATCTGGCCAAATGGGACTCTTACGCCCTGACAATGCCAGTTTCGAGAAAAGAAGTGGTGACCAGCAAATATGTGGTGATGCTCTTGCTGGATGGTTTAGGTGTTGCGATGGCATTAATTGTTGGTCTGATTGGTGTGATGATTCTGAAAAATTCGAGCTGGGAAGAAATGCTAGCAGTGCTAGTTATTATTGCTTCTATCGGGTTGATTGCCGGTTCAACCATGCTGCCTTTAATTTATTATTTTGGAACAGAAAAAGCTCGTATTATTATTATCCTTGTAGCCATGGTGCCGACGGGCTTAGTCCTCCTCTTATCGGGAATGCTAAGCGAGCAACAATGGCAATGGCTGACTAATATCGGCGCGGATATTAGTTTGTCGATGATAATAATCGGATTAGCTGTTTTTTCTGCTTTTTATGTCGCTTGTTCTTACATGATTTCCAAAAGGATATATGAAAAGAAAGAATTTTAAAAATTCGAACAATAAATTCTAATAAAGGGAGTGATAGCATATATGAAGGGACTGATTATCAAGGATTTGAATAATTTAAAAGAAGCATTTAAAAGTGTTATTATTTTTATGGTGCCATTGATTATCTTTTGTATTGTTATGAAAATTTACTTTATTTATGGATTTATAATTATAACACTGTCAGCAATGGTAATTTCAACAGTAACTAACGACGAAATGGCAAAATGGGATGCTTATGCTCTAACAATGCCGGTTACTCGAAGAGCAGTTGTTGCGAGTAAATATTTATTATTTATTATCTTAACTAGCATTGGAGGAATAATATTGATGACATCGATTTTGGCCAGTTTTCTGTATCATAACGATATTAATCTTACAGAGGCCGAGTTATCAGTGCTTTTAATGTTGTTATTGAGCATTCTTCTCGATAGTACGTTGATTCCTTTGATTTTTTCTTTTGGATTTGTAAAAGGGCGCTTTGTTTTATTTTTGGGTGGAATTTTACCCTGTGGATTGATAATGACCCTATCAACTTTAATTGGGCTAGAACAAGTTGTTTGGATGAATTGGTTAGAAAGATATCTTAATATTTCAATGCTTTTGATTGGAATTATTTTTATTTCATGTGTTTATATGTATTGTTCCTATCGAATTGCGGTTATGATTTACGAAAAAAAAGAGTTCTAAAGAAATCAATATTAAAATTAGCCAGCTTTTCGTGAGCAATTCTAATGTTCCTTTGTGAAAAATTTATGTTACAATATGCAGTGAAGAGAGTCTCTTTAAACAAAGGAGTGTGACATGCTGAAAATAGAAAATTTATCCAAATCTTATGGCGATAAAAAAATTAAAGCCGTAGACAATATCAGCCTGGAAGTTAAGCCAGGGGAAATTTTTGGTTTTATGGGCCCTAATGGGGCTGGAAAAACCACAACCATTAAAATGATTGTTGGGCTTTTAAAAGCGGATAGCGGCAAAATTAGCATTAATGGCATCGATAACCAGGAGAATATTCTGGAAGCAAAAAAGCAGTTTAGTTATGTGCCGGATACCCCAGTACTGTTTGATAAAATCAAAGCTATTGAGTATTTGAAATTTATGGCGGATGTTTATGGCGTATCAGCACAAGCGCGGGAACAGGTATTTGAAGAATATACTGATTTGTTTGAAATAAAAAAAGCGATTAATGATCCCATCGGGTCCTTTTCCCATGGGATGAAACAGAAACTGGCTCTGGTTGGGGCACTGTTACACGACCCTGAACTTTTTATTCTGGATGAACCTATGGTGGGTCTGGATCCCAAGTCTTCCTTCGAACTGAAACGAATAATGCGCGAAAGATGTGATCAGGGCAAATCGGTTTTCTTTTCTACCCATGTCCTGGAAGTAGCCGAAAAATTATGCGACCGAATAGCTATTATTAAAAATGGTCAAATCATCGAGGTTGGGTCAATGGATGAATTGCGGGCCCAAGCCGGCAGCCAGGAGTCCCTGGAAGAAATTTTTCTGGAGCTGACGGAATCATGAAAGAATTAATGGGATTAGCGAAACTTTTTATTAATGAGTCCTGGGGTATTTCGCAATTTTTATACAATAAGAATCACAATCAAAAGGCCTTTTTTAAGCAGCTGGGCTTGATGGTGCTGCTGCTGGTGGCCTTGTTTCCGTCCTTTATCATGTATATTTCTTTTATGGGCATTCTTTATGCCGGCCTTTCTTTTGTTGGCCAGACTTCATCTTTTCTGGTGCTTGGTTTTGTGATGACCACCCTCTTAATCATTGTCTTTGGAATTATGCAGGTGCTTTCGGAATTTTATTTTTCCAAGAATGTTGAGGAACTGATTCCCTTACCCCTCGCGCCGGAGAAAATTATTTTAGGCAAGTTCATGTCAATTTTGGCATCGGAATATATCTTTACCCTAATCGCGTATCTGCCAATTTTGGTTATTTATGGGATTGGCCAGGGGATGGGGGTTTTGTATGCCCTCCTTTGTCTGCCAGTGCTCCTGACTCTGCCGGTTATTCCTCTGGCACTCTTAACGGCGCTGTTTATGCTGATTATGAAAGGATCATCTATTAAAGGCCGCCAGGATATGATTCAAATGTTCTTTTCTGTTTTCTTTGTAGCTGCAATCCTGGGGGTTCAATTTTACTTTTCCAGTAGCCTGAATACTGCGACAGATGGTGATATGCAGCAAATTTTAAACAGCATGCTTAATAATAATGAACTGCTTTTAAATCGGATCGGCTATCTGGTTCCGACCAGTTTTCTGGTGGCATGGGGGCTTAATGTTATGTCAGTCATGTCGCTGGTGTGGATTTTTTTACTGCTTTTAGTGGCTGCGGCATCACTTTTTATTCTGGTACAGGTAGGCAAGCGTTTCTATTTAAGCAGTCTGGCATCTGGAAGCATAAGCCGAAAATCAAAGGCTTTATCAGCTGATCAGCGTAAAAAGAAGCTTCTGCGTAGTCGCTCAAAGGCGCTGGCGATATTCTTTATGGATATGCAAAATATGCTGAGAACACCGATTTTTTTGTTCAACAACGTGAGCGTGGTGATCATTGTCCCGCTTTGTTTACTTTTAGGTTTAACATTCAGTGGTGTTGATCAGAGCGACCTGGGCGAATTGCAAAACTTTTATCAGGCCATGCCTTTTGTTTTTACCTATATATTGATCGGAATATTTATCTTTTTTGGCGCAACCGCAGCAACTACTGCGACCAGCTTTTCCCGGGAAGGAAAGGCCTCGTGGATCACCCGGGTAATTCCGGTATCGACGAGTGACCAGATTATTGGTCGGACGCTTTCGGCGCTGTTGATTCAGGGCATGGGAATGGTTTTTACGATTGCAGTTGTTTGTTATATCATGCCACTGAAGGTAGAAACGATCATTATGGCCCTACTGCTCGGCTTTGCGGGGAGTATGCCAATTCTTCTTTTGGGACTTTTTGTTGATGCCAGCCGTCCACTGATAGAATGGGACAATCCCCAGAAGGCAGTAAAAAATAATATGAATGTTCTGATAACCATGTTTATTGGTATGCTTTATATGGGAATTGTTATTGCCTTATCCATTCTGACAGGTTCTTTTATCAATGTCTGGCTGGGTTATCTGTTGTTTTTTCTGATTAATACAGGGGTTGCGGTAATGATGTTTATCCTTTTAAACAGGCAGATGGAGAAAAAACTGCTTCAATTTGACAACTAGGAGGAAGTCATGGAAGATATGAATTCTGAAATAAAACACAATCGATTATTTTTTGAAAAAAGCCCTTATCTTTTGCAGCACGCCTATAATCCGGTGGACTGGTATCCCTGGTCGGAAGAGGCTTTTGCCAAAGCTCAACGGGAAAACAAACCGATTTTTCTGTCCATTGGCTATTCGACCTGCCATTGGTGCCATGTGATGGCGGAGGAAAGCTTTGCGGACCAGGAAGTGGCCAAGGTGTTAAACCGCTATTTTGTCTGCATCAAAGTTGACCGCGAAGAGCGGCCGGATATTGATCAGATCTATATGACCTTTGCCCAGATGAGTCGAAAACAGGGTGGCTGGCCCTTGAATGTGTTCCTGACACCGGATCAGAAACCCTTCTACTCGGGTACCTATTTCCCTAAATATTCCCGGAATAATCAGATGGGACTATTGGATGTCCTGCGCGGGATTGCTTCCCAGTGGGAAGACACGCGAACGGATTTGATTAATTCGGCTCAGCGGATCACCAGACTGTTAAACGAGATGGAAACCACCCACAAACGGACCGAAGTGAGCGACACCGCTTTGCGGGATGCCTATCATTATTATCAGGAAAATTTTGATTCGGTCTATGGCGGTTTTAACAAGGCCCCTAAATTTCCTTCGCCGCATGTTCTGCTTTTCCTAATGCGCTATTATCAGGTTACTAAGGAGGAGGAGGCGCTTACTATGGTTGAAAAAACCCTCGAGCAGATGTATAAGGGGGGTATTTTTGATCACGTGGGTTTCGGTTTTTGCCGTTACTCAACAGATGCTAAGTGGCTGGTGCCGCATTTTGAAAAAATGCTTTATGATAATGCCCTGATGATCATCGTTTTTACGGAGTGTTATCAGATTACCGGAAAAGTTTTGTATCGTGAGATTGCCGAAAAAATCATCAAATACCTGATCAGAGATATGAAATCTCTGGAAGGTGGTTTTTATTCCGCTGAGGATGCTGACTCGGAAGGGGTTGAAGGAAAGTTCTACCTCTGGTCCAAACAGAAAATTGAAAAAATTCTGTCCGCCGAAGATGCCGCTTTTCTCTTCAAGTATTATCCGATGGAACGAGCTGGCAATTTTCAGGGTTTAAGTATCATTAACCTGATTGACACTGATTTGCGGGTTCTGGAAAAAAATAGTGTCAAAGACAGACTCGAAGGGATCTTGAAAACCCTCAACGAGCAAAGAAATAAGCGAATTCGGCCGGAGAAGGACGACAAGATTCTGACCGCCTGGAATGCGCTGGCGATTACAGCTCTGTCCATGGCTGGTCGGGTTTTTGATAATGAAACCTATATTGCTTACGCCCGGGCGACCATGCATTTCATTGAAAAAAATATTACCGACGATTACGGTAAGCTACTAGCTCGTTATCGTCAGGGTGAGGCTCGCTATCCGGCCTATCTCGACGATTATGCCTATGTAGCCTGGGCTTATATGGAGCTGTATCAGGCCACCTTTGATACCCGCTTTCTGGAAAAAGCCTTTATCAAAATGGAAGAGACCATTTATATGTTTGGCGATGATGAGGGGCGAAAGGGCTTTTTCATCTATGGCAAAGACAGTGAACGCCTGATTGCCAGACCCAAAGAAATCATTGACAATGTGATGCCTTCCGGAAATGCCATTGCATTGTTTTTGCTGGTCAAGCTGGGGAAAATCGGCAATCGGCGGGATTATCTTGAAAAGGCCAGCAATATGATGGCCTACTTTGCGGGAAAGATCAATGAGGCACCCATGGTTTACACCATGATGCTGGTGGCCAAGATGCTGATGGATTTTGGCAAACAGGAAATTGTTATGACCGGCGATTTAAACGACCCCTTAACCCAGGATATGATCAAGGAAATCAATTCGCATTTTATGCCCCTGGCTTTTGTGCTCTTAAATAAAAGTGATCAGGATTTTGTTGGGATTAATCCTGTCTTAAAAAGCTTTAAGCGAATTGATGACCAAACAACAGCCTATGTGTGTGACGTGACCGGCTGCAAGCCTCCGGTGAACGAACTGGACGCTCTGAAATTGCTGCTGAATAAAGAAAACGAATAGGTCAATTGGGGTGGTCTGAAAACTACACTTCGTAAAGCATCTGATTAATTGTAAAAAAGTAGGGTAAAGAGATTAATATGAATAAACTGACTGGAGGAAGAGATGAAATACCATAAAAAAGATAAAAGCGATCTGGCCAAAGTCTTGACTCAGGAACAGTATGCGGTGACTCAGGAAAATCATACCGAACCGCCCTTTAAAAACGAATATTTTGATGAAAAACGAAAAGGTGTTTATGTTGATATCACAACAGGGGAGCCGCTTTTTATTTCCACCGATAAGTTTGATTCCGGCTGCGGCTGGCCCAGCTTTTCAAAGCCTATTGATAATGACTTGATCACCGAAAAATTTGACAGTTCTTTTGGAATGAGACGAACAGAAGTCCGGTCAAAAACCGGTGACGCCCATCTGGGTCATGTCTTTGAAGATGGACCAGTTGAAGCGGGTGGTCTGCGCTATTGCATTAACAGCGCTGCCCTACGCTTTATTCCGTATGAGGATTTGTCAGCGGAAGGTTATGAAGAATTAGAAAAATATTTTGACTCTCAGAAATAGACCTATTCAAAAAACGGAGATTATGTAAATCGATTAAGTAAACATCTGAGCACGGATAATTGGTTTTCAACTGGCAGCATCGGAGAAACAGTTGCTGGAAGACGTTATTAATCAGCAATGGCAACTGTCGAAGCCGCAGCAGCCTATGAAATTCGATTGTTGGTGCGAGGTTTGTTGAATGACTTTGATTTACGTCATCTCCGATTTTTTAATGAAGGGTAAACTGTCGACCGGACACTGAAATAACCCCTTCCTTGGCAAGCGCCGATAAAACCCGGGACAGGGCACTGCGATCTACACACAGAAAGTCGGCCATTTCGTTACGGTTAAAAGGAATTTCAAAATCAGGGCTATTGTTTTTTTCCGCATGCATGGACAGGTAGGAAAGAACTTTCTCCCGGATGCTGCGATGGGAAAGGAGCTGATTTTTATTGCTTAACTGGATGTTCTTGCGAGCTAGAATTTTTAGCAGGTTTTCAATCAGGCGATTATGAAAGATGCAGGAGTTGGAACAGGTGTTGATAATGCGGCTGACCCCGATAAAGAGAATTTTAGTGTCGCCTTTAGCCAGAACTGAAACTGGACTTTCTTCGATTCCGGCGCAGGCCAGCGCTTCCCCAAAAATTTGGGTCGGACCTAACTCAGTGAGGATTGTACGATTCCCGTTAAAATCTTCTTGAATCACCTGCAGTTCACCAGTCAGAACAATCCCCACAGCATTAATGGGCTGACCGGCGACAAAAATCAGATCACCCTTCTGATAGGCTTTTTCCTGTGAGCCCAAACAGTCCAGCATAGCTGGCAAATCATTATCGATACCGCTAAAAAGTTTGACTTTTCTTAAAACAGCTGAATAATTTTGCATTTATTGGCCCCTGTTGCATATGCAACATATTTTTGGATATTATTATAGTATGATATGACCATAAAATCAAGTGGAGGATAAAATCATGATTCGTAAGATTATCTCGATAGATGAAAAAAAATGTAATGGCTGTGGTTTATGTGCAGAGGCCTGTCACGAAGGAGCCATTGGTATGGTTGATGGGGTGGCAAAACTGTTAAGAGATGACTACTGTGATGGATTGGGAGACTGCCTGCCGGCTTGTCCTACCGGAGCCATCACTTTTGTGGAGCGGGAAGCGGCCGCCTATGATGAAGAGGCTGTAAAGATCAATATGGAAAAGAAAAAGGCTGGTTCTGGTTGCCCGGGAAGTCAGGCCAAGGTGATTGAAAAGGCCGAGGATACCCTGGCCTGTGGTTGTCCGGGATCTTCGTCAAAAGCGATTGTTAGAAATGAAGCGCAAACTGTGGCTACTGGTCTGCAAAAACCTGAATCCCAGTTACGGCAATGGCCAGTACAGATCAAACTGGCACCGGTCAATGCTCCCTATTTTAACGGTGCCCACTTATTAATCGCCGCTGATTGTAGCGCTTATGCCTATGGCGATTTTCACAACCAGTTTGTTAAAAACAGGGTTACCCTGATAGGTTGTCCTAAATTGGATGCTGTGGATTACGCCGAAAAACTGACAGAAATTATCAGACTGAATGAGATAAAAAGTGTGACAGTTGTGCGGATGGAAGTACCTTGTTGCTCGGGAATTGTAAAAGCAGTGACCACAGCTTTGCAAAATTCCGGGAAAATGATTCCCTGGCAGGTCCACACCATCTCGACGGATGGAAAAATACTGGAAAATGTTTGATAATGTTTATTCAGGGTAAACATATTCTGTGGCTTTAATTCCTTAGGGATTAGCAATATACCAAAAGAGAGGTAGAAGTAAAATGAAAGATATGTTTTGTTTTCAATGCGAACAGACAGCAAAAGGTTCTGGTTGTGAAGTAAAAGGGGTTTGCGGAAAAGCGGCGCCAACAGCCGGTCTGCAGGACGAACTGATCGGAGCAGCCATTGGCCTGTCAAAAGCAGTTATAAAAAATGGGGCAACTGAAGCAACGGATGCCTGTATCAAAAAAGCACTCTTTACCACGGTTACCAATGTCAATTTTGATGATGAAAGCATCAAAGTGATGGCTGACTGTGTGGAAAAAATGAAAAACGATGTGGATGCATCGGTAGAAGACTATAAAATGGCAAGCCTCTGGGATGAGAATGAAGATATCAGATCATTAAAAACCCTGATTCTGTTAGGGGTCAAAGGAATGGCTGCTTATGCTCATCATGCTGCTGTTTTAGGCTATCATGATCCCTCCGTTGACGCTTTCTTTTATAAAGCTCTGGCCGCTGTAGGCTCGAATATGGGCATGGACGAGCTGCTGCCTATTGTTCTGGAAACCGGAACTGTCAACTTAACCTGTATGGAATTATTGGATAAAGCCAATACGGAAACTTATGGAACACCGGTGCCTACAGAAGTGACCTTAACCATTGAAAAAGGCCCCTTTATCATTATCACTGGTCATGATTTAAAAGACTTAAAACTGCTTCTGGAACAGACTGAAGGCAAAGGCATTAATATCTATACCCATGGCGAAATGCTGCCCTGTCATGCTTATCCGGAACTCAAAAAATATTCGCACCTAAAAGGAAACTTTGGCACAGCCTGGCAGAATCAGCAGAAAGAATTTGCCAATGTGCCGGCACCGGTTCTATTCACCACAAACTGCATAATGCCAGTCAAAGATTCTTACGCAGATCGCATTTTTACCACCGATCTGGTTCAATATCCGCAAATGGTTCATATCGGTAAAGACAAAGACTTTACGCCGGTTATCGAAAAAGCCCTGGAACTGGGCGGCTATGATGAAGATCAGCACATGACCGGGATAAACGGCGGACATAAGGTCATGACTGGCTTTGGCCATGGGACGGTTTTAGGTGTTGCCGATAAAGTGATAGAAGCGGTTAAAGCTGGTGACATTAAACACTTCTTCCTGGTGGGCGGTTGTGATGGTGCTAAAACCGGTCGTAACTACTACACTGAATTTGTTGAAAAAACGCCATCTGATACTGTTGTCTTAACCCTAGCCTGCGGGAAATACCGCTTTAACGATCTGGATCTGGGAACCATTGGCGGTCTGCCCAGACTGATGGATATGGGACAGTGTAATGATGCCTACTCAGCGATCAAAGTTGCTGTTGCTTTGGCTGATGCCTTTGGCTGCGGGGTCAACGAGCTGCCCTTGAGTCTGGTCTTGTCCTGGTACGAACAAAAAGCAGTCGTTATCTTACTGACCCTCTTGTCATTAGGTATCAAAAATATTTTATTGGGACCAACGCTGCCGGCTTTTGTTTCGCCAAACGTATTAAATGTACTGGTGGAAAATTATCAGATTGGACCAATCACTACAGCTGAAGAAGACCTGAAAAAACTGTTAAACAAATAAGCAGTAGGATAATTCGTCAAGCCGATTCCTCACTATGGTGCAGGAGTCGGTTTTTTTTATAATTATTTTTCGTCGTTGCGTTGACATGAGCATGTCAATAAATGATTTGAGCTGTTTAGTGCATGGCTTTGTTTGAATTGATTTTTCATAAAGAATGAGTCGTAAAAGAATAAAGTGATAATAAATTAACAATGTGATGATAAAAACAAAATCGTTGAACTAAAATTTACCTTTTTATGTAAAAAAAAGCAGTCTATAATGTACTATTGTAAATTGAAAAAGAGTATGTTATGATATGCCTGTCGATACTTATATATACAAGTTAGTGTTCAGGTGTAACGTGTTGTGTAGAAGTGTATTGTGTGAAATAAACGTTACTGGGGGAAAATTATGTCTTATAACATTGCAATTGCCGGTAAAGGTGGCGTTGGAAAAACGTCTTTAACCGGTATGTTAATCGAATATTTAGTGGAAGCAGGTTTGGGCCCGATTTTAGCAGTAGATGCTGATGCCAATGCCAACCTTAACGAAGTATTGGGTGAAGAAGTGGATCTGTCAATTGGTGAAATCAAAGAAGAGGTCAATCATGCGGAAATGGACGGCGTACCGCTGCCAACCGGAATGACTAAAACAGATTTCTTAAAACTGCGCCTTAATCAGGCGGTGGCAGAAGGCAAGGGTTATGACCTTTTAGTAATGGGTCGCAGCCAGGGTGCCGGATGCTATTGCTATGTCAATGGGATCTTAAAAACGCAGCTCGATTCGCTGGGTAAAAATTACAACTATATTATCGTCGATAACGAAGCCGGAATGGAACATTTAAGTCGCGGGACGCTTGGGAAAATTGATATGCTGATTCTGGTCAGTGACTGTTCCCGACGAGGCGTTCAGGCGGTTGGCCGGATTCGTGACCTGGTTGACGAATTAAAGCTTAAGGTGCCGACCATCAAGCTGATTATAAACCGGGCGCCTGATGGTGTTTTAAATGAAGGAACTGCCGAAGAAGTTGAAAAACAGGGCTTGGATCTAATTGGGGTTGTACCACTGGATCAGAATGTTTTTGAATATGATGCTTATGGCAAACCTTTGGTTGATCTGCCAATTGAAGCGCCATCTAAAAAAGCGCTGCGTGAAATAGTTGATAAACTGGAAATTATCAAGAATAAATAAATTCTAAAGGGGCGGCAAGGCGTAAAACCCTTGCTGCTTTTATGTGATGGTAAAGGGGGGCGTGCTTATGCAAAAAGTGAAGTTCATGATTAAAGGGAAAAGAAGCGTTGAGCTGATAGCCCGGGATCATGAAAATCTGTTGGAGGCGGCAAGAAGAGCCGGTGTGATGATCGATTCGCCATGCAGTGGAAATGTAACTTGCGGAAAATGCAAGGTGAAAATCGTAAAAGGCTCAGTTGATACGTCGAAAACCAGGCATATTTCTGAAGAAGAAATGGCGGCTGGGATTGTGCTGGCCTGTAATTCAAAAATCGTGGAAGATATTGAAGTGGATGTGCCGGATTTGGCTTCATCCTTTGTAAACGAAATGCAGATTACAGATCTTTCGCAAAATGAAAACAAAAATATCAAGTATGTTCGCAACAAGATGCTTAAAATGGGGATGACCGATGCCAGTCGACTCTGGTCGGCGAAAATTGAGCTTGGTGAACCCTCTATTGAAGACAGTCAGGCTGATGAAGATCGGTTGAAGTTTTATTTTAGACAGGAACTTGGCTATGAGGACATTATCATCAGCCTTGATTTATTGAGAAAACTGCCAGACGTTTTTCGAGCTAATGACTTTAAAATTGAAGTAGTTTATTTAAAACATCGTGAAATCGCCGAAATACTTGATGTGAAACCAGCCAACGAAGTAAAAACACCGCTTTATGGCGTGGCTCTGGATATCGGAACGACTTCGGTATCAGCCTGTCTGGTCAACATGGACAACAATGAAATTGTGGCCAAGGCTTCAATGGGGAATGCTCAGGTTAAGTTTGGCGCCGATGTCATTAATCGCATTGTCTATTCGATTAAACCGGGTGGCCTTGAAAATCTTCGTAAAGCGATCGTTGATGAAACCATCAATGGCTTAATTGGTAAAATGGTTAAAACGATTGGGATTAAAAGAGAAGATATTTATGAGGTCTGTGCCGCTGGCAATACAACAATGAATCATCTTTTGTTAGGGATTAACCCGGATTATTTGAGGCGTGAACCCTTTATTCCGGCTATTAACGATATACCAGAAATGAAATGTAAAGAGATTGGTGTAAAGATCAACCCGGAAGGAAAGATCTATCTGGCTCCCTCAGTTGCCTCTTATGTTGGCGGCGATATCACTGCTGGCGTTTTCGCAGTACCGGTATGGATGCGGGAAGATTTTACCATGCTGGTGGATTTGGGAACCAACGGGGAGATTGTCTTTGGCAATAAAGACTTTATGATGACCTGCGCCTGCTCAGCCGGGCCGGCCTTTGAAGGCGGAGAAATCAGTTGCGGAACCAGGGCGGTACCCGGTGCCATTGAAGAGGTTCATATCAATGATGTAGATTTAAGACCGTTTTATAACACCATCGGTCACCATAGTCCGGTGGGTATCTGTGGATCAGGAATTATCGACTTAATCTGCGAAATGAAACGAACCGGGATCATTGATGGCAAAGGCCGAATGAACCGGGAACTAAATCACCCACGCATTCATTTTGATGAATACGGGATAGGACAGTATTATCTTTATTCAAAAGATCTGGACAATGGTTCCAAGGATGTTTATATTACAGAAATTGATATTGATTCTTTTATCAAGGCTAAAGGCGCGGTTTTCTCAGCGATTTATACGCTGATGGAAAGTCTGGACATGTCCATTGATGTTCTGGAAAATGTCTATGTTGCAGGGGGGATTGGTACCAATCTGGATATAAAAAATGCCATTGCTTTGGGGATGCTGCCGGATATCCCGGTCGAGAAATATTATTACATTGGCAATAGCTCCATGCAGGGCTGCTATCTGGCGCTGACCTTGACAGAAGGAAAGGATACAATTCGTGAAATTTCACAGAATATGACCTATATGGAGTTAAGTGTCCATCCAACTTATATGGATGAATTCATTTCAGCGTGTTTTATACCGCATACCAATATGAATCTGTTTCCCTCGCTGCAAGAATAAAGGAGAAAAAATGGAAGTAAGTTTGCGGGATGATGCCGCTATTGAAGAACAGAGAAAAGATAAAATACCTTATGAGCATTATAAATCTTTATTAAAGGATTTTGATCCAAAAGAAATTGAAAAATTAAGTGCCTGTCCCTACGATGAAACGAAAAAAGTCTTTACCGTCCGGGTGATGGGAAGTGATTATCTGGTATCCTATCCCGAAGGTCATGTAAAAGATCAGCATGATCAGGAATTTGACAACTACAAATTAAAAACCATGATTTTGCGTTTTTTGATGAATGCCAAAGGGGTCAGATCAACCGGTCAGGATATGGTGTATCGCGATGTTTCCGGCGGCAATGCTTATTTTGCCTGCTTTGAAGGCCGTTGTTTAAAACGGTACGCCTTTACCTTCAACTACAATCCGGAAGGGTTAAAAAAGGCAATGGCGGCTATTGGCGCTAAAAGCCTTGATAAAGGTGATCTTTCATTTAAATTTGAATTTATTAACGACATGTTTATGACGGTTATTCTTTGGCTGGGAGATGACGAGTTTCCGCCGGCAGCCCAGATTCTGTTTGACAAGAATTTCGAATCGGCTTTTTCGGCCGAAGACATGGCTGTGATGGGAGATATTTTTATTCCGATTCTCAAAGGATTAAGTAAGTAGTCATGAAAAAGATACCTGACATTGATCCGCATTTTTCGGAGAAAGGCTATGACGTTAATCGGGCGATGTTTAAAGATTTTGATCCCTGCATAATGGCCGAAAAATCTGGCTTTGCTTATGATCAGGACAAGCAGTCTTTTTGTATTGAAGTACTGGGTGAAAAGTATTCGGTAAAATTTCCTGGTGGCGAAGTTGTCTTTGCAGATGGACAGGCGGTTTCAAATTATTCAGTCAAAATGATCATCCTGCGATATTTAATGAATGCTAATGGCAGTTTACCTACGGGTAGCTTTAAAAGCTATAAAGAATTTCCCGACGGCCCGTTGTATTATGCGAATTTCTATACGCGAAGTATTAAAATTTTTGCTTTGATCGGGTCTGAGTATCCTCAGGCGCTTAATGATTTTATAACGGAAATGAGCGCCAGTCAGCTGGATAAGGGGGACATTGCCTTTTCCCTTTCCGTAATGCCGGGTGTTGAGGTCGCCTTTATCCTCTGGTATGGCGATGATGAGTTTGAGGCGGAGGGGCAAATACTCTTTGATCAGAACCTGATGGATATCTTCACCATCAAAGATTTGGCTGTTTTAGGAGATGTCCTGATGTTAAAAATGAAAACCTTTACTCCATCTTAAATAACTACTGATAAATTTTTGAGAAATTGCGAAAATCAATTGACAAACTTTTAACTAGTATAGTACAATTTGTGTATACTTATATATACAGGTGAAGTGCGGTTCGCTTACAATTGAAGCAGTATCGCCTGAATATAAAATTTCCTATGGTTTTGAAGTGTAAAGCTTTAAAATAAAATATTTTGAAAAAAGGTAACCGGTTAGGAGGTAACGAAGAAATGCCATACAAAAAGGTAGAACAAAAGTTTAATGGCAAGATCAACGTATGCGAAATAGGTGCTGGAGATGCAGCTGTTAGCATCGGTGGAGAAAAATCATTACCATTTTTAGGTAGTGAAGGATTCAAAGCAGCGGTAGGGATTGCAATCTCAGATACCACTGACGAATGGGCACCATGTTTCACTGACATCTATGGAGATGCCATGAAAGATGCTGCAGCATTCGCAAAAGCAGCTGTAGAAAAATCAGGAGCTGATTTTCTGCTTGTTAACTTAGTCAGTGCAGATCCAAATGGCGCTAATAATTCAGTTGAAAACTGTGTTGCTACAGCTGTTGCTGTTGAAGCTGCAATCAATGTGCCTTTGGTTGTTCAGGGATGTAACAATGCAGAAAAAGACGCTAAATTACTGGAAGAAGTAGCTAAAGCTTTAGAAGGTAAAAATGTTGTTCTTTTCTCAGCTGTAGAAGACAGTTACAAAACAGTTGGGGCTGCAGGTGGAATGGCTTATGGACAGAAAGTCGGAGCTGAATCTTCAGTAGATATCAACTTAGCAAAACAATTAAATATTTTATTAACTCAACTGGGCGTTAAAGGCCAGGATATTATCATGGATGTTGGAACAGCAGCCGTAGGTTACGGTTTTGAATATGTTGCTTCAACCATGGACCGAATTCGTTTAGCCGCTCTTGGCCAGAACGATGACACATTACAAATGCCAATTATGACAGACGTCTCCGGTAACTCATGGGGTGTTAAAGAAGCCGTTGTTGTTGAAGAAGAAGCTCCAGAATGGGGTTCTTTAGAAGCACGTGGAATTGGTATGGAGGTATCAACAGCTGCATCATGTGTAGTTGGCGGATCCAATGCTGTTATTGTTAGACATCCGGAATCAGCAAAAACCATTAAAGCAATGGTTGCCGGATTAGTCGGTTAAGAAAGAGAGGCGAATACAAATGGCAGTAAAAGGATTAGATATCTTTAAACTTACACCTAAAACAAACTGTAAGGAATGTGGATTCCCTACCTGTATGGCATTCTCAATGAAAGCGGCCACTGGTGCTGTTGACATTGAAAAATGTCCTTATATTTCTGAAGATTCAAAAGCTGCTTTATCAGAAGCAACTGCCCCACCAATGAAAACTATTAAAGTTGGCTCTGGCGATATGGCAAGAGACCTGGGTGGTGAAACAGTTTTATATCGTCATGAAAAAACTTTGGTAAACAAAAACCTGTTTGCCGTAGAATTATCAGATGCTATGAGCGATGATGAAGTTAAAGCAATTTGCGACAAAATCGAAAATGTTAAGTATGATCGAATTGGCGAAATGATGTTTGTCGAAGTAGTTGCTGTTCGCCTGGCAGCTGATGTTGATAAATTTGTTGCCCTGGTTGGCAAAGTAAAAGAAGCAGGATTAATCCCAATGATCGTAACTACAGATGCAGAAGCTGCTAAAGCGGCTGTTGCTGTTGCTGGTGAAAAAGCGATTATTATGGGTGCAACCAAAGACAATGCTGCTGCAATGGTTGACGTTGCAAAAGCTGCAGATGCTGTCCTGGGCGTATCTGCTGATAGCATTGAAGCTTTACACGATTTAGTTGAAGAAATCGAAAAATCATATAAAAACTTAATTTTAAATGTTGGCGAAGTTTCTATTAAAGATGCATTCGCAAATGCTGTTGATATTCGTACAGCTGCAATTAAAGGAAACGACCGTACTTTCGGTTATCCTTCAGTTGTATTCACAAATAAACTGGCGCCTGGCGACATGAATATGCAGATTGCTTTAGCATCTGTTTTCGTACTGCGATTCGGTTCTATCATCGTTATGGAAGAAATGGACTACAATGCAGCTCTTCCACTGTTCGGTCTGCGTCAGAATATCTTCACAGATCCTCAGAAACCAATGCGAGTAGAACCTAAAGTTTACGAATTCAACAAACCAACAGGTAATGATCCAGTTCTGGTTACAGTTGACTTCGCACTGTCTTACTTTGTTGTTGCTGGTGAAATCGAACGATCTAAAGTACCTGCATACTTAGCTATTCCAGATGCTGGTGGATACTCAGTATTAACAGCTTGGGCTGCTGGTAAATTTGGTTCAAGCGTTATCGCTAACTTTATCAAAGAAAACAATGTAGCTGACCTGACAACATCACGTAAACTGATCTTACCAGGTAAAGTTGCTGTTCTTCAGGGCGATTTAAAAGAATTACTGCCTGAATGGGACGTTATCGTTGGACCAAACGAAGCAATGCAGTTACCTAAATTCTTAAAAGATTTACAGGCTTAATTTAAAGAACACATTTATAACCGGTACTCGAAAGTTTTCGAGTACCGATTATATAAAACAATATTTCCAACTTGAAAGGGGAAAATTATGTCTAAATTTATGGTCATTGGTGAAAGAATTCACTGTATTTCTCCAGCAATGCGTGAAGCATTTGCTACCCGAACTCCAGAACCAATTCTTCAACGTGCAAAAGAACAGTTAGATGCTGGAGCAGATTACCTTGATTTAAATATCGGACCTGCTGAAAGAGACGGCGAAGAGTTGATGCAATGGGGTGTAAAACTACTGCAGGAAAACTTTGACAATGTTCCACTGGCCCTTGATACCGCTAACATGAAAGCGATTGAAGCAGGGATTCAGGTTTATAATCGTGAAAAAGGAAAACCAATTGTAAACTCAGCAGATGCTGGCGATCGTATTGGCTACCTTGATTTAGCAGCAGCTAATGACGCTATGTGTATCGCGCTGTGTTCTAAAGAAGGTGTTCCTGCAAATAATGACGAACGTATGGAATTCTGTCAGATTTTACTGGAACGTGGTATGGAACATGGAATGGATCCTGAAGATCTGTTGTTTGACCCATTATTCCTGGTTATCAAAGGAATGCAGGATAAACAACGTGATGTTTTAGAAGCAATCCAGATGATTACTGATATGGGACTTAAAACAACTGGTGGATTAAGTAACGTATCGAATGGTGCACCAAAACATTTACGTCCACTTCTTGATTGTGCTATGCTTGCTATGGCTATGCAATGCGGTTTTAGTTCAGCAATCGTAAATCCTTGTGATAAACGATTAATGGAAACAGTTATTGCATGTGATATTATCAAAGATAACATTCTTTACGCAGATTCTGTACTGGAAGTTTAATAAGACCTTTAATATAGGTGTTTGAAAATACTTAAATAAAAAAAGCCCCTGATAAAAATCCTTTTCTTTCTGCACTGGAAAAGGTTATCAGGAGCAATAACTATGTATAATGTGTCACTCAACTAGTATTGTATACCAAAAATCGTTATTTGTAAAGTTAAAAATATAACAAACACAAAAAATGTAAATATTACGAATATACGAGATTAGTTGTCGACATAAATTATAAATTTAGAGAGGTAGAAAAAATATGAGCAATAATATCAATGAATTGTTGAAAAGTGATGTTACAGCTGAAGCTTTACTCGCAAAAGCTCAAAAAGATGGCGCAGAAACTTTATGGGATCGTAAAGCTGCACAGAAAACCCAATGTGGTTTTGGAGAAGCTGGGGTTTGTTGTCGAATTTGTGCAATGGGACCATGTCGAGTTAGTCCAACACCTGGCAAAGGTGCACAAAGAGGGATCTGTGGTGCTAACGCCGATACGATTGTCGCCAGAAACTTTGCCCGAATGGTAGCCGGCGGTTGTTCAGCTCACTCTGACCATGCCCGTGATATCGTTCATGCTATGCATGCGGCCAAAGCAGAAGGACCTTTCAAAATTAGAGATGAAAAGAAACTTCGCGTAGTAGCCAAAGAATGGGGTATCGAAGATGCTGAAACAAGAGAAACTTACGCTTTAGCTCACGAAGTAGCAGAAATTGCATTAGAAGAGTTTGGTAAACCTTTTGGAACTCAGCGTTTCCTTACTCGTGCACCAAAAGCTCGTCAGGAAATTTGGGAAAGAGAAAATATCGCTCCTCGCGCAGTTGATATGGAAGTAACAACTTTAATGCATTCTACACATATTGGTTGTGCTTCTGACTATGAAAGCTTATTCCGACGCGGAATGAGAACTGGGATGGCCGATGGCTGGGGCGGTTCCATGATCGGAACAGAATTTTCCGATATTATGTATGGTACACCAACGGCTAAACCAACCGAATCAAATCTTGGCTGTATCAGTTCTGATCAGGTAAACATTTTGATTCACGGCCATGATCCTAACCTGGCTGAAATGATCGTTCTGGCTTCTCAGAATCCGGATATGATCGCGCTGGCAAAAGAAAAAGGTGCTAAAGGCATCAATCTAGTTGGGATGTGTTGTACAGGTAATGAGTTAACCATGCGTCATGGTGTAAAAATTGCCGGTAACTTCTATCAGCAGGAAATGTGTATCATTACTGGTGCCATTGAAGCTGCAGTAGTTGATGTACAGTGTATTTTCCCTGCTTTACCAGCCTTGGCAAAAACATATCATACCCGATTCATCTCTACTTCTCAGAAAGCAAAAATTTCTGGGGATATGTACATAGAATTCTCAGAAGAAACTGGTCTTGAAAATGCGATGGAAATTGTTAAAATCGCTATCGAAAATTACCCGAACCGAGTTCAGGAAAAAGTCGAAATTCCAGATTTCAAAATGCCAACCATGGTTGGTTATTCTGTTGAAGAAATTATCAATCACCTTGATAAAGTTGTTAACACCAACACCGAAGATAAAATGGGTGGCGTTAAACCATTAACAGATGTTATTTACGCAGGTGTTATTCGAGGAGCAGCAGGTGTAGTTGGTTGTAACAATCCAAAACAGACACATGACATGGCTCACATTAAAGTGATGGAAGAATTGATCAAACGTGATGTTATCTGTGTTGCTACAGGTTGTGCAGCTCAGGCAGCAGCTAAAGCAGGTCTTCTGACATTAGATGCTAAAGAAAAATGTGGTCGTGGCCTTAAAGAAGTCTGCGAACGTGTAAACATTCCTCCTGTACTGCATATGGGTTCATGTGTTGATATCAGCCGAATCCTGGTACTGGTTAACTTATGTGCTGAAGAAAAAGGTATTGATCCTGCTTTACTGCCAGTTGTTGGTATTGCTCCTGAATGGATGTCAGAAAAAGCTGTTTCAATTGCTAACTATGTAGTAGGTTCTGGTATCAACACTTATCTGGGCGTTATTCCTCAGGTTCTTGGTTCACCAAACTTTACAAAACTGTTAACTGAAGATTGTCATGAATTCCTGGGTGCTCATTTCGTATTCGAAAAAGATCCAATGGTAATGGTTGACAAAATTATGGAAGATCTTGAAGCTAAACGAGTTGGTTTAGGAATTTAATTTAGAATAGACAGGTGATATAAATGAAAATAGCATTAACCGGAAAAGGTGGAGTTGGTAAAACAACCATTTCTGCCAGTTTAAGCCGATACTTTGCAGATCAGGGTTTCAATGTTTTAACGGTGGATGCTGACCCCGATGCCAATTTAGGCCTGGCACTTGGAATGAGTGATGAAATGATCAGCAGCATTGTTCCGATCTCCGAAATGAGAGATCTGGTAGAAGAACGAACCGTTGCTGAAAAAGGAACCTTCGGATCGATGTTTAAAATGAATCCGGAAGTGTCAGATATTCCTGAACGCTATGCCAAAGAATATAATGGTGTTAAGCTTTTGACCATGGGAACCGTTGATACTGGCGGATCTGGATGTGTCTGTCCGGAACACGTGCTTCTTAAGATGCTGATGAACCATCTGGTTTTATACCAGAAAGATGTGGTTATCATGGATATGGAGGCAGGTATAGAACATCTGGGACGAGGAACTGCTGGTGCAGTGGACGCCTTCATCGTAGTGGTGGAGCCAGGTGTCAGAAGTATTCAGACATTCAACAAAGTTAAAACACTGGCCATGGACATTGGTGTCAAGCAGGTTTATGTTATTGGAAATAAAATCCGAAATGACTCGGATATAACCTTTCTAAACGAAAAAATCGGAGCGGAAAATATTATCGGATTTTTAAATTATCGTGATGAAATTATTCAATCTGATCGTAATAATAGATCGCCCTATGATGATCCTGTCATGAAGGCAGATATTGCAGTTCTTGGTCAGCGTATCCAGGAAATTGTACAGGCAAAACAGAAATAGTAGTCTTATTCTTAATTGAATAAACATTTTAAGGAGGAAAAAGTCCATATGAATATGAATCTTTTTGATATAATCTACGACGGTCAGTCTCAATACCAGAAACGGGCAGAAGAAGCCGTAGCTAAAGTCGTTGCTGAAAAAGGAAAAGAAACCGCGGTTAAGTTCCCGGGAACTGCTTATGCACTTCCTTGCATCTATGCCATTACTGGTGAAAAAATTACCAATGTTGGTGAATTAGAAAAAGCCCTGGAGCTGGCAAAAGAAAAGGTACACCGTACCCCTTACCTGCAGGATGCTCTGGATGCCGGAACTGCTTCAGCGATGTTTGCAGAAATCATTGAAGCTGTTAAATTTGTTTACGATGAAGTACCTTATGCTGGTCGTAAAGTAGAAGATATTAATGCTGAAGGTTTATCAACCGGAGCAGATCGTTACTTAGGAAACTTAACAGATGCTGAAATCCGTTCTTTTGGTGTACCGCTAGTAACTCAGGATATCCCTGGTGTAGCTGTTATTATTGGGGAAGCAAAAGATTCTGAAACTTTAGCAAACATTGTTAAAGATTATCAGGGAAAAGGTCTTCTGACTTTCATGGTTGGTAAAGTTATCGATCAGGCTGTAGAACAAAATATCAAAATGGGTATTGACTTACGAGTTATTCCATTAGGTTATGAAATTGAATCAGTTATCCACGTTGTATCAGTAGCCCTGCGTGCAAGCTTAATCTTTGGTGCTACAACACCTGGTGACTTCCTGAAACATCGTACATATACAAAAGACCGAGTTAAAGCATTTGTTAATGTTTTTGGACCTTGGGATAATAAAATCATTGCTGCTGGTGCTGCCGCTATCGAATTAGGCTTCCCGGCAACAACAGAAACATACATCAATGAAGTACCAACCCTGTTAATTAACCAGCCAGACTATGAAAAAGTTGTAGCGACTTCGTTAGAAGCCCGAAACATTAAAATCAAAGTTACTGAAATTGATTGTCCAGTTGCTGTTTCTTCAGCCTTCGAAGGTGAACGTGTCCGTAAAGATACTATGTTTGCTGAGTTCGGTGGTAACAGAACAGAAAGCTGGGAGCTGGTAACAACTGGTGATTTAGCTGAAATTGAAGATCACAAAATTACAGTTATCGGACCTGATATCGATGAAAATGTCGAAGAAGGAAAAGTTGTTAGATTGCCTTTAGGAATTAAAGTTGAAGTTGCTGGTAAAGCAATGCAGAAAGACTTCGAAACCGTTCTTGAAAGACGTATTCACTACTTTATGAACTACGTTGAAGGCGCTATGCATGTTGGTCAGCGTAATATCGTTTGGATCCGATTAACTAAAGAAGCTTTTGAAAAAGGTTTCCGTTTAAAACATATCGGTGAAGTGCTGTATGCGAAAATGCGAGATGAATTTGATAAAGTAGTTGATAAATGTCAGGTAACCATCTACACTAATCCTGAAGATGTTAAAAAAATCGGCGAAGAACTGGTTAGACCAATCTATGCAGAACGTGACGAACGTATGGACGCTTTAACTGATGAAAGTGTTGATGAATTCTACACCTGTTTATTATGTCAGTCATTTGCGCCAAGCCACGTTTGTATCGTTACACCAGAACGTTTAGGTCTTTGTGGTGCGGTTTCCTGGTTGGATGCCAAAGCTACTAAAGAACTTGACCCAACTGGTCCTAACCAGCCTGTTGTTAAAGGCGAAGCAATTGACGAAAAACTGGGTCGATGGGCTTCAGTTGATGAAGCAGTTGCGACAAACTCACAGGGTGCTGTTGAAAATGTAACATTATATTCAATTCTTGAAGATCCAATGACATCTTGCGGTTGCTTCGAATGTATCTGTGGTATCATGCCTGAAGCTAACGGTGTTATCATTGTTAACCGAGAATTCGGTGATACGTCACCAGTTGGTATGACCTTCGGTGAACTGGCTTCTATGACCGGTGGTGGGGTTCAGACTCCAGGCTTTATGGGTCATGGTCGATTCCTGATTGGTTCTAAAAAATTCATGGCTGCTGAAGGTGGTCTGTCACGAATTGTCTGGATGCCAAAAGAACTGAAAGATGACGTTGCAGAACGTTTAAATAAAGCTGTTAAAGAAATGACTGGAATTGAAAACTTTGCAGATATGGTTTGTGATGAAACAATCGCTAACGATTCTGAAGGCGTTTTGGAATTCCTGGAATCAAAAGGACATCCTGCTCTGAGCATGGATCCAATTATGTAATTAAGATTACAACAATGCTTGAAGGCAGAATCCGGGGAACCATTCCCGGTTCTGCCTTTCTTTCGTGAAAGCTTAAGCCGTGCGACAGGAAGTAAGGATCTTTGTGTCAGATCGTTTACGAGCTAGCAGAAAGATCCTTACTTCCTGTCATAGGGCGCAGCCCGCGACGAGTGCAGCGATAGCGAAACGAGTTTACACGGCGAGGTTTGCAGATAACGCAGATCAAAAAAAGCTTAGCCCGCGACGAGTGCAGCGCAGCGAAACGAGCGCACGGTGATAGTCTGACGCTCTGTCGGGCTGTTAGGTTTATAGACAACCCGCTGCAAGTACGCAGTATTTGCGAAGATGAGAGCGTAGTCAGTTTAGGCCACGCAGCTCAAATAGCCCGGATAAAAATGGGGCATTTATCAATTGATTTTTGGTGTCAACGAACAGTTTAAGTGTTATAATGAATATAATTTAGAATAACAGGAGGATAATAAGATGTGTCAAGATAAAAATCACTGTCATGGCGAACACAGCCATGATCATACAAATGGGCATTCTCACGAGGGGTGTTGCGGCAAACATAAGCATGACCATGAACATAGTCACGAACACGAACATGTTCACAGTCATTCCCATAGTGATGATCACGAACATGGAGCGGTTCATGCGCATGATGGTGAACATGAACATGAGCACAAACATGTACACGAGCATCCCCATAACCACGCGGACGGACATCAGCACAGTCACGATGAACATGCTCATAGCCACGAAGGCCATTCTCATGCGCCCTCAGTAGCGGTTACTGATGAAAGTAAGGATATCGAAATCCTGACCTTGCTCTTGGATCACTGGGTAGCCCACAATAAGGATCACGCTATGGAATATCACCTGTGGGTAGAGAAAATGAATAAGATGGGTAAGCATGATGTGGCAGAAGAGCTGATTGAAGCCATCGCCCTAATGAGTGATGCCGATAAACATCTGCAGGAAGCTAAGAAACAGATTTAGTCAATAAAATCTGAAATATTCAGTAAAATGCTCTAGTGGGGCATTTTATGATAAATCGAACAAATTATAAAATGTGTGAACTGAGAATCCATTTTTAGCATAAGACGGTTTATGACAAAGATTAATCAAGTCGACACAATCGGAACAAGTGTAAGAATGGATTCTCATTAACTATAAAGATGCCTGAAGGCATCGAATTTCTTTGGAAGGGAAGTAGAAAAATGAGTTTAACTGATTTGATTTATGCAGGTTCCAATGCCGTTGCCGGGTTGACAGAGGGAGCAGTCAAGGATGCCATTGAAAAATATGGTCCTGATAAGGCGGTAGCCTATCCTGATACTGCTTATTGTCTACCAATTATTTATGCGGCAACTGGGGTGAAAATAAAGACTCTCGGTGATTTGCCTGCTGCAGTAGATATTCTAAAGAGCCTGATTACCAATGAGGATGATTTGGGACAGGCATTAAACGCTGGTCTGGCAACTGCTGTTGGCGCTGAGATCATCGAGGCAATCCGCTATTTGGACGGGGATCCCTATGCTGATGATGCTGGTATTGGTTTTGTTCCTGATCCGATCATCAGATCGTTAGGAGTGCCTTTAGTAACTGGCGATATTCCGGGGATCGCTGTCCTTTTGGGTAAATCAGAAGATGCGGCATCACTGGCGGCGATTGTAAAATCCTATCAGGAAAAAGGTTTATTAACCTTTATGGTTGGCGACATCATTGAGCAGGCGGTTGAAGGCGGCGTTAAGATGGGTCTTGATTATCGTGTTATTCCGCTGGGACATGAAGTAACATCTGTTATCCATGTTGTCTCAGTAGCCATTCGCGCGGCCCTGATTTTTGGTGCTATTGAACCAGGTAAACTGCCTGACTTCTTGACGTACACTAAAGACCGTGTGCCGGCTTTTGTAAATACTTTTGGCGCCATTGATGAAGTCGTGGTGTCAGTCGGAGCCGGAGCAATTGCACTGGGTTTCCCAGTCATAGCTGATGTAGAAGTGCCGGAAGTACCAGGTGCCTTGATGACTCAGGCCGACCATGAAAAAACTGTTGAAACTTCCCTGGAAGCCAGAGATATTAAAATTAAAGTTACTAAAATTGATGTGCCAGTCGCGGTGGCATCAGCTTTTGAAGGTGAGCGAGTTCGTAAGGATACTATGTTTGCAGAATTTGGCGGCAACCGTACAGAATGCTGGGAACTGGTGAAAATGGCTGATCTGGCTGATGTTGAAGACCATAAAATTACTGTTGTTGGCCCGGATATTGACGATGCTCAGTTTGCAGGCGTAGATGTAGTCCGTTTACCACTTGGTGTAGTGGTCGAAGTAGCCGGTAAAGCAATGCAAAAGGACTTTGAGACGGTTTTGGAACGACGTATTCACTATTTTATGAACTACGTTGAAGGCGCTATGCACGTTGGCCAGCGTAACATCGCCTGGATTCGTCTGACCAAAGAAGCTTTTGAAAAAGGTTTCCGTTTAAAACATATCGGTGAAGTGCTGTATGCGAAAATGCGAGATGAATTCGACAAAGTAGTTGATAAATGCCAGGTAACCATCTACACTAATCCTGAAGATGTTAAAAAACTGGGTGAAGAAATGGTTAAACCAATCTACGCTGAACGTGATGAACGTATGGATGCCTTAACTGATGAAAGTGTTGATGAGTTCTATACCTGCCTCCTATGTCAGTCATTTGCGCCAAGCCATGTTTGTATTGTTACACCGGAACGTTTAGGTCTTTGTGGTGCGGTTTCCTGGTTGGATGCCAAAGCTACTAAAGAACTTGACCCAACTGGTCCTAACCAACCGGTTGTTAAAGGTCAAGCAATAGACGAAAAACTGGGTCGTTGGGCTTCAGTTGACGAAGCAGTTGCAGCGAACTCTCAGGGAGCAGTTGAAAAGGTTACATTGTACTCTATTCTTGAAGACCCAATGACATCCTGCGGTTGTTTCGAATGTATCTGTGGTATTATGCCGGAAGCTAACGGTGTTATCATTGTTAACCGTGAATTCGGTGATACCTCACCAGTTGGGATGACATTTGGTGAATTGGCTTCTATGACCGGTGGTGGGGTTCAGACGCCAGGCTTCATGGGTCACGGTCGATTCCTGATTGGTTCTAAAAAATTCATGGCTGCTGAAGGTGGTCTGACACGAATTGTCTGGATGCCAAAAGAACTAAAGGACGATGTGGCTGAACGTTTAAATAAAGCGGTTAAAGAGCTGACCGGCATTGAAAATTTTGCTGATATGGTCTGTGATGAAACAATCGCTAACGATTCAGAAGGTGTACTGGAATTCCTTGAATCAAAAGGACATCCGGCTCTGGGCATGGATCCAATTATGTAGTAAATTTTAAAAGGCGAAAGAACCAAAATTGTCTGAAGGCAATCCTGGAAATTTTCTGGGATTGTCTTAATCTTTTTTAAGCTGCAAGCTTTATGTATTGGAAAAAAACAAAGCTGTGATATAATAATATAGGTGAGGTTAGTCTAAAAAGGCAAACAGCTATGATGAACCAGGCGTATTTAACCGGCCAGAAAAAATAGCTATTGCTTGTTAAAGGCACCATGCAAATAAAAGAAAGGAGGCTGTGATCATGTGTGAATCATCAGCATATTTAATGACTCCTGAAGGAGAAACGAAAATTATGGATTATGTCGTTGACATTATTCCCAACGACGACGGGAGTTTAACACTTTCAGATCTTTTGGGCGGAACTAAAATCGTTCAGGGAAAACTAAAAGAAGTAAAACTCTTAAACCATAAAATAATTATCGAGGAAAACGCGGTTTAGTTATGAATATTGTTGTACTTGACGGGATGGGAGGCGGCATCGGTTCCCGGATCGTAGGTATTTTAAAAGAAGAAATGCCGTCGTATATTGAAGTATATGGGCTGGGTACGAATGCTCTGGCCACGGCGGCAATGCTTAAAAAAGGTGCCAATAAAGGGGCGACCGGTGAAAACGCAATTGCAGTTTCAGTTAGAAAGGCAGATTTTATCATCGGTTCCATTGCTATGACTATTCCCAATTCAATGATGGGCGAAGTGACTCCCAAAATGGTTGAGGCCATTGGCGGCAGTGATGGAATTAAAATTTATATCCCAATTCTGCCGGAAAATCATCATATTGTCTCATTGGAAGAAAAACCGCTTTTGCTCCAAATCCGTGAAGCGGTGACGCTGATCAAGAAAGAGCTGAATCTGGGTGATGCATAATGGATGAGCAGTTAAAATTTGAAAAAGACCAGGAAGTCTTTAAGGTCCTACTGGCCCATTGGATAAACCATTCAGCTGATCATATTGAGGGTTATGCCGAGTGGATGGAAAAGCTTAAAGGCACCTCCATGGATGTGGTTTCTCAGGAAATTGCCCTGGCCATAGAAAAAATGGAAGAGTCCCGAAAGCACCTGATGAAAGCAAAGATATTGTTTTAAACTTAAAACAGAACTTAAACAGTTCTGTTCAAACTGAAGACAAAGTTAATTCTGAATACCTGAGCACCGACAATTGGCTTTTCAGTTGTCCGCCTCGGAGCGAACAGTTGCTGGAAAATGCCTATAATTAGCGATTTCAAATTGGGCAACTGTACGAATCCGCGCGCGGACTACGAAATCCAATTGGTCGGTGCGGGGTTTGTCTACACACTGAACAGAACTTAAACAGTTCTGTTTTTTTTGATGGAAAAAAAGGCACGAAAGGGTTATAATGGCTTTAGAAATCATTGAAAAGAAGGGCGAATAATGAGAATTGTAAATCGGAAAAAGTTTCTGATCACCACCATTGGTTTATTCGTAGTGATCCTGCTGATCATTGCATTAATTACAGTGAACGTCTATAACCGGATGTCACAGGCTAATGAAGAAGCGGCCATAGAGGCTGAAAATCAGGCTGCGGCCAGTACGACACAAAGTGCTGTCAGTAACGCAAATAGTAGCACAAACAATACCACAACAGCGGAAAATACTCAGACACAAACACAAGTTCAAAGCTCAGGAACAGTCACTGGTGATTTGGGCGCGTCCGGGAATTTTGAAACTGGTAGTATTACCCAGGTTGCCAACAAGCAATACAGTTTGTCTTCAAGCTATGTCCCTGATGATCTGGTCTGGCTGGATCTGCCGTCGACCCGGGATACCCAGATGCGTTCAGAAGCAGCGGCAGCGCTGACAGAACTTTTTGATGCGGCAAATAGCGACGGGATTGAATTATATTGTTGTTCGGGATATCGATCATATGAGACCCAATCGGAGTTGTATCAGTGGAACGTGGATACTTATGGACAAAGCGAGGCTGATCTGGTCAGCGCCAAACCAGGCACGAGTGAACATCAGCTGGGTCTGGCGATGGATGTAACCAGCGAGTCAGTGGGCTTTGATCTACTGGAAAGTTTTGGTGAAACTGAAGAAGGCCAGTATATCGCCGACCATGCCCACGAATATGGCTTTATCATTCGCTATCCGCAAGGGAAGACTGCAATCACTGGCTATTCATACGAACCTTGGCATTTGCGCTATCTGGGCGTCGATGTGGCTACTGATATCCACAACAGCGGTAAGACTATGGAAGAATATTACGGACTGGTATAATAACTATTCAAACTATTTTCTAAAATACCTGCCAGATTGGCAGGTATTTTAGAAAAAGATTTTACAATCGAAAAAAATTTGTTATAATAAATACATTGTGCGCCCGTAGCTCAGGTGGATAGAGCAGTAGTTTCCTAAACTGCGTGCCGGAGGTTCGAATCCTCTCGGGTGCGCCATCATTAAAATCTAACATTACATGTTGAGAGTCGATAAGGGCCGGTGCGAAAATTTCGCATCGGCCGTTTTAAGCTTTAAAGTAAGGAATTAGATAGCATTTCATCGCGTTCGCTCGTATCACGTTGGCGAATTTTTTCATTTAAAAGCTTAAAAAATTTATCGCGAATAAAAAGATCATCGTATGTGATGAAAAATTCGCCTTCATCACTCTGGTAGTTAATCCCGACTTTAAAAACTTTTGTTACTTTTTCATAGTGCCTAATTTGATCAAGGTTTAAAATTTTGTTGGCGTATACAATCTTATCCTTACCAGTAAAAGCGGTCTTAAAAGCGGCCATAGAAAAGAAATTAATGCTGACAAGTAAAGGAAAAAAACTGCTGGAGCCAATATCTAGAAAAATCAATATCAGGGAAAAAACCAAAAAAAGACTGGCTGTGATTATAAAAAACTTCTTTGTGCTAGGATTGATCAGTTCGATTGTTTCAAATTCCTGATCTTTAAAGATCCTTATGGCATTTTTTTTCATTGTCTTGGAGTAGAGACCAAAAAGACCAGCGAGCAGTAAAATAAAGAACAGAATCAAAGGTTTTGGCTGGTCATCTAAAAATATGATTGAAAAACCTAAGACCAGGCATGTAAAAGCAATGAGAATTGTCCATAAAATAACTTTGCTCAGGGGCATGATTCGTGCCATCATTCTTTCCTTTCAAACATAAAATTCTACTGACGAAAAAAGATTGTTGTTTGTGTGCAAATAAATCTTTCTTATAGCCTAACACTAATTGAAGTTTGTGTAAAGAAACAGAGTCAAATCTTGCTAATATTTCAGATAATACAATGTTCTCTTGAACTGCAAAGCACCGACAATTGACTTGTCAGTAATTTGCTTCTGGAAAAGGTGCTTTCATACTGTAATCAGACAAAAAAATTAAGAAAAATTTAAGGCTAAGGGATATAATAAAAATAGAAGTTGGCACTCGGGAACTGAGAGTGCTAACGAAAATATAAAGGAGGCGTTTTTAATGTTAAGTTTAACCCCGTACAGAAAAAACAGGGTCGCTGCACCAGATGATGTTGTTAACTTTTATGACATGGTTGATCATTTCTTTAACGACGTCCAATCCCCATTCAAAGGTTTTGAAGAAAAAAGCTTTAAAATTGATGTAAAAGAAAATGACAATGAGTATCTGGTTGATGCTGAATTGGCTGGATATGATAAAGATGAGGTGCGGATTCGCTTTGATGATGGTCGCTTGATTATTTCAGCTGAGAAGAAGGATGAAATTAACGAAGAAAAAGAACACTATATTCATCGCGAACGATCATTTGAGTCCATGCAGCGGGTGATCAGTCTTGCTGACGTACTGGAAGAAGATATCAAAGCTAGTTTTGATAATGGTGTGCTAAAAATTATCGCACCAAAATCAAAAGAAGTGGCAAAAAGAAAAGAAATCCCCATTGATTAAAAGACCAGGAGCCCGGTTAATCCGGGCTTTTGCTTTTGCGGGAATTTTTTAAATTTGAGTAGGTGGTTGAAATCATCAGGAAAAGTGATAGAATTAGTTTTGACAATGTCAGAAAGCCATTTAAATGAAGGATGGGAGCGCTACGATGAAGGACAAAAAATTTTACATCTTAATACCAATATTTCTGTTGCTTTTTGTGGTGATTTCTCCTATTATTATAGCCTGGTTGGGTATTGTTTTAGCTCCGATAATCAAGCTGCCGGTATTTGTAGGAATTTTATTTATACTAACGGTGGTGATTGCCTGGATCGGTCGAGTCGGAAGAAAATGATAACTGATAATATATATCGGGAGTAATACGATTGAAAATTAGACGCGTTGAACAAAAGGATTATCAGCGGGTGCTGGATATTTTAAATAAAGCAATAAAAGAGCGGATTTTCACAGCACTGCTGACAACGACAACCGTGGAAGAACGAAAAGACTGGTTTATCAAGCATAGTCTGCCCAAGCATCCAATGTTAGTCGCTGAGATCGATGATCATGTAGTGGGGTGGATAACTCTGGGTGCCTTTCGGGATGGCCGGGAAGGATTTTTGTGTACATCTGAATTAAGCTATTATATTGATGAAGATTATCGGGGCCAAGGCATCGGGTCACAGCTGATGGACGCAGCTATTGAAGCGGCTAAAGAAATTGGTTACAGCAATCTTTTAGCGGTTATTTTCGACACAAATATCGGCAGTCAGAAGCTGGCCATAAAAAAAGGCTTTAAACAGTGGGGACATTTACCTGGTGTCATCGAAATAGATGGCAAAACCTATGGCTGCGATTATTGGGGACTTAAATTAGAAAATTCTTGATTTTCAACGAAAAAAATGTTATAATTTACGCGTTGTTGAAAAGGCTTCGGCCTTTTTTTATTGCAAAATTAGAATAATTAAAGACCAAGACGAAAAAAATATTGACAGAAACAAGGAAGCTGTGTTATTCTACGATAGTGACTATTGATAATAGGAAACGTGTGTCTGGCGTTGGTACAGGTGTTTATTTAAAAATGTAGGAGGTGCTGAAATGAGAGTCAAAGTTACTTTAGCATGTACAGAATGTAAGCAACGAAATTACGATACAATGAAAAATAAAAAAAATAATCCAGATCGTTTAGAAATGGATAAGTATTGCAGATTTTGTAAAAAGCATACAACTCATAAAGAAACAAAATAGTGGAATTGAGGACTGATAATGGCAACTAAAAAGAAAAAGAATAATGCCAGTAAACCCAAAAATGAACAAAACACACCTGTTCAGACAACAAACGACACCGATAAAGGGTCGGATCTGGTAAAAGAAGAAAAGAAGCCAGCTGTAAAAAGCGATAAAAAGTCTTCCAAAAAATCAGTTGATAAAAACAAAAAGCCCAACATATTTCAGCGATTGACTGCATTTTTAAAAGGCGTTTATTCCGAGTTGAGAAAAGTAACCTGGTTAAACAGACAGGAACTTACTCAAAAAACAGGACTGGTTGCCGGAATTGTAGCGATTTTTACACTACTGGTATGGATTGTTGATACCGGATTAGGAGCACTTGCCGCGTTGTTTTTGAATGTATAGGTAAGGGAGAGTCATGGAATACAATCAACAGGATCAGGCGCAATGGTATGTAGCCCATACTTATTCCGGTTATGAGAATAAGGTAAAGGCCAGTATTGAGGCGACGGTCGAAAATCGAAATATGGAAGACCAGATTCTTGAAGTTCAAGTTCCTGTTCAGGAAGTGGTTGAAAAAAAAGACGGGAAAAGTGTTGTTAAAGAAAAGAAACTGTTCCCGGGTTATGTCATGATCAAAATGTTCATGACGGATGATTCCTGGTACGTTGTACGTAATACCAGAGGCGTGACGGGCTTTGTCGGTCCAGCCTCAAAACCGGTGCCTTTATCCCAGGGCGAATTAAAAAGCATGGGTATTCGTCAGAAGCGAGTTGAAATACAATTTGAAGTTGGCGAGGAAGTAAAAGTAACGGAAGGGCCTTTTGAAGGCTTTACAGGTATTATTGAAGAAATTCACGAAGAAAAATCCATCGTTAAGGTCAATGTATCCATGTTCGGACGTGAAACAAGCGCCGAATTTGGCTTTGAACAAATAGAAAAATTAAACACTTAAGGAAAAACTATTCTTCATGCATCTCGAAAGAGAAAAACAAACAATAATTAGATGAAGGAGGTGTTAACATGGCAAAAAAGGTTATTGGACTTATTAAACTTCAAATTCCTGCCGGAAAAGCGACACCAGCTCCACCAGTTGGACCCGCTTTAGGTCAGCATGGTGTTAACATTATGGGATTCTGTAAAGAATTCAATGCAAAAACTGCAAATGATGCAGGAATGATTATTCCTGTTGTTATTTCGGTCTATCAGGATCGATCGTTTTCTTTTATTACTAAAACTCCACCAGCCGCGGTTTTACTTAAAAAAGCTGCTGGTATTGAATCAGGTTCAGGAGTTCCTAATAAAACAAAAGTGGCTAAAGTCACTCAAGATCAGGTCCGAGAAATTGCAACACTTAAAATGCCCGATCTTAATGCTGCATCTGTTGAATCTGCAATGAGAATGATTGCAGGAACAGCGCGTAGTATGGGGATCACTGTCGAAGAATAATTAAAAAAACCTTAAGTGGGAGGGAAAACCGTTATTACCACAAGGAGGCAAAGATGAAAAGAGGAAAAAAATATCAAGAGCTGTTAAAGACATTTGACAGACAGGAAATTTTTGATATTGAGGCAGCCGTAGCTCAGGTGAAAAAACTGGCTACTGCAAAATTTGATGAAACCATTGAATTACATGTGAAACTTGGTGTTGACTCACGTCATGCTGATCAGCAGGTGCGTGGTGCCATCGTATTACCCCATGGCACCGGTAAATCCGTTAAGGTACTGGTTATTGCCAAAGGGGATAAATTAAAAGAAGCTGAAGAAGCTGGTGCAGATTTCTTTGGTGAAGATGACATGATTGATAAAATCCAGAAAGAAAACTGGTTTGATTTTGACGTGATGATTGCTACCCCTGATATGATGGGTAAAGTTGGTCGTTTGGGTCGTGTGCTGGGGCCAAAAGGTTTGATGCCTAACCCTAAATCGGGAACCGTAACCATGGATGTAGCCAAAGCTGTAACGGATACAAAAGCTGGTAAGGTTGAATACCGTCTGGACAAAACGAATATCATGCATGTTGTCATTGGAAAGGCTTCTTTCACTGAAGAAGCTTTAGTGGAAAATATGCAGGTCTTACTGGAAACAGTTAAAAAGGCTAAACCGGCAGCTTCTAAAGGACAGTATTTTAGAAGTATTACGCTGGCAAGTACCATGAGTCCGGGTGTTAAAGTCAATACAGCAAAAATTTAATCTGACAAACTTGACAAGACACTACTATAGTGATAAAATATAAATGTTGTAAAAGTTTATTCATCCAAAGACAGTAGGTAACCTTAAATCCTACCGAGGTTGAAGAGATACGCAGAACTTATGCCCTCTTCATGTTTGGAGAGGGCTTTTATTATAGAAATCTAGAGGAGGTGACGATCGCATATGGCAAAAGTTGAAGAAAAACAGGTCATTGTTCAGGAAATTGCTGACAAATTCAGAAATGCTCAAACAGCCGTTCTGGTAGATTACCGTGGACTGAATGTTGAAGAAGTAACTGAACTAAGAAAAAAAGCAAGAGAAGCGGGCATTGACTATAAAGTATATAAAAACTCAATGATGCGATTTGCCGCAAAAGAAACAGGTCTGGAAGGTCTGCTTGATGTAATGGTTGGACCAACCGCTGTTGCATTCTGCGAAACTGACCCAGTTGCTCCGGCAAAACTGTTAAGTGAATTTGCAAAAGATCATAAAGCCCTGGAAATTAAAGCAGGTATGGTTGACGGCAAAGTGCTTGATGTCAAAGGCGTGGAAGATCTGGCGGAATTACCGCCGCGAGAAGTATTGGTTGCAAAAGTATTGGGTGGCTTGAACGCACCAATTTCAGGATTCGTCAATGTTTTAAATGGCAATATCCGTGGATTGGTTGTTGCACTTAATGCAATTGCTGAACAAAAAGAAGCATAATAAAAGAATATTTGGAGGTCAAATAAAATGGCAAGTGAAAAAGTAACTCAATTAATTGAAGACGTAAAAGGTTTAACTGTATTAGAATTAGCTGATTTAGTTAAAGCTCTGGAAGAAGAATTTGGTGTAAGTGCTGCTGCTCCTGTAGCTGTTGCTGCTGCTCCTGCTGCTGGTGGCGCTGCTGCTGCAGAAGAAGAAAAAACTGATTTTGATGTAATCCTGGCTTCTGCTGGCGATCAGAAAATCAAAGTTATCAAAGTTGTTCGTGAATTAACTGGTTTAGGTCTGAAAGAAGCCAAAGAACTGGTTGATGGCGCACCAAAACCATTAAAAGAAGGCGCAACTAAAGAAGAAGCTGATGAAATCAAAGCAAAAATTGAAGAAGTTGGCGGAAGCATCGAAGTTAAATAATTAAGCATCATACTTTTAAATCACTTGCTTGCGCAGGTGATTTTTTTGTTTATCCAAGAGCATAACAGACAAGGTCTGAGAAAGAAGAAAAATGGGAAAGAAAGATAAAAATCAAGTCAAAGAAATCACACCGATGGACGTTGATTTTCCACAGTGGTATACGGATGTCATCTCAAAAACTGAACTGTGCGATTATTCTCCAGTTAAGGGCTTCATGGTGATCCGTCCCTACGGTTATGGGATTTGGGAATTAATGCAGAAGCATTTTGATAAGCGGTTTAAGGAAACTGGCCACGAAAATATGTATTTTCCCCTGCTGATTCCAGAAAGTCTTTTAACCAAGGAAGCAGAGCATGTCGAAGGCTTTGCACCGGAAGTAGCCTGGGTTACGCATGGAGGCGATAAGGAACTGGCAGAAAGATTATGCGTTCGACCAACCTCGGAAACCATTATCTGCAGTATGTATTCCAAATGGTTAAACTCTTATCGGCAATTGCCATTTTTGTATAATCAGTGGTGTTCCGTCGTGCGTTGGGAAAAAACAACCCGACCATTCCTAAGAACTTCTGAGTTTTTATGGCAGGAAGGTCACACCATTCATGAAACAGCTGAAGAAGCCCAGGAAGAAACCATGAAAATGTTGGGGGTTTATAAAGAGGTCGCCGAAAATATTCTGGCCTTGCCAGTGCTGGTTGGCCAAAAGAGCGAAAAAGAGAAGTTTGCCGGTGCTGATGCCACCTACACCATGGAAGCCCTAATGCATGATGGACAGGCGCTGCAGTCTGGAACCTCTCATAATCTGGGACAGCATTTCACCAAAGCCTTTGATATTACCTTCCTTGATCGCAACAATGAACAGGCTTATCCTTTCCATGCCTCCTGGGGTGTGTCTACGCGTTTAATTGGCGGGATTATTATGGTTCACGGTGATGACAGTGGGCTGGTTTTACCGCCGGAAATCGCACCGATTCAGCTGGTGGTCATTCCTGTTGCGCAACATAAAGAAGGGGTTCTGGATAAAGCCTGGGAAATTGGTAAAGCACTGGGCAAGGAATTCCGGGTCAAGGTAGATGATCAGGATGGTTACTCACCCGGCTGGAAATTTAACCAGTGGGAAATGAAAGGGGTACCAATCCGTTTAGAAATTGGTCCGAGAGACATTGAGAATAATCAATGTGTACTGGCTAGACGTGATTCTGGCGAAAAGGTACCAGTTAGCCTTGATGGACTGGAAGAAACAGTAAAAGCTTTGCTTGCAGAAATTCAACAGAATCTTTTTGATAAAGCGCTTAAAATGCGGGAAGAAAAGACTTCCATGGCGGAAGACATGGATCAGTTCAAAACCGTTCTTAAGAAAAACCCTGGCTTTGTGAAAGCCATGTGGTGTGGTGATCGGGCCTGTGAAGATAAAGTACGGGAAGAGACGGGTGCATCCATCCGATGCATTCCTTTTGACGAAGAACAGGAAACTTTATTTGAGGGGAAATGCGTTTGCTGCGGGAAACCGGCAGAAAAAATGGCTTATTTTGCCCGCGCATATTAAGGTGACACCTTCTATGGAAATCATTGAAATGCTGGATCTGGGATTTGTACTGGATGAAAAAAAGTTTTATGATCATATTCGGATGGAGCAGGGGTCAAAACGCGCTGCTCCCATAGACAGGATTCTTTCAGTTGCCAAAAATATCCCTTGTCCCAAGGTGATGTACGGCCTTACCCAGGCAAAAATAATCGATGATACGCATTTTGCTATTGAGGAAGTAATCCTTAATTCAAAGGTTGGCGTTGAAAAAATCAGAAAATATTCCAGCGTGATTCCTAATATAGTCACATCTGGTCTGGAAATAGAAGAATACTGTTTATCAATGAAAAATGTTTTGGACCAGTATATTGTGATGGAACTATGTAACTTTGCCTGTGAATTCGCCAGAGATGCGATGAAAAAGGACTTAAAGAAGCAGTATAAGGTTGAGGTTATGGAATTTTTGTATCCAGGCGAAGATGGTTTTAATCTTGATTCGGGCAAGGATATTTTCAGCCTTTTTGATGGGGTCAAAGAAAAAATCGGGGTGACAGTTTCGGATATGGGCTTGCCAACGCCCAGCCGCACTGCCTATTCACTCTGCTTTGCAGAGTAAAAAAAGATCTGCTGTCAGGCAGATCTCAGACTGAAGACAAAGTTAATGTTGAATACCTGAGTACCGACAATTGGCTTTTCAGCTGTCTGCCTCGGGGCGAACAGTTGCTGGAAAGTGCCTATAATTAGCGATTTCAAATTGGGCAACTATACGAATCCGCGCGCAGACTGCGAAATCCAATTGGTCGGTGCGGGGTTTGTCTACAAACTAAGATCTGCCGGCAGGCAGATCTTTTAACTTTGGGAGACAGCCTCCAG
Organism: Eubacteriaceae bacterium ES2; assembly: GCA_031222025.1. Lineage (GTDB taxonomy): Bacteria > Bacillota > Clostridia > Eubacteriales > Eubacteriaceae > Acetobacterium. The sequence continues at coordinate 2,996,811 of CP130740.1, read as the reverse complement.
CAGTTCCAGCATATTAGCTTTTTTAACCGGGTGTACAAAATAAGGAGCGATTTCAGCCAAAGATTTTAGGACAAATTCTCGTTGCCAGATTCTTGGATGAGGTAAAATGATATGAGGGTCATCCGAAATCAGATCATCGTAGAAGAGAATATCCAGATCGATAGTTCGCGGACCCCAATGGATTTGGCGTTGACGTCCCAGATCAAGTTCGATGGCTAAAAGGTAATCCATTAGTTCATAGGGCGGCAGATAGGTTTTGATTTGAATGACGTTATTAAGAAATGGTTCCTGGTCTTCATAGCCCCAGGGTGGGGTTTCAATGATGGAGGATGTTTTTAAAAGCCTGACACCGGGTAAACTTTCTATCGCAGCGATAGCATTTTCAATGTTTCCCAGGCGGTCACCCAGATTACTGCCAAGACCAATGTAAACCTGGTGACAAGTGCGGTTTAATTCAATCGAAACAGTATCCATTGACCGCAGGATTGGCGCCCAGGGTTTCTTGATGGTAATGGAAACGCTTTTAACCATATCGTAATGTTCCAGCACATAGATAGCCAGTTTTTCACCAGCTGTTTCGATCAAATCATAGGATTCTTTTTTAAATTCTTCTTCCAGTTCGTGAGACAGTTGTCCATAATGAACTGATTTTGTTAAATCATTGCTGATGGCAGCTGGCCGCATGTCAAGAGACAGGACGATTGAAATCAGAAACTTTTGGCCTAGTTTTTTCTCTTCTGGAAAAACGCCGTGAAAGGCAAAGACTTCCAGATCTTTAATTGTTAAATAATCCATTTCAACCTCCCAGAATTGCTTTCGTCATGATGGCGGCTCGTTTGTTTTCCAGTACGTCATGGACGCGAATGATCGAAGCGCCCTTTTGAATGCCGATAACGGTGGTTGCCATAGTGCCTTCCACCCGCTGATCTACTGGTAGATTAAGGGCATTGCCGATCATCCGTTTGCGGGATGTACCCAGAAGAATGGGGAAACCCATTTTCTTCATTTCTTCCAGATGGTTCATGATATAGAGATTTTGTTCGTTGCTCTTGGCAAAACCAATGCCGGGATCCAATATAATCTGATCATCAGATACGCCAGCTTGACGGGCAATATCGATAGACTCCTGCAGATCGCTGAAAAACTCTTCTTCAAAATTTGTGTATGGTATATCGGACCGGTTATGCATCAAAACGCAGGGAACCTGATAAGCGGCGGTGACCTCGGCAAGCTGGGGGTCACGTTTAAAGCCCCAGACATCGTTAATCAGGTCGGCACCGGCCTTAAGGGCCATTTCGCCAACTTGTCCTTTATAGGTATCGATGGAAATAGGAATATCAAAGCGGGCTTTGATGGATTCAATCATCGGCACCACTCGTCGGAGTTCTTCATCGGCGGGAACCGGTGTGTGACCTGGTCGTGTAGACTCTCCACCCAGATCGATGATATCAACTCCGTCGCTGATCATTTTTTCAACATGGTTAAGACTCTGATCAAGGGAATTGTATTTGCCTCCATCTGAAAATGAATCGGGGGTTACATTTAAGATGCCCATAATCAGAACCTGATTATTTAAATTATAATCTTTATTACCAATTTTCATGTCTTTTCCTTTCTAAGGCGGTGTGTTAGTAGTGCAGGGTCATATTTTTTTTTGCATCGGACCAGTCACATTTTGTCTGAGCAGGACAGACTAAACAGTTGCGGGACAGTTTATCACTTTCATAAAAAATCTTATCAAACCCTCTGCTTTGCGAATTGCGATGATTAAGAATTGCGGTTAAAATCAAGCTTTTTTCAACCGCGTCAAAATCAAGTTCAGCAAGTAGCGGGATCGCTAATTGATGAGAAGCTACTTCGTGCGGGATCTGCTTTTCATATTGTTCAAACCGGCCAATATCATGCAGAAGGGCGGTCGTATAAATCAGATCTCTTGAAAGATTCATATGATTCTCAAGACATTTGATGGTCACAATTCTGGCGACATCCAGAAAATGGGCCAGATTATGACGGCAGAATTCCCGTTCAACTTCATGCGCAGCAATTTTTTTTAAATAGGTCTGATAGTCGCTGCTATGGTATAGCCTGTTGGCATTTTTTAGGGTATTCATATTTTTATCTGAGGCTTAAAAGGCGATAGACCTCATCCTTCAGATCTTTATTGGCTTTAAATACACCGGCCTGCATAGCCGTAACCGTTTTGGTGCCGGGTTTCTTGACACCCCTCATATTCATGCAGAGATGTTCTGCTTCCACAATGACCATAACTCCCTGGGCGTTTAAATAATCCATAATAGCCTGACCGATCTCATAGGTCATCTGTTCCTGAAGCTGGGGCTTTTTGGCGTAGACATCGACAGTTCGTACCAGCTTGGACAGACCAGCAACCCGTCCGTTTGGAATATAAGCAATATGGGCTTTGCCGTAAAAAGGCAGGATATGGTGTTCGCACATGGAATAAAAGGGAATATCCCGTTCGATAACCAGATCATTGCTTTGAACAGCAAAGGATTTTTCCAGGTGTTCCTGTGCCGTCTGGCCAAAGCCGGAAAACACTTCTGCATACATACGAGCCACGCGATCTGGGGTTTCAATTAGACCCTCCCGATTGGGATCTTCCCCGATGGCTTCCAGAATCATTACGACCGCTTCTTTAATTTTTTCCTGATCAATCATTTGTCTCCTATCGCCGAACAAAACTGTTCGGAATGGTTTTTGTTAAAACCAAATAAAAAAAGCATTACTTAAATACAACAAAAATTAAGCAATGCTTCCGCAACCCTATATTAATTGGCAGGGAACCAGCGGAAGCAACAAGATATCGCAATGAGTTCATTTCGTTTAAGGGCAACTTCCCATCCCTTAACACTTTACGCATCTTGCCTACTCTGTCTATATTTAACTAGACGTATTTTATCACTATTGTAAAGGAGTTACAAGAGTAATATAATGCTTGCTGAAAAAGAAATGTAATTCGCAAATGCTGGCGAAATTGTCAAAAAAGTATCATAGATTTTACTTGGAAGGCCTGCTTAAATCCAACTATATTGTAAAAATAAGAAACTTAAGATTCGCCCGGCTGGGGATAGTCAGCACTGACAGAATATGATAGAATAATTTTAAGAAATGAGGAGCAAGAGTGAAAAAAACAAAGCGACTTAAAATGCGAGGTATCCCCAGACGGGATTTTATCAGGTATTTTGATAAGCTGTCAGAAGGCAGTTTAGACAGCTGTTACTTTGGCAGCGACTGGCAGGCCGAGATTCTGCCGGAATATTTTGAAAGTACCGGTAGTATTAAAATGAACTGCGTGGAAATTGAAATAAGTGTTGATTCTGATCGTTTTGACAGCTTCATATTTCAGTTCCGTAAATATTTTCTGCGGGGGGGTGGATGAGTAGCGTGACAGAAAAGAAAAAACACAGTTTTTATGCCTTGGATAATGCCGGATTCCTTTATACCGCCATTGCGTCTTCCCGGATGTCAGCTGTTTATCGGATGAGCGCCGGCTTGACTGAGGATGTAGATCCGCAGATCCTCCAGCAGGCTCTGGATCATGTGATCACACGCTTTCCTTATTTTCAGGTGACCCTCAAACGCGGTTTCTTCTGGTATTATTACGAGCATACAGAAAAGAAGCCGGAAGTTGAGGCGGAATCCTACTACCCTTGCAAAAATATGCGCCAGCGCCAAGGGAAAACTTTTCCCTTTCGGGTTCTGTATTTTAAACGCTATATTCACGTTGAATTCAATCACAGCCTCTGTGATGGCGGCGGCGGAATAATCTTTCTGCAGACTTTGCTGATTGAATATTTTCGACTGCAAAAAGGAATTATTCCGGCTGAGATTGGCATTGCCAAGGATCTGGACTCAGAGGTGGATCCTCGGGAATTTGAAGATTCCTTCAAAGTGTATTATAAAGAAAAGGTGCCACCGCCTTCAGGAATTAAAAAAGTCTATCACTTTGATTTTGAACTTTTAAATAAGGGAGAATATCTGCTGCTGACTGGCAAAATTCCGTTGGAGCCAGTTTATCGTCTGGCAAAGGAAAATAAATGTAGCATTACCCAGTACCTTCTGGCTTTATATATGGAAAGCATCCAGGATTACATCAGAAATTCGAGTCTGACTGAACGCCAGAAGCGGCGGCAGCGGATCGCCATCAACTTGCCGGTGGATCTGCGAAAGATGTTTTCCTCCATTACCCTGCGTAATTTTTTTATCAGCCTGAGTCCAGATCTGGATCTGTCGCTTGGCTATTACAGCCGGGAAGAAATCATTGATCAGATCAAAGGTTATATGGGATTGTACATGAATAAAAAACATATTTATCGTTATATTTCCCGTAATATCCGCAATGAAAAATTTATTGTTTTACGGGTCATTCCCTTATGGATTAAGAAAATTGCAATGCCCGTTATCTATAAACTATATGGTGAAAAAGGATACACCAGCGGTCTTTCTAATTTGGGCGTTGTCCGGCTACCAACAGAAATAGAAGGGCTGGTTGACAGTATTGAGGTCTTTCCAGCGCCAAGTTCTGAAAGTCGTCTAAAACTGGTCATGATCTCATATAAGAATCAGATTGCCCTGTCATTTGGAAAAACTTCAGCGAATACAAGTATTGAGAGACTGTTTTTTACAAAAATCCGGGAGCTTGGCATTCCAGTTAAAATTGAAACGAATAAGAGGTGAGTCGATGGCTTATTGCCCAAGATGCGGGGTGCAGGTTGAATGTGACGTGCGTAAATGCCCCCTGTGTGATTTTCCTATACCCGATACTGGTGAGGTTTGTAATCCCGATAATCAGAAGTATCCCCAGGCGATTAATACCTATCCGGAAGATCATCAGGAAAAAAAGAATAAGGCATTTTTTTCGATTGGCATCATTGCCCTGAGTCTGTTAATGATTATTATGGTTATTTACGCGGTTTATCCCTGGCTTGGCTTTATCAAGTATCTGGGATTGTCGGTTATTACCATCTTTGCTCTGGTTTTTTTTGCGATGGGTTACCTAAAGGCCTGGAAAAATTTTCTGGGTGCTTACCTGACCTTGCTGATATTTGGTTATTTTATCTATCAGCTGACTGGAAGTCAGCTGAACTGGTACCAGGAATTCTTTTTGCCGATTCTAACCCTTTTTTATCTGGACATCTGCCTTTTCAGACAAGTTTTAAAACATACCCGCAACAAAAGTCAGCTTATTTTCATCCCGACCAGCCTGATTTTGTTTCTGATAGTTTTATCGATCGGGATTGATGGGATTTTGAGCCTTCATTTCCTTGGTCATATTCGCTTAACCTGGTCATTGATTGTTGGTATTTCGGGGGTTGTGATTATTTTAATTCTACAGGTCATATATCACCGTTTGTCGGAAAAAACGCTGGAAAAGCTGAAAAAGAAAATGCATGTGTAGAGGTTTGTCCATGAAAAAAGTAGCATTTATTAACGCGCCGCAATTCAGGATTAAAATCGTCGAAGAAGCGGGAGACTTAATTAGAATTACCTTCCATGAAGATCGCGTTTTTGCTGATGAAGAATTGAAAGACTCTGATACGATTAAAAAAGCAAGTACGCAGCTGGGAGAATACTTCAAGGGCAGCAGAAAGGCTTTTGATCTGCCAATGCGCTTGGTTGGAACTGATTTTCAGATGAGGGTTTGGGCAAGTCTGCAAAAAATTCCTTACGGCAAAACAATTTCTTACAAAGAAGTGGCTCAAATGATAGATCATCCCCGAGCCTATCGGGCGGTGGGATCAGCCAATCATTATAATCCCCTGCCAATCATCATTCCCTGTCACCGGGTGATAAAAAGTGGTGGTCAGGTTGGCGGTTATGGCGGGGGAAGCTTAATTAAAGAACATCTACTGCTATTAGAAAGAAGCAATAATTATAAAACATAGCCTTAAAATGCGTGGTTTCATCAAGTTTTCTTGATTGTGCCGCGCATTTTTGTATTTTTTGAGCTGTATTTAAAGAATTTTGATCGCTAGCTGTTGTCATTTAAAAAAATCAAGCTGCTGAAATGACTGAAAACGCTTGTTTGTCTATAAACAATGATGATAACTGCGATTAGGTGGTTATTTTTAGTGTGATGGTGTATTTCGGTGATATGGCAGATGCTTTGGGATGTATTTATATAAACTAAAATGTGGAATAATAAATGTAAATATGTTTAAAATTCACAATGATGATTAAAATGAAATACTTAGACATAAATTCACTAAAACTTTAAAAAGCTTAAACTAAAATATTAAAGACTGCTTTAAACAATTAGAAATAGGTATAAAGCTTATATAGGAGGTGACTATATTGGAGTTAATAAGGGTTGGAACTGAATAAAAGCTAGTTTTAATAATAATAAGGTTAGTTTTATAGTCTGATGATTAAGAAATTATCATTATTGGTTAAAAAATGATAGGGGTAAAAGTTGACTTTCGTGGTAAATTTTAAAAACCAAGAAACAGGGTGATTTGAATATCAGGAAAGGAAAAGTATATTATGGCAATTCAAATTAAACCGGAAGAAGCAGTATTAAAAATTAAAGACCAAAATTCGCTGATGATTGGCGGTTTTCTGGGAGCCGGCGTTCCCCTGGTGATGATTGATCAAATCGTTGCGAAAAACATAAAAGATTTGACAGTAATCAGTGTCGGTGCAGGTTATCGGGGCGGCGGCGTTGATATCGGGAAGTTGGTACTTAATCATCAGATCAAAAAGTATGTCACCTCGCACGTGGGAACCGATCCCAACCTGATCAAACAAATTGTTGCAGAAGAGGTCTCATTGGATTTAAGTCCCATGGGCACCTTTATTGAACGTATTCGGGCAGCGGGCGCTGGCTTGGGGGCAGTAGTCACACCGGTAGGACTGGGAACGGAAGTCGAAGATATGGCCGATAAAATTGTCGTTGACGGAAAGGACTATCTCTTATTTAAACCGATTAAGGCAGATGTGGCCATTATTAAAGCCGCACGATGTGATAAAATGGGAAATCTTGAATACCATGGCATCTCTAACACCAATCCGGTCATGGCCATGGCCGCTGATATCGTGATTGCAGAAGTTGAAGAAATCGTCGAAGTTGGCGAAATTAAAAATGAAGCAGTGGGAACCGCGGGGATTTTTGTGGATTATTATGTTCAGGGGTATAGCTTTGAGGAACGAAAAGCGATTTATGAAGAAATGTGGATCGCTGGAAATAAAATATAGGAGGTTGAAATGGGAAGAGAACGCATTGCAAAACGGATTGCCAAAGAATTTAAAGACGGAATGGTTGTTAATCTGGGAATCGGTATTCCGACCCTTTCGGCCAATTATATTGCCGAGGGAATGGAAGTTATCCTGCAGACTGAAAATGGAGGTTTGTTTTTTGGCAAGTCGCCAAAACGTGGGGAATCGAATCCGGATTGGACTAATGCTGGAACAGAACCAATTACCATTCTGCCTGGTGGGGCGGTATTTGATCTTGCGACTTCATTTAGTATGATCCGTGGCGGACATATTGATATGACGGTGGTCGGGGCGCTGGAAGTAGATCAGGAAGGAAGCGTTGCTAGCTGGAAGATCCCCGGAAAGCTACTAACCGGAATGGGAGGCGCTATGGATCTGCTTTATGGCTGCAAGCGGGTGGTTATCGCCATGACCCATATAGATAAGCATGGAAAGCCCAAAATTCGCCATAAATGCAGTCTGCCATTGACCGGATTAAAAGTGGTGGATACCATTATTACCGATAAAGCCGTATTTGATGTCGTTGAAAATGGTTTGAAGCTGATTGAAATTGATGAGGATTCGTCACTGGACGAAATTATTCGCTTAACTGAAGGTAATATTGTTAATTTAGATGATTGGAAGTTGTCTACATAGGAGAAAAGAGATGAAAAAAAATAGATGGATGATCTTGATTGTCAGCGTAATGATTAATCTTTGTATTGGTTTTGCCTATGCCTGGAGCGTATTTCAAAAACCGCTGATGGAAACTTTTGGCTGGTCAGCGTCACAAGCTTCATTGGTATTTACCATAAATCTGGCAGTATTGCCCATCGCCATGATCGTGGCCGGACGCCTGGTTAAAAAAATTGGCGTACGCGGGGTTGTAATGACTGGTGGTGTATTGTTTGGGGCTGGAATCTTTTTAAGCGGCATGATCCAAAGTATTGGGGCCCTCTATTTTACCTACGGACTGGTTGCTGGCAGCGGAATCGGCCTGATCTATTCCTGCACTGTTTCCAATACAGTCAAATGGTTTCCCGATAAAAAAGGTTTGGCTGGCGGTTTAACAGCAGGTGGATTTGGCGCTGGATCAATCATTTTTGCACCGGTTGCAGTTTCTTTCATTAGTAGTCAGGGGGTATTGGGCACCTTCAAGATTTTAGGACTGATTTTTTCCGGGGTGATTCTGGTTCTGGGATTATTGATGAGTTCACCACCGGAAGAGGAAGCAGTAATTGAAAGCATTGATCAAAGTGGAAAACGAGAACTTGCTACCAAGGAAATGTTAAAAACGTCCGATTTTTATATGATCTGGATCTTGATGGTACTGGGCTGTATTTCGGGACTCATGATTATTAGTCAGGCCTCGCCGATTGGTCAGGCCAAGGTGGGACTCTCTCAGGAGGAAGCCGCTTTTGCTGTTGGTTTTATCGGTCTGGCCAATGCTACCGGACGCGTCTTTTGGGGAATGGTTTCCGATAAACTGGGACGCTACCAGACCTTGATGATGATGTTTTTGTTTAGTAGTGTTGGGTTGATTCTACTGGTTGTAACCAGTGCTTTGCCACTGTTCTTAGCAGCTATTTGCCTGATTGCCGCCTCTTATGGTGGGGTTTTTGGCTTATTCCCTTCAATTACCGCCGATTTGTTTGGGGTTCGAAATATGGGAATGAATTATGGTGTGGTGATGACCGGATTATCAGTTGGCGCCATTATTGGGCCGCAAATTGCCGCTTTTGCAGTTGGCGCCAGCGGTTATGATCTGGCCTTTATGATAACTGTTGGAATTAATATTTGCGCACTGGTATTGGTTTTACTGGCTAAAAGAAAAAGCGAACAGTTAAACACAGCCAAATCATAAGAAAAAGCAGGGGGAAACCCCTGCTTTTTACGTTAGACGGTATTTGCGGTTTAAGAGGTCTTCTCTTTCCTTCCAGTCAGACATCAGGTTGCCCAGAGCGCCATAGAAAGAAAGGTTGTGATTAGGGTAGGTAAAGTGAAGCATTTCGTGAAGGGCGATGTATTCGATACACTCTTTTGGTGTTTTAATCAGTTCCAGATTTAAGATGATCCGTTTATATTTTGGTGAACAGGCACCCCAGCGGGAGTCCAGTCGGTAGATTTTGAGATCAGGGACGTTGAGATTATAGGGCGCAGCCTTGACGATGGCCTGAGCCAGGGCATCGACAAAGATGTCGCGAGCCTGTTCACGGTACCACATATCCAGAACAAATTCTTTATGTTTTAGAGATCTGCTGTCATTAACATTAAGGATGATCCGATTTTGCGCTATCACGACCCCGGTTTCGGGGGTTTCGTTTACAGAGAGAGAATAATAGTCACCAAGATATTTGTGCTTTTCCCCTGTTTTGAATTCAAACTGTTTCAGCAGTTCAGGTGTTGTATCAAGATCGCCAAGCATTTTGTCACCTCCGTGGTTAAGCTAAGAATATGCTTATCATTATAGTCCTAATCTATTATGCCGTGAATGAAAATAGTTGTTGTCTTGAGAAAAGAATTGGTAAAGAGTGGGAAAAAGCGCTGAATATAATTATTGCGATAATCTTTATTAATCCCTTTGAATAATATAGGCGAAGCAAGTGAAAAAGTGTTATAATAATCAGATATTCGAAAGAATGAAAGGAGCGTTCAATGGAGACACGTTTAAAAGTAAGTTTGATTCAGCATACGCCGGAACCGGAAAAGCTGGTGGCCGCCGCCGCTAAACTCTGTTATTCGACAGCTGGAGCCGATGAAATTATGGAGGATTTAACCGCCGAAAATGTGGAAAAGTTTTTAAACCGCTTAATGGGAATGGGACATGCTTCACCCATCGAACACGCTAACTTCACCTTTGCAATTGAAGGGGTCAGCCGTTCTTTAACCCATCAGCTGGTTAGACACCGCTTAGCCAGTTTTAGTCAGAAATCACAGCGATATGTTAATGAAAACCAATTTCATTATGTGATCCCCCGGAAATCAAGGCAATTCCCGAAGGTGAAAAAATTTTTGTCGAAGGTATGGAAAATGCTCAAAGGACCTATGATCAACTGGCTGATAAGCTGATGAAAACTCATATGGAAACCCTTTTAAATGAAGGTGTATCGGAGAAAACAGCAAAAAATCTGGCCGAGAAAAAGGCCATCGAGGATGCCCGTTTTGTATTGCCTAATGCCTGCGAAACGAAAATTGTTATGACCATGAATACAAGAGAACTGTTGCATTTCTTTAATCAGCGATGCTGCAACCGGGCCCAATGGGAAATTAGAGACCTGGCGATTGCAATGCTTAAAGAATGTCGTCGTGTGGCACCTTTATTGTTTGTTAAAGCCGGACCCCGCTGTTTATATGCATCCTGTCCAGAAGGGGCCATGACCTGTGGAAAAATTGAAGAAGTCCGAAAACTGTTTAAAGAATTTTAGGAGATAAAATGGAAGAATTTAAAAACCCGCTAAAAATTAATATGACTGTTTCACTGATTGGTGTTTTAGCTGGTGTATGTCTGATTTTGGTACCAATGCTCATTACGGCGATTAGCCTTTATCGGTTTTACTTTGTGTATTTTGGCATTATTGTTATTATTTTTGCGCTGGGCATGTTTATGTTCTACCGGAAACGGTCGCGACAATTTACAGAATTTTTAGAACGCAGAGATCAACTGCTGAACTGGGAATATGATGAAAAGCAATATACCGAGTTTATCGGTGACCTTAACCAGATGCAACGGGCCAGCAATAAAAAAAGAATTGGGATTCTTTTACTAATCATTGTCGCTGTATCAGTGCTGTTGTTTTTCCTGCTTTCGGCGGACATGCGTTGGCTGAGTTTTGTGTTTTTTGGGTTTTTCGCGATTACTTCTTTACTGGTGACCATCGTGTTTCCGGAGAGTTTTAAGTATCGTGCGATGATTAAACCCTATGTCGCCATAATTGGCAGTGATGAAGCTTATATTATGGGACGCTTTCACAAATGGACAAAAGCAAGAGCCAAAATTAAAAGCTATGATAATGGTAGCCAGACTTACAAGGTGCTGGCCATCAACTATGAGGCCATGACCCGAAATGGGAAAATGTTTCAGGAATGGACGGCGGTGATTCCCGATCCTAAAAATTCGGAAATGCTCCTAGAGGCTAAACGTTGGGTTAATCGGATTAATAAATTATCTGATGAGAATGAAACGAAAAAGAAGGAGCAAAAATCCTGGCTGGAGCGACAGTTCCAGAAAATGACTGGAAAACGCTAAAGCTTCAATTAATAGTGTTGACTTCAGATGCTTGATTAATAATTGAGTGATTATGATTCGGCAACTGTCTGAGCGCAAAAATGCATTAAGCATCAAACCATGAAACTTAATTACTTGTATCAAGCTTATCAAAAATTAAAGGCCAAGCCATCAATGAATATTGATGGCTTGGCCTTTTGCTAAAACTCTTATTCGGGATAAACCATATTTTCCGGTTTGATCACGTTCAAGACTTCGGTTAAAAATTTCTTTGATTCGTAACAGGCCATGGGCAAGTTCATATCAAGATAGTTGCCGCAGTCGCGGGGCGAAGCGCCGGGGATTTCGTCATCAAAATCAGCCATAAACTGATAAAGGTTTTTAATCAGCGGCAGCACATCTGTGGGTGTCAGATCACCCTTCATTAAAAGATAAAAGCCGGTGCGACAACCCATGGGGCCAAAATAAACCACTGAATCGCTGAGTTCTTCGTCATTTCTGAGGTAAGTGGCACCCAGGTGTTCCATGGTATGGAGCTCGGCGTTGTTGATCACCGGCTCGCGATTAGGTTCTTTCATCCGGATGTCAAAGGTTGTGATAACATGGTCGCCGCAAAAATCCTTGCGGGAAACATAAATTCCTCTGAGTAGATCAATGTGGTTTACGGTAAAACTGGCAATTTTTTTCATGTTTTAGTCCTTTCTGGTTAAATACTGATTGAGAGCGGGCAGATAGTGAACAAGGATATTGTGACAGGAATGAATCTGGTAGATTTTCGCAAAAGCTGCATAGGGAATGGATTTTCGCCCATCTTTTTGGGCGTTTTTCCAGAAGCTATTCAGCTGTTCAAAAGGCAGCAGATAAATTTCGTCACAAAATTTAAAATGAACAATCAGAAAAGACAGACCATCCTGTTTCTTGAAGGCGTCCATAAATTCCATCTGGTGTTCATGAATGTTGGCAATTGGCAAACTCTTTTGGCTGGTCTCCTTGGCGTCGAAGCAGATCGGGATACCCTGGACATTGCCAAGATAATCGACGGTGCTTTTTTCTTCAAAATAAGCAAGGCGGATGGTGCCTTTGCCGGGATCCAGTTCGACTGGTTTTATCGAAGTGGGGATTTTTTGTACAACCGCCAGACCCTGTTCCAGATAAATCTTGTTGCTGATATTGATATTTTCCTCTAGCTGACTGCCGCGCAGTCCGCGACTATTCCAGTAAGCCATGGGTCAACTCCTTTAACAGTGTCGACTGATAATGAAGGTTTTTAAGAACCTCCAGAAACATTTTGGGGACTGGGGCAGTGAAACATTGATCACTAAGGCAATAAGTAGCACTGTGCAACAGCTGCGATTTAAGCTGACAATTATCGAGAAAGTGCTGGTTGATATAAGTATCACCATATTTAGGATCGCCGATTATGGGGTGGCCAATATGAGCCAGTTGAACCCTAATCTGATGTGATTTACCCGTTTTAAGGTCAACTTCCAGCAGCGAAGTGTTTTCATTGCTGGCCAAACGTTTAAAAGTCAGCAGCACGGATTGTTGTTTACCATTTTCATCAGGAAGGCTGGTAACGGTGGCAAGATTTTCTGTCGCTGATTTTTCAAAATAATGCTGGCAAGTTCCAATGGAGTCGGTTTTGCCGGCGACCAGAGCCAGGTAGATTTTTTTGGTCTGTCGTTCACGAATGGCCTGATTAACGGTCTGAAGGGTTGTAAAATCCTTAGGAATCAGGACAATGCCGCTGGTGTTACGATCCAGACGGTTAGCACATGCCGGGACAAAGGTCAGTTCCTTTTGCGGATCGTAAGCTTTCTTGTCAATCAGATAGGATAGAGCCTGATCAATTAAAGAGATTTGGCCGCTTTTGTCCGGCTGGGTCAAGAGACCGGCAGGCTTATTAACAACCAGCAACTGTTCAGATTCATAAATTATTTGCAGATGAGCACCTAAAGAAGTCATCGAGGGATGGTCGCTTTTTTTTGCTGAGCGTGAAAATTTATCAAAGGTATCATCTGAAAAATAAAGACTGATACAATCGTCTATTTTTAAAAGTGTTGAAGGCTCGGCTTTCTGGCCATTTACTTTGATGTTTTTTTTTCGGAGCATCTTCTGAATAAAGCCTTTGGAGGCATTAGGCAGTAGTTTTTGAAGAAAGCGATCCAGACGTTGCGCGCTTTCATTCTTGGTGATTTGAATTTCTTTCATAATTCTCCTGTAAAAAATGGAATCATCAAAGTATAACATGACATCCATAAAAAAAACAATAATCATGGCGATTATTGTTTTTAAAAAGGCGTTTAGGCTTTATGACTGCAGCCTAAGACATTTTTTATTTTATGGGCGACCATGGCTTTTATGGCGTTGCGGCCAGGTCCCAGATATTGGCGGGGATCGAAATATTCCGGATCTTCAGTGAAAACCTGTCGAATCGAAGCTGTCATAGCCAGCCGTAAATCGGTATCAATATTGATTTTGCAGACCCCGGATTTTGCGGCTTTGCGAAGCATGTCCTCAGGAACGCCTTTGGCTCCAGGAATTTGACCGCCATACTGATTGCAAAGATCAACAAATTCTTTTGGGACGGATGAAGCGCCGTGTAAGACTAGTGGAAAGTCAGGTAATAACTGGCTGATTTTATAGAGTCGCTCGAAATCCAGTTCTGGCTCACCTTTAAATTTAAAAGCGCCATGGCTGGTGCCAATGGTTATCGCCAGTGAATCGCAGCCGGAGCGTTCGACAAACTCAACGGCTTCGTCGGGATCGGTAAAAGTGGCGTCACGATCACCAACACTCACTGCATCTTCAATGCCGGCCAGTTTTCCCAATTCTGCTTCAACCACGACCCCATGGTCATGGGCATATTCGGAAACTTTTTTGGTTAGAGCCAGATTTTCGGCAAAAGAGTATTTAGAACCATCAATCATTACGGAAGTAAAGCCGGAATCAACGCAGGACTTACAGATTTCAAAATCAGCACCATGATCCAGGTGCAGGCAAATATCCAGGCCAGTTGTTTCAACTGCGGCTTCAACCAGTTTCATTAAGTAAACTGGATTGGCGTATTTTCTGGCACCGGCGGAAACCTGTAAAATCAGTGGTGCTTTTTCAGCTTCAGCGGCCTCGACGATGCCCTGAATAATTTCCATATTGTTAACATTAAAAGCCCCGACAGCATAACCACCTTGGTAGGCTTTTTTGAACATTTCTTTTGATGTGACTAATCCCATATTGAAACCTCCTGTATTGAGAAATGTGAAACGATTGCCAGCATGAACATACTAATTTGGGAGTATAATCAAAAGGTCAACCGCTGCAAAAGGGTTTAAACAGTAATTTTGAACGCAAGTTTTTTATGCTAAACTAGTATACTATTTTTCAAACAAAATCTCAAGCTGTCAGGGTCAAATTAAGAGATTTTACTGTCACCAAAAACAAGTCCTATTTGTCGAGTAAAGTAAACTGCCGAATCATGTCTTCGAGAAATTGCGCCTGGGAAAAAAGCTCCTCGCTGGCCGAAGCACTTTCTTCGGATGCGGCGGCATTAGCCTGGGTTACGGACTTGATTTCGTCGATTTGGAGGCTGATTTCGTTCATGTCCTGAGCTCGAAAATCTGACGATTTTGCGATTTGATCAATTTGCACAGCAGCCATACTGATGTGATCGTGAATATTTTTCAGATGCCTACTGGTCTCATTGACAATCAGATTTCCTGCCTCGACCTTGGCAACTGATCCACCGATCAAGGATTCGATTTTTTGAGCGGCAGTGCTGGTTCGGTTAGCCAGATTTCGTACTTCGTTGGCGACAATCGAGAAGCCTTTGCCATGCTGACCAGCGCGGGCAGCTTCGATAGCGGCGTTCAGTGACAAAATTTTGGTTTGGAAGGCAATCATGTTAATCAGCGAGGTGATTTCTGAAATATGTTGAGTGTTCAGATTAATGGCCTGCATGGCATCATCTAGCCTGGTCATCAGCAGGTCACTCGCCTGACTGGACTCCGCTACCGTGTCAATGAGCCGATTGGCCTGATTGGCATTATTGGCATTGGCAATGGTTTCCCGCTTCATTTCTACAATGAAGCGCGATAAAGACTCGACAGCCGCGGTTTGCCTCTGCGCTCCACTGGCCAAGGATTGGGCTTCCCTGGAGATTTGATGACTGCCCTGATTTACCTGAACTACCGCAGCATTAATTTCGCCTAGAGTCTGATTAAGTGACTGGATGATGGTTTCAATTGACCTTTTGATAGCGATAAAATCACCCTGATCAATTCCCGACACGACTAGATTAAGATTACCCTTTCCAATTTCTGAAAGCAGAGAAGAAATTGTGATAATATAAGTGTTGAGCTGATCAATGGTATGATTGAGATCACGCTGGATAATGCTGTAATCGCCGGGATATGATCCAGCCATTTTAACCTGCAGATTTCCTTTGGCCAGTTGGTGAAGGGTCAGGGAGGCAGATTCAATTGGTGTTACAATGGCATCCAGTGTTTCATTGATACCGCTGATTATCTGCCGATATTCACCGTTGAAAGATTCGCTTTTACCACGGTAGGCCAATTGTCCGGCTTTGGCGTTTTGAGTCAGGTTACCAATTTCGCAGGACAAATACTCGAGATTATCCATCATCATGATCAAATTGGGGTTTAACTGGTCAGCTTGACACAAAGGGCCTGTAGCTTTTAGTTCATCCAAGAGCGGGATATCTTTAATCTGGCCTTTAGCTAAATGATCAGAAATTTCAACCACCTGGACAAGTTTGTCCTGCACCAGATTGATGGCGGTGGCAATAGAACCAAAGATACCATGATAGTCTTCTGACAGACGATCGGAGAATTGATTGCAGCTCATTTGATTTAGGATACGATCGCCTTGTTTTAACGCTTGGAGTCCGTCAATACAGGCGTTGAAATTTTCTTGCATACGCTGGAAATCGCCCTGATGACTGCCAGTCATTTTTGGTGGAATTTGGCCCTGACCGATTTGCTGAATCATGTGAGCGCTTTCGTAAAGAGGGGTGACGAGACTATCAACGATTTCGTTGATACCGCCCAGACAGCTTTTAAATTCTCCGGCAAAAGCATCGACATCACCACGATGGGAGAGATCACCGTTAGCCGTTGCCTTGCGCATTGTATTAAGTTGCTTGAGCAGCCCTTGGATAGTTTCGGTCAAATTGATCATGGCATAGGAAACAATATCCTTGTCTGAAAGTGGCGTGATTTGGCTGCTCAGATCTCCGGCGGAAAGGCGGCTCAAAATTTCATTTTGCGTTTTACGGCCATCGACCATTTTTTGAAAGGCATCAACCAGATCTCTGATTTCATCCTTGCGTTTAGTTTTCAGGTTGATGTTCACATCACCCCTGGCCAGTGAATCGGCAGCCTCTTTAACCATCAGAATCGGCTTAGTCATCCGACGGCCAATTAGGATGGAGAGCAGGGAGGCGATCAGGATGATAGCCAAGGCGGTGATTATTGTAATATTGCGCAGATTGATGATGGGCGCCAGCACGTAGTCTTCATATTTAGCGACCACTAATACCCAGTTGGTATTCATAATCGGAGAAAGCGCCGCATAACGAATACGATCATTCTGATTGTAGCTAATAACGTTTTCGGAAGCGGTGTTAATTCCTGCCCACTGATTGGAGAAATCAAGCCATGATTCATCCGATCTGATCGTCAGCTGATTGTTGATATAGTCTTTACTGGGATGAGCAATAAAGTGACCGGACTGGGTCAGGATAAAGCCGTATTGTCGTCCGCCGTCATTGATGTTTTCAATCAGATCCTGCAAAAAGAATGGATCGCGCTGACCGATTAAAAGGCCGACTACGGTTCCCTTGTTCTTGATCGGGACAAGCTCAAAAACAGCCAGGTTACCTGTCTCGGTTGGGACAAGATCGGATATTGTGCTAATGCCGTTAAACGCACTTTGAAAATACGCTTCCTGATTAGACTGGAAATGCTCACCGGAGCCAGCATAGACAGCCTGACCGCTTAAATCCATAATTGCCATATCGCTGTAGTTAAGTCTATTGATCTGTTCAGCAAGTATCGTCTTTTGCTGGTCCCAGTTCATTGAGATGATCTCGGATTGGGTGGCCAGCGTTTCCAGTGACGCCAGATCACCGGCAATTTTTTCACTGACGTGATCGGCGCTTTCGGCTGCGTATTTCTGAAGATCTTCTTTGGTGAAGTCAATGATGGCATGGGAGCAGATATAAAAAGAAATCAAGCCGATCAGTGACAGGGAAAGCAATAGAATAAGAACGTTAAAAAATGAGATTTCCATGATGAGGCCGGGCTTTTTGAATCGACCAGAAGAAGACTTTTTATCATGGTTTTTGAGGAAGGTTTTTTTATGATGAGTTGTGTTTGTGGTTTTTTTTGATCGTATTTTTGTGATGATTTTATTCTGCATCGTTAATCCTCTTTTTTCATAGATATACATGAGTATTCTACTTAATTGCTATGATTAAGTCAAAGCAATTTAAGTTAAGTTAATGTTAAATATGAGTTAAAGGGAATGGAGCAGACAGAAATACGACAAATGGGTGCAATCAAATTGGGTGGTTAATTATACTTTAGTATGTTATAATACAAAACTAAACAACTAATGATTTAAGGATTGAGATGAATTATTTTAAGCTTCTTGTTGATTATGCTGTTTTCGTGCTGCCGACGGCGGCAATTGCCTATATTATCATTGGAATTAGATTATATCAACAGCATCCGGAAAAAAAGTATCGCTATTTTTCCGGCTTCATGTTTTCCGCGGCCTGTTATGCAATGGGGTATTTTCTGGCACTAAATGCCAACGATGAAAGTCTTTTTCGGGGATTCAGAAGCCTCGCCTATCTGGGGGCTATTTTTGTGCCGTCCTTCGGAATTCTTTTTGTGGTGACCTTTACCGGACTAAAGAAATTTAGGGGGCTGGATCTTTTATTACTGAGCGCTTCTTTTTTGTGGTGGCTGCTTTATTTGACCAATCCTCTCCATCATCTTGTTTACATTAAGTTGGAAATGGTTGCAGCGGGGAACTTTAGCATCGCCGCAACGCAAAAAAACTGGGGTTATTATCTTATTTTTTTATATTTCATTCTGTTTCTGATTTTTACAATGTGGATTCTTTTCAAAAAAATGCGAACAGCTAAACTTAACCGGGAAAAGAGAAATTTCCGTTTTTTATTCATGATCATGCAGATGAGTTGGATCGGCATATTGATTATTCTAATAGGCTGGGATACTTATTTTGATCCAGCAGCAGTGATTATTTTAATTATTTCTGCTTTGATGGGAATCAACGAAGTCAGAAACGACCTTCTTGATCTCTCGGTCAGCCGCTGGAAGAAAACGGTTACGGGGATTGAAGAAATGGCGCTGCTTATTGAAGGCAATTTTGAAATTGTGGCCCAAAATCGGCAAGCTGAAATTTTACTGGCACATTTTCCAGATCAGAAAAAGTTGATTCAGATGCTTAAAGGTGGCAATGAATCTTTAATGCTGGACATCGATTCTCAAGAATACCACTTAAGCATCAGCCATACAGTTTTTAATGAATTCCGAGCTTTTGACTCTTATATTTTAGAAGATCAGACAAAAAAGCTAAAAGCGGAACTAGCCTTAAAAGAGAGTGAGGAAATGCATCGCTTACTGGTCACGCAAATGACCCAAGGGCTGGTGGTAATTGAGGTGTGTGTTAAACCTTCTGGTTATGATCTGATCTGTCTTGATATCAATCCGAGTTTTGAAGCAGCAACAGGTTGCGATAAAAATGAACTGCTGGGTCGGTCGGTATTAAAAATCGTTAAAATTCATTATCCGGAAATTGAAGAAATGATTTTTATGGTAGCTTTAACCGGTCAGCAAAAAAAAACGGAAATTTTTTTCAAACGGCTGGGGAAATATTTTGATCTGTTTTTTTATGCTCCACGTAAGAATGAGTGTGCCATTGTGACGACCGATATCAGTGAAAGAAAAAGTGATGAGCAGGCCATTCGCTATATCTCTTATCATGATCATTTGACAGGTTTGTATAACCGGCGCTACTTTGAAGAAGAACTGAGGCGCCTGGATCAGCTGGCGTCCTTGCCAATATCGCTGATCATGGCAGATGTCAATGGACTTAAACTGATTAACGACTCCTTGGGGCACCAGATGGGAGATCAGCTTTTAAAAATGGCAGCTGAAATTATTGAGACCGGCCGCACTGACGAAGGTTTTGCGACCCGTCTGGGTGGTGATGAATTCATGCTGGTTTTACCACGCACTGATGAAATGAAAGCTGCAAAAATAATCGAAAATTTAAGAGGCATAAGCAGTTCCCGGGATGTTGAAAACAGTCATGTATCGATTTCTTTTGGCCGGGGGACTAAAACAAAGCCGGAAGAAGAAATTTTGACGATTTATCGGCAAGCTGAAAATGATATGTACCAGCAAAAGCTTTATGAAAGCAGCAGTGTAAAAAATAAAACAATCCATCTGATCATGAATATGCTGTTTGAAAAAAGTAACCGTGAAATGCGCCATTCTGAACGGGTCAGTCAATTGTCTACGCTGATTGGCACGAAATTGGATTTGAGTCCCGACCGGGTTTCACAAATTGGTCTGGCCGGGCTGATGCACGACATCGGGAAAATGGGGATTGAAGAATGGATTTTAAATAAGAAGGGGAGTCTAAATAAAGAAGAGTATGAGGCGATGAAAAAACACCCGGAGATTGGCTACCGAATTTTGCGGGCCTCGGAGGAATTTGAAAAAATTGCTGGTTTTGTGTTGGAACATCATGAAAGGTGGGATGGGCTTGGTTATCCCCGCCGTCTCAAGGGCGAAGAGATTTCTCTGGAAGCCCGGATTATTGGTGTGGCCGATGCCTATGACGCCATGACTTGTGACCGTTCTTACCGCACTGGATTATTGAAAGAAGCCGCGGTAAAAGAAATTGAAACAGGTTCTGGTTCGCAGTTTGATCCCAAAATAGCAGCAGTATTTGTTAGTAAAGTTTTGCCGGAACTCTTGGACTAGGTCTAATCGAAAAACGCTCAAACATGTCAGTGAGGGCTGGTAATGATTAAAAATGATGTCTAGAAGCACTTAATAAAATTAAATAAAATTGCAAAAAAGCTAAATGAATAAGGTGAAATAACGAAAAAAAGTTAAGTATAAATGTAATAAACTTAATGATTGACAAGGGCTTGGTGACGCACTTATAATTCCTTCTAGTAAGATAAATACAAAATATACGCTGATTAGTATGGTAAATATTTATTGACAGGCGTAATCAAAGAAGAGGTGCATAATGGAACAAAAGGTAAAATTGGTGGTACAGACATCGGGATGTCCTTTCTATAGAGTTGGCGATGAAATTATTTTTAACGGACCGATTATCGACAAGGAAAAAAGTGGTAATTTTTGTATGATGGCGATGAATGCGGTTTTTCCTTATGTTTACGCCGCCAGAAAAGGTGTAATCAACAAGCAGCTGCTGCAATGTCCGGACTGTGATGATCGGGTATATTTTGAAATAAAACAAGCTAAATAGACTAAACCGAAAAATTATCATTTTTGAATAAGGCGGTTAAATTCTAATAAGGGTAATTGATTAAATCAATATGTATTTTTAAGCAACTGGCAGAAATGCGGTTGCTTTTATTATTGTCTGGATTCAGAAAGGACCAATACCAGCTTTATAATGTTAACATAAAAAGCGTTTAAACTTATATAAATAAGGATTTGAGCTTAAAATAATTCTGCAAAAAGGTTATAAACTTAATAATTGACAATAACTATCCATCGGGATTATGATTGTTCTGTGTTAAAAAAAGTATGAATCACAGGAGATGAGCATGAGCAAAATTTACGATCCTTATTTAAACGTAGTTGATGTAATGACCCAGGCAATGGAAATTGGCCAGATGGACAAGTATATGTTTGAGATTATAAAAAATCCCCAACGAGAAACCAAAGTCTACTTGCCGGTTGAAATGGATAATGGCGATATCAAAGTCTTTGAAGGCTATCGGGTTCAGCATTCCAATATTCGTGGGCCCTTTAAAGGCGGGATTCGTTTTCACCAGGATTGCGATTTAAATGAGGTTAAAGCTTTGGCCACCTGGATGTCATTAAAGTGCGCTGTGGTCAATATACCCTATGGCGGGGCAAAAGGCGGAGTCAGGGTTGATCCCAATGAGTTGTCGTATCGTGAGCTGCGTCGTTTGACCAGACGCTATGCCTTTGCTATCGAGCCATTAATCGGGGCTGATACGGATATTCCGGCGCCTGATGTCAATACCAATGCCCAGACCATGGCCTGGATTTTAGATACATACAGTATGCTGAAAGGCAAACCCTGCCCCGGGGTGGTAACCGGTAAACCGGTGGAGCTGGGCGGGTCAAAGGGTCGAAATTCGGCAACCGGTCGCGGCGTTGCCATCAGCACCAAATTAATTCTGGCGCAGGATGATAAGACTTTTGAGGATGTTACCTTTGCCATTACTGGAATGGGTAATGTAGGAGGGAATGCAGCTCGGATTCTCTTTCACCGTAATGCCACGATTATTGCTTTGAGTGATGTTTCCGGAGGGATATATTGTGAAAAGGGCCTGAATGCCGATGAAATATCCAGATTTCTGGAAATTAAAGGCAACTATTTAAAAGATTATCAGGCAGATGGGGTTTCGCATATTTCGCATGATGAAGTTTTAACCTGTCCTTGCGACGTGTTGATTCCAGCAGCGCTGGAAAACCAGATTAATGAAGACAATGCTGAAATGCTTAAATGTTCATATATTGTTGAGGGGGCAAATGGCCCAACGACACTTGAAGCCGACAAAATACTTGAAAGAAGAAAGATCACAATTGTGCCGGATATTTTTGCCAATAGTGGTGGGGTGATTGTTTCCTACTTTGAGTGGGTTCAAAATATTCAGTCCTTGACTTGGGGTCGGGATGAAGTTAAAGAAACCCTTGAGAAAATTATGACTGAGGCATTTACAGAGTTGCTGGCAGAAACAAAAAAATGTGGCTGCACCCTGCGAATGGCCGCTTATATTGTAGCCCTTAAAAGACTGATTTATGCCGAAGAAATCAAGGGAATTTTCCCTTGATTTAGACTGAAGACAAAGTTAATGTTGAATACCTGAGCACCGACAATTGGCTTTTCGGCTGTCTGCCTCGGGGCGAACAGTTGCTGGAAAATGCCTATTATTAGCGATTTCAAATTGGGCAACTGTACGAATCCGCGCGTAGACAGCGAAATCCAATTGGTCGGTGCGGGGTTTGTCTACACACTGAATCAAGGGAATTTTCCCTTGATTCCAAACATTAAAAGTGAGGACTGAGTTTTCCTTCGGCAAATATATGGAGCCGGTGGAGAGCCCGCGTGCAGGCAATGTATAGGAGGCTTTTGTCTTCCGTGTCGCTGTAGTTTTCGACACTGGCATCACATAAAAGAACGGCATCAAATTCCAGGCCTTTAGATAAATAAATTGGCATTATAAAGATCCCTTTGAGTTCTGTATCCATTTCATCGGTAATCAGGTGCAGTTCAAGTTGGTCTTTTAAGGCATTAAAAAGCAGTTCAGCATTTTTCTGAGTTTTGCAGATCAGGCCAATGGAATGATAGCCTTTTTCAAGGCCGAGACGGCTCTCATCCAGCAGCATTTTCAATAGACTTTCAGTGTCTTTGGCTGTTGAAATTTGCGGTTCATCGCCCTGACGATTAAAACTTTCGATAGAGATCTGCTGGTGCAGAAATTTTGCGGCGAAGGTTAAAATTTCATTGGTACAGCGGTAGGACTTGTTCATCGTGGCCAGACTTGTATTGTTGCGATTGAAAATTTGTTCAATCTGATGATAAAAGTCAAGTCCCTCATCTTTTTCAATGGTCTGACTGATGTCGCCAAGAATGGTCAGTTTAGCTTTCTTAAAGAGCAAATTCATGATCTCGAAGTGAATGGGATAATAATCTTGGGCTTCATCAATGATCACCTGTCTGATAGCCTGGTATTCACTGGCACCGTTGATTTTCAGGTAGAGGTAAGCCAGTGCCGCGGCATCATCGTAAGCGATAGCGCGATTTGAAAAGCTGTCACGGGTATTGTCAAGAATCGCTTCAATGTTTTCTGGCAGAACCAGTCCTTCGGCCAGGTTATAAAAATAGTTTTTGTTTTTGAAGAGCTGCTGATAGACTGTTAAAATATTGAATTCTGAAAAAGACATCAGGGTTTTCATCAGCTGTTCATTGGGGTGGAAATTTCGGCGCTCATAAATCGTTTCATCGATAAATTCTTCAAGATATTTGAGCCGGATTTTTAGCGGTGTATCATGATTTTCAAATAAACGCCGTTGTACTTCCTTTTTATTGACAATCACTTCTTTTTTGAAGCGGATTTCCTTGATTTTCATCCATTTTTCGGGAATTTGCAGGATCAGCCGATCAAGCATGGTCATAAAAGTTTGTGAGCATTTAAAGTTGAGACTGGTTCGCATCATAGGCCGTTTGCAGTGGTCGGATAGAAGTGTTTCCAGATAACTGAATTTAGGCTCAAATTTCTTTTCATCAAGAATTAATGATAGAACTTCATCAAAGACCGAGGTCACTACATTTTCTTCATCCAGATCGGGTATGACACTGGAAATGTAGTGCTCAAAAACTTTGTTGGGCGAAATGATTAAAATATTCCGGGCGTGCAGCTTGTGAGTCAGCCCTTGGTACATCAAATAAGCAGCCCGATGCAAAGCGATGGAGGTTTTGCCGCTGCCGGCTACACCCTGAATAATTAGGACCGAGCTGGTCAGGTCTCTGATAGCCACATCCTGCTCCTTCTGGATGGAAGAGATGATGGTTTTCATTTTGGCGGTGGTGTTTTGCGATAAAAGATTTCTTAAAAAGTCATCAAGGACCTGCACATCAGAATCAAAATAATAGGTTAACCTGCTATTTTTTATTTCAAATTGCCGTTTTAAAGAAAGCTCACCTGCAATTCTGCCCACTGGGGCGTCGTAATGAGCCGGGCCGGGCGAGAAGCGGTAAAAAACGCTGGCAATGGGAGATCGCCAGTCAAAGATATACATCTTATATGTGTCTTCATCTTTTAGCGAAGATTGCCCAATATAAAATGAATCGGGGTGGTCCTGGTCGCTGAACTGAAAATCGATCCGGGCAAAATAAGGATTGCCGATAATTTTTTTTAGCCGCGCAATATTTTTTTCGCCAGCTTCATAGTCAGCCAGCTTCTGATTGACGGGGTTGATCGTTTGGCTCAATTCAATCAGGGCTTCATAACTATCCGAATTCCACAAATTACCAATATTATGAGCGGTATTTTCCCGTACTTCCTGTTGGGCTTCTCTAATAGCAACCATGTTGGCTTCATTTTGTTTTTGGGCATCAAGTAACTGGGCTTTAGCCAGACCAGTGGTGAATTTCAGCTGTTTAATTTCTAAACTTAATTGGTCTTCTTTATTTTTCATTTTTAATTCACTTTCATTAGCGGTCAGAAGGATTGTTCTTCAAAATAAAATAACTCTTCAAAATTTTTATCCAGAGCAATACAAAGCACTAAAGCGAGTTTGGCTGTGGGGTTGAACTGGCCGGTTTCAATTGAACTGATGGTATTTCGGGAGACACCAATCAGATCGGCCAGGTCGGTCTGAGTCATATTTTTCTCGGCTCTGGCAGGTTTTAATCGGTTTTTCAGGATCAGGTCATCTTTCATAGCAGCTACCCTATTGTATCCAAAATGAAGTTGACAAGAGATAATAAAGAGGAAAGTCCCCCGGCAATTGTCACAATGAGATAGGTCCTTTGCTTGGAAAAACGGTACTTAGCGTAGCCTTCTGAAGCGAAAAACGCCCAGAAAAGGGATGAAACGGCGTGGTTTACAACAGCCTCCCCCCAAAAAAGATTGAATACGATTATAAAAATATATAAGAGACAAAAAATGATGAAGCCGATTTTCCGGCCAAGGTTTTCAGCTTGTTCGAAGCCCTCATCATTGATCGATTCTCTGCTTCTGGCAAGAATATCTTCCTTTTTCATAATAGAATCCTTTCATAGTTTGCTTGTTATATTGACAAATATATTATCCATAATGATAGCAATACTTGGAAAATATGTCAAACTATTTAGAAATGATAATGAGCAAGCAAAGAGCACAAGAAAAATCATTGGCCGATGTTAAAGTCGGTAGTGAAATTTGTGTTAAAAGCTGGGAAATCTAATTAGCTCGAATGTGGGATAAAGAAAGATAATTGCCGGGTTTAGATTTTAAATTAGACCCTGAAAATATGAGAAAATTGAACTGAAAGCCTTAAAAAATTGTGGATTTATGATACATAGGATATGCTATAATTAAGCAGAGATTAAAATATTATTGAAGCAGATACAAATATTTTATAGCCACTAAATTGGAGAGAAATTAAAATGAAAATTAAATCAATATCAATCAAAGAAGAGTATTTTTTAAACGAATTTGCCGGCGAATTCTGGATTTTCTCAAAAAACGATTATGAGAATGGTTCCGTTTCAGGATTGACAGCCCTTAATGGCGCATTTATTTATTTATGGGGGCAACTGGAAAAAGGGTTAACGGTTGATGAGTTAATACAAGCACTGGCCAATAAGAAAAATATGGATATTGACGATGCGGAAGCTGATGTTCATGAGTTTTTAGCCAGACTGATTAATGGCAATATTGTAGATGTTGTGGCTTAGACCACTGCTGAAATGTAAGGATCTATTTAATGCCATTATTTTAAAGCGGTTCTTTCAGGGCGTGAAAATTGGGTAAGCAAAGTCAGAGATACACGAAAAAATTGAATAAAGAGCCCATTAAAGCCTCGCAATTTACAGCGAGGCTTTAACTTTTAAGCGTTTTTTTAACTTCTGCCCCAATTTAGACAATAAAAAGCCACCGCATAAAAAGCGCTTTTATGTATTGACTGATGAAATAGTGGGGAATTTGCCGGTTGTTTCCTGGCAACTGAAAATATGCGCTATGAAGAAAGGCGTATGAAATTTAGAGTTTGTTTAATTCAGCTTTGACATAATTAATTTCGGTTTCAAGATTATCCAGGCTTTCATATTTTTTCTGATTCCCGATGTCAAAATTTTTGGTGATTGTGATTTCGGAATAAGTATCAAAGCCAAACTTTTTATAAAGGTTTGAGGCACAAGTTGCAGGGCAACCGTTCAAAGCGATCAAATTACTATTTTCAGTGATGGAATCGATAAATTCGGTCGTCATCTCGGGAACAACCTTGGCGCTTGTTTCAAAATGTTTTGCAACGGTTTTAGTCATTTTGCTGACATTGCAAGAGCCGGGGCAAGGTAGAATAGTATGTTTCATTGATGTCTCCTTAATATTGAATGTGATTGAAATATTCGGCGGCTGTTAATTCCATCGCCGTCAGTAGTTTTTCGATACCTTTAAGACGGACACGATAATGGACTTCGACTCCGATTTTTTGGCTTTCAAGAATACCGGCGTCTTTTAGGATTCTTAAATGCTGGGACAAATTGGCTTGGCTAAAATCGAAGAGTGTGTTTAATTCACAAACGCATTGGGGTTCTAATAGCAGAAACTGGATGATTTTCAGTCGGACCGGATGCCCCAGCGCTTTAAAAATTTTCACGGATATATCATTTGCGTTCATTATTGCCTCTTTTCTCTAAATTAGATCATATTATTAAGTACATTTGCTTGCGATATAAAAAATTTAGTTTTATTGACAATGATGATCAATCTGATTTTAAAAGCGTTAGAATTTAATCTGCTTAAGTTGAGATTCAAAAGAATAATCCAATGCAGCGGACATAAAGGCATCAAAGTTCTCAAAACGAGTATTATTTCGAATTAGCAGATCTAGTTGATCTGCAGGGATTGCATCGAAATTTTCTTGAGAATGAACTTCGTAGCCAAAAGATTGAAAGAAAACTTCGAGATTTTTAAAGGTGGTTTTTGCCTGCATAAAAGACGGACTCAAGTAAAACTTGATCATTGAGTATTCACGATGATCGATTTTCATTTCATGCTCCTTATTCAGTTTCGTAACCCAAAAGCTGCAGATGCGATTCCAGACTCAGATAATTTGGGGCAAAGGTTTCATCCTTTAAGTGAGGACAGTCGTTAAGATGCGCAGTGCCCAGAATCAGTTTGGAGGCAAATGCCATGCAGGAAGCCTGTGAACAGTCATGGCAGCCTTTTTTTAATGGCAACAGTTTATACAGCTGAATGGCATTGGGGCGTTCACGGGTTTCTTCATTGGGCGTAATATTTTCCCGATTTTCCCAGGTTTCATTGATTAAATCAAATAATCGGTCAATCATTTCATAACATTCCGATTCATTGGTCAGTTGGGTGCAGGTCAAGTTCTGGTCGTGGATGTTAATGATATGATTTTCAATTTTATAGGTGAAAGTCTGAGCTGAAGGGATATAAAGTCCGGTTTTGATGACGCTGTTTAAATAAGGCATCACTTCAGGAACCGGGTTGCTCATTTTAGCCCGAAACTTGATTCGGCCGCCGCCGGTGGTACAGGGCTTGATGTATAAAAGACTGATTGATGATAGAATCATAATTTCTTCTCCTTTAGATAGGCATTAAGCCCTTGGACTAGGGTATCAATATCCGCTTTCTCATTAAAATATCCAATGCCGATTCGGCAACTTCCCCGTTCTACCGTATTAATCAGTCGATGTGCACTGGGTGCGCAGTGAAGACCGGAACGGATCATGACTTGGCACTCTTGATCCAGAAAATAGGCGACTTCCTCTGGTGCTTCACCAGCAAGATTGAAAGCAATGACCCCTACCGTTTTCGCCGGATCCTGGGGACCATAGATCTCAATATCCGCAACGGTTCTCAGTTGTTCCAAGGCATAAGTCAGAAGTGCTGATTCTTTGGCGGCAATATTTTCAAGACCAGTTTTCAAAATAAAGTCAAGACCAGCTCCTAGCCCGATGATACCACTGACATTCATGGTACCGGCTTCCAGATGATTAGGGTAGTAATTGGGCTGGTATTCGTAGGCCGAGTCACCACCAGTGCCACCGGATACCAGGGGATGAATATCGACATCGCAGTTGACAACCAGTCCTCCAGTGCCCATGGGGCCTAAGAGACTTTTGTGCCCGGTAAAGGCCAACAGATCAATGTGTTGGCCTTGAACATCAAGAGGCAGAACACCAGCGGATTGGGCGGCGTCGACCAGAAAAAGAATATTTCTTTGACGTGCTAATGCTCCAATTTGAGCAATCGGCTGGATGGTTCCCAGTACATTGGAAGCATGGGTAAAGACGATCAGACGGGTTTGCGGTGTCAGTGCGGCTTCAACGTCAAAAATATTTGTTTCTCCGTTTGGGTTTGCAGCCACCGGTGTTATTGAAATGCCTCGATCCTGTTCCAGGGTTTTTAAACATCGCCAGACTGCGTTGTGTTCAAGTGAACTGGTAACAACATGATCTCCAGGCTTTAGTATTCCCTGTAGCGCCAGGTTTAGGGATTCGGTAACCGATGCGGTAAAGACAATGGTTTTGGGATCCTGATGGTTAAAAAGTCTGGCCAGCAGTTTTCTGGTTCGGTAAATCAGCCCATCAGCAAGAATTGCTTTTTCATAGGCACCCCGCCCTGAGGTACCACCATTGTTAACCATGTAATCATAGACGGCTTCGGCAACGCCCAGAGGCTTAGGAAACGAAGTTGCAGCATTATCAAGGTATATGCTCATGTCATACTCCTTTCAATTAAATAAAAAATAAATTAAATAATGATATAATTATATAATATGATTTTTTGGTAAGTCAATTGAAATGATTGATAAAAATTTGGTGAATATTATAGCTTTTCCAAGCGATAATCAGGCAATAAAGTCAAATTTTTGTTGACAAGGTTAAGCAAGCTAAATATCATATAACTGAAAAGTGATGTGAATTTTTGGTTGACCTTCTTTTTATGAAATTGTACAGAGGTGGATGGTGTCTTGATTTCATGAATTAATTAAGATTGGATGAGCGTGAAAATGAAAATAATAGAAGTGTTTAAAGTTTTATCAGATTTAAATCGACTAAGGATTTTAAATTTGCTGTATGAAAAAGAACTTTGTGTCTGCGAAATCGAATATATTTTAGAGATATCACAGTCGAATTTATCAAAACACTTGCGTCAGATGAATAAAATGGGTTTTCTGGAGAGTCATCGAGAAAACAAGTTTAACTTTTACAAGATCAGTCCATCAGTTTTTGAAGAATATCCTTTTTTGGTCGATGTCTTTGAAAAAGATCTGGCCAAAGATGAAGATTTAAGCGTGGAACTGGGAAAACTGCGCGATTATAAGAAAAGTGATCAAAGCTGTTACACAATTACAGCAGTTATGAAATAAACAGTGGTTCTGTTTAAAGCTGTAATTAAAATTTAAAAAATGGGACAAAGGGGAAATATGGAATTAAATCGCGTGTATATTGAATTGACCAATCGCTGTAATCTGGATTGCCGTATGTGTTTCCGACACAGCTGGGAGACGGTTGAAGAAGATATGGATTTTGAAATGCTCAAAACCCTTAAAAAGCAGATTGATGAGATTGGAACGGTTAAGGAGATTTTTTTTGGCGGGATTGGTGAGCCCACTATTTATCCGCATTTTAAGGAAGCGGTCGATTTGTTTAAAGATTACCGACTTTTGATTACCAGTAATGGGATTATGCCGGAAGCAACGGCAAAAATTCTTTGTGAAAATTTTGGGGCCGTATATTTTTCTGCTGATCAGTATCATGAAGAGACTCAGGGATTAAAGGAGCAGCTTTTAAAGACCTTCCAGTATTTTTCTGATTATCATAAAAAGGTACGGTCTTCGACACCTAAAACGGGGATAGCCTATGTGTTAACTAAAAGCAATCATGAAGCCTTGATTGAGTTTCTTGATGTGATGCGCCACTACAGATTTCACAATCTCAATCTTTCCCATTTGATGCCATTATCAAAAGAAAGTGAAGATGAGATTTTTTACACTCGTTATGAAAATGTAGAAGGTAAAAAATTCCGCGATAAAATGTTTGCAAATCGCGATATTAAAGCCAATTTACCGGACATGGAACTAAAAACTGAGCGTCGTTGCGACTTTATCGATAAGGGTTATATCTATATTGATGCCGGTGGTGAGGTGATTTCCTGTTATCGGCTGGCAAACACCTATGAAGAGGTTGTTTTTGGTGAAAAGAAGCGCGTGCTGAAACATTCATTTGGCAATATAAAGGGGTCTTCGCTAAAGGAAATTATTGAGGGTAAAGCCTATCAGGATTTCTGGCAGACGATTTATAATAACCAGTATCCCTCCTGTGTAGATTGTGATTTGCGTGACGGTTGCAGTCTGGTGGAAGATACAAAATATGACTGCTATTTCAATACGCCCTCCTGTGCGGACTGTCTCTGGGTTAGAAATTTTATTCGCTGTCCTTAGTAGTGTTTATTTGCAGAAAAAAATATTGACAATTGCAATGGAGGGATATACAATAATCAATAAGCAAATAATTAATTAATAAAGAGGTGCTAAAATGAGTCAGGAATTACCAGGTTTTTTAATGTGTGTCTGTACTGGAAAATGCCCAGGCTTTCAGGCTATGGATATTTGGGATTTTATCAATCAGGTCCGAGTGGAATTGCCGGTGGAGTATGCTTTTATCCATCCTCAGCTTTGTGAAGAAGACGGCGATCGCTTTTTAGCTGATTTTTTAAAAAGCCATCGCAAAGTCATCATTGGAGCCTGTGCGCCTAACATGCAGAAAAAAATGTTTAAAGTGGCATTTGAAGAAGCCGGTCTTGATGTTATGGAAGATGCCGTAATGCTGGATATTCGCGATATGACCAATGAGGAAGCCTTCGAAAAAGTGGAAGCCAAACTTGAAGAGATGGGATATGAGGTGTAGCCATGAGTGAATCTACCTTTATGGGCGTGGACCGGAAGAAAATCGACTGGTGTCCGACCATTGATTATTCTAAATGTAATGATTGTATGGATTGTGTCGAGTTCTGTCCGCATCAGGTTTTTGAGGTTAGAGATGATGAAACCCCTAAACTGATTGTAAAAAATCCTAATAATTGCGTGGTTTTTTGTCGAGCCTGTTCCAAAACATGCGGACTTGATGCTCTTTCTTTCCCGGATAAAAATGAAACTACGAGAAATATCAAAGCCACCCGAAAAGCCGAAAAGGCGGCGCAGAAAGAGGTTGGAGAATGAAATGTTTATTACCTTGCAACGGATTGGATAAATGCGCCGGAATGGTTTCAGCCCAAGCTGCCATTGAGCTGAGTCAACAGGATGACTGGGAACTGGTTTGTCCAGTTTTATTAAACCAAAATCAAAGCCCATATGAAAAAATACTTTCTCAGGGGGATCTGGTAGTCATTGACGGTTGTAACACCCGCTGTGCCAGCAAGCTGGCGCAGAGTCTTAATCTGAAGGTTAAAGATAAAGTTAATGTCAGCGAAATGGCCAAATCTTTGGATATCAAGTTGGGTAAAGAATTGCTTGTTAGTGATGCTGCCAAAGCGGTTCAAAAGGTCATTGTTGAAAAACTGACTCAGGCTGAGACAGAAAAAGCAGCGTCTAGTTTTGAAATGAGTGAGATTGACTATGATTCCTTCATGGAAGGGAAGTTTGTTTTTAAAGTTCCCAAAACAGGTTTTTATTTTAATGAAAATGACTGCTGGGTTTATGTGTCGGGAAAGTCTGCCCGGATCGGTGTCAGTGACTATGTCCAGCAGAATCTGTCTGATATTCTTTACGTTGATTCGCCGGAGATTGGCGATCAGGTTGAGCAGTTTGATGACTGTGGCAGCATCGAGTCTGGCAAAGCGGTTTTTGAAATCATTGCGCCAGTTTCAGGAACAGTAATTGCGGTTAATGAAGCCCTGCAGGATTTCCCCGAATGGATCAACGAAGCCCCCTATGAAAAGGGCTGGCTGGTAGAGCTTGAATTGACTGATGAATTGGAAGATGATCTGGAAATTCTTCACAATGGTGCATCTTATTTAGAATATCTGATGAAGAAGGTTACAGAAGAGGTCTGACATAGAAAAATTTCGATAATCTCGAAAACAATTCGTCATTTGCGTTTATTTGACAAGTCAAGCAGGTGAGATAACTACGACGAGTTAATGCTGTAGTTTTTCAATTTAATAAAATCATTAGATAAAGAGGAGAAAAAATGGCAAAAGGTTGGTATCCAGTTATTAATGAAGAAAATTGTGTGGAATGTGGTAGTTGTGTTGGCAAGTGCACTCATGGTGTGTATGATAAATCGAGTCAAAAGCCGATTGTCATCTATACTGATGGTTGCGTAGACGGTTGTCATGGATGTCAAAATCTGTGTCCGGCTGATGCAATTGAATATTTTGGCGATACCGGAGTGGCAACAACTTGCGATTGTGGTGGAAATTGCTAATATCTTAATCAAGACAGAATCATTCGCTGGGCGGATGATTCTTTTTTTTTATGTTTATTTACACGCTTTTTCCCGAAATATTAGGGAAAAAAAGTAATTTTGCAAACAGCTGATATCATCAGGCAATGAAAACACCCGAAAGCCCTGCTTTAAACAGTTCAAAAATAGATTCTTGATTTTAATTAAAAGACATTGACATATTGATATGAATGAATTATCATATGAACAAAAGATCATATGAACGAAAAGTCACATGATTCGTGTTTATCTCAGAAAGTAGGTTTAGGCATGTATAAAAATTTTAATGCTGATAAGATCGGCTTAACTAAATATTTGTTTTATACTGGTAAGGGCGGGGTTGGAAAAACGTCAATTGCCTGTGCAACAGCAGTACGTCTCGTCGATAATGGTAAGAAAGTTTTTTTGGTTAGCACCGATCCGGCTTCTAATCTTCAGGATGTATTTGAGACCGAATTAAATGGGCAGGGAGTTACGATTGAGACGGTTCCCAATCTTGTGGTTGCCAATCTTGATCCAATTGAAGCGGCAGCAGACTATCGGGAATCGGTTGTTGGTCCCTACCGCGGCAAGCTTCCGGATGCGGCCATTGACAGTATGGAAGAACAGTTAGCAGGTTCATGTACGGTTGAAATTGCGGCATTCAATGAATTCTCCCGTTTTATTACGGATGAAAAGATGAATAAAGACTATCATTATATCATTTTTGATACAGCACCAACTGGTCACACATTACGAATGCTTCAGCTGCCTTCGGCTTGGGATAGTTTTATCGATGAAAGCGCCCACGGCGCATCTTGCCTGGGTCAACTATCGGGTTTGACCGAGCAGAAGAAAATGTATGAAAAAGCGGTAAGAACTTTAACTGATGAGAATCTAACGATGCTGATTTTGGTTTCACGACCTGAAAAATCTCCTCTTGTTGAGGCGGCCAGAGCCTCGAAAGAACTTAAAGAAATCGGGGTCAACAATCAGATTTTAATTATTAATGGCAGCCTGGAAAAATTTGACAAAAGGGATCAGGTTGCAAACTCATTTTATCGTCGCCAGAAAAAGGCAGTCGATAATATTCCCAACAGTTTAAAAACCCTTGATATTTATTCTTTACCACTTCGGGCCTATAATGTTGCAGGTATTGAAAATATCCGCAGGTTTTTTAATGAAGACGATGTGGTTGAAGTGAATGACGTGAAAAGAACGATTGACTTGCCCAACTTGCACCAGTTGGTAGAAGATCTTGCAGTTAATAATAAGAAGGTAATTTTTACGATGGGTAAAGGTGGTGTTGGAAAAACAACCATCGCTGCAGCAATTGCGCTAGGTCTTGCAAAAACGGGAAAAAAGGTCTATCTCACAACAACTGATCCAGCTGGACACCTTAGTGCTGAACTACTGGGGAGCGAAAATATTATAGTCAGTAATATCAATGAAGCTGAGGAGCTGGTTAAATATCGAAACGAGGTTATTGGCAAGGCAAAAGCCGCTAATATGAGTCAGGATGATATTGACTATATTATGGAAGATTTGGAATCGCCATGTACTCAGGAAATTGCAGTATTTAGAGCTTTTGCGGAACAGGTTGAGAAGGCTGATGACGGCGTCGTGGTAATCGATACTGCCCCGACTGGACACACCTTACTTTTACTGAACTCGACTGAAAGTTATCATAAGGAGATGGAGCGGTCTAACGCTGATATTCCTGATTCCGTGGTCAATCTGCTGCCGCGTCTCTTGAACCATGATGAAACTGAGGTAGTGATTGTGACACTGCCAGAGGCAACACCGGTTTTTGAAGCTTTGCGTCTGGAAACGGATCTGCAGCGAGCCGGCATCATGAACAAATGGTGGGTTATGAATGCCAGTTTGCTGGCAACTGATACCAACGATCCCTTCTTGCTGGCACGTGCTAAGAATGAAGAAAAATGGATCAATCAGGTTGCTGAAGATACTAATGGGAATTATGTCGTGATTCCCTGGGAAAAGTAAAAAATAAAAGAATGGAGAAAAGCGATGATTATTACAGACCAGGCAAAATCGGTTTTAAAAGAAAAAATGAAAGAAAGTGGTCAGGACGCATTACAGATTGCACTTCAGGAGGGCTGTTGTGGGACGACCGTGTATTTTACCTTCACCACGTCTAAGCCGGAAGATCAAGCAGTGATGATAAATGGTATTAATGTTTTAATGGCAGACCAAACGCTGGCAAAAGTTAAAGCAGTTACTATTAAAACTGATAGTCAGGGGAAATTGCAAGTTGAAGATGGAGCGCAGTCAAGCCGTGGTTGTTGCTAAAGATTCTTTGCTGTAGCCTCAGCGGAAAGGAAAAAACAATGAGTAAAGTTGAAATTTATGACCCGGCTATGTGTTGTTCAACCGGGGTTTGCGGTCCAGGTGTTGACCCAGAATTATTAAGGGTCTCGGCGATGCTTAACGTGCTGGAGGGTGAAGGGAAAAAGATAGAACGCTTCGGTCTATCGCAGGATCCCATGGCATTTGTAGCCAATAAAAAAGTGAATGATTTATTGCAAAGTGAAGGAGTAGAAGTTTTACCGATTATTCTTGTTGATGGCGAAGTCAGAAAGAAAAAGTCTTATCCTTCCAATACCGAGCTGGCCAAGTGGTCGGGTCTAACAGAAGAAGAAATAGGAAAAATCTTGATAAAAACATAAACAGCGCAAGGAGAGAAAGTATTATAAAAAAAAGGCGAGGCAAGCAACAGCAAGATCTCCGCCTTTTTTTATTGGCGTTGTTTTACAAAAGGCAAAATAAATTTGTGATTGACGATGATGAAGGGAAAGCGTATAATAATTTCATAGATAAGGAAATGCTTAAATGATTAAGTGTAGCATTAGTTTTAGTTGTCAAAATCATTTTGAAAGATATCTGCCAATTATTAAACACGAAATAAAGAATATGGAGGAATGAGATGTCAAAAATTAAAGTGATACCTTGTAGTGGAATTGGAAAAGTTCTGGGACTTCTGGCGCGTGAATCAGTCTTGAAAGTAACGCAGGAGAAATGTCCGCAGGACACGGAAACTTTTTGTTTGGCGCACATAGTGACAGGTGATGATGAAATCGTTGAAAAAATAAAGGGAGAGTCCTGTATTACAATGGATGGCTGTCCCAAATATTGTTCGCAAAAAAGTGTTGAAGCTGCGGGCGGAATGATTGCAAAAAGCTATAAAGTAGCTGATTTTATGAAAGCACATCGGGGCGAAGACCACGGAACTGGAACTTATCTGACCGAAGAAGGCTGGCATTTTGCGGACGAACTGGCTGAAATCATGGCAGCATCAGTGAATGAGATAAAAGGAGAGGTTGAATAAGATGACATTAAATAAGATTGGAATCATATCTTGTAGTGGTGAAGAATGTGCAGGGGGAACAATTTCCCGACTTGCAGTTCGAAAAATGATGGAAGAAATGCGACCTGGACAGGTATCGACTTTATGTTTGCCACTATTTATTGCCGGTGATGGTGGTGAACGCAGCTTTGCTGAAAAATACCCGACGATTGCCGTGGATGGCTGCTCAAAATGTTGTGCCAAAAGAGCAATTGAAAAATTCAGTAATAAAGTTGCCGGCAGTGTCGATGTCGAAGCGCTGATAGGTGCTGAAGCGGCATTAGATCAGACCGTTTCGACCCGTGAATTGAATGACCAACACCGGGCTGCAATAGAAAAGACTGTCGAAGAAACATGTCGATTGTTTGATGAGATTGCTTCAAAAGCGCTATAATCAAAGCAAAAATATGCGAAAGTGAAGAGGGCGGCGCGTGGTTGTGAATATGGTGTTATATCTTGTGATCACGCTTTTAGGGATTTCTTCTTACAAAGATCGAATGGAGAAACCAAGTAGCTCAGGAATCATGATTATCAACACAGGCAATCATACGAATTTTCCTTAAAAATCACCAAGAATCGCTTGGAGATAAAGGCAGGCTGATTGCCTTCATGGAAATGGTCTTGGTCTTTACAACAGCTGTTGTCATGGTTATTTATATTGTTATGCCAATGAAAATATGAGTCATATTGAAAATAATTTTAGAAATCATAATCTTCACTCTCCACTTTTGGTTGGCGACATTTTAGCAGAAGACACCATTAAAAATGTAAAACAGCTATCATTTATTGAATGACAAATTTATTTTCGTTAAAATTAAATTACAATACATCGATATTTTTCTTATAATCTGCACCCCATTCCGCCATCGATTGAATGATTGGCTGTATACTCTGCCCCAGATCACTAAAAGCATACTCGACTCGGGGTGGGACTTCCGGGTAAACGGTTCGGCTTATGATCCCATCCTGTTGCATGGAGCGCAAACTATCAGTCAACACTTTCTGACTGATACCGTCTAGATCTTTTTTTAATTCATTAAAGCGCCAGGGTCGTATACGCAGATTCCTGATAATTAAAATTTTCCACTTGCTGCTAATCAGTGCAAAGATCGTTGCTACCGGACAGGCAGTTCTTCTTTAGTCAGCATATTTACCTCCATTGGTTTTAAAAAGAATATTATATCTGAATTTGTGAATAATTCGGGTTAATTTAACAAATATTTAACAGCTTAAAGTATAATATAAAGAGAAAGGCTACTAGTTCAGGAGGAAAAAATGATTAAGATTTTAATGATTGAAGATGATGAGAAACTAAATTATATTGTCAGTTCATTTTTAAAAAACAAGGGCTATCAGGTGATCAGTTGCAAAAATGGAGCTGAAGCTTTTGACCGGATTCTGGAAGAACCAATTAATCTGATCATTTCGGATATTATGATGCCGGAAATGGATGGCTTTGAATTGGCCGAAGAAATCCGACAACAGGATAAAAGTATACCAATTTTATTTATGACCGCCCGGGATGATATCAGCGCCAAACAAAAAGGCTACAATTTGGGGATCGATGATTATATGGTTAAACCGATTGAGATGGAGGAAGTAGGTCTGCGAGTAGAAGCTCTGCTTCGCCGGGCAAATATCAGAGATGAACGTAAACTGGAAGCCGGAGCTCTGATTCTCAATGAAGAGGAAACAACCGCTTACCTGAACGAAGAAGAACTCCCACTATCCGTTAAAGAATTTAATATTCTCTTTAAACTGTTATCCTATCCCAAACGTACTTTTACCCGTGCGCAACTCATGGATGAATTCTGGGGATATGAAACAGAAAGTAATCCCCGAACCGTGGATGTATCGATAACTAAGCTGCGAGATAAACTGTCGGCATGTGAAGATGTTGAAATAGTGACAGTACGAGGACTCGGATACAAGGCGGTCTTGAAAAAATGAAATTTTATTATGAAAAAATAGAAGATAAGCGGATTAATGCCAACCGTCCCTTCTGGAAAGAATTTTTAATTGTATTTGGGGTCGTATTAATTTGCAGTTCAGGGGAAGTTCTGATTTTTAATCAGCAGATGTTGGATAATGCCAACCCCTGGATAATGGCCCTGGTGGGGATGTCTTATGTACTATTTGTCGGGCTGCTTGTCAGTCTTGTAACCCGTTATATTATGTATACAGCTTTTCAGAAACCGGTTATGGAAATCGGTCAGGCAGCGCGAAAAGTGGCCGGCGGTGATTTTACCGTCCATGTACATTCTCAACGCAGAGATAATAAAAAAGATGAACTGGAAGTGCTGATTGACGATTTTAATAAAATGGTGGAAGAGCTGGCCACTATTGAAACTTTAAAGACTGACTTTATTGCCAATATTTCCCACGAGATTAAAACCCCTCTGGCGGTGATACAAAGTTATGCTTCAGCGATAAAAGACGAAGCTATTACGCAGGAAGAAATAAATGGCTATGCAAACACCATTACAGAGGCATCGAAGAAATTGACCGCGCTTGTCACAAATGTACTCAGGTTGAACAAGCTGGAAAATCAGCAAATTATTCAGAATGAAACATATTCTCTTGATGAACAATTGCGTTGTTGTATCCTGGCTTTGGAAGAACAATTTGATGAAAAGAATATTGAATTGAATGTTGAACTCGATGAGGCTTACATTAACTCAGATGAAAGCTTGATGGAAATTGTCTGGAACAATCTATTGACTAATGCAATAAAATTTACACCCCAAAACGGAATTGTGAAAATTGAAATGGAGAAAAAAGATGATCATGCAGTTATTCAAGTTAGTGACTCAGGATGTGGTATGAATGAGGAAACAGTTAAGCATATTTTTGATCGCTTCTATCAAGGGGACACTTCACACTCCGTAGAAGGAAATGGTTTAGGGCTTGCTTTGGTCAAACGTGTTCTGAATCTGGTAGAGGCGAGCATTGAGGCTGAAAGCGAACCGGGAAAAGGAACTAAATTCACAGTCACTTTATAATGATAGCACCAAACTAAACCCTTTGCGTTTTATGCGGGGGTTTTTTGTATTTCGGAAGATATATTTGAAATCACTGATAAAATTGAAGCTGAAAAAGGTTCAATGAAAATTATTGTAATTAGATTTTTAATAAAAAAATTTAATAGGCAAGCAGAAATTCGTGTTTAACAAAACTTTAACATTAGTTTAACTTTGAAGAATATTTTACACATAAAATAAACCTATCAACGAATAAAAACAGGTCAAAGGAGAAATTTAATGGGTGCAATAAACTCAAGTGAAAGTAGAATGGTGATGAATGAGTATTTAGAGGTAAGTGTGAAATCAGATCTGGTGCAGTTGTGCGGCGATTGCTACCATGCATTAGGGTGGACCATCATCAATACCAGTTCTGGGATGGATGGGATAAAATTAAAATTACAGCGAGATCGAAAAATTAAAAACAGAGTGGCTTTATGTGATTTACAACGAAAGTGTGAAGATGCCTTCATCAACATCGAAAAGCTGGAACATTCAAAAAAAACAAGAGCAATGGCATTAGCTCTCGGAACGGGAATAGTTGGGACAGTTTTTTTAGGCGGAGCAACATTTGCATATCTTGCAGCAATGATTCCATTGTGTGTTGTTCTAGCCATTCCAGGTTTTATTGGTTGGGGATTACCTTATTTCCTTTATCAAAAAAATGTTAAGAAAGCCTCTGATCGTGCGAATCCAATGATTGAAAGCAATTTTGATGCAATTTATGAAGCATGTGAAAAGGCGAGTCAACTTTTGGAATAAGAAATAGTGTATGAGAAAATTGGGTTAAAATAAAATTATTATAAAAAATTTCACAAAGGAGAATTTAAAAATGGCAAAATCAAAGCTTGTTGCAGCAAATAAGAAAATCGAGAAAGTCCTTGTTGGAGGATATAAAAAGATTGAAGAAGGCGTTGTTGAGGGTTATAAAAAAATCGAGAACGGCGTCGTTGAAGGATTTAATAAAATAAATGATAAATTTGTAGATGAATATCTGACACAGGATGATGAAACCGTAGAAGAGGCCAAGAAAAGAATATCAGAAGAAATTGAGAAAAATGAGTATAAGCATAGCAATTATTCGAAAGGTA
Source organism: Eubacteriaceae bacterium ES2 (assembly GCA_031222025.1). Lineage (GTDB taxonomy): Bacteria > Bacillota > Clostridia > Eubacteriales > Eubacteriaceae > Acetobacterium. The sequence continues at coordinate 2,956,443 of CP130740.1, read as the reverse complement.
ATTCAAATCAGTGATGATTAAGATTTGGTTATTTCAGTCAAAAGTTAAAGTGAGGATGAGTGTGCTCACTTAAACTCAGCACTTAGATTAGGGTATCATTGTTAGTCAGATTGATTGTTCATATTCTAAACCTAAGCATAAGTCATTAAATTCTGCTATCGAGAGAATCATGTATCAATCGGAAAAAATAGAACGATAATTTCTAATTTTAATAATTCAGAAATACTTTAGCAGCGAAGCTCAAATATTTAAATGCTAAAGCATGACGATCAAATAAAGTTAAATCAAAAGGAAAGTAATGTTAAATGAGTGAAATAAGAAACAATAAAATCAAAGAAATTGAGAAGGTATTTGCGGGTCTGCCATATCTTTATAGAACAAAGGGACTTCCTAGTGAAGTATATGAGGTTCGTTTTAAAAATAATATAGACAAGGATATTTTAATTCTTGCCATATCCGATACCATTGAGAGACTTCCATATTTTAGTGTGAGATACGAAGAGAAAGAAGGCGATTTCTTTTCAGTCAGAAATGTACTTCCACTAGAAGCTCACAATACAGATGAATTCATTCCACTTGGAGGAAAGGCAAACAATTACCATATGATGGGTGTGAATTTTAAAGATAACATTCTTAAAATTTCATTTCACCATGGTCTTACAGATGGAAGAGGTGCGAAGACTTTTCTGGAGACACTGGTAAATTATTATGCTGATTATGATATTGAAGCTGATAAAGAGAATGATATTGCTATAAAAAGCAGACTTTGCAAAATCACAGAGATGCATCGCCTAAAGAAAGATGAATTATCAGCAGCTGAGTATTTTGATCCATGTCAAAAAAAATATGAGTTGGATGGAAAAAGTAAAAAGATTGAAGGTCTTGTGAGTAAGGGCTTTAAACTTCCTGAGACTGCAAATAAAGCAAATCACAGACGCTATGAGCTTCGTTTTTCACAGGAAGAATTTATGAAGGCTTGTAAGAAATATGGAGCATCTCCAATCACTATTTTGAGTATCATGATGAGCCGCGGCATTCAGAAAGCATATCCGGAAAACAAAAAAGCGATCGTTAGTAATTTTCCTATGGATGCCAGACATATTCTTGGCTGCGATGAGTCCTTTAAAAACTGCGTTAAAAGCATGAGTCTTCCTTATGGCGATGCTGAATCTAATATGAGTATGGAAGCGTTAGCTTCTCATTACAAGTATCTTCTTAATGCGCAGAAGGATCACGACTATTGCGCAAAAGAGTTCAATAATATCGTAATGCTCCTAAATGTGATCGGATTATTTCATTCATTTAGCAGCAGGCAGAAGCTTCTTGGATTTATGGAAAATCTTGCTTTGGATACATACCTCATCAGTTATTTAGGGCAGTTTGATGTTCCTGAAAAATATATTGACTCGGTTCATTTATACTCTAATTGCTCTTCGGGATTAGTATTAAATATGACTTGTCAGAGTAACGAATTTATGATTGATCTGACACAGGATTTTGAAAGTGACATTTATATTAAGGCGCTAAGATCTGAGTTTGAAGCTGAAAATATAGACGTTGAAGTGTCTGAAGAAATTTATTTTGAGACGCCTTATGATGAACTTAAGGAGATTATTGCAACCTCAGTATATCCTTCAGAGAAGATAAACAAACTGATAGAAAAAATAGCTGGGACGGCTAAAAAATCTAGTCAGGATGCAAAGGAAAGAGCTATCGCTTCCCAGAATATATCACGTGCTCTTTTAGTTGCATATTATGATTTGGAGACAGGTGAATTAGTAATGCAGAATCCAAAAAAATATTCTGAAGATGAAATTGAGAAAATTGTCCGTAACATGCCTTCAGTATTTATGAAATAGAAGTTGTGTAAATTATTAAGAATTTTCGAGAATTCCAGATCATCAAAAGTTGAAGGTTTTTTAAAAAATAATTACATAGTCATTAAAAAACGTCGGAAATTTCGACGTTTTTATTTTGGAAATCTTTGCCACTTCATGTTGAATCCTCAAAAAATATTTTGGAATTTCAACTATTTAAATTTAATAATTGCTCTAAAACGAAAGGATCACATTAACATAACATTAACAATAGCTTAACGTTAAATAACAATTGACGCGTATTATAGGGTTATCAAAAGAAATTAATGAAAAGACTTAAAAATTTAAAATATTTGAGAGATAAGAAGGAGAACATAATGAAAGTACAAGGAAAAACTATTGTCGTAACGGGTGGTGGAAATGGTGTTGGAAGAGCACTAGTTTTACAGCTTTTGAGCAAAGGCGCAATAGTTATAGCGGTTGATATAAATCCGGAGGCGTTGGAGGAAACAAGAAAAATTGCCGGAAAAAATTCCAAACTTTTCACTGAAGTGGTTGACATATCCAATAAAGAGGCAGTATTTGCTTTTGCCAATGCTGCGATTGAAAAATATGTCAAGATTGATGGCATTATTAATAATGCTGGAATTATTCAACCCTTCATTCATTTGAATGAATTGGAGATGGAGCGGATTGAACGAGTAATGAATATCAATTTTTATGGGACCTTATATATGGTAAAAGCATTTTTACCTCATTTGCTAAAACGTCCGGAAGCGCATATTGTCAATGTCTCAAGTATGGGTGGCTTTTTACCGGTGCCGGGCCAAAGCGCATACGGTGCATCAAAAGCGGCTGTTAAACTGCTGACTGAGGGCTTGTCCTCAGAATTAAAAGAAACCAATGTCAACGTGTCGGTAGTGATTCCCGGTGGGATTGCAACGGATATTAAAAAGAACTCAGATATAACCAGTAAGGTTTCAACCGAAAGCAGCAAAGCCAATATGGTGCTGACACCGGAAAAAGCGGCAGAGCTGATTATCAAATCAATGGAGAAGCGAAAATTACGTTCTTATATCGGAACGGACTGTAACTTTATGAATATACTTTATAAGATCAGTTCAGCTTTTGCCATGGGAATGATAAATAAAGTGATGGTCGCGAATGAACATTAAATTAGTGATTTCGATTAAATGAAGAATGTGATAAATAGAAAGGAAAGGCCAGAATGTATAAAATTATTGAAAAAAAAAGTTTAAATTCAACGGTATTTAAAATGGTTATTGAAGCGCCGATGATTGCGAGAAAGGCAGAGCCGGGTCAATTTATTATCTTAAGAGTGGACGAAAGCGGCGAAAGAAGTCCACTGACAATCGCAGATTTTGATCGGGAAAAGGGAACCGTTACAATAATTGTACAGATTGTTGGTGGTACTACCGAGCAATTAAGTCATAAAAAATCTGGAGAATATATTTCGGATTTTACCGGACCATTAGGGATGCCAACCCATACGGAAGGACTGAACAAAGTTGCTATCGTTGGTGGTGGTGTTGGTTGTGCCATTGCTTATCCGATTGCAAAAAAGTTGCACGAGCAAGGGGCAGTTGTTCATTCAATAGTGGGATTTCGTTCAAAAGAATTAGTGATTCTGGAAGAAGACTTTAGAAACGTTTCAGATGAACTGTATGTGGTAACGGACGACGGCAGCTATGGAAGTCGGGGACTAGTGACTGATGCATTAAAGAACCTGATAGATTCGGGTGAAAATTATGACACGGTCATCGTAATTGGACCTCTGATAATGATGAAATTCGTCGCCGCCTTAACTAAACCCTATGCCATAAAGACAATCGTCAGCATGAATCCAATTATGATTGATGGGACTGGTATGTGTGGGGGGTGTCGATTGACAGTTGGCGGAGAGACAAAATTTGCCTGTGTTGACGGACCTGATTTTGATGGACATTTGGTAAATTTTGATGAAGCCATCGAAAGATCATCAATGTATAAGTCCTTTGAAAGAAAAGCACATGATGAAGCATGTAATTTATTTAGGAAAGAGGTGCATTATTATGTCTGAAAGCACGGCATTTGATCAGAATCAGTTGTCGGCAAAATTCCCCGATCTAAAAAACAAGAATGTCACAGATATTTTACAGAGATTTACAGAAGAACAGGCGGTTGCAGAAGCGAAACGATGCCTTAGCTGTCCGACAAGAGACTGTGTCAGCGGTTGCCCGGTACAGATTAATATTCCTGAATTTATCGCGGAAATTGCCGAAAGAAATTTTGAAAAAGCCTATGCAATAATTGCTCAATCGTGTTCCCATCCATCTGTCTGTGGCGGTATTTGTCCGCAGGAAGCCCAGTGTGAAAAAGAATGTGTGCGAGGAATAAAAGACGAATCAGTAGCAATTGGCCGACTGGAAAGATTTGCGGCGGATTATTGGTACTAAAATAAATAATAAGGTAGCGAAGTTATAAGCATAAAATAGAGAAAAATGTAATAAATTTAATATTGCAATTAAAGAAAGGTTTATTATGAAAGATATATGTGTTATTACAGGTGGTGGTAGTGGTATGGGCCTTGCCACTGCCAGATTGATGGGAAAAGATCACACCATTGTGATTTGTGGTAGAAGTAAAAACAAGTTGGAGAATGCCGTGCTAGAGCTGCAGCAGGAAGGTGTTGAAGTAGAAGCCTACGCTTGCGATGTTTCGGATGAAGGAAGTGTCAAAGCATTAGCAGATTATACTTCGGAAATGGGCAATGTCACCGCTGTTATCCATGCAGCAGGAATGTCGCCGCATATGGGTACAGCCCGGAAGATCATGGAAGCAAATGCACGTGGAACGATCAATATCAATAATGCCTTCTATCAGGTCATGAAAGAAGGTTCCTGTATCATTGATGTTTCATCGATGTCGGCCTATTTAACACCGAAATTGATTATGCCGGTTTGGATCTACAAACATAGTGTGACTAATCCCGATCAATTTATGGAAAAAATCATGAAATGGGTAAACCTCTTCCCGGAAAAAGTGCGGTCGGGCGTTGCTTATGGAATTTCAAAACATTTTGTAATCTGGTTTGCAAAACAGGATTCTGCTCGGCTGGGAGGAAAAGGAATCCGCGTCATTTCTGTTTCACCCGGAAATTTTGAAACACCGATGGGTGAATTGGAAAAAGAAGAAGCAGATGCTTATACAAATAATTGTGCGATCAAACGTTTTGGACATGTTGATGAAATTGCCAGTTTGTTCACTTATTGTGCCAGCAAGAGTGCCGGTTATCTGACCGGTGTTGATATATTGTGTGATGGCGGGCTTGTGGCTTCAGGGGTTAATCCACTGAAAAAAAACAGCTAAAAAGCGAAAGCATGAATGCAAATTAATTAAGGAAGAGGTGTTAAACCATGAAAAATATGTCATTGGTCAGAAATGAGATGACTACTCAGGCACCGGATATAAGAAATAAGAATTTTTTTGAAGTGGCCTTGGGATATACTGAAAAACAGGCTGTAGAAGAAGCAAAACGTTGTCTGAATTGTAAGACGAGAAACTGTATTGATGGTTGTCCTGTTCAGGTTAAGATTCCTGAATTTATAGCTGAGATTGCAGATGGTAATTTTGAAAAAGCTTATCAAGTTATTGCTCAATCGAGCTCACTTCCAGCGGTATGTGGCCGTGTCTGTCCCCAGGAAGCACAGTGCGAAGGAAAGTGCGTGCGAGGAATTAAAGGTGAAGCAGTAGCTATCGGTAGATTGGAAAGGTTTGTGGCAGACTACCACAATTCAAATAGCACTAAAACGTCCCAAAAACCATTATCTAACGGACATAAAGTAGCGGTAATTGGCTCTGGTCCTTCCGGGCTCACATGTGCCGGAGATCTTGCAAAGAAAGGGTATGATGTAACTGTATTTGAAGCCCTTCACAAAGCTGGAGGAGTTCTGGTTTATGGTATTCCCGAATTTCGTTTGCCCAAAAATGTTGTTCAACAGGAAATCGAAGGGTTGAAAGCTTTGGGTGTTGAAATTGAAACCAATATGGTCATCGGAAAAATATTGTCGATTGATGAGTTGATCGAAGAATACGAATTTGAAGCAGTTTTTATCGGATCGGGGGCGGGTTTACCAAAATTCATGAGAATTGATGGGGAAAACCTGAAAGGGGTTTATTCAGCGAATGAATATTTGACACGTGTCAATTTGATGAAAGCTTACAAAGAAAATCCGAAAACGCCGGTTATGCACAGTAAAAAAGTAGCAGTTGTCGGTGGTGGCAATGTAGCGATGGATGCAGCAAGATGTGCCAAGCGCCTGGGTGCAGAAGAAGTATATATTGTCTATCGGCGTTCAGAGGCGGAACTTCCGGCCAGAAAAGAAGAAGTTGAACATGCAATGGAAGAGGGAATCATATTTAAATTCCTAACCAATCCGGTCCAGATACTTCCTGATGAAAACGGATTTGTTGGTTCAATCCGCTGCGTTGAAATGGAGCTTGCCGATGCAGATGAATCGGGGAGAAGAAAACCGGTTGAAAAGCCAAATTCTGAATTCGATATTTCGGTAGACAGTGTTATTATTGCGATTGGGACAGAGCCGAATCCGCTGATCAAAGCCTCGACTAAGGGGTTGGAGACTCAGCGATGGGGTGGAATTATCGTTGATCAAGCGACTGGTCTTACTTCAAAAGAAAGTGTTTATGCTGGTGGTGATGCCGTAACGGGTGCTGCTACTGTCATTCTGGCAATGGGCGCCGGAAAAATTGCAGCTCAAAATATCGAGCGTCAGTTAATGTGAACGGTATAATTTGGCTCAGGATCACTTTTAAAGTAAATTTGTTGTTATTTTGATCATGTTGGTAAAGGTTAATTAAATTGTAATTTTGAAGAATGGATTAGCGCCTGATTATTTGTCAGGCGATTTTTTTTATTCAATAAAGAAACAAGACGCTTTTAACATGGGATTAACGAAAAATTAACTTGAACGAATATTTCAATTGTAAGATAAGCTATAAACTTGTACCAGAAAGCAGAAAGATAAAAAGGCGGATAAATAATTGAAAAATAGGGAATGAATAACAATGGAAAAATGTGATATAAATAATGGGAGTCATTGGTATAAAGCAGTTGAATGCAGATGTAGGCATGACAAATAAGAGACTGTTACTTAGCATAGAATAAGGACGATTTTAGAACTATCAAAGTTTAGCCGACTGAAAAAGGAGTGGAGAAATTTCAAAAAAAGATTGTATTAAAAAAGATGTGCTGTGCGCAGCAACCTATCAGTAGAAAAAAGTTATAAAATGATTGAATCAAGTAAGTTAATTTGATTAAATTGAAATAAATGCAAATATAACTATGGCGTAGCAAATAAAATTAATCATCAGACGATTGAATGAGAACTAATTTCGTGCTGCTTATTGGGCAATTTTGTTTACAAAAAGATCAAATCACACCCCAAAAGTAAACCAGCAAAATAATTTTTGCAGACAAGTTGAAAAATTTAAAATATGAAAGTAGGCCAAATAATGCAGGGATTTTTAAAATTAAAGGGTAGGGAAAAGGAAGCGTTTAACCAATCAAAATATGAGTATTACAAGAAATTTAATCTGCTCACCCTTTTGGCAGCATCGATTGGCTTTGTCATTCTCTTTGCAGTAGACTTTGATGCTTTTCAGTATTTGGCATGGGATTCATTGATGCGCAGAATTCTGGTACTTGCGCTGGTTGCTGTAGTTGCACTTGCCTACTTTAAAACTGATAATTATAAAATCATGTGTACGCTTTCTTTTATCGCGGTTCATGCCATGATCTGGGACAGTATTTGGGTGACATCCTATCCAGCACTGATAGCCCATGCCAATGAAGGATTTTTGTTTATGGGGTTTGTCCTGATGATGGTTTCCTTTGGTGCGCCTTTGCGATACTCATTTATTGCCCAATGGGGATTAGTTTGGGATCTTATTTTGGCGAACAGTACTTTCCATTATGCTGATTTCAGTTTAATGGTCGCTTACAATTGTCAGGTTGTCGTGATGTTGAATATTGTAAGCTTTATTGTAACTAAGCTATATTTCGACCATTACACAGATAATGAAAAGTTGCAGTTTATATTACTGCATGATCCTTTAACTCAAGTTTTTAATCGGAACAAATTGGATGATAAAATTGGTATGGGTAGTGACTTATCAGCGATTAGTAAAAATATATGTATTTTAGTGTTGGATATAGATCATTTTAAAAAAGTCAATGATACATATGGACACGATAAGGGTGATGAGATTTTAAAATTTATTGCTACAAGTTTGAAAGACTATTTTAGGAAAGAGGATATTATTATCAGATGGGGAGGAGAAGAGTTTGTTGTCATCTTACCCGAGTGTGAATTGAAACAAGGTTTTGATATTGCTGAAAGAACGAGAAAAGCGATTGAAGTATCTGATAATGGTATATGTAAAGTGACTGTGTCAATTGGTATTGCAGAATATCTTGGTGGTGATTGCATTGATACAATTAATAATGCAGACTTAGCTTTGTATGAGGCTAAAAACGAAGGAAGAAACGTGGTTAAAATTTTATAGATAAAGTCTGTATAATGGTGTAAAAAGAAAAGGAGCCAAAAGCTCAAAGCTCGGTTAAAATATAAGTACCACCAAATACCTAATCGAGGAGATGAACAAATGGCTCAATTAAATATTACACTGGACACAGAACTTTTGCACGGACTTTTTACAAAAGATTCCCGGGATGATGCATTTTCAAAGTTGCTGGAAGCAATCCTGAATCAGGTACTTGTAGCTCAATCAGCTGAACAGCTTGGAGCACAGCCTTATGAGCGGTGTGAAGAGCGTACAGCCTATCGTAATGGCTTTAGAGAACGTGAGTTGACAACACGCATCGGTGGGGTCACCTTACGGGTGCCGCGCCATCGTAACGGCGAATTCAGCACAACGATGTTTCAGCGATACCAGTGCAGCGAGCAGGCTTTGATGCTTGCCATGATTGAAATGGTCATTAATGGCGTATCAACACGAAAAATTGAGAACATCACAGAAGAACTGTGTGGTCAGAGTTTTTCTAAATCAACGGTTTCGAAGCTGTGCGAAAATCTGGATCCGATTGTTGAAGAATTCCGTCAACGGCCGCTTGAAAAATACTATCCTTTTGTTATTGTGGATGCCATGTATATCAAAGTTCGTGAAGACAATCGCGTTCGATCAAAGGGATTGCTGATTGCAACAGCTGTCAATGAAAATGGCAATCGTGAAGTAATCGGCTTTCAGATCAGTGATACGGAATCTGAAACAAGCTGGGGCGATTTCTTTAATGAACTCAAACAACGGGGTTTATCTGATGTTGATCTGATCGTGTCTGATAATCACAAAGGGCTTGTAAATGCCATCAAAAAGCATTTTCAGGGTTCCTCCTGGCAACGCTGTCAAACTCATTTTTCAAGAAATATACTGGACAAAGCACCCAAAAATCAGCAGCCGGAATTAAAACGCTGTCTCAATCGGCTGTACAATGCAGCCAGCATTGACGAAGCCCGTTGCCTGTTGAAAGAGACGCTGACGAACTTTGAATCAAAGGCTCCAAAAGCGATGGCATTACTTGAAGAAGGTTTTGATGACGTGATGTCCGTCATGGACCTTCCTGAAAAATACCGGAAACGGCTACGTACCACTAACAGTATTGAACGACTGAACGAAGAAATAAGACGTCGCTATCGTGTAATCCGCATTTATCCCAATGAACAATCGGTTATTCGATTACTTGGTGCTTTGCTAATGGAGCAGGATGAAAAATGGTCGTCTGGCAGAAAATACTTTGATATGGAAGAGTATTATGAATTTATCAATTCTCTTTCATCAGATCATCCATCTGCCGCTGCTTAACTATAACTACCGAGATTTTTAATTTACACACTAATTTGGACTTGACTAATTTTATAAGAACGCTATGCTTAGGTTTAATAGAACAAACCGATCAATCGATAATTTACGTTTGAAACATTTTATAAAGCGCTCCATTGCCAGATAAATAATCTGGTGACGGAGCGCTTTTATAGTTAAACTTTTTAACAAAAGTTTAACCAAACATTAACTCAACAGAATATTTGAAGCATAAAATAAAGTCACATATTAAGAACAGGAGAAAAAAATGAAAAAAGTAATATTTTATGCAAGTATTGTCATTCTTTTATGTTCAGGTGGTGCCCTGGCAGTTCTAAAATTACGAGAACAGAAAAAATACTAAGAACACATTAATGGAAATGGGATAAGGAGAGTAAGTTAAATGAATTTCAAAGAAAAAACAAAAGGTTTTGTATTAGAAAAGGCGATGTGTTATGTTTCAGGTAATCCTGAGGTAAATATTCCCAAACTTCTAAATTGGGCGGATGAGTTTGATAAAGAAGGTAACTGGAGGAGTCAACGAGAGGTGCTTCATACGATTGTCGACAATCCTGAGAATATCTGGTATCAATATGTCATGAATCTTTATCGCGACATCGATAACAAGGTTCTGCAGATGACCTTTCGGAATTTTTTAATTAACGCCGGAATGATCGGCTACACCAAACAGCGGAAAATGGAAGAAAACCTAAATTGCAATGTTCCCTGGGCAATCCTGATGGATCCGACTTCGGCCTGTAATTTACAATGTACCGGATGCTGGGCGGCCGAGTATGGAAATAAACTAAATATGAGTTATGAAGAATTGGACAGCATCATCACTCAGGCTAATGAACTGGGAACATATTTCTTTTTATATTCAGGGGGAGAACCGTTGGTTCGTAAAGCCGATCTGATTAGACTTTGCGAAGCACATCCTGACTGTCAATTTACAGCATTTACCAACGGAACTCTGATTGATGAAGCCTTTGCCGACGAGCTGTTGCGGGTTAAGAACTTCATTCCGGCTATTAGCGTTGAAGGATTTGAAGCAGACACTGATTTCAGACGCGGTGAAGGTACCTTTAAAAAGGTTGAAAAGGCCATGCGAATTTTAAAAGAAAAGAAATTACCCTTTGGCATCTCTTGCTGCTATACCAGCAAAAACGTCGAAATGATTGGCTCAGAAGCATATTTTGATCAAATGATTGCCTGGGGTGCGAAATTTTGCTGGTTCTTTACCTATATGCCTGTTGGAAAAGAAGCAGTACCAGATCTGATGGTAAGTGCCGAACAACGATCATTTATGTATAATCAGATCCGAAAATTTCGAGATTCCAAGCCCTTGTTTACGATGGATTTTTGGAATGATGGTGAATATGCTGAAGGTTGTCTAGCAGGTGGTAGACGTTATTTGCATATTAATGCTAACGGCGATATGGAACCCTGTGCCTTTATCCACTACTCAGATTCTAATATTCGAGAAAAGACATTGCTGGAAGCTCTGCAGTCACCGTTGTTCATGGAATACCGGAAGGGTCAGCCATTTAATAAAAATCATTTAAGGTCCTGTCCGCTACTCGATAATCCCAGTGCCTTAGAAAAAGCAGTCGACCTTTCAGGAGCTCATTCAACAGATCTGGAAAATCCAGAGGATGTGCATGATTTAGCTGCTAAATGCAAAATATCGGCAGAAAATTGGGCGCCAGTAGCTGATATGATCTGGCAGAAAAACAATAAATGCAGCGGATGTCTAAATAAAGACAATAATTCATGACATAATGAGATAGTAATATGATCCCCTTTAAGTAGATAAGGTAAATATCCAAAATCTCACTTAAGGGGGGTTTTTATGTTCAAATCACCGTATACCGAATTCAGAACAAACGATTATATTTTTATTGCATAAATTATCATTTTTTATTCTGAAGCAGTCTCTTTTTTGCTTTTTTCCAGAGAATATCATATAAACCCCCATTCCCAAAATCGTCAGACAAACAATAGCAGCCGTAATTCTATTGAGCATGCCTGTAAGCACTTTTTCTGCTGGCCCAAAAGTTACAATCCTTTTGCATAACATCGCTGTCTTTGCATTTTTTCTGTCATACTGAACCACGATTCATATCACTATCATCTAAATAAATTACGGTTTTCTTCCAAAACGGATAGCGCCATCCACTGTGCTGAACTTTTAATAAATGTCAACTTGAAAGTGAACTACGCGCTCATTTTGAACCGAACCCCTTGTTGCAGATATGGGATTAAAGATTTTGAATTTGCTTAATCAGTTTTTTCTCTCTATAATATGTATATGGTTGCTCCCTCAAGGAAAAGCATTTAATCCTGGCATCGAGTGAGAATAATGAAAATGAGGATGGTAAATGAAACAGTTTTTTAAGGTCTTTGATACGCCCATATTTTATACAGCATCGGCTGTCTGCGTCCAACTTGGATTTCTTGTGCTTTTTTTGTATTATTTATCGTCTTATTCATCAATCGTATATGTAATGTTTACAATAATAAACATTTTGATCCTGCTATTTCTCATCTCTAAGGATGACAGTCCTTCATATAAGGTTATTTGGATTATCATTATTTTGGCTGTACCTCTTATTGGCGGTGTGATCTATTTGCTTTTCGGAAATAAACGTGCCTCACGACGAATGGGTATGAAAATTACTGAGGAAAGTGAGCAGCTTGCGCCATTTATGCAGCCTAATAAGCAAATTGCCGATAAAATGAAAAACGGCAACAGTCGTGCTGCTGGTATTGTTCATTATTTGCAAAATAAGTGTGCTTTTCCGGTTTGGGAAAACACATTATCGAATTATTATCCGATCGGCGAAGAATTGTACGCGGCTATGCTGGCTGATCTTAAAAATGCAAGACAGTTTATCTTTATGGAATATTTCATAATTGAGCCGGGAATTGTGTGGAACAATATTTTTGCTGTTCTGTGCGAAAAAGCGGCACAAGGAGTGGAAGTACGGCTTATGTACGATGACCTCGGCTGTGTAAACACGTTGCCGAAGGGCTATGCAGAAACTATTCGCGCAAAAGGAATTAAGTGCATCCCTTTTAATCCAGTCATGCCCTTCTTGAATCTTGCGATGAATAACCGTGATCACCGCAAAATTACTGTCATAGATGGAAATATCGCTTTTTCCGGTGGCGTGAATCTCGCAGACGAATATATTAATCAAAAGGCTAAGTACGGTCACTGGAAAGATACTGGCATGAAAATTGAGGGAGCCGCCGTGTGGAATTTCACAGCAATGTTTTTGGAAATATGGAACGCTTTTTCAGATGGCAGCCAGGAGATTCATAAATATATGCCAAATCCTCAATTTGTATCGGTTATTAAAAATGATGGTTTTGTTCTGCCATTTGCGGATTCTCCCGTTGATGATGAGACAACCAGTCAAAATGTCTATATTGATATCCTAAATCAAGCTAAAAACTACGTCTATATTTTCACACCATACTTAATCATTGACAATGAGATGCAAAATGCCTTGCGCATGGCTGTAAAGCGAGGTGTGGACGTGCGGATGATTACACCGGGTATTCCTGACAAAAAGCTGATTTACCGAGTTACCCGCGCAAATTATAAACCGCTGATCGAGGCGGGCGTGAAAATTTATGAATACACACCAGGATTTTGCCATGCAAAGAGTTTTGTAAGTGATGATAATCTTGCAGTGGTGGGAACAATCAATCTGGACTTTCGAAGTCTCTACTTGCATTTTGAATGCGGTTTGCTTTTATACGGAACATCCTCGATTATGGCGATTAAGAACGATTTCCTGGAAACCCTTTCGCTGTGCACCGAAGTATCGTCTGCAGATTTAAAACAAAGTTTCTTCTGGCAACTTTTTGACACCGTTATTCGTGCGTTTTCACCACTGATGTAAGGAGGCGAACATCTTGAATGATTTAAAACAGCAAAATGAATCACAACTTGCGATACTTTTACTGAGGGCTGCAAAATTTCTGGATGAACCCGGTTTAAACAGCTCGCTATGTCTCATATTTAATGGTATGGCATCGATGATTGCTATTGTTTTTATTGTGATATTTATGATTGGCAACCGAGAGCCTTTGCTATTATTGGGTGTTTTAGGCTGCACGGCCATGACGCTTGCAAACATCACTGATTTATTCCCATTTTGGCTACGTAAAATGGCAAAAGCCGCAACAAAAAAGAATTAATTTTGGTGTTTTTTTGAGGCAATGAAAACATAGTAAAAATCAGTAATAAGCGGGAGGTGAAAGGTAGATTTATATGGAAAACAATACATTAATGATTACTAAAATAGTTCAATCTGTTATTGCAATTTAGGAATGAATATCTAAAATTAAATCAATCCATATTGTTTGTAGTCTGACTTTTGATATGGCATTTTTATTTTTATCATAAATGGCGTTGAAAAATTTTAATTTATTTACCATAAATATCATTATTCGAGTAACCCTACAATTATGTTATAATAAATAAAATTTATCCTGAATTATTCATCCAGCTATGAGTAATCTTAAAATCGAGAAACAACATCTTTTTCAAGGATTAAATACACAGACGGTTGAATTTCAACCCAAAAAGGGTAGACGAATCCCGTAGATGTTATTTTCAAGATTTTAAGTTGCCAAAGATCATCAGTTACTGTTATTCCAGCTGCGGAAGTTGTCTGATATTTTCTAAAGTTTTATAAAATTCATCTTTGTAGGGACAACTGCTGCATAGCTTGAAATAAATATAGCTTGCTGCTTTTACGATTTTCGAAGCAATTTTTAGCAGCTTTAAACGAATGGTATCGATCTGCATCTTTTTCATGCTCTTCGGCAGAACCAATCGTCTGAAACAATTAAACAGATTATAAGCCAACACATGCAGTTGCAGTCGGTTGGCATTGACTACTTTGGATTTACTTCCGGTAGAAGCGAAGCCAAATCCGGACTTGCTTTCTTTGATGAAATTCTCCATAGTGCCTCGGTTACGATAGTATCTTAGGATTTCTTCAGGTTTCAAGTCCATATTGGTTACAATGAAGGAATGCTGAATGGTGAACTGATTGCAAGGTTGCTCCACTTTAACAACTACCCTGCGCGGGTACTCCCACTTGCCTGCTTTGTAATAAAACTCATCATAGCGGACAATATACTGGGACATATCTTCTTTCATCGCTTCAAATATTTCATGATCAAGATGTTTCGCTTTGTCATTTAAAACACTGTTCGCTTTTAAACGGATCGCATAAGACACACCATTGGTTTCGCATTGCTTGTACAAATCAGGCGTTGCAAACCCGCTGTCACCACGTAAATACAGCTCTATGTCGGGATACTCTGTGAAATATTCATCAAGTAGAGGTTGCATAAAATCAACAACCCCAGTGGAACTGTAGTCCGTTCCATCACGGAGATCTGCTTTCAGCAGATCTCCGGTTAATCCGTCGTAACAAAGTAATGGATGATAACCATGTGCCCTGTAATGATAGTTGAAACCTTCACCTTCCTGTTTTCCATAGGTATTCAATAGGGTGGAGTCCAAATCCAGCAATACCTGTTTTGGACGTTTTATTTTATAAGCAGATGTCCGCATTGCTTTAATGATGGCATCAAATTTTGGCAGCGTTTTATCATCCATCCGGTTCCAGAATCTTGACAGAGTCGGTTGAGAAGCCAGTGCTTTTTTACCCAGAATGTTTGTAAAGACAGGTTCATTTGTCAATTCATCAGCATCGTCATCTTCAAAGTAACCAGCAATGATCTGATATACCATTTGGCACAGGTTTTGATCATCCTTATGCTGACGACTGGTCTTCTCATCAGTTTTGAAGTTGCTGACATGTTTATGGAAACTGAATTTATGAGCAAATTCTTTAATCAGAATCAGTCCGGAATCAGAGGATAAATCACCCCCATCGAAATTTATTTTGATTTTTTTATTGCTTTCTAACTGAAGTGCATCTAAACTAGACATATGAAGAGTTTCTCCTTTGTTTGGTTTTGGTTTGGTCACTTAAATTTTAACAAAGTTGGAGCTCTTTTTCTATTGTCTTAGCTTCACTTATTTAGTGAAAAGCAAAAATAATCAAAAACACTGTATCTATGCGGCACAATGTGCCGTTAATTGTATCTGGATGAATAATTCAGGTTTATTGATAATCACCGCTTCGGATATGACGTCCTCATATTGCCATTCATAAAAACCAGGACGTATCTTGATTACTTTTCCTTCTCTGATCAATCGATCAATGACAGTATTGTGATATCCCGCATCAGTGAAATCGGATAGCTTTACAATACCATTATTTTCATCAAATATTTTTTTGTATTTTTCAATATTCATCGTTAATAACACCTCTTTTAAATTCGCAAGCGGATATATTAACTCAATTATACAACGTAACATTTATTCTTTCAAGTTAAAAAGACCACTTTTATTTTTCACAGTCGGTCATACTTTTGGTGGAGACTGAAAACAAAAAATAAAAAAAGAACAGCTATTTAAAGCCATTCTTCAATGAATAATTATTTTTTACTGGAGCTAGCGGGGGGAATCGAACCCCCGACCTACTGATTACGAAGCAACTGTAAATGGCTTGATATAGCGGCGGATTTATATTTACGACACTTTTACGACAACATTTTGCTTGTTGCATTATTTGAAATTTGTGAAAATTATTTTTCACCAAAAACACATTTTATGTTTTCTATCAAAAGATATGATATAATTACTACAAAGAGTTTCTGAGAACGCCTATGAAAATTGTTAAATTGATCAACACTGAATCAAGAAAGCTGGTGAAATTATGGAACAGAAAGAATATATTACTGATGATCAAGTGGTCAAAAGAGCGAATGCTGCTGTTAGATTAGAGCTGGAAAAAAAACGCGCAATGGATATGCCGGTGACGGCCTATGATCGAAAAACAGGGACAATTTATCAGGTGAATAGCGATGGATCGAAAACTGAGTTGGGTAAAAGACTCAAAAAGGGGCGCTATAGTGAAAGAGTCACAAAAAAGGCCTGAAATTGTTGTTTTTGCAGGCCCAAACGGATCGGGGAAAAGTACATTTACGGAATTATTAAAACCGCCAATGGATTATATTAATGCTGATGAAATAAAAAAGAATCTGAAATGTTCTGACATTGAGGCTGCAAAACTTGCTGAGAAACAAAGAGAAGAGCATCTTGAGAAGATGGAAGATTTTTGTTTTGAAACGGTAATGTCGACAGAACGCAATTTAAATTTATTACGCAGAGCGAAAGAAAAGGGCTACTTCATAAGATGCTATTATATTTTAACTGTCGATCCTGTTATTAATGTTTATCGCATAAAATCAAGAGTTGCCTCAGGTGGGCACGATGTACCGGAAGATAAAATTCTAAAACGATATGAACGAGCGCTTGCCCTTGTTGGAGATGTGGTAGGGGTAAGCGATATTTGTCACATTTACGATAACTCCGAAGAAAAGCCATTTCGAATTTTCAAGAAAAGAAAAGAGGAATGTTGTTATGATGAATGTGAAGACTGGTTTAAAGAAGATATTGAAATGTTAACAAATGTTCAAAATTTAAAAGCCAGAAATTTGAATGATTATGATTGATAAGTATTATGGATAATATAGATAGAAAAGTCGAGTAGATGTCCTTAATTTGCTCGACTTTTATTTTTTAAACGCTTCTTAAGACTAAAAGAAGCATGTGCTGTCAATGATTAATTGAAGCTGTAACTGAAGGCTTTTAAATTTAAAAAATTTTTATTCATTATCAATTTGATCAATGATAAATTTGTGATAAATCAGCCTTGATTGAGAGTAAATTGTCGAGTTTGTTCTGAGTGAAGATGCCTCTTTCGTATCCTCCTGGTGTTGACATTTTAGTTGATGGTGTCTGCATGGCGAATATGAGAATGCAAAAGATGATTCCTTAGGGATGAAGCGAAATAAAGATATCAAATAAAATTACCCTTTTAATATTTGGGGTAGCCCTGACGGTTTGAACAATTCAGATCGTCTTTTTTTGTGAAAATATGGGCGGTTGCAATGTTTTTTTATTAGATAATCAGAATAATGCAATCGCGTAAACAATCATACAATGTGAGTGATGCAGATAAAAAATTATAGTATGCAGTGTAGAATTTACATTGAATTTTCATGTAATAGAATAAATTTACAAAATTAATTTAGGTAATTGCGAAATGAAAACAAAAATGAAAAAAATGAGAAAGTAGAGCATGAAGAGAGCTGATTAAAAAAGTATGACAAAAAAAGCAGGAAGCGTTGCAAAAAAAAGGCGCAAAAATAAAAGCCTGAGAAAAGCCTGAAAAAAACTTTATTTTACCAGTTAGGCAATCAGTTTTTTAAGACTGCGGATGTATTGAAGCTGATGAATGTTGTCAGCAAGAATGACAGTAATCAGCTGGGTAATGCCAGCCAGGAGCAGATCCGCGCGAAGCGTCCGAGCATTTCTTGTTTTGCGACCGGCAACACAGAAAGAATCTTTGAAATGATTGAGTGACTGTTCAACAACACCGCGAATTTTATAGATTTGCTGCCACTCGTCAGTACCCCGAAGCGTACCTGGGTAAGCTCTAAGGTTTTTTTCAGGGTAAACATAGAACATCCGGCCACAGGAAGAAGGTGTGCAGGGTTTTTCGCAGAAACACTGACGTTTGGATTTACCGGATTGCTGCCTGACCCATCGGGTTTTGGGACAGGTAAATTTAAAGCGGACGAGACCATTTTTAGGCCTGGTTTTACCTTCTGGTTTCATGGGAAGTGAAGGGTTGTCCGGACAACAGGGGATACCATGCTCATTAACCGGGCAATCGGAATAAGAAAGGGAGCTCCGCGAATTGAGGGGAATGAAGGCTTTTTCAAACTTTAAATCAGTCAGCAGCGAGTGATAAATGACTGAGCTGTCAAAAGCGGCATCACCAATAAAAAGTTTGGGAACAATCAGCGGATGCTTTTTAAAAAAGTCGGAAAGAACAGGAATAAGTGCTTTGGTATCATGGA
This sequence comes from Eubacteriaceae bacterium ES2, assembly GCA_031222025.1. GTDB lineage: Bacteria > Bacillota > Clostridia > Eubacteriales > Eubacteriaceae > Acetobacterium. Next base: position 2,937,703 of record CP130740.1, on the reverse strand, counting down.
GCGACTTGTCCTCGTCAAGAGAATCAGACTTTTTCTCAACAGCAATATCAGGATGATCAATCAGAAAGTTGGCATCATAAAAAGAGATATCCCGGACAATGCCAAGGCCGTTGGTGATCATGCCGAATTTATAGACATAACAGAAATGACCGTTGATATAAAGCTGTTTAATAGAAGAATTGGCTTTAGCGTGGGTGGGCATGGCGCCATAGGCGGCCTTGTAGGGATCATAGGAATCATTCAGCTGATGGGTTTTCTTAAAAGCTTTGAGCTGTTTGATGATTTTATTGGCAAATTTGGGATTGTTTTCAGTGACATAGGCTTCAATTCCCGAAGTATCAAAGATGGTCATCATGGCCTTATGAGCATCGATCTTTTGGCAGATTGGTTCAGTTACATCAACAAGTTGATGAAAAAACGATTGTAAGTCCGGAAGATAATCTTGCTTGAAGCGAGTCAGCAGGGATGCGTGGGGAACTCTGCTGAAACCGCAGAAATCCCTTAATTCGCTGGAAAACTTGAGAAAAGTGATCAGCAGGCTGTCAGTGGGAATGGAAAAAATTCGCTGCAGAATGAATGCCCAAAGAATGGAACAAAGCTCAAAATCACGGTGTCGCCCATTACAAGCATAGTAATGACTGTAAAAAGAATATGGAACCTGAGCATGAAGGTCAAGCTTTTCTTCCAGCAGTGAAAGAAAGTGATGTTTGTCCTGTTCAAAAAAATGAGTGCAATCAGCATAAATTTCAGCAAACGAAAGCTGTTTTTGTGGTAAAATATCCATATATAACTCCTTTCAGGATGATGGATTGTTGTGGTTGTAACTCAATTTTATCATAATCTGGTGAGGAGTTATATTTTTTTATGTTAAAAATATCCCGCTATTATGCGGGTTATGGCATTTCGCAAATGCCTACTATCAGTATTAATTGAGAGGAAAAAATGGAAAAATATATTCTGAGTGAAATAAATGAGAGTATTGCAGTGTTGACCATTGATCGTGAGAAGGCTTTAAACGCCTTGAATCCTGAGGTGTTAAAGCAGCTAAAAGAAAATCTTTTAGAACTGGATCAGGATGCCAGTGTGAAGGTTATAATCTTGACCGGTTCAGGAAGTAAAGCTTTCGTAGCAGGTGCTGATATTAGTTCAATGCAGAGTATGTCACCAGTAAATGCTAAGAAGTTTAGTGATTTTGGTCAATCAGTTATGAATACGTTGTCTAAAATGAGTAAGATTGTGATCGCAGCTGTTAATGGCTATGCTCTGGGCGGCGGATGTGAACTGGCCATGGCTTGTGATATTAGAGTTGCATCTGAAAACGCGAAATTCGGAATACCGGAAGTAACACTGGGTGTAATCCCGGGTTTTGGTGGTACTCAGAGACTACCGAGGCTTATCGGAATGGGAAAAGCGATCGAATTACTGGCGACGGGAGGTCAAGTTGATGCGCAGAAAGCATACCGCATTGGGCTGGCAAATCATGTTGTTGAACCAGATGAATTGATGAATTTTTGCTTAGCAATGGCAAAACGCATTGCCAAAAATAGTGTGACAGCAATTGCTTTGGGAAAAGAGTGTATGTATACAGGTACGGAGATCGATTTAGCCAGCGGTTTGCAGTATGAAGGCAGTCAATTTGGAATTTCTTTTGCGACAGAAGACCAATATGAAGGGATGAGCTCCTTTCTTGCTAAGCGGAAACCTGAATTTAAAGGGGTTAATTAAGGAACTTAATGCTAAGATTTTGGATTGAGTGGTAACTAAATTTAGGGATGAGTACTCTCTACATTAGAACTGAATAGAGAAGGTTACTTTTGTAGAGAAGGCTTAACCCACTCTCATTGAAAAAGGGACAAATAAATTACGCGGGAATTTAGGAGGATATATATGAGTGAAGTGGAAATGAACGATGTGCAAAAATCGAGTTCAAAACATGAAAGTTAATCGTTGGTTTAAAATGTATGGTTATTGCTTTTATCGTCGCCATGGTTTCATGGCCAATATGGGCAATGATTGTCAAAGCTGTTTGCGGCTTAATGGCAAGTGCAGCTTTTGCTGTAGCTGAACCCGAAATGATCGCCAAATACACGGCTGTCGTTGCAGAAGCTGGCTTTTTCTACTGTATTATTAACGCATGGGTATGGCAGGTACTCATTATGGGGAATTATCAGAAAACCTTGTTTAAAGGCGACAAATTACGCAAAGGTCTGCTAAGCATTTTAACTGGCTGCGCGTTAGGATTAATCGTGTTATTAGTCTTAGTTCTGTTTCTGGGTAACTGGTGGGAAATGTTTAACATAAAGACACTTTTGATGCCACAAACAGCCGAGCAATTGCAGTTAGCGATTGAGGGATGGGAAGTCATTAACTTTTTTACTTTAACAGTACTAATAGTACAAATTCCATATGTTTCACTATTTCATAAGTGGCCTTACGCCGGCAAAGTTCCGGCTCCTTATGATGGTATAGCAGCTTTAATGACAAGCTTTGCCTTGGCGCTTTTAGTATGGTTTGGTACGGTACTGCCAAGTCTGGTAGAAGTAGACGTGGCGCACACGATTATCGGGAAACCATTTGGCGATTGGCCATCTTATCTTGCCTTTGCCCAGGCCTTTATCTGGTGGTTCCTGATCCCAGCTGAAGGGGGAGAAAACTATCCAATGAAGCTAGTTGCCAAGAAACAACCCTACATGGGAATTGTGGGACTGGTTATTGCATTAATCGGTGGTTTAGTTACTCCGCATCTGATTAAACCATTTTTGATGGCTCTTAATTTACCGGAAACCTGGAACATCAATTCAGTTGCAGCGGCGTTTATGGTTTCGATCATAACATTTATGCTTATTTGGCATCATCTTTTCGATGATTATCCGAGCAAAGAACTTGTACCGAATTCGGCAATCAGAGTATTGACCAGAATTATCATTTGGATTGTTGGAGGCATAATTTGGGGAGTATTGTGGTTAAAAGTCTTATTCTTTGTGATGCCAAATGGTGCATTCAACTTTGGCTTGGGTTATCCAAGTCCGGGGCTCTTAGCCGGACAGTTCTGTGTGTTAATGGCAGCAGCGATGTTAAATACCTATTTTGATAAATGGCCTGTAAAGCGCTAAAGGTTGAAGGGGGCGTGAGCCCTCTTTTTTGAAAGTAAAACTAATGGCGTATTGATTTAATAATTTGAAGAATGCTGCAATTGTAGCTAAAATGCATGAATTTGCATATGGTCTATTAAGTCTAAGAAAGGATGGATATCATTCAATTGATTTGAAACACTATGGATATTAAAGAGGTAATATTTGAAAGACGAAGTATACGCAAATATAAAGATGAAACTATCACAGACGATAAACTTAAAAAAATAGTAGAAGCGGCTGTATATGCGCCTTCAGCAACGAATTTGCAGCCATGGTATTTTGTTGTTATCAAGTCGGAAATAGAGATGGAAAAACTGAGAAAGGCAATGAATAGGACAGCAACTCAGTTGCAGCCACAATTAGAAAAACGATTTCAAAATCATCCGGATGTTGCTAAAGAAACCCTGCGATTTATAGACAATCTTGGTGGGGCACCAGCTTGCATTCTTGTGTTTGAATATAGAAAAGAGTACGAAACTCTTCAGACAACAATTACCCAAAGTATTGCCGCTGCAATTCAGAATTTACTGCTTGCGGCCTGGGATGAAGGGATTGGAAGTTGTTGGCTGACAGCTCCTTTGGAAGTTGATGTGGATGAAGAAATTCACAAAACTTTTGCACTGGATAAGGGTAAAATGGTTGCCTTAATCAGTTTAGGTTATCCGGAAAAGATTTCAAAAACTCCGAAGCGTAAAGAAGGCAGATATATTTTTCTTTAATGTGATTGGCAATATATCAAGATTTAATATTTGTAAACCCCTGAAAAATATTTTTGGGGGTTTAAATTTAATATTTCTGGCCCCGAATAAAGCAATGTGTATAATTGGATGATTTTTTTATTCATCAGGCAGTAGGATTTACAGAAGTCAGCGGGCTTAGTAAGATTAACACAGTGGATAATTATAAAATTATGGTTCAAATAGAGGAAGAGATATTATGCCTGAAGATCGGACAAACAAGATAAGTTGCAGTAATTATCGGTGCGAGATAGAAGTTACGCTGGAAATTTTATCGGGTAAATGGAAAGCACTGTTAATCTGGCAGCTCAATTTACACGGTGCTGTAAGATATAACGAATTCAAAAGACTGATTCCGGAAATAACGCCTAAAATGCTTAGTCAACAATTAAAAGATCTTGAAAAAAATGGATTGATAAATCGAAAAGTTTACCATGAAGTGCCACCTATGGTTGAGTATTCACTGACCCATACCGGAAAAGATCTAATACCGATTTTAGAACTGATGGATCAGTGGGGTAAGGGTTATGTGGAGCGATGGAGCTAGCTAAATGTAGAATCAGAGCTGAATTTATTGATGAAATTAGAAAAAGAGCCTCAATGTGGATCAGAGCATAGTGTTTCTTCTATCATGCTCTGATCCACATTGAGGCTCTTACGGGTGTTAGTTTTAACAGTTGCTTTGAAACCAGTTTTATTAATCTGCCAATTGTGGTGTCGAATTAAAAGCCTGCGTTCCGTCATCCATTAGTATGTCGATCCCGTTGATATATGAGGCTTTATAGCTGCAAAGAAAATCAACTAAATTAGCAATCTCATAAGCTCCACCATATCGTCCAAGTGGCATTTCTTCAAGTTCCTTTGCGATGCGTTCTGGCTCGTTGTCGAGCAATGTTTGATGCATTGGGGTAACTATTCGCCCAGGAGCAACTGAATTGATGCGGCAACCTTTATGACCAAAGCGACCAGCGTTCATGCGTGTATAATGCAAGACGAAAAGCTTACTGAACATATATGCTCTCCCTGGATCACTTGCCAAGGTCATCAGTTTTGCAAAGATATTCTCCTTATCGTCGACAATGCTGGAAAAGATATTTAGTACATGCTCTGGAAGCTGGGGCATCAAGTAGACTGCAGAAGATGTAAAACAAACCATGGAAGCACCATCTTCAAGGTATGGATAGAAAGATTCGACCATATTAATTGTACCCATTGCATTAACATTCATTATGTCTTTGCTACCTTCTTCTGACCCCAATTTCTTTACAAGAATTGGAGAAAGTCCTGCAGTATGAATTACATTTTTGATCCTTCCAAGGGACTTTGCCTGATCTACCGCAGCCCTTGCCGATGCAGGATTAGTAATATCAAAGGCGGTATAATGGGCATCAATATTCTGCCGTTTGAGAATATCAACAGATTCTTTCAAAGGTTCTTCCTTAATATCACAAACGAGCACAGAATGCCCTTTTAGTCCAAAATTACTGGCTGTTGCAAACCCCATACCTCCAGCACCACCAGTAATAACAGTTACATCCTTCATTATCGATTCCTCCAATTAATATGATTTTCAAATAAAAACTTTATTGCACAATTCTGCAGCACAGCCATGGAGATGTTCGTATCTCCATGGGAGCGCTGCCAATATTTTTATCAAGCACATAGCTGTATAAAACGATAATTTATTTGTGCAAATAATTCGTTCAGATAAATAATAATTAAGCTAATCGCACTGGATTAATTAAGTTGTTCTTCTAATTTGGTTTGTTTGATTTTAATACGTTCAATTGATTTATTGTTAGTACCTAGATAGAGCAATGTTACAGTTAGTAGCGTCATTACCGCTGCAGCAATTAAAAAGGCATTGTATGATCCAGTCGCATCATAAACATATCCAGCCAGTGGTGCACCCAGCATCGCTCCAATACTTGCAGATGCTGTGGTAAAACCAACTAAACTTCCCGCTTCTTTTCTACCAAAAAGATTTGTCATGGCTACGGGCCCCATCATCCCATTGAATGTTCTAAATGCTACACCAACAGCAAGGATTAATGCGCCAACCATTCCGGTTGTGATACTTCCAATAAAAAAGACAACTGCTAGTGAAACACCAAAAATTGTTGTAGCTTTCAGATTTCCGATTTTATCAACCATTCGCCCGAATATTGGTCCCATAACAACAGCGACTCCACTATTTATTGAGATCATCATTGCCGCTGTTACCGCATCCAAACCTTTACTTTGAAATAAGGCAGATGCATTATTCGAGAATCCGGTACTCGCGGTGCCCATTATTCCCAATGCCAAGACAACAAACCAGAATGAAGGTGTTGAAAGTATTTGTTTTAATGACATACTAGGTGCAGTTTGCAGCGAATTTCCTCCGGAAGTGTTCTGGCTCGCAACTTCTTCATAACCTACCGGTTTCAGTCCATATGTTTCTGGGTTTTCTGATAACATGAACAAGCCGATTAAAACAATTAACGTTGCAAGTAAAACACCCTCACCAATCGCAACAGTCTCTACTGAGAACATCGTTAATAATTTAGCTAAGATCGGGTTGAAGAGCATAGAACCAGCTCCCATAAAAAAGACTAAATTACCGAGTTTTTTCCCAGCATCTTTAGCGTACCACCACATAACCTGTGTCTGAGCAACCGCTACACCAGTAAAAGTCGTTGCCACCCCAAAAACGAATGCGCCTATATAGATCAATTCAATACTATTTGCTAAACCAAGTATGACAAAAAATGAACCTAACAGTAATCCACCTACGGGTACGAGAAGCCGAATTCTAACTTTTTTGAGAATAGCACCGATAAGCAATGCGCCAATTAAAGCACTAATTGCTGAAAATGTGAATAAAAGCACTACTTGTGTTACCGAAACGCCTAACTTCATAACTAGTGGTCCAATATACACAGACAAGGATGAGTATGCACCAATTGCCAATGCACACATAAGCATGCTGCCCAACGAGCATTTGTTGGCTCTTTTCTCATCAATTTTAATGTTTTCCATTTCATCACTCCTATTTTCTTGTTACATCAAATAGCTACAAAAGAATGGGATATCAGATTTCTTAACTATTCGATAAATATTATTTGAAATGAAATTAATGGAGAAAAAATTTCCATTTCAAAATAACAAATCCATAATTCAAACTAGAAACGTAGATTTTAATACATTACGACAACCTTTTGTGCTTCATCAGGATTGCAAGCTATTTCAATTGCCTCTACAATTTTATTTTGTGGAAACTTGTGAGATACTAGCAAAGAAACATCATATTTACCAGAACGCATCATTGCGAGAACTTCCACTGCAAGTTCTTCATATGATCCATTTCCGCTCCCGCTAATGTGCCAGTTATTGAAGCAAACTTTTAAAAAATCAAATGAGATGGGGTGATGATGAACGCCCACAATTGAAAGTTCTGCATTTCTACCAGCTAATTGTGTAAAATATTCTAAGCTCTTATCGATGCCCAATGCGTCTACATACAAATTAGCTCCACAAACCTCGCCCGTATAGCATGTCTGTGATCCAAACTCGGCAATTGCCTTTTCTTTCAGGTTTTCTTTAATTGGATTGCAGGTAATGAGATCGAATTTTTTTGCGTTATTAAGACGTTTTTCAGAAATATCTACAATCATTACTTTTTCACAACCGTACCACTCACACATAATTGCAGCGGACATTCCAATAATGCCTGCACCAAAAACAATAGCTGTTTTACCTGGACCCGGATTTAATCCCTTTGCCCCACGAGTACCGACTACAAATGGTTCCAGAAGGACAGAATACTCTAGAGGTACGTTTTTATCGAGTTTAATGGCGCTGTATCCAATTTCGAATTGTGGAATGTGAATGTATTCTGAAAAACCACCAACTGTTGCCATCCGCATTCTTTCTCTTTTAGCTTGTCCCATATTAGGGAACACATAGTCACCGATAGCGATGTCTTGAACATTCTTACCAATTTCAACAACTTCGCTGACCATTTCATGTCCAAATTCGGAATCTTTCCAAATCATATTGGCATCGCCACCTTCTTTGTAAGCAGCGACATCAGAGCCGCAAATCCCAGAGATTAAATTTTTCACGATTATATCGTTATCACCGCACTGAGGATATGAAACATCTACAATATCTACATTTTTAATATCTCTATAAATTGCCGCTTTAAATTTTTCGGGTTTCATAAATAAAGACTCCTTTTAATTTTAATATTTTTTAAATGATTACTCAGGTGCCAAAACTAAAACATACGCATTTTATTAATGCATGTTGATTAAAGAAATCAATAATAATGCACACATTTCAGAAAGCAATACAATAATTTTTGGCACCTGACCTGTCTTGCTTGATATAGCTAAAAGAATAATCTAATTAAGAACAGAACTTATCAATTTTCTTTGCAATTTTTAGTCGAAGAGTTTCGTCAGAAACACCCTCAGTTTCTCGCCACGCAAACCACTGAGTACCAACTAATGTTTTGCACATTCCATACCATAGTGATAAATAAGCATGTGTTAGCATTGGATGGCGACGTTCCAAATTTGCTAGTTTCAAATCATAAATAACTTCGTTTTCATTGAATTCGATGACTGTATACTCTACAAGTAGCGTTTGCAGCACGACTTCAATAAAGCCTCCAAGTAAACGTCCGTCATTGACATCGTTAGGTACACCAATCCAGTCCCGTAGCCCTTTGATCGCAAAAAATTCACCAAATACCATTTTACCGGACGATTCAAATACACATTTGATAATGTGTGCGACCTCCTCCTGTGTAATTTCACCTGCTTTAATCATGGGATTCAGGGTGTTCATAACATAATCTGCCCCAAGTGGGTGCATAACACCTGGATATGATTCTGCTGCAGTATAATCCATGTTTAAACCATTATGATACTTATAACCGCATTCTGAACGAAAAATCTGTGGCTCTTTTAACATCTGGTCTTCAGGTGTAACTTTGATCTGATCGTCCGTAGCTATCGGTCCAAATTTAACCCATGTTTCTGCTTCAGGCATTGGATATTTTTCGCGGTTTTCTGCAACGATTCGGCAATGTAAATCTCCGCATCCTTTTGCTTCGACCATTTGGTAGTCCAATTGTGGCCCTCCAAAAGCTGCTCCAATGCCGTCTAGAACACGTGTTGAAGCTCTACATATTTCCGAACCCAATATATCCCACGGACATTCATCAAGCTCTTTTTCGACGCGATATTTTCCGTAGTCGTTTACACGACCTGGCATACAAAGGCGTTCATCTCCGGAATCACCAAACATTGCAGCAATAAACCCGCCGCACATAAAAGGGTGAATACTGTGATTGCTGGCATGCTTTTTTCCATAAGGACTTGACATTACATTGTTAATATTATTATAGTTTGCATCGCATAGTGCTTTGCATCGTTGCTCATAATCAGGGATAATGATACGCAAAACATTAAAGAAACCTTGATCAATTAGTGCAATATGACGGCAGGCATAGTGATACACATCATGAAAAGAGATAAGTTTTTCCCAGGGGGTCTTTATTGATGGGTGATCTGGCAAAGCACCTTTACCAATTTCATTGGGGATACGTGTAGCATATTTACTCATAACAATTCTCCTTGCTTTTTAGTTTAAGTATTTAGTGTTTTACTCTTTAAATGAAGACTTTTTTTGTCAGTGTGGCATCATAGCCATTAATCTTTACTTTATCTCCGATTTTTGCGGCATTGCTATTCACTAAAGCATAGCCGATGTTTTTTCCGATCGAATAACCATAGGTTAATTTTCGCACTCGCCCAATTTCTTCATCGTTAATGGTTACAGGGGATCCAGAACTGCCTAGACTCATTGTTTCGATTATAAAATCGTCATCATCAAGAATGTAGCCGACAAATTGGCGATTGATGCCTTCTCTTTTAATTTTTTCTAAAGCTTCTTTACCAATAAAGTCTCGATTCCAGTCAATCCCGCGCTCCAAACCAACTTCAAACGGGTTTGTCCCATTAAGATCACTCATTAGATAAAAACCTTTTTCTGTCGGTAAAGTCCAAACCATTACCTGAAATTCCGTTACTTCTACGGCATCAAAATTTTTTCCATTTTCAGACAATTTTAATTCAACAAGTTTAGCATTTTCTGGTGCCACATAAATTTCATAACCTAGTTTTTCACCAGTAAAACCAGCTCTAGAAATTTTAACTGGAATGTTATCAATTTTGTTATCTCTGATTGTAAAGAATTTCTGCTCATCAATATTTTCGGTCAACAGGCTATTTAATAAATCTTTAGAGTTTGGCCCCTGAACTGCATACATTTCCAATGTTGGCGTTATATCTTTATATGCAACAATACTGTTTCCTTTGTGGTTGTCAAACCAGTGAATCATTTTATCAATGAATAGCGTTGAAACCCAGAATTTATTTTCGTCCATCCGAAATACGACAACATCATCAATGATTATTCCGTCTGCATTCAACATTGTTGTATATCTCGCACTGCCTACTTTTAAGTTTGCAATTGGGTTTGCAAAGATCTTATCGAGGAAACCAGCCGCATCTTCTCCATCAATTTCCAAAAGCTGATGCGTATATAGATACCAACCAACTGATTTTCTAACCGCTTCATGCTCGACTCTTTTTAACGCATCATCTTTGTACACATTTTTATACATTTCATTCACTCCACTTTCTTTTCTGGCTGATTCAACCTAAATTTTCGATTCAAGATGTTGTTCTGATGTGGCCACGTCATCAGTATACAATGGCTGCTTTTTTATGTATATGGCCACTGAGTAACAATAAGTCGTTTAAAAATACACAATGTGATATTTTGATTTTGTAAATTTATATGATATTATTATTTCAAGCTATTATTGTATATATTAATATCTGCATATATTTGTAAATTTACATGATGTTATTATTTTGAACCGCATATGTGTCTTTCAATATAAATATTAAAGGTACAATTCGAAAAGAACTTGATGTTGCTTAATAATTTTAAATGGAAAACTTCACTTTAGCGTAACCATTAATTACCTGTACAATATAGAGTATTCTTCGATGCTGCAATTACTAATGGTTCTATATTCACAAATTTTTGAGACTGTGTAATAACAAAGAATAGTATTTATCTAAAATATATTTTATGGAGAAAATAAATGAAATTGAATATGGATATATTAATTGATGACTTATTTGAAACATTTTTTGTAGAGAATTATGGTTACTATTCAGATAAAATGGCATATTCTTTGAGAGAATACTATGATGGTGGAAATCTATTCCAGGCAAATCATATTTACGTTGTCTCCCCAAATTTATTGCCTGTAGATCCAATATTTGAAGAAGGAACTATGATTATCAGTAGCGATGGAACGATTCCAGAGCAATATTATTCATCTAAAGTAGCCTTATTAGTTTTGAAAACCGATAAAAGTACACCATCTATTTTCAATACGGTTAGTCGAATATTTGAAAAGTACGAACAATGGGATTTGGCATTACAAAGAATTTCATTGTCTACAGAAAATAATACGTTAGATAATTTATTGAAGGCGAGTCTTCAGGTTTTCAAGAAAACTCTTTTCATAATTGATGGTCAGCTTAATGTATTATCTGTGGCATCGCCACCCAATTCTGGAAGTGGAGTAATGAAATATAACAGAAATATAAATATAGTTGATACAGTGGAACTTAATTATTATGCTAACTATTATAAAAATTTAATCATTACAGATTGGAAAAAAAGAGAAGTGTATTTGAGTAATGTATTTACACCAACTTTATGTATATCTTTGTATGATAAGGAAGATTATTTGGCAACATGCAACATTCAAGCCATAAAAAATAAAGATGGACTAACAAATCAAGATCCATTCAAAGATGGAGAAAAAGCCTTATTAAAGCATTTAAGTAATTATTTAATACACGCTTATAAGCAATATCAAAGTGTAAAAGAAAAAGCTAGTTGGAAAACGGAAATATTTAATAAATCTATTAGTGGCATTAATCCTGGCAACCTAAAAGGTATCAATAAAAAGTTTGCACAATATAAAAATGAAGAATATACTTGCATAGTTTGTCAATCTGGTAATGACGTTAAATTCTTACCGATAAAATATTTATGCAAAAAAATTGAGAAGCACCTTAACGGTACTATTGCTTTAGAAAAAGAAAACATGATCGTTATATTGGTGAGTCAAAATGAAACAATAGGATATCAGAAATCATTTCTGAAAGAAGTTGTTGATTTTTTAAATGAACTTGATTTTAAATGCGGAATCAGTGAGGAATATAATTCTATTATTGAATCATATTCGTATTATATTCAAGCACTGGAAGCATTGGATGTAGGTTTAATATTGAAACCGGACGCGAAAAATTTTTATTTTCGAGATTATTTACTTCAAATCACCTTGAAAACGATCACAAATAAACTGCCCTTTTCTGTTCTGTGTTCAAACGGAATTATTGAACTGATCAGATATGATGAACAAAATAATACAAGTTATTTTGAAGAACTACAAGTATACTTGCGGAACAATTTAAATGCAGCGCTTACTGCCAAAGAATGTTTTATTCACAGACATACTTTTTATAATCATTTGAAACAAATTGTTGATATACTTCAATTTGATTTTGAAGATCCAAATGATATTTTTTTCCTTCAGTTGTCATATAAATTGTTTGAGTTTGAAAATTTGATTAATGGGAAAGGTGTCAGTTCTAATACAAATATTAGTCTGAGTTAGAAAGAAAATGCCTGAAGATCGGACAAACAAGATAAGTTGCAGCAATTATCGTTGTGAGATTGAAGTTACGTTGGAAATCCTATCTGGTAAATGGAAAGCACTGTTAATCTGGCAGCTCAATTTACACAGTGCTGTAAGATATAACGAATTCAAAAGACTGATTCCGGAAATAACGCCTAAAATGCTTAGTCAACAATTAAAAGATCTTGAAAAAAATGGATTGATAAATCGAAAAGTTTACCATGAAGTGCCACCTATGGTTGAGTATTCACTGACCCATACCGGAAAAGATCTAATACCGATTTTAGAACTGATGGATCAGTGGGGTAAGGGTTATGTGGAGCGATGGAGCTAGCAACATCAGATGTAATCAAGTTTGTACATTAATTTAAGATTTATTCAAAAAACTTTAAATGTTATTTGCAGCTTTAAAAGAAGAAACCCGCTTAATCAAAATGAAGAGATTTAGTGGGTTTCTTTGTGCCAAGTGCAAATTTGTATGGTATGTACTTGTTATAAAATTAATTGATCAGGACAAGCCGATGATTTCTCCTGATTCGGTAATATCCATCCCGTTGGCAGCTGGAACTTTAGGCAGACCTGGCATGGTCATAATGGATCCGGTCAGGGCTACAACGAATCCTGCACCGGCAGAAAGTCGAACTTCTTTGATATGAATTTTAAAATCTCGCGGGGCACCCAGTAAGGAGGGATCATCAGAAAATGAGTATTGGGTTTTAGCCATATAGACCGGCAGATTATCATAACCGAGGGCGACGATTTCACTTAGTTGTTTATGTGCTTCAGGTGTAAACTCGATACCATCAGCACGGTAGATCTCTTTGGCAATTGTTTCAATCTTATTAGCCAGCGGCATTTCAAGCGGATATAGGGGCTGGAAATCAGAGCTCTTCTGATCACACAGTTTAACTACTTCATTGGCTAGCTCTACACTGCCTTCACTGCCACCCGCAAAAACATCGGAAAGAACGACTTTAACTCCTCTACGATCGCAGGCGGAACGAACAGCATCAAATTCGTCCACACTGTCAGTTGGGAATTTATTGAGGGCAACCACTACCGGTACTTTGAATTTTTTTAAGTTTTCCAGATGTTGTAAAAGATTTGCGCTGCCGGTTTTAACAGCTTCAACATTAACGGTGGAAAGATCCGTTTTAGCGACTCCGCCGTTCATTTTTAAAGCGCGAACCGTGGCGACAACAACGACGGCATTGGGTTTCAGACCAGCATACCGGCATTTAATGTTGAAGAATTTTTCAGCGCCCAGATCAGCACCAAAGCCAGCTTCAATGACGACATAATCAGCCAGCTTTAGAGCTGTTTTGGTGGCCAGAACAGTGTTACAGCCGTGAGCGATATTGGCAAAAGGACCGCCGTGTATAAAAGCCGGTGTATTTTCCAGTGTCTGTACCAGGTTGGGTTTGATGGCATCTTTCAGTAATAAGGCCATGGCGCCTGTTGCTTCCAGATCATTGGCAGTTACGGCTTTGCCTTCGGTGTTGTAGGCGACGATCATTCGCCCAAGACGTTCTTTCAGATCGGTTACGCTGGATGAAAGACAAAGAATAGCCATTATTTCTGAGGCAACAGTAATATCATAACCAGTCAGTCGTTCTACGCCGTTGGCCTGGCTGCCCTGGCCGACGGTGATGTGGCGTAGGGCGCGGTCATTCATATCCACGCAGCGGCGCCAGACAATTCGATCCAGGTCAATATTCAGGGCATTGCCCTGATGAAGATGGTTATCAAGCCGGTAGTTGTCAAGATAGTTGGCGGTTTTTCTTGAATTAACCGACTGACTTATTGGTTTCATTTATTTCATTTGATTCATCTTTTTCAGGATTTAACCATACTTCGTTTTCCAGAGCCCACTTGCGAATATTTTTAGTCCAGCGGTTTGGATTATTCTGCCGTGCGGCCTCATAAACAGCTGTGCGGTTTGAAAAAATCTCTTTATCCATTCCGTTATGCCGCTGATTTGGGGTCAGGAAATTAAGCCCACTGTGGCAGTGTTCAAAATTATAGTAATGCGCAAATTCCAGAACCCATTGTCTTGCTTCCAGGATTGATTTAAAGCCCTTGTAAGGGTAATCAGGGCGATATTTACAGGTTTTGAAGATGGATTCGGCATAGGGATTGTCATTACTGACTCTCGGTCTGCTTTTGGATGAAACAATTCCCAGTTTCTGAAGGGTTTCCATCAACGAAGCTCCTTTCATCGGACTACCGTTATCGGAATGCAGAACCAGCGGCTGTTTAGCGGTTGAAATCGTTTCTGAAAGCGCTGCTTTTCGAACAAGTATGCTGGCATTTTGTGCGGATTCTTCCGGCCAGATTTCCCAGCCAACGATCTTTCGACTGTAAAGATCCAGAATCAGATAAAGATAATAGTGAAAACCCTTTACCAGACCCGGCAGCCACGTGATATCCCACATCCAGACCTGATTCGGCCCTGTTGCTTTGTGGCTTGTGATAGTTCGCTTCTGAGGTTTTGATGAACGACCCCGATGATTATTCATGCCGGCTTCTTTCATCACACGGTATATGGAAGATTCGGATGCAATATAGCGCCCCTCCTCATCTGCCAGACGGGGAACAATCTGACTGGGTGGCAGACTCTGATATTTTTTCGAATTCACGACTTTTATTATCTCTTTCCGTTCTGCTGGTGTCAGTTTATTGGAGGGAGTTGGCCGAATCGCAACGGGACGCTGATCTTCCAGCGGTGTTGCCGGATTTTTCCAGCGTGAAAAAGTACGTTCGCTGATATTCAGCTCACGGCATGCCATAAATTGGCGGGCTCCGTTTTGAATGGCTTCTTCGATTAAAGCAACAGCGATTTTGCGATCTGAGGTTGGGATCATTCGTCCTCGGGCTCCCCCCAGATCGCTTGTGCCTTTTTTCTGAGCACCAGTAATGCTGCTGTTTCAGCCAATGCTGCTTCCTTTCGCTTCAGTTCGCGATTGAGTTGGGTCACCTGTTTTTTTGATTCGCTTAGATCTTTTTTAAGTCTCTTTGATTCATTGGCAACACTCCCATTGGCATTGATGCAGGCATCACGCCAGGCTTCGATTTGTTCAACATAAAGGCCTTTTTCACGGCTATATTCAGCCAGCTCAGCCTGATTCATACGGGCTGTTTCCAGGACGATCAGAAATTTATCCTCACTGGACCAGTCTTCTGAAGTTCCTGTTCCCGATGGTGCTGCCATTCCGGACGCTTTTGCCTGCTTCTTCCACTTGAAAAGTGTCTGCTCTGAAACACCGGTTTCATTATGCAGCTGACGAACTGATTTGCTGATCGGCGGCAACATCTGCTGTATAATATGTTCTTTGAATTCATCGCTATATTGTGTCATGTGATACTCCTATCCTTTTCTATGTTTACTATAATATAGTAAATTCAATCACCTGACAACTATCCTAACACATAGTGATATCGCCGGTGGTCATACCTTTGGCATACATGGAAATGATTTTTGCTTCAATGTCCTGAGTCAGGGTATTTTTGTGTTTCGGCATCAATTGGGGTTCAAACTCCCCATTCCGGTCTCTGGGAACATCAATTTGCATATCACCCAGACTGGTATGGACTGTTTTCTTCGAATAGCCGTTCCGGCTGTTCTCGGTTTCCTTGTTTCGATAATCATAGCGGGTATAACCCAGTTCGTCATCCAATTCAGCGGTGAGACCGCCTTTCAGCACTTGGTGCATCATTTCCTGGATGTCATTTGGATCTTTGAAGGGATTTTCACTTAAAAAATTTTCCACTAATTTCCGACGATTCTTTTCTTCGTTACTTTCGTTTCTTCTTGCCATAATAAAAACCTCCTGGCTAATGTATTTATTAGGCATTTGCGAAATGCCATAACCCGCATAATAGCGGGATATTTTTAACATAAAAAAATATAACTCCTCACCAGATTATGATAAAATTGAGTTACAACCACAACAATCCATCATCCTGAAAGGAGTTATATATGGATATTTTACCACAAAAACAGCTTTCGTTTGCTGAAATTTATGCTGATTGCACTCATTTTTTTGAACAGGACAAACATCACTTTCTTTCACTGCTGGAAGAAAAACTTGACCTTCATGCTCTGGTTCCACATTCTTTTTACAGTCATTACTATGCTTGTAATGGGCGACACCGTGATTTTGAGCTTTGTTCCATTCTTTGGGCATTCATTCTGCAGCGAATTTTTTCCATTCCCACTGACACCCTGCTGATCACTTTTCTCAAGTTTTCCAGCGAATTAAGGGATTTCTGCGGTTTCAGCAGAGTTCCCCACGCATCCCAGCTGACTCGCTTCAAGCAAGATTATCTTCCGGACTTACAATCGTTTTTTCATCAACTTGTTGATGTAACTGAACCAATCTGCCAAAAGATCGATGCTCATAAGGCCATGATGACCATCTTTGATACTTCGGGAATTGAAGCCTATGTTACTGAAAATAATCCCAAATTTGCCAATAAAATCATCAAACAGCTCAAAGCTTTCAAGAAAACCCATCAGCTGAATGATTCCTATGATCCCTACAAGGCCGCCTATGGCGCCATGCCCACCCACGCTAAAGCCAATTCTTCTATTAAACAGCTTTATATCAACGGTCATTTCTGTTATGTCTATAAATTCGGCATGATCACCAACGGCCTTGGCATTGTCCGGGATTGCTGTTAGAATATAAATAGTACAATCCAAAATGAGAAAGTCCAAAATAGAAAAACATGATAAAATAAAGCTATCAGTAAACGGAGGATCTCATTATGGCAAAACACTTTGATAAACAGTTTAAACTCGATGCAGTTCAGTACTATCAGGATCACAGGGATCTGGGACTGCAGGGATGCGCATCAAATCTTGGTATCAGTCAGCAGACGCTTTCCAGATGGCAGAAGGAGCTGAAAGATACTGGCGACATTGAATGTCGAGGTTCTGGTAATTATGCTTCTGATGAAGAAAAAGAAATTGCCAGATTAAAACGTGAATTACGTGATACCCAGGATGCGCTTGATGTATTAAAAAAAGCCATCGGCATTCTGGGAAAATAACAGAAGCCATCTATCTAGAGGTTTCTGAAAAGGCAGAAATTACCTATAAGGAAGACCGCCGAGTTTCTGTCTCTGGAGTGCTGAAAATTTTAGGCGTTTCCCGGTCTGGATACCGGGCATGGCTTAAACACGTGCCTTCTGATTCACAGAAACGCAAGGAAGCCGTAAAAATCAAAATCAAAGAAATCTATCATGACTCCCATCAAAATTATGGTGCGCCTAAAATCAGGAAAGAACTGCAAAAGAGTGGCGCAACCATTTCAGAGCGTACCGTCGGTAAATATATGAAAGAAATGGGCATCAGAGCTCAATGGATCAAACCATGGACAACGACAACCAGGGATTCAGATTTTAGTCATGAACTTCAGAACATTCTCGATGAACGCTTCAATCCCGAACGCCCAAACGCCGTCTGGTGCAGCGACATAACGTACATTTGGACTATTGATGGCTTTGTCTATCTGACAAGCATTATGGATCTTTACTCCCGAAAAATCATTGCCTGGACGCTTTCAAAAACGATGGAAGTATCTTGTGTAATTGATACGATTAATAAAGCAAAAGCACGGCGTTGTACTGAACTGCCATTGATTTTGCATTCTGATCGCGGCAGCCAATTTGTTTCAAAAGAGTATCGAAAGGCAACGGCTAAAATGCAACGAAGCTACTCTAAAAAGGCATTTCCCTGGGACAATGCATGTATTGAATCTTTTCATTCCCTCCTTAAACGGGAATGGATAAAGCGCTTTAAAATCAGTGATTTCAAGCATGCCTATCGGCTTGTATTTGAATATATTGAATCTTTTTATAATACAAAACGGATTCACAGTCATTGTGATTTTATGTCGCCCGATGATTTTGAAAAACTATTTGCAAAATTGAACAAATCAGATTTGCAATTAGCTGGTTAAGATAAGGATAAACTTCTCATTTTAATTTGTACTAAATCTTGACAGAAGACCAGATATCTCTTTTTATGATGCCAACTTTCTGGTTGATCATCCTGATATTGCTGTTGAGAAAAAGTCTGATTCTCCCGACGAGGACAAGTCGCTCCATGATACCAAAGCACTTATTCCTGTTCTTTCCGACTTTTTTAAAAAGCATCCGCTGATTGTTCCCAAACTTTTTATTGGTGATGCCGCTTTTGACAGCTCAGTCATTTATCACTCGCTGCTGACTGATTTAGAGTTTGAAAAAGCCTTCATTCCCCTCAATTCGCGGAGCTCCCTTTCTTATTCCGATTGCCCGGTTAATGAGCATGGTATTCCCTGTTGTCCGGACAACCCTTCACTTCCCATGAAACCGGAAGGTAAAACCAGGCGTAAAAATGGTCTCGTCCGCTTTAAATTTACCTGTCCCAAAACCCGATGGGTCAGGCAGCAATCCGGTAAATCCAAACGTCAGTGTTTCTGCGAAAAACCCTGCACACCTTCTTCCTGTGGCCGGATGTTCTATGTTTACCCTGAAAAAAACCTTAGAGCTTACCCAGGTACGCTTCGGGGTACTGACGAGTGGCAGCAAATCTATAAAATTCGCGGTGTTGTTGAACAGTCACTCAATCATTTCAAAGATTCTTTCTGTGTTGCCGGTCGCAAAACAAGAAATGCTCGGACGCTTCACTCGGATCTGGTCCTGGCTGGCATTACCCAGCTGATTACTGTCATTCTTGCTGACAACATTCATCAGCTTCAATACATCCGCAGTCTTAAAAAACTGATTGCCTAACTGGTAAAATAAAGTTTTTTTCAGGCTTTTCTCAGGCTTTTATTTTTGCGCCTTTTTTTTGCAACGCTTCCTGCTTTTTTTGTCATACTTTTTTAATCAGCTCTCTTCATGCTCTACTTTCTCATTTTTTTCATTTTTGTTTTCATTTCGCAATTACCTAAATGTATTTATTCTACATCAACCACGAGGGTTACACAATTTTTGAAACGGTCCCTCGTAAAACCTTTATACCATTTCACCATACAGCTCATTGATGATACTTAGAAAATTTCGAGCTGCCAGTGAAAGATTATTGGAGTCCCACCCCACAACATAATTCATAAGGGCGTCATCTCCATGAATGGGATAGGTTTTTATTTTAAGATTTTCGGTCATTTGTAGATAATCGGGTGGGAAAATTGCCTTTCCAACACCGGCGTTGACAGATATAAGCGCGGAATCCGCCCGATTGAAGTAGCTAACAATGTTAGGAATCAGTCCTCGTTTATGACAAATGGCGTTGATCTTGTTATAGAGGATGGTATCAGTCTGATAGATCGAAATAAAAGGATGATCCTTTAGGGTTGACCAGTCATTCATATCAAAGAAACGGGTGTCTTCAGCGTTGACGAAGAGATAAAGACACTCTTCTCTGATTATATGATAGTTTCCGATGGCGGCGGCATCACACATTTCATCAGTGGCAAAATAAAAATCGGCTTCTTTCTCAAGTGCTTTTTGGATCAGTTCTTTTCCTTCCAGCAGCTCAATGTCCACCTGAACCCCAGGATTCCTTATCGAAAACAGTTTCAGACATTCAGACAGCTCGTTTCGGCAAATAGGAAGCGTGACAATTCGAAGATAACCGCTTCTTCCCTCAGACACATTTTTCATTCTGCTTTCCGCTTTATTCGCCAGTTCAATAATCTGGAGCGCATAGTTCAGCATTTCCGTTCCTTCCGGTGTTAACCATACACCATGGCCGCTTCTTTTTAGCAACGCAACCCCCAGATCCCGTTCTAGCATTTTAATTTGATGACTGACCGCCGGTTGAGTAACAAAAAACTGTTCGGCTGTTTTTGAAAAATTCAGGGTTTTAGCAACTGAGGCAAAGACTTTTAATTGAAAGATCTCCATTGCGCTTCCTTTCCAATATCGCAGACTGGGATTGTTATAAATTATATTTATAACAAACAAGATATTATTAATTTCCATTATAGCAAAACCTTTTATATAATGTCATCAAATTTATAAAGTCTTATAAAAATGTTACAAAAGAAAGGTTCATTAGAATGACAATGGAAAAAATGTTTACCCCGATCAAAATTGGAAATTGTGAGATTCCAAACCGTTTTGCCGTAACGGCAATGGTTTCGAATATGTGCACAGCGGAAGGATATGCCACCGAACGTTATCTTAAATACCATGAGGCTAAAGCCAAAGGTGGGTTTGGTCTGATTATTACTGAGGACTACGGGATTAACCGTCATGCAGCAGGTTATAAAAACGTCGCCGGTCTTTATAAAGAAGATCAAATTGACGGTCACAAAAAAATGACCGATGCGGTTCACCAGCATGGCAGCAAAATTTTTGCCCAGATCTATCATGCTGGCCGACAGGCGCACAGCGGGATCAATGGCGGCAAACAGGCGGCAGCGGTTTCACCGATACACTGTCCCTGGAATCGGGAAATTCCGCATGAGCTGACAATCCCCGAAATAAAAGAACTGGTACGAGAGTTCGGTATCACCGCTGGTTATGCCAAACAAGCTGGTTTTGATGGCATTGAAATTCACGCCGGGAACGGCTATCTGATTGCCGGGTTCCTGTCCTTCTATCAGAACAAACGGCTGGACGAGTACGGCGGCTGTTTTAATAATCGTATTCGTTTGCTCCATGAGGTGTACGACGCCATGCGTGAGGCAGTCGGCCCGGACTTTCCGATTATGGTGCGTTTTTCGGCTGATGAGCATACCCTTTCTGGACGAACCATCTCAGAATCACGAATGCTGGCAAAATGTCTGGAAGAATGGGGTGTTGATGCGATCAATTGTTCCAATGGCGTCTATGGCACCTACAATCCGGGACAGGTTTCGCCATCATACCAGCCCAATGCCTGGACAACCAGCAATGCCGCGGAACTCAAAAAAGTGGTAAAAATTCCGGTACTTGGCTGTAATAGTGTGGATGATCCGCTGATGGCGGAAAGCTTGGTTGAAAACGGTATTTGCGATTTGGTGGGTATGGCGCGGTGCTCCCTGGCCGATCCGGAAATTCCCAATAAAGCGAAAGCTGGACGGCATGACGAAATTCGTCCCTGTATTCGCTGTATGCAGGGTTGCGTGACTTCCACCTATATGCAAATTCCGCTGCGTTGCTGTGTCAATCCGGA
Source organism: Eubacteriaceae bacterium ES2 (assembly GCA_031222025.1). Taxonomy (GTDB): domain Bacteria; phylum Bacillota; class Clostridia; order Eubacteriales; family Eubacteriaceae; genus Acetobacterium. The sequence goes on along the minus strand of CP130740.1, from coordinate 2,915,896 downwards.
GCTGGGTAACGAGTACAAGTACACCTATGAAAACAAACCGCAACCTAAAAAAGTGTTGATCATTGGTGGCGGACCCGCCGGCATGGAAGCCGCCATCGCTGCTGCTCGGATGGGCCATGGAGTGACTCTCTGGGAAAAAGAAAGCCAGCTGGGTGGCCAATTTATCGCCGCTGCTTATCCACCGGGCAAGGGCGAGTTTGTGACCTTTACCTGTTACCTGATTAATCAGCTGAAAAAATTGGCGGTAACGGTCGAAACGGGCAAAGAAGCGACGCCTGAAATGGTTAAAGCCTTTGGGGCCGACAAGGTTATTATTGCCACTGGTGGTTTGCCGAATCGACCGGGTATTCCGGGCATGAATCGGGATAACATTTACCTGGCCGAAGAAGTTCTCCGTGGCCGGGTGGCAGTGGAAGGCAGAATTCTGATTGCCGGTGGCGGTGAAGTCGGGATTGAAACGGCCATGTATCTGGCCGAAACCGAACGCGGTGCCATCACTGTTTTTGAAATGAGCGAGGCTATTGCCGAAAAAGCTGATGGGACCAAAGTGGTGGCCATGAAAAAAATGCTTGCTGAACGGGAAGTTCAGGTGATGACCAGTACCAAGGTGCTGGAAATTTGCGAAAATGGTGTACTGGTTAGCCAGCAATGCGATCGGGATGTCACAACAAAACTGATTCCCTATGATGCTGTCATTGTTTCCATGGGTTACCATGCCAACAATAATTTGGCCAACAGCTTAAAAGATGAGTTGGGCGATAAGATGGTGGTAATTGGTGATGCTATCCAGCCGTCTAATGCCATGGATGCTGGTCTGAACGGATTTGATGTGGGTTACTTTATTTAATCACATTTAATCAGCTCATGCAGAAATGCATGATACTTGGTGGATGCCGGGGGATCGTCAGAAACACGGTCCTCAGAGCGTTTAAACATTCGAAACTTGGAGGGAAAAGAATGAATATCAACAAATCACTGTTTCTTGAATTACTGGAACCACATGACAAACCGGCCTGTATGGGAGATGTTTGGGAGGCATTTGCCGACGGGCACATGGTTTTTGATCCGATTACCATTAATGACATCTCATTTGAGCTGGATGAAAACTACCGAGGCGTTGACCAGTGGGGAATCACCTGGCGAAAAGCGCCCACCGATCCCGGTTACATTCCCATTCATACCGACGATACCATGGTTATTAAAGATATCGATCACTGGCAGGATTATCTGAAAGTTCCCGATATCAGCCAGTTGAACTGGGAGGCGGCCAAAGAACAAGTGGCCAAAGTTGACCGATCCGAATATTTGATTATGGTGCCAACATTTTATGGCATTTTTGAGCGGCTTCATATCCTGATGGGGTTTGATAAGGCACTGTTATACTTCTATAAAAAACCAGCTCTGATCAATGAGATCCTGACGGTTTTGACCGATTATAAAATCGAAGTCTGTAAGCAAGTGATCGACAACCTGGCGCCGGATATCATCCATTCTCATGATGACTGGGGCGATGGCAACAACCTTTTTATTGCACCGCGAATCTGGAAGAAAGTCCTCAAACCCCACTACGAACGCTTATACAGTTATATCAAAAGCCGGGGCGTTTTGATCCAGCATCATAGTGATGGGGTCTGTGCTGGGATTGAAAAGGATATGGTAGAACTGCAAATTGACATGTGGCAGGGGGTGATACCAGCCAATGATATTTTAAAAATGAAAGAAAGTGTCAACGGTAAAATGCTGTTAATGGGCGGTTTGGATCAATCAAAATTTGATGTGTCCAATTATGATGAAGATTTTATCAGAAGCCATGTACGCGAAGCCATTGATTTATATGCCCCAGGTGGCGGATTTGTACCAAATGTTGCCGGCAATTTCTGTATCATCCCGGAAGTTGACCGCATTGTTAGGGACGAAATGAAGCAGTATGGCGAAATTTGGATGCAGAAAAACGCATAGAAAGAAGAGGAAATATAAATGGAAAAAGGATTAAAAATCAATGTTATTGTCTGTTCGATCATTTGTGCCCTTACCAGTGCGGTGTTTGCGATGTCAGGGACACCACTGGTCGGATTAGTCTGGGTATTTTTTCTGAGTTTTACGATTAGTAATGCAACACCGCATCAGGTGAAAGATATCCCTAATATGCTTTCCAGTCAGGCAGCCGGATGGGGATGGGCCATGGTGATGTATTTTATCTGTGTCTATACCATGCAGTTTGGCGGAAATCTTGCGTTAGGATTGTTTCTGGCAATTTTAATTGGCAGTATCATCATGTTGTTCATTCATTTTAAATTTTTAATGAACACCTGGTTCAATAATATTTCGATGATGTACGCTGTCATTTGCACCTTTTTTGGAACGCAAGACTTCAGTATCATCATTTATCTGGTCATTGCCATCTCATTAGGATCGATTCTTTGTGCCCTGGTTGATCCGATCTGTGGCTTATTTCTCAAATCTGAACCGTTAAATTCTGAAGAAAAAACAGTATAAACGATGTCGCGACCAGAACATCAGCAATCAATTTTAAAAATCAAGGAGAATTTCATAAGATGTTAAATTTAAAAGTATTAACTGAGGCTTTAGGAGATCTGGAAGAAGAACAGGTATTGGCTTTACTGGAAGAATTTGCCGCCGGCAACCCCAGCGAAGTGGAAGCATTAGAAGCAGTTGCAGCCTGTCAGGCCGGCATGTCGATTGTCGGTGAGCGATTTGAGCAGGCTGAATATTTTGTCGGCGATCTGATTTTTGCCGGAGAATTGCTAACCGAAGCTATCAGTGTTTTAAAACCAGCTTTGGGTGCGGGTGGATCAACAGTCCTCGGCACCATTCTGTTAGGAACCGTTCATGGGGATCTTCATGATATTGGTAAAAATATCTTCCGTAGTATGTCAGAAGCCGCTGGTTTTGTGGTGATTGATATTGGTATTGATGTTGCAGCCGATCAGTTTGTTGCCAAAGCAATAGAAGTCAATCCCCAGATTATCGGCATGAGTGGGGTCTTAACCCTGGCTATCGATTCCATGAAAGATACCGCTAATGCCTTGAAACAGGCAGGTGTTGATGCGAAGATCATCATTGGCGGAAATCCTGTTAATCAGGAAGCCTGCGAATTTGTGGGTGCTGATGCTTATACCACCAATGCGGCTGAAGGTGTCAAAATCTGTCAGGGTTGGGTATAGGAGCTTTATATGATAATTATTGGAGAGAAAATTAACGGCACCATCCCAGTGGTTAAAGACGCGATCGAAAAACGGGACGCAGCTTTTATTGCAGACCGGGCGGTTAAACAGACCGAGGCTGGCGCCCATTTTATTGATGTCTGCGCCAGTACTGCTCCGGAGTTTGAGATTGAAACACTGAAATGGCTGATGGCAGTCGTTCAGGACGCCACTGATACCCCGCTCTGTATTGACAGCCCCAACCCCCGGGTGATTGAAGCGGTCTTTAAATACGCCAACAAGCCGGGGATGATTAACTCGATTTCTGAAGAAGGGGAAAAATGCGAAATCCTGTTGCCGCTAATGGCTGGTAACAGCTGGGAAGTCGTTGGACTAACTTGCGATAACAACGGAATTCCCAGCGATCTGGAGACAAAAGTAGCGATTACCAGAAGTATGGTCGAAAAAGCGGCTAAGTATGACATCGCTCCGGAACGGATTCACATCGATCCCTGTGTAATGGCTTTGTCCACCGAAAACAACTCACTACTGAATTTTTGCGCCGAAATTAAAGCAATTAAGGAACTCTACCCAACTATCCATGTGACTGGTGCGATCAGTAATATTTCTTTTGGTTTGCCAGTACGGGCATTGCTCAACAAAACCTGTATGGCTTTCGCCATTGAGGCTGGGATGGATTCGGCCGTCATGGATCCGTTAAATCGCGATATGATGGGCACCATCTTTGCGACCTACGCGCTGATGGGGCAGGATAAACACTGTCGAAAATATAGTAAGGCATATCGGGCCGGACAGATCGGACAGATCCCCAAATAACAATATCATTATAAATAAAATGAGTTGTCCATTGATATGAACACCCGGAATATTTTTATCGATATTTCTCTCAAATAGTGTATAATAACAACACTAAATATTGATGGGGGAGATAGCATTGAAAAAATATAAAATTGGCGATGTGGCAAAGTTATTGGATGTTTCTACCGATACGATCCGCTATTATGAAAAATATGGGTTGATCTCACCAAAGAAAGATATAGAGTCTAATTATCGCTATTTTGATGTCTGGGATATCAATTTTCTGCTGGACAGCAAGCGCTATAAAAGCTGTGGATTTTCACTGAATGACATCAAGTGTATCTTAAAAACCGATGATATTGAGGCGCTGAATAAACGATGTGAAAATAAAGAGGCTGAGATTATTGAAAATATAAATGAATTAAAGTCTGAATTAGAAATCTTGCGTGATTTTCACAGCCGGACAGCTGAGATTACGCCAAAAATTGGGTCATTTAAGCTCTGTGACAGTCCGGATTTGGCGTATATTTGCCAACGGCAAAACGATTCCTTTGATTTTGGCGAAAATATCATGCCTTTTATTAAGCGTTTAGATACGCTATCAGTCAGTTTTGCTCACACCTTTATGGTTAGAGATGTAAACAACGTCAATTATCAGGCTAAACATGATTATAACTGGGGGTTTTCCATCGCCCCGGATGTTGCATTAAGCAATCAAATTGAATTGAAGCCACCGATTGAATTAGTGAAGGGACATAAAAGTTTTTACAGTGTTTTCACTGCCGGAGAACAGGGAACTTTTATGGAATCCCTGCAACAGAAAGTACTTAAACCGATTATTGACTATGGTTATGAAATACAAGGTGATATCTATGGCAATTTGATCGTCCGTCTCAATGAAGAAGCTGGAATGCTGCGGATTTTTGAGGTCTGGGTACCGGTTTAATCGATGAAACTTTAGACCTGCTTCAAGGTTTAGTAACAATTTAAACAAACCGTTGGCAAACGCGGTTAAAACGCTTCTAAAACTCTAAAAAAGAGTATTTGGAAGCGTTTTTTATTTGGTTGTCAGCCTGTTAAAATCACGTTGATTGTCAGAATTATTTAAAAATATGTATTGACATTAGCGTAACACCAAGGTTTACAGTGTTGTTAAAATACGATTGATGCAGGACATCTGCAATCAAGAAGGAGTGGTTATGCCAAAAAAAAATTTAGTTTTTACGTCGGTCTGGTCGGCAATTATTTGCGCTTTGTTTTATGCACTGTACGGATTGCTTCCAACCGGTGGTAATGTTTCGTTTTCGATGTGTTGGGTGATGTTTATTATGTTGATCTGCTTTTTTGCGATGAGGCTTAATGCGTCAAATTTTATGAGTATGGCGTTATCCTCTTTGATAGGATGCTTTTGGGGGCAGATTTGTGTCCTGGTGACGATTCAGTTTGTTCCATTTGTTGGGGTTCTATTAGCCGGAACATTCAGCGTGGGGATTGTTACAGTAATTATGTTAATTTTGCATGGCGGCGTTTTGAGCAAAACTCCATTTGGCTTGATTCCATTTAACTTTGCTGGGGTAGCACTGACGTTTTCACAATTCCAGGGAAATCCCGGTGATAATGTAATCGCTTTATTTGTAACAATGTTGTTGGGTATCGTAATGGCTTGCCTTTGTGGTTTAGGATACACAATTGCAGAAAAAATATTTGCAAAGCAGGAAGTAGTAGAAACGACCTTAAATCATTAACAAAAGAGTAGTTTTTTATAATGTTAATTAATAAAAAGGCCTTTAAACTCCGTTTTTAATGGTGGTTTAAAGCCTTTTTTTTATATTATCAAAAAAATGATTGACATGAAAACTTTGTTAAATATTTATCTTGACTTTGGTGTAACTCTAAGGATTAAACTGAAGCCATATCAAATGCTTGTTTACGAAGGAGAAAAAATGAAAGCAGAAAAAATATTTACACCCTACAAAATTGGGAGTTGTGAAATCCCAAATCGGTTAGTAGTACCCGCGATGGTAGCTAATATGTGTCCGGATGAAGGTAAGGCTTCAGAACAGTATATCCGTTACCATGAAGAAAAAGCTAAAGGCGGCTGGGGACTGATTATTACCGAGGATTATCGGGTCAATGCCAATGCCGGCGGTTATCCTCATGTGGCAGCTTTATATGATGAAGCTCAGATTCCCGGTCATAAAAAATTTACCGATGTGATTCATCAGTACGATTCAAAAATATTTGCCCAGATTTATCATGCTGGCCGCCAAGCTAATCATATGGTCAACGGTGATGTTCAGCCGTTTTCCTGTTCGCCAGTTGCCTGTCCCTGGAATAAGGAAATTCCCAAAGAGCTGACAACTGACGAAATTCATGAAATCGTTATTAATTTTGGAAATACCGCTAAAAATGTTGTCAAAGCAGGTTTTGACGGTTTGGAAATTCATGCTGCCCATGGCTATCTGATTCACCAGTTTCTATCACCAAACTCAAATCATCGGATAGACGAATACGGCGGCAGCTATGAAAACCGGATCCGATTTTTAAAAGAAATCATGGCTGAGGTACGCGCCCAGGTTGGTCCAGATTTCCCGGTGATCGTGCGGTTTTCCGCGGAAGAGAATACCGAAGGCGGTCGAGGCATGTCAGAAAGTCGACAGATGCTGCGGGATATTGAAGCCTGGGGAGCAGATGCCATTCATCTGTCTAATGGAATGTATGGTGTCCGTTCGTCACTGGGAATTGTTGCCTCTTTTTTCCAGCATCATGGCTGGAACGTACATTTTGCCGAACAAGCTAAAAAATTCCTGACAATTCCGGTCATCACTGTGGGACGGATCGCTGAGCCCCAGATGGCTGAGGACATTATCGTGTCCGGTCATGCTGACTTTGTGGCAATGGGACGGGAGTCGCTGACGGATCCTCATTGGCCGAATAAGGCGCGAGCCGGAAAAAACGAAGAAATCCGCCACTGCATCGGCTGTCTTCAGGGCTGTACCGCCTCGACTTATCAGGGTGTACCGATTTACTGTTTAGTCAATCCAGAATTGGGCCATGAATTTGAATTTGACTATACCCCGGCCGAAAAGTCAAAAACGATTTACATTGCCGGCGCCGGCGTAGCTGGGATGGAAGCGGCACGAGCGGCGGCCATCAAAGGCCATCAAGTTGAGCTGTTCGAAGCGTCAAACACCGTTGGCGGGCAGTTTATTTCCGCCGCCTATCCGCCATTTAAGGGCGAATTTGCTACCTACACCCGCTGGTTATATTCACAAATCAGCAAGGATGATAAAATTAAACTACATTTAAATACCCCATTAACAGCAGCGCTGGTTAAAGCCGGAAACCCCGACAAAGTGATCATTGCGACCGGTGCCAAAGCCATTATTCCCAAAGTACCAGGAATAGAGAATGCCAATGTGGTACTGGCTGAAGATGTGCTGCTGGGTCGTTCCGATGCCGGATTAAACGTATTGGTTGCTGGTGGCGGGATGGTCGGTTCCGAAACCGCAGCTTTCCTGGGCATGCAGTGCAAAGCCAAGGTGACACTGATTGAAATGCGCCCCGAAATCGGGATGGATATGGAAGCCGGGATTCGCGATGACTTGAAAGACAGCCTGAACCGCTGCTTTGTTGATATCCGGACTGAAACCGCTTTAGCTGGTGTTACCAGTGAAGGTGCTCTAATTAAACAGGGCAATGAAGAAAAACTGATTCCCTGTGACACCATCGTTCTGGCTATTGGCACCCGGGCTAACAATCCCCTGGCAGCCGAATTAGAGGGTTTATGCGATCTGGTTGTTGTTGGTGATGCTTTACAAGCCCGACAAGCGCTCCAGGCTTCAAAAGAAGGCTTTGAAGCCGGCCTGAATGCATAGACTTTAAAATAAAAGATAAGAATTCATTTTAAACGATGATTCAAAGTAAAATGAAATTTTCCAGGAGGAAAAAATGATTGTTATTGGAGAAAAAATTAACGGTGCCATCCCTTCAACCGCCAAAGCCATTGCGGCCAAGGATGCCGAGCTTATTAAAACCCTGGCGATTGCACAGACGGAAGCCGGAGCCGACTTTATCGATGTCTGTGCTTCTGTAGATGATGACATTGAACTGGAAACGATGAAGTGGCTGATCGACATTGTTCAGGATGCCGTAGATACTCCGATTGCGGTGGACAGCCCCAATGTTTACACCTGTATCGAATCGATGAAATACTGTAAGAAACCAGGGTTATTTAACTCAGTATCGCTAGAAGGTGGTAAGGTTGATGTGGCTTTTAAAGTACTGGCTGACACCAAATGGGAATGTGTAGCCCTGCTAAATAGCGACAAGAGCATTCCGAAAACTGCCAAAGATCGACTGGAAGTATTCACTGATTTAATGGCAAAATGCAAAGAATATAACATCGACCCCTCCCGGATGCATATTGATCCCTTGATTGAAATGCTTTGTACTTCTGAAGATGGCATCGCCATGGTTACCGAAGTCATCCGTGAAATCAAAAAACAATATCCAACCATTCATGTCACCGGTGCTGTCAGCAATATTTCTTTCAACCTGCCAGCCCGTCGAATTGCCAATCAGGCTTTTGCCGTTTTAGCCATGAGTGCCGGCATGGACAGCTTTATTCTCGATCCTTTGAACAAGGATATGATGGGAATGCTGTTTGCCACCGAAGCGATGATGGGTGAAGATGAATACTGTATGGAATATATCGGGGCTTTCCGGGAAGGCATTTTCGTAAAATAATCGTTCAACAAAAACAGGTACAACAAAACCCGGGACACACACAGGTTCCGGGTGGTTTATATAAAATTTTAAATGCAAATCAAGGAGAAATTAAGATGTCAAAAATTGAAGAAGTAAAAGGTTTGGTCGAAACTGGTAAATCAAAGAAAGTTGCCGCAGCGGTTCAGGAAGCCCTGGACGCTGGCGATAAAGCTCAGGATATTCTGGATGCGATGATCGCTTCCATGGGTGTGGTTGGCGATAAATTCTCTTCTGGCGAAATCTTTGTCCCAGAAATGCTGATTGCCGCTAAAGCGATGTCCAAAGGGGTAGAAGTTCTAAAACCTGTTATGGCTGGCGATGGCTCCAGCTCACTGGGAACCTGTATCATGGGAACTGTTGCCGGTGACCTTCATGATATCGGTAAAAACCTGGTTGTGATGATGCTTGAAAGCGCTGGCTTTGATATGGTTGACCTGGGTGTTGACGTACCGGCAGAACGATTTGTGGAAGCCGTAAAAGAAAATAATAACGTTGTTCTGGTGGCTTGTTCCGGTCTATTGACAACAACGATGCCAGCTTTAAAAGAAGCGGTCCAAACCGTTAAAGCGGCCTACCCAGATATGAAAGTGATTGTTGGTGGTGCTCCGGTTACTCAGGAATACGCTGACGAAATCGGGGCTGATGGTTATGCTCCAGATGCTGGCAGCTCGGCATCAAAAGCCAAAGAACTGATCAGCGCATAAGCAAAGGAATTGAAAATATAAACCAAATAAAGGAGAATACCATGTTAACAATTAAACAAAACTTACTGGAAACCATCAAAGGTGGCAAGCCGGATCGGTTTGTCAATTCTTATGAATATCTGGAACTGATGTGGGCAGCGCCGGTTTTAGGGGCCGCCTGTGGAGTGCCGGGGCAGATCGTTAAAAACCAGTGGGGCGTCACTATGCAATGGCCGGAAGGACAACCGGGAGCTTTTCCAGTTCACGGGGATGACAAGGTGATCAAGGATATCGAAAACTGGAAAGATTATATCACCATGCCCAACGTGACTTATTCTGATGGGGATTGGGCTCCAGCCGTGGCTCATGCCAATTCAGTGGACCGCAACGAAAAATTTGTGACGGCTGTTTATTTTTATGGTGTTTTTGAACAGACCCATTTCATGATGGGCATGGAAGACGCGCTGATGGCCTTTTATGAAGAACCGGAAGCGATGCATGAACTGATCGATTTTATTGTCGAGCATGAAATTGCGACCGCCAAAGAATATTTCAAGTATATTAAACCGGATGCGCTCTTCCATCATGATGACTGGGGCAGCCAGCTTTCGACCTTTTTGTCGCCGGAAATGTTTGAGGAATTTTTACTGCCGGCCTACAAAAAGCTCTATGGTTTCTGGAAAGACAATGGCGTTGAGATCATTGTTCATCATGCCGATTGTTATGCTGCCACGCTGGTGCCATTTATGATCGAGATGGGCATTGATATTTGGCAGGGGGTCATGTCCAGCAACAATATTCCCGAGTTGGTGGAGAAATACGGTGAACAGATTACCTTTATGGGCGGCATCGACGACGGTAAAATTGATCGGGCTGAATGGACGCCGGAGCTGGTCGCTGCTGAAGTGGAAAAAGTATGTCGAGAAAATGTGACTAAATTCTTTATTCCCGGGATGACCTCCGGTACTCCGGCCAGCGTTTTTGAAAATGTCAACGTAACTGTAGCACAAGAGATTGATCGGATGAGCAGGGAATTGTTCTAAACAACAATAATGAAGATAATCCCCGTTGAAATGGCAAGACCAGAGCAACGGGGTTCTTCTTTATACCATAAAAAATTAATAGAATGACAACCTTAAATCAACGAATATTAATTAAAACGCTATAATAAGTAACCTTATTATAGCGGTAGAGGGTTTGACGAAAATATTTCAAAGATTAATAAAGAGTGACTTATTTTAAAATGAATTTCCTTACATAGCTAATCATTTGAAGAGCTATGTAAATCAATTATTATAATATAAAATAGGCCAGAATAAATTTTTTGTTTTACAGTGATGATATTTTATAAGATATGGTGGAAAATGGACTTACAATATTATTATTCTAGTGATTTTGCTGTTTTTGAAGAATTTTTTTTAAAAATAGAACATCGAAAACGCCGGTATCAAAAAAAAGAAACACTATCAACTAACGGTGATCTCATGGAAGAAATGTTTTACATTTTAAATGGAACCATGGCCTTTTCATTTTTGCATGAGAGTGGACATGTTAAAGCATCTTGTTTTTATGGTAAAGGATATTTGGCACCGCTTTATTATCCAGGAGATTTAGAGGTGTTTCGTTCTGTAACGATTACAGCAGTTTCTGAGTTGGATGTTTTAGTATTCGATCGGAAAAAATTCAAAAAATATCTGAATAACAATTTAGCGTTAAATGAAGCTATGTATAAAGGTTATATTGAATTAGTGGGCATGCTTATTCAATATAATACTAATCAACTGTTCTGCAACGGTATGGAAAAGATTTGTAATTTTTTTACATTTATCTGGAGAATATTAAAAGTGATTAGAATATCATAGATTTGTCCCAGGCTGAGATTATGGAGTTTGTAGGCTTGAATTCTACGAATGTTTCGAAATACTTAAAAGTACTTCGAGATGAGGGTATAATTAAAACTGAGCGTAATAAAATAATTGTATTAAATTTAGAAAAACTAAAAAAATATACACTATTTGAAAAATAAAACGCTAATATTATGTTTTTTACAAAAAAATGTTCAATTGCCTTTAAAGGGTATTGAACATTTTTTTTTTGATAAGATAATGACATCGATAAAAGAATCTGAATAAACATGTTTATAACTGCTCATTTATGAATTGACAATACTTTTAAAGCTTAAAAAAATATTTGTGAAATCGTTTAAGTTGATTGTCTGTGAGGATCGGTAATTCATGTACAAATATAAACATTCGAAAAAAAGAGTAAAACGTGTCGTAAATATGTCGCATATCACATAAAAATGTCTAAAATAAGCCATGTACCTACTATTTTGTATTCAGTAGGTCGGGTAGAATTCATAATTTTAATGATGTGAAATAATTGATTTAATTAAAGATCGGCAATTATTTGGCAAGCAACCACATTAAAGTCGATTAATATGCTGATAATCATTTATATTAATTGTCACTGTGAACTGGTACGGTTCACCTCCACCAATCAAGGTGACAATATTTTTAATATCGATGTGGTTGTCATACATATCAATGAGTTTTATATAAGTCATGGATAATCTTCTTTGATCGTCCGGACTTTTTTTACGTATATTTGCATCTTTCAAGAAATAAGCTTCAATTTCTTTTCGAGAGTATATTGATTTTTGCATGGCTATTTCGATTTAATCTATGCGGGTACCAATGATCAGGGTTAGAATTTATACTCCGGGATTTTGTGATTATGGAGTGATCGATGAAATGGGCTATATGAGTCTTGCTGATGGTGAAAACTTAAATGATGTACTGAAAAAACTGAAGGTGCCACTGGTTTATCGCAGCGCGCAGTTCACGGGGTTAATTATTAGCGAATAAATCGCTTCCATCGTTTAAAGGATGGTGATACGATTAGCATTTTAGGACCACTCGGTGGAGGTTGAAAAACAATCAGAATTTGTTTTGTTAACATCAGGGAAAAACCGATAAAAGATCAATTAGAAGTAAATTAATTGAATTTTAGGTGTTGATTCTAAAAAAATATACATATAATTTTGTATGATTGAGAGGTAAAAGTGAATGTCTACAGGTCGAATTCTGTGTGATTAAATACGACAAAAAGTACGACACCTTGAAAAATGAAGGCTTGTTTAAGCCATTTACGATAATTCTTTTAAATTAGTGATCAGTAGGTCAACGAATAGATTGTCAATGGAAAAATTAAAAAGAAATGGCATAATATAGCCATTCCTTTTATAAATGATAATTTTTCTTCTGGAGCTAGCGGGGGGAATCGAACCCCCGACCTACTGATTACGAATCAGTTGCGCTACCATCTGTGCCACGCCAGCAGAAAACTTACTGACATATCATAACACAAACGATGAGCCTAGTTCAATCTTTTTTTACCATTTGCCCTTGGAAATATGGCCGGCTATTTCGGCTTTACACATTTCTTTCAAGACATAAGAATCCTCCTGTGCCTTTTGGAAAATATGCAGGCAGGCAGGATCCAGATTGATCTCTTCGCCTACACGGGCAAGATGAAGAATCTTTTCAACTAGGGTAATAATTTCCATGTGAATATCGTTTGTTACATAGGAATCATAAACTTTTTTTGCCTCGTCGTCGGTTAAAGCGGTGAACTGATCATGAGGTGCTCCGCATTTGGGGCACACTTCCGGGGCATCAGCCCCTTCCATCTTATAACCACATACATTACAGCGCCATAATTTTTTCATGTTTTTTCTCCTTCAGTTTCTTTTTTGATTATGATAATTTATGTACCCCAAATTTGTTAGATTATCAGTTCTTTTTTAAAAATAGTGTTAATTATTTATCCTTGTTAGCGTTTACCTAACGTGGTAAAATAAGGCGAAAATTTAATTCAGAGTAGACAAGGTGCGTGAAGTGTTAAAGGATGGGAAGTTGCCTTTAAACGAAATGTCATCAATGCGGTACCTTGTCGCTTCCGCTGTTACAATCAAGAATTGTATGTTGCGGAAGCATTGCTTTCAAGGAGGTAAAAATGAAAAGTAATGCTTTTGTCGGTAGTGCCACGAGAACCAGGGTAGTTGTCAACTGTGGCCTGTTTATTGCCCTCAGTATTGTGCTGAAAATTCTGTTTGAGGTTTACATTCCCCTTGGCGGCTTTCCGTCATTACGACTCAATTTAACTGCTTTGCCGATTATGTTGAGTGGAATCGTGCTCGGACCCTTTGCTGGTTTTGCCGTTGGTTTTATTTCGGATATTCTTTGTTTTATTATTAAACCCGGGGGACCATTTTTTATCGGATTCACTTTAGCCAGTGCGCTAACAGGATTTATTCCGGGCTTTCTTTACATGATGTTAAAGAAAAAGGACGTTAAATTCCTGGAATGGTTTAATCTCGGTTTTGTGGCTCTGGCAATGATGTTGTTGGCATTTACCGGTAGTTTCAGTTTTGCTGACGGTCAGGTAATGTACGCCGGGACACCGGTTAATTTAGTCTTAGTTGTGCTATTTGCCTTGTTAATGTTGGCATTTGCAATTTTTCCAGTCGTAGTCGTTAAAAAAATGAAACTGGAAGGTGATTATCGGGTCGATCATATTTTATTTATGGTCAGTGTTACGCAATTGATCACGTCAATTATTCTTAATACAATCTTTTTAAGTGTCCTATATGGACAGGCGGTTGCAGTGATTCTGCCAGCGCGAATTGTCACGAATTTCTTTTTAATTCCAGTTTATACAGTCATTCTGGTTAGTTTGCTAAAAATGCTGCCGAAATTTTTAAAATAAATCTGTGAAAATATACGAGAACAGATATTCAAACTACTTTGAATATCTGTCCTCGTTTTTTAATGTAAACTTGTTAAGGATGAAATTCGGAAAGAGTAAAAATGATCAGTTTGAGAACACTTATGCTTGTTTCCTTGAGATTTAGCAAGTGACTTGTTAACTTGATCAATAAATGAACACACGCTAGAAGAATATGATATAAAATAATATTAATGGAATTAAAATAAATAAATATTTCGTATTAACAATAACTATATAGATATAAGAAATATTTTATCGTTTCAAACTAATCGACTTTTGATTTGTTAGGGTTTATAATTAAATAAAGTGTAATAAATGAACGATTGATCTTTTCATTGTACCGACCTGTATGTGAAGGGGCAACTCGGATGATCAGCAGTCACGAAGATGCAATCCTTTACGCTTCCATAAAATAATGAATCACAAGGAGACCGAAATGAAAGTAATACCAGTTCAGGATGCAATTGGCATGTTGCTTGCCCATGATATGACCCAGATTTTACCGGGAGAATTTAAAGGACCGCGCTTCAAAAAAGGACATATGATCTGTAATGAAGATATTCCGCACCTGCTCAATATGGGAAAAGAGCATGTGGGTATTATTGAGTATCGGGAAGGGGATATTCACGAAAATGATGCAGCCTTGAGAATGGCTAGAGCACTGGTGGGTGAAGGTATTGAACTGACTCAGCCAGCAGAAGGAAAAGTCAAAATGATTGCAAGGGAAACGGGCCTTTTAAAAATCGATGTTGACCTGCTCGATGAAATTAACGAAATCGAAGATCTGATGGCTTCAACAATTCACGGTAACCGTCTGGTTGATGCCGAAATGGTGATCGGCGGAACGCGCATTATTCCTTTAATTACCGATGTGAAGAACGTTGAGGCGATGGAAAGACTTTGCCTGGAAAAAGGTCCAGTCATAAAAATAATGCCGCTGCAGCCTTTTAAAATTGGGATAGTTACTACTGGTAGTGAAGTTTTTTATAAAAGAATAGAAGATAAATTCGGCCCGGTAATCCGCAGGAAGTTCGATGAATTGGGATGTGAAGTAGTGGGTCAGATTTTTGCTAATGATAATGCGGATATGATCACCGAAGCGATTTTCAAACTGATTGATATGGGTGCGACAATGATTACCTGTACTGGTGGCATGTCGGTTGATCCTGATGATGTGACTCCGGTGGGAATCAGAAATACGGGAGCCAATATCATAACCTATGGTGCGCCAACCCTCCCTGGAGCCATGTTTATGCTGGGTTACCTAAATCAGGTACCGGGACAGTTAAATCAGATCCCCATTGTGGGATTGCCGGGATGTGTTATGTATGCCAGACGAACGATTTTTGATCTGATCATCCCCCGATTACTGGCTAATGATCCGGTTTCCAGACGGGATATCATCCGACTTGGTCACGGTGGTATGTGCCTGGAGTGCGAAACTTGTGTTTTCCCGAATTGTGGATTCGGGCGCTAGTTAAAGGTGACAGTTATGGATTTGGATCATTTACTGTCAATTGGTGAGAAGTGTATCAGAAACGAGCCGCCTGCCTGTTATGCTGCTTGTCCCATTCATGTGGATGTCATTGGGATCATGAAGGCGGTGGAAAAAGGGGATTATGATAAAGCCTTTGGTCTGCTGGAGAAAAGAATGCCTTTAATGCAGCTGGTCGGAAAAATCTGTGATCACCCTTGTGAAAATGCTTGTGTCCGATCAGAAAAAGGTGGTGCTTTGCAGATTGGCCAGATTGAAAAGGCAATTCTAGCGTATGGAAAGGCACCCAGGAAAAAGAAGCTGCCCGTTACCCGGGTCAAGGGAAAAGTCGCGATCGTTGGCGGTGGAATTTCTGGTTTGGTTGCGGCCCTGGATCTTTCTGCAAAAGGTTATCAGATAACAATTTATGAAAAAAATGAGCAACTGGGGGGGAGTTTTTGGCATTTTGCCGAAAAACAGTTGAGTCGCGATGATATTAATGAGGCGTTGAAGATTTTCGAGTCGCCCAAATTTAATGTCAACCTCCTTAGTGCGATTGAAGATTTGAGTGAACTGGTGGCTGAATATGACGGAATTTATCTGGGAACAGGCCTTTGGCATCAAGATCTTATCATTAACCCGCAGAGCTTTCAGGTGGAAGAGTCGAAGGTTTTTGCCGGCGGCATGCTGACTCACGGGGAAGATTCGGTTATTCAGGCAGTCAGTAGCGGTCGTCGGGCGGCGGTGTCTTTAGATCGCTATATCAGCAAGGTTTCGATGATGGCCTCCAGAGACCGCGAAGGGGTTTTTGAAACGCCGCTTAACTATCAGCTTGATAACGTTGAAATTGTAGCTGCTGTTCATCCTCAAGAAGTCGGTTTTAGCGAAAGCGAAGGGATAGAGGAAGCCGGTCGATGTCTAAAATGCCAGTGTGACGCTTGTATTAAAGCCTGTGTTCATATGCAGCGGTTTGAGATGACGCCGGACGCCTATATTCGCCAGATTAATCAGAGTGAGCGTATCATTCTGGGAACCCATTATGCAAATCTGATGATTAATTCCTGTACCGAATGCGGGCTTTGCAAGGAAGCCTGTTTTCTGGATATCAGTATGAAGGATATTATCCACGAAACACGGGAAAGTATGGTAGAACGAAATAAAATGCCTATATCGGCCCATGATTTTGCAATAAAGGATATGAAATTTTCCAACAGTGACCGCTTCTGGATGGTCAAGAAGCAGCCTGACAAAGAAAGCAATAAAGATTTGTTCTATTATCCCCAGGTTTGCATCGACCCCTATATTAGAGGCTTATATAAGGGGACGGGTAAAACCGGATTTTTGTTTTATCCAGGTTGCCAATTATCGGCCTCCCACCATCAATATATTGAAGAGATCTACCGCTACCTGGTTGCCAGTATTAAAGATCGAGGCACTCAGGACGATGTCGGGCTTTTTCTAGGTTGCTGCGGGGCACCAGCTGACTGGGCTGGCCGGAAAACGCAAGCATTGGAAAATGTTGATCGTATCAGACAAGTCTGGGAACAGATGGATCAGCCAACTTTTATTCTGGCCTGCTCCAGCTGTATGGCTGTCTTTGAAAAGTACTTGCCGGAAATTAAAACCATATCGCTTTGGGAAATCATTGATCAATATGGACTGCCGCAAACGAAAGTTCGCCCGGGACGACCGGAAATTTATGTTCATGATGCCTGTGCAACAAGAAATCAGTCCGGTATACATCAGAGTATTAGAAATATTGCCAATAAGCTTGGGTATGCGGTTAAAGAACTGCCATATCATCAAGAAAGCACCAAGTGTTGTGGTTATGGAGGTCTGGTTGCTTATGCCAATCCTGACCAAGCCCAAGATTTTATAAAAGATCGAAAGGCAGAATCGCCGGGGGATCTCCTGGTTTACTGCGCTATGTGCAAGGATCAGATGATTACAGAAGGTCAACGAACCTTTCATATTTTAGATCTTCTTTACGGGCAGGATCTGGAAAGTTTGGCCCTTAGAAAGAATCCGACCCTGTCAGCTCGGCATGATAATCGCGCCGGTTTAAAAATAAGCCTAAGTAAAAATATCTGGAATGAAACGCTTGAAGGGGAAGCGCAGATGGAAAACCTGACGATAGAAGAACATGTACAGAAAGTGATGGAAAAACGCTATATTCTCAGAGCGGATCTGGAACAGGTTATCTTAAATGCCATCGAAAAGAAGGAATATTTTTATGACAATGTCAAAGAGGAATACCTGTCTCGCTTGAGGCTGGATGAGGTAACCTTTTGGGCGCAATATAGAATGAAAAACAATCAGATTGAATTGGTTAACACATACAGCCATCGAATGGAAGTTGTGGAGGGATAAATGAACAGTGAATTAAACAGTGCTGGCAACTGGAAATGTGGTAAATGCAATGAGTCGCTGGTGTTGGAAAAAACAAAGGTAAAATATCTGGAGGGGTCATTTGAGGCTGAATTATTAAAATGTCCTAAATGTAAAATGGTTTTAATAGATGAAAGCCTGGCAATTGGAAAAATGTTGGAAGTGGAGAAAAGTCTGGAGGATAAGTAAAGCGTGAAAAATCTATATGATGAGGAGGGGCTGAAAAAAAGTCTGGGACAGACTTTAAGACCAGGTGGCCATGCCTTGGTCGACCTGATGATTGAAAAAAATTGTTTGAATACCAACAGTCGCCTATTGGATCTTGGCTGTGGTCGGGGGGCAAGCCTTAAATATCTTAACCGTCGGTTGGGGATTGATGGGACTGGTCTGGACGCCTCCCCAATTTTATTGCAGGAATGCTCTGAAGCTGGGCTTTTTTGTGTGGCGGGAAATGGCGAAGATCTGCCCTTTGAGACTTCTTCATTTAACTGTGTGCTGTCGGAATGCAGCTTATCGCTGATGGATATCCCCCAGGTGATTGGTGAAGTTAACCGGGTAATCGAAAGAAATGGATATTGGGGAATTGCCGATCTGTATGCTAAAAAACCGAATCAACTAAGGGAGTTTGACGGTGCCGACATCAATACTTGTATCAATAAGCTCCATGATTTGGAATTATTGATTCAGCTGCTTTTAAAAACCGGCTTTAAAATTATATGTCTAGAAGAAGCGTCTTCTTTTTTAAAAGATCTGACCATTCAGCTTATTTTTGAATATGGCAGTATGGGTGATTTTTGGTCAAAGTATATGGACGATGGCGGAAAGTGCCGGGTAGATTTTCAGACTCAACTAAAAGCCTGTAAGCCTGGTTATTTTATGATGGTTGTTCAAAAATAATTGTCGATGGGAGAAATAGCATGGATGAACTTGAATTTGATCTCTTTCAATTAGCTTCAAAAGGCTACTGCTGTAGTCAGATCATGGTGAAAATGGCGCTGGATCTGGAAGGTCAGGACAATGTTGATCTGATCCGGGCTATGAGTGGCTTATGCAACGGGATTGGTGGTTCGCAAAAGACTTGCGGCGTCCTGATCGGTGCCATTGCTGTATTTGGCCTTTATGCTGGGAAAGGTGCGGATACCGAATATGAAAAGTCTGGCTACAATCGTATGGTACAAGACTTCATGGAATGGTTTGAAGAAAGCAATGATAGTACGGAATGTATTGATTTGATTGGCTTGACCGAATTTAAAGGAGCTGGCGCCTCTTATCCCGTAAAATGCGGACAACTGATTAAGGAAGGCTATGTCAAAATGATTGAATTGCTGGAAGAAAATGGCTTTGAACCAGGAGAACGAGAATAAGGTGAAGAATCTCGACCTTTGGATTGGCAGAAAAAGTAATTTATCAGTTTTGGCCCGGGAACAATTGGAGGCTTATCAGTTAGCCTGTTTAAAAGAAACCCTAAGTAGGACTTATGCTGCCAGCCGTTACTATCAGAAAAAATTCAGTATCAACCCGGTAAATTTACTGTCTTCGATAGATGGGTTAAAAGCGATTCCCTTCACAACAGAAAATGATTTAAGGGCAGCACCCATGGACTTTTTAACGATTAGTCCGAAAAGAGTGAAGAAAATTGTCACTTTAAAGACCTCGGGAACAACTGGAGAATCAAAAAGAATCTTTTTCTCAGAAGCTGACTTGCAGCTGACCGTGGATTTCTTCCAAAATGGTATGGGCATTTTCACGCAAGCAGGAGATCGTGTTTTAGTGCTCTTGCCTGGGGCTGTCCCCGGTTCAATTGGTCATCTTTTGGCGCAGGCGCTTAAAAATTTAGGCGCGCAAGCCTTTGTTTATGGTGTTGTCAATGATGCTAGGGCGGTTTCAAAACTAATACTGGAAGAAAAAATTACCGGGATAGTGGGCATTCCCCGGCAACTGCTGGCAGTTTCCGGGCAGGCTGAGGCGGCGGCTATAAAAACTGCTGGACATTTGCGGACGGTGCTTTTAAGTACGGATTATGTTTCACCAGCTATAAGCAAACGGCTTAGTGACAGTTGGGGTATTGAAGTTTATGAACATTACGGCAGTACTGAAATGGGCTATGGCGGCGGGGTTTTTTGTCCGGCCAAAACCGGTTATCATCTGCGGGAGGCTGATCTTTACTTCGAAATAGTCGATCCCGAAACGGGTCTTGTTTTACCGGATGGCCAGTGGGGGGAGCTTGTTTTTACGACTTTAACCCGTGAAGCTATGCCGCTAATACGCTATCGTACTGGTGACTATGGACGTTATATTCCAGAAAAGTGTCCTTGTGGGACGAAGTTAAAAACTATGTCCCGTATTAGCGGTCGCCGGGAGAATTTTGTTCAATTTGGCGACGAGACCTTTTTAAATCTGTCAGATTTAGAAGATCTGATCTTTAGCCAAAATCAGCTTTTGGATTTTTCAGTGGCGCTTGAACAGGGGGCTGGCAATGAAACGGTTTTGGCGCTGAAACTGGTTTTCGTTGAAACTTGTGACAATAGGGATAAAGTAAAGGAAGCTCTTCAAAAGAAGATTGCAGAAATGACGGCATTTAAAGGTCGGATTAAAATTGATGAAGGTGATTTGACACAAGTGGATCAGAAAGCGATGCGAAAAGAGAGGATTGCAGACAGAAGAAATGAATGAGAAGACAGCAAGTATCTGTCCGGTTTGTCTAAAGACTTTGCCGGCGCGGCGCATTTTAAAAAGCGATGGGATTTATTTAGTTAGAAGCTGTCCGGACCACGGCGATTTTGCGACTCTGATCTGGGAAAAAAGTGATGATCCGGCGCTGCAATGGGACAAATGGACGCTTGAAAACGCAGACCAAATACTAGCAGTAAAAGAAAAGGACTGTCCTTATCACTGTGAGACCTGTCAGGATCATCAACAGCAAGCCTGTTGTGTACTGATTGAACTAACAGATCGATGCAATCAGAACTGTGCCTTCTGCTTTGCCACAAGTCAAGAAGAGAAGGGCCGGGATCTGAGTATAATTGAAGTAGAAAGAATTTATGACAATTTGCTGACCCAAACGGGGGAGCGTCCTTACAACATTCAGTTGTCCGGTGGCGAACCTACTCTTAACCAGGATCTGGGAAAAATTATCAGGCTGGGTAAAGAAAAGGGTTTTCCCTATATTCAACTTAACACGAATGGGCTATTGCTGGGGGAGGATCTGAGCCTTGCAAAAAAATTGAAAGCGGCTGGTTTGTCATCAGTCTTTTTACAGTTTGATGGAACAGATGATGCAATTTATCAAAAAATTCGCGGTCAGAAGCTGTTTGAAATAAAACAAAAGGCGATTGAGCAATGTCGAAAATCCGGTCTTAGCGTAGTGCTGGTTGTAACGGTCGTACCGGGTGTCAATGACAGCCATCTGGGGGAAATTCTTGATTTTGCCATTGAAAACAATCCAACGATCAGAGGGATTCACTATCAGCCAGTATCATATTTTGGCCGATTTCCGGGAAAAATTGCTGATGCCAGACGCCTGACAATACCGGAATTGATTGAAAAACTGGTCGCTCAATCGGATGGCCAGTTTGCGGCCGAAAATTTTATCCCCTTAGCATCAGGGCATCCCCGCTGCTCATTTCATGGGGATTTCAAGCGGGTTGATAATCGATTGATAGCGGTGACCAAGCAAAGGCAATGCTCCTGCTCCGGTTCAAATATAGAAAAAGCCAGAGATTATATCGAAAAAAAATGGTCCTATCAAGAACTTGATCAGGTAGAAGATGACTGGGATCGAATTCTTACCAAGGTCCGCCAGGAAAGTTTTGCAATTACGGCCATGGGCTTTCAGGATCAGGGTAATCTGGATTTAGAGCGGCTAAAAAAATGCCGGGTTATGATCGCGACAAAAGAACAAACCTTAATTCCCTTTTGTGCGTACAATATTTTATATCGAGGTGAAAAGCATGCAGAAAATAGTTAGAGTTGGCAGAGATCTGATTGAAAAAGGAGAGGATTTTGTCCTGGCCCAAGTGCTTGAAACTGTGGGATCAACCCCCAGAAAGCGGGGTGCCTATATGATCATGGATCAGGACCAGAATTTCTACGGAACAGTCGGCGGTGGTAAACTGGAAGCGGAGGTTGAGCTGCGCTGTAAAATGGTCATGGCCGATAAAAAAGACCAGGATTTTGATTTTTCCCTGACCCCCGCCGATCAGCAGGGGATTGATATGCAGTGCGGTGGTGATGCTAAAGTTAGAGTTTCATACATTGAGGCTCAAAACACCAAGGATTTTGGTCAGGAATGGCTGTCGCCCAACAAGGTTTACATCTTTGGCGGCGGTCATGTGGGCAAAGAAGTGGAAAAAATGCTTGCTTATATTGGCTTTAAGACATACGTGATGGATGACCGGGAAGAATTTGCCAATCGTGAACGTTTTCCGACTGCAACTGAGGTGAAGGTCATTAAAGACTTCTACTCGGCTTTTGATGGGCTAATTTGTGATGATAATACTTATCTTGTTATTGTTACCAGAGGTCACAGCTGGGATTATGAAGTTTTAAAAGTGGCGCTTCAACAAAAATCGGCCTATATCGGGATGATTGGCAGCAAGCGTAAAAATAAAACGATCTTTGATCGTTTGCGTGCGGAAGGGGTAACAGAAGCGGCGCTTGGCCGGGTGCATGCTCCCATTGGTCTGTCGATTGGGGCTGAAACGCCGGAAGAGATTGCCATCAGCATTGCCGCTGAGATTATTCAGGTGAAAGCGGCGTATGAAAACTAAACCCTATTCATTGATTATTTTG
Organism: Eubacteriaceae bacterium ES2; assembly: GCA_031222025.1. Taxonomy (GTDB): domain Bacteria; phylum Bacillota; class Clostridia; order Eubacteriales; family Eubacteriaceae; genus Acetobacterium. The sequence continues at coordinate 2,893,016 of CP130740.1, read as the reverse complement.
GCAGCCGGCTATTCTTCACGGATGGGTCAGTTAAAGGCCTTGTTGGAGATTGGCGGCCAAAAAACCATCAGCCGACTGCTTCGGGCAGCTCAGCTGGCTGGTATTTCAGAGACAGTGGTGGTTACGGGATACAAAACCGAAGAAGTTGAGGAAGCGGTAAAAGATCAGAGAATAAAGTGTGTTTACAATGAAGCTTATGATGATGGCATGTTTTCTTCGATAAAGAAAGGTCTTCAAGTTTTAAATCCCCTAAATCAGGGGTTTTTTATTCTGCCGGTGGATTATGCGCTGGTGAACGGCAAGCTTTTATCAAATCTTATTGAGGTTTTTGAAGCGCATCCCAGGGCTTTTGTTGTTCCCACTTTCATGGGAAAAAAAGGTCATCCACCGCTTTTTCCCATGAGTTTTCGCCAGGAAATATTGGATAGTGTCGCACCGAGCGGTTTGAAAGCAGTAACTAAAAAGCATCAGACGCAAATGATCAAAACGCCAACACATTTTGAAGGTGCGGTTTTTGATATGGATAAGCCCGAAGATTATCAACAGGCGCTGGCAATTTATAAAAATAAACAGATCCCGGATGAAAAAATCTGTTTGACCTGTTTGAAGCAAAATAAAACGCCACAAGAGGTGATTGCCCACTCACAGGCAGTTGCAAAATTAGCTGCTGCTTTAGCTTGTGCTTTTAATCAGATCTGCCGGGATCAGGTCGGAAAACTGAACACGAAACTGCTATATTCGGCCGGTTTGCTTCATGATATTGCCCGAACCCAAGCGAAGCATGCACAAAAAGGCGCAGAAATACTTGAAAGCTATGGCTGGGATCAACTAGCTGATTTGACAAAAAATCATATGTTTTATACAAAAGATGATAATGATGATTCAATAGGGGAGCTGGATTTGCTCTGCCTGGCGGATAAATGTTTTATCGGTTCTGAATTTGTCAGCCTCGCTAAACGCAAGGAAAGAGTGGTGAATCGCTTTAAGGATGACTTGCCGGCGGTAGAGGCAATCGAAAAAAGATTTGCAAAAGCCGATCAGCTGCAGGAATATTTGGAGTTGAAAACAGGACTGTCTCTGGAGAGTATTTATAAAGACGAAAAAAATCGACAGCCGGAAGTTGCTAGTAAAAAAATAATCCTGATTCGCCATGGTCAGCCAGTCCAGCATCAGGATAAAATATTTCTTGGTCAAACCGATATTGGATTAAGCGATGAAGGACGAAAAGATGGTGAAAAAGCATTTGATCTATTAACAGAGCGAAAGTTTACAAGAATATACACCAGTTCTTTAAAACGGGCCAGAGAGACTGCGGATATACTTTGTCAGAAGCTTTTAGAGCAGACAGGGAGTCGGCCAAATTTAATTGAAGTGCCGGCTTTTGCAGAGATGAATCTGGGGAAATGGGACGGCAGATTGATCAAAGACATCAAAAAAGAATTTCCCCGCGCTTACGAAGAACGGGGAAATAATCGGCTGACTTACAAAATCTGTGGCGGCGAAAATTATTACGATCTTTCCTATCGGGTTAATAAGGCCTTGTTTGAACTGCTCAAAAACGAGTCAGAGGAAACGATTGTAATTGTCACGCATGCCGGAGTAATGGCGGTGATCAGGTCTTTTCTTCAAGATCTACCGCTGGAACAAATGGTAGATGAAAAATGTGGCTACGGCCAGAGCATGACAATTGACCTGCAGCAGGAAATTTATTGGCCCGGTTGGTAACTATAGTTCAGCGATAACATTGCCCATCTCGGAGATATCATAGCCGGCGATTCCTTCAAATTCCATTTTGTATTCCTCAGACCGGATAATTTCCAGGATGGCTTTGATGGCAGGTGCGTTAAGATCTGATTTTTTAAAGACCAGGTCGTAACGCTCTTTTTGTAATGGGATAAAATCAATGTTCTTCATCTGCAGAGCGACTTTTTCCTGGCCAACGGCCAGATCGGCACCGCCGCGGCTGACAATGCTGGCAACGGCAAAATGGGACTGACTTTCCCGGTTGTAACCGTCAATTTTTTGGCCATCAATCCCCAGCTGGCGCAGGTGTTCATCCAGAAGAATACGGGAACCGGCACCTTTTTCCCGATTGATCATAACTAGGTCATCACGGCCGAAATCCTCCCAGCCGGAAATCTTTTGGGGGTTGCCTTTTTTGACATATAAGCCCTGCGTTCGATAAGCCAAGTTGACAACTACAGTTGGAATACCGGGCAGGAGTCTGCGGACATAAGGGAGGTTATAGGTGTCAGAATCACCGTCCCAGAGATGAGCAGTTGCGACCTGGATGTTTCCCTGATAGAGATTAACCAAAGCATTGTAGCTACCGATATAGGATCGTAGGGTTCTGATCCCCTGGAAATGTTCGACCTGGCTGCTCAGCACATCCAGCATCAGATCCTGACCGCAGATAATAAAATCACCTACAGTTGATAGGGGGCTAGGTAAATTTTTTGAATCGTTTTGGACGTTTTGAACCGTTTCGATGGCTTCGGGCGCCGGTTGGATAGTTTTAGAACGTTTAATATATTCTTCTACATCTTCCTGGGTAAAACGAACCTTGCGGCCAACTTTATATGAATTAAGCTCGCCTCTTTTAATAAGTTCATAGACGGTGTTTTTGGCAATTTTAAGAATATCGGCTACATCCTGGGCGGTTAAAGCCTGATTATTTTCCATAAGTATACTCCTAATGTTTGTTTCTTTCTATCATATCATGATTCGTGTTGTTTTGCAATTTCAAATAACGTTTCACTTGACAAATTGCTTAAACTGCGCTTATAATGAGTGAAACGAAATGAAAATTAAGCAATAAAATGATTCATGTCGTTATACTTTATTTGGAGGACGGAAATGGAAAGAATGAAAAAGATTTTGGTTGTTTTACTCGTTTTCGCAATGTCTATCGGTTTGGCTGGATGCTCAACTGAGTCAAACGAAGCGAGCGGTGAACCGGTAACCCTAACCATATCGGCGGCCGCCAGTCTGACTGAGGCAATGGGAGAAATTCAGGAAGCCTATGCGGAGAAGTCACCTGATACGACGCTCGTGTTTAATTTTGGGTCATCTGGAACATTAGCTCAGCAGATTACTGAAGGTGCGCAAGTTGACGTCTTTATGTCGGCATCCAAGAAAGATATGACGACTGTAAAAGACGCAGGCGAATTGGATGATTCAACTTGGGTTGATTTATTACAAAACGAAGTGGTCCTGATTGTACCGGCTGATTCAACTTTGACCCTTGACTCTTTTGAAGGGGTTACAGATCCATCGGTAACGTCGATTGGAATTGGTGAGATGGAATCTGTACCAGCTGGCCGTTATGCCAAGCAGGTTTTTACCAGTTTAGGAATACTTGACCAGGTTACGGCAAAAGCTATATATGGTAAAGATGTTAAAGAAGTCCTGGCTTGGGTAGAAACAGGTAATGTGGATGCCGGAGTAGTTTACTCGACTGATGCGGAATCATCAGATTCAGTTAAGGTGGTGGCAACTGCTGATCCCAGCACCCATGATCCGATTGTTTATCCGGTGGCAATGATTAAGACCAGCCAAAATGCAGATGCTTCAAAAGACTTCATCGAGTTTTTACAGTCTGATAAAGCCAAAGGTATTTTTGAAGGTTACGGCTTTACAGTGAACGAATAAAAGATTATCATTATAAGGATCGCGGTTTTGTCGACTAAAAATCGGACAGAACCGCGATTTTATTTTCAGAAAGGATGTGATCCCATGGGATTTGATTTAAGTCCAGCCTATATTTCATTAAAAGTTACCTTAACGGCAACGGCGATAATTTTCTTTCTCGGGCTGGGAATTGCCTGGTGGATGACAAATTATAATGGCCGCTTCAAGCTGGTGATAGACGGCGTACTGACGTTGCCATTGGTGCTGCCACCGACGGTAGCGGGCTTTATTCTGCTGGTGCTGATCGGGAAAAACGGTCCGGTGGGCCAGTTTATGAGTCTTTTTGGGGTCAATATTATTTTTTCCTGGTATGCGGCGGTGATCGCGTCAGTCTTTGTGGCTTTTCCCCTTATGTACCGGACGGTAATGGGTGCCTTTGAACAGATTGATAATAATATTTTAAGTGCCGCCAGAACTTTGGGGGCAAGCGAATGGACTGTTTTCTGGAAAATTGCCGTTCCGGCTGCCAGACCGGGGATTGCCGCGGCCACAGCTTTAACCTTTGCCAGATGCCTGGGAGAATTTGGTGCAACCCTGATGGTAGCCGGTAATATTCCGGGAAAAACGACAACCATCCCCCTGGCGATTTATTTTGCCACCCAGAGTAATAACATGGAAGTAGCGATTATCTGGGTTTCGATTATCATGTGCATCTCACTGACAGTATTGATTGTCATGAATTATTGGGAAGCCTATCAGAAAAAACTACGCAAAGGAGCTAGTGACTGATGTTAGATTTGAAAATTGAGAAAAAACTGGCTGATTTCACCATGAACATACAATTGAAGACCGACGAAAAACTGATTGGCGTTCTGGGCGCTTCTGGTTCTGGTAAAAGCATGCTTTTAAAATGCATTGCTGGTCTAGTTAAACCCGATCATGGCAGGATTCAGATTGATGAGGATGTTTTTTACGACTCGTATCAAAATATTGATCTACCGATTAGAAAAAGACGGGTTGGCTTTCTGTTTCAGAATTACGCCTTGTTCCCTAATATGACGGTGCTTGAAAACATCTGCTTTGGCATTGATGGAGAAAAAGAACAAAAACATGCGCAAGCCATGAACCTGATTGAGAAATACTATCTGAAGGAGATTAAAGACCGCTATCCGGGGCAGATCTCCGGCGGCCAGCAGCAACGGGTAGCGTTGGCCAGAGCGATTGCGTCTAAGCCGGAAATTATGCTCCTGGATGAACCCTTTTCGGCCCTGGATGTCCATCTGAGAAACCGGATGATTCACGAAATGCAGTTATTTCTCAAAGATTTTGACGGTGTGACCCTCTTTGTTACCCATAATATGGAAGAAGCCTATCAGCTATGCGACCATATTGCGGTGGTTGCGGAGGGGGCATCAAGTCATTCCAGGATAAAAAAGCCTTATTTCAAAATCCTGGCTCAGTTTCAACGGCACAAATTACCGGCTGCAAAAACGTGTCCCCGGCGAAAAGGCTGAGTCAATATGATGTGTTTGTTGTGGATTGGGGTGTTGAGCTTAAACTTGCTGTGCCCGTCAGCAGTGAGTCGGGCTATGTGGGAATGCGTGCTAATCAGATTAAAATAATTGATCAGCCGGCTGGTGAAAATTGTCTGAAAGTGTGGATGGTTGATGAAGCCGAAACCCTGTTTAAAACATCGGTGTTTGTCAAAATTGACGGTGTCGCTTTAAAAGAAAAAGATTATCATTTACACCTGATTATGGTATATGAAGAACGCAAAAAAATAACAGATAAATCCTTTTACATTCAACTGCCGGCTGAGTTGCTCTTTTTTATGGAGGAATAGGTCAGTCTATAAATCAGATTGATGTATGCAAGGGGATTCTTATCAAAGGGAATATTTTGGCGCAAGAAATACTAGATCTGGCTGGTCTTATGACGATTAAGTACGATTTTAATGATTAAAATGAAAGGCAAACCGCTAAGTGTTATATTTGGGGTTTGTTTTTTTTGAATATCCGAAAGGATAAAGGGCTATAATAAGTAAAAGAAAGGATGATCAAGATGAAAAAAAGGATGACCTCGAGATGGAAAAAGAAACTGAAGAAAAGCCCAGTGCAAACATTGGTGAATCAAATAACACTTGAACGGTGTGCGGCGATAAATCAGGCTTTTAGCGACTATTTTAATAATCCCGAAGATGTGGAAGCTGTTCATCAGGTGCGGGTAAAAATCAGAAAACTGCGGGGCGTATTGAGTTTTTTCAAACCCTTGATTATTAATTATAGTGTGCTTCAGTCTAGGCTCAAAAAGCTGGCCGACTTATTTGGTGATGCCCGTGAGTCAGATGTTTTTCTGGAAGAAATTGGGATAATTGAGGCGTTAAATCAGGGTCAGGAATTACCGATGCTTAAGAAAATACTGCTTGAAAAACAAATGATCAGCCGGTCAAAACTTTCGCAGGAATTAACGAGAGATGCAGCGGATGCCAAAATGGAAGAAGTTGCTGGGCTGATCAGTAAACAGGAATTAACGGCTTCGCAAGACGCCATCAAAGCTAAAAGCTATATGCAGAGAGAAATCAAGCGATGGATTAAAAAGACGCAAAAAGCCGTTGATGGGATGAATGCGTTTGATCCTGTCAGCATCCATGAGGTGCGAATTCGCTGTAAAAAAATTCGTTATGTGCTGGAATCTGTATCATTTATGTTAAGTGAGAGTGAAGAAAAAAAGCTGCAGGTTTTTGAAACGATTCAGGATGATTTGGGGATGGTACATGATGCTTATGTCAATCGAGATTTTTTAAAAGCCCTGCCCGACCCTGATATTGAACTGCAGCAGGAAATCAGCTTTTTTGTTGGCTGGCAAATGGGAAAGGCAGCTCAGATTATGGAGCGCTACCAGTTTTAAGCTTAAAAAAATCACCAAACTTTACAGATGAGTTGTCAAGTGTAAAGTTTGGTGGTATACTTTTCTGAAGGAATAAACGTTTATACAACTGGACTCTGATGCCAGTTGTAAATGTTTTTAATCAGGAGGGTACAATTGAAAAATGTAGTTGAGGAAATTGAGGTCTTGAAAAAAGAAAGAGACGCAGTGATTCTTTCACATTTTTACACGCAGGAAGGGATTCAAAATATTTCTGATTATGTGGGCGATTCATATTATTTGAGTAAGCTGGCTAAAGATCTGCCTCAGCAGACCATTGTTTTTTGCGGGGTTTCATTTATGGCCGAGAGTGCTAAAATTTTGTGTCCTGAAAAAACCGTGCTGATGCCCGATTTGACAGCAGATTGCCCGATGGCCCATATGGCAACCAGAGAAAAAATAAAAGCTGCCAGACAAGCTTATGAAGATTTAGCCGTGGTTTGCTATATTAATTCCAGCAGTGACATCAAACAGGATGTGGATGTCTGTGTCACATCCTCGAACGCACTCAGAATTGTTGAGAAGCTGCCGCAAAAAAATATTTATTTCATACCGGATCAGAATCTCGGCGCTTATCTGGCCAGTCAGATTCCGGACAAGCATTTCATATTAAATGACGGGTTTTGTCATGTTCACCAGGATTTTTCAGTAGCGGAATTAAAGAAAGCCCAAGAAAAAAATCCTAATGCAAAGGTACTGGCACATCCAGAGGCCCCGATGGAGGTCCTCTCAATGGCCGATTACATTGGCTCCACAGGCGGTATTATTGACTATGCCACAGCATCGGCGGATACAGCTTTTATCGTTCTGACCGAAGAGGGGATTCTGACAAAATTGAAAAGGAATAATCCGAAAAAAGCCTTTTTCACTACTCGAAACGAACAGATTTGTCCGGATATGAAAAAAATTACCCTGGATAAAATCAAGACGGTTCTGGAAAAAGATTTTATTGGCGTACAGGTAGAGGACCAAGTTCGAGCGGGAGCAGTCAAGGCTCTTGACCGGATGCTTGAACTGTCTAAGTAAAAGCGAGGAATAATATGAAAGCGGATATTATAATCGTAGGGACTGGCGTATCTGGTTTGTTTTTCGCATTGAATGCCCCTAAGAACAAAAAGGTATTAATGCTTTCCAAATCCGGACTGGATGAAAGCGATTCGAATTTGGCCCAAGGCGGTATTTGTGTCCTGAAAAATGAGGATGACTATCAGGCTTTTTTTGAAGACACCATGCGGGCCGGGCATTATGAGAATAACCCCCAAGCGGTTGAACAGATGATACGCTACTCGCCACAGATTATTAGAGATCTTGAAGGTATTGGTGTGGAATTTGCTCAAAGGGACGGAAAGCCCCTTTATACCAGGGAAGGTGCGCATTCCACGGCTAGAATTTTATATCATGATGATCTTACGGGTAAAGAGATTACCAGCAAGTTGCTTTTGCAGGTGAAAAAACAAAAACATATCACAGTTCTTGAACATACCGCCATGATCGATCTGATCTGTGAAAATAACCAATGTCAGGGGGTTGTTGCCAGTGATCAAAATGGTGAAATACTGTCCCTTGAAGGCAATTATATCGTGCTGGCCACTGGCGGTCTGGGTGGTTTGTTTACCCATTCGACCAACTATCCGCATTTGACAGGGGATTCACTGGCAGTTTGTTTAAAACACGAAATCGCGCTGGAAAACATTTCTTATATTCAGATTCATCCCACGACCCTATATTCAAAAGAGACTGGCCGGCGTTTTTTGATTTCCGAGTCGGTCCGTGGTGAAGGCGCGGTGCTTTTAAATAAAAAAGGGCAACGTTTTGCCAGTGAGCTATTGCCGCGAGATCTTTTGACCCAGGCGATTTATGAAGAGATGGAGAAAGATGGTCAGGATCACGTCTGGCTGTCCATGAAAGACTTGGATGGAGCGCTTGTTAAAAAGCGCTTTCCCAACATTTATGCCCATTGTCTGACCAAGGGCATCGATGTGACGAAAGATTTAATCCCGGTGACACCGGCACAACATTATTTTATGGGTGGAATTAAGGTAGATTTAAATAGTCAGACCTCAATGAAACGACTGCTTGCAGTCGGCGAAATTGCATGTAATGGGGTTCACGGTGCCAATCGGCTGGCCTCTAATTCGCTGCTGGAAAGTCTGGTCTTTTCCAAGATTGCCGCCCGGCATGTTGCTTCCCATTATCAGATTTCCGACAGTCATGCAAAAAATATTGATGGGCAAAGCTTTTTAAATCTGGATAAATTGAAAGAGTCTTATCGTAAGACGATACTAAGTGAAATTGAAAGGAGTCGATTAAATGACATTAAGCATCGAAGCGTTTAACCTTGATCCGCTTCTTTTACAGGCATTAAAGGAAGATATCACCAGTGAAGATGTCACCACCAACGCCATTGTTGAAAAGGGGAAACTTGCGGCGGTTGATCTGATCTGCAAGGAAGATGGTATTCTGGCTGGAATTGATGTATTTGCCCGGGTTTTTAAGCTGATGGATCATGATGCAAAACTTCAGATTGATTTTTCTGACGGTGATGAAATTTTTAGGGGCCAGAAAATTGCGACGATTACAGCGGATTCGCGGGTATTGCTGACCGGGGAGAGAACCGCGCTAAACTATTTGCAGCGGATGAGTGGAATTGCCAGTCTGACGAGACGGTTGACAACAATTCTGGAAGGCAGTCAAACTAAGTTATTAGATACCCGAAAGACTACGCCCAATATGCGAATCTTTGAAAAATATGCTGTCAAGGTGGGTGGTGGAGAAAACCATCGTTTCAATCTATCTGACGGTATTATGATCAAAGATAACCACATTAATGCCGCCGGAGGGATAGGAGAAGCGGTTAAACGAGCGCGTGCTTATAACTCATTTGTCAGAAAAATTGAAGTGGAAACGGAAACGCTGGAAATGGTTGAGCAGGCGCTGGTGGCCGGGGCGGATATTATCATGCTTGACAATATGGATGATGAAACGATGGCGGCCGCGGTTGAAAAAATTGGTAATCGCGCTCTGAGCGAGTGTTCCGGCAATGTGACCGAAGAACGTCTGGAAAGCATAAAAAAACTTGGGGTGAACTTCGTATCCTGTGGGGCACTGACCCATTCGGCTAAAATTCTGGATTTTTCCATGAAAAATTTGCGTTTGCTCTAATAAATAGGGTACGATAAGATCAGGAAGGGAGTACGGTGTGAAAAAAGAAAAACGATTTGAAGAAATTATAGCAAAACTTAAAGCGTCAGAAGAGCCGATTCCCGGATCTTTACTGGCCAGCAGCTTTAAAGTTAGTCGGCAAATAATTGTTTCGGATGTTTCTGACCTGAAAAAAAGGGGCTTTGAGATTATTTCCACCAACCGGGGCTATATGCTGAAGGAAAAAAATCGCCCCCAAAGGGTTTTTAAAGTCAGGCATCAGCAGGATGAAATAGCCGACGAATTACTGACCATTGTGACCGCGGGAGGAAAAATTCTGGATGTCTTTGTTGTGCATGAACTTTATGGAATGATTCGGGCGGACTTGAATATTGATTCAGAAAAGGGTGTGGCGGAGTTTGTTGCGGGTCTGAAAAAGGATCAGCTTAGTCCCTGATGAGGCTCACTGACGCCTTTCATTATCACACCGTTGAAGCGGATGACGCGATTATTTTGAGTAATATAGAAAAACATTTAAAAGAAAAAAACTATCTGGTGATATGAATAGATAAAAGAAATTTTGGGTATATCTCATTTACAGGTTATTAGATGTTGTAAGTCTGACATTTAAAACAGAGATGAGGTAATAGTATGGAAAAGATTAGATGCCGGGGTTGCTTTCGACATTGCCTGCTTGGTGAAGGTCAATTTGGGTTTTGTAATGGACGGGCAAATATAAAGGGGCAAATCGTGCCGGTTAACTATGGAATGGTGACCGCTATCGCGCTTGATCCCATCGAAAAAAAGCCCCTTAAAAATTTTCAACCAGGGAGCAAAGTTCTATCAATAGGCAGTTTTGGCTGCAACCTAAGATGTCCTTTTTGTCAAAATTATGAGATCTCTATGGCTAAACTGGAAGAGGCGAATTTTCGCAAAATGACACCCCAGGATGTGGCAGATAATGCGCTCAGATTGAAAGAGGCTGGTAATATCGGGGTGGCTTATACTTACAATGAACCGCTAATTGGCTGGGAGTTTGTAAAGGATTGTGCAACAGAAGTAAAAGGCCTAGGGATGAAGAACGTTTTGGTGACTAACGGTTGTTTTGAAGCGGAAATAATTGAAGAAGTAATCCCTTTTATCGATGCTGTTAATATTGATTTAAAAGGCTTTAACCAAAATTTCTATGGCAGCATAGGTGGCGATCTGGAATCGGTTAAAAGAAGCATTGCTCTTTTTTCAGCGTCAGTTCATGTGGAAGTAACAACGCTGCTGATTCCGGGCGCGAATGATTCGTTAGAAGAAATAAAGCGCCTGACCGCCTGGCTGGCATCAGTAGATAAAAAAATCCCTTATCATCTGACCCGCTTTTTTCCCCAGTATCATATGCAGGAATGCGATCCCACTGATATAAAGGAGATGCGGGAGTTGGCGGAGATTGCGGGCCAACAACTGGAAACTGTTTATTTGGGGAATTGTTGAGACTAAGTACTTTTCATAACGGTCAAAAGATAGAGGTAAGATATTTGGAATAAGCAGTTTATCCTAACAGGCTTGACCAGTCAGTCGGTTGGCCTTGCCATTTGACAGGAAATATTTTGGTCTTTTATTAGACTGACAAATAAAAAGCCCGAACCAGAAGAATTCTGGTTCGGGCTTTTTGTCCTTTAAGTTACAAAATTTTAGTATTTGTCACCTTCAAAGTCATCAAGCTGGATCGTAAAATTGTCAGTTGAAAAATCGTCCCCGGCTTTTACGTCCATGTCCAAAGTATCCTGAGGGAAAGATGAGGAATCGACTTTTTCTGCCTGCCATGATATCGAGGTCTTGCTGGAATCCTTGAGAATGAATTTGCCAACCATATTTTTAAGGATTTGAGCCTGGCTGGACAGTTCCTGGCTGGAGGCGGCACTCTCTTCTGAGGTTGCTGAATTGGTATGGATAACCTGGGCAACCTGCTCAATGCCAGTTGTAATCTGGGCGATACTGGTGGCCTGATCATTGGAGGATTTCGAAATTTCGCCAATTAAGCTGGTTACTTTAGCGACGGAGTCGAAGATGGTTTTAAGGCCATCGGCCGTATCATTGGCTATTCTTGTTCCGTCTTCTACCTTGTTGATTGAACCTTCAATCAGAGCGGTTGTTTCATTGGCGGCCTCAGCACTGCGGGCAGCCAGACTACGAACCTCTTCAGCAACAACTGCAAATCCTTTGCCATGCTGGCCGGCTCGAGCTGCTTCAACAGCGGCATTAAGGGCCAGGATATTTGTCTGGAAGGCAATGTCATCAATAACCCGGATAATTTTCGAGATGTTGTTGGAGGATTCATTAATGGCATCCATAGCGACAACCATGGCTTCCATCTGCTGATTACCTTTTTCTGCAGCAACCCTGACCTCTATGGTACGCTCATTGGCTTCATCGGACTTCTGGGCATTAAACTTGGTTTCCTGAGCCACTTCATCAATTGAAGCAGATAATTCTTCGACTGAGCTGGCCTGTTCTGTACTTCCTTGAGCCAGCGCCTGTGCGCCATCCGAGATTTGGCGAGACCCGGCCTCTACCTGGTCGGCAGAGTTGGCGATATCACTCAGCACCTGATTTAAGTTGCTGAGAATATGGTTAATGGCAGTTTTTATAGCGACGAAATCACCGACGTACTCAGTGGTAATTTCCTGGCTGAAATCGCCCGTGCTGGCTTTTTCCAGTATCTGTGAGATTTCCAGGATATAACGCTTCAGGAAATCAATTGTCTTGTTTAAATCTTCTTTTATCTGATTGTTCTGTCCCAAATAGGTGCCGGTCATTTTTGTGTTTAAATGTCCCTGAGACAACTCATTCAGCACTTGTGATGCTTCCTGGACAGGTTCGATGATGGCGTCCAGGGTGCTGTTAAAGCCACTGATAACATTGGCGAATTCGCCAGGTAATCGGGTCACATCACCACGGCTGGAGAGATCACCACTCACGGCGGCCTTGGCCATGCTGTCAGATTCTTCAATCAGCAAGCCGATATTTTCCATCATTTTGATAAAAGCGGGAACCATCTCATCATTTTCGCTGAATTTACCAGCTGCTTTAAACTGGGGTAATTTGTTGAAATCACCGTTGGCAATTTCATTAATGCCATCAAGCATCAGTTTAAGTGAATCGATAATGGTGTTAATGGAGTTGGCAATCTGACTATAAATTCCGGCATAGTTGCTTTCAATTCTTTGGGTGTAGTCATTGACACTGATCAGCGATAGAATCCGGTTTCCTTCCGTCAGAGCATCAAGACCATCAATACAGGAATTGATGCTGTCAGTGATGGTAGCGAAGTCTCCCTTTGAGGAAGTTGTAATTTTTTCGGGAATTTCGCCCCGGCCAATTTTTTCTATATATGAAGAAGACATCTGCAAGGGTTCAATGACAGCATCAAGTGTCTGGTTTAAACCCTCAATAATTTCTGCATAGACGCCTCTTAAGGTGCCGCTGTTACCGCGGACCGCAAGGTGCCCCTCCAGAGTTTCTTCGGAAAGATGTTTCACTTCCCGGACCAGTTCACGGAGTCGTTTTACCATTTCGGCCATGCTAAGACCTAATACGTCATGGTCACTACGGATGATGACTTCCTGATGCAGATCCCCCTCGGCAATTCTCTGAGCAGTTAATGACTGGTCTCTGGTATTGTCCGCCATTCGTTCAAAGGCCTGGGTCAGATCAGTGATTTCACGGCTGATGGAATTGATTTGCTGCGCTCCATCATCAACATCCCCCTGCGCCAGACGATTAGCCACACCTGCCAACTGATTGATGGGGGTGGTTATTTTTTTTGCTGTAAAATAGATCAGCAGTGTGGCGATCAGAATGACCAGTAACATAATGAGCAAAGTAGTCATTCTTAAAAAGTTATAGGTTTGATTGTATTCTTGATCAGGCAAGCTGGTGATAACAGTCCAACCAGTCTCACCAACTGGGGCGGCATAGCCATGTAATAAAGCCTTATCAGCTATAGAATAGTTTATCTCACCAATTTGCTGGTTAAGAATCGCGGTTTTGAGATCGTCAGAAAAATCGGAATCACTGATTGCGATATTCACATAATTTTCATCGGGATGATAGATGATGGTTCCATCGGCGCTGAGCAGCATAAAAGAACCGGTTTCGCCTAAGGTGTACTGACCCATTAGCTGAGCAATACTGTCAAGGGTGAAGTCGAGTCCGGCAGCGCTGATAACCTGACCATCCTGATAAATGGGGGTGGCAACGGTAACGACCATTTTGCCGGTCATGGCATCGATATAAGGTTCAGTAATCGTAGTGCCATTATTGGTCATCATGTCCTGAAACCACGGTCATTCGGTCATGATCCAGTCTTCGCTCTGAAAGGTGCCGTCATCGCTTAAGACTAGCAGATTAGGATCACCATCGGCGATATAGGCGTTTAGAATATTTGAGTCTTCGGCTTTGATGCTGGTCAAAGTCTCAAAAACAGTATTAAAATCAGCGGTCTGAGTGGGATCCAGGCTAGGGGTGATTTCTTCTACCAGATCGGCAAACTGTCTGTTCATGGCCATCTGATTGGTGGTTTCCAGATATTTGCCTAAGGCACTGTCAATAGCGTTGGCGGCAGCCAGAGATTCACTTTCTAGCTGTTGCTCGGACATATCGGCAATTGCCGTATTGACATTATATAAGGTAAAGAGTGACGTAATACCATAGATAATGATGATGGGCAAACCAATTAGTAAAATAATTCGGGCTAACAGGCTCATCTGTTTCTTTTTTGATTGATCCATAGGATTCTCCTTTTTCTTTTGTTGATAACTATGTATCACAATTATTTTCTGTTAAAACATCGATTTGGTCAAGTTAAAAAGTTTTTAAATTCAATAAAATTATTAGGGAAGTGTGATTATGCAGTTGTGCGTTTAAAAATTAATTCTTGTTAAGATTTGGGTTTTCACTCATTTTTGACACAAGAATCACCTGTTCATCACTTACCGGAATTATGATTAGTTTAAATTAATTTGTAATGATAGAGAAGGAGATTTAAATGAAACAGACAAAGCGATTAATAGTCAGCTTGGTAGTTGTGGCTGGGATGCTTCTAACGGCTTTTCCAGTAGCTGCTGAATCAGAAGACATTATTTATGGTGAAGTTACTGCAGTCAATGGCGATGAAGTAACCATTGCCATTGGCACACTCAATCAGAATGAAGATCCGAGCGATAATAGTGGCCAAATACCGGATGCAATGCCGGATGTGTTGACGTTGACCGGTGAAGCGCTTACCTTCACCTTGACGGATCAAATAACTATTAGCAAGCAAAGCCAGGGGCAGCCTCCGGGAACGGATACTGATGATGGTAATACAGGTGACAGTTCCGAAGCGACAGCAGCAGATATCGTGGTCGGGTCAGTGCTTAAAATAACTTATACCACAGGTACGGATACAATTGAGGCGATTGAGATTTTGTCGTCTAATTCAGGTCCTGGCGAAATGCCGGGGGGTGGTGATAGCACAGTGTCTACCGGGGCAGGTGCCTATGTGATGACTGATGGCGAAACATTAAATGGGGGGACTTATACATCGATCAATGATGATGAGAATGCTATCCGTGCCGAAGGCGAAATCACGGCAACTTTGAATGATGTGACTGTCAAAAAAACTGACGGGTCAGCTTCCAGCAGCGATGCCAGCAGCTTTTATGGACTGAATGCTGCGATTCTGGCTCTGGATAATGCAGTGCTAAATATTAGTGGAGGTAGCGTTAATGCCACATCGGAAGGGTCAAATGGTGTATTTGCCTATAATGGCGCCACTATTAATATTGAAGATACCACCATCGATGTGACTGGTGGCAATGCCGGTGGAATTGAAGTAGCTGGCGGCGGAAATCTTTATGCGACTAACCTGACCGTTAATTCAACAGTTAAAGCTGCGATCAGAAGTGACCGGGGTGGTGGAACGCTGGTTGTGAATGGCGGAACCTACACCACCGGCGGTAGTACTGGGGCACCGGCGGTTTATAGTACGGCGGATATTACGGTTAATGATGCCACTCTTTCTGCAGAATCATCGGAAGCGATTGTGGTGGAAGGTCTAAATTCGGTGGCTTTAAACAACTGTACAGTCAGCGGTAATATGACCGGATCGACTAGTGGTTCGGACTCTGCAAATATTCATAATGTGATGCTGTATCAGAGTATGTCCGGTGATGCCGAAGTTGGAAACAGTAGCTTTGAAATGACTGATGGCTCCTTAACCTCTTATAGCGGGGATATGTTCTATATTACCAATACGGAGTCAGAAATATCTTTAAATAATGTTGATTTGACGCTGGCGGATGACGGAAATCTTTTAACAGTTGCCGGCAATGACGGCAGCAATGGCTGGGGGACAGCGGGATCAAATGGTGGCGACCTGGTTTTCACAGCATCAAATCAGGATTTAACGGGTGATATTAGTGTTGATGCCATTTCGACCCTTGATTTGACGCTCAAAGACAGTTCCAATTTTACTGGTGCGGTCAATAGTGATGGCACAGACGCTTCATCTCTTAAGGTTAGCCTGGAAGAAGGATCTATCTGGATGCTGACCGGAGATTCTTATATCACAGAATTTGACGGTGATAGCAGTGGAATTATAACTAATGGCTATACACTGTATGTAAATGGCGTTGCTCTTGATCTTAATGATGGATCAGAGGTTAGCGGTGACGTAGTTTATTCAACCCATGTTGAAAATATTGGTTGGCAGGATGCTGTGGCTGATGGGGTCTTGTCAGGTACTGAAGGTCAGAGCCTGCGATTGGAAGGTATTACTATCGAAAGCGGCATCGAGGGCCTGGGAATTGAGTATTCAACCCATGTTGAAAATATTGGTTGGCAGGATTATGTAGCTGATGGTCAGGTGTCGGGCACTGAAGGCCAAGGTTTGCGGCTTGAAGCCATTAAAATTCACTTAACTGGCGAAGAAGCGGACAGTTATGATGTTTACTACCGGGTACAGGTGCAAAATCTTGGCTGGTTAGGTTGGGCTTCAGATGATGAAGAGTCTGGATCGGCTGGTTATGGCTATCGGCTGGAAGGAATTGAGATTATGATTGTCGAAAAGGGTTCAAGCTTTGAAACTGGTGGCGATGCATATTATGAAGCAGCATAAAGCGCTCAAACAATAAAACATAGAATTTCAAAAAAGCAAAGTTCAAGAGAAAAGTTCGGACACATTACTGTTCGGACTTTTTTTGACCGCTAAAATCGTTGACAATATTGTAGATAATAGCTACAATAAATGTATATATTATATACAAAGGAGATGCCATGAGTAAAGAGGAACTAGTCAGGGATTGTTTTAGTCAGTTTCAAAGAATTTTAAACAGTTATGGTGAAATAGAGAAGGAGGCGCGGGATTTTGGCACGGGCGACAGGCTTTATCCATCGGAAATCCATGCCCTTGAAGCACTAAACAAAAATAGTGGCCAGTCTATTTCTGAGCTGGCTCGAACATTGGGGATCACCCGGGGCGCGGTGCAGAAACTATCGGTGAAACTGGAAGAGAAGGGCTACTTGCGACGGACTGCCAGCGTTATCGATAGCCGCACAATTTGTCTTGAACTGACTGAACAAGGCCAGTCGGCAGGCCATGGACATCGTACTTTTCACAAAAAAATGATGGCGGAAGTGATGGCGGCAATCAACCTTTTTGATGAGTCAGAACTAAACAAGACCATCAATGTTTTTGACGTCATCGAAAAGTACTTTGATTTGCAAATTAAGGAGGCGAAAAGTGAAAATAGCGGTCTGTAATGGTAGTCCCAAGGGAGAAAAAAGCATCACGCTCCAGCACATAAAGTATCTGGAGAAGCGTTTCACCAAAATTGATTTTGTTATCTTTAATATCGCCAAGCAAATCAGTAAACTGGAAAAAGATGCGAAATATTTCGACACTTTTATGGTTGAGATTGGAAATGCTGACGCGGTGATATGGTCCTTTGGCCTATGGGTGCTATCGGTACCAGCCCAGATGTTACGTTTTTTTGAACTGATCCAAGAGCGGGGAATGACATCACTTTTAAAAGACAAGTATACGGGTATCTTATCCACATCTATTCATTATTTTGATAACTGTGCCCGGGATACTGTCTGGGGTATTTGCGAAGACTTTGGTATGCAGGTGGCAGATGCTATCTGTTTTCATATGGATGATATCAGGCAGGTGTCGCAACAGCAAAATCTTGAACAGTTTGGGCTCAATATCATTAGGGCAGTAGGCGAGAAACAGACTTTTTCCCGACGCTATCATCTCTTAGAGCAATTGGGATTTAAATATAAACCCTCGCTTCTGGAGACAAAGATTTCGGTAAAGGGTAAAAGGATTCTGATTTTAAAAGATAGCAGTGATCCTGATACTAATCTGGCTAAAATGATTGCGGCTTTTCAGAATTGCTTTACGGAAGCGATTGAGGTTATTGATTTAAACGATATTGATATAAAAGGGGCCTGCATGGGCTGTATGAAATGTGGCTATGATTATACTTGCGTATATAAAGACGGATTTACAGAATTTTATAACAAAATGGTTCGCAGTGCGGACATCATCGTGCATGCTGGTCAGATGAAAGGACGCTATTTATCATCACTCTGGAAAACTTTTTTTGATCGGGCATTTTTCTGGAACCACACCCCGTCACTCCAGGGCAAACAGCTGGCCTATTTGATTTCGGGACCAATCAGTCAGAATGAAAATCTTGTTCAGGTTCTGGAAGCCCAGGCCCAGGCCAGACAACATGCCAGCCACGCTGGCATTGTATCAGATGAGGTGGGAGATTCCAAGCTTCTTAGCCAGCAGATTTTCACCCTGGCGCAAAGGCTGGTGACTTTTAGTGAAGCTGCCTATATCCGACCGGAAACCTTTTTGGGAACCGGCGGATGGATGATTTTTCGGGATGAAATTTATAGCGGGATTCGCATGGTCTGGCAGGCAGATCATCGATATTATAGACAACATGGTTATTATAATTTTCCCAATAAAAATATTTTTCGCAAATGGACTATGGATGTTTTTTCGGTATTCGTCCGGATTCCGGCATTCAGAAAAAAGTTTTACGGAATGCTAAATGATGTGCCGATCAAAAGGATGGATGGTAAAAAAATTGCTGAGGCGGCCAAAGACCGGCCGATTTATTGAACCGACATGGCTTTATCGGTGAGCTGAAAAATAAGCTGAAAAATTATTTGATTTCATACTAGGCGCTTTCAATAGCCACTAGTATGAAGTGCAAGATTTTTGTACCAGACATTCATCGATTCGATGGAACCGGAAATTTGCGTATTGTTATAGAGCGTTCCGCCATAAGAATAACCCATTTTTCCGAAGGTGCAATTCATACTGGTCGAGAGTGCACGGGCGATAGTATAAAGCGTTCGAATTTCCTTTTTTTGCATATAGATTTCCATTTCCATCAGCAGTTTAACCGCTAGTTTTTGGCCTCTATATTCAGGCAATACGGCAAAATCAGTCATTTCCGCGTTGCCATTTAAAAAATCCGTTTCGCATGAAGCGCAGGCAATGAGTTTCTGCTGATCGAAAAAACCGAAATAAAAAACTTCATCGAATGTTGACAGCAGATAGTTAGGGTCGAAAATTGGAAAAGGATAGCTTGCGAAAACTTTTGTGAATAAAGTAATCATGTCATCCACATGTTTTTGACGCAGTCTTTTAACAGTAAACTGGTTTTGGATAGATGATCGGTCAATTTTCTTTGATTTGGCTAGGTGTAGAACGGCATCTATTTTTTCCGGATATTCAGGCTTTATTCGGTTCTCATTGTAATATTTGCTCATAAAAAAGCAGTCTTCACCGCTTTGGTAAAAGTCTGGCACGAAGGCTTCTCTTTTAAATTGATAGGATTCAAAAAGTGGTGAAAGATTACGGGGAACTTTAGCAATGATTTTTGTATAATGGTTTTCAACGGCTAACTTTTCAAGTTCGTTGATTGCGATGTTTTCGGCAGCTTGATCAATGTTCATGATATAGATCCGATTACTCGACTTGCCATGCTGGTAAAGCATATCTTTGGTTTTAATAATGCTATCGGGCTTCATTATTCTGCATCCTGTCTTCGTTCATCTCGTTCAAGATTCTGTGGCACAATGGTGATCGATTCTTCATACTGACATAAAAGTTTGGCAATGCCAACCGGTTTAGATTCTGATTCGTGGGGTTCAAGTTTTAATTGAAGACCACATCTTTCACAGTTTAGATCACAGCTGGTTGGGTCATAATCAGTTGGCATTTGATAAGTGGTAATAACGCCTTCATAATTTCTGAGAATAACTTTGCTGCTGGATGATGAGATTAGATAGCTTGGCATAATGGGTATTTTTCCGCCACCGCCAGGGGCATCAACAACATAAGTTGGAATGGCGAAGCCGCTGGTATGTCCACGCAGACTTTCCATAATTTCTATTCCTTTGCCAATGTCAGTTCTAAAATGCTCCAGTCCCTCTGACAGGTCACATTGGTAAAGATAATAAGGCCGTACACGATTGGCAACCAATTGATGAACAAGTTTTTTCATGATCATTGGGCAGTCATTAATGTCTCGCAAGAGGACCGATTGATTACCTAATGGAATCCCAGCCTGGACCATCTTTTTTAAGGACATTTTAGAAATTTTAGTCAATTCTTTAGGATGATTATAGTGGGTGTTTATCCACAAGTTATCATACTTTTTTAGTACATGAATCAGGCCATCGGTAATTCTAAATGGCAGAACAACTGGCACACGGGTCCCAATTCTGATGACTTCAACATGATCGATCTTGGATATTTCTTCAAGCAACCAGTCGATCTGAGAATCTGATAACAGAAAAGGATCACCACCGGAAAGAAGAACATCGCGAACTTCTGGGGTGTTTTTGATGTAGTTGATGCCTTTGATAAGCTGGTCTTTATCGGGAATTGAATCGATGTCTCCGACTTTTCTTTTTCGTGTGCAATGGCGACAATACATGGAGCAGATATTACTGACATGAAACAGAACCCGGTCCGGATAACGATGGGTTATACCTGGTACCGGGCTGTCGCCTTCTTCGTGTAAAGGATCTGTTAAATCACAGCTAGCATGGTTTAGTTCCCTTGGATCTGGAAAGCACTGTTTGAAAATTGGATCGTTTTCATAATCTTCCGCATCAACCAGTGAGAGATAATAGGGAGTAATTGCCATAGGAAATTTACTGATTGTTTTTTTTAGTTCTGCTTTTCTGGTGTCGGGAAATTGAATATTTAAAATTTCTTCGACAATTTCGATGCTTCGAATGGTATGTTTGATTTGCCATTTCCAGTCAAACCAGTCATCAAATACCGTCTTCATGTCATTTGTTTCGTCTAATCTAGCCCTTGTCATTTCGATTGTTTGTATCATCTTATTGTTACCTTTCTGAATTTGAAACCGCGATGAAGCTATAAAAAAAGAGCGCTCTAATTCTGCTAATACAGAATTAGAGTGCTCAAAGCTTCGTTAACATAACTCACTTTATGCCATTTTGCGGTTATTGCGCAATAGCATAGTGCATGACCATAAGATCCTACACAAGCCCCAGTTCTATCTAATGTTTTTCAATGTAAGTTTCATCTATTGTATCTGATTTACTTATATCCACATTGCCATACGTATATAAGCTCGCCAGATGATTACTCAGAACAAATACTTCACATAAATATGACTTCACTATAACAAAAATGAATTGATTTGTCAAATCAATCGGTTTGATTAATACAGAGCTTGAGAAAAAGATTCAGAAGGATTTTTTTAAATTCAAGGATAGATAATTAAAACAAAAAGAAACACAAAAGTACCCCGTTTTTGTTCAAGAATACCTCATAAATACGGATATTACAAAGTTTGAGGAAAATAAAAAAGAACCCTAAAAGGCTCTATCATGCGGTTTTATTTGGTGCTCCCTCAGGGACTCGAACCCTGGACACCCTGATTAAGAGTCAGGTGCTCTAGCCAACTGAGCTAAGGGAGCGTTTATGGTGCCGAAGGCGGGACTCGAACCCGCACGTGATCACTCACAACGGATTTTGAGTCCGTCACGTCTGCCAATTCCATCACTTCGGCACAATTATCCTGATTAAAATTCAGGAGCAGTGTTCCTAGGAATTTGTTAGAACACTGTTAAATATACTAGCATAGTTTATTGAATAATGCAAATCTTTTTTTTGAAAAATAAATTTAGCAAAAAATTCCCTTGTGTTTTTCTGAATTTAAGGTAATATTATAAAAACTAAACCATTGAGGTGTTAATATGAGCTTGTTTGAAAACCATAATACGGTTGCCTATAAAGAATTCAGGGAGCGGGTCAACGAATCTGTTCTGGAACTGATTAAAAAAACAAAGGATCGAAAATGCAACGGATGTATCGATTTTGTCTATTGTGAAGAGACTATGATTGCCCATTGTGAAGCCCTGGAGACTTCCTGGCCGGTTAAAAACCCGGAAGCGGTTCAGCGTCTGACTGATTGTTATATCTGCGATTTAAAGGCTATGAAATAGTATTTTGATCATGCCGGAGTTTGCTTTTTATAGTTGCATCGGATGAACAGTTCAAAAAAATCGCAAGTTTTATTGTTGTGTGTAAGCTGCAAGGATCATTTCGCAGATTGTCTCTACGGATTCAGAATCGGTATCAATTTGAAGACTTCCGATTTCATAAAATGCTTTTCTTTCTGACAGCATGGTCTCAATTTTCAACAGGGGATTGGGATCCTGAAGCAGCGGCCGATTATTGTCGGTTCTGGTTCTTTCAAAAATTGTTTTGGGGCTAGCCATAAGGCTGACCAGAAAGGTAGATTTTTCGAGCAGATCTCGGTTTTTTTCCTTGAGGATGATGCCGCCGCCGGTTGCGATTACCAGGTTGGTCTCCTTAGATAAATTTTCTAGAACGGCTGTTTCCATTTCCCGAAAGGCTTTTTCTCCTTGCTTGGCAAAGATGGTCGATATTTTTTGGCCGGCTTTTTCTTCGATCAATGTATCGGTATCCACAAACCGATAATTCAGCTGTTCAGCCAGTATTGGGCCAATGCTTGATTTTCCGCTTCCCATAAAACCAATTAAGGCAATGGGCTTATTTTTTTTTGTCATGAGTTGAGTCCTTCCAGCAGAATTTTTTTGCCGAGCTTAGGATCAGGAAAAATGCCAGTCCAAAGTTCAAAGGCTAAAAGCCCCTGATATAAAAGCATATCCAGACCGTTTTCGGTCATGGCGCCCTGTTCTTGAGCTTCCTTTAGCAGTCGGGTTTGGGGGGGCTATAAATCATATCGTAGACCAGAATGCCGGGGCGAATTAATTGTTTATCAAGCGGTGTCCGATCAAGGGTGTCGGCCATGCCTAGACTGGTTCCATTGACAATCAGGTTGGCCTGGCTGCAGATTTCGGCAAGGGAAGCGGCATCATTTTTTGAGGCAAAAGCAACGTCACCAAAATTTTCATTAATTTGAAAACAGAGTTGTTGGGCTTTTTCCAGGGTTCGGTTGGCAATAACAATTTTTTTAACCCCCCATTGCGCCAGCGCCATGGCGACTGATTTGACCGCACCGCCGCAACCCAGAATCAGGATTGTTAAATCTTCTTTAGGTCTTGTTTTTAGTTTGTCTTCGATTGATTTAATAAAACCAAAGCCATCAGTGTTATAACCGGTCATTTTTCCTGCTTTATAAACCACGGTATTAACGGCACCGATCTTTTGAGCCAGGGGATCAATTGCGTCCAGACTATCCATGATCTGTAGTTTATGGGGTTTGGTGATATTAAAACCGCCAAAATTCATCAGTCGAAATCCTTTGATCAGATCTGCAAGATTTTCGGAACTGACTTCAATTGGAAAATAGACACCGTCGATCTGGTATTCTTTAAAAAGGGCATTGTGTAAAATGGGGGAAAGGCTTTGGCCGATGGGCTGACCCAGCACGGCGAAAATCCTCGTATTAACTGAAATATTCATTGACTGCTCACTTTCTGAGAAGAAATTTTTTAAATTGTATCATAATCCGGCTCTTGCGTAAAGAAAGCGAATTGATAGACTTTTTCTTTATTTGAGAAAAAGCCTGTGGTATAATCGCTGAGAATGAAAAAAGATTGGAGGATTTACTTTGAAGAATCAGAGAATTATTCAGGTGGAAGATAAGCTTCCATTGAACATGATGGTGCCATTAAGTCTGCAGCATATGTTTGCGATGTTTGGCGCCTCAGTGCTGGTACCCTTTCTATTTGGGATTAATCCGGCCATTGTTTTGTTTATGAATGGGGTGGGAACCCTCTTGTTTATGTTTATTACCAAGGGCAAGGCGCCGGCTTATCTGGGATCCAGTTTTGCCTTCTTGGCACCGGCTGGAGTGGTCATTGCCTCATGGGGTTATTCCTATGCACTGGGTGGTTTTGTAGTGGTTGGCCTCTGCGGCTGTATTCTGGCCGGGGTGATTTATAAGTTTGGCACTGACTGGATTGATGTTGTTCTGCCACCGGCAGCCATGGGACCAGTTGTTGCTTTAATCGGTTTGGAACTGGCGTCTACAGCTGCCAGCACCGGCGGGATCGTGATCCAGACATCCTATGTGCTGGATGAAGCAAGTGGTTTTTATGAACAGGTGGTTACGGCGATTGATCCCAATAATGTGATTGTTTTCATTGTAACCTTGGGCTTTGCGGTTTTTGGTTCAGTGGTCTTTAAAAAGTTTTTATCGGTTATTCCAATCCTGATCGCGATTGTTGCCGGTTATATTACAGCACTTTTGACTGGTGTCATTGGGGCTGAAAGCTTTTCCGAAGTTGCTGCAGCGCCCTGGTTTTCTCTGCCAAACTTCCAGTTGCCGCAGTTTGATATTTCTGCCATTATTATAATTTTACCGGTTCTTCTGGTCATCACTTCGGAACATATCGGTCATCAGATTGTAACTGGAAAAGTCATTGGTCGAGACTTGATTAAAGATCCGGGCTTGCATCGCTCGCTGTTTGCGGATAATTTTTCAACGATGATTTCCGGCCTGATTGGGTCGGTGCCGACCACAACTTATGGCGAGAATATCGGGGTGATGGCAGTTACTAAAGTCTATAGCGTTCGGGTCATTGCTGGAGCCGCCATCATTTCCATTATTTGTTCTTTTGTCGGTAAGCTTTCAATGTTAATTTCAACTATTCCCGGACCGGTTATTGGCGGAATCTCCTTTTTACTGTATGGAATGATCGGAGCCTCAGGGATTCGCATCCTCGTTGATTCACAGGTAGACTACGGCAAATCGCGAAATCTGGCCTTAACATCAGTTGTTTTTGTCGTTGGTTTATCGGGGGTATCACTGAGCTTTGGCAGCATTCAGTTAACAGGAATGGTCCTGGCGACAGTTATTGGGATGGCCCTGAGTCTGATCTTTTATGTTCTTGATCGCCTGAAACTGACTAATGATGCGGAAGAGCATCTTTATGATCAACCATAAAAGAAATCCTTTATATAGGTACTTTGACTGATCAGAGTTGTGGAATTGAACAGACGATGAAAAGGCTGGTGATTGATCGATCTAAATATTTTAGGCCGACAAAATTTTGAATGGAGTACAGTTTGGAAGAAGAAATTATTGAAATAGATGAAGAAGAAATTGAGTTTGAACTCACATCCAATCAGGAATTGAGAATCAATAAAGCGGTCATGCACATTCTTGACACCAATGCGGGAATCCCAGTCTTATCGGAAATGTTTTTAAATATCGGCGATGGTGTTGGCGATTATTTATTGAAGCATCTGGAAAAATCGCTAAGGGACACAGAAATCAAGCATACTTCGTTTCTGGAAAGCAGCGGATTTAAAAAGACAGTTGAAGAATATAAGAAAACTGAATCACTGATTAAAATTAGTGCAGAAATTGCACAGTCTGTTTTTGATGTAATGCTGGAGCATGTAGACATTCCTTCGGCGGATCTTATTTTTGTTGACTTTGAACAAGGATTCGAAAAATTTCTGGCGATTTTAAAATTCAATTACAAGCAGGGTTATATCCATTATGTTAATACCGATAAAGGCTTTTATAACGATATTCTGGTTCAGCCTTGTGTCCTGCCGACAGAGCGGCAAAGGCTGGATGAATTTGCCATTATTAATTTAACAACTTCACGGCTGATGCTGAAGGAAAAGAAATACCTGATCAATAATCAGAAAGATTTTTACTGGTCTAAACAGGTGCTTCTCTGCCAGGAGGGTATTTCAGAAAAGAGCGCCTATGATATCGTGGAAAAGACGACTAAAAAGGTAATCGAAGCGGAATATTCCGGGAGTTATGAAAAAATGAATCAGATGAAAGAAGCACTGGTTGAAAACTATGAATCCCATTCGGAATTAGATGTTGAACAGCTTGCTGATGCAGTTTTTTTACAGGATGATCTGGTCAAGGATAAATTTAGACAGGGACTTTTGCAGAACGGGCTATATGAAGATAAGGTTAAAGTCAGTTCAAATCTTGAAAAAAAATTATATAAGAAACAAAAATTTGTGACGGATACCGGCATTGAAATTTCAATCCCTCTTGATCAGCTAAAGCGGGAAGAGGTTATTGAATTTAAAAATAACCCTGATGGCACGGTTTCGGTGATGATCAAGAATATTGCACTCTTAAATATGAAATAATAAGGAATATTTGGGTAAAATGCTTAAATAATTCACATATTTTGAATAGGAATTTAAGAAAATAGAATAAATCTGGTAAATAAGTTCGATTATTGAACGAATGTTCAATAATCGAACTTTGTTTTTTTAAAAGAGTTCAAACATTACGCAAACTTATTTAACATTCTTTCAAGAAAGACTTTAAAATATATTTAATTTCACTGCCGTTACAAAAATTGTTAGATTTATATATTTGTGGAGTGAGTGGCATCTTGTAAACAATGAGATTGGGTTATTAAAAAAGAAGTAGCGTTTAATACTTGTTGTTACCAGGGGAGGTTGTTATTTTTGGCATGGATATTGCTTGATAAAATAATGAGCGAAAATTGAATAAAAAGCTGGTTGAAAGTAACCGTTGATTTTCGTCAAAATTAATCAGGAGGAATAGTCGTGGAAAAGAAGACCTTATTTATTAACGGGATTGAAAAATCGCTGATTATCAGTCCGGAAACTACACTGGCGCAGGTGATTCGCCGGCAGGTTGGCCTGACAGGAACAAAAGTTGGCTGTGGCAAAGGGGAGTGTGGAACCTGCTCGGTCATTTTAAACGGAAAAGTGGTTCGGTCCTGCGTGACAAAATTAAAACGCGTACCGGAAGGATCGGAAATTATTACCATTGAAGGTGTTGGCACGAAAGATAACTTGCATCCGCTGCAACTGGCATGGATGGTCAGAGGTGCTGCGCAATGTGGATTCTGTACTCCGGGCTTTATTGTTTCTGCAAAAGCGTTGTTAGATGAAAATATTAATCCGACCAGAGAAGAAGTCCGAGACTGGTTCCAGAAACACCGAAATCTCTGTCGATGTACCGGCTATATTCCAATTGTAGACGCAGTTATGGATGCAGCCAAACTGATGAGGGGAGAAATCGCCAAAGAAGACCTATGGGTTGAGTTAAAAGAAGGTGCTTCTATGATGGGCTCTTCTGTGGTTCGACCTAGTGCGGTTGCGAAAGTAACTGGAACATGGGATTTTGGTGCTGATCAGGGCTTGAAACTGCCGCCAGATACTTTACATATTAAACTGGTTCAGGCGACCGTTTCACACGCCAATATTATATCAGTTGACAAAACCGAAGCCGAAAAAATGCCAGGCGTCTTCAAAGTAATCACCGCTGAAGACGTGCCCGGAACCAACCGTATTAACGGTTTAGCCTTCCCGCAGAATAAAGGGGATGGTAAAGAACGACCTATTCTTAATGATAAAAAAATCTTCCAGTTTGGCGATGCCATTGCGATGGTTCTGGCCGATACGCCGGAACAGGCTGAAGCAGCCGCACAAAAAGTGGTTGTTGAGATAGAAGAATTAACCCCCTATATGAGTGCTCCGGAAGCTATGGCAGATGATGCGATCGAAATTCATCCCGGGACACCAAATATTTACTTCGAAGCGGGAACAATTAAAGGCGAGGAGACTGCGCCCTTGATGGAAACGCTGCCGTATGTCATCGAAGAGGACTTCTATGTTGGACGTCAGCCACATCTGCCGTTAGAGCCAGATGTAGGATTCGCTTATATGGATGAAGAAGACAACTTGATTGTTCATTCAAAAAGTATCGCGATTCATTTCCATCAGTTGATGACTGCTGAAGGAATTGGTGTTGATCCCAACAAATATTTTATCGTTCAGAATCCAACCGGAGCGACTTTTGGATATAAATTCAGCCCGACCAACGAAGCTTTGCTGGGAGTTGCTGCATTTATCACTAAACGTCCGGTATTTTTGGAATTCAATATGTATCAGCAGATTACTTATACCGGAAAACGGGCACCTTTCTGGACAACGATTAAATTTGGTGCGGATGAAAATGGCATTATCAAAGCAATGGAAGCAGATTGGTCAGTGGATCATGGCCCTTATTGTGAATTCGGCGACCTGGTTACCACACGTGGTTCGCAATTTGCCGGTGCTGGATATGATATTCCAAATATCCGCGGAAAAGGCAGAACAGTTGCGACAAATCATGCATGGGCAGCGGCATTTAGAGGTTACGGCTCGCCACAGGCATTATTCCCGTCTGAAGTGCTTATGGATATGTTAGCTGAAAAAATTGGCGAAGATCCCCTGGAATTGCGTTATAAAAATGTTTATCGTGAAGGGGCAACGACACCTACTGGATGTGAACCTGATGTCATTGCATTACCACAAGCGATTGACAAAATTAGACCATATTATCAGGAAGCCAAGAAAGCGGCTGAAGCTAAAAACGCAAAAGGCGGCGATGTTAAATATGGTGTTGGGATTTCATTAAATATTTACGGATGTGGACTTGATGGCCCTGATTCATCTGAAGCTTGGGCAGAGTTGACCGAAACAGGCGTAACTATTGGTAACTCCTGGGAAGATCATGGACAGGGAGCTGATATGGGAACCTTGACTTTCGCCTACGAAACCCTGCGTCCAATTGGGATTAAACCGGAAAATATTAAATTGATCATGAATGATATGCGTCTGACTCCAAACAGTGGACCAGCCGGTGGAAGCCGTTCAAATGTGGTAACTGGAAATGCGACTAAGGCGGCCTGTGAAAATTTATTAGCAGCAATGATTAAAGCTGATGGAACTTACAGAACTTATGATGAAATGGTGGCCGAAAATATTCCGTTAAAACATGATGGTAAGTGGGCTGCGCCAAAGACCGCACCATCAGTGGAAACTGGACAGGGCGACCCATTTGCTTCATATATGTATGGTGTGTTACTGGCGGAAGTTGCTGTCGATACAACAACTGGTAAAACAAATGTAGACAAATTGACACTGGTATCAGACTGTGGAACCATTACCAATAAACTAGTTCTGGATGGCCAATTATATGGTGGTCTGACGCAAGGGATCGGTCTGGCATTGAGTGAGGATTTTGAAGATCTGAAAAAACATACGACTTTAAATGGATGTGGTATTCCCAACATTAAAGATGTGCCAGATGAAATTGTTTTAATTCATCAGGAAACACCGCGGCCGTTAGGTCCATATGGGGCTTCTGGTTCTGGAGAAATGCCACTATCGTGTCCGCATGGCGCGATTATTAACGCTATTTACAATGCCTGTGGTGTACGAATAACACATCTGCCGGCATACCCAGAAAAAGTGCTTGAAGGTTTAAAAGCGCTTTAGAATTTTAAATAAGGGGCATTCGGGGACAATGATTGCATTGTCCCCTGTCCTTTTAGTGATTTGAAACAATTTAGATAAAAGTGTTCAGGATTAACTTTTTTATCTAAATTGTTTGGAAATGAGGAATCATGAAAAAGATAGTCGAAAAAATTAGTCAAATACTAAATCGCAATGAAACACTGGTTATGGCAACGGTGATTAAAAAGATTGGCCCGGGACCAATCAGACCGGGGAAAAAAATACTGATCAATGAAAACCTTTCTTTGGAAGGTTCTTTTGGCAGTGTTCTGGTGAACGTGCAAGTCAAACAGATCGCTTCATCTGTTTTTAAAACGCGTTTGGATACCATTGAAACTATTTCTTTTTCAGAAAATTGCGTAAATGGAACTGGTGAAATTTGTGGTGGTAAGATAGATGTTTTTTTTGAATACTGTGATATAATTGATCAAGACACCGGTTTGTACTATCAAAAAATTGATCAATTATTGAACAAAAAACAGGATTTTGTGATGATTTCGGAAATTTCTGGTGATAATCCGGTTCATCAACGAAAATGGATTTGTACCCAGACCGGCTTTTATGGCCTGGAGAATGATGAATTTCATGAGAAATTTGCACCAATAAAAAGAAATTTTAGCGAGATGAAATTCAAGGGTGCTTTTTTTCATGAAGATCAATACTTTGTTGAGCCCTATTTTCTTAATGAAAAGGTCATAATTTTTGGTGCTGGTTATATTGGGCAGATTCTAACTGATCTTTGCAAGATGCTGGATTTCTATGTGATAGTGGCTGATGATCAAGCGGAATTTGCCAATTACAAGCGCTTCCCCAAAGCCGATGAAGTTCTGTATTTGCCGCAGTACCAGTCACTATGCGATTATTTGACTATTGATGATCAGTCTTTTGTCCTGATCATGACCAGGGGTAACCAGTTTGATCAGGAGGTCTTGGCTCAGGTGCTCTTAAGTTCAGCCAAGTATATCGGAATGATGGGGAGTAAGGTTAAACGCAACACTGTTTTTCAGAATATGATTGAAAGAGGCTTTGAATATGAAGATTTGCAAAGAATTCATTGTCCGGTTGGTCTACCGATTGAGGGCGAAAGCCCCGAAGAAATCGCGGTCAGCATCAGTGCCGAATTAATTGGACTGCGTAGAAAAAAGATATTATGATAAGTAATTGAGGGTAATATGAATAAAAACAGATTTCAGGAATTGATTAAAAAGTCTAGAGAACGATGTGAGAAACTTGGCTTGGACGAAAATCTTGTCTTTAGTAAAAAGCGAATTGATCATGCGGAACTGCAGGAAAAATTTGCTGAAAACAGGGATTTAATTCTGACAGCGTCACCCTATATGGAACACCTGATGAGCATTGTTAAAGGCGATCATTTTTTCGTCCTTTTAACTGATCGTGAGGGCTGTATTTTAAATGCTATCGGTGATGAGAAAATTTTGTCGGAGGCCTTTGACCTGAAAATGGTGGCAGGCTCCTACATGAATGAAGAGAATATTGGGACCAACGCCATGTCGATGGTCATTAAATCCCGGTCGCCAATCCAATTGTCGGGCAAAGATCATTTCATCAAGGCTTATCATCGCTGGACTTGCTCCGGGGCGCCAATTAAGGATGCAAATGGTAATCTGATAGGGGTTTTGGATTTAACCGGCTATTCTGACTCTGTTCATCCTCACACTTTGGGGATGGTGACAGCTGCGTCAAATGCTATTGAAGAAATGCTTAAATTCAAAGCCTACAACAAACTTCAGAATATGACCAATAAACATATAAAGACGATTTTTAATGCCATGCCGGTGGCCATCATCACTGCGGATGTCGGTGGCGAAATAAAAATTTACAATCAGCAGGCGATGGATCTTTTTGGCAATCGCCAGCGAAAAATTATCGGCAATAATATCTCAGAACTGATCGAAGAATGGGATGATATTAGAGACAGTATCCGACAGGAAAAAATGTCAGTAAACTGATCAATATCAAAGCTTTAAAAAATCGTTTCCTCTGCCAGATGACCGCTAGTCCAATTTATAACCCCCAGGATGACAGCATCGAAATTGTCTTTGTTCTAAAAGAAGAAAAAAACAGCCAAAAACAGTCAGCGGTTGCGCCCTTTTACACCTTTGACAAAATAAAGGGTGAAGACTTGAATTTTCGGCGCACTGTTGAATATGCCAAAAAAATTGCTGGTAACCGTTCGACCATTTTGATTATGGGCGAAAGCGGCACAGGCAAGGAAGTTTTTGCCCAGTCTATTCATAATTTCAGCAAACGGGTTGATGGTCCTTTTGTGGCGCTCAATTGCGGGGCTATTCCCAATCAGCTGATTGAGTCGGAATTATTCGGTTATGAGGATGGAGCCTATACCGGAGCCAAAAAGGGCGGCAATATCGGGAAATTCGAAGAAGCCAACAAAGGAACCATTATGCTGGATGAAATCGGGGAAATGCCCATCGATATGCAGACCAGGCTGTTAAGGGTTCTACAGGAAAGTGTGATCACCAGAATTGGCAGTCACAAGGCTATTCCCATCGATGTCAGGATTATTGCAGCGACGAACAAAGACTTGAAAAAAGAAGTAGCATTGGGACGCTTTCGTAAAGATCTCTTTTATCGACTTAATGTCCTGCCCTTATTTTTACCACCGCTGCGGGAGCGTAAAGAGGATATTCTGCAACTGTTCTATTATTTTTTGAAAAATACGGCCATCAAATATGACAAAGCACCAATTACCTTGCAGGAAGAGGAATTAAAAATTTTAGCCAACTATTCATGGCCGGGAAATATTAGAGAACTGGAAAATATTGCAGAGCTGATTGTAAACACCGACGATTTTCCCTTTCATTATTTCAAAAATTTGCGAAGTGACAGTGGTCCGTTTGTTAGTTTTAATGGCATGGAATCGCTGCCGATGACAGGATTTTTTACGGGAAGTGAAAAAATAGAGGATCTTTCCCTTGAGTATATGGAAAAACTTCATCTGGCCCGGGTGCTGAAACTCTATGAAGGCAATATTACCAAGACGGCCCAGGCGCTAGGCGTCCAAAGAAATACCCTTTACAGCAAAATAAAAAAATATGAAATTGACATTAGTCATTAATTATGCAATAGTAAAAGAAAAAAACTGGGAGGATTAACATTGGAAAACTTAGTAGAGAAGTATAATCAGGTAGGCAGTGACGCGCCCAAAGAATTGCAAGCACAGTATCACATGAACTGTGCAGAAGTGCTTTTGGCAACGGCAAACGAGGCGTATGAATTGAATATTCCAACAGATGCCTTTAAGCTGATTCAGGGATTTGGCGGCGGTTTTTATTCGGAAAAAGTATGCGGCGCCTTTTCGGGAGCGCTGGCAGGTCTTAGCTATATGTATGCCAAAGAACGTCCGACCGATCAGAAGGAAGTAAAGATGGCCGCTAAACTTTTAGTTGAAGAGTTTGAAAAAGAATTTGGAACTTTGGATTGTGATAAAATCAAGGCCAAATATCGGGATGAAGTCACGGCTTGCAATCCGGTGAAATGTCGGGCTGGACTGGTGCTTGAACGTGTAGTTGCCCGGATGGAGTAAGCATGAGTGCGAATAAAGTAAAAACCTATGGCACCGATCTTTTAGAACGGGCTTACGGACGCTGGTGGCTGATGTTGCTGGATGGCTTATGTTTGATGATTATTTGCGGGATAACCCTGTTTCAAAGACATTTTGCCATCACCCTGATGGTCAATTTGTTTGGGGTCTATCGCGGCTTTATGGGGATTATGTATCTGATCACTTATTTCGTTTTTCGGTCAAAGTATGAGACGCCTATGGGCGCCAGTCTGGGACGGGGAATTTTTGATTTGATCGTGGCGGCAATTTTTCTTTTGTTTACCAATACGATTATCAAATTTTTTATTGTCATTATCGGGATCGTCGCGATTTTTGCTGGCATCTTAATGCTGGGTTCCACCCGAAACAGTATGGGCAACAGTGTCATTGTCAAACTGATTGTTGGGGTGATGCTATTGGCTTTTGGGGTCTTCTCCCTTTTTAACCCCTCCGGACAGATGGATTTTTATGGCTTGTTACTGGGAATTGTCTTGGGCATCAGTGGCTTTTTCCTGGTTCTGCAGTCTTTTAGTATGAGAAAAAATTACAAGGAAATCAAAAAAGCAAAAAAAGGTTATGACGACTATCATGTTGATTGAAAAGAAAGCCGCAAAAGCAGCCCAGTGTGTAGACAAATTCCACACCGACCAATTGGATTTCGCAGTCTGCGCGCGGATTCGTACAGTTGCCCAAATTGAAATCGCTAATTATAGGCATTTTCCGGCAACTGTTCGCCCCGAGGCAGACAGCTGAAAAGCCAATTGTCGGTGTTCAGGTATTCAACAGTAACTTTGTCTTCAGTCTGAGCCGCAAAAGCGGCCTTTTTTTATGAGCAGAAAAGGTATGATGGAAATAAGCTTGAAAAAAATGAATAAAAACAAAAAAATATCTTTTTTTATTGAGGGATAGCGTTATAATTATAGAAAAAGCAAAGGGAGAGAGCGGCAATGATCAAAGACCGGGTCGGGAAAAATGATGGTTTTACACTGGCTGAATTAATGGTCGTACTGGTTATTCTGGGGCTTTTAGCCAGTATTGCAATTCCACAGTTTTTTACCGTCATTAAAAATTCGCAAAAAAAGACAGATGAAACCAATATCCGGATCGTTGAGAGCGCTCTGGAGCTGTATCGCATTGAAAATGGGGAATACCCATCTGGGGCGACAGATTTTGACGGTCTCATTGATGTGCTTCATGATGAAGGCCTGATTCGGCAGGAAAGCATTGAATCCGCAAATGAGCGGGAATATGAATTCTACTATAATGTTACCGATCATATTATCGAACGTAAAGCAATCACGGCAACGACCGAATAGGCGCTGGTAATGAAGACTACAGAAAAACTCAAAGATGAAAACGGCTACAGTATCTATGAATTGCTGGTGGTACTGGTGATTATGGTGAGTGTGTTGGTGTTTTTTACGGCTGGTGGTAACCGCCTGCAAAAGGAAATTGAGAAACGGGCCTTTAATCAGGACTGCGAGACCGTCTATTATCTGATTCTTGATTTGCAGAATGATGCGATGATGGATAATGTCCGCCGCAAAGTGAGTTTTTTATCCGGCTATGTCGATGTTATTTACAGCAAAAATCATATTGCCTATAATCAGCAAATTAAAACTGACCACATCAATTATTCCGGAAATTTTTATGGTGCAAACGCCCTGAACCTTTATCCGGCGGGCACGGTTTCCCGTGGTGGCAGAATTATTATGACAAATCCCAAATATCCGGAGTTTTCCCGGACCATTACGGTGCAGGTAGCCAATGGAAGGATATACATCGATGAATAAACAAAAGTGCTCAGATAAAGGCTACACCCTGATTGAAGGGATTGTGGCGATTTCGCTGCTTTCGGTTGGGATGGTGCTGGTTTTTTCATTTTTAGGCCTTCTGCTGCAGACGCAAATGCGTTCGTCGATTGTTTTTCAAGAGGCGAAGGAGATCAACAGCCTTTGTGACGAATTAAAATATGAACTGGGCACACAAGCACAGCCATCCCAGGATAAAATCAATCACTTTCTGCAAGTCCGTTATCCCAATTATCAGCTGGTTGGCATCAGGGCGGCCGGAGCAGGTAATTACTGGATCATTGAAATAGTGGACCGGCGAATGCCGGAGAATCATTTCTTTATTAATTATTATGGGGTGTGACGTGAAAGCAGATCAAAAGGGAAGCACATTAATCGAAGTGATTTTGACTTTGATGCTGATTGGGATGGTCTTTTCAGTGATTTTGCCGGCTTTTTTTCTGACGCACAAGCTCGAAAACACGACCTTGGTCAATCGCCGAACAGCAGCGGTTGAACGGATGATGACACTTTATTTTAAAAAACAGGTTTATGAGACAGATGTGATTTATCAGCGGGGGTCACTTGTTTATTTAAGAGATCTTGAAACTGCAAATTATTATGACCGCTATAATCAGAACAGCCAATTGGTGATGCGCTATAAATACGCCCTGACCAGTGATGGTAATCTCGTTTCTATTGGTTCAGGTGGCAACAGTCAGTTTGAAACCGGCTTTAAGATCTTTTCGATTGTTATATGCCCGGAGGACCAAAGATTTCTAATCATCACCTATCAACTATTGGATGAGGATCAAGTACATGAAATTTATATTGAACATGGTAAAGAAATTAAAACCCTCCCTTAGGCAGAATAAGGGTTACGCCTTGCCGTTGGTATTGGTGTTGCTGGCGCTTATTATCTCGGCCGCTGCTTTTTTGCTGGTCAATCAGCTTGCTGAGTTTGATATGAATGCAAAAAGCAAAGGCTATGAAATCTGCCTTTTGACGGCCAAAAATGCCATGGAAATTGTCAAATCAGAGATAGAAAGCGGCAACGATGTTATAATAGCTGAAAATCAGACTGATCCCAATGGCGGTAGTTATTCTTACCATATCACTAAAACAGGTATCAACCGTTTTGATGGTGAAGTGAGTAGCAGCTACGCTGACTATCAAAAGCAGTTTAGCGTCAATATTCTGACTGCCGAGGAAGCATCTGGTGACATTACTGATTTTTACTGGAAAATGGAGTTTTAAATGCGGTTTAAAGATAATCATATCTGGGTGGTGGATATGGGGGAAGAATCTGTAAAAATCATTCAGGCGAAGAGATCGTCAAAAGGAGCGCTGGAAATTGTCAGAACCTTTAGAAAAAAAAGTCTGGCTAAAGAGAAGTTTTTTATGTCGCCACAAAAAGCGGATTTTGAGGTCTTGTCGGATTGTCTGGCGGATTACCGTCGCGGCGACCAGATCACAATTTTATTAAATGATGAAGAAATGATTGTTGAGGCCTTTACGATAAAAGCAGTCTCGCTTCAAAACCTTGAAGATATTGTCTATTGGAAAATGAAAAAGCTGCAGTCAGCCACACAGAAAAAATGGCATTACGATTATATTGTTGGTGAACGGCTGGAAGTTTTTGAACAACTGGGTCTGGAAGATAAAAATTTTGATGTGGTTAGTATTTTTGCTGAAAAGGAACTGATTAAAAGTTGCCAGAAACTTTTTAAAGCCGGTGATTACAAAGTAACAAAAATCATCCCGCATTTTATGGGGCTGGGAAAAATATTAGAAAAGCGGGAAATCAAAAACGCCTTGCTGGTAGATCTTGGTTCGGCCCGGATTAGCTTGTATCAGTATCATGCGGGGATTTTAAAACATCAGGTCAGATTAAGTATCGACCCGCATCAGTCTGATGGGGAAAAGATTGCCAATATATCCAACAGCATCGAGAATCAGATTCGACTTTATCAGGATAAGCGGGAACGGGAAAAAAGTCAGCTCTACCTGATTGGTGGTGGCAGCCTAAACCCCGGGCTTGAAGGATGTTTTAAGGATCATGCTAAATGGGAGCTGGCTGATCTTCGTGACCTGATCCAAGAGGCGTTTTCAAATCAGCAAGATCTGGCTCAGGAATCGGTAAGTTTATTTTTTGCGGCGATGGCCGGCTTGTTGGTCTGATAATATTTTGATGATAGGAGGCTGCGTTGAAAAAGGATATCAATTTACTTTACTCCCGTGAAGACTATTATAAGAAAGAAAAATATAAAACGCGAATTAAAAAATATTTGCCCGAAATTTGCGCTGCTTTGGTGCTGGTTGTAGTTTTTGCGTTTTTTAAAACCGTCAACCTGGCTGGCCAAAAATCACTGAATGAACTGGATTTAAAACTGCAGGAAACCGGTGAGATGGCGGTTGTTTTTGAAAATCTGGAACATCAGAAAAAAAGAATGACCTTTTATGAGACGTTACTGAAGGAGCTTGACAATGACAGCTGTTCGGTTGGCGCAGCGGTTGCAAGTGTGTATGGTCTCTTGCCGGCGGAAACAAAAATTATTCAGTTGGATTTTAACGATCAGCTGCTAAAAATAACCGGTCAAACACCTAATGAGGATGAGATTGTCGGATACACCAGTCAGATCAGTCAGGAAAATGGTTTCTCACAAGGCCAAATTCTGAGCGTTAAACAGCTTGAAAACCAAAATTTATGGGAGTTTGCTATGATATTTGAGATTGTTCAAAATGAGGGGGAGACAGCGCTTGAATAAATTACCTTTCCTCGGTCATTTAAAAAGGCGGCTTTTGGCTGCTGTTATCTTTTTTCTGTTAGGTCTTATCCTGATTTATCCGCAAATTCAGGAGATTAACAGTAATCGGATTTTGATAGAGAATAAAGAACGCATCCTTGCGGCCTATCAGGGTGGTATGTCAGAAGATGAATATCTGCAACAATTGAATGCCATCAATTTACAAGTGGGGGTCTATAATGAGTGGATACCGTTGGAAGAAAATCAGACGCGCTACTATGAAAGGATTAGTCAGGCTGTTGAAAATGCTGGTGTGAGTCTTGTATCTGTCCATTTTGGCGAGGCCACAGAGGCGACAGATACAGATTTCAACGACCCGGCGGGCAGCCTGACTGATCCAGATGGTAGAATATTATTTGCTTTGCCCCTGGATTTAACGATTACCGGGAGCGAATCCAATGTCTTAGCATTGATCGCGGCAATGGAAAATGGCAGTCCCTTTTTAAAGGTTCAAACGGTCAGTCTGGAAGAAACGCAAAACAATCATATTGCCCAAATTGGCGCAAAAGGATATTTTTTTGCTGACTGAATTTTAATTGCCAGCAGTCGCGCCTTGCTCAATTTCGTTTAAATGGATTGAAAAAGATTTCAAAAAAGCAAGTAGCATGTCGGCATCTGTGCTGGTTAGCAGGTCAAAAGAATGGTATAAGGGTTTGAATAAATCTTGTTGATGTTGCAGGTATTGTTCGAAAACAGTTTTCCCTTCATCTGAAAGAAAAAACTGAACCTGTCGGATATTAGTGGGTGATGGCTGTTTGTTGATCAGTGATTTTTCCAGCATTTTTCCGGTGCACTTGGACACGGCACTTTTGGAGATGCCCAGTTCTATAGACAGCTGTGTTAGGTTGATTCCCGGTGTCTGGCCAATTATTTCAAGTGTTTTTAATTCTGAGGGGAAAAGTGCGAGCGTTTGCTCAAGCACATTAAAATCAGTTGGTGCCGTGATGATGTTCTGGTAGTTCTCAGCATTGTTTTTCATCAGAGCTAATATTTCGTCGATTGTTTTGATTGACAGAGCTTCGGTGGCAATCGCTTTTTCTGTTGCTACGGCTAGGCTTTCAGAAGCCGATTTGGGGGCGGGTTCGATTTTTTTAACAGGTCCACTTTTTTTCTCAGACGTCACCTTTTTCTTTTTAGATTCTTTTTCAACGAATTTTTTTTCTTTTTTATCTTTTTTATCTTTTTTCATGTGGAGCACCCCTTTCTAAATAAATAACGGTTATTTCTATGACAAATTTTGCGCCTTTTATGTGAATGCAGTGTTGCTTGCAGAAGGCGTTTGCAAAAGTTTAAACAGATATAAACAATCATATCTAATTAAAGGATTAAAATCAAGAGAAATCAGCCATGAAAGTAGTGGATTCATGCATAAAAGATTGATTTTTTGCCGCTTTTTCGATAAAATAACAGGGTAAGCAGCAAACAAGGCTGTTAAATCTAAGGAGGATGGAAATGAAAAGGAAATTAGGGATTTTGTTGTTGGTCATGGTCATGGTAGTTGCTACACTGGCAGGCTGTGCATCAAGCGACAGTTCGGATGAGAGCGAAAAAGTAATTGCCGGCTTTCTTTATGTCGGTCCAGCCGATGATGGCGGTTGGTCTCAGGTTCACGATCAGGGACGGGCTAAAATGGTTGAACATTTTGGTGGCCAGGTGGAAACCATTGTTAAGGAAAATGTTGCTGAAGAGAAAAGCGAAGTTATTTCAAGTATCAGAGATATGGTTGATCAGGGTGCGACAATTATTTTCGGAACCAGTTACGGCTTTATGGAAGGAATGGCTGAAGCGGCTGAAGAATTCCCGGATGTTAAATTTGAACATTGTTCAGGTTATATGACGGCCGATAATATGGCGACTTATTTTGGCAAAATTGAAGAACCTCGTTATTTATCAGGGATCGTCGCTGGAATGACAACGCGAACCAATAAGATTGCTTATGTTGCGGCGATGCCAATTCCAGAAGTGATCCGCGGTATCAATGCCTTTGCTTTAGGGGTTAAATCAGTTAATCCAAGTGCTGAAGTAATGGTTTCATGGACCAATACCTGGTATGATCCAACCGCCGAAAAAGCCGCAGCCGAAGCGCTGATTCAGCAGGGTTGTGACGTAACTGCTCAGCATCAGGATTCCACAGCGACCATGGAAGCTGCAAAAGAAGCTGGTATCTATTCGGTTGGTTATGATTTAAGTGCCGCTGAAACCATGCCAGAAGTATATCTGACCGCTCCGCTTTGGGATTTCAGCGGATACTATATTGATCGTGTGCAGGCAGTGATCGATGGGACATGGGAAACTGGTCAGTACTGGGGTAACATGAATGATGGGATTGTCTATCTTGACGACATGACTTCACTCGTATCTGGCGCCGCCGTTGCCCAGGTGGACACTGCGGAAGCAGCGATTAAGTCAGGCAGCCTGGTTATTTTTGCCGGCGAGCTGACAGATCAGTCAGGAACTGTTAGAGTTCAGGAAGGCTCAGCCATGACTGACGAAGCATTGCTCAGTATGGACTGGTTTGTTGACAATGTAGTGGGAACTTTGGAATAGCCCATAGACACATAAACGGACAGAGTCGTAGGACTCTGTCCGCTGTTTTGTTAAGTAGGAGAAAAAATGAACAATGAGTATGTGGTAAGGATGAAAAACATCACAAAATCTTTCGGGCAGGTCAAAGCCCTGGATCATGTGGAATTTTCACTGAAAAAAGGCGAAGTTCATGCTATTCTCGGCGAGAATGGCGCAGGCAAAAGCTCTCTGATGAATGTGCTTTCAGGGATCTATATGCCGGACAGCGGCAGCATTGAAATAAAAGGGGAGCCAGTTAAAATTCCGTCACCCAAAAGCGCTTTGAGCCTGGGTATCGGGATGTTGCCCCAGCACTATAAGCTGGTGGACGTATTTACGGCGCTGGAAAATGTTGCGGCCGGCAGTCAAAAAATCGCGCCTTTCATCAATCAGAAAAAGATTTCAGATGATATGGGGGAATTGAATAAAAGTTTTGGGATGGATATCGACTTGAATAAAAAGGTCAGTGAAATGTCGGTGGCCGAAAAACAAAGCCTGGAGATATTTAAGGTTCTGTATCGGGGGGCTGATATCTTGATTCTAGATGAGCCCACCGCTGTATTGACACCGCAGGAAATTGACAATCTTTTCGGCATTATAAAAAAAATGGTTAGCAATGGTTGTTCGGTGATTATCATCACCCATAAGCTGGAAGAGGTCATGACAATCAGCGACCGCATTACCATCATGCGAAAAGGGCAAACTGTTCAGACCGTTGACAAAAACGAAACGGATGCCCAGGAGTTGGCGGGAATGATGGTTGGTGATGTTTTGGAGCTGGACATTCCCTTTGCCGCGGTTGAAAGGGGTAAAAAAAGCCTGGAAGTGAAAAATATAACGGCTTTGGATCGTAACAAGGTGGCGGTCCTAAATCAGGTCAGTTTTGATATTTACGAAGGTGAAATTCTGGGAGTAGCCGGGATTGCCGGCAGTGGACAGAAAGAACTTTGCGAGGGCATCGCCGGTCTGTACCCGTTAAAGTCAGGCCAAATTATATTTAATGGCGAAAATATTCTCGGTAAGAATCCTGAAGCCATTCACGATCTGGGAATCAGCTTAAGCTTTGTGCCGGAGGATCGTTTAGGTATGGGGCTGGTCTCTTCTATGGACATTATCGATAATGTCCTCTTAAAAGACTATCGCAGCACTAAAGGCTTGACAATTTCTAAAACCAGGTCTCGGGAAAAGGCAGAAAAACTGGTGGAGAAACTGAATGTGGTTACCCCGGCAATAGAAAACCACGCAGTCAGTTTGCTGTCCGGTGGTAATATTCAAAAGGTACTTCTGGGGCGAGAGATTCAGTTGAACCCCAAGCTGTTAATTACGGCCTATGCCACCAGGGGGCTGGATGTCGGCTCTTCACAGATTATTTACGAGCTGTTAAACGATCAGAAAAAGAAGTTAAAACCAATTCTCTATATCGGTGAAGATTTGGATGTCCTGATGAGTCTGTGTGACCGGATTCTGGTTCTTTGTGAAGGTCAGGTAACCGGGATAGTTGATCCCCGAAAAACGACCAAAGAAGCCATTGGGTTACTGATGTCCGGCGTGAGGGAAGAAGGAGAGCATTCATGTACCATATCATAAAAAGAGACGAACCGAAACCGCGACAAAAACTGATCATTCGCATTCTCTTCGTTTTGGCAGCTCTGGCTGTTTCATCGATTTTTGTTATTTTTGCTGATGCCAACCCAGTGCAGCTTTACATTGGCATTCTCGATGGCTGTTTTGGCAGTCTCTATCGCTTCGCGGCAACCATTGAAAAAATGGTGCCCCTGATGATTTTATCCTTTGGGGTCATGGTGGCTTTTAAAATGCGTTTCTGGAACATTGGCGCGGAAGGCCAGTTTTTAATGGGGGCCATGGGCGCTGCGGCTGTAGTAAGGTTTTTCCCAAATCTGCCTTTGCCAGTTATGCTTTTATTTACCGCGTTTGCCGCTTTTGTAGCCGGCGCGGTGTGGCTCTTAATTCCAGCTTTTTTTAAAGCGCAGTTTGGCACAAATGAAACCCTGTTTACACTGATGCTTAACTATATCGCCTTGGCTTTTGTAACAGCGCTCCAGTATGATTTCTGGAAAGATCCGGCGGCCAATGGGATGCCTAAAATTGCCAATTTCCCCGAAAACGCTCTATTGCCGGAAAGCCACGGCTTTAATTTAAGTATTCTTTTTGCCATTGTTATTATTGTCGCCATGTATTATTTTATGAACCGATCAAAAATTGGTTTTGAAATTACTGTATTAGGTGAGAGCGAAAATACCGCACGCTACATTGGCATAAATGTTAAAAAGACTATTTTAACAGCAGCGGTTATCAGCGGCGGGTTATGCGGCCTGGTAGGGATGATTCAAGCCACCGGCGTCAGTGGTACCCTAACCACTGAAATCACTGGCGGCTTGGGTTTTACAGCAATCATTGTGGCCTGGCTCTCAGGCCTTAAAGTTCCCTATATTGTCATTAATTCTTTTGCCTTCGGGGTCCTTTTACAAGGTGCATCATATATTCAAACGGCATTTCAGATACCAGGTTCTGTAGCTGAAATGATTCAGGGAACAATCCTTTTCTTTATTCTGGCCAGTGAATTTTTAATTCAGTACCGGGTTGTATCCGATCGACACAAAGAGGAGGTGGCCTGATGTTTCTATATTTTTTAAGTGCGGCCGTGCGGGCCGGAACCTGTCTGCTTTTTGCCACCCTGGGCGAAATTATTTCCGAAAAGGTGGGGCATACAAACCTGGGAGTCGAAGGGATGATGCAAATGGGAGCCGTAATCGGTTTTATCGCCGGCTTTATTTCTGGTAATCCCTATGTGGCACTTTTGTGTGCGGCCTTGGCGGGAATGGCCGGAGCCTTAATCTATGCCTTACTAACAGTGACCTTTAAGGCTAACCAGATCGTCACCGGTTTAACCCTCAGTATTTTTGGGACCGGCTTTGCCACTTTTTTCGGAAAAAACTATATTGGTAAAAAAGTGCCGGAAGCCATCACCACTTTTTTCGCGCCCTTTGAATTCCCGGGCTTATCAAAGATCCCCTGGATTGGGGAGGTCTTCTTTAATCAGAGTGGTTATGTCTATTTTTCTTACGCATTAGTGATTTTAGTTTTTGTTTATCTCTACAAAACAAAATGGGGTCTGCATACCCGAATGATCGGCGAAAATCCGGCGGCAGCCGATGCCAGTGGGATTTCAGTCGATCGTTATAAGTATTTTAACATTGCTTTATCAGGAGCCTTGAGTGGCCTGGGCGGAGCTTTCCTGTCCCTGGTTTATATCAGCATACTACCAGTTAACGTCGTTGGTGGACGAGGGTGGATTGCCGTAGCCCTGGTCATCTTTGCCATGTGGAATCCGCTTTTAGCAATGGTTGGGGCCTACTTTTTCGGCGCCCTGGACATTGCCGGCTACTGGCTGCAGCAGTATAATCTGCCGGTTTCCATTTATCTCTTTGATGCGCTGCCCTATTTGGCCACGGTTTTCGTCTTGTTGTTCACCTCAATGAGAAAAACGGCCAACTCCAAAGAACCCGCCTGGCTGGGCAGAAACTATTTCAAGGAAGACCGATAACCCGCTTAACGCGGGTTTTCATTCATATTGATATGTAATTTGTAAGTAAAAATATCTTTTATCGGCGGACACTTGTCCTTGTGCGAGACTAAAGGCTTATGATATAATGGAGCCTGAGATTATAAAGGAGCTTTTAATGAAGGAACTAGTATGTAAAACGAGTAACACGCATCAATATCCGATCCTGATCGAAAAGGGAATAAAAGATCGGATTTCATCAATGAAAACCTTGTTTGCCCCATATCATAAGGTGGTGATCATTACCGATAAAAATGTTGCAAAAAAATACCTGGCTGACATGGAAAGACAGGTTCGAGCGGCTGGGCCAAAAGTCTATAGCATCGTGATTCCGGCTGGTGAGGAAAGTAAATGCCTGGGGCAGGTCTCGGATATCTATGACGAACTGGTTAAATGCAATGTCACCCGTAAAGATGCGATTTTAACCCTGGGTGGTGGAGTCGTTGGCGATCTCGGTGGCTTTTGTGCTGCGACCTATTTACGGGGGATTGATTTTATCCAGGTGCCGACTTCTCTTTTAGCCCAGGTTGACAGCAGTGTGGGCGGTAAAGTGGGCATTGATCTGGAAGCCGGGAAAAATTTGGTTGGCGCTTTTCATCAACCGGAGGCAGTGATTATTGATCCCTTGTTTCTGGATACCCTCGACGACCATTACCTGATGGACGGTATGGGTGAGGTTATCAAATATGGCTGTATTAAAAGTCAGGGGCTTTTTGTTAAGCTGATGAGCTATTCCTACCATGAGGATCTGATTGATGATATGGAAGAGATTGTGGCCAAATGCTGTACAATTAAAAAAGATGTGGTTGAAGCGGATGAGCATGAACAGGGACTGCGTCGG
Source organism: Eubacteriaceae bacterium ES2 (assembly GCA_031222025.1). Lineage (GTDB taxonomy): Bacteria > Bacillota > Clostridia > Eubacteriales > Eubacteriaceae > Acetobacterium. The sequence continues at coordinate 2,848,317 of CP130740.1, read as the reverse complement.
ATTTTAAATTTTGGCCATACAGTTGGTCATGTGGTGGAGACTTTTTATAAATACAAAAAATATTCTCATGGTCAGGGAGTCGCTATTGGTATGGCCCAGATCACCAGGAAAACGGAGACCGAAGGTATAACACAGGCTGGAACCTATGATCAGATTGTCGCTTTATTAGAAAATTACGGTCTGCCGACAAAACTTCCCAAAATGCCCCTGGAAAAAGTTCAGGAAATTCTCTTCACGGATAAGAAGTTTGAAAATAACGCCTTGCATATCTGTGCTCTGGAAAAAATTGGCCGAGCCCAGATTGTAAAAATTCAAAAGGATCAGGCGATCGAATTATTTCGCTAGCAGAAAGGGAGAAATGATGAAAGTTTTACATATTGAACCACATAAACTGACTGGCGTGATTCAGATTCCACCCTCAAAAAGTGTTAGCCATCGGGCAATCATTTCAGCTGCATTGGCGGAGGGTCGTAGTGCCATCAGTAATGTCCTGATGTCACAGGACATGATTGCAACCTGTAAGATTATGGAAAGCTTTGGGGCGACAATCGTTTATCAGGAAGAGGAAGATCATCGCTTCACCCTGATTATTGAGGGGAATCCCAATGTTACCCTAAAGCATCAGGAACTGGAATGTAATGAATCGGGATCAACCCTGCGATTTATTATTCCCATTGCTTTATTACAGGCAGAAGAAGCAGTGATTACTGGTAAAGGCCGTCTAGTGAAACGACCAATGGAACCCTACTATGAAATATTTGATGAAAAAAACATTGCCTGGTCGCGTTTAAAAGAAGGTGACGAGTTGCCCTTATCTGTAAAAGGGAAACTGACTCCAGGGTCTATTCGTTAAGTGGTGGTGTTTCTTCGCAGTTTATAACCGGCTTGATGTTTGCCCTGCCCCTTTTGTCCGGTAATTCACGCATTCATTTGAACTCTTCTCTGGAATCCCGTCCCTATATTGATATTACCCTAGAGGTATTAAGAGCCTTTGGCATTGAAATTATTAATGACCGGTATCGTAATTTTCTAATTAAGGGCAATCAGCGGTTTCAACCGACGGATTATCGCGTCGAAGGCGACTTTTCTCAGGGCGCCTTTTGGATGGTGGCTGGAAGCATCGGGACAGAAATGCGATGTCGTGATTTAAATCTTGATTCCTTTCAGGGTGATAAGGTGATTGCCGAAATTATTGAAAAAATGGGCGGCAAAATCGATAAATTAGACGAAGGTCTGCTCGTTCATGGGGCTAAAACAAAAGGGACGACGATAGATGTTTCTCAGTGCCCGGATTTGGTTCCTATTCTTGCTGTACTAGCCTCTTTTAGTCAGGGTCAGACCAGAATTATCAATGGTGAGCGGTTACGCTTTAAAGAATCTGACCGCCTGATGGCGACCGCCGATGTTTTAAATAAACTAGGCGGACGGGTGACGGAGACGAAGGATGGCCTGATCATTGATCCGGTTGAAAGTTTGCGTGGAGCGATCGTATCCAGCCATAATGATCATCGGATAGCCATGGCAGTGGCCATTGCATCGGTGATGTCGGATTCGCCAATTACCCTTGAAGGGGCTGACGCGGTTAACAAGTCCTATCCTAATTTTTGGGACGATTTCAAATTTCTGGGAGGTGTTATTCATGAGCTCAGTCTGGGGGAATAAGTTCAAGGTATCACTCTTTGGTGAGTCTCATGGTCAGGGGATTGGCGCCGTAGTCGATGGGGTTCCAGCGGGAATTCCCATCGACCTGGAGGCTGTTCAGCATGAACTTAATCGTCGGGCTGCCAAAGGAAAGGACCTGGCGACGCCCCGAAAAGAAGGTGATCAGATTAAAATTTTAAGTGGCGTTTTTAATGGCCGAACGACGGGAACACCTATTGCGGGTGTCATTATTAACGAAAATACCAGGTCTAAAGATTATGAAAAGACTAAAGATCTGATGCGGCCGGGTCACGCTGATTACACCGCCAGCTTGCGCTATGGCGGATTTCAGGATTATCGCGGCGGTGGTCACTTTTCTGCCCGGGTTACGGCACCGCTTGTTTTTGCCGGCGCTGTGGCAAGAGCGGTATTAAAAGAACGGGCACCGCAGCTTAAAATTGGTAGCCGGATTGTGTCAATTAAAGATATAAATGATCCCTACAATCCGCAGATTGCTGATTACCAGCAGTTTGAAAGCCTGATTAAAAACCCTGAGTTCCCGGTTTTTACTGAGGTGGTTGAAGTCCCGATGCTGGCAAGTATAAAGGCGGCTAAAGCAGCTGAAGACTCAGTGGGGGGAATTATTGAGGGGTTTGCCATTAATATGGTTGCGGGACTGGGTGATCCCTTTTTTGAATCAATTGAAAGTCGCCTAAGTGCCCTCTTGTTTTCAATTCCGGCCGTTAAAGGCGTAAGTTTCGGTTCTGGTTTTGATTTAACCCTTATGAATGGTTCAGAGGCTAATGATATTTTCCGCATCGAAGAAAAAGCGGTTGTGACAAAGACCAATCATAACGGAGGAATTAACGGGGGCATCAGTAACGGCATGCCGCTGGTTTTTCAGGTGGCGCTTAAACCGACTCCAAGCATAGGCAAAGAGCAGCAGACCATTAATCTGGCGACCATGGAAAACACATCCATAAAAATTGAAGGACGACATGATCCCTGTGTGGTTTTGAGAGCTTTTCCGGTTGTCGAAGCGGTAGTGGCCATTTGTCTGGCTGATTTTTTAGTTTAGGAGGAAATATGAGCATAGAAGCAGTTCGCAAAAAAATTGATGAAATTGATGATGAAATGCGCATTCTGTTCGAAAAAAGAATGGATTGTGTGAAAGAAATCATTGAATATAAATACAGTAACCAGGAAAAGATCTTCGATCCGACCAGAGAAGCCCAAATGATTGAAAACAATACGCGAAAGCTCAGTAATCCCTATTATCAGGACAGTTACGAAAAAATGTTAAAAGCCATTATGGATCTGAGTAAAGACTATCAAAATGGCTGGCTGGAGCAAAAAAAGGCAGGAAATTGACATGGATTTATCAATGCTGATTATTGTTTTAATTATAGTGATTCCCGGTTACCTGATTGTAACTCGACTTTCTAAAAATCTGTTTTCGAACAATCAAAAATTGGAAGATGAGACAGAAAACCGCTATGGTTTTAAAGAACTTGAAAAGAAAATTCAAGAAGATCGCGACAAAGATGAGGAAAAGTAAACAATATTTATTATTATTGCGTGTAAAATGCGACAAAAGTGGCTGATTAGCAAAATAAATAAAAATTAGAATAAAATTGCAAAAAAGGCTTTTAAAATTTCGAGCTTTTATATATAATAGAAAAAATATCTTGATTTGGTCCGACTCCATGAAGAACATTTAATGAAGAAAAGAAAGTAGAAAGAGTAGATGAAAAAATTTAACAAAGTATTAATTGCCAATCGCGGCGAGATAGCGATTCGAATTATTAGAGCCTGTCAGGAATTGGGCATTCATACAGTGGCAATCTATGCCCAGGAAGATCAGCTGTCTTTATTCAGAACCAAGGCTGATGAATCTTATCTGATTTCTGGGACAAACGGACCGGTGGAAGCTTATCTGGATATGGATAAGATCATTACTCTGGCTAAGAAAAAGGAAGTGGATGCCATTCATCCCGGTTATGGATTTTTGGCGGAAAACCCGATTTTCGCAAAAAAATGTGAAGAAGCGGGGATTGTCTTTATTGGTCCCACCCATGAGATGATGGAAAAAATGGGTGATAAGATCCAATCTAAAATAGTGGCTAAAAGTGTCAATGTACCGACAATTCCAGGTGTTGAAAAGCCGATTACTTCTGATGCAGAAGCAATTGATTTTGCCAAAATAGCCGGCTATCCGATTATTTTAAAGGCTGCAGCCGGTGGCGGCGGCCGCGGAATGCGAATTGTTTATTCTGAGAAAGACCTTTTAAAAGAATTCCACTCAGCCACCAGTGAAGCAACCAAAGCTTTTGGCGATGGCACTATTTTTGTCGAAAAATATCTGGAGGAACCCAAGCATATCGAGGTTCAGATTTTAGGAGACAATTACGGCAATGTTGTCCATCTCTTTGAAAGAGATTGTTCAATCCAAAGAAGGCACCAGAAAATTGTCGAATTTACACCGTCACTGAGTATTAACGATATGCAAAGACAGGCCATCTGTCAGGATGCGCTGAAGCTTGCCAAATCAGTCAACTACCGAAATGCTGGAACCATCGAGTTTTTAGTAGATAAAAAAGGCGATCATTATTTCATCGAAATGAATCCGCGAATTCAGGTGGAACACACCGTTACTGAACTGGTTACAGAAATTGATTTGGTGCAGTCGCAGATTCTTATTGCACAGGGACTGTCGCTGGATTCACCGGAAGTAGGGATTCCTTCTCAGGATGCCGTTGTTCCCCGTGGTACCGCTATTCAGTGCCGTATTACCACTGAAGATCCCAATAATCATTTTATGCCGGATACCGGACGTATTGATGTTTACCGAACAGGCAGTGGCTTTGGGATTCGATTAGATGGTGGAAACGGCTTTACGGGAGCGGAAATTACACCTTACTATGATAGTTTATTGGTTAAAAGCACCTCTTTTTCGCGGAATTTTGAAGATGCCCGACGAAAAGCCGTACGGGCTTTAAAAGAAATGGATATCGAAGGAGTTCATACCAATAAAGACTTTCTAATCAATGTTTTACAGCATCCTAAATTTATTGCCGGAAATTGCGACACTAAATTCATCGATGATCATCCTGAACTCTTTAATATTGCTGATCAGGTCAGTGAAGAAAGTAATGTACTGCGATATTTGGGGAATATTATAGTCAACGAAACTTTTGGCAATAAACCGGACTTTGACGAGCCATATATACCAGAAATAAAAGGCGGAGCGCCTAAAGCTGGGACTAAACAGATCCTGGATGAACAGGGACCTGATGGTCTGGTTAAATGGATTAAGAATCAGAATAAATTGCTGCTATGTGATACCACTCTGCGTGATGCCCATCAGTCTATTGCCGCAACAAGGGTCAGAAGTCGTGATATGATTAAAATTGCTCGTGAAACGGCGGAGCTGGTACCTGACTTATACGCTCTGGAAATGTGGGGGGGCGCTACTTATGATGTTTCCTACCGTTTCCTCAAAGAATCGCCCTGGCGACGTCTGGACGAGCTGAGAGAACGAATTCCAAATATTTTATTCCAGATGCTGCTGCGCGGTGCCAATGCGGTTGGTTACAAAAACTATCCAGACAACGTGATTCGGGAGTTTGTTCAGCAGGCGGCTAAAAGCGGCATTGATATCTTCAGAATCTTTGACTCATTAAACTGGATGGAAGGAATGAAAATTTCTATCGAGGAAGTATTAAAAACCGATAAAGTAGCTGAAGTCTCAATTTGTTATACCGGAGATATCCTGGATACCTCAAAAACAAAATATAATCTCGATTATTATGTGCGTATGGCTAAAGAAATCGAAAAAACCGGGGCCCACATCCTGGCTATAAAAGATATGTCAGGACTCTTAAAACCTTGTGCGGCTAAAAAACTGGTAGAAGCCTTAAAGGACGAAATCAGTATGCCGATTCATCTTCATACCCACGACACGACCGGAAATGGTGTAGCAACAGTTTTATTTGCCAGTCTGGCTGGTGCTGATATTGCTGACGCTGCTCTTAACGGTGTTAGCGGTCTGACCTCCCAGCCGGCGCTCAACTCAATTGTGGCGGCGCTTAAGAATACCAACCGGGATTCTATGTTGGATGAAGAAGGCCTGCAGATTTTATCTGACTACTGGGGTACTACCCGACAGGTATATAGCCAGTTTGAATCAGAACTGAAATCAGGATCGACAGAGATCTATAAATACGAGATTCCCGGCGGTCAGTACTCGAACCTGAGAGCGCAGGTAGAAAGTTTTGGTCTGGGACATAAATTTAGAGAAGTAAAAGATAAATATCTGGAAGCCAATTTAATGTTGGGAGATATTGTCAAGGTGACACCATCATCAAAAACTGTTGGCGATCTGGCTATCTTTATGGTACAAAATGAATTGACGGCTGAGAACATTAAGACTAAAGGAAAAGATATGGCTTATCCAGATTCAGTTGTAGATTATTACAAAGGGATGATTGGCCAGCCGGAAGGTGGATTTGATCAGGAGCTGCAGGAAATTGTTTTAAAAGGTGTTGAACCGATCACGGTAAGACCGGGAACCCTGTTGCCAGATGAAGATTTTGACGCGCTTAGAAAGCAATTTAAAGAAGACTATAATTTCGAACTGGATGATCGGGAAGTTTTAAGTGTTGCTCTTTATCCGAAGGTGATGAAGGAATATGTGGAATTCCTGCAGGAGTTTGGCGACTTCATGCGAATGGATAGCCATACTTTCTTCTTTGGACTTAAAAAAGGTGAGCTGGCGGAAGTGGAAGTGTCCGAAGGACGTCGTTTCCTGATTAAACTGGTTAACGTTGGCATGCCTAACGATGAAGGTATGTGTCCGGTTATGTTTGAGGTTGATGGCTTTAGAAGAGAGATCTACATCGAAGACAAACGCAGCCTGACCGCCAAACAGAAGACCACTATGTTAAAAGCCGATCCCAAGAATAAAAAACAGGTGGGATCAGCCATTCCGGGAACAGTGCTGAAGGTTTTAATCAATGAAGGTGATGAAGTCAAAACTAATCAGGCACTGGTCATTGTTGAAGCCATGAAAATGGAAACAGAAATGGTTGCCGCAGAAGATGGAAAGATCAAACGGATTTACGTGTCAGAGGGACAAAGTGTTCAGACCGGCGAACTGATCGTGGAAATGGAATAAAGTTCAAATTATCAGAATTAAAAATGAGTTAAACTGTAAGAAAAGCCAGCTGTATTAGCTGGCTTTCAGTGTGTAGACAAACCCCGCACCGACCAATTGGATTTCGCAGTCTGCGCGCGGATTCGTACAGTTGCCCAATTTGAAATTGTTAATTATAGGTATTTTCCAGCAACTGTTCGCCCCGAGGCAGACAGCTGAAAAGCCAATTGTCGGTGCTCAGGTATTCAACATTAACTTTGTCTTAGCTGTATTAGCTGGCTTTTTGATTTGAGATTGCGAAAAAAACGGATAAAGCGGTTGGAAATTCTAATGCAGACCAATGTGATATGGCTTGTCAGATATTGTCGATAGTTCTGGATTAATAAACTTTGCCTGGTTCGATAGTTATAATTTTACTGTTGACAAGGATTAGATGACTTAATATAATTAAATTTAAATGAATATGGTATAAATGATTACTGAATTTTATTTTTCTAAACCTTATCAAGGCATGAAAAATAAAACGTTAGGGTTTTGCCGGAAACAGCAGGATCTCCCGCACTGGAAAGGTAAACGTTTAGTTTTAATTTAAATTTGTGGGTTTAGCTTGGCTAAACTTTTTTATTTTGTTAAAGACGTTCTTTCACCAGTGGGGATGATTATTTTCCCAAATGAAAATTGGAGGAAAGAATGAAAAGGTATTTATTGGTATTGGTAATGGTAATGGTTCTAGCCTTTGGTTTTGCCGGATGTAGTTCACAAGATGCGGAAATTGCAGATGACGCAACAGTGGTAACAGCTGACACAACTAGTCAGAGTCAGGAAAGTACACCTGAATTTACAATTGCTCTGGAGGGGGTTGAAGGAAAGACAGAGTTTACCCAGGCAGATCTGGCAGAGCTCCCCCTTGTTGAGCAAACGATTGTAATGACTAAGAAGGATGGAACAGAAACAGGCGGGACTTTTGAAGGATACTTATTAAAAGACGTTGTTGACTTATTGGGAATCACTGATTTTACTGCTATTACAATGGAAGCATCAGATGGATATACTAAAGATTATGACAAAGCAACAGTAGAAGCGGCAGACTCATTGGTGAGTATTTCTGTTGACGGTGAAGCATTAATTAGTGTTGTTGCTGAGAGTCAAGGCGCCGGGTATTGGGTTCAGAATCTTACTAAAATGAGTGTAGTTCAATAATTTATGAAAAGAAAGGATGCAAAGAGATTTGCTTCCTTTCTTTTCTTGCGTTAAAGGGACTTTCTTGAGCATGACAACCGCGAGTTTATCGGTTTGTGTTTAAATATGAGTAAAGGTTGCGGCGATGAATAAAATGAAGAATAAAAAGAAATGGATTTTGCCAATTGTAATTCTGGTCTTGTCAATTTCATCGGTGGTATTGGTTGGAATTAATAAAAAACTGACCGAAGAGCGATTAGCTTCGCTGGGACAAGAAACCGTGATTATAACCGTTGATGATCTTACATTGGCCCAGTTGCAGTTAGAAGAGATTATGGCCATGCCTAAAATCCTGGTGGATGAAGGATTAAATACCAGTAGTGGACAGGAAGATGTGGTGTTTGGCGGTGTCTTGTTAAAAGATGCACTTGCAGAGGCTGGTTTTGATTATCATTCATATCAGACTGTTACATACAAAGCCCTTGATGGATATGTCTCGACAGGAACAATTGAAGAAATTGATGAAGGCAAAGTGTATTTAATTTATGAGCGAGACGGGATTAAAAATACTGATAAGGCTTCGGGTGGAAGTGGGCCGATGGAAATTGTGATCACTGGTGAAACCTTCAGTTTAAGGAATTGCAAATTTTTAATGGAGATTTGCTTTGAATAAAAAAGTCTTGAAAACGGGGAGGCAGGAATGAAAGTCATATCGGTAAGAGGACTGACCCATTCGGGAAAAACCACAGTTGTTGAAACAATCATTAATGGGCTAAGAAGGCGGGGCTATTCTGTTGGCTCGGTTAAAGAGATCCATTTTGAAGCGTTTGAAATTGATCAGGCAGGAACAAATACTTACCGCCACAAAGAAGCCGGCGCCCAGCTGGTAACCGCTTTGGGGATGTATGAAACAGATATTTTATATCAGGAAAAGCTGCCCATTCGTCAAGTGCTGGCACATTATGACTATGATTATACGATTCTGGAAGGTGTGAATGATCCGGCAATTCCCAAAATTGTGACAGGCCACGACTTCGAGGGACTGGAAGAACGGTGGGATGAAACAGTTTTTGCATTTTCCGGTCTGCTGGCAGAAAATTATAGCCAATATAGAGGTCTTGAAATTGTTAATTGTCTTAAAGAACCCAATCATCTGGTGGATTTAGTCCAGGAAAATGCCTTCGATTTACTTCCGGGTTTTTCAGAAAAATGCTGTGGTCTCTGTGAAACGGATTGTGCCGGTTTCTGCAGAAAAATTGTCGCTAGAAAAGTAACACGGTCGGACTGTCCCCTAAAAAATGATGGTGTGAGTTTAAAAATCAATAATGAAAAAGTGATCATGGTACCATTTGTTCAGAAACTGATTCGCAATGCTGTGCTCAGTGTTGTTTCAGAACTGGAAGGTTATCAAAAAGGTGCGGAGATAAAAATTCAAATTGGAAGCATGGAAAATGATGAGTAAAACTGTAATCCAAGCCTATGAAGCCGGAGAATATGAGATCATCAGTCAGTTTTTCAGCAAAAAAAATAAAGTACAATTGATTCGTCTTGTGCATGAAGGTCAAGCCTATATGCTGATTAAAAAAAAATTTACAAGGAAAAAGAGCTTGGAGCAGGAAATGTCAATTTTAGATGACTTGAAAAATAAGTCAATAAAAACGGTTAAATGTTATGGACGGTTTGAAGACGTCTTGTTGTATGAATATATCGATTCCATGACACTTTGTGAATTTTTAGAGCAGGCTGAGCCTCAAGATGCTAAAAGTGATCAAACGGATGTTTTACTCAGTGATTCAACAACAAGGCCCTTTAGAAAGGCCATTAATTGGCTGGCATCCTTTCATGACGCGACTGGCTTGGCTTTCTATGACTGCAATCTGCGCAATTTTTTAGTGACTCAGGAAGATGTGATGGCAATAGATTTTGAAGATTCACGGGAAGTGGCTTTTGCCGAGGATTATGGGCGTTTTCTGGCGTTTATCCTGACTTATACGCCGAGTTTTACACCTTGGAAAAAGCTCTTAGTCAGGCAGCTCGAAGAGCATCTAAATAATAATATTAACGAATGTATTACAGATATTTACCGCGCAAAAGAAAGAGAACTGATAGAGATTGGAAAAAGGAGGTCGGGAAATGAAAAAGGCATCTGAAAAAATGACGCTCTTGGATCTAGTGATCATTTCGATGATGGCGGCTTTGGGAATTGCCGTAAAAGCGGTGCTGGTGCCTCTGGTTCATATCATTACGGGGCCGCTTTTTATTCCTGGGGGATCGATCTCCGGGGGCATATATATGTTATTCATTGTTCTGGCCGCAATTCTGGTCAGAAAAACCGGAGCGGCGTTTTTAGTCTGTTTAGTACAAACGATTCTGGTGATTATTACCGGAACGATGGGATCGCATGGGATTATGAGTATCGTCACTTATCTGATGCCAGGAATTGGCATAGAACTGCTTTATCTTTTGCTGGGAAAATTCAAATATAGCAAAGGGGCTTGCTTTGGTGCGGGGGTTATCGCCAACGTGCTGGGGAGCTTTGGTGTCAATTTTGTATTTTTCAGACTGCCGTTAATTCCTTTATTACTGACCTTGAGTTTGGCATCATTATCTGGTGGTTTGGGCGGTTTGCTGGCATTTGCCATTGCGGCACAACTAAAAAAATTCGGTTATTTTAAAGAAGCGGAAATGCAGACAGAAGAAGATATCAGATTAAGTGGTGATCCGGTAAATGAGTTAGAAAATGAGGAATGCGAATAGTCGAGATTTTAATAATAGCAGGAGGTGGCCTTGATGAAGGCAATTGAGGTGCGGGAGCTTTATTTTCGCTATGCCGGGGAAAAGACTAATACTTTGCACGATTTAAGTTTTGAATTAAAAAAGACTGAAATTCTGGCAATTGCCGGACACTCCGGCTGTGGAAAAAGCACACTGTGCCATATTCTGGCCGGGATTATTCCGAAAACAATTAGAGGAAAAATAGAAGGTGAAATAGAAATCTTCGGCCAATCGCTTTTTTCGCTGGATACCCCGCAGTTAGCTAAAAATGTCGGAATCGTTTTTCAGGAGCCTGATAATCAGCTGTTTTCGCCAACGATTGAAGCAGAAATAGCCTTTGGCCCTGAAAACTTGTGTATCGAACGCCAGGAAACAGGCCGGCGCATCGAAGAAATGCTCGCCCTGGTGGGGATGCAAAAATATCGCTATGATTCACCTAACGATCTTTCCGGCGGGCAAAAACAATTGATTGCCCTTGCTTCAGTACTTAGTATGAAGCCGCAAATTCTATTATTTGATGAAGCCCTTTCGCAAATTGATAATCAGGGTCGTCAAAGAATGAAACAAGTCATTCTGCAGCTGAAAAATGATGGTCATTCGGTGTTGATGGTGGAGCATGATTTTGAAAATATGGAGATTGCCGACCGTATTTTAGTTTTGAAAAATGGCCAGTTGAGTCCCTATTCGGGGAGTTTATAAAAAATAAGGGAGGTGAAGATGGAAGATTATATTAAGCTTGTCAAAGTTTCCTATACCTATCCTAAAGGTAAATTTGGACTAAAAGAAATTGATTTAGTCCTGAAACGGGGTCAAATAACCGCCATCTGTGGAGAAAACGGATCTGGTAAAACCACCCTTGGAAAAGTGATGATGGGAATATGCATCCCCAATTCCGGAGAAATATATATTAATGGCAGTGATGCAAGCGCTTTAAAACTTTGGCAACGCGGATCTAAAATTGGCTATGTATTTCAAAATCCGGATCGTCAGCTTTTCGCAGCGACTGTCTTGGACGAAATAATATTTCCTCTGGAAATAAAAGGGGTTGATAAGCAGGCTGCACTTAAAATTGCCCAAGTTCTGCTGGAACGATTTAAATTGACTCATTTGAAAGAAAAAGTGCCCATGCGCTTAAGCAGGGGCGAAAAGCAGCGTTTGGTAGTAGCTGCGGTATTGGCGCAGCAGCCAGGTTATCTGATTTTAGATGAGCCGTCTTCGGGCTTGGATAGAGATCGTAAAAGAGAATTATATCAGCTCCTGCAGGAACTTAAAAATGATGGAACTGGGATTGCGGTGATTTCTCATGATCAACAGTTTATCAACGCTCAGACTGACTGTGTGATTAAGATGAAAGATGGAAGGATTGTTGAAAATGGCGGCTAAACTGGATCCAAGAACAAAAGTTATTCTGGTGCTCTGCTTAACGTCCATGGTTTTAATTGTCAATAATCTCTATTTTGTTTTGGGTATTGGTTTAATTGCCATCACGTGTGCGCTTTTAATGGGCATCAAATTATTGGCATTGATAAAGCGCTATCGGCGAATTCTGATTTTACTGGTAACGATTTCCCTTATTCAAAGTATTTTTACGCCGGATACAACCATCATTTTAGAGCTTCATGGCCTGTCTATTCTGACCCAAAAGGGAATTGAAATGGGAATCCAGACCTTTGTCAGAATGCTTGTGATCATGACATCGGGAGTGATAATGTCAACCTCCAATTACCGCGATACCATTCAAGGGTTGGTGCAATGGAAGGTGCCCTATAAAATAGCCTTTATGTCGGCCTTGTCGCTTCGCTTTATCCCGATTTTTATGGAAGAATTTCAGGAGTCGATCATAGCTCTGCAGTTAAAAGGAGTAGATTTAAAAAAAATCCCCTTCGGTAAAAAAAACCGTCTCTATGTTTATCTGATCACCCCAATCATCATGTCTTCCCTTAAGCATGCTGAGGAAATTGCCATTGCGATGGAGGCTCGTGCCTTCGGAGCCTATCAACAACGGGTGGAATATTTGGTGCTGACGTTAAAATCCTACGATTATCTGGTCATGATTTCGTCAGTCTTATTGAGTGTTGTTTATGTTTCTATTGCGATTTAATAAGGAACAGATGTTTGAAAATTGAAATAATGAATGGAGAGAAGAAATGAAAAGAAAAATATTGTTTTTAAGTATCATGCTGGTTGCTTTTTTATGTATGGGTTGCAGTGGCGCTGATACAGACCTTTCAGGAGATAATGTGACCTTCTCGGGCAATGCTCAGGTTCGGGTTTTTTCCGCTGACGGAGGGGAATGGACGATTGATGAAAGTGTCATGAATCAGGCGCCACTGCTAACTTTTGAAACCACGCAAGGAAAAAGTGGCGAAGAACCGGAAACTAATGTTCACAGAGGGATTTTATTAAAGGATATTCTTGCCCAGGCCGGAGTGGATGTTGACGGCATAAATGCGATTCAGTGTACCTCTTTTGACGGTTTTTCCAAGATTTACAGCAAAGAAGATCTGGAAGATTCGGAAAAACTGTTTTTAACCTTTGAAATGGATGGCGAGCTATTAACTTATGAGCAGCAGGATTGCTTTTTTATAGTGGTAAAAAATGAAAATTTTAAACAAAACTGGACTAAATATTTAATGGAAATCGAAATTTCTTAATCAGATGAGTCAGAGGAGAGTGGAAATGAAAAAGACCTTATTGATGATTTTAATTGTGCTGGGATTTATCATGCTAACGGCTTGTTCCGACCAGATCATTTATCAGGCTGGCAGCTATGTGGGCTCTGCCCAGGGGAAAAATGGTCCGATTCGGGTAGAAGTGACCTTTAGCGACGATGAAATTGAATCGATTGAAGTGGTCAATCATCAGGATGATCTGGAATATGCCACAAAAGCTGTGGAAGGGATGCCGGGGTTGATTCTTGAAAGCCAACGTTTGGATGTTGATGCCATTTCTGGCGCTACCCTGACCAGTAGAGGGATCATTGGCGCAGTTGCTCAATGTGTGACGGATGCTGGGATTGATCCTGAAACAATGGGATATACTTCAGTGGCAGAGTCGACGGATGGGCAAGAGATTCTTATAACCGGTTTGGCAGAGGATAAAATAATTACTGGAGATGAGATAAAAGCCATGACACCAGTAGAGTTTGATGCCATTTCAGTTGATGCCAGCGGGACAGAAACCCCAACAACCGGCAAGGGCGTAAAATTAGAAGACGTACTGGCACAGTACGGAGTCTCGCAAAAAAACTTTGATGCCATCGTTTTATCGGCAACGGATGGCTATGCAATTGAAGTGCCAAAAGAAGTGTTGTCAACAAGAGATGTAATCATTGCCTATGAAGTGAATGGGGCCGCCAGCGATCTGCGGACGATAATTCCAGAAGAGCGGGCAATGTATTGGGTTAAATTTTTAAATCAAATCGAAATTAAGGGAGTGGTTGAACAAGTGACGGCGACAAATCTTGCTCTGTTGGAAACTGCCGTGACATTGTGTACAGTCGAAGATTACAAGTACTATGATTCAATTGATCAGGCGGTCACAACGGCCCAATTATTGGGGCAAACCGGTAATCTTGAAGCAAATACCGTTGAGGTAGCCGGAGCTGATGGCTGGTCAAGAAATGAAGAATTTGATACCTATGCGAATCAGTATATTAAAATCAGTGGTGAAAATGCGCCTATGTTTATTGGCCCGAATCTGCCAGAAGGTATGCGGATGAAAGATATGCTCTATAATAAAATAGGTGAAACGCTGATTTTAAGTATCGCAGAAGCTCAGGATAAATATGGTGTATCCATCCTAAATGGAGAGAGCGGTGTTTTGATTGACGCCATTTTTGCAGATCTTGGTCTTGCTCAGGCAAATCAGTATGTCTTAACCGGCGCCGATGGTTATCAAGTTGTAATGAGTTTAGAAGAACTTAAAAAAGGGCTTTTAGTCCTTTCTGATGATGGTGTAGAGGGTGTCTTTGTTGGACAGGAGGCAGTTAAAGGTTTGTTGTACATAAAACCTCAGGTGTAACATGAAGCGATGTGTACTAATAGTTTTAGTTGTGTTGTTAATGAGCATTGTGTTATCCGGGTGTCATTATCAACCGCTTGGTCTTGAACTAGACGATAGTTTTGAAGTCCAGGGAGATGTGGAAAGGCCGCTGACAGTAAATAAAATGATCGATTATCCGATCACCCGGGTTACCAAAGATGGGGAAAACTATTCTGCAATTAAACTTGTAGATGTAATTAATGCAGCGTCACCGCGATCAGCCGAGTACGATCTTTTATTAATAGGAGAGGACGGATTAACCGCTAAAATCAGTGGCAACGACTTGAGTGGCTGTTTTATCAGCTACTCAAGTCAATATGATTGGGAAATAGTTAGTGAGAAACACCCCATCTCCAGTCAGGTAAAAAACCTGCGCAACATCATGGTGATCACAACAGATTTTGACAGCGATCAGGCAGCGGTTGGAATAGAAGATTTGAACGGATATCGCAGGACAACTGCAGGGAATCTGTTTCTGCAGGGATTTACGGAGAAACGCGTGTTTGAAGGCCAATCGGAAATTAATGGACGAAGGGTGACGGTTTACACCACTCATTATCAGATTAGCCCCCAGGATTTACTGACGTTTGAAAAGGAAATAGTAGTTTTTGGCGCAGATGGCGGCACTTCTTTTGACAAAGTCAGTGATGAGAGTTATTTCGAAATTACATCGACGGGCTTAAGTTATACCGCTTCGGACAAAACGGTTATTGAAGATGTTATTGGGGTATTAAGTGACCCACCTATGTTTTCAATCAGCGATGTTTTCTCGGATACAATTTATCAGCTGGAAAAAGGCAATGACGTCTTAATTATTGAGTTGGATGGACTGGGCTGGGAGATGTTTATGGCCGCGCAAGATAAAAATTGTCTGCCATTTATGTCGACATTACCAGTTCAGACAGCTTTAGCGGTTTATCCGCCAATTTCTCCGGTTGGGCTGGCGGCGATGATTACTGGAGAAAGTCCTGATGTTAACGGCGTTCATGATCGTGATACCCTGGATTTTTACGGACCGGATATTTTTGAAAAAGCTACTCAGATGGGTAAAAGCGTAGCTTATATAGAAGGTGATACAAAAATGCTTAATACGTCTGTTGAAGCAATTTTGTCAGTCAATGAAATTATCCAGGATGGCAATGTGTTTAAAAATACATTAACAGCCATTGCCCAAGAAAAAGAGCTCATTTTTACCCACTTTCATAGTATTGACGATGATGCAACGACTTTCGGACCTTATGCGCAGGAAACGGTTGATCAGTTGTCGCAGGTCGATGAAATGGTAAAAACGCTGGTTGAAAGCTTTAACGGGACAATTATTATTACCGCCGATCATGGCCTGCATCAGGCTCAAACAGCTGGTAGCCATGGCCGAATTTGCAATGAAGATATGCTAGTGCCATATATCATCGTCAGTCATTAGGACGGAATAAAAACTGATAAAAAAATAAGTAACAACGCTCAGTTTAATGATTAAATAAGAAAGCCTGCAGCCAAAACATCACAAGGTGTTCTGGTTGCAGGCTTTGTTAAATTATCGGTTGAGAGCCGGTCGATTGAGAGCGTCCGGCGCCATTGTTTCAATACTCAGATTAATTTCCGGTGGTGTGGTACAGGCAACGCGGCTCAGTGTTTGGGTGGGTGCTTTACCAGCTTCAGTGTTGGTAATCACCACATAATAATAAGTGATGTCTGTCAGCTGAGTGGCGTCAATCGTCAGCGTTGCACTAGTAGCATCCTTGATTGCCACGCCGCCTTGACTGGCGTTAACACTCGACTGGTACCATTGATAGCTCAGGTTTCCTTGTGCAACCACCGCTTCGATGGACAGCTTTGTCTGGTATTCAGAAAGGACCTGAGCAGCCGGTTGCGTTTTAATGACCGGGGTCTCAGAAGCTGTTTGACTATCATTTGGCTCTTCAACGGTAGGATCAGAATCAGGCTGGTCTGTTTCGTCTAGGGCAGTGACGGTGCCGGCCAGACTTGTAACAGATTCGGCCTGGCTGGCTGAAACTTTACAATAATACTGCAACGTGGTTGCAGTCGTAAAGGCTGACGGCTGATAGCTGGCATCTGTTGCGTCAGGAATCAATACTAAATCAGCAGAGGCACTGCGTTTAAAGTACCAGGTGTAGCTTAGGCTTTTACCCTGAGTAACATTGGCTTTTACAGTTAGAGCTTTAGGTGTTTGGCCAACCGTAATTTCTTCTTCGGTTGGGTCTGAGCTGATGGTTATCACTGGTTTTGCCCCAACAGTTAGGCGAATCGTTGCTTTGATGCCATCAGAATTCACATAACCGGTGGGCGGGTTAAGGGTTCCGCTATAAACTGTTTCGCCGGTTTTTGTACTATCAACACTGGCGGGACTAAAGCTGACTGGACATTCAAAGCTTTCCTGATCGTAGCCGGTAACTGTGACTGTCGTTGGTAGTGAATAGCTTTCACCGTAGTCAATAGCATCCGAAATACTGTTACTGCTGGCCGCAATGCCGTTAATAGTAGTGACGGCCGTAATTTTTGTTTTGACCGTGACTTTACAGGTGGCTGTTTTATTGCCATCAGTAGTGGTCACAGTAATCGTTGCAGTTCCGTTTCCTTTTGGTGTGACAATCCCATTTTCGACCACTGCCACTGATCGGTCAGATGATGACCAGGTAACCGCTTTGTTGCTGGCATTGGAAGGTGAAACAGTTGCCGTTAAGACCTGAGAAGTGCCTCGGGATAAGGTGACTTCCGTGGGTGCCAGGCTGACACCAGAGACGGTAATTGTTTCCGGGGTAACTGGCGCAACCGGGTTGGTTGGCGTCGTATCGCTTGTAGTGTTATCTGAATCATAGTCGGAATTGATGATGCTTTCGCTGACCCAATTGTCACTTTCAGCCAGAACACTCAAGTCGGCCACTGAGTTAGAAGTAGTGGCTCGGGCAATTGTTGTGGTGACCATTAGTCCACCAGAGGGATCGCTAACGACCGGTTTGCCGGAAACGCTGATATTTTTTGGCGTGATCGTGCCGGTCAGGTAAGACTGATCGGGCAGAGTCGCATTGGTGACAGTTCCGGTACCTTTTACTTCAACCGGTTTTTCAATGCCCAGATTGGTAATCACGGCATTGTTGTTCAAGGTGATCACAGTTCCCTCACCGCTGGAGGTGACGATCAGCGTCTCCACATTGGCGTTGACACTCAAGGTCATCTTTGCTTCAACCTGAATTTTTTTGATAACGGCGTTGTTGACAAAGGTTGAACCAGTAGCTTCGGCACCAAAGGTAACCGCGTTGGCGCTGGTATTGAGAATGACATCGGCCGGTGACTTAATCTGCAAGGTGGTTATTTTCCCACTGTTCTGAGTGGTGATGGTTGAACGTTTGGCCCCTTTAGCAGTCACCAGGCTGGAAACCGAGGATTTTTCGGTCACAACAATCGAGGAAGCGGTTTCGCCATTTAAGTTGGTGACTTTAGCATCACCCAGCAGTACCAGTTTGATATTTTCTTTGTTCAAAGTAACATTTTTATAGGTGCCACCATTTAAGTAAACACTGCCGGAACCATTTATGATCAGTTCATCGGCGACAACGGTATTATTAAGGGTGATAGTGCCATCGGCTATGGTATCGGTGATCGTCAGCGTGTTTGAGAAAGTCGCATTTTCAATCGTTACATCAGGGGCGGTGATTTCTCCTGATTCATAAGCCACTTCATCACTGAAAGTGCCCGACTCATCATAAGTGATTATATCTGCAGGAGTGCTTTTTTCGCAGCCGCGAAAAAAAACCACCGAAGATAAAATAACAAGGATGATAATAATTACTGTAACGACAGATTGCTTTTTCATTATGGTTCCTTTCATAATATCGAAATAGAGAATCAAATCCTGAAATAATTTCTCTGACCTTAGAAGTTGTTGATTTTTTCTTGAGATTTTAATTTTGAGCAAATTTCCACTCATTTAATTGAGTATTTGCAATTGTGAAAAAAATTAAAAAGCTTTGTAAGGTAAAAAAATTAAGAACAGCGATATAGATCAAACTTGGCTAATTCTTTGCCATTGAGCTAATTTTATCACACCCCGAATTTAATGTAAATAGAACGTAACGGAATTGTAAAAAAAGGTAGGGACGGCTTATCGCGTATTGATAATGTTTGTTTTAAGATTAGGATTATGCTATGATACGAATAAACAAAAAATTTGTTACATGGTTATACGATAATAGGAAGTAAAGTTTGTAAGAAACAACTTAAAATACAGAGGTGTAAAATGCAGATCGTTCAACGAAATGAAGAAAATCGGACATTTTTTGATATTGTAGGCAGGATCGATACCAATACCTCGCCGGAATTACAGAAAGTTACGGAAGAATGTTGTAACAGTAAGGGGTTTTCGATGGTTCTGAATTTTGCTGATGTTGAATTTATCAGCAGTGCGGGCTTACGAGTACTTTTACTGATTCAGAAAAAGGCCAATGCCATGAGTGGCGTTTTTACGCTTCAAAACGTCAGTGAGACCATTCAGGAAGTCTTTCAGATGACCGGTTTTTCTGATATTTTGGCAGTTGAGTGAGGTCGCTATGCAAGGGAAAGAAGGTTTTAAAACAAAAATATTGAGTCCTGAAAAAATCATTGATTTATCTGATCAGGAAGCCTTTATTTATCTGGAAAAACTGTTGGCCAATCCTCAGGATACTCAGGAACAGCTGCTAATAAATATTGTTAATGATGCGGTTCAAACGGAGTTTGGCAAACGCTTCCAATTTGATCAGATTAAAACCGTTGAGGATTTTCAAGAAAAGGTGCCAATTTCAGAATATTGCGATTACAAAGAACTTATTGATATTATCGCTGAACAAGGCAGTCAGGATCTTTTGTTTTCCGGAGAAACCAGACAGTTTATTGCCACCAGCGGGACGACTGGTACGCCCAAGCTTTTTCCTGAAAGTCAAAAAGGAAGTCAAATCAAAGCGTTGGTTTCCAAAATTCGAGCGATCAAAATGATGATGATGGCGAAAGAAGTGATGGAACCGGGAGCTAAAGTTCTGGCAATTGCCAACCCAGCCGCTTACGGTGTGGCAAAATCAGGTATAAAAATTGGTTCCGCTTCGGGACAGGCGGCATCAGATTTACCACCGGAATTGTTGAAAAAAATGGTCCTGCCGACGGAACTGTTGCTTGCAAAAGATCTATCTAATGAAACCATTGATTACTTGACCATGTTTTATATGTTGCGGGAAGAAAATCTGGTTGGGGTCGTATCAAGTAATATTGCACATTTTGAACTTTTGCTGGAACAGCTGGAAATGTATATTGATGAACTGACAGATGATATTGAAAACGGGAAATTATCCCATAAGCTTGAGATTGCGATCCCACTTAGAAAAAAACTGGAAGAAAATTTAGTTTCCGATTGCAACCGCGCTCATAGTTTGCGACAGGCTTTTGCACAAACAGAAGTTTTTCCAATGCATGAAATCTGGCCGAATTTCTCAGTTATCGCCTGCTGGTTGTCATCTAGTACAGGGCGGGTAGCCAGCAGTTTTAAAAGCCGGATACCTGAGAAAATCAAATTTCTGGAATGGGGTTACGGTGCCAGTGAAGGAAAATTTAATATTCCCGATCAGCTTGGTGATCCGGCTGGTCCCTTTGCAGATTTTGGCTATTTTTTTGAATTTTTACCCCCTGGTGACACAAAGCCGAAGCTCTTACATGAACTGGAAGAAAATGAGGCATATGAACTGATTATCACCAGCTATTCCGGGCTTTATCGCTATAATTTAAAGGATTTGGTATGGGTTAAAGAAATCAAAAATAAGGTGCCCCGACTTCAGTTTTTATCAAAGTCGTCTGAAAAAATGACGATTGATGAGCAGGATATTTATGTTTATGAAGTGGATCAGAGCCTTGATGCGGTTAGCAGAGACCTTAACATGGGCGTTCATTTTTATGAAGTGATGTTGGATAGACCAAATGCCGCGATTCATTTTTTTATTGAACCGCTTAATGAAGACTGGCAGACTGACAGTTACGCTGTAGCTCTTGAGAAAACCCTTCAAGCATCTGTTTCAGCATATCGGGATCTGCGACAGAACAATGTTCTGAAACCGCTTATGGTAACTGAAATGGTTAAAGGTTATCGCAATGGAAAAATCAAACGCGCTGTGATGCCAGGGAAAAATGTCAACCAGACTAAACTGAAGACAATTATTAAAGAAAATCCTGATACTGCGGATTTTCACAGGTAAAGGACGTAATGATGCGAAAATTTATTACAAAACAGGTTTATGGCCTAAAGATCAGACATGGCAAGAGGAAGCGAGAAGGCTTTGATGCACTGATCGCAGATGCTGGCAATAAGAATAAAGAGTTGCTGATGAATATGATCAGAAGTAATGAAGCAACCGAATATGGCCAGAGATATGATTTCAAAAATATTAAAACAATAGCAGACTATCGAGAAAAAGTCCCATTTTCAACTTACGATGATTACTTCCCCTATATTGAACGAATGGTTAATCACGGCGAAGCAAATCTTTTAACAGCCGAACCAATCGTTCATTATGCGCTGACCTCAGGGAGCGTTGATAATCCCAAGAAAATTCCTGTATCGCAGAAAACGATCGATTTATATCAGCAATATGCCAGTGAATTTAGCTTCAGTGTTATCAGTGATGCGTTAAAGGGTAAGTGGCATCATAGCCGAGGCCTCAATTTAATGGAAATCAAGTTTGAGAATTTGCCGGGAGGGCTTTTGGCCGGTTCGATTTCTGGACGGGCTGTTTATACTTTGAAAAACTTTTTGCCGCTGATGTTCACCTCACCCAATGAGGTGGTTTTTCCCCAGGAAATTATGGATGCCAAATATGTTCACTTGCGTTTTGCACTGTTAGAAGAAGATCTGTCTTTTATGGGTTCGGCGTTTATGACGGCCCTCTCAGATCTGATGAAATATCTGGAGCTGCATTGGGAGCTGATTGTTAACGATATTGAAAAAGGCACAATTGATCCGGAAATTAAAATATCAGAAACTGTGCGCCAGGAGCTATTGAAAAAAATCAAACCCCAACCGGCTCGGGCACAGGCATTGCGAAAGGTATTTGCCCAGGGTTTTGATACACCTATAATCCCCCGGATCTGGCCGGATTTGAGGTTTGCATTTGCCATTGGCAGCGGTGGTTTTTCGGTCTATACCGATAAAATGCGCAGTTATCTGGGCCATATTCCCATCTATTTCAGTGTTTATGCAGCTTCTGAATCAATCATGGCGATCTGCACAGAAATGGAATCACAGGAATTTACCCTAATTCCCGATTCTGCTTTTTATGAATTTATTCCTGTGGAAGAAGATGCGGATCCCTTAAAAACGTTGACCCTTGATGAACTGGAGGTCGGCAAAGACTATGAAATTGTTCTGACCAATACATCCGGCTTCTATCGCTATCGGATCAAGGATGTAGTGCGGGTGGTTGGCTTCAATAAAAAGTGTCCGAAAATCCAGTTTGTCTACCGTTTGAATCAGATGGTCAGCATCGCTGGTGAAAAGACAACTGAGGAATGTATTTCATGGGCGGTTTCAGAGTTTGCCAAAGAGGTGGGCTGTCAACTGGTAGATTTTAGTGTCTATGCGGATATCAATGTTTCACCAGGGAGGTACACTATTGTTCTGGAAACGGAGACGCCGATTCCCTACGATAAAAGGGAAGCAGCGCGAGTTGTAATGGAGGAAAAATTAAACATTGCCAATCCTTCGATTGCCAAGAAAATCAAGACAGAAGTGCTTAGTCGCACTGAACTGGCGATTGTTCAGGAAGAAACCTATGCCCTCTATCGGGATTTAATGATTATGCGTGGGATTTCCGGTAATCAGTTAAAACCTGTTCGCGTAATCGACACACTGATCAAAGAAAATTTTTTCTTTGCGCTGTTGGATAAGGAGTAATTATGATTGATTTACTCATGCGTTATTTAAAAGACTATCGTCTGCAGATGATATTTGTTTTTGTTTTTGTTTTAAGCCAGGCTGCCTGTCAGCTTTATCTGCCGACGATGATGGGGAACATTGTACAAAATGGTGTGGCAGTGGGAAACACCCAGGTGATTTTAACCAGCGGTGTACATATGCTTTTGGTATCCATCGCGGCGGCTGTCTGTATGGTGGCTTCCTCTTATTTCTCAGCTTATGTAACAGCATCTTTTACCAGCAGAATCAGGGCGGATGTTTTCGATAAAGTTAAAGATTTCTCGCAAAGTGATTTTAACAGCTTTGGCGCGGCTACTCTTTTAACCAGGTCAACGACGGATGCCACCCAGATGCAGATTGTGGTGATTAACGGACTCCGATCACTGCTGCTGATTCCCATAACCGGGGTTGGCGCACTAATCATGGCGTTTCGCAAGAATGTCATGTTAACCTTTATCTTGCTGACGGCTTTTCTGATTACCAGTATTGTGATTGCCTTGATAACCAGGCGTAGTATGCCCCTGTTTCAGGAAATGCAGAAGCGAGTGGATCGAATCAATCTTTTAATGAAGGAAAAACTGACCGGTGTCCGAGCCATTCGGGCTTTTAACCGTCAGGCTTATGAAACTGAAAAATTCGGCACGGCCAATCAGGAAGGGATGGACGCGGCGGTTAAAGCAAGCTACGCGGTATCCTTCTTTACCCCGCTGATGCAGCTGATGATGAATATCACGATGGTGCTGATCTATTGGCTGGGGTCTGTAGAGATTCAGCAAAAAATTGTTGATATCAGTGACCTGATGGTTTTTATTCAGTACGTGCTGATGTTTATGTCCTCCCTGAGTCTGGTTTCAGTGCTCCTGATGGCCTATCCCAAAGCTGAGGTTTCGGCGGCCCGGGTTAAAGCGGTGCTGGACTCGCCTTTAGCAATTCAGGATCCCTCATCACCGGTTAAGCTCATGAATGCAAAGGGAAGAGTCGAGTTTGACAATGTCGATTTCGGTTACGCAGGGGCTGAAAAAAAGGTGCTATCCGGGATCAGCTTCAGCGCCGAAGCCGGAAAAACGACGGCCATTGTGGGAGCGACCGGCTCCGGGAAATCAACCCTGATCAATCTGCTTTTGCGTCTTTATGAAGTAACTGGTGGCGGCATTTTAGTCGATGGTGTGGATATCAGAAACTTGGAACAGCAAAATCTGCGGGAAAATATCGGTTATGCACCGCAGGAATCGGTTCTCTTTGGCGGGAAAATCTCTGATAATATGCGGGTTGGCAAAAAAACTGCCAGTGAGGATGAGATTATTGAGGCGCTTTCCATGGCCCAGGCCATGGAATTTGTTGAACCCCGCGAAGGCGGTGTGGAATCAGTCATCACTCAGGGCGGCAAGGATCTCTCCGGAGGTCAGCGGCAGCGTTTAAGCATAGCTCGGGCTCTGATAAAAAAGGCTCCAATCACTTTGTTTGATGATTGCTTCTCAGCCCTTGATTTTAAAACCGATGCAATGGTGCGAAAAAACATCAGGTCCGCTTTTGAAAACCGCACAATGATTATTGTTGCCCAGCGTATCAGCACGGTAAAGGATGCTGATAAAATTATTGTGCTCGATAACGGCATGCTGGTGGGGCAGGGTCCCCATGAAGAACTGGCAAAAAGCTGTGAGGTTTATCAGGAAATTCTAAAATCCCAGTCTTATGCTGAAAATAAGGAGGGATCCTTATGAAAAAAACGCGAAAATTAAGTTTTAAAGAGGTTTTGAGCCAGCTGGAAAAATATTTGCGCAATGAAAGACATTTGCTGCTGCTGGTGGGCTGCTCACTGGTTTTAAGTACAATTTTCACGATTCTGGCACCGATTTTCACCAAAAATATTACCAACAGTCTGGCTGACTCGGTGGCCCAGGGTCTTGATGTCGACTTTCCCCTGATTGGCAGACAGATTATTATACTGATCGTTTTGTATTTCTTAAGTGCCGGTTTTACCTTTTATGCGACTCGAAAAACCAGCTTTTTATCGCAGCTGATGATTAAAAGACTGCGTGAAGATATTCAGGCGAAGCTCAACCGTCTGCCCCTCAATTATCTTGATTCCTGTGAGCGGGGAGATTTATTATCAAGGGTAACCAATGACTGCTCAACGCTGTCGGGGGCTTTGGAGGGCAATGCCACGCAGATTCTGGTTCAGGGAACAACCATCATTGGGATCATTGGCATGATGTTTGTTCTGAGTGTGAAATTAAGTCTGATATTTTTGGTGGTGCTGCCCTTATCATTCTTGATTCTGCAGCTGATTACTAAAAAGACCCAGGTGCTGTTTCGCCGACAGCAGCGGGAGCTGGGCGATCTCAATGGTTTGATCGAAGAGGTATATTCAGGACATTTGATTGTTAAGTCTTTCAATTATGAAGATGAAGCTGCCAATCGCTTTGATGCCATCAACAACCGTTTTTTTACTTCCTATCTGAGATCTCGTTTTTACTCGGGTCTGACTTCACCGCTGATGAAACTGGTCAACAATCTCGGTTACATTGCAATCTGTGTAGCTGGGGGAATTTTTGTGGTCAATGGTTCTTTTACCATTGGGGGGATTCAGGCTTTCCTGATCTACGCCAACAATATTTCCAGTCCCATTGCCTCAATTTCAAATAACTTTAATAATATTCAGGCGGGTGCAGCTGCGGCGGAACGGATTCTCGATTTTCTGAAGAATGATGAAGAAAAAATGGATCAGCCCACTAAGCAGCTGGATAGTGACGGAGTTGAGGGAAATATTGAGTTTGCCCATGTGGAATTTGGTTATATACCAGAGCGGATGCTGTTTCACGATGTCTCATTAAAAGCCAGCCCCGGTCAGGTGATGGCGGTGGTGGGACCCAGCGGTGCCGGCAAAACCACGCTGGTGAACCTGCTTATGCGGTTTTATGAGATTAATGCTGGCACCATTAGCCTGGAAGATTTAAATATTCAGGAATTATCCAGAAATAATCTGCGGTCTGCTTTCGGGATGGTGCTGCAGGATACCTGGTTGTTTGATGGCACCATCGCCGAAAATATCGGATATGGCAAAACCGGAGCGACCAGAGCGGAAATCATCACGGCGGCACAAAAGGCCCAGTGCCACGATTTTATCGTCAAACTGCCTTTGGGTTATGATACCATCATCGGGGGTGATTTCACCAGTTTATCAGAAGGTGAATGTCAGCTGTTAGCTATCGCCCGAACCATTATTGCTGATCCCGGGGTTCTGATTCTCGATGAGGCCACTTCATCAGTGGACACCCGAACAGAGCTTCTTATTACTAAAGCCATGGAAGAAATGATGAAAGGGAAAACCACCTTTATCATTGCCCATCGCCTTTTCACCATCAAAAATGCTGATCAGATTATTTTTATGATGGATGGCGATATTAAAGAGGTGGGCAGTCATGAAGAGTTGATGGCGCAGGATGGTTTGTATGCAAATCTTTACTTAAGTGCTTCTGATCATTAACAATGATTAAAAGATAGCAATGATTTAAAAACCAATATAGCAAAAAAGTTTATATGCCCTGATACCGACAAATGATTCATCAATCTGTGAAACGGTTGCGGGGCTTATCCCAAATAATTTTAAGGAGTGTAATATGAAAGGCTGGTTGTTAAGAAATCCCCAAAAGATGCAAGATCCTTCAATTGTGAAAATTATGAAGGTCGTGGAAGAACGTAACATTGATCTGGAAGTGGTCAATCCTCTTGATATACAGGTTGTTTGTGAAGATACCCCGGATGGGATGGTCTATGTGGGTAATGAGAAAAAAATGGTGCCGGATTACGTCATTGCCGCATTTTTTGCTGAAAAAAACTATCATGCACAATCGGTATTGATCATGCTGGAGTCCTTGGGAGCATTCTGTATCAATAACTGGGACTGTATTGAAGGGGTTGATGATAAACTCCATGTTTTTCAGAAGGTTGTTAAAGAGATTAACGGGGTAAAATTCCCTAAGACTGTGCTGGTAACCAATAAAACAAGCGCGGAATTTATCTCCAGTCAGTTTGATTATCCGGTGGTTATGAAAGTGATGCATGGCAGTAAAGGTCAGGGTGTGGTTCTGATCAATTCCGAAAAAGAATGTGATACCCTATTGAATATGACCATGGCCGGCAAATGTGCCGATGAGATTATCATTCAGGAATGTATTATGTCTTCCAGTGGCAGAGACATTCGAATAGTTTTGATTGATGGTAAATTCGAAACCGCCTTTGTACGGCAAAATGACAGCAGCTTCCGCTCCAACATCGCCAAGGGTGGTAAAAAATTGGATTTTGATCCTCCCCAGCAACTGATTGAAACAGCTGAAAAAATTGCCAGCCTGCTAGGAATTGCCGTTGGAACCGTGGATTTTCTCTTCGGTGAAGAAGGAACGTTTTATCTTTGCGAAGCGAATGCCATGCCGGGTATCGCTTTCGATGTGGAATCAGTATTTAAAAGAGTTGTCAAAGCGGTGGCCGAAAGACCGGTGCCGGCATGGAAGGAAACAAAATGAGAGGTTGGCTGTTACTGAATCAGGAAACAATCGATGATCCTTCAATTCAGATGATTGTAGGGTTGATTAAAAAAATGAATCTGGACATTGAGCCGGTAGATATCAAGGCTGTCCAGGTGCTGTGCAGTCCGGAAAAGCTGGAGTTTATTCAGGTTGCGGAAAAGGAACTGGCAGTGCCCGATTTTTGTTTGGCGGCATTTTTTGGCGGCAATAACTATCACAGTCAGGCGGTTTTACAAATGCTTGAGGGCCAAGGGGTCTTTTGTGTCAATAGTCTGGAGAGTCTTAAGAATACCTCTGACAAACTGCGGACCTTTCAGAAAGTTGCGGCTTCTTCTAAAAGCATTCTCTTTCCCAAAACCCTGCTTTTTACAGATACTTTGAACCTCGAGTATGTTGAAAAAGCCATTGGTTTTCCCTGTGTGGTCAAAGTCATGCACGGCAGTAAAGGTAAAGGGGTAATTCTGGTTAAAACCGCAGATGAACTAAAAAATCTGTTAGATCTTTTAGGCGCTGGAAGCTATGATGATGAAATTCTGGTTCAGGAGTGTATTCAGGCTTCAAAAGGCCGGGATCTGCGCATTATGCTGGCTGGACGTAAATATTCCCAGGCCTATATAAGGGACAACGGTGATGAGTTTAAATCTAACCTGTCTCAGGGCGGAGAGCTGCAATTTTTAACGCCGCCTGATGAGGTGATCAAGATTGCCGAAGAAGTGGCACAACTGCTTGATATTTATTTTGGCAGTGTAGACTTCTTGATGGGGGAAAATGAAACCTATTATATCTGCGAAGCCAATTCAATGACGGGACTGACCTATTCAAAAGAAATGGCCACCGGCGCCGATAATAATCCGCTGATTGGTATATTAAAAGAAATCATGACTGAAACAGCAAGACGAAAAGCATAATCTGAGATTAAACAAAAGTATCCTAAAAATTTATAAAAAACAGCCGATAAATTTAAAAAGCTTATCGGCTGTTTTTTATGAGGAATAATGGGCGTTACCAGTTTATAAAAGCAATAAATTCAAAATAATATGAAATAGAATAGATCTTTTATACAATAAAGGGTAAATAGTTTACAAAATATTAGTAGTTTTTAAGATCCGAAACAGAATAAAGTTATCCCCAAAAGGTTGAGCTTGACAAAATTATAATAAGTTAGTGGGAAAAGGCTATTGTGAATGGTTAACACTTGTCTGGTATCTAGTTATGAAATGGTTAAGGCGGGTTGAATATGAAAAAAATAAAAAATCCTGGGCAGATAGACACAAATCGTGCCAAACATGAATTGAATTATGAAATAGATCTGAAACCTGAATTGAAACGAGAAGGTCAGACAGATATAAGGGATAAGTCGATTGATGAAATTCAATTTCACAAGCTTTTTGATTTGGGTGATCTCCAAAAATTGCAACAGGAATTTGCCGATGCGACTGGCGTTGCATCGGTTATTACTCATGTTGACGGAACGCCGATTACTGTGCCTTCAAATTTCACCAGACTGTGTGAGGGAATTATTCGCAAAACGGATAAAGGAAGGCATAACTGCTATCAGTCTGATGCGGTAATTGGAGCCTACAATCCGGAAGGTCCAATCATTAAACAATGCCTTAGTGGTGGTTTATGGGATGCCGGAGCAGCAATTACCGTTGGCGGAAAACATGTCGCAAACTGGTTGATTGGTCAGGTTAGAGATGAAAATGTTCACTCAGATAAGTTGCTTTCGTATGCCCATGAGATCGGTGCTGACGAGGATGACATGGTTAAGGCTTTCAATGAGGTACCGCGAATGAGTGCAGTGCAGTTTAAAAAAATTGCAAAGTTTTTATACACCATTGCCAACCAGCTTTCTAATCTGGCTTTTCAGAATTATCAGTTAAATCAGATTATCAGAGAAAATAACGAAAAGCATCAGCAAATTTTATATCTCAGTTATCATGATTATCTGACGGGAATGTACAATCGGCGTTTTTATGAGGAGTCCCTGGAGCGGCTGGATCAATTGGAAAACTTACCTTTAGCACTACTCCTGGGAGATGTGAATGGTTTGAAATATTTGAACGATACGGTTGGTCATGCAGCTGGGGATGAATTGCTGATAAAAATCGCTGATATTATTCGGGAAAATTGTCAGGAAAATTATGTGACCGCCAGACTTGGCGGGGATGAGTTTGCGATTGTGATACCTTTGGCTCAGCAGCAGGAAGTTGAAACTGTGATTGCCGGTATCCTAAAATCAGCGAAAAATAAGAGTGTGATGGGGATTCCCCTTTCAATTTCATTTGGTTATGCGATTAAGGAGCATGAATCCGATTCTTTTGATAACGTCTTCAAAAGGGCGGAAGATCAGATGTATTTGCATAAAAGTAGGGAAAAGTTTAATCAGATTATAAGCGGAATGGAAAAGGGGGAAAATGCTGATTGAAAAAGTATTGGATAGTGCTAAGCCATATCTTGAAAAACGCTTATGAAATTGGTAGTTTGGTATCGCTTGGCTCAGAGCGGGGTAGGATGAACCAGATCACGTTGGCAATGATTAATCGTGGTTACCCCACCCCGAATTTAAACTCAAATCTGATCAGTTGCCAAGAAGGGCTCGCTTTCTTATCTTCGCTGCTCCTTTCTAAAGGTAAAAATAATATCCATCTAAGAGGTAGTTTATCTGATATTTTACTGCAAGTCTAAATAAAAACCTTTTTATTACCGCAATTTTAATTTCATCTTTATAGAAATTTTTCTGCAAGACACTAAAACGTATAGCCTCTGCTTCAGACGCGATCTTTTTAAAATATCCCCAAACATGCTGAGCCGCATTGATTCCATTTCCGGAAGTAATCGGTAAATCAAATGAAGCTTCAATCATTTGATACATTTCCAAAGCCGGATATGAGTTTTTATTGTTCAGTAGGAGTCTTATCTTTTGGTAATAAACAGGTGATCTTTCCAGTATACAATATTTGTAATGAGCCCATTCATTTTCTAATACGAAAATACCAATTTTGCTGGTGCAATTAACACATTTAAGAGCGGAAAGATTTTTGTCTTTGACTTCAAGCATGATATCGATATTTTGATCAGAGAGTGTGCGATAAAATGCCAGAAAAGGACTGATGCGGATTGATTGGGAATGTGCACCGGGATTTTTTTCAGGATGCTGTTGTGAGTAATGGATTTTTTGCGGACCGTCATCTTCTCCCCAAGTTTGAGAACACAATTTGATCAAATCATTATCACTAATGTTTTGATCTGATGGATTAATAGTGTTATGTAGATTATCGAAAACCACTGGTATTCCAATAGCTGAAGAGACTTCTAGAGCATCTTTGATGGTATACATTCGATCATCATTTTCAATGACCAGGCGTCTTTTAACAGCTGAACTTAAAGCATTATAATGACTGATAAAGCGTTTTATAGCTTGTTTTTTATTTCCGTAAACACCGCCAAGATGGAGAATAATTTTATGCTCGTTTCCAAGATTCATACTGTCTAATACTTTAGCATGATAATATAGATCTTCAACAGCCCGTGTTACTACCGTTTCATCAGGTGAATTAAGCACAGTGTACTGACCAGGATGCATGGAAACCCGCATTCCAGAATTTAGGATTCTTTGGCCTATGGATACAAGTTGATCTGAGAAAATTTTTTCCCAGCAAATATTTGCAGCAACACTTGAACCGAAAGGTATAAGATCAGATGAAATTCTAAATAAGCGGATGCTGTTTTTAATATTGTATGAAATAAGTGTGTCAAGTGCTTGTAGATTATTTTCCGCTAAGGCTAATAATCGCTCAGGACTGGCATTTTTAAGTTGGCAGCTGTTCATTTTACTGCCTGGCACGGCAATCGCCTGACAAGCATATCCAATTCGCATGATTCTTTCCCTCTCTTATCTATAATAATTCAATCAAAAAATCGGATTCAGATCAAAGGATGCCATCGGAGTCAGAATAATACCAAGGATTTTTAATATCGAAACCGTATTTCCTTGAAAATCTGGCAGTTGCAACAGTACTATAGTATAGATGCTGTTAGTGTGTAGACAAACCCCGCACCGACCAATTGGATTTCGTAGTCCGCGCGCGGATTCGTACAGTTGCCCAATTTGAAATCGCTAATTATAGACACTTTCCAGCAACTGTTCGCCCCGAGGCGGACAACTGAAAAGCCAATTGTCGGTGCTCAGGTATTCAGAATTAACTTTGTCTTCAGTCTGACAGCACTATAGTATAGATGCTGTATGTGATAGAATAACTTTATTCGATCATTATAAATATGTCAACTGGATGATGATTTTTGATCCTAGTAACTATTTTACTTTAGAACATTATGTTTTGGAATCGAATATTGTTTGATCTGGAGTAATTTTTTTGCTGCTTAAACTTTGAGTAAAATAAAAAAGACAACCGTAACGGCTGTCTAAAACATTCTAATATGGTGGAGATGAGGGGACTTGAACCCCTGGCCTTCTGACTGCCAGTCAGACGCGCTCCCAGCTGCGCCACACCCCCAGTTAAATACGACTTGTTTATTATAAATGAACTTGGAAGCTATTGCAAGTATTATTTAGAATTATCAAAAAATTATATGATGCAAAGGTAGTCATATTCGACAGCAGAATTAAATAGCTGGAAAACATGGAAGTTTTTATCAAAGACAAAAAAATACTTATTTTTGGGTAAAAACATAAAAATATTTCAAAAATCTTGGGATGGAGTATTATTTTGATATAGAATCACTTAAAAGAGTAAAAAAACTGCCAAAAATTCTATGATTGTGATATAATGTTACCGGATTTAGAGTTGAGTTACGGAATTTCATCTGAAAGGGTTGTTTTATGAGAGTCTTATTAAAGATTACTGACATTATTGATGTGGACGTTCTACAGAGAATTCAGGATTCATTTTCCGCCGCAACGGGATTGGCAGCAGTCACCGTTGACTATAAGGGGAATCCCATAACCGAATACAGTAATTTTTCTGAATTCTGTAAATGTGTCCGTAAAAACAGCCACAACAGAGATTGCTGTTACCAGTCGGATGCTCATGGGGGCATTGAATCGGCCAGATCAGGAAAACCATCGATTTATATCTGTCATGGTGGTTTGGTGGATTTAGCGGTTCCGATCATGGTTAAGGGCAATTATTTGGGTGCCATTCTGGCGGGGCAGATAAAAATCGGGGAAGAGGAAATGAAGGCTTTACCCATGGGTACCAGCCATGAATTGACGGATTTTTCCAATGATCCGGAGATCATGCAGCTCTACAACCGTGTTACCAAAACGACACTGGATCAGGTACGAGCTTCAGCAGATCTGCTTTATACAATCGCCAATTATCTGGTGGAAAAACAGATGATTCATATTATTCAAGAGGAACTGCATAATAAAAATCTGGAACTAATGGAAGAAGTCAAGCTTCGTAGTGAGGTCGAAGCTTCTTTAAAGGAAGCGGATTTAAAAGCGCTGCAGGCTCAGATTAATCCACATTTCCTGTTTAATGTGCTTAACACAATCGGACGGCTGGCACTACTTGAAGGAGCTGACAAAACCCAGGAAATGATTTATGCCTTTTCAGATATGATGCGTTATACCCTTAAAAAGGAAAAAAACAATGTTGTAACGCTTAAAGAGGAAATGGAGCATGTTCAGAATTATCTGGCGATCCAGAAAATGCGCCTGGGTAATCGGCTGGATTATTCTGTTAAAATAGATCAGGAAGCCGAGGATATCTTTTGTCCGTTTATGACCATTCAACCTTTTGTAGAGAATGCCATTATTCATGCAATAGAACCTAACGCTAAAGGCGGCAAGGTGCAGATCATTGCCAAGGCAAATAAAGAGATAGTCGAGCTAAAAATTCTTGATGACGGTGTGGGGATTCCTAAAGATCGGATTGATAAGATTCTTGATGGTTCCTATGAATCAGGTGGACAGGAGAAAAATACCGGAATCGGAATTAATAATGCCAATAAACGGCTAATGTATTATTATGGCGTTGATTATGGGGTTGATATCCAGAGTGTTCCTGAAGAAGGAACCGAAATCACCATTAATATTCCCCGCAAATCAACGACAGGAAGGGGACTATAAATGTACAGATTATTTATCGTAGAGGACGAACATCTTGAAATCGAGGCGATTAAGCTGATTCTCAGCCAGTATGGCGAGAATATTGAAGTAGTGGGAGAAGCTTCTTCGGGGCTGGTAGCTTTAGAAGAAATCAGACGCTTGAATCCGGACATTATTCTATTGGACATTAATATTCCCGAGATTAACGGCATTGACGTGCTTAAAGCGATTAAAAAAGAAGATCACGATAAGAAAGTCATACTGATTACCGCCTTTAATGAATTCGATTTTGCCCATCAGGCGATTAAAGCCCGAGTCGACGATTTTCTGTTAAAACCGATTCGTCCGCAGCAACTGATGGATTCAATCAACCAGAGTGTTTCTTCATTAAAAAGTAACGCTAAAGAACGTTTCGACGAAAAAATGAATGAGGTTATTTTTGCTATCATTCAAAAAAAATATAGTGATGCCAGAAATTCTTTAATTACTTACCTGGATCTGGTTTATGATTATCATACCTATGATATTATTTCGATCCAGAATGAAATTCGTCATTTTATGGAAGAGTTAAATATTGTTACCAAGGATATGTGCGGATATTCTTTAAACAGTCCTCTTTGTTCACAAAATCATATGCAGTTTGTGAATATGTATAAAAACCGCTACGACTTAAAAGTGGAGATCATGAAAACCATTGATAAAGTTTTTGATCGGATGCTGGATAACAAAGAAACCCGTAAGAACAACATCGAGGACATCCTAAATTATATTGACCGCAATTGCTATAAAGATATTTCTTTGGATCAGGTCGGTGAATATGCTAATATGAGTTCCTACTACTTGAGCAAAATCTTTAAAAAAGAAACTGGCGTTAATTTTGTTACCTATTTAACAGAACGAAAAATTGAAATTGCCAAGGATATGCTAGCCAATACTGATGTACCGATCATTAATATTGCGCTGGATCTATCTTATCATGAACCAAATTATTTCAGTAAAGTGTTTAAAAAAAGCACGGGGATGACGCCGACTGAATATCGTAAAGAAAAAAGAGGCGCTGAAGCTGTTGAAAAAACAGATAAAGAAGCAAAAAACAAGTTAAAAATCAGCAGTTAAAAACTGAATAATCCCAAATTCGCCAGATCGCCTGCAAAACTTTCCAACCGCGAAAGTTTAACAGGCGATTTTTGATTAGAATTTTAAACGATAAAGTTTGATTTATTCGATTTTTTGCAGGTGCAATTAGTAAAAAAAACGAGAGATTTCGGCTGAAATGCGCAGATAGGTGAACAAAGTACATGAATGAGTTGAAATTTTCCTCCTCTATCAAAGAGTAAAAAAAAATATCTGCAGATGAAAAAGGTTTTCATAAATTGTTCGGAAAAAGTACAATAATTTTATAAGAACAGCACAAGTAATTATCATGGGCTTTGAATTAGAATATAGGTAGTTCAGTAACAAATCTTGAATAAGGAGGATAAAGCTTATGACAAACGAAGCTTTAGGTATGATCGAAACTAAAGGATTGGTTGGTTCTATTGAAGCAGCTGATGCAATGGTTAAATCTGCAAACGTATCATTAATGGGCTATGAAAAAATCGGTTCAGGACTTGTAACCGTTATGGTTCGTGGAGACGTTGGCGCTGTAAAAGCGGCTGTTGACGCAGGAGCTGCTGCAGCAGACAAAGTTGGACAGGTTGTATCAGTACATGTGATCCCAAGACCACACACAGATGTGGAGAAAATTTTACCAAGTCTATAATAATTTAATTACGGAGGTGTAAATTAATGAAAGATGATTTAATGAACAAATTGATGGAAGAAGTGATGAAGAAAATGGGTGAAGTTGAAGAAACAGGCACAGTAGCTGCTGCTACAGGCGTTTGTGGTTTAACTGAGTATGTTGGAACTGCTGTTGGTAATACAATTGGATTTGTTATTGCAAACGTCGACAAAACTTTACATGAAGCCATGAAAATCGATCCTAAATATCGATCAATCGGTATTCTTTCAGCTCGTACAGGTGCTGGCCCTCAGGTATTCGCTGCAGATGAAGCTGTAAAAGCTACAAACTGTGAAGTTGTTTCTTGCGAATTTGCGCGAGATACAGAAGGTGGTGCTGGTCACGGTTCTTTAATTATCTTTGGTGCTGAAGATGTATCTGATGCTAAACGTGCTGTTGAAGTTGCTTTAAATGATCTTGACAGAACATTCGGAGATGTTTATGCAAACGCTGCTGGACATTTAGAGTTCCAGTATACTGCTCGTGCAAGCTTTGCCTGCAACATGGTATTAGGCGCTCCTATCGGAAAAGCCTTCGGAATCATCGTTGGTGCTCCAGCTGGTATCGGCGTATTAATGTCAGATGCTGCTTTAAAGGCTGCTAACGTTGAACTTTGTGGTTATGCTTCTCCAGACAATGGCGGAACAAAATATTCAAACGAGTCAATGATCTTCATCTCAGGTGATGCTGGTGCAGTTCGACAAGCTGTTTACGCTGCTCGTGAAGTTGGAAAACAAGCTTTAGAAGCTCTTGGCGGTCCTTGCCCACCTGTAACAACTCCTTACATCTAAGCAGCTGTTATAAAAGTTTTCCAAAATTAAAGGAGGAATGATGACTATGAAGTCTAAAAGATTTGAAGCACTAGCAGCTCGTCCAGTTAAAAAGGACGGCTTCGTAAAAGAATGGCCAGAAGTAGGTTTGATTGCCATGAACAACCCTGGAGATCCTACTCCAAGCCTGGTTGTTGAAAATGGTTGTGTTGTAGAGTTAGATGGTAAAAAACGAGCAGATTTCGATATGCTTGATACTTTCATCGCTAACTATGCAATTCGTTTAGAAAAAGCTCAAGAGTATATGGCAATGGATTCTTTAGAAATTGCCAACATGCTTGTTGATATAAATGTACCACGTGATGTTGTAGTTGATATCACTACTTCAATTACACCTGCAAAAATTGTAGATGTATTGAACAAAATGACTGTACTGGAAATGATGATGGCTCAGAACAAAATGCGTGCTCGTTTAATGCCTTCTAACCAGTGCCACGTTACAAACGTTAAAGATAACATGACTCAGATTGCTGCAGATGCTGCAGAAGCTGCTATTCGAGGATTTGACGAACAGGAAACTACTGTTGGTATCGCTCGTTACGCTCCTTTCAATGCTCTGGCTATCATGGTTGGTGCTAATGCTGGTCGTCCTGGTATCTTAACACAATGTGCTGTTGAAGAAGCAACAGAACTTGACCTTGGTATGAGAGGTTACACCGCTTACGCTGAAACTATTTCTGTATATGGTACAGAACCAGTTTTCATGGATGGTGATGATACTCCTTACTCAAAAGCTTTCTTGGCTTCAAGCTACGCTTCTCGAGGCCTGAAAATGCGATTTACATCTGGTTCTGGATCAGAAGTACAGATGGGTTATGCTGAAGGTAAATCAATGCTTTACCTGGAAGCTCGATGCTTATACATTACTAAAGGAGCCGGTGTACAGGGTAGCCAGAATGGTTCTGTATCTTGTATCGGTGTACCAGCTGGTGTACCAGGCGGTATCCGCGAAGTATTGGCAGAAAACTTATTAGCTGCTTGTCTTGACCTTGAGTGTGCGTCTTCTAATGACCAGACATTTACACACTCTGACCTTCGACGAGTTGCTCGTTCACTGATGCAGATGGTTCCTGGAACTGACTATATTTGTTCTGGATACTCTTCTACACCAAACTACGATAATATGTTTGCTGGATCCAACTGGGATGCAGAAGATTATGATGACTGGAACGTTATCCAACGTGACCTTAAAATTGATGCTGGTCTGCAGCCAATTACTGAAGAACAACTTGTTGCAGCTCGTGCTAAAGGTGCTCGCGCTATGCAGGTTATCTTTAAAGAACTGGGTCTGCCAGAAATCAGTGATGCTGAAGTTGAAGCAGCTACATACGCTAACGGATCTCAGGATATGCCTGATCGTGACGTTGTTGCTGACCTTAAAGCTGCCGAAGAACTGTTGGCTCGTGGCGTAACCGCTGTTGACTTTATTAAAGCTTTAGATAAAGGTGGCATGAAAGATGTAGCAGATGCAATCTTCAAGATTCAGTTACAGAAAGTTGCTGGCGATTACCTGCACACCGCATCTAAATTAAGTTCTGATTTCGAATGTATTTCAGCTGTTAATTATCCAAATAACTATACAGGTGTTTGTACAGGATATCAGATCAGTGACGAAAGATGGGCTCAGATCCAAGATATTCCTTGGGCTGTTGACCCGGAAAGCATTTAAGGAGAGGGGTGTATAGATATGGCTATTAATGAACAAATGTTAAAAAGCATTATCGAAGATGTTTTAAAAGAAATGACTGGTGCAGCTCCTGCTGCCGCTCCTTCCGCTGCTGCTGCAGCTGCTGGCGCAGTTAAACTGACTCCAATGGGTGACGCTGCTCAAGGCGTTGCTAGTGATGAAGTTGTCATTGGTCTGGCTCCAGCTTTTGCTGAATTCCAGAATGTAAGCATCATCGATGTTCCTCACGATAAAATCTTAAAAGAAATTATCGCTGGTATCGAAGAAGAAGGCTTAAAAGCTCGTGTAATTAAAGTATACAGATCTTCAGATGTTGCTGTTTGTGGACATACTGCTGCAAAATTAAGCGGATCTGGAATCGGTATTGGTTTACAGTCAAAAGGAACCTGCCTGATTCATCAGAAAGACCTTCCACAGTTAAGTAACCTTGAACTTTTCTCACAGGCTCCACTAATCGATTTAGAAACATATCGAGCTATTGGGAAAAATGCTGCTAAATATGCAAAAGGTGAAAGCCCAAAACCAGTGCCTGTTAGAAATGACCAGATGGCTCGACCTGCTTACCAGGCTAAAGCAGCGCTGTTACATATTAAAGAAACTGAACATGTTGTGAATGGTAAAAAGGCCATTGAACAGCAAGTTTCGTTTGTATAAGTGGAGGTGACCAGAATGACACAAGAACAAATGTTAGAACAGATCGTAAAACAGGTAATGAGTTCTATGGGTACCGCTGCAGCTCCAGCTGCCAGTGCTGGAACAGTTACAGCTGCTGATTATCCAATTGGCGATAAAAAACCAGAACTGATTAAATCAGCTACAGGTAAAGGCTTAAAAGAATTAACTATCGATAAATTATTATCTGGCGAATTAAAGCCAGAAGATTTAAGAATTCGTCCAGAAACTCTGGAACTCCAGGCTCAGGTAGCTGAATCTGTAAAACGAGGCGCTTTTGCTCTTAACTTAAGAAGAGCAGCTGAGTTAATCGCTGTTCCTGATGCTCGTCTTCTTGAAATCTACAATGCAATGCGACCTTACAAATCTACTAAAGATGAACTAGTTGCAATTGCAGAAGAATTAAAAACAAAATATAATGCACCGATTTCTGCTTCATTAGTTGCTGAAGCTGCTGACGTGTACTATGCAAGAAAGCGATCTAAAGAATTTATCTAAATAGTTTTTAGGTGAAAGAGGCGCTTTTGGGAAATTTGTTTGGAGGACTCAAATATGATTTTAGCAGGAATTGATATTGGAAATGCGAGTACAGAAACTGCACTTGCCCGATATGTTGACGGCAAAATGGACTTCCTTTCAAGTGGGATCGTTGATACCACTGGCATGAAAGGAACACGACAGAATATTCATGGAGTATTTGCCTCTTTAAAACAAGCCCTGGAAAAAGCTGATCTTACCGTTGAAGATGTTGATCTCATTCGAATCAACGAGGCTGCTCCCGTTATCGGGGATGTA
Source organism: Eubacteriaceae bacterium ES2 (assembly GCA_031222025.1). Lineage (GTDB taxonomy): Bacteria > Bacillota > Clostridia > Eubacteriales > Eubacteriaceae > Acetobacterium. The sequence continues at coordinate 2,809,206 of CP130740.1, read as the reverse complement.
GCAATGGAAACTATTACTGAAACAATCATTACGGAATCCACCATGATCGGTCACAATCCCTCTACGCCAGGGGGATTGGGGATCGGTGTGGGGGTTACCGTAGACATAAGGGAAGTTAATAATTGTGAAAAAGGATCAGCAGTTATTGTGATTATCCCCCGCGAGGTGGATTTTGATAACTCGTCCAGCATTATTAACAATGCCGTCAAAAGCGGCATATATGTAAATGGTGCCATTGTCCAGCGTGATGATGGCGTTTTAATTAACAACCGTTTAGAGAAAAAAATTCCAATTGTTGATGAAGTTTCTTTAATTGATAAAGTCCCATTGAATATGCGCGCAGCCATTGAAGTAGCGGCACCGGGATCTGTTGTTGAACAGTTGTCAAATCCGTATGGTATTGCCACGGTATTTGAGTTGAGCTCAGACGAAACTAAACAGGTTGTCCCTGTTTCTCGGGCACTAATCGGAAATCGGTCAGCAGTTGTTATTAAGACACCGGCTGGGGATGTTAAAGAACGTAAAATTCCAGCAGGTCAGATTATTATACAGGGCGAAACTAAAAAAGCTCAGGTAAATGTGGATGATGGTGCCGAAAAGATCATGGAAGCCATTCGTTCGGTTGCTCCTGTTACCGATATTAAAGGTGAAGCAGGAACAAATGCTGGGGGAATGCTTGAAAAGGTTAGACAGGTTATGTCGAATCTAACTGATCAGTTGCCGGCCAACATAAAAATCCAGGATTTACTGGCAGTTGATACTTTTGTCCCGCAAACGGTCAAAGGTGGTGTGGCAGAAGAATTTTCAATGGAAAATGCTGTTGGAATTGCCGCCATGGTTAAAGCCGATCGTTTACAGATGAATATCATTGCCGAAGAGCTGGAAAAAGAACTGGGTGTAAAAGTTGAAGTAGGTGGCGTTGAAGCCGATATGGCGATTCGTGGTGCTTTAACAACTCCAGGTAGCAACAAACCGATGGCGATTATAGATATGGGTGCTGGTTCTACTGATGCAGCCATTATTAATCGTTCCAACGAAATAAAATCAATCCATCTAGCGGGTGCCGGTAATATGGTTACACTGCTGATTGGATCGGAACTGGGATTTGAAGACTTGGCTCTAGCCGAAGATATTAAAAAATATCCCTTGGCTAAAGTTGAAAGTTTATTTCATATCAGACATGAAGACGGCACAGTACAGTTTTACGACAAGCCCTTAGATCCACGAACCTTCGCCAGAGTGGTTATTTTGACACCTTTTGGTATGGTACCAATTCCAGGTAATTATTCGATGGAAAGAATCAGACAGGTTCGGCGAGATGCTAAAACTAAGGTTTTTGTGGTGAATTCGATTCGTTCATTGGAACGCGTCAGTCCCACCGGAAATGTTCGAGATATGGAATTTGTGACCCTTGTCGGCGGATCAGCGCTTGATTTTGAAATACCGCAGCTGGTTACAGATGCGCTTTCTAAATACAGCATCGTCGCAGGACGTGCCAATATTAGAGGGGTTGAAGGTCCGCGTAACGCCGTTGCTTCTGGACTCGTACTGGCGTACGGAGAAGGTGAATAAGATGCGAATGGATTACGATGCGCCGAAGCCTGAAATAAAAGTATTGCACGGTAAGAATGAAACATTGAATTGTGTCGTAGCGCATGTATTGCATGGCATTGAAGAAGAAGGTCTACCCTTTTCTGTTGAAGAAAACGAGGAAATGGACTCCATTGAGCTGGCATATCGGGGTGCGGAATTATCACACCTTGGAGTGGGAATTGGAATTACTGAAAAAGAAGTGGTACTTCATTTTATTAAATTAAAAGAAGATCAGCCACTCTTCAGAGTCCCATCTTATAGTGATGTGGAAACCTTAAGAGCTTTGGGAAGCAATGCAGCACGAATTGTGAAACGAATGCCATTTAAGAATCTTGATAATACTGAACTGTCGTAAGGAGGGGTTAATTTGAATAGAGGCGAGGCCATTGGCCTAATTGAAGCTATCGGGTTGGCCACAGCAGTGGAAGCAGCAGATGCGGCGGTTAAATCAGCAAATGTCAGACTCATTGGTTATGAACCCTGCAAAGGTGACGGAATGTCGACCATTAAGGTGGCTGGTGATGTGGGTGCGGTGAAGGCCGCGTGTGAAGCAGCAGCGGCAGCTTGCGCTAACGGTCGTGGGGTTTTTAGTGTTAAAATAATACCTAGACCCGCCGAAGGGATCGAAAAGCTGATTTATAACAGTCAGACTGTTGGTTATACACCGGCGGTAGAAAAGACAAATGACGAGAGCGTTGAAGAGGAATCAACTGATTCAACTGAAGAATAAGGAAGATTCCTTTAGAAAAGGTGTTTACCATGAATGCAGAAGAAAAACAAGTTATTGAACAGATCGTAATCAATACGGTCAAAAAATTAATTGAAGCAGAAAGCGCACCAAATCGAGTAGTCCTTGGTATTTCGAATAAACATATTCATTTATCACAAGCTGACATAGAAACTCTATTTGGTGAAGGTCATCAGCTGACAAACATGAAAGATTTGAAACAGCCTGGTCAATATGCTTGTGCTGAAACGGTTAAAGTTGTCGGCCCAAAAGGTAGCTTTGGCAAAGTCAGAGTTCTGGGACCAGCAAGACCGGAAAGCCAGATAGAAGTATCATTGACAGATGCCAGAACGTTAGGCATCAGTGCACCAGTGGCGGAATCTGGTCACCTTGAGGGAACACCAGGTATTACTTTAGAAGGTCCAAAAGGAACAGTGACACTCGAACGCGGTGTGATGGTTGCATTACGACATATTCATATGCCGCCAGCGGTAGCTGAAGCTTTGGGCATCAAGGATAAGGACTATGTCTGCGTTGAAACCGAAGGTGTTCGAAAAACCATTTTCTGTAATGTGTTGGCTAGAGTATCGGATAAATTTGATTTAGAAATGCATCTGGATACTGATGAAGCCAATGCAGCAGGGCTTTCGAATAATGAATATTTAAAAATTATACCCAACAGGTGATTAAATGGACTGGAAATCAGGAAATGACGCAATACTTGAGCTGGCTGAACTGATTCGCGAAAAAAAAGCAAATCCTTACTCCGGCAAATTAAAAGTCGGTGTTGACTTAGGAACAGCAAATATTGTGGTGGCGGTAGTAGATGAGAATAACAGACCTATTGCCGGAGCTACGCAGGGCGCATCAGTGGTTCGTGACGGGATTGTCGTTGATTACCTCGGTGCAAGCCAGATTGTGAGAAAACTAAAAAGCGAAGTTGAAGCAATTTTAGGGGTTGATTTAACCAACGCCAATGCAGCAACTGCCATCCCGCCCGGGATTCTTGAAGGAAATACCAAAATCATCGCCAATGTCGTTGATTCTGCCGATTTTATTGTTACAAATGTTGTTGATGAACCGACAGCAGCGGCAACAGTGCTAGGAATTACTGAAGGTGCTGTCGTTGATGTTGGGGGTGGAACAACGGGAATTAGTGTTATAAAAAACGGGGAAGTGGTATTTACTGCCGATGAAGCGACTGGCGGGACTCATATGAGCCTTGTCCTGGCAGGTTTTCACCATATCAGCTTTGAAGAAGCAGAAGAATACAAAAAAAATGAATCACAAAAGAAAGTGTTTCCAATTATTAAGCCGGTTGTACAGAAAATGGCATCTATTGTCAATCGTTTTTTAACCGGATACGATGTGGACGTAATTTATGTGGTTGGTGGGGCCTGTTTATTTGATGATTTTGAAAAAATCTTTGAAGCAGAAACCGGAATAAAAACCATTAAACCAGTCGAACCATTATTGGTAACACCCTTAGGGATAGCCTTTAATTGTCAAGGGTAAGGAATGTGGTGATAAGAAATGGACATGAAGGGAATGCTTGAAGACAGCCTTTTTGATCTGCTGGTTCAAAAGGTTGTTGAAGAAGTAATCAGAAGAATTAATGCAAAGCCCCAAAAAGCGTTAGTGATGTTTACCGGAGCAACAATTGGCTTTAAGGAATCGATGGACTCACTGTCGAAATTACAAAAAGAAGGTTGGCAATTAAAAGTTGTTCTTTCAGATGATGGCATGAAGGTGCAGAACCCCGAAGCGATTAAAAAGGAACTGAACCTGGATACCATTTATCACAGTGGAAATATTGAAAGCCAGAAAGAACTCTACAATGATGTTGATTTGATGATCGTCGCAACGATGACCATTAACACAGCTGCAAAATTTGCAAACGGGATTACAGATACGGTATTGTTATCGCTTCTAAACCACGGATTCATGGCTGGTATCCCGGTAGTGGGTGCTAAAGATGCTTGTGATCCAGACAATCCTATGCGAGTAAAAGCGGGTATGGGAAAATCAACAGCAGGATATCGAAAAATGCTTCTGTCAAATATGAACTCATTAACAGATTTTGGGATGATACTTGTTGATGCAAAAGATTTATATACTGCCTGCACAAAGACAACAATTTCCGAGTGTCAGGCTGACCCGAGGCAAAAATATAGCGTAGAAGCAAAAGATTCTGTTATGCCAGCAGCTCACGAAAGTGGACAGAACGAAATAACTTTAAATAAGAAAGTTATTTCAAGGACTGATATTTTAAAGGCCCAAAATGCTGGTATTATCCGAGTGCCTGAAAATGCTATTATTACCGGGGTCGCCGCAGAGGCTATTGAATCATTTAATCTTAAAATGATCAGATTTTAAAAGGTGGTGAATCAATGCAGTTAGCAAAAGTAGTTGGGAATGTGGTTTCAACTCAAAAAGATGCAAATCTTGTGGGGTGTAAACTACTGATTATAAAAAAAATCGATGAGTATGGCGAATTTGAAAAATACTCAAGCCAATCAACCGCAATTGCTGTTGATGCTGTGGGTGCCGGTATTGGCGAAACCGTTATTGTTACATCGGGTAGTAACGCCCGATATGTCTACGGCGATAAAATGGCGCCGCTTGACATGACAATTGTTGGGATTGTCGATGAGATTCAAATTGTATAAGGAGGAAGCAAATGCCAAATGTATATACCCGTGGCGGCGATAAGGGCGAAACATCATTGTTCGGATCATCGCGTACTGGGAAAGACAATATAAGAGTCGAAGCATATGGTACCATGGATGAAGCTAATTCAGCCATCGGTTTTGCCTATTCCATCATCGAAGACGAAGAAATCAAAGAGATTCTTCGCCACCTGCAAAAACGAATTTTCGTTTTAGGAGCAGAGTTAGCGAGCGACATTAAAGGCAAAGAAATGCTTAAAGACAGCATCTGTCAGAATGATATTGACTATATGGAAAAAGTCCTTGATCATTATTTGGCTATTGTCGGACCTCAGCGTGACTTTGTAATCCCGGGCGAGAATAAAAGTTCTGCAGCGCTTCATGTTGCACGAACAGTTGTCCGACGTGGTGAGCGTATCATTGTTCACTATAATCGTGAGCAGGAAGATGCTGTACGACCAGAGATGATTAAATTTGTCAATCGTCTGTCGGATACGCTCTTTGTACTGGCGAGAATGGAAGACTTTAATGGCGTGGTGAAAGACGTTGTTGGTCTTGTTAAAGAAAAGATAAAAAATGTAGCAGAGCCGGAAAATCTAGCGGCTGATAATGATCAGGAATTTTCATTATTACGACTGGCCAAAAAAATGAGTGCGGCAGCTCGTGTTAAAGCGGAAGAAATGGGTGTGCCAATCGTATTTTCTGTAGTCGATCAAGGTGGGAACTTAACCTATTTCGAAAGAATGGAAGATGCCTTGATGGTAAGCATTAACATTTCTATCAATAAAGCTTATACAGCAAATGCGCTCAAAATGTCAACTGATAAGGTTGCAGGGGTTGTCAAAGAAGAAGGTTCTTTATACGGATTACAGTGGACCAATGATGGCCGAATGGTTGTTTTTGGCGGTGGTTATCCGATCAAAATTGGCGGTCAGATAGTTGGCGGTATCGGTGTCAGCGGAGGATCTGTTGACGAAGACATGATCATAGCCAAAAGTGCGCTGGAAGTTTTATGACAATTCAGAAAGACTAAGATTAACATGATCCAGGAGGTACCAGGAATGAATATTGATACCACAGGTATTGAGTATATTGTAAAAAAAGTAATGGCGGAAATTGATGTCGCTGTAGAAACCGGCAAACCGATTAAAGATGGTGAGTTTGGGGTCTTCAATGATATGGAAAATGCCATTGATGCAGCATTCACTGCACAGAAATCATTTATGCGAACAACTTTGGCATTCAGAAGCAAGCTGATTGCAGCTATGCGGGCTGAAATGCTCAAAAAAGAAAATATGGAAACCATCTGTGCGCTTGCAGTCGAAGAAACCGGCATGGGTAATTACGAACATAAGCTTTTAAAACATGAGCTGGCCTGTAATAAAACCCTGGCGTAGAGGATCTCGTCGCAGAAGCGATGACTGGTGATGATGGTTTAACATTAATTGAGCAGTCACCATTTGGTGTAATTGGGGCAGTTTCTCCATCAACTAATCCGAGTGAAACTGTTATTAACAACTCAATTGGTATGTTAGCAGGCGGAAATACAGTTGTATTTGCCCCTCATCCAAGCGCTAAAAAAGTGTCTGCCTTATGTGTAAAACTTTTAAATAAAGCGATTATGGAAGTTGGCGGGCCCGCAAACTTAATTGTAACAACATATGAGCCGACCATTGAGAGTGCCAACACAATGTTTACCAGTGATAAAATTACCATGCTTTGTGCTACAGGTGGACCTGGTGTGGTTAAATCTGTTCTTAAGAGCGGTAAAAAAGCCATTGGCGCTGGTGCGGGTAACCCGCCAGCACTAGTTGACGAAACAGCTGACATTGAGAAAGCTGGAAAAGATATCATCGATGGTTGTTGTTTTGATAATAACTTACCTTGTATTGCTGAAAAAGAAGTTGTTGTTGTTGAGCAAGTGGCAGATTATCTGATCTTCAATATGAAGAAGAATGGTGCTTATGAATTAACTGATCCTAAAAAGATCCAGGAGCTGGCTGACACTGTTTATCCAAATGGCCGTTTAAGCCGTGATTTCGTTGGTCGTGACGCCTGTGTTATTCTTAAAGCTATTGGTATTGAAGTTGATAAGTCAGTACGTGTAATCATCTGTGAAACTTCAAAAGATCATTTATTTGCTGTAGAAGAGCTGATGATGCCAATCTTACCGATTATTCGGGTTAAAGACGTTGCTGAAGGTATTGATGTCGCTTGTGATTTAGAACATGGCAACCGTCATACCGCTATTATGCATTCAACCAATGTCAATAATTTGACAGAAATGGCAAAAAGAGTACAAACGACAATTTTTGTTAAAAACGGTCCTTCTTATGCTGGAATTGGTGTTGGTGGCGAAGGTTACACAACATTCACAATTGCTGGCCCAACTGGTGAAGGCCTGACATCCGCAAAATCATTCACACGAAAAAGAAGATGTGTTTTGGTTGGAGGATTTACCATTAAATAATTGAGGTGTTGTTCATGAGCGCAAACTTAGTTGAATTAGTACAAAGCGCCGGTATTGTAGGTGCCGGCGGGGCGGGTTTTCCGACCCAGGTCAAAATAAACTGTACCGTTGACACTGTTGTTGTTAATGGCGCAGAATGTGAACCTTTATTGCGCGTTGATCAACAACTAATGGATCTGGAGGCTGTCAAAATGCTGACAGCACTCCAGGCTGTTATGGATCAAACACAAGCTAAGGAAGGCATTATCGGCCTTAAGAAAAAATACAAACCTGCGATTGAATCATTAACAAAAGAATTGGTGGCTTTTCCTAAAATTCGAATTCATCAAATGGGTAACTTTTATCCGGCTGGTGATGAACAGGTTCTGGTGTATGAAACCACCAAAAGGATTGTTCCAGAAGGCGGAATTCCGTTAAATGTTAACACTATGGTTATAAATGTCGAGACACTTCTTGGCATTTATGATATAATGACCGCAGGAAAGCCTGTAATCGATACATATGTAACATTAACTGGTGAAGTAAAAAGACCTTTAACCACTAAACTACCGCTGGGGATTACCGTTAAGGAAGCGTTAGAAGTGGCTGGCGGGACTACTATTGATGAATTTGTAGTTATCAATGGGGGTCCGATGATGGGGAAAATTGTCGATGTGGATTCTACGATCACCAAAACGACAAAAGGCTTGATTGTTCTGCCTAAAATGCATCCTCTTATCATATCAAAAACAAAACCGGTTAAAGAATCCATGAAAATGGCAGCAATTGCCTGCATGCAGTGTAACTATTGTACTGAACTGTGTCCAAGATATGCATTAGGACATAATTTAGAACCACATAAACTGATGCGAATTGCCGCATATGCTTCGACCTTGGATACGTCCACTCAAGCTACAAATGCATTTCTATGCTGTGAATGTGGCTTATGTCAATATGCATGTGTAATGGACTTGCAACCTTGGAAGATCAATACCATGCTCAAGCGAGAACTTGGCGGGCGAGGAATCAAAAATCCACATCATAACGCGCCGGAATCGGCGGTACCTTTTAGAGAAAACAAGCAATTCAATGTTTATCGTTTAGTATCACGATTGGGACTGACGAAGTATGATCTTCCGGCTCCGATGGTTGAAACGGAAAACAATTATAAAAAAGTCAGCTTGCTTTTATCTCAGCATATTGGTGCACCTGCTCTGCCGGTCGTTAAAGTTGGGGAACAAGTGGATAAAGGACAACTCGTTGCTGAAATACCAGAAGGTAAATTAGGCGCCAGGATTTTTGCTAGTATTAGCGGTAGAGTTTCTGCCGTAGATGGTGATAAAATCATCATCGAGTCCTAAATCATATTTAAAGGGGGATAATTATGGACTTTACATTATTAATTGCTGCTTTCGGTGGTGGCTTGTTAGCTACAATGTTTGGTGGGCTTTTTGCCTTTGTTATGACTGGTTTAACAGTTTTGGCTGCCGTTTTGGCAGGCGTTGCTGGATCACCAGCTGTGGGAATGATCTCATTCGGTTCTGTCTTCGGGCCGCACATAGCTTTTGCTGGTGCTGTAGCCGGGGCTGCTTACGCCATGACTAAGAATCACATTGAAAACGGCCAGGATATCGTAACACCACTTGTTAAATTTGGTGATCCAATGGTATTAATCGTTGGTGGTATCTTCGGTATGGTAGGATTCCTGATTCAGTATATTTGGGGACCATTACTGGGAACTTTAGCTTTCGACGGTTTACTGGGCGAAGGCGCAGGTGCAGGTTGGACTGACACAGTTGCTTTAACAGTAGCAACATCTGGTATTATTGTACGTTTAGTATTTGGTAAAACAGGTCTTACAGGAAAAACACCGGCTGGGGAAACAAGAGCTTGGGTGCCAACTGGAAACCGTTTAGCATTTATTTTAACCTATGGTTTAGGAATCGGTATCGTTTTTGGTGGAATTGCTGGCGCATTAGGTGTTGCCGCTGATACAAATGAAATGGCAGCTGCTTTATTCGCATCTGTTAATGTAATTGGATTTGGTATCGCAGCATTCTCGCTAATCCTGATTCACATGGGTTTCCATTTTGAAGGATGGCATCACATTGTATTGCCGGCAACAACAACGGCAATGATTATGTTTACTGCAACAGCTAGTCCTTTTGCAGCAATCATTGGTGGAGCTATCGCAGGTATGATTACAGCATTTATGGGTGAGTGGGCAGCTATGACTTTCAACAGTCATTGCGATACACATATTGACCCTCCTGCTGTAACAATCTGTTTATTCCAGATTATCAATTTTACAATCCTAGCAGGAATCGTATTTGCTTAATCTAAGCAAAGAAGATAATTGTTAAATTAATTCATTCACAGTATAGAAGAAAGAAGTGGTATTTTGAAAAAAGCAGTTGGTTTTATGGAATTTAAAAGCATTCCAGTTGCGATTGAAGCAACCGATGAAATGCTAAAATCCGGTAATGTTGAGCTGCTGATGGCCTCACCTCTTTGTCCCGGTAAGTACGTTACGATTATCGGTGGTGATGTGGGAGCGGTACAAGCATCAATTAAACACGGAGGTCAGATCGGTGGCATTCATATGCTGGAATCCTATGTGATCCCAAACATTCATGAAGATGTATTGCCGGCTATGCTTGGCGCAGGTGAAATCGGGGATGTTAAGTCACTGGGAATTGTAGAAACGATTAATGCAATAACTTCAGTTCAGATTGGCGATATTTGTGCTAAAGCATCAGATGTCGAACTTTTAGAAATCAGAATTGCAAGAGGCTTGGGTGGAAAAGGCTATGTATTAATCACTGGCGAAATTTCTTCTGTTAAAACAGCAATCGAAGCGGCTAAAAATGATATGTCAGAATCAAACTTAATTACGAGTTACTCTGTCATCTCTTCACCGCATAAAGATATCAAGAAAATTTTGTTTTAATAAAAGAAAATATAGAAAAAAATATAAAAACAAATGGCTTCGGTCATTTGTTTTTTAATATCAGGTGATTTTTTTCTATAAATGAACCAGGGTCATTTATAGAAAAAAAACAAAAGGAGGTTATCATGGCCAGAAAAAATAAAACGAAATCTCAATTAGTAAAAGAAAATACACAGGAAAACTCTCAATCCAGCAATTCAAACGAAGTGGAGAAGGAAGATATGGGTAAACTTGATGATTTCTTAAAAAAGGTCGGCAGTGCCATCACAGGTAAAGAGAATAAAGGTGATGATACTGATCAAAATGCTGTCGAGGCTGCGGCTTTAGCGGCAAAAGAAGCGGAAGCTAAAATGAAAGCCGACGAAGAAGCTAAGAAAAAGGCCGAAGCGGAGGCAGAAAAGAAGGCCGCAGAAGAAGCTAAGAAAAAGGCCGAAGCGGAGGCAGAAAAGAAGGCCGCAGAAGAGGCTAAGAAAAAAGCTGAAGCGGAAGCTAAAATGAAAGCCGACGAAGAAGCTAAGAAAAAGGCCGAAGCGGAGGCAGAAAAGAAGGCTGCAGAAGAGGTTAAGAAAAAAGCCGAAGCAGAAGCCAAGAAGAAAGCCGAAGCAGAGGCTAAGAAAAAAGCCGAAGCAGAAGCAGAAAAGAAGGCTGCAGAAGAGGCTAAGAAAAAAGCCGAAGCAGAAGCTAAGAAGAAAGCCGAAGCAGAAGCCAAGAAGAAAGCCGAAGAAGAGGCTAAGAAAAAAGCTGAAGCAGAAGCCAAGAAGAAAGCCGAAGCAGAAGCTAAGAAAAAAGCCGAAGAAGAGGCCAAGAAGAAATCCGACGAAGAGGCTAAGAAAAAGACCGAAGCGGAAGCTGCTTTAAAAGCTGAGATGGCAGAAAAGAAAAAAGTAGTGACGGAGGCTGTAGATAGGGCTAAGGAAGTCAAACAGCATGCTAAAGAAATTGCTAAAAAAGTTAAACAAAAGTCGGAAAAAGAAACGGTTACTGTCAAAGATGAGATAGCCTCTCTTGCCCAAAAGACAGAAAAAGTTATAAAAACCGAAGAGAAAGATATTGCCGAAGCCTTGAAGAAAAAGGTTGAACGGCTGAATGAATTAAGTGCGAAAGCGGCAGAACGTGCTATTGCCCGAGAAAAAGAAGCCAGAAAACTTATTTTTGAAAAGAAGAAAGCTGAAGAAGAAAAGAAGGCGCAAGAAAAAGACCAAAAGAAAAAAAATCTGCCCTTCTATTTGATGTAAAATAAGATCCGTGCATTCTTAAATGTACGGATTTTTCTTTTGCTTTTAGGTTAGAAGTCTATACAAAAGCGTATCAGTAGTCTATAATAAAAATTATAGAAAAGAGGAATTTATGGGTTACTTAGCATTATATCGCAAATATCGACCAAAAAACTTTGATGAAGTAGTTGGTCAGGAAAGTATAATAAAGATACTAAAAAATCAGATAAAATATGATCGTATTGGACATGCTTATCTTTTTTCCGGGATCAGGGGGACAGGAAAAACCTCGCTGGCCAAGGTTTTTGCCAAGGCGATTAACTGTCCTAATAATCAGGATGGCAACCCATGTAATAGTTGCGAGGTCTGTAAAAAGCTTGATTCTTCTGGTGTCATGGATATCATCGAAATCGATGGGGCTTCAAATCGTGGGGTTGATGAAATTCGGGAAATTCGGGAAAAAGTAAAATATCCACCGGTTATCGGCCGATATAAGGTTTATATCATTGATGAAGTCCATATGCTCACCAAAGAAGCTTTTAATGCGCTTTTAAAAACACTGGAGGAACCACCAGAACATATTGTCTTCATTCTTGCGACAACTGAACCGCAGAAATGTCCAACGACCATTTTGTCACGTTGTCAGCGCTTCGAAATCAAACCGATTTCTGTCAATCTCATTGCCAGTCAGCTTAAAAAAATCAGTCAGGATTTGAACCTTAAAATTAGTGATGAGAGTCTTTTCCTGGTCGCTGAACGTGGGGATCAATCCATGCGAGATGCTTTAAGCTTGATGGATCAGATCATCGATCTGAAAGACGAACAAGGCAGCATCGAATATGAGGAGATGCTTTCTTTTTTAGGCATGGCAGGACAAAGTCAGATCAACCACCTGATTAGTAATATTATAAACAAGGATACAGGCGCTGTGATTATAATACTTCGCGAGTTGAAGGATTCTGGACGAGAAAGTGTTTTAATTATGGATCAGATCATCAAAACCCTTAGAGATCTGCTGATTGTTAAAACCACAGGTCAACATAAAGAGCGGATTTTAAAATTAAATCAGGCAAGCATTGAGGCTTATGATGAGTTAGCTTGCTCAGTTTCATTACTGGGACTGGCTGACATGACCGATTTTTTAATACAAGAAAAGAACAAGATGAAATACAGTAGTCTCCAAGACGTGATCCTTGAAATAGCGTGTCTCCGTTTAGCAATGGATAGAGATGAGGCCGATATACTGCCCGTCAGCCCATTGCAGAAAAGTAAACCACCTAAAAAGACTGATAAAAATGCAGTACCTAAAAGTGAAGCAGTTCAAGTGACGCATAGAAACCAGGGTAAAGCTACAGCCCAGCCAGATATACAAGTAGAAGAAAAAAAATCGCATCCCGAACAGCCGCAAATTCAGCAGGAGGCACAAGACCTATCACCAATGACCGGAAAAATATTTGAACGCCTTTGCCAACAGATTGGCCCAGCTCAATGTATGTTTTTAAAAAAGGCTCATCCGGAATTTGATGGGAAGATTTTTAGCATTGCCTTTGCTGAAGAGGATCAGAGTTATGTTAGTTTTATTGACACGCCCCAGCATCGGGAAGAATTTGAAAATATTTTAAGGGAAGAAACTGGGCAGGATATTAAAGTGACTGTAAAAGTTGAAAAAGAAGATTTTTCGGAACTTGATATAATGGAAAAAACTAAAAGGATTGTTAACGATCCTTCTATTGAAATCTCTCAGCAGTAAAAAAGATTTTGTGAAATATCATAAATTAATGGTATAATATTTAAGTTAAATTGAATTGTCTAGGAGGATATAATGGCAAAACGAAAAATGCCCGGTGGGATGGGCGGCGGCAACATGAATAATATGATGAAACAGGTTCAAAAAATGCAGCAGGATATGGCCAAAATGCAATCTGAACTTGAGGAAAAAGAAGTTGAAGCAACGGCCGGAGGCGGTGCAGTAAAAGTTGTAGCAAACGGCAAAAAAAATATTGTTTCAATTAATATCTCACCTGAAGTTGTCGATGAAGATGATCTGGAAATGCTTGAAGATCTGGTCATGGCAGCTGTAAATGAAGCCCTGGTGAAAGCAGATGAAATGGTCAACAGTGAAATGGCAAAAATTACTGGAGGCATGAATATTCCAGGTTTAATGTAAATGAGTGCATATCCGAAAACTTTGGATCGTCTAATTCAGGAATTGTCAAAACTGCCTGGAATTGGAGAGAAAACGGCTCAAAGACTAGCTTTTCATATCATTAATCTGCCAGCAGAAGACATCAATCAGTTATCAGGCGCTATCCATGCGGCTAAAGACCGGATTATGCTATGTGAAAACTGTTTTAATATTACGGATCAGAAAATCTGCGAAATCTGCAGCGATCCCAAACGGGATGCAAGTCTTATTTGTGTCGTTCAGAACAGCAGAGATATTTATGCTATTGAAAAAACCCGGGAATATCATGGCGTATACCATGTTTTGCATGGTGCGATATCACCGCTTGATGGTATTGGTCCGCAAGATATCAAGGCTCGTGAATTGCTTTTAAGAATTGGCAAAGAAGAGATCACAGAGGTGATTATGGCGACCAATGCGACCGTTGAAGGGGAAGCCACGGCCATGTATCTAGGCAACCTGATTACACCATTAGGGGTTACTGTTACGCGTCTGGCTAAAGGGATTCCCATCGGTGCTGATCTTGAATATACAGATGAAATTACCATTATTAAGGCTTTCGAAGGTAGAAATAAGTTGTAATTTGAAAACTTTTTAGGAAGAATTTCGCCAAGGAGAAAATTATGATAATTAAGGAAGGAATTATTGCGTCACCTGGTATAGCTGTTGCTAAAGCAATTGTTTATGAGAAAATAATTGTGGATATTCAGAAAGGCCAGGCGCCTGATGCGCAGGTTGAAATAGCAAGACTGCAAAAAGCGCTCAGAGAAAGTTCAGAGCAGCTTCTAAAAATCAAGGAAAAAGCTGTTGCGGAATTGGGGGAGGAAGAAGGCGCAATATTTGAAGCCCATGCCATGGTTCTTGAAGATCCGGAATTCACAGAAGGAATTGAAACCGAAATTACTGAAAACGGATACTTTGCTGAGTATGCGACTGAGATAATTACCAATCGTTTCTATGATATTTTTGATGCAATGGATGATCCCTATTTTAGAGCCAGAGCGGCAGACATTCAAGACGTGGGCAGCCGGGTTGTTAATAATATTCTGGGTGTAAGCCAGGCAGATCTGTCAAAGCTGTCCGAGGATGCCATTATTATTGCTGATGATTTGACACCATCGGATACAGCGCAAATGGACAAAGCCAGAGTTGTCGGTTTTGTCACAAATATTGGCAGCCGAACTTCGCATACGGCAATTATGGCCAGGAGTCTGGAAATTCCCGCCGTTTTAGGCCTCTGTGATATCACGAAAACCGTCAAAAATGGCGATCTTGTTGTCGTCGACGGTATTGATGGATCGGTGGCTGTCAACCCGGACGAGAAGGCGCTGAAAAGCTACTATGAAAAACAAAAGAAGTATGTCGACTATCTGGTGGAACTGAGCGCTTTAAAGGATCAGGAAGCAGTAACCCTTGATGGGCATAAAGTAGAACTGGTCGGAAACATCGGTGAACCGGCAGATGTTAATAGTGTGATAAAAAATGGTGGTAAAGGCGTTGGTCTTTATCGTACAGAATTTCTTTACATGAATTCCGAAACCATGCCGGGTGAAGAAAAGCAGCTGGCGGCTTACCGGTCAGTGCTGGAAGCTTTTCCTGATGGGCCAGTTATTATTAGAACTCTGGATATTGGTGGCGATAAAAAGCTCCCTTACCTGCCCCTTGAAGAAGAACTTAATCCCTTTTTAGGCTTAAGGGCAGTCCGTCTTTGTTTTAGGGAAGTGGAAATGTTTAAAGTGCAATTAAGAGCAATTCTTAGAGCCAGCGTTTATGGTAATGCCCACATCATGTTTCCAATGATTTCATCCATTACCGAGGTTAGACAGGCTAAAAGCATTTTAAAAGAATGTATGCGGGAATTAGCACAAGAAAATATTCCCTACGATAAAGATGTCAAAGTTGGTGTGATGATTGAGATTCCTTCGGCTGCTATGACCGCAGACATTATTGCTCAAGAGGTTGATTTTTTCAGCATCGGAACCAATGATCTTTGCCAATATACGCTGGCCGTTGATCGCATGAACCAGGATGTGTCCTATCTCTATGATCCATTTAATCCGGCGATATTAAGATTGATTAAGCAGGTCACATCAGCAACGAATGGTCAGCCTCAATTTTTCGCGGGAATGTGTGGTGAAATGGCAGGTGATCCACTGGCGGCAATGCTACTTTTAGGACTGGGGCTTTACGAATTTAGTATGTCAGCTTTGTCCATTCCCAGAATTAAAAAACTCATTCGATGCATTCGCTATGAAGATGCGAAAAAGTTGGCAGAAACAGCACTGAATCTGGAATCCGGTGAAGAAGTGCAGGAATATGTCAAAAACACCTTAGAAAAGTTAAAGATTACAATTTAAGATAAGTGGAGGAATAATTATGATTAAACAGGAAGTTACAGTATTAAATGCAACAGGTTTACACGCCCGCCCGGCATCAATGTTTGTACAGACAGCGGGTAAATTCAAATCAAAAATTCATGTCATCAAGGATGGCTCTTCCATTAATGCGAAAAGCATCATGGGAATTATGGCGGGAGGAATTGCTCAGGGTACAACCATTGAGATTTCGGCTGAAGGTCCTGATGAACAGGAAGCAGTTGATGCGTTGGTACAATTAATTAATGATAAATTTGGTGAATAATAGGCTATAAAGCTGGTGTTTTTACTAATTTTAAGGTAAAATATAGTAATACAATTCAGAAAGTGAGGAATTAATATGAGCTGTAGCAAGAACAACAAACTGTTTTTTGTCGGTGGTCTGTTTTTGGGGACTGTCATAGGAGGAACTCTGGGACTTTTATTGGCACCGTCTTCAGGAGACGAAACCAGAAAGAAAATCTCTGAAGGTACCGGAGAAGTTCTTGGCAATGCATATGATCAGGCAATGGAATATGGCGAAAATCTTAAGGAACAGTTTCAGGATGTGCAAGATCAGGTTTCCGATAAACTGAGCCAGTATAAAAATAAGATTGAAAGTAAAATCCAGGAAATTCAGGATGAAGTTGAGCAGGATATTGAAGAGCTAAGTGAAGAGCTCGATGCCCTTGAAAAAGAAGAAGCTGAGCTAGCTGCCGAAGCTGAAATACTTGAAGAAGACGAAGAAATAAAGGAATAGGCGTCGATGATAACTTTGAATTTTAGCATGTGGGAACTGGCAATTTTACTGATCGGGATCGCTTTCGTAGTAGGGGTTGTTTATCTGGTTAAACTTTTAAAAAATTTAGCCCAGACATTTGACTCGATGAATCGACTATTGGAAGAAAACCGCATGGCACTTCACAGTATCATCAGTAATGCTGACAGCATCACCAAATCATCAGCGGAAGTGCTGGATAAAGCGAATGATATGGTAGACGAAGTTGAAGGAGCGATCAATGTGATTAAGTCTGATGTGATTGATCCGGCCGTCAAACTCGCTGGAATGCTGAAAAAAGTCTCGAGTGTCTTGCAGTCATCCAAGTTCTCTAAAAAGAAAAGTGCTTAAATAAATTAAAACTGAGAGGTCCAATGGTTAATATCTCATTGGACCTGATTGTATTTTAAGATGAATGGAGAGTGTGATCAGAATGGGTATGAATGAAGAACAGACCATCATAAAGATCAAAGGCGAGGTGGACATTTACTCGGTTGACCAATTTAGAGAATCAATTGAAAAATCGATGAATCAGAAAACTCCGAAAATCATTCTGGACTGTACTGATTTATCTTATATCGATAGTACCGGAATGGGTGTCCTCATTGAAATGAGAAACAAAACCTTGGAATTAGGCCAGAAAATTGTGATGAAAAACCCAAAACCCAACGTTAAAAAATTGCTTTCACTGACCGGTGTGGATAAGATTATTGAAGTGATCGAGAACTCCGGAGGAAAGCGCTGAAAGAGGAAAGAAAATGGATAATATTACACTGATGCTGCCGGCAAAGCCTGAATATGTGAGCCTGGCCAGATTAACCATTGCTTCAGTTGCCAATAATATGGGCTTTTCCATTGAGGATGTAGAAGACCTTAAAGTGGCGGTATCTGAGGCCTGCACCAACGCTTTGAGTCACAGCCAGAATGAAAACGGCACTTATGAGCTGACTTATGTCGTCGATGAAGGATCATTAACTTTCACAGTCAGCGATAACGGGATGGGATTTGAACCGGACTCTGTTATGGCGCCAAAACTGGACGGCGAACAGGTAGGCGGATTTGGTCTGTTTATTATTAAATCACTGATGGACCAGGTTGAGATTGTCAGCCGCAGAGGACTGGGCACCTCGATTCGCATGGTTAAAAACCGATCAGTCTGCAATGAAGTATGAACGAAAAATCAGTAAAGAAGACGCCAAAGAGTTGTTCTTGCAGTATGAACAGACAAGAGAGCGAGAGCTGCGCGATCGGCTAATTGAAAATTATCTTTATATTCCCCGGATTTTATCCCGGAAATATGGACACAAAAGTGGCGATAATGACGATATTTATCAAGTTGCCTGCTTAGGCTTAATGTACGCGGTTGAGCGTTTTGATGTTAAAAGAGGTTATGAATTTGATACCTTTGCCACACCAACAATTATTGGTGAAATCAAACGCTATTATAGAGATCGCGAATGGCTGATCCGAATTCCCCGTAAAGTTCAGGATTTAAATCGTGAAATCAATCAGACAAGAGCACTACTTGAACATAAATTAATGCGATCACCAACTATTTCTGAAATAGCTGATTATATGGAAATATCTGAAGAAGCTATTATCCGGGCAATGGAAAGCTCAAATGCCTATTATCCAAAATCATTGTCGATGGAGTACGAGAGTAATCAGGATGGTCAGGAGGTTACTTTAATGGATCTCTTGGGAAATGTTGATAATAACATGGAGAATGTTGAAAATATCGATATGCTCAAAAATAAAATCAGAGACCTTAATCCGGTTGAAAAAATTATCGTGGAGCAACGCTTTTTTAAGGGCAAAACCCAGAAAGAAGTAGCGGATCTGATCAATAAGTCACAGATGACTGTATCAAGGATCGAAAAAAAAGTAATGATGAAGTTGAAAGAAGATTTATAAAAAAGCAGCCCCAAAACAAGCGTAAATTACGATTGTTTTGGGGTTGCTCTTTTATTTTGCCAAAGTTTTAATAAAGGCTGGCATATTCCGGTAAAATATTATAAAATAACATTACGACTAAAACCAAAAATTGGTTGGCTAAAACGCAAGGAGGAAACAGCATGAAAACGTATCCAACAAAAAACATCCGAAATATTCTTATACTGGGTCATGGCGGAAGTGGGAAAACAACATTGACTGAAGCCTTGGCATTTAACGCAGGTGTGGTAGATCGCATGGGGAGAATTGAAGAAGGCAATACCCTATCTGATTTCGATCAGGAAGAGAAGAAAAGACACTTTTCAATTTCTTCATCTGTCGTTCCAATAGAGTTTGGTGGCCACAAAATTAATCTTATAGATGTACCCGGTTATTTTGATTTTATTGGAGATGCTTATGCAGCGCTTCGTGTTGCCGATGCGGCGGTCATTGTCGTCGATGCATTATCAGGAGTACAGGTCGGAACAGAGAAAGCTTTTGAAATTTTACAGAAGAAAAATATTCCTGGTTTTATTGTAGTAAACAAAATGGATCGTGAAAATACTGAATTTGCTACAGTGATGGAGCAGTTAAAAGAAAAATTCGGTAATAAGGTCCTGCCTTTTGAACTGCCGATGGGGCAGGGAGAAAATATGGAGGGGGTTGTCAATATCGTTGATATGACCGGTAGCCGCCGTAAAGACAATCGTTGCTTCGATGTAGAAGTTCCCGATGATATGAAGGAAGAACTCCAGCCATATCGGGAAATGATCATGGAATCTGTTGCGCAAACCAGTGAAGAGCTGATGGAAAAATATTTCGATGGCGAAGAACTGACTCGCAACGAGATTCATTCTGGGATTCGTCAAGGGGTTCTGGACGGAGAACTGCTACCGGTTCTATGTACTTCGGCAACCATGAATATTGGCGTTGAAACGCTGGAAAATATGTTGATTGAATATTTGCCATCACCTGGAGACGGCAAGTTTGAGACGGGAAAAGATCCCCGGGATAATAAAGAGATTGACAGAAAGTGTGTCAACACGGAACCATTTTCAGCGCTGGTATTTAAAACCATTGCTGACCCTTACGTCGGAAAACTTTCAATTTTTAAAGTTATGTCGGGCGTGTTGGATCATTCAATTGAAATCTATAATGCCAGCCAGGAAATTAAGGAAAAGGCCAATCATATCTATATGCTGCGCGGTAATAAACAGATTGAAGTGGAAAAACTGGAAGCGGGAGATATCGGCGCTTTTTCAAAACTAGCTGAAACGATAACTGGCGATACCCTTTGTACACAGAAAAATCCGATTATTTATGACAAAATTGTCTTTCCTAAACCAATTATTTCGATGGCCATCGAACCTAAAACCAAAGCCGATATTGATAAACTGGCAACCGGCCTGCACCGCCTACAGGAAGAAGATCCAACGATGCTGATGAGCCGTAATAATGAAACCAAACAGACCCTGGTTTCCGGCCTGGGCGAAATGCATCTGGAAATCATCTCTCAAAAACTGAGCAATAAATTTGGCGTCGAGGTCAATCTGGTAGACATGAAAGTGCCTTACCGTGAAACGATTAGGAAAAAAGCTACTGCTGAAGGCAAACATAAAAAACAGTCCGGCGGAAGTGGTCAGTTTGGCCATGTATATGTTGATTTTGAACCAGGTGCTGATCCTAATGCGCCCTTTGAATTTGTTGACAAGGTTGTTGGTGGTTCCGTTCCCCGAAACTTTATTCCGGCGGTAGAAAAAGGGCTGGAATCCTGCATGAATGAAGGCGTGCTGGCTGGTTATCCGGTTACAGGAGTCAAAGCCACACTTTTTGACGGCTCCTATCATGCTGTGGATTCCGACGAAATGTCTTTTAAAATGGCAGCGACTTTGGCCTTTAGAAAAGGAATGAAGGAGGCTTCACCGGTCTTGTTGGAACCCATCTATCACGTGGAAATTATCGTCCCAGATGAATATATGGGGGATATTATGGGCGATCTCAACAAAAAACGCGGTCGTATCATGGGGATGGAACCCAGCGAAGGCGACAAACAGAAAATCCTGGCCGAAGTGCCACTGGCGGAAATGTTTAAATATGCCACTGAGTTGCGGTCAATGACCCAGGCGCGAGGTGAGTTCGCCATGGAATTTGTCCGCTATGAAGAAGCACCGGTAATCATTGCCGAAAAAGTAATCGAAGCCGCCCATAAAGAATAAAGCCTGGCCCTGCATTTTAAATGCAGGGCTCTTTTTTAAGTTAAAGTTTTCTAAAGGAGTGGAGTATGGTATAATAACTCGATTGAGATTAAAGGAGCAGCTAATGGAGTTATTAGAAGATAGAATCAGAACCAACGGAACAGTCAAGGATGGTGGCATTTTAAAAGTAGATGCCTTTTTAAATCATCAGCTGGATATTGCCTTGTTCGAAGAAATGGGGAAAGAATTTGCCAGACGCTTTGCCGGAGAGGGAGTCAATAAAATTTTAACGATTGAAACATCAGGGATTGCTATCGCGGCCCTTGCTTCAAAATATTTTGACTATTGTCCGGTGGTTTTTGGAAAAAAAACGGTATCTTTAAACTTAGATGATGATATATATTACAGTGATGTTTATTCCTATACGAAGCAGCAGTCCTACAAAATTATGATATCAAAAAAATACATCAGTCCGCAGGATCGAATTTTGATCATTGATGATTTTTTAGCCAATGGGAAAGCCGTGGAGAGTCTGGAAGATATAGTCAAACAGGCCGGAGCCAGCCTTGTTGGGGTTGGTATCGCGATTGAAAAAGGCTTTCAGGGCGGTGGTGATACTTTGCGAGCTCAGGGAGTTCATTTGGAATCGCTGGCGATAGTTGAATCCATGAGTACAGAAAATGGTATCAGCTTCCGTACTCAGGCGGAGGATCTGCATGAATAATTGTGATCCCATCGGGCTAATCGACTCGGGGGTAGGCGGATTTACTGTGTTAAAAGAGCTGCAGCATCGTCTGCCAAACGAAAACTATATTTATTTCGGTGATTCCAAACGAATGCCATATGGCGAGCGGGAAAATGAAGAACTGATCCGTCTTGGTAATGCCATTATCAGGGAATTAGAGGGGTTTGGGGTCAAGGCCATTGTACTGGCTTGCAATACCCTGTCTTCATTGATTAATGAACTAACCTCAACTGTGCCACTGTTTAGTGTTATTGAAGCTGGAGTTCAGGAAACGCTTTTAATGAGAGATCGCGGTATGGTGGGCCTGATTGCGACGGCGGCAACGGTTAAAAATCGCGGCTATGAAAACGAACTGGCTCTTTTGACCAGAGATCTTCATTATATTGCTCAGGAAACGCATACTTTGGCAAAAGTTATTAATGATGGCAAAAAAGATCTGGATGATCTTAAGCATAATATTCGTGAAGCGGTGGAACCGATTCTCAGAAAAGGTCTCAAGCAGGGGGTTATGGTTGAGGAACTGTTGCTTGGCTGCACGCATTTTCCCATTGTAGCGGGAACAATCAGAGAAATTTATCCAGACCTGACCTTGATTAACCCGGCTAATGGTTTAATGCGACAGATGCAGGCGTATTTTAAAGAGCGTGAATTTTTCTGTGACCGTCAGGATAAAGGGTCAACGACCATTTTTATTACCGCTGGCCGGGATGTTTCAGAACGGATCATCGATCAGCTGGATCTTAACTGCGACAATCTGATTGAAACAGAGCTAAGTGTTATTGAATAAGGGCTTGAAGAGGAGAACTTAAATGGAAGAAAAGAAAATTGTATACAGTGGTATTCAGCCATCGGGGACTTTTACCATCGGGAATTATTTTGGTGCCATGAAAAATTGGGTTAAACTGCAGGATGACTACAACAGTTTATTTTGCGTGGTGGATATGCATGCGATTACCATGCCACAGGTAGCAGCAGATTTAAGACGGCGTACCTATGAATCATTGGCCCTGCTTTTAGCGCTGGGCATTGATCCGAAAAAATCGATCTTGTATGTCCAGTCAATGGTACCGGAACACGCAGAACTGACCTGGATTTTAAACTGTAATGCCTATATGGGTGAGTTGAGCCGGATGACTCAGTTTAAGGACAAGGCCCAGAAACAGGGTGAGAATATTCGCGTTGGCTTATTTGATTATCCTGTTCTGATGGCGGCGGATATCCTGCTTTATCAGACCGACTATGTACCAGTTGGCAGTGATCAACGCCAGCATGTGGAATTGGCCAGAGATCTGGCGGTGCGATTCAATCAGGCCTATGGTGAGGTGTTTAAGGTACCGGAAGCGATCTTTGGCGAGTCAGGGGCGCGCATTATGAGTCTGCAGGAGCCGACAAAAAAAATGTCCAAATCTGATGAAAACTTAAATGCTTTTATTTCATTGCTGGACGATCCCAAACAAATTGTTAAAAAGTTTAAACGGGCAGTAACTGATTCGGAGATGGAAGTTCGCTATGACCGGGAAAATAAACCCGGTGTTTCCAACTTGATGGAAATTTATGCCTGCGCCAACGGCGCTTCTCTTGATGCCATCACAGCAGAATTTGCCGGCAAGGGATATGGTGATTTCAAACTCAAAGTTGGTGAAGCAGTGGCTGATACGATTAGTCCGGTGCAGGAAGAATATAAAAAGCTACTGGCTGATAAGGGCTATCTGGAGCAGGTTATGCGAAACAATGCGGAAGCGGCTTCAAGAATTGCCTGGAGAACCCTGGCCAAGGTGCGTAAAAAAGTCGGTTTCGTAACAGTATAAAAGGCGGTTTAACCGCCTCAGACTGAAGACAAAGTTAATTCTGAATACTTGAGCACCGACAATTGGCTTTTCAGTTGTCCGCCTCGGGGCGAACAGTTGCTGGAAAATACCTATAATTAGCGATTTCAAATTGGGCAACTGTACGAATCCGCGCGCGGACTACGAAATCCAATTGGTCGGTGCGGGGTTTGTCTACACACTGAGGCGGTTTAACCGCCTGTTTTTATTTGGAGAAAAAGGAGGCGCTTATGGGTTTGAAGATTATGACCGGGCGGCGATCGGCGCAGCTTAGCCAGGCGGTATATCAGGCGATTGAAACAGCGCAGGCGCAGGGGCAGGATAATCTTTTTCTGATTGTTCCTGAACAGTTTACTCTGGGAGCCGAAAGGGCTCTGATCGAGGTGATCGGACAAAATGGTTTAAGCGGGGTTGAAGTGCTTTCGCCCAAGCGTTTAGCCGTCAGGGTTTTAAAAGAAACCGGCGGGCTAATGATTAAAGTGCTTGATCAGCATGGTCGTAATATGCTCATGCATAAAGCCATGATCCAGGTCCAGGAAAATTTGGTGATGTACAAAAGTTCGGTGCAAAAGTCTGGGTTCTCGCAAAAAATTAGTGACCTCATTGCCGAACTAAAAGAAAATGAAACCCAACCTGAGGATCTTTCAAAGGTGACCGCAGAATTATCGGCTGGTCTGCTTAAACAGAAACTCGATGACATCAGGCTGATTTATCAGGAATACAATCTTCTGCTGGGAGAGGATCGGATTGATGACAATGATCTGCATCAATTGTTTGTGGAAAAAATCCCTCAGGCATCATTTGTGAAAAATGCCAGCTTTTGGATTGACGGTTTTCAGAATTTTTCAGCCCAGGACTATCAAATGATCAGAAACCTGATGGTTGCTGCCGTTGATTTAATTGTAGCCCTTCCCTATGCGGAAGGCTCTCCGGATGCCAATGTTTTTGATTTGACTGCCAATACTATGAAGCGGCTTAAAGAAATCGGTATTACGGAAGAGGTCTCTTTTTCACTGATTCCTGTTAATGAAAAAGAAATTTGCGCCCCAGAAATCTGTTTTCTGGAGAAAAACCTCTTTGCCTATCCGCCTGCTGTCTGGGCAGAAGCGGCGGCAAACATCAAACTGTTTCAGAGTCAGAATGTGTGGGAGGAAGTGGAAAATGGAGCTCGGGCCATCTTGCGGCTGATTCGTGAAGAGGCTTATGATTATCGGGATATTGTTGTTCTGACGGGGATCTGGAACTTTACGGCAGTATTATTAAAGGGGTTTTTACCCAGTTTGGGATTCCTTTTTTCCTTGATGAACTGCGTCCAATTGGAGACAATCACCTAATTGAGGCGCTTAGTTCGGCGCTGGAAGCAATCTGCTTCAATTATCGGCAGGACGAACTGATGGGGTATATAAAAACCGGCTTTTCACCAATTACCCTGGCGGAAAGTCAGGATTTGGAAAACTACGCCCTGGAATTCGGCATTAAAGGTTATCACTGGAAAAATAAATTCTTAAAAGTTAGTCAGAATCCATCTTTAGACCTGGAAGAACTCAATGCATTGCGGGAAAAAGTAATGCAGCCACTGATGGCTCTGGAGGATCGAGTCAAAGGCCAGAAAAGTTTTAAAGAAATGACCGAAGCGGTTTACACTTTTCTGGTGGATACGCAGGTTAATGATCAGCTTGATCAAATTTCCCAACAGCTGGGGGAATCGGATAATTTTGAGGTTCAGGAAACATACGACCAGATTTTCACCCGCCTGATGGCAGTTTTTGACCAGTTGGTTAAAACCCTGGGCCAAGAAAGTGTTGATTTTAAAGAATATGTGAGACTTTTAAAAAGTGGCATTCAGGATTATCAGTTGGGCGTCATTCCGCCATATGGCAACTTTGTCAATATCACGGACTTAAAAAGAAGCCGCAACAGTGACTACAAGGCGTTACTGGTTTTTGGGATGAATGAAGGAAAAATCCCCGGCACCGGTTCTGAGCCTAACTTAATTACAGACGCTGAGCGTAAAGTGCTGATGAATTTTGATCTGCACTTTCAAAATAACTTAGCCTTTCAGATGGAGCAGGAAAATTTCCTGATTTATGATGTCCTAACCAGACCCAAGGAAAAACTTTTCATTTTCTGGCCACTTTCTGATCTCGAAGGCAACAGTCTTCAGCCCAGTCTGTTACTGGAACGCATCTTGAAGATCTTCACATCTCTTAAAATTCATTCCAGCCTGGATATAAGCAGTGACCAAACCCTGAATCAAATCAGTCGACCGGAAGTAACCATCTGGGACCTGATCCATTTTTTAAAAGGGAGCAAGGTATATTCTGATGAGCAGGCGACAATCTGGCAGGCGGTTCATGGCTGGTTTATTGAAAACAGCTATCAGGATGAAATTGAAACAGCCCTGAAAGCTACGGAATATCAGCAAACCAACAGGAAATTAACGTCGGACCAGGCGCTGAAACTCTATGGTAAAAAAATGCGGTCTTCGGTCACCAGGCTGGAACAGTATCAAAAGTGTCCCTTCTCCCATTTTGTCGCTTATGGTTTAAAACCGGGAGACCGCCTGATTTATGAGGTGGCTGCGCCAGAAATTGGGACTCTTTTGCATCAGGTGGTGGACGAATTTTTTAAATGGGCTAAAGCCGACCAGATAAATCTAGCCAGTTTGTCCGAAGATGAAAAAGAGAAAAAAATATCTCAACTGATGCAAAAAAATCTGCCAGGCATCAAGACTAATGTTTTCAACAGTTCGGCATCCAACCGATATTTGGGTAAAAAACTGGAGCGGGTGGGCAAACGGTCAATTGACCATTTAATTAATCAGCTGCTTGTCGGAGATTTTGTACCCTTTCAATCCGAGTTTATTTTTGAACAGCCAATCAAGGGACTTGAGGAAGATTTTTCCCTATATGGGAAAATCGATCGGGTAGATCTTTATCAAAAGGATGGTCAAACCTGGGTAAAAATCATTGATTATAAAACCGGTAAAAAAAATCTGCGTTATGAAGATATTTATTATGGCCTTTCACTGCAATTGGTGGTTTATATGGATGGCTGTCTGTCAGTGTTAAAAGAAGAAAATTTAATGCCTGGTGGAATCCTGTATTTTCATGTAGATGATCCGGTAGTGGGTACAGAAATTGACAAGTCCCGGGCAGACTTTGCCGAGCAACTGCAAAAAAACCTAAATCGGGAATTTCGCTTAAACGGTTTGATCAGTGATAATCAGGATGTCATAAAAGCTATGGATGAGGCGGGCAATGATTCCGAAATTTTGCCAATTAAAGAAGTACTTGACCCGCAGGATTTTAACGATCTGATTCAGTATGTACGGACACTGGTAAAAAAACTGCTGGTGGAAATTTACAGTGGTGAAATTTCAGCCCGGCCGATAAAAAGCAAAAAAGGGACTGCTTGTACCTATTGCGATTATCAGGGAATTTGTCAGTTTGATCCGGAAATTTCCAGCCAAGCCTACCGTACACTTGGTCAGACCATGAACAAGAAAGCGTTTTTTGAAGCGATTAGAGAGGAGGCACAAAGTGGACAAGACCTGGACGCCGGAACAAGTAGCGGCGATTGAAAACCGTTCGGACAATCTGTTGGTGTCAGCAGCGGCCGGATCGGGAAAAACGGCCCTGCTGATTGAGAGAATCTACCGAATTGTAATGGAAGATCATATTGATGTGGACCGACTCCTGGTGCTAACCTTTACCCGGGCTGCGGCCGGGGAGATGAAAAACCGTTTAAACCAGGCTTTCTCCAAGGTGCTGGTGGGCGCAGGGTCACAGTTGCGAGCAGAGATTTTAAGACAAATGAACTTGCTTGCAAATGCGTCTATTTCTACTTTTCATGTTTTTTGCCTGAGTCTTTTAAGACAGTATTTTTATAAGATTGATCTGGACCCGGCATTTGCCATTGGCAATGAAACGGATATGGCCTTACTTAGGAAAGAGGCATTGGATCAGGCCTTCGAATTGTCTTATGAAAGAGCGGAAGCGGGTCAGGATCCGCATTTTCTGGCCTTAATCGATAAATATTCCGGCAATCGGGATGACCAGACCCTAAAAGATCTGGTGGAACAGTTTTACTTTTTTTTAAGTGCTCAGCCTTATCAGGAGATCTGGTGTGAAAAGGCTTTAAAAAACTTTGACATCGATGAAAAAACTTTTTTAAAGCAGCATCTCTGGGGCCAGAAGGCTCAGGAAATGGTTTTTTCCAGATTGACTACCATTAAAAATGCTTACCTGGGCGCAGTAAAGCTTTCTGATCAGGAAGAAGGATTTGAAAAAGTCTCAGACCTGTTAAAAGAAGAATTGGTGGCGACGACAGGGGCATTTGATCAATACGTCCAGCAAGCTGATCAGGGGGAGTGGCTGGATGCTTTAAAAAGTATCGAATTCCGGCGTTTTCCTTCATCAAAAAAGATGGATGCTGAATGCAAAAGTCGGATTAAGGCCCTTCGCGATCAGGCTAAAGATGATATCAAAGCCTTGATTGCTTTTCATAATAAGGGTTTCTTACTTGCTGAGCTCAAGGAACTAAAACCGCTGATGAAAAGACTGGTCGATTTAAGCCAGCAAATGAAGCAGATTTATGCCGAAAAAAAAGCAGAAAAAAATGCTCTGGACTATAATGACCTGGAGCAGTTCGCTCTTGAACTGCTGGATGATGAATCGGTTGCTGATGAGGTAAGACAGCGTTTTGCTTATGTTTTTATTGATGAATACCAGGATACTAATGAGATGCAGGAAACGATTCTCAAAAAGATTGTTCGCGCGGATAATTATTTTATGGTTGGCGATGTTAAACAGAGCATCTATCGCTTTCGTTTGGCTGATCCCAGTATTTTTATGGGCAAATACGAAAGCTTTGGTGCTCAGGATGGGGGGGCGCTGATAAGCCTCAATCGCAATTTTCGAAGTGCTAAAACGGTGATAGATGGGATTAATGAAATCTTTTCGGCGATCATGTCAAAATCGCTGGGTGAGATTGATTATAATGATCAGGTGTGCTTATACCCGGGCTTGCGCAAAATGATCGTCAGCAGAAAGTGGCAATCGATTTGATTTATCAGGCTGAGGCAGATCTTTTCGACATCACCGAGGAGCTGTCAAAAACCGAATTGGAAGCTCGCTATATTGCCACCCAAATAAACAGTGTAATCGGTACTCCCTTGTACCGCTCCCGCCAGGGCCTGGTAAAAGCGGTGGAGTACCGGGACATTGGTGTTCTGCTCAGAAGTCTGGCTGGCCGGGAAGAAGTGTTTATGAATGTCTTTGAAGAATTTGGGATTCCCGTATATTTTGAAGGCGGCTCCCAGTATTACGAATCACTGGAAATCCGAACGATTTTGAATCTTTTAAATCTGATCGATAATGGACATCAGGACATCATCCTTTTGAGCGTGATGACTTCCCCGATTGGTAAATTCACAACTGATGATTGTGCACTGATTAGAATTTCCAGTCCGGAAGGCTTTTTCTATGAAGCGGTCGACCGCTATATTAAAGAAGTAGATGATCCTTTAAGTGCCAGACTTAGGGTTTTTTATGACTTGATTGAGCATTTAAGGGATGCCTCAAAGCAGTTGCCAGTGGAAGATTTTCTCTGGAAAATATATATGGAAACCGGCTATTTCGGCTTGGTAGGCTGTCTGCCTGGTGGCCAACAAAGGCAGAATAATTTGAAAATTCTGTTAAAACGGGCAGGTGATTACAAAAAATCGACTCTTAGAGGGCTTTATCAGTTTGTCCGTTTTATCGAAAATATGAAAAAGCACAGTCAGGATGTTTCACCATCAAGAAGTCTTTCTGCCCAGGAAAATGTGGTTCGGCTGATGACAGTTCATAAAAGCAAAGGGCTGGAGTTCCCAATTGTTTTCATGGCCGGCTTAAATCAGCGCTTTAACAAGCAGGATAATTATCGGTCAGTTTTATTTCATAAAAAACTGGGGATTTGCCCCTCATTTGTTGATGAAAAGAATCGCTATAAAGCTTCAACCATTGCTAAAGAAGTCTGCATGGATCAGAATTTGCGGGAACTCTTATCGGAAGAGATGCGGATTTTGTATGTGGGCATGACCCGGGCGGAAGAAAAACTCCACCTGGTAGCGGCAGGGAAAATTAGCGACAAACAGGCGGCCAGATGGCAACTGATAGCTGATGATAAAAACTTGACCAGCGCTTCGGGATTTATCGACTGGATCATGATGGCGGTTCTTAAAGGCCGCCAGGCTGGGTCGACTGCGGTTTCTGAGTTTGAACATTTTACCATCAATCAGATTTTCGATCCGACCATTTTAATAACAGAAAATCAGGAAATGTGTGCCCAGGCCCCGGAATCTGTTCAAGTGAGTCAAAGGATCAGGGATCAGATTGATGAAACCTTGAGTTTTGATTACGCCAGTAGATTAAAAGAAACATTGCCGGGTAAAATGAGTGTAACGGAGATAAAAAATCTTCAGCACAGCAGACAGCAAGAGCTTGACGCAAGGCAAGTGATCAGAAAGCAAAATGGCTTAGTCCGTCAAGAAAAACCGGAGTTTTTAGAAGTTCAGGATGAATCACTCGATGCGCTTGAACGGGGAACAGCTCTCCATCTGTTTATGGAAGTCATGGATCTTTCCCGGCTGAAAAAAATTGTCCAGCCCCAGAAAGATTTAGCCGCTGTCATTGGGGAATTTTTAATTTCTGAGCGCGCCCGTTTGATTAGCGAGCGTTTTATGGCGCAGGCTCAGGCTATGAGCATTGATCTGGATTTAATTCAGGACTTTTTTGCTTCAACCATTGGCAAACGAATTCTGTCATCGCCTAAAATAAAAAGAGAATGGCCTTTCACCTTGCAGGTTGCCCCTCAAAGCATCCGGCCGGAATGGGAAAACTATCAGCAGCCGGTCCTAGTTCAAGGGATTATCGATTGCGCATTTTTAGAAAATGATGCCTGGGTGATCGTTGATTATAAAACCGACCTTTTTAAAGACCGCAGTGATCGCATCGACCGCATTACATCCTATCAGACCCAGATTGAGTTTTATGCCCAGGCGTTAGAAACGCTCAGTAAAATACCAGTAAGGGAAAAAATAATTTGCTTCATTCGGCAAAGGGAAAATATTTCTTTAAAATAGTTGTGCTATAATGAATCAAGGAATTAAGAAAAGAGAAAAGGGAAGACAATGAAAGCACTGCAAAAAGATATTTTAAGAGAAATTAAAAAAACAAAAAGCCGCTTTATTTCGATTGTTGCCATTATTGCTTTGGGGGTCTGCTTTTTTGTGGGCATTAAGGCGACTGGTCCCAGCATGGAGCACACAGCCAACGTATATTATGAGACGCAAAATCTGATGGACTTTCGGCTCCTGTCAACCTACGGCTTTCAGGCGGATGATATTGCGGCGCTGGAAAATACCGATGGTGTGGAAGCGGTGATGGCTGGCTACTCTGCCGATGTGATCATAGATGAAGGGGAGAATCGGCCCGTTATTCGGCTCTATTCTGTCCCCCGGGAGGAAAGTCTTAATCAGCTGGTGCTGGTAGATGGCCGCTTGCCGCAAAATTCCGGTGAGATCGTTATAGAAGCACCTTACGAAGATACGGTGGTGGGGTCTGTGAACTATGAAATTGGTGATACCATTACCCTGGATTCGGATCTTGCCGGCGAGCCCCGGTCTGATACCGTTAAACCGGATACTTATACCATTGTCGGTTTTGTCAGATCGCCCCAGTATGTTTCCTTCGAGCGGGGAACAACGACTGTGGGCAATGGGAACGTCGCCTTTTATGGTTTTATCCCAGAAGCTGATTTTGGCTACGAGCGCTATACTGAGGCTTATGTAAAAACAACGGCTTTGGCTGATGGCGAATCAGCTTTTTCTGATCAATACTGGACGCTGATTGACGGCTTTGAACAAAATCTTGAAAGCCTTGGCGCCCAGCGGTTGGAGATTAATTATTCTGAAATCATGAATGAAGCGCAGCAAAAGCTTAATGATGGTTACGCCGAGTACAATGACGGCCTCAAAACATTTTTGGAGGGGATTGCCAGCGGTGAAACAGAGCTGGCTGATGCCCGCGCCCAGCTTGTAAGCGGCGAGATCGAAATCGAAGATGGTTACAATGAACTTTACAGTACCATGGCCAGCACGGAAGCGACGTTGGCTGATAGTAAAGCGCAGCTCGATGGGGCAAAAGCTTCCCTGATCGCCGGTCAGCAGGAACTTGACACAAAAATCGCTGAAGCCAATGCCCAGTTAGATCAGGGCCGGGCCGGGATTGCCCAGCTGACCGAGGCAATTGCCCAGATGGAGGCGGCTGACCCGTCTGATCAGTTGCCGGAGCTGGAAGCCCAATTGGCACAGGTTCAGACGCAGATCGATGAAGGAGAGGCAGCAATTGCCGGCCTAAATGATCAGATAGCTGGTCTTGAAAGCCAGATCGCAGCCCTTGATCCCCAGGCTCCCGATTACCAAGCTCAAAAAGCGTTGTTAGAAGCTCAGATTGCAGAACTTAATGAAACCATTAATGGCATTGAGAGTCAGTTAGGACCAGCTTATGCGGCACAGACACAGCTGCAGGCGGGAATCGATGATATTCTTAATTTTCAGCAAACTTTGGATCAGACCAGAGCGCAGTTAGCGGCCCTGGAGGCTCAGGTGGCGCAGGGGCAGGCAGCGCTCGAAGTCGAACAAGCGGCTGCTGAAGCCCAGCTCTCGACTGGCTGGAACCAGTATTATGCTGGCCTGGCCGCCTATAATCAGGGGCTTGCCCAATATCAGGCGGGAATCAATCAAGGCTTTGCGCAGCTTTCTGATGCCGAGGCGGAAATTGCTGACGGTTGGAATCAGTATTATGATGGTCTGGCCCAACTTGAAGAAGGTCGGGCTGAAGGCCAGCAGGAACTAGACGATGCCGCTCTTGAGCTAGCTGATGCCCAGAAAGAAGTGGATGAAATCGAGACAGGTAAGTGGTATTTCTTTGACCGGGATGAAAATCCCGGTTATCGCAGCTATGGTGAAGATGCCACCCGGATCAACAATATTGCCAATGTCTTCCCCCTCTTCTTCCTGCTGGTAGCAGCACTGGTGTCATTTACCACCATGACCAGAATGGTTGAAGAACAGAGAACCCAGATCGGAACCTTAAAAGCTTTGGGCTATCGACACTCACAGATCGCCTCAAAATTTATTATTTATGCGATTCTGGCGGGCTTAACCGGTGCGGTGATTGGCATTATTGTGGGGCTTAACACTTTGCCTTATCTGATTGCCGGGGCCTATGGAATGATGTATCAGGTGCCGGACTTACTGATCGATCCGCCTTGGCTACCGATTATGATCAGTGCAGTCATGGCTGTTTTATGTACGGTGGCAGCGGCGGGTCTGGCAACCATTGTCGAACTGCGAGAACAACCTTCCGAGCTGATGCGTCCCAAGGCACCAAAAATCGGTAAAAATATCTTGCTGGAACGGATTCCCCTAATCTGGAATCGGCTGGGCTTTATCGAAAAGGTAACCGCCCGTAATCTAATGCGCTATAAAGGCCGTTTCTTTATGACAGTGATTGGGATTGCCGGATGTACCGCCTTGATTCTGGCCGGATTTGGTCTGCAGGACGCTATCACGACAATCATTCCCAAGCAATTTGGTGAGATTGCCGTTTACGATGGCTTGATGGCTTTTAAAGAAGACGGAACATTGGCAGAAAAAGCGGCGATAAAAGCTGAACTGGATACCGATGGACGCTTTTCGGAAAACATGCTGGCTTACCAGACCAGTATGAAGGTTGAAAAGACCGGACAGGACTACTCAAAATCGGTTTATCTATTGGTGCCGGAAACAATTCAGCAGCTTGATGATTATATTCATGTTAAAAATCAGGAAACGGGCCAGGCACTTGATCTATCAGCGGGGGCAATCATTACCGAGAAAGCTTCCCGGGATCTGGGGATCGCAGTGGGGGATACGGTGACTGTTTTTAATGATGATGAATCCTATCAAATTGAGATTGCTGGCATTGCGGAAAACTATCTGGAAAATTATCTCTATCTGTCGCCGGAAAACTATCAGGAGGTTGTTGGTAAGCCAGTGGCATTTAATGTTGCTTACATCAATATCCCCGATACAAATGATAACCTGGAGTCAGAGATTGCCGGGGACTGGCTGTCAAAGGATGATGTAGTGTCGATGAATTTCACTGGCAGTATTATCGAATCTTCGGAAGACAGCATGGGCAGCCTGAACATTGTTATACTGGTTCTGATCCTTTCAGCCGCGGCTTTGGCCGGTGTCGTTTTGTACAATCTGACCAATATTAACATATCCGAGCGAGTTAGAGAGATTGCCACCATTAGGGTATTAGGCTTTTATGATATGGAAACCTATAATTATATTTTCAGAGAAAACATTGTACTGGCTTTTGTTGGTGTGCTGGTGGGCCTGTTTTTAGGAACGGGGCTAAACAATCTGATTATCAATACCATGGAAACCGACATGACCACTTTTGTCAGAGAAATCGAGTTAAGCTCTTATCTCTTGGCAGGTGCCCTGACGATAATCTTTACCCTGGTCATAAATGTGGCCATGACTCCGATAATCAAGAGAATTAACATGGTCGAATCACTGAAGTCGATAGAATAAAACCTACGTAAGTTAAAAACAAAAAAGAAATTTTGGTGTGCATATTGATAAAGAAGAAAATAAAGTCGTGCACGGTTTTATTTTTTGCGCAAGATTTTCCCCTCGATGACGCTTTCATTGGGGGGATTTTTCTGATAAACTGTTAACAATGAAGATCTTACCTGACAGAGAAGATAATTCTGATCTGAAAGCGAGTGAATAATCGAACAAAGCTTCTGCCTTTTGCCCTGTAAACAGCGGCATAAGAAAGACTTTGCAAGTTTTTCCGTTCAGGTATAAGCATTCAAATAATTTATAAAAGGATGGAAAAAAGGATGAAAAGATGGCTTGTAATGGCAATTGCAGTGGTCGGTCTGGTCTTTATGATGACTGGCTGCCAGACAGAAACGGCCCAACCGCAAACGGTTAAAGTAGGAACCCTGGCTGGCCCCACGGGAATGGGGATGGCTGAAATGATGGTTGATGGGGTCGATCTGGGCCAAAATGTGACCACCGAATTTACGGTTGCCGGGGCACCGGATCAACTGACGGCCAGCCTGATCAGTGGCGAGCTTCAAATGGCGGCTGTACCGACCAATTTAGCGGCTGTTTTGTATAATAAGACGGAAGGACAGATTGCTTTGGGGTCAGTTAATACTTTAGGTGTTTTATATATTGTTGCGGATGAATCGGAGGGAATTACTTCTATCGCCGATTTAAAAGGCAAAACCATTCTTGGCAGTGGTCAGGGCTCAACACCAGAATATGTCCTCAATTACCTGCTCCAGCAAAACGGTCTGACTCCGGGGGTGGATGTGACCATCAATTATGTGGCCGAACATAGTGAGGTTGTAACTGCTTTAGCGGCGGGAACGGCAACGGTTGCGATGCTGCCGGAACCTTTTGTGACAACCATTTCCAGTAAAAAAGCCAACATTAAGATTGCTGTAGATATGACAGATGCCTGGGCTCAGGCGGGAGATGGCTCTGAGCTGCAGATGTCAGCACTGGTTGTTAATCGCGAATGGGCGACGGCCAATCCGGAAGTTTTTGCGGCTTTCCTTGAAGCGTATGAAAAGTCAATCAATGATCTAAACCAGGATCCGGTTCAGGGTGCCCAAAATATTGTCGCGGCTGGTATCATGGCTGATGCGGCGATCGCCGAGGCAGCGATTCCCAATTGTAATATTGTTTTTATATCGGCAGCGGATGCGCAAGATTCGCTGACAGAATACTATAATGTCTTATACGGATTTGATCCCAAATCTGTTGGAGGTACTGTACCAGGTGAAGATTTCTACGCAATTGGTCAATAAAAGAATTTATAAACTGGGGATGATTCTCTTTTGGTTTTTAATCTGGATGCTGGCAGCCTGGCGGGTGAATAATCCGCTGGTGCTGCCTTCGCCATTTGATACCTTAAAAGGGTTGGCCAAACTAACTGAATCACCGGATTTTTTTCTGGCCATTATCGTTACCCTTATTCGCGTGTTTGCCGGGGTATTATTTGCTTTTGCCATGGGTGTCGTTTTAGGCATAGCAGGTGGACTTAATCGCTTTTTTTATGAGCTTTTAAATCCTTTAGTGGTGACCATTAAATCGGTACCGGTCGTTTCTGTGATTATTTTAATTAATCTCTGGATTGCCTCAAGTTTGGTGCCACTGGTGGTTACTTTTTTGATCTGTTTTCCCGTGACATGGACCAATGTGAGCCAGGGGATTTTTGCGACCGATAAAAAATTACTGGAGATGGCGGCGGTATATCGGGTTTCTCCTGCCAAAATTCTTAAAGAAATTTATCTGCCTTCGATCAGCCCCTATGCCAGCTCGGCGCTGATCAACGCAATTGGTTTGGGCTGGAAAGTAACGGTCACGGCGGAAGTTTTGGCCAATGCCCTGCCTTCAATGGGGATGAATTTATACTACGCCCGTATTTATCTGGAAACTGATCTCCTGTTCGCCTGGACGCTTGTTATTGTTATCCTGAGCTATCTGATTGAAAAATTGACAATTAAAGCTCTAAAAGGTAGTGCGAGAGGGGTGGCTTGATGAGCATTGAAATTAAAAATCTGGACAAAGCCTTTGACCAGCAAATTATATTTGATGATTTTTCGCTGACAATCGAGACAGATGTTATTACCGGGATCACTGGCCCATCGGGTGCCGGGAAAACGACCCTGCTGCGTCTCTTGGCAGGACTTGAAAAGCCTGATAAGGGCTCCATTATTGGACTCGAAGAGGGGATCTTTCTTATGTTTTTCAGGAACCACGGCTTCTGCCCTGGCGGACAGTTAGAGAGAACCTGCGTTTTGTTTGTCCGCGGGGGCATGATCAAAAGAAAGCATTTGAAGATGAAATTGATCTTATGCTCGATCTGGTCGGTTTGACAGAAGCCCAAAATCTCTATCCCCATGCTTTAAGTGGTGGTATGAAGCAAAGAGTTTCGATTGCCAGGGCTTTTTTAGTGCCATCCTCACTGCTAATGATGGACGAACCTTTTGTCAGCCTTGATCCGGATTTAAAAGAACGACTCATGGAGCTGTTTCTTTCATTGTGGGAAAAGCGAAAAAGAACCGTGCTTTTTATATCCCATGATGTGGCAGAAATTAAAAAGCTATCCCACACGATTCTGACACTGTCAGAAAAACCGATCAGAATCCTTAAAAGCGAGGAAAATAAAAAACTGTAAAGGCTTACCGAGTGCAAAGCCTTTTTTTATATGGTAAACTTAAAGAAAAGCCAATTGTCAGTGCGGTGTTTGTAAACACACTTAAAGCCAACAGGCTTTGTTTTTTGTGAGAACGGAGAGAGAAATGAATATCAAATTGATTGCATTAGATATGGATGGAACAACTTTAAAGAGTGACTTTAAATCCATCACCAAAAGAACGGAAGATGCCTTGAAGGCAGCCATTGAACAGGGCATTCATGTGGTACCTTCGACTGGCAGAATTCTCGGTCAGTTACCGGAATCAGTGACTGACATCCCGGGGATTAATTACGCGGTGACATCAAATGGTGCTTCGGTTGTCAATTTACAAACCAGGGAAGTGATCAGCTCAAATTATATCGGAGCCGGAACAGTTAAAAAAATTATTCCCATGATCGCTCGCAAGAATCTGCTCTGCGAAGTTTATCATAATGGTCAGTCCTATGCGGAACACCGGTTTTTTGAAACCCTGGAGGAACTGGAAGGTTTTTCACCAGACCTGATCGATTTCATTAAAAACAAATCTGTTACAGTGGATTCAATTATGGAATTTACCAATGCCAAGGCTGCGGAAATTGAAAAAATTAACATCCCGCTTTTAAGTGATCATAACCACCGCTTGCTGTGGCAAAAGTTTTCGCGGATAAAAGGTTTGACCTTAACCCAGGCACTGGCCAGTAATATCGAAGTGAATCATCGAAATTCCAATAAAGGCCAGGGTTTAAAACAACTCTGCAAAGTATTGGATATTAAGCCCTCTGAAATTATGGCCGTGGGCGATAGCGATAACGACATCAAAATGCTTGAATTTGCCGGCTTGCCGGTTGCAGTGGGAAATGCCTCTGATGAAGTAAAGGCAGTGGCAAAAAAAATCACCCTGCCCTTTGATCAGGACGGTGTCGCCCACGCGATTGAAACTTACGCACTAAAATAAGCCGGATACGTCTTGAGACTGCCGGAAAGTCAGATTAATCGACTAAGTACCGATAATTGACTTTTAAGTTGTCTGCAACTGTCCGATTCCGCAGCAGACGACGAAATTCAATTGATCGGTACGGGGTTTATTGACATGCTGAAGCCGGATACGGCTTTTTTTTCGCTGTAAATTTAAGCAGTTGTTAGGGAACAAGCTGAGCGCGAAGTTTGTTTTATTTGATAAAATCTTATCCGTGCCATTTCTTGTAAACCATTTCCTAATGTGCTAGACTTACAGTTAGTAAATCAGAAATTTTTAAGGGGGCAGGCAACAATGGAAAAGAAGGCTATCACAGCCCAGAACGCGCCAGCGGCTTTGGGTCCATATTCACATGCGGTAATGGCGGGCAACACACTATATATATCCGGTCAGCTGGGAATCAATCCCAATTCAGGAGAGCTATTGGAAGGCCTGGAAAAACAGGTCGAGCAAGGACTTGATAATTTAAAGGCGATTCTTGAGGCGGCAGACATGAAAATAGAGGATCTTGTGAAAACAACGGTATTCATAAAAAACATGGCTGATTTTTCAAAAATTAATGAGCTATATCAGACCTTTTTTGATGGCGTTGCTGTTTATCCGGCCAGAGCTTGTGTGGAGGTTGCTGCACTTCCGAAAGAAGCCTTATTTGAAATAGAAGCCATAGCTGTTAAAGCCTAGCAGCTCCGGGAGACATAGAGATGAATAAAAAATTGGAAGTTTATGTTACACTGGTTGATTTTTTGGCCGAGTTTATGGGCGAAAACACCGAAGTGGTACTGCATGATATGACTGACTGGCATCATTCGGTGGTGGCCATTAGAAACGGTTATATCAGCGGCCGTAAAGTCGGCGATCCGATAACGGAGGTGTCATTACGTATTTTAAAAAGCCAGATTCATCAAAAAAAAGATTTTATCTGGAATGACCCGGTAAAACTTAAGAAAAAAGAAACCATCCGTTCAGGAACCTGGTTTATCAAGGATAATGATGAATTGATCGGGATGCTCTGCATTAATTCTGATGATGAAGAGATCATTAAAGTCAGAGACATCTTAAATCGCATGGTCAAGAAAAATATCGAAGTCAAACAGGATATTGATGCGGAAAAGTATAGTGTTGACGCCAAGGAAATGGTGGATAAACACCTGACCCATCTGCAGCCTAAATGGGCCGTTAAGGTTAAGATGATGAAGAAAAAGGAAAAAGTGGAGCTGGTCAGAAAGCTTGATGAAATGGGTACTTTTTCTGTGAAAGGCAGTATCTGGTATCTGGCTAATCTTTTAAATGTCTCGGTACCAACTCTCTACCGTTATATTGCCCAGGCCAAAGATATCGAAGATCAGGAGTAAAATGAAGGCGTTAGGCGATTCACTAACGCCTTTTTCTTAAAGTGGGGTTTCCTGATTTTACAAATGACAGAAAATGACATATAATAGAAGAAACATTTTTTGCAATAGTCTAACGCCAGTAAAACAGCACTGCATTGCAATGAAGAAGGTATTTGAAGGAAGGTGAATCATGACCATTCAAAGACAGAACTTACCGGAGCATATCGCCATTATCATGGATGGCAATGGCCGATGGGCAAAAAAAAGGAATCGTCCGCGATTGTTTGGGCACAATGCGGGAATGAAGACTCTTAAAAAAATTGTCCGTGCTTCTTCAGATTTTGGAATCAAAATTTTGACGGTCTATGCCTTTTCGACCGAAAACTGGAAACGTAGTGAAGATGAAGTCAGTGGTCTGATGAAGATTGCCGTCGATTATTTTACCAATGAAGTCAAAGAACTGCACGAGAATAACGTAAAAGTCAATGTGATTGGCGACTTAAAAAGATTGAGCCCTAAGGTTGCAGACGCTGCGCAAAAAGCCATGGCCTTAACGCAAAATAACACCGGGCTGATTTTCAATGTGGCGCTTAATTATGGCGGTCGGGACGAAATTGTCGTGGCGATTAAAGCCTTAATAAGCGATGGGGTTGCGGCAGATGACGTTACCGAGGAAATGTTTGCAAAAAAACTCTACACGGCGGGGATGCCAGATCCTGATCTGGTACTGCGAACCTCTGGTGAAAAGCGACTTAGTAATTTTTTACTCTGGCAGATGGCCTATTCAGAAATTTTCTTTATCGACACGCTCTGGCCTGATTTTGATGAAGCCGCTTATCGCGAGCTGATTGAAGCCTATCAGAAAAGGAACAGAACATATGGCTCGGCGTAAGAAAAAAGACAACTCATCGTTAAGAACCCGTGTGATTACTTCGGTGGTAGGTTTACCAATCCTGATTGGCATTTTGGCTTTAGGCGGTGTCTGGCTGGTAGTAGGAGTACTGATTCTAACCTTGGTGGGAACCCTGGAATTTTCATCGGCCATTAATCATCTGATTATTCCCAGAATCTCTTATGCTTTCATGCTGATCTTGTCTTTTTTGATGGTAGTGACGATAAAACTGGATTATAACTTTGGCCTGCCCATGCTTTTAATCTGCTTTATTATCATGTTCTGTTATGAGATTGCCACCGGCAAACTGGGGATTCAGCGAACTGGCTCTATGTTGCTCGGAATTGTATATGTACCGGTGATGTTTTCGCATCTCTTTTTGTTTGAAACCATCAGCCGCGGGATTTATTACTTATGGTTGATTTTTGTGATTGCTTTTGTGACCGATACAGCAGCTTATTTTGTCGGCCGTTTTTTTGGAAACCGAAAACTGGCGCCCAAGATCAGTCCTAAAAAAACAATTGCCGGCAGTATTGGTGGGATTATCTTTGCTGCCTTGGCCGCCATGCTTTATGGGAACATCTTAAGAACTTATTTTGATTTTGATTTGGCCTGGTACTGGTATATCGGGATTGGCGTGCTAGGGTCAATCGCCGGCCAATGCGGCGATCTGACCGCCTCGATGATTAAAAGAAAGGCTAAGATCAAGGATTTCAGCCAGGTACTGCCGGGTCATGGCGGGGTACTGGATCGTTTTGACAGCATTATTTTTATTATTCCAATTATTTATATCTTTGCCCGATTAACCTTCGGGATGACTTAGGAGACCAATGAACCCAATTACCATACTTGTAACCCTCATTATTTTAAGTGTTTTAGTGGTCAGTCACGAATTTGGCCACTTTATTGCCGCCCGGAAAACCGGTGTTTTTGTCGAAGAATTTGCCATTGGCATGGGGCCAAAACTTTTTAGTCGTCAAGGCAAAGAGACCCTTTTTTCGATTCGCCTTTTTCCCATCGGCGGCTTCTGTAAAATGCGCGGCGAAGAGCCGGAACTGGATGATGACGGTAATTATTTGCCGGTGGATCCCAACAAAACCATTGATGAAAGAAGTTTTGAAGCCAAAACCAGGGGGCAGAAACTATTAATACTCGTAGCCGGTTCGGCGATGAACATTATCTTTGCCTGGCTTTGTCTGCTGGTGTTGGCGATACTGGTGGGGAATACCAACCCGCTGGATATTTTACAATTAGCCTTTATTAATACCGCTAATTTTGCCGGGATTATCTTTCAATCCTTTGCCATGCTTTTTTCCGGCCAGGCCGGTCTCAATGATGTAGCCGGGCCAATTGGCATGGTTTCAATGGTTGACACGTTCATGAACAGCGGCTTTGTCAGTCTTTTAGCTTTTACCGCCTTAATCAGTGTCAATCTTGGCGTGATTAATATGATGCCGCTGCCGGCCCTAGATGGCGGCCGGGTTTTAATTATTCTGATCGAAATGATCACGCGTAAAAAATTCTCGCCAGAAATTGAAGGACGCATTAACTTTGTCGGCTTTGTTTTGCTGATGGGTCTGGCAGTCGTGATCGCTTTTAACGATATTATGCGTTTAAGCGTCTAGGAGTGGTCATGCGAAGAAAAACCAGACAGGTAAAAATCGGCGATGTGATGATCGGTGGCAGCCATCCGATCACAATCCAGTCGATGACCAATACGGATACCCGGGATATCGAAAAAACCGTGGCTCAGATCAAGGCGTTAGAGGCTAACGGCTGCCAGCTAGTACGTCTGGCGGTTCCTGATCAGGCAGCAGCGCAGGCAATCGGTGCGATTAAGAAAAATATTAAGATCCCTTTAATTGCCGATATTCATTTTGATTATCGGCTGGCACTTTTAGCGATTGCTCAGGGGATTGATAAACTGCGGATTAATCCCGGTAATATCGGGGATAAAAACAAGGTCAGAGAAATTGTGGCAATGGCCAAAGAGCGGGGCATTCCGATTAGAATCGGGGTCAATGCCGGTTCATTAGAAAAAGAACTGTTGAAAAAAAGCGGCGGTCATCCCACCGCGGCCCTGATGGTCGAATCGGCCCAGCGCCATATTGAGATTTTAGAAGAACTTAATTTCACCGATATCGTTGTCTCCTTAAAATCCTCTGATGTTCGTCTTTCCATCGATTCCTATCGGGCCTTTTCAAAAGCTTATGACTATCCTGTCCATCTGGGCATTACTGAAGCCGGACTGTTAAGAACTTCAGCAGTTAAATCAGCCCTCGGCATGGGCAATTTGTTGCTTGACGGTATTGGCGATACCATGAGGGTTTCTGTAACTGGCGACCCGGTCACGGAAATTGCTGTAGCTAGAGATATTCTCTCATCCCTTGGCCTTTATCAGGGGCATAGGCAGGCGGCACAATTAATTGCCTGTCCCACCTGTGGCCGTACGGAAATTGATTTAATCGGCATTGCCCAAAAGGTAGATCAGATCCTGCAGGAGGTTGATAAAAAAATTAATGTGGCTGTAATGGGCTGTATTGTCAACGGACCGGGAGAAGCAAAAGAAGCGGATATCGGGATCGCCGGCGGCAAAAACAAGGCGGTCCTTTTTAAAAAGGGCAAGATTGTCAAAACGGTGGCAGAAACAGAAATCATTTCTGCTTTAATGGAAGAAATAAACAAAATGTGAGGCATGTTTTGAGTATACAAAAAAAACAGGCGCACTATCAAAAAATCATCACATCTCATGAACTTCAGACAGAACTTATTAAAATCAATTCCCAGCAGGAGGAATTGATTTTTAAATTTCAGACCCTGAAAAAAGAAGTGGATATGGAGGCGGTTAAAAACCAGCTGACTGATGTTTTTGATTTTGCCCGCAGTCTAAAAATAGAAATTAGCCATAAATCCTATCAATCGGCGCAAGAACTTTTTAATAATGAAAAGGAGCTGATCATAGAGAAACTAACCACTATCAATTTAAAAATAGCTGGGGTTATTCTAGTCAATACCTTAACAGCGGAAGGGGATTCCTTTTATTTAAAAGCCAGATCGACGGATACAATTGACACAGAAACCTGGGAAATATTTAAAGGCCGTTTCCGTCGTGTCATTCTTGAAGAATTCGGACTCGACTGTCAGCTGATCATTGCTTTTATGGATCATCAGGCGGTCCGGGAAAAAAGCCGGGAAGATCTGAATAAAAAACTGTCAGCCATTAACCCGGATGCGACTTCAATAGCGGCGCCAGCCAAAACAGGCAAAAAAGGCAGCAAGAACACGGAACCGATAAAAGCGGAAAAGCCGGGAGATATCATCCTGGGCAAGGCCATCAAAGCCCTGCCGACCTTTTTAAAGGACATCGATTTTTCTCTGGGCAGCGAGTCGGAAGGCCAGAATGTAGTCATTAGTGGGACCATTTTTGGCGTTGATATCCGTGAACTGCGTAGTGGCAAAACCCTTTTAAGCTTTAACATGACAGATAATACCGGCTCGATCACCGCAAAGATTTTTACTGAATCCGAAGATCTTTGTCAGCATATTAAAAAAGGAATGGTGGTATCTGTTGAGGGCCGTCTCAAATATGATGACTTTGCCTCAGAACTGATGCTTTTTCCCCGTAATATTGTCCTTTCATCGAAAACAAAAAAACGTGACGATGCCCCGGTTAAGCGGGTAGAACTGCACCTGCACAGCCAGTTCAGTGCTATGGACGCGGTCAGTAAGGTGGAAAAGATCATGGAACAGGCCGTCAATTACGGGCACGATATAATTGGGATTACCGACCATGGTGTCCTTCAGGCCTATCCGGAAATGATGTCTCTGGGCCGAAAAAATAAAATCAAGGTGCTCTATGGCGTTGAAGGATACCTGGTTGACGACCAAATGGATCTGATCGTCGGTCCCAAAGATCAAGATTTTGCCGGAGAATTTGTCTTTTTCGACCTGGAAACCACGGGTTTTATCCCCGGTAATCATCGGATCATTGAAATTGCGGCGGTTAGAATCCGTAACAATCAGATTATTGATCAGTTTAACACTCTGGTCAATCCCCATTGCGAGATCCCGCCGGAGATTACTGAATTAACAGGGATAACAAGCCAGATGGCCGAGGGCGGAATGGAAGAGCTTGAGGCAGTTAATGAATTTTTTGCCTTTATCGGGGATGCTGTCCTAGTGGCTCACAACGCGGCCTTTGATATGAGCTTTATCGAAAAAGCCATGGTTGACTACAACATCAGCCGGGAAAACACCTATATTGATACCCTGGCCATGGCTCGTTGCCTGCTGACTCAAATTGCCAGACA
Organism: Eubacteriaceae bacterium ES2; assembly: GCA_031222025.1. Taxonomy (GTDB): domain Bacteria; phylum Bacillota; class Clostridia; order Eubacteriales; family Eubacteriaceae; genus Acetobacterium. Next base: position 2,764,779 of record CP130740.1, on the reverse strand, counting down.
TAATCTCAAGAAGCTGACCAGCTTTTTTAAGATCGAACTTAATAATCATCACCGGGCTTTGGATGACGCCATGGCCTCGGCCAGAGTCTTTTTAAAACTGCTGGAGTTGGCCGAAAAAAAAGATTGCCAGACCATTCAGGACTTATCGACCTTATCACAGCGCGACCGAAACATTAAAATCAATTATCCCTATCATATAATTATCTATGCTAAAAATCAGCAGGGGATAAAAGACCTTTATAAAATCGTGTCAGAGTCCCACCTTAATTATTTTCACAAAAAACCGCGAATTCCCCGTTCGCTGCTGCTTGAAAACCGGGAGAACTTACTGATTGGATCAGCCTGTGAGGCTGGCGAGCTGTATAAGGCATTTATCAACAACAAGCCCAAACAGGAAATCATCAGGATTGCTTCCTTCTACGATTACCTGGAGATCCAGCCGCTGGGCAACAATCAGTTCTTAATTGAAAACAAAAGTATCCCTGATGTGGAGGGTTTAAAAAGAATTAACCGGGAGATCATTGAACTGGGTCGGGAAATGGACAAACTGGTGGTGGCAACTGGTGATGTTCACTTTGTTAATCAGGAAGACAGCCTGTACAGGGAAATTCTTTTTACTGGCCAGGGTTATAAGGATGCGCAAAACCAGCCGCCCCTTTATTACCGGACCACTCAGGAAATGCTTGACGAATTTTCCTATCTTGATCCCGAAACAGCGCAGGAAGTGGTCATTGACAATACCCGCAAAATCGGCCAGATGATTGAAGAGGTTCTGCCCATTCCCGATGGTACTTTTACCCCGGTAATGGAAGGGTCAGATGATGAAATCAGAAATATGGTGGTTGATCGGGCCCATGAAATGTTTGGCGATCCCCTACCGGAAAATGTGGAACAGCGGATGAACCGAGAGTTGGATTCCATCATCGGCAACGGCTATTCGGTTTTATATCTGATCGCCCAGAAGCTGGTGGCTCATTCCATGGAAGACGGCTATCTGGTTGGTTCACGAGGGTCGGTGGGGTCATCCTTCGTCGCCACCCTGTGTGGTATTACCGAGGTTAATCCCTTAGCACCCCATTACCGCTGTCCGGACTGTCAGCAGTCGGAATTCTTCGATTCCAATGAGGTCGGAGTGGGACCGGATTTACCTGATAAAAATTGTCCCCAATGCGGAGCCTTAATGGTAAAAGATGGCTTTGACATTCCCTTTGAAACTTTCCTAGGTTTTGAAGGGGATAAGGAGCCTGATATCGATCTGAACTTTTCGGGGGAAAATCAGGCGGAGGCCCATCGTTACACTGAGGTACTTTTTGGTAAGGGTAAGGTTTTTCGGGCCGGAACCATTTCAACCATTGCCGATAAAACCGCCTTTGGTTTTGTTAAAAACTACTACGATGAACAGGATAAGAAAGTAACGCGAGCAGAAATCGACCGGGTTGTGGGCTGCTGTGCCGGGGTTAAAAAAACTACCGGTCAGCATCCTGGGGGAATTATGGTTGTGCCATCCTATAAAGACATCTATGATTTCTGCCCGGTGCAAAGACCGGCAGATGATCCTGACAGTGACACTATCACGACGCATTTCGCCTATGAATCCATCAGCGGCCGGCTTTTAAAACTGGATATTCTCGGCCATGATGATCCGACCATGCTGCGAATGCTCAAAGACTTTACCGGAGTCGACCCAGTCAAGATCCCATTGGATGATGAAAAAACCATGAGTCTTTTTACTTCGACCAAGGCTCTGGACTTCCAGACCGATGATTTTGAATCACCGCTGGGGGTCTGTGGGATTCCGGAATTTGGTACTTCCTTCGTTAGGGAAATGCTGCTGGATACTAAACCCACCGCTTTTTCTGACCTGATTCGGATTTCTGGTTTATCTCATGGAACCGATGTTTGGCTCAATAACGCCCAGGATCTGATTCGTGATAAAAAGGCCACGATTAAAGAGGCCATCTGTACCCGTGATGATATTATGCTCTTTTTAATTTATATGGGGCTGGAGGCTAAAACCGCTTTTACTATCATGGAGGCAGTGCGAAAGGGAAAAGGTCTGAAACCGGAGTGGGAAGATTACATGCGGGAAAACAAGGTCCCGGAATGGTATATAGATTCCTGCAAGAAGATTAAATATATGTTCCCCAAAGCCCATGCGGCTGCCTATGTCACCATGGCCTTTCGGATAGCCTGGTATAAAGTTTATTATCCCCTGGCCTATTATGCCACGTATTTTACCGTCCGGGCAACCGAGTTTGATGCAGGTGTGATCGCCCAGGGCAAGGCGGCTGTGGTCGCCCGAATGAAGGAGATCAAAGCTTTGGGAACAAAGGCTTCCAACAAAGAAAAAGGTTTGCTGACATCATTGGAGCTGGCTCATGAGATGATGTGCCGGGGCTATGGCTTTAAAAACGTCGATGTATATGCCTCGCATCACTCGGAATTCAGAATTATTGACAATAATCTGCTGCCGCCATTAAATGCCCTGGAAGGGATTGGCGACAAGGCGGCCCGACGAATTTTTGAGGAGGCTCAGCTACGGCCCTATATGTCCTGCGAAGATTTGCAGAGCCGGACTAAGATAAGTAAATCCAATATTGAAACCCTGACCAGACAAGGTTGTTTAAATCAGCTGCCTCAATCTAATCAGATTTCATTTTTATAAAAAAACAGCCGCGGAAAACGCGGCTGTCAGTGTGTAGACAAACCCCGCACCGACCAATTGGATTTCGTAGTCCGCGCGCGGATTCGTACAGTTGCCCAATTTGAAAACTGTTTTATCAGCGTTTTCTAGCAACTAATCAGAAATTACATTTCTGATTACGCCGCAGGCAGTCGCCAACTACAAGTAAACTTGTGATTGGCTCGTTACCTTTGCGAGTGTTCGCCCCGAGGCGGACAACTGAAAAGCCAATTGTCGGTGCTCAGGTATTTAAAATTAACTTCGACTTCAGCTTGCAATCGCGTTTTCCGCGGCTGTTTTTCGTTTGAGGCTTTACAGATGTTTGGCCACGTCTCGCGCCCAGGCATCGGCAGCCAGGATATCGCTAAGACCCGGTTCACCAATTAACTGATGCTGATTCATCACCGCCTCGTTAATGCGAGGGATGTCGGTAAAACCGATTTCCTGATTTAAAAAACGGGCCACGGCAATTTCATTGGCGGCGTTTAAGACACAGCTCATTGAGCCGCCCAGTTTTAAAGCATCAAAGGCCAGCCGTAGACAGGGAAACCGCACTAGATCAGGCTTTTCAAAGGTTAAAGAGGATGCCTTGGCAAAATCAAGGGGCTGGCGCTGGTTGCTCACACGGTCGGGATAAAAAAAGGCGTACTGGATCGGCAGAGCCATGTCCGGCATGCCCATCTGGGCAATGGTGGAGTGATCAACATATTCGACCATCGAATGAATAATACTCTGGGGATGGACAATCACATCAATCTGATCAAGTGACAGTCCAAATAACCATTTAGCTTCAATGACTTCCAGTCCCTTGTTCATCAGACTGGCAGAATCGATGGTGATTTTTGCCCCCATGGACCAGTTGGGATGTTTAAGTGCCTGGTCAAGGGTTACTTTTTTAAGTTCTTCAGCAGTCCTGGTTCGAAAGGGTCCGCCGGAAGCCGTGATAATAACCCGTTTGATAGCTTCTTTCTGGTTGCCCCGCAGGCACTGAAAGATAGCCGAGTGTTCGCTGTCCACCGGCAAAATAGTGACATCTTTTTGCCGGGCCGCATCCATTACCAGTTGGCCGGCGGCAACCAGCGTTTCTTTGTTAGCCAGAGCGATGTCAATCCCTTCGCTGATTGCGGCCAGGGTTGGCTTTAGCCCAATCATGCCGGAAACCGCCGTTAAAAGCAGGTCACAGCCGGGCAGGGTGGAAACCGCAATCAGGCCATCGATTCCAGTAAGAACCTCAACTTTTTTGCCGGTTAGCCTTTTGTCAAGGATGTTGGCGGCATCTGGGTCCATCACACAAACCGCTTTGGGGTGAAAGGTTTTAATCTGCTCCTCTAGTAAATCAATATTTTTATTGGTAGACAGACCAATAATCTTTATCTCATCGGGAAATTCCGCAGCTACATTCAGCGCCTGGGTACCGATGGATCCAGTGGAACCGATAATTGCTAATTTTTTCATTTCTACCTCTTTCAAATTTCAAACCTAATTATACCAGTCTTTGTTTGCGTTTGCAGTCAATTGTTTTTAAGTATACACATTAAATCTTAAATTCCTGTCAAAGAATTGCGCTTGTTCTAATAATTGTTTTTAGAAGGTAATAAATTACAGTAAGAGTGTCTAATCATTCAATAATCTATCTCAAAACAAGAAAAATTTCCATTCTATCCCATATTTTTTTGGCATATAATCGTGTAAACGAATAAAATAAATCTGGAGGTCATTAAATGGGTAGAACATATTATTTCCCACCAATTGTTATTATGGGACCGGGAGCAGTGGAACTGATTGTTCCGGAAATTATGAAAATGAACGTCAAGAAAGCTTTGGTTGTTACCGATAAGGTTTTAATCGAAGCCGGCGTAGTTGCAGAAGTGACAAAAGTTTTAGATGATGCCAAAATTGACTATGCCATTTTCTCAGATGTCAAACCGAATCCGACGGTTAAAAATGTCAATGATGGCTATCAGGCGCTACAGGATAACGAATGTGATTTTGTCATCAGTATCGGTGGCGGATCTCCCCAGGATACCGGTAAAGGGATTGCAATATTGGCCACTAACCCCGGTGATTTAAGAGATTATGAAGGCGTGGGAAAAACCGCTAACAAGTCGATTCCTATTGTAGCTATCAATACCACTGCTGGAACTGCCAGTGAAGCAACCATCAATTATGTTATTACCGATGAAGACCGAAAAGTTAAAATGGTTATCGTCGATCCAAACTCGATTGCTACTGTTGCCGTCAATGACCCAATTCTGATGCTTAAAATGCCAAAATCTCTAACTGCTGCAACTGGTATGGATGCGCTAACCCACGCAATTGAAGGTTATACTACCGCTGGGGCTTCAGCATTTACCGATTTATTTAACCTGGAAGCCATTAAAGTAATCTCGGCAAGTCTTCGTCAAGCGGTTGAAGATGGCGACGATCTGGATGCTCGTGATGCTATGGCTTATGGTCAGTTTGTTACAGGAATGGGCTTCTCTAATGGCGGTCTGGGAATCGTTCACTCGATGGCACATCAATTGGGTGGTTTCTATGATCTGCCCCATGGCGTTGCTAATGCCGTCTTATTGCCGCATGTTGTGGCTTACAATGCTGACGCGGTTGGTGATCGCTTAAAAGATGTCGCAGTTGCCATGGGACTGGATATCAGCCGCCGGGAACCTAAGGAAATTAATATCATGGCCATTGATGCCATTAAAAAACTGTCAAAAGATGTTGGCATTCCTTCCGGACTTGCTCAGCTGGGCGTCAAAGAAGAAGACTTCCCGACCCTGGCCGATTTAGCCCTGGCCGATGCCTGTACACCGGGAAATCCTAAATGTCCATCAAAAGAAGATATCATTGCCATTTACAAATCTGCATTCTAAAGCAAACAATAAAAACCTCGCCGCAAAATACGGCGGGGTTTTTTTCTGCTCTGGCTCTTTTTTTCTTTGCCCTGCTTCATTTTTAGCGCGAAAGATGGTACAATAAAGCGTATCATTATAAAACAGTTGTCATGTGTATACAAGTTACTTCAGGGATCGGATAAAGGTTAAATCCGCTAGTGACAAACTGTAAAAAGGGCATTGCTAATGATCATATTTTTTACAATGGGAAAATGACAAGGTAACCTTTTGCTTTGTCTTAAATTGACCAGCCAGGTTTTGCAAGGCCCAAAATAAAAAAAACTGGAGGCAAATTAATGCTTAAGAGTTTTATACATACCGGAGATTTTCATCTCGGGCGCCCCTTTACATTTTCACAGCAGGGGAACTATTATGGAAAGTCAAAACGTAAAGAGCTGTGGAAGGCCTTTGACCATATGATAGCCTATGCCAGGGAAAAAGAAATTGAGCTGGTTTTGATAGCGGGAGATCTTTTTGATTCGGTCAATGTGTTGACCATGGATATCAAGCGGGTAGCAGAGAGTTTCAAAAGTCTTGATAAGGCATGGGTGATAATTGTCACCGGGAATCATGATTATAACGGAGAAGATTCCCCCTATAAAAAAGTAGAGTGGCCACGAAATGTTTATATTTTTAATGAAGACCGTTTCCGGTCAGTTTATATACAGGAATTAAATACAGAAATTTACGGATTCTCATGGGTCAGGAATGAATATCGGGAATTTCCCGAGTTGTCTTTCGACCGTCTTCATCTCAATGAAGGCCGCTATAATATTCTTTTAATGCATGGGGAAGTGGCGACAAAAAGCCCCTATCTGCCGATTAATCTCAAAAAGATTGAGGACAAGGGCTTTCATGCCATTTGTCTGGGGCATATCCATAAGCCGGGAATTACTTCGGGGGGCGTTGCCTATTGCGGTTCCCCAGTGCCCCTGGATTTTGGGGAAACTGGGGATCACGGATTTTTATCAGCCCGGGTGGAAGTGGATTACGAGAAGCAGCTATTTCTCACTAAAAATCGTTTTAATCCCGTTCACTCCCGCTGCTATGAAACGCTGGAGCTGTTAGTGACACCGGAAGACTCTTATGCGGATATTCTGGAAAAAGCCACGACTTGCGATTCCCGTGACAACCGGATGAACAATTATTATCGGCTGAAGCTGACGGGTCTGATTGATCCAGAGATTCATCTTGACTGGATAAATGATGATCTGGAGGATGCCTTTTATTATGTGGAAACAGATTTATCAGGCTTGGAGACAGATATCGATATTGACAAACTGATAGCCGAAAACATCGATAATCCAGTGGGCCTTTTTCTTCAGGAACTCAAGGAAATCCAGGATGAGGACATCAAAAAACGGGCGCTTCTCTATTCGATTGAAGCCATGCTGAAAGAGGGGGTGCTTAAATGAAAATTAAAGCCTTACGCATTAAAGCCTTCGGTAAATTTAACGACCGGACCATTTCATTAAAACCTGGTTTTAATATTATTTATGGTGAAAATGAAGCCGGTAAAACCACCATGCAGGCTTTTATTCAGGGCATGTTCTTTGGCTTTTTCAAGCCCTATCGTAAGAAAAAAACCTACTCGGATGACTATGAAAAATATATACCCTGGGCGCAATTTGACTATAGTGGCTCCCTGGTTTATGAATTAAACGGGGAAGAACTGCGATTGGAGCGTAATTTCCTGCGCGGCAAAGACAGTTTGACCATCTTTGACAACGCTACCGGCAGCGAACTGACGCCGACTTTTCAGTATGACGGCGTGATCAGACAGCACCTGCCACTAGGTCACATGGGGATTACGCCGGGGATTTATAATCAGACGGTTAATCTAAAGCAGACTGGCTATGATTTTGATTCGGCCTCAAGTGAAGAGATCAGAGATTCCTATCTGGAGTTTTTAAATGCCGGCAACCTGGATTTAAATCTCAGCAAGGTGGCCAGAAACCTGGAAGAACGCAAAAAAAGTGTCGGCCGGGCCGGGCAGAGCAAGTCAAAAATCGGGATGGTCATCAGAAAGCGGGACGAGCTCAAAGAAACACTAAAGGACGCTCAGCAAGCTTATCAGAAAGTAGCGGCCAATCAGGAAAAGATTACTAAATTGTCAAAACGGCTTAAAAAGGTGGAAACCGAAAATGAATATCTGATTCAAGAAACCGAAGTTCGGCATAAACGGGATCTGCTGAAATCCTACGAAAAAATCACCCAACTGGAAAAAGAGAATCAGGCCATTAACGAACGGCTGCAGGTTCTTGGCGACAAGGAAAGTTATAATCAGGAAACACTGGAAAATTTAAGAGCCACCCAGGCGCAGATTGACCGGCTTGAGGACCAGATTAAGTACATCCAGCAGGAAATTGACGACCTGACCGAACAGCTGAAGGTTATCAGAAGCCGGGTTGAAGGTAAGGAAAAAGTACTGGAAGGCAATAACTGGGAGATGATCCATGCGGACAATGAGCTTTTTGGCGCCCAGAAAACTGAAAAAGAGGAGGCGATTCAGAAGAAAAATGTTCTGATCAGCACCGCCTCGATTGTGATAACTTTTCTGGGCCTGCTGGTTATCTGGCTTAACGTGATGGGCTTTAGCCCGATCAGTGGCATGGATGCAGCCCTGGCCCTGGTGATTGGGACAGTCCTGATGGTTTTGGGTGTGGCAGGATCTGTTTACGGGATTATAGGCGCCTTTCAATTGCGAAAGAATCGTTTTGAGATTCAGCTGACCATGGATCAGGAAGAAATTCTTAAGAAATATGATTTTGCAACGGGACAGGAGTTTGAAGATTTTTATAAAAAAGCCAGCCGTACCCAACGGGAATTAGAACAGCTTTTTAACGAGAAGGAACTATTATCTGTTCAGCTTAGTCGTCATCAGGCTGGTTTTGAAGTCCTTTTTGAACAAAGTCGCGGCATTAAGCGGGAACTGGAGAAAAAATTTGAACAGTACGGAGTTGAGTCGGTTGAAAATTACGCTGAAAACTGCGTGATTGCCAGAGAAATAAAAGAACTGAAAGAGAATCTGGCCAACAATGAAAAAATGATAGATAGTCTGCGGGAATCGGTGACAGAGAGTGAAGAACAGCGGATCTCCAATACCTGGAACAAGACTAATCCCAAAGCAGATGAATTATTAATGATCGGTAAGGAAATCGCCCGACTGGAAGGCGAAAACGCTGCCCTGACCGAAGGCGTCGATTTGCCGGTGGAAATTGCCGAGACTATCGAATCTCTGGATGCCCAGGTTTCGTCATACAATCGTGAGATCACCGCCTGCGATGCGGCTCTGAAAGTACTTTCTCGGATGCAGCGGGAATCCCATCGGGAATCGGCACCGGAACTCAATGATTCTATTGGCGAAGTTTTGGAAAGTCTGACGGGCCGTTATAAAGGAGTCAAAATCGACGAATCCATGCAGGTCAAGGTGGTGGATCCCACCGGTGGTGACTTTAAGGAAGCCGATCAGCTCAGTGCCGGAACCATGGATCAGGTGCATTTTGCTTTTCGCTTTGGCATGGGTAATTTGATTACCCGGGAAATGCCTTTTATTATGGATGAACCTTTCGTTAGGTATGATAAAAAACGCAAAACCCAGGCCCTTAAACTACTGGCGGAATTGTCGACGCAAAAACAGATTATTCTCTTTACCTGCGGAAATGAAGAGGAAAAAATTCTTAATGAACTGGGACATGCTTTTCATCGGATCGAACTGTAAAAAAGAAACCCTTTACATTTTAATAAATTCAGGTTAGACTTTAAGTGATCTATAATAGGAATAAGGAGTGTTTATGAAGCTTCGAGAAATTCAGGAGTTACTGGATGCGGTCGTTTTATCGGGAAACCATCATCTGGATGATGAAGTGTTTTGTGGCTTTGGCAGTGATCTCATGAGTGATGTGCTCTGTTACGCCAATGATGATGCAATTCTCTTGACCGGTCTGACTAACAGACAGGTTTTAAATACGGCAGAGATGGCTAACATGCGCTGTGTGATTTTTGTCAGAAATAAGAAACCTTCGGAGGAACTGATTCGAATGGCGGTTGAGATGGATATGCTGATCATGTCTACTCGCTTGATTCTGTTTGAATGCTGTGGGATCCTTTATCAGCACGGACTGGCCGGAGCAAATAAAAGATGAGTTATGAATTGAAATTTGACGTGGAGCGGGGAGATTTTGAAACAGCCGGGATGGCTTCCCGGAAAATCAAAAAAACGCTGCAGCAGCTTGGCATAAATAATAAAATCATCCGTCAGGTATCGATTGCCGGCTATGAAGGGGAAATGAACCTGGCTATTCATTCCGATGGCGGTTATATTTCTTTAAAGGTCTTGGATGGTGAACTGGTTTTGGTCATTGAAGACATTGGTCCGGGCATACCGGATATTGCGCTCGCTATGCAGGAAGGTTATTCTACTGCTGGCGACGAGGTCCGCGAAATGGGTTTTGGCGCTGGAATGGGGCTGCCGAATATGCGCAATAATTCCGATGCCTTTGAAATCAGCTCTGAACCCGGTGTGGGAACACGGATTGAAATGCACTTTAAAACCAGGACTTAAGAAAATGAAAATGAGGGTGAGAAATGGATAAGCTTCTGCATTCCGTCTATCTCGACCCGGATAAATGTTTGGGATGTACCACCTGTTTGAGGAACTGTCCCACTGGCGCCATCCGGGTCCGGGACGGAAAAGCAATTATAATTGAATCAAAATGTATCGACTGCGGAGAATGTATTCGGGTCTGTCCCCACCATGCCAAATTGGCAAAAACTGATCCCCTTTCTAAAATATCCCAGTTTAAATACAAGGTCGCCATTCCGGCACCTTCAATTCTGGGACAGTTTAAGACTAAATACTCTGTCGCAGAGGTGCTCTCGGCAATTAAAGGCCTGGGCTTTGATGAGGTGGTTGAAGTAGCCTACGGTGCGGAAGTTGTTGGCCGAGCGCTTAAATATGAGTTTCATGCCAAGCGCTATCCCAAACCGCTCATTTCATCAGCTTGTCCGGCGGTGGTCAAGCTGATACAGGTGCGCTTTCCGGAGCTGACGGATAACATCTGCCGCCTGAAATCGCCGATGGCCTTAACGGCTCGGCTGGTCAGAAAACGGCTGAGAGATCAGGAAGGTTTTAAAAATGGGGAGGTCGGTGTCTTTTTTATCACCCCCTGTGCGGCCAAAGCAACCATGGTCAACAACCCTTCTTCCAGCGAGTATGACAGCTACGGTCATATCGATGGCGCCATTGCCATGAAGGATATTTTTTCGGATCTCCACCGCCAGTTGGGACATTGTCAATTGGATGAGGATATTGTCAACTCTACAGCGGAAGGTTTTTCCTGGGCCTTAAGCGGCGGGGAAAGCCGCTATTTAAAAAATAAAAATGTCCTCCATGTCGATGGCATTCAGAATGTTATCAATGTGCTCGAGGAGATTGAATGCGGAAAACTGGAATCCATTGAATTTTTTGAAGGTCTGGCCTGTATCGGCGGCTGCGTAGGCGGCTGTTTAACCGTTGAGAATAATTATGTCGCTAAAATGTATATCGAAGAAAGGGCTAAATGCCTAAAAGAAACCTCCATTGTGCATATGTCTGAGGAATATGTCAAGGAGATTTATAATTCGGGAATGATGCATATCAAGGAGCGAATCTTACCCCGACCACCTGAACCACTGGATCAGGACATCAATAAAGCCATTGAAAAAATGAAAAAAATTGAAGAAATCGAAGAGCGGCTGCCCCGTCTCGACTGCGGTTCCTGCGGGGCTCCGGGGTGTCGGGCTCTGGCCGAAGACATTGTTATTGGCAAGGCTCGTGAAATCGATTGTGTGTTTGTTTTAAAAGACCGGTTGCTGGAATTGTCTGAGCTTACTAATGAGCTCTTGCAGTTGGCTCAGCCCACCGGCAAGAATAATGAGGATAAGGGAGAAGCTAAAAATGAAAGTAAGTGACTTGTGTAAAAAAGATGAGTTTACCTGTCTTAATCCGGAGGTGGGTCTGGACGGAGAAATTCAAAACGGTTATGCTGGAGACCTGCTCAGCTGGGTGATGGCCAATGCCAAAGCCGCTTCGGCCTGGGTAACCATTCAAACCCATGTGAATATTGTGGCGGTGGCAACACTTTTGGAAATGGCCTGTATTATCATCCCCGAAGGAGCAGAAATTGAGGAGTCTGCGCTGGAACGGGCGATTTTAGAGGATGTCCCCATCATTGCAACCAAACTAAATGCCTATGAAGTCTGTCGGGTATTAGCGAAAGCCGGTATCTAATGGAAAAAATCGCCGTAGATCTACATATTCATTCTTGTCTCTCCCCCTGTGGGGATGAGGAGATGACGCCGAATAATATTGTTAATATGGCCATTTTAAAAGAACTTGATTATATTGCGGTAACAGACCATAATTCGGCTAAGAATCTGCCAGCCGTTTTTGAAGTGGTTGAATCACTGGATGAAGGTATTTGTTTTTTGCCGGGGATTGAAGTGACAACTAAAGAAGAAGCGCATGTGCTGGCCTATTTTAAGACGGTGGAACAGGCCCTTGAGCTGGATGCTATTTTGTATCAGCGACTGCCGGATATTTTAAATAAGCCGGAAATATTTGGTCCGCAACTGATCTTGAGCAGTCAGGATCAGATTATTGGGCAGGTTGATAAGCTTTTGATCTCGGCCACAGATATAGGTATCAGTGAGCTTTGGGACTTGGTCAATCAAATCGGTGGCATCATCGTGCCGGCTCACATTGACCGAAAATCTTATAGTATTGTCGCGTCGCTGGGCTTTGTACCGCCGGAGCTGGCAATTAAAACGTTGGAAGTTTCAAAACAGTCAGACATCGAAACGGTTAAAAAAAGTTTTCGTTTTTTTAAAGACTATCAGTTTATCCATGCTTCCGATGCCCACCAGCTGATGGACATCGCTGAGCGGGAATACTTTTTAGAGCTGGCCGATCTGCAAAGAGAAACCCTGCTCTTCTGGCTAGGGAAAGAATAAATGAGTTGCCGATATTTTATCGGCAGTTTTTGTTTTTTGCAGAAAGTTAAAAAACGCGGGTAAAATTTTAAAGGCGTTTAAAAATGAAGAATGCCAGCAGTGAGTGGACGGCAAAAAAGTTCCCTCTTTTAGTGCATCTGTTTTTCTGGTAAAAATTTTAGAGCGATACATTAAAAAATGAGGCAATATTATAAATAATTTGTGCCAAACTGGTAAAAATTTATCTGTTATTTATATCACAAACTTAAGGTCACTATGCTATAATCGAACATAAGGAAATTGTAATTGCAGCCGTAAAGGTTTGCATAAATTTTGAGGAGGTTATTGAATTGGCTGATTATGTACCAGTTGAAAACTTGGATGTGGTAAAAGAGATTGTCGCGGCACATAAAGATGTTCCGGGATGTCTGATGGGGATCCTGCAGGAAACCCAGGAAAAATATGGTTATTTGCCACTGGAACTGCAGAGCACAATTGCTGATGAGCTACAGATTCCGTTAACAGAAGTGTATGGGGTGGCAACATTTTACTCTCAGTTCACTTTAAAACCAAAAGGAAAATATAAAATTGGTGTCTGTCTGGGAACCGCTTGTTATGTCCGTGGTTCGCAGGATATTCTGGATAAGGTCAATGGCCAGCTGGGTATTGGCACCGGTGATACAACTGAAGATGGAAAATTCTCAGTGGATGCTACCCGTTGTGTTGGGGCCTGTGGTTTGGCGCCTGTCATGATGATTAATGAAGAAGTGTTTGGACGTCTGGTACCAGGCGATGTCGCTGATATACTAGCTAAGTATTAATTATGAAAGAGCTCTCACTTCATTTACTGGATATCACCCAGAATTCGGTACGTGCTGAGGCTTCCCTGATTAAACTGATCATTATTGAATCAATTCCCGAAAATATTCTGACCTTTACGATCGAGGATAATGGGAAAGGTATTCCCAGTGAGATGTTAAAAGGGATCACCGATCCTTTTGTCACGAGCAGATCCACCAGACGGGTGGGACTGGGCTTGTCGATGTTTGAAGCGGCGGCTCGACAGTGTGGCGGAAGCTTCGATATTCAGTCGCAAGTTGGCGTAGGCACCAGGGTTTATGCCAGTTTTATCCATGATCATATCGATCGGGTACCGCTGGGCAATATGGCCGATACCATTGTGACCATGGTGATGTCATTTGGAGTGGTAGACTTACTTTACGAACATACTTATAATCAAAAGGTTTATATTTTTGATACGCGGGAGATCAAGGAAGTTTTAGAAGTTGAAAGCCTTAACGAAGCTGAAATCCTGGCGTGGATCAGAGAAAACGTGGCAGAAGGCCTGGAAGAAATAATGGAGGAATAAAAAATGGCAAAGTCATTGGCTGAATTAAAAGAGATTCGCGAAAAAAAATTCAACGAAATGAATTTAAGAAAAGGCAAAGAAGGCTACCGTGTTGTTGTGGGCATGGCAACCTGTGGAATCGCTGCTGGCGCCCGACCGGTAATGGTTAAACTGATGGAAGAAGTGGCCGAAAAAAATCTTTCTGATGTAACTGTTGCCCAAACCGGATGTATTGGTTCTTGTCGTCTTGAGCCGATTGTCGAAGTGTATAACTCAGAAGGTGAAAAAGTAACTTATGTAAAAATGACCCCGGAAAAAGTCACTAAAGTAGTTGACGAACACTTAAAGGGTGGTAAAGTTGTTAATGAGTACACCATGACAGTTGTGGACGGTAAAGTAATTGAACCCGCTAAGAAAGCTTAGTATAGGAGGAGAAGAGCAATATGGCATATAAACGTTCCCAGATACTGATTTGCGGAGGTACCGGTTGTACCTCATCAGGATCTCAGGTATTGGCGCAAGAATTGAGAAAAGAATTGGTAAAGCACGACATTCTGGAAGAAATTGAAATCATTATTACCGGATGTTTTGGACTGTGTGAATTGGGTCCGGTAGTTATTGTCTATCCAGAAGGTACCTTCTACAGCCGGGTTGAAGCAAGTGATATCCCGGAAATGGTTGAAGAACACCTAGTTAAAGGTCGTCCGCTGGAAAGATTAATTTATTCCGAAAAAGGTGATGGACATCACCCATTATCCATCAATGAACTGGGATTTTTCAAAAAACAGAAACGAATTGCCCTGGCTAACTGTGGCGTTATCAATCCCGAAGATATCGATGAATACATCGCTTTTAATGGTTACATGGCTTTAGAAAAAGCGTTGGGTACCATGAGTCCCCAGGATGTCATCGACGAAATCAAGGCATCTGGTCTTCGTGGCCGTGGGGGTGGCGGATTCCCCACCGGTTTGAAATGGCAGTTCGCCCATGACGCTTACTCAGAAGATGGCGTAAAATACGTCGCCTGTAACGCCGATGAAGGAGACCCGGGCGCTTTCATGGACCGTTCTGTACTGGAAGGCGATCCCAATGCTTTAATTGAAGCAATGTGTATTGCTGGATACGCAGTCGGTGCCGAAAAAGGTTATGTTTATGTTCGAGCTGAATATCCAATTGCTGTAGATCGTCTGCAGATTGCTATCAATCAGGCTAAAGATTACGGGATTCTGGGCAACAATATCTTTGATTCAAATTTCAATTTTGATCTGGAAATCAGACTTGGTGCCGGCGCATTTGTTTGCGGTGAAGAAACTGCTCTGATGAATTCTGTTGAAGGTAAACGTGGTGAACCACGTCCGCGTCCGCCGTTCCCGGCAAATAAGGGACTGTTTGAACGCCCAACAGTTTTAAACAACGTAGAAACCTACGCCAATATTCCAGCGATTATCCTAAACGGTGCTGACTGGTTTGCTTCTGTAGGAACCGAAAAATCTAAAGGAACAAAGGTATTCGCCTTGGGTGGTAAGATCAATAACACTGGTCTTTTGGAAATCCCAATGGGAACTACCCTTCGTGAAATCATCTTTGAAATCGGCGGTGGGATTCCTAATGGTAAAGAATTCAAAGCAGCCCAGACTGGGGGACCTTCTGGTGGATGTATCCCGTCATCTCTGTTAGATACACCAATTGATTATGATAACCTGATTGCCATCGGTTCGATGATGGGTTCCGGCGGTCTGATCGTCATGGATGAAGACAACTGTATGGTTGACGTGGCTCGTTTCTTCCTGGATTTCACTCAGGACGAGTCATGTGGTAAATGTCCTCCATGCCGAATCGGAACCAAACGTATGCTGGAAATCCTTGAACGCATCTGCGACGGTAAAGGCGAAGAAGGCGATATTGAAAGACTTGAAGAATTAGCTGTTGGTATTAAATCATCTGCTCTTTGTGGTCTGGGTCAAACTGCGCCAAACCCCGTTTTATCAACCATTAAATTCTTCAGAGATGAATACGAAGCCCATATCCGCGACAAAAAATGTCCGGCTGGCGTTTGTAAACATCTGCTCGATTTCACAATAGTTCCGGAAACATGTAAAGGCTGTGGACTTTGTGCGAAGAAATGTCCGGTTTCAGCTATCAGCGGTGAAAAGAAACAACCATTTACCATTGATACGGCTGTCTGTATTAAGTGTGGTGCCTGTATTGAAGCCTGTCCGTTTGGCGCAGTAACCAAGGCATAAGAGGGGGATTTTAGAAACGATGAAAGAAGTAACATTTAAAATCAACGGCCAGGAAATGACAGTTCCGGAAGGGACTACCATTTTAGAAGCGGCAAGAATGAAAAATATTGATATCCCAACACTTTGCTTTTTAAAGGATATCAACGAAATCGGCGCATGTCGTATGTGTCTGGTAGAAATCGCCGGCGCCAGAGCTCTGCAGGCATCATGTGTCTACCCAGTTGCTAATGGTATCGAAGTCCTGACGAACTCGCCAAAGGTTAGAGAAGCCAGACGAGTTAACTTGGAACTGATTCTGTCCGACCATAACCGTGAATGTACTACCTGTGTCCGCAGTGAAAATTGCGAGCTGCAGAGTATGGCAAAAGATCTGGGTGTTTCAGATGTGCCATTTGAAGGCGTCCGATCCGGTCACTTAATCGACAATATGTCGACCTCAGTAGTCCGTGACGAAAGCAAATGTATTCTCTGTAAACGCTGCTCAGCCGTCTGTTCAAGCGTTCAAGGCGTTGCCGTTTTAGGCGCAGTGGGACGTGGTTTTACCTCTCAGGTTCAGCCGGTCTTTGATAAATCGCTGGCGGAAGTTGGCTGTATCAATTGTGGTCAGTGCATTATTAACTGTCCAGTTGGCGCTTTAACTGAAAAATCGAATATTTCGCAGGTTTGGGATGCGATTGCCGATCCTTCTAAAACTGTGATCGTACAGACTGCGCCAGCCGTTCGTGCGGCTTTGGGTGAAGAATTCGGCATGCCAATGGGAACCGCAGTAACCGGTAAAATGGTTGCTTCCTTAAAACGACTGGGTTTTGACAAAGTATTCGATACCGATTTTGGTGCTGATGTTACCATCATGGAAGAAGGCACCGAATTATTAGGACGAATCAAAAATAATGGCGTTCTGCCAATGATCACTTCCTGTTCTCCAGGCTGGATCAAATTTATTGAAACCTATTATCCGGAACAGATTCCACATCTGTCAAGCTGTAAATCACCTCAGAATATGACTGGTGCTCTTTTAAAATCGCACTATGCTAAAATGAACAACATCGATCCTAAAGATATGGTTGTCGTTTCAATCATGCCATGTACAGCTAAAAAATACGAAGTGCAGCGAGATGAATTATGTACAGCTGATGGTTATCCGGATGTTGATATTTCAATCACAACCAGAGAGCTGGCCCGAATGATCAAAGAAGCCCGTATTATGTTCAACACTTTGAATGATGAAAAATTTGACGACTACTATGGCGAATCAACCGGTGCCGCTGTTATCTTTGGGGCTACTGGCGGTGTTATGGAAGCCGCAGTCAGAACTTTGGCTGATATCTTAAATGATAAAGACATCCAGGAAATTGACTACGAAATCGTTCGTGGAGTCGAAGGCATTAAAAAAGCAACTGTATCGGTTACACCGGATATGGATGTCAATGTGCTGGTTGCTCATGGTGGTTCTAACATCAAGACCGTCATGGAAGATTTAAAAGCCGGTAAATTAAATGATGTTTCCTTTATCGAACTGATGGCCTGCCCAGGTGGTTGTGTCAATGGTGGTGGTCAGCCAATTGTTGCCGCTAAAGATAAAATGGATATCGATATTAGAGAAGAACGAGCTAAAGCACTTTATGATGAAGACGCTAAGGTTCTGCCTTATCGAAAATCACACCAGAATCCATCTGTAAAACGCATTTACGATGAATTCCTTGAAGAACCAAACAGCCATGCGGCGCATTGTATTCTTCACACTAAATACTCTCAGAAACCAAAAATGGTTTAAATGATTACCCTCCAAGTTTAAATCAAAGTTTATAAAAAAGAAGAGCTGTTGCAGGCTGACCAATAATGGTCGCCTGTCAACAGCTCTTTTTCTTGTTACACCTGGGGGTTATAGCCTCTTTTAAACCAGACCGATTAAGCGCCCGCCCAAGGGCAGCCAGAGGGTGCAGAGAACGATAAAGGCCAGCTGCATAAAGATGGTAGCCCTGGGCATATCCATCATTTTGTAGTAACCGGCTGTGTAAGTAATCAGCGGTATGGTATCGATGGGGAAGAGATAACAGTTGCCGGCACAAAGTCCCAGAGTAATGATCAAGAGGGCGGGATTAATACCGGTGGTAAAGGCAATACTGACAATTACCGGCGATAAAACGCCGATTAAAGCCGGGGCGACTGGCACCACCAGCATAATCACAAAAGCGATAACTGCCACGAATAAAACCCCCTGCCAAACTGTCAGCGACATGGACGCAGGCAAGACATGGGTGACAAACCATTCGCTGACCCCGTTGGTGACCAGGGTGTTGGCGATACACAATACCGCGCCAATCAGGATAAAGGAAGTCCAGGAAACGGCGTTAAGATACTGATTCCAGCTTAAGACATTGATCCCCGGCATGAAAAACAGTGAACAGCCCAGCAGGGCGACAACTGAAACATCGATGCCCTTGACAAAGGAGCTCATGATCCAGAAGAAAAGCATGCCGGCACCAATGACCAGCACCTTTTTTTCGATGGTCTGTAAACGCTCGTTAATGGCAATTTCTTCTAAATAGTTCTGCACTTGAGCCTGTTCAATTTCAGCTGGGGGAAAAATTTTAACCAGAATCCACCAGGACAAGGGCACCATGATTAAGACAATGGGAATGGCACAGACCATCCACTGGATAAAAGTAATCTGAATACCGGCAATTTCGGACAGCAGACCAATGGTTAAAATGTTGATACCGCTGCCAGCCGGGGTCATGATCCCGCCCAGCATAATCGCAACGGGGATACCGATCATTAAGGGGCGAGCGGTTTTTTTGCGGTCGGATTCCTTATCAAAGAGTTTTAAAAAACCAGCGCCAATGCCCATAAAAACCACCACCGTGGGGACATCAGTTACCATTGACGAAACGATGGTTCCAGATATCATAATGGCCAGAATACAGGTCTTGACGTCCCGGCCAAAGCGTTTGATAATGCTATAGAGAATGCGCTTAACGATGGGGGTGGAGGTCACCGCTTCAGCCAGACCAAAGGAAGCGATTACAAAGAAGAGCATGGTGTTGGAAAATCCCACCAGACCGCTGGCCAGATTTTTTGTGACCCCTAAAAGCGGCAACAGTGCCAAACTGATAAAGCAGATGATGCCTACCGGCAGGGATTCAAAAATCAGCATAACCAGGAAAAAAAGCAGCAGGCCGATTGTTCGAAAGCCGATTTCCGTCAGGCCTTCCGGTGCCGGCACGACAACACTTGCAATGAGAACCAGAATACCGAGAAAGATTCCGATAATCTGTTTTTTATTCATTTTTCACCTCACATGTAAAAAAATAAAGGGAGGAACAATCCTCCCTTCAGTGTGTAGATAAACCCCACACTACCAATTGGATTTCCCAGTCTGCGCGCGGATTCGTACAGTTGCCCAATTTGAAAGTGCTAATAAAGGACGTTCTCTAGCAACTGTTCGCCCCGAGGCAGACAGCTGAAAAGCCAGTTGTCGGTGCTCAGGTTCATAAAAAAAGACTTTTTAGAACATTTCTTTGGACATACGATCAATTTCATCGGTAACGGTTTGATAAACACCTGGGAAGGATTCGATCGGCAGGCCGGAAGTCTGGCAGGGGATAAAGTAAAGTTTACCATTTTCCCGGCAGGTTTCTTCGACATATTTAGCGACAATTTCCGGTGTCCAGTCTGGAAAATCAACCAGACCAGAGTGGATACCGCCCATAAAAGAAATTTTCCCACCATATTCTTTGATCAGCTCAGGAATATTATTGGTGTTCATGACGCCTTGCCAGATGTCAATGCCCATGTCAATCATGGATGGCACCAGGTTGGCGGCGTAGGAATCGCTATGGTGAACGATCAGTTCAACACCGTTTTCTTTATAGAAACCGTAGATTTTTTTATAAGCCGGTACGAAAAACTCTTCAAACATTTCTGGTGAAATAAAGGAATTAATCTGGCTGCCCCAATCATCATGATGGAAAAGAGCGTCGGGATGCAGATGGTCAATTGACTGCTTAGCCAGCGCTAATTCAAAATCCACCAGATAGTCTATCAGTTCGTGCATAGCTTCCGGTTCTTCATAATAGGCCATTAGTGCTTCTTCCATGCTCATCAGGTAATGAATATGTTCAAACAGACCGGGTGCTACAAAGACCGTTACAAAGTATTCGTCCCGATCTACTGCAGCCGCTTCTGCAGCCGCTTCTGCCCAGGCTTCATCAGGATAAATAAGGTTTGGCGCTTTAACATAGTCTTGCCATTTAGTAATATCTTTAATGACAATATGCTCCTGATCATGTACTGGGAAAGAACCTAATTGACCTTCCGGCCATCTTAAGAGGACGCCCCACTCATTATAAGCTTCACCGCCAATGGGGGGTTTGATTCGGGTAATAGGGGTTTTCATAACTAAATGAAGGGCTTCATACTGGTTGACAAAGCGATCAGGATTTCCACCTTTTAATACTTCCATCAAATTCTGTCTTTTAGTTAGCATTTTTTCTCCTTTTTTCAATTGGGAAATCTTTTACGCTTCTTTACGTGTTTCCATATCTTTTCTAATTTCTTCCATTTTGGCAGGGGTCAAAGAGTAAAGTTTTAACATCAGCAAGAGTCCGATTGCCATGATAATAGCTGGATACAGGGCAAATCCGTTTTTAATTCCCTGAACCAGTTCTGGCGTAACAGCCATATCTGCGACATAGCTGACAGAAGCCAGAACGGCTGAAATAATGACCGAACGAACAAATACAGAGATCTTAATGGGGAAAGAAATCAGGGACATAATAAAGCCGCGAGCATTTTTGCCGGTTTTCCATTCACCGTAATCAACGGTAGCAGAGTACATGGCAACACCCAATGAATCAGGAAGACCGTAACCGATATAAGCGATAAACATAACCACTTTGAAAGCAGTGGCGCTTAAAGGTACAAACCAGACAACTAAAAGGCCGACAATCAGGAATAATAATGCGATAACATAAGTCATTTTTTCGCCAAGCTTTTTAGCGATTGGTGCAGCAATCATAGCGGCAAAGAAGCTGACAATGGTCAGTCCGGTCATAAATAAGGCCAGACCAGCAAGGTCTTCGATAACATATTTGAAGTAATAGAAAGCCATTCCGAAAATGATGAATCGTCCCAGGTAACGTCCCAGTTCCACCAGCATCAGACCCATCAGCGGTGGGTTAACAACGATCTGTTTAAGCATTTCGCCGATTGGCATTTTTTCTTTAGCCGCCGCAGCGCCAGTACCATTGTCTTTAAAGGGGGTAGTGATTTTAAAATAGATCAGGTTACAGGCAATCATAATACATCCGGTGACACCAGCAATAATGGTATAACCCAGGACTTCGTTGCCAAGGCCAGCGCCGACAGCGGTAATGGCTTTAACGCCAAAATAGGAAAATACCAGCGATCCGGCGGCATTGAACATACCACGATTACCAGCCATGGTGATTCGCTCTTCACGAACCGTTGTTAAGGCGTTATTCATGGAAATATGGGCAGCATAGAAGGTGTTCCAGACCAGATGGGAAACGGCAAAACCAATAAAGATAATAACTGCTGTTGTCGTCGCACTGCCAATTTGAGAAAATTGGAAGATGTAGAATAGCGCCGCAAGGGGAGGTCCGACTAAAAGCCAGGAGCGGTATTTACCCCACTTCATGTTGCTTTTTTCAAGAATGATTCCTGACACAGGAACCGAAACAATATCTACGATTGAGGTTGCCAGCAACACAGCAGAGGCAAGAGCCAGCGGAATCTTGGCATAATCGGTCAAGAAAGCTGCAAAAAGCATAACCTCGATGTTAACCATTGTCTGAAAGCCGAAAGACGGCAAACCATATAAATTTATGGCAGACTTGTTTAAGGGTTGGTTCATAATATTCTCCTTACCTTTTCAGTTTACATGACTGAAACATGAATTTACAAATTTCTTTAAAATCATTCGATAACATTCGCGTACGCTCTTTCAAGTTTTGTTGATCGGCATGATTATTAAATTTAGATGATTTTACAAACAGTAAATTGGCCAGTAATTACTATAAGAATCATGGCTTTATTGTACTCGGTTTCACATTTTTAGTCAATAGATTTTAGTATAAATTTGTTAAATTTTTGTTTTAATTGAAAATGTATGCGATTACACACGGTAATATAAATGAATATTACGAATAAAATGAATTTCAATAGAAAAGAGCCATGAAAAAATGCAAAAAAATTTATGATCAAAAAGTCATTAAAATATTGCCAATATTAAATACATTTAAATTTACGGCAAGAAAATAAAACAATGATTCTAAAAAGCCTTTGAAAATGCTATATAAAGGATGGGATTTACAAAAAAAGACAAATTTTGATGGTAAAACGCGGAATAAAAGGGAAAATTCCAGTAAAAAAACAAAAAAATTCCGAAAGACGGATTGACAATTTTATTGAAACCGATTATACTACAGTAAAATAAATTAAAATTACTAATAAAACAGTAATTGATTGGTGCAATACTAAAAAAATAGGTATTGAAATTGAGATTAACATTTGGGAGGTAAAGCGTGTTAACCATTAAAGAGAATTTGAAAGAAGTGATGACTGGTGGCAAGCCAGATCGTTTTGTGAAGCAGTTTGAGTTCATGGAGATGATTTTGAATGTGCCTTCTTGTCGAATCAAGCCAGCCATTGGTGAAGAAGTCGTTAATGAATGGGGCGTAACAGTTGCATGGCCAGAAGGTCAACTGGGTGCTTTCCCAGTCCATAATAATGGCAAAATCGTTTTAAAAGATATTACAGAATGGAAAGATTATATTAAAGCGCCAAATGTTGTCTTTCCAGAAGCTGACTGGCAACCAGCGATTGAAGCTGCAAAAGCAGTTGATCGAGATAATAAATACGTCACCGCTTTTATTGCGCCAGGGATTTTTGAATTAACCCATTATCTGATGGGAATGGAAGATGCTTTAATGTCTTTCTACGAAGAACCGGAAGCGATGAAAGAACTGATCGACTATTTAACGGAATTTGAATTAGCCTATGCGAAGGAACTGGTTACCTATTTAAAACCGGATTGCTTATTCCATCATGATGACTGGGGCAGCCAAATTTCGACATTCCTTTCACCAGCTATGTTTGAAGAATTTATACTGCCAGCTTATAAAAAACTGTATGGTTTTTATAAAGACAATGGTGTTGAACTAATTGTTCATCATAGTGACTCTTATGGTGCAACCATCGTTCCAGCAATGATTGAAATGGGCATCGATGTTTGGCAGGGGGTTATGACAACCAATGACATTCCCGCAATGATCAAAGAATACGGCGGACAGATTACCTTTATGGGTGGCGTTCACTCTGGCATCATCGATCATCCGGAATGGACGAAAGAACAGGTGGAAGAAGAATTCACCCGTGCCTGTCGTGAATGTGGAAAACTCTATTTTATTCCTGGTGCTTGTCAGGGTATGGGCGTTAGCTCCTTCCCGGGCGTATACGAAGCCAGTGATGTAGCGATTGACAAAATGTCAAAAGAAATGTTTTAGGTAGGAGAAAGATTATGATTATTATTGGAGAAAAAATTAATGGCGCAATTCCCTCAACAGCAAAAGCCATTGCAGCTAAAGATGAGGAATTTATTAGAAACTTAGCCATCAAACAAGCCGAGGCTGGAGCCGACTATATCGATGTCTGCGCCTCAGTGGATGATGACATTGAAATGGAAACGATGAAATGGCTGATTGATATTGTACAGGATGCCGTGGATACCCCGATTGCCGTAGACAGCCCCAATGTCTACACCTGTATTGAGTCGATGAAACTTTGTAAAAAACCGGGACTCTTTAATTCCGTTTCCATGGAAGGGGACAAAATCGATGCGGCTTTTAAAGCCATTGCTGATACTAAATGGGAATGTGTCGCTTTATTAAACAGTGATAAAGGGATTCCTAAAACCGCCAAAGACCGTCTGGACGTATTCCATGACATTATGGCCAAATGCAAGGAATACGGTATCGATCCTTCCCGTATGCACATCGATCCCTTGATTGAAATGCTTTGTACTTCAGAAGACGGCATTAACATGGTAACTGAGGTCATTCGTGAAATCAAGAAAGCCTACCCGACCATTCATGTTACCGGTGCGGTTTCCAATATTTCATTCAACCTGCCAGCCCGTCGAATTGCAAATCAGGCTTTCGCAGTCCTAGCTATGAACGCCGGTATGGACTCCTTTATCCTCGATCCATTGAACAAGGACATGATGGGAATGCTTTTCGCCACCGAAGCCATGCTGGGCGAAGATGAATACTGTATGGAATACATTGGCGCCTTCCGTGAAGGGATCTTTACAAAATAAGAGTAGCTCGTTAGCATACACCGTACCGACCAAATGGATCTCGCAGGCTGCTGCGGTCTCGTACACTTGCGACAGGTCATTCGCTTTAGCGCTAAACTTACTTTATGTAAGTAAAAATGGTTTTGTAGTATTTTGGGGCAAGTGTTCGCCCCGATGCAGCCAGCTGAGAAGCCAATTGTCGGTACTCAGTAGAAATAGTCGCGTTAAAGGTAATTAGAACTATAACAAAAAATTTGCACACACAAAGAAACTAAAAATAAACAATTTTAAGGAGAAAAAAATGTCAACAATTGCAGAAGTAAAAACTTTAGTCGAAACTGGAAAATCAAAAAAAGTAGGCGCTGCTGTGCAGGCCGCATTAGATGCTGGCGTAGCAGCTCAAGCTATCCTGGATGGCATGATTGAATCAATGGGCGTAGTTGGAGAAAAATTCTCAGCTGGCGAAATCTTTGTACCGGAAATGCTGATTGCCGCAAAAGCAATGTCTAAGGGTGTTGAAGTATTAAAACCAGTTATGGCTGGCGACGACTCAACTTCTTTAGGAACCTGTATTATGGGAACTGTTGCTGGAGATCTTCACGATATTGGTAAAAACCTGGTTGTAATGATGCTGGAAAGTTCAGGATTCGATATGGTTGACTTAGGCGTTGACGTGCCAGCTGATAAATTTGTGGAAGCGGTTAAAGAAAACGAAAATGTTGTTTTAGTTGCCTGCTCAGGTCTTTTAACCACCACAATGCCAGCCTTAAAAGAAGCGGTTCAGACTGTTAAAGCGGCTTATCCTAAACTGCCGGTTATCGTTGGTGGTGCACCTGTAACCCCAGAATACGCAGCTGAAATCGGCGCTGACGGTTATGCACCAGATGCTGGTTCTTCTGCCGCTAAAGCGAAAGAACTGATTGGCGCATAAGCAATTCGATCGATAAATTAAGTTAAAAATGAATACCTGAGCAACGACAATTGGCTCGTTGCCTGCGGCGTAATCAGAAATGCAATTTCTGATTAGTTGCTCGAAAATGTAGAAAATTAGTTCTACCAAATTGGGCAACTGTACGAATCCGCGAGCAGACTGCGAAATCCAATTGGACGGTGCTGGGTTTGTACACATACTGGCCTGTTATAATAAGTAAAGTGTTATAACAGGCTTTTTATTTTTTGGAAGCAGATTATTAAGTTTAATCACAATCAGGAGACTTTCAGCAAAGGCAATAATTTTTTATTGGCTATTTTGCTTGTGGATGTTATAATCATATGACAGTTTCAATCACAAGGAGAACCATCATGCGTAAAAAAACAAAAGGCGAACTAACTAAAGAGAGGATCTTTCAGTGTGCTAAAGAGCTCTTTTACAAACAGGGCTATAATGCCACAACCATTGTTCAGATAGCTAAAGCGGCAAACTCAACTCTGGGCTCTATGACTTATCATTTTGCCACCAAAGATCTTTTTATTGATCAGATATTTTCCGACTATCTGGAAAATATCAACGAGAGCTTAAAAGAAAAACTGATTGGGCATCGCCCCATTAACGCCTTTGAAAATCATTTCTATTTAACCATGGTCTGGTATCACTATCTTTTATCTGATCCTCAGGTCAGAAATTTTTACTATGAGATCTCCAAGGTGGAATCCTTGTATCGTCCAATGCATACCAGTATTGAAGCGATTTACAGGCAATTTGTTGAAGACTATAAGCTGCGCATTCGTCCGCTTGAATTTGATGCCCTCTTAATTGCCGATTTCGGTGCCCGTCGTGATCTGACCAGAAATTATTGTGAGGGAAAAATAAAAATGCCAGTGGAGGATTTTTCCATCCTTTTAATCTCCAACACCGCCCGTTGTTTTGGGATTCCCCAAAAAGTTATCTATAAAGTCAGCTATGAAGCGCTGCTCTTTTTTAGGGAGCATGATTTTTCAGGTATTAAACTGCTGGTTTAAAAAAGACCCCGAAGGGTCTTTTTTTATAGATAAACCCCGCACCGACCAATTGGATTTCGCAGTCTGCGCGCGAATTCGTACAGTTGCCTAATTTGGAAGTCCTAATTATAGGCGTTTTCAAGGCAACTGTTCGCCCCGAGGCAGACAGCTGAAAAGCCAATTCTCGGTGCTCAGGTAGATAAAATTAGCTTTGACTTCTGTCTGGAAGCCCATGAAGGGTCTTTTTTTAATGGTCATCCAAGCCCGCTGCCACGGCCACGAAAATCTTACCAGCCCCGGCCTCCTTTAGGGTTGCCGCTGCTTCAAAAAGTGTTGCCCCAGTGGTCATTACATCATCAACCAGCAGAATATTCTTGTCAAAAACGGCGGATGGATTTTGCAAATCAAAAACTCCCAGCATATTTTCCTGTCGCTTTTTAAGCGACTGGCCAATCTGATGGGGATTATCGTAGCTGCGGTAGAGATTTTGGTTAACCTGCGAAAAAGATTGGCTTTGTGCCAGTTCAGCCATGATTCCTTCAGCAATTTTTTCGCTCTGATTGTACCCTCGTTCTTTTCGTCTTTCAGGATGAATCGGAATGGGGATTAGCAGATCAACCTGGCTAATCCAGGGAAGCGCTTTAAGTCCCTTAGCCATTTCTTCTCCGAGATAAGTCCCCAGGGCCGGTCTGTTTTTAAATTTTAAGGCAGTGATCATGGCTTTGGCTTCTGCCTGATAATGAAAGAGACAGAAACCGCCGTCAAACTTAATTTCAGCCTGGCGACAATGTTTGCAGGTTCTTTTTTCGGGTTCTGTCAGGGCTCGGCCACAGCAATCACAGACCGGTCCAATATTAAGCGGTTTGCGACCGGCACACTCTGAGCAAAGGAAATCATCGCCAACAAAAAGCACTTTGCCGCAGACTGGACAGATGCCATTTTTTAGAAATAGAAATTCTGACAGCAAATCCGATAGATAGTGAGAAACAAATTTCATAATATCCCCTTGTCGATTCGGAGTAGACTAAACCAGCGGATTATTGAGATAATCCTCAATTCGCATTTTCAGAGCGGTCTGCCTTTTCTGAGCGTTCTCGGACTTGATCATCTGTCTGAAGACATACTGGTTACCCATCAGAATTAGAAGCTTCTTGGCTCGGGTTACCCCGGTATATAAGAGCTTGCGTTTTAAAAACATGGGCGGTCCGCCAACGATGGGCATAATTACCACCGGAAATTCGCTGCCCTGACTTTTGTGCACGGTCATGGCGTAGGCGTGGGTGATTTCATCCATCTGGTCAAAATCGTAATCGGACTCCCGGCCGTCATTAAAAAGGATGGTAAAAGTTTTGTGGACGGTATCAATTTCGGTGAGCATGCCGATATCCCCGTTATAGACGCCTTCGCCTTCATCGGGGCCGTCTGCCCACTTTTGCCGGTAGTTGTTCTTAATCTGCATGACCTTGTCGCCTTCGCGGTAAACAAAAGTGCCAAACTCGCGCTGGTTTTTATTAGCGGCAGGGGGGTTTAGAACCGTCTGTAGGGCTTTGTTTAAATTGATAACCCCCACCGTTCCTTTCTTCATCGGCGAAATGACCTGAATATCGGAAAGCTCGGTAAACCCTTTGGCATTGGGAAGTCGGTTTTTAACCAGGTCAAGGATGTCGCGAAGCAGCTTGTCATTATCGTTCTTATTAAGGAAGAGAAAATCCGTCTGATTATCAATATCGGGATAGCGTCCCTGATTAATCTCGTGGGCGTTAAGAGAAATATAGCTGTCTTCCGATTGTCGGTAAATCCGTTCCAGGGAGACCACTTTAACCGCGCCGCTCTCGATGATATCCTGCAAAACATTCCCCGGCCCTACCGATGGCAGCTGGTCGGCATCGCCCACCAGAATTACCCGGGTGCCCGGTGACAGGGCTGACAGCAGGCTGTTCATCAGGAGCACATCAATCATCGAAGACTCATCGACGATCAGGGCATCGGCTTCCAGGGGGTTGGATTCATCACGGGTAAAAAAAGGATAGTCGTCATCTCCGCCGAACTCGTATTCCAGCAAACGGTGGATGGTCTTGGCTTCAGTCCCGGTGGTTTCGGACATCCGTTTGGCGGCCCGGCCAGTGGGGGCGCAAAGGACAGTCTCCAGTCCCAGATCCGAAAAAATATGCAGGATACCATTGATGATGGTGGTTTTTCCGGTGCCGGGCCCCCCGGTGATGACAATTGCCCCGTGATCCATGGCGGCAGAAATGGCCTCCCGCTGACGGGGATCAAGGCTGATACCCATCTCTTTTTCGTAGGTCAGAATTTTATCTTCAATCGACAGCTCCGGCATCTGGTATTGCGACTGACTGAGTCGGGCCACTAAAAGGGCGGCGTTATCCTCGGCTTCAAAGAGGTTTAAGGGATAGTAGGCAGGCTGGTCATCAATCTTTTCCATCCGCACCTGACCGGCAAAAATCAGTTCGCTTAAATGGCCGCTGACAAGATCCGCATCGACGCCCAGCATTCGGGCGGCGCCGCCGATGAGTTCGTCCTCGGTCATATAGGTGTTGCCGCGATTGTAACAGTCCTGGAGGCAGTAAGACAGCCCGGCCAGGATGCGACCGGGACTGTCAGGATCGAAACCCAGCTGGCTGGCAATATGGTCAGCGATCTTAAAACCGATGCCGCGGATATCCTCAATCATTTTATATGGTGTGTTTAAGAGCACGGAAATGGTGTCGGATTTATAGGTCTGATACAGTTTCATGGCCCAGTTGGCGGAAATGCCGTATTCCTGAATCTGCAGCATGGTGTTTCGGATTTCCCGCTGTTCAGGATAGACTTCTTTAATCCCGGCCAGAGTTTTTTTGCCGATGCCTTTGATCTCCGAGAGCCGGTTCAGATCATTGTCAAGGATTTCGATGGTCTCCGGGCCAAAGCGTTCAACAATCAGGCGGGCGGTTTTTTCACCGATCCCGGGCAGGACACCGGAGGATAGATAACGGATGATACCGTCGGTAGAGGTGGGAATTTCAAAGGCGTAGGTTTCCACCGCAAACTGTTCACCGTAATTGCGGTGTTCGGTAAAATAGCCGGTGAGTCTTAAAAATTCCCCGTGATTCAGTTCGTCAAAATTACCAACAACGGTGACCAGGTCTCCGTTAATATCAAAATGAGCCACCGTATAGCCGTTCTGGCTGTTGCGATAAACGATGTGCTCAACCGTCCCTTTTAAGGTTTCCATGCGCGCTCCTGTGTCTTTTTTTTTCATTATAACATTAAAGCTTGAGGCTGGGTAGGATAAAAGTTGGCCTTTAAATTTACACCGTACCGACTAATTGGATCTCTCTGGCTGCTGCGGACCCGGACACTTGCGAATTAAATAGCAGTTCAGTGTTATTTGATTGGGTTGAATAATTTAAGCTGTTGTTCGGTTATCAGGGCAAGCCTTCGTTCCGATACAGCCAGATGAGAAGCCAATTGTCGGTACTCAGATGAAGTAAAGACACTTGCCAAAAATTGTTGTGACAAGCTTAAAAAAGGTTAAAAAAGCCGGACAATTGGGGGATTTGGCCAGTTTTATATGGAAATTTAAGTTTTTGCATGGTAAAATGACCCTTATAAAGAAAAAAACGAAATGCCGTTAAAGCTGTAGAGAAATTAATTTTAGCACCTGAGCACCGACAATTGGCTTTTCAGTTGTCTGCCTCGGGGCGAACAGTTGCTGGTAAACGCTGATAAATCCGGCTTTCAAATTGGGCAACTGTACGAATCCGCGCGCAGACTATGAAATCCAATTGGTCGGTGCGGGTTTTGTCTGCAAACTGAAACGGCTGCCGTTAAACACTAAAATAAGCAAAATAGATAGGAATATAAATGGAAAAAATTATTAGCGATCTGCAGGCTGTTCTTGAGCCCGGCCAATTAAAAGTTAAGGAACCCATGAAAGACCACACATCTTTTAAGGTGGGGGGACCGGCGGATCTTTTGCTGATTCCTGAGTCAAGAGATCAACTGCTGGCCGTACTTAAAATTTTAAAAGGGGTCAATCATCCGGTTTTTATTATCGGCAATGGCTCAAATCTTATAGTTAAAGACAATGGTTTCCGGGGTATTATGATTAAAACCACTGGTCTTAAAAAGGTGGAAGTAGTGGGAGAGACGTTGATTGCCGAACCTGGTATTTCCTTAAAAGAACTGGCCGATGTGGCGCTGAATGCCGGACTGACTGGTCTTGAGTTTGCATCTGGGATACCCGGCAGTCTGGGTGGTGCCGCCACCATGAACGCTGGCGCTTATGATGGCGAAATGAAAAACTGTATTGTGTCGCTGGAAGTTCTGACAGAGGACGGCAATATTAAAAGCATTCCTTTAGAAGATTGCCAATTTGGTTACCGGCAATCAGTTCTGCAAAAAAATAATTGGGTACTGTTGGCTGTTACTATCGGCCTAAACTATGGCGATCAGGCGGCCATCCGGGACAAGATGCAGGATCTTAATCAGCGCCGATCCGATAAACAGCCGCTGGAATACCCCAGTGCCGGCTCAACCTTCAGACGGCCGGAAGGCTATTATGCCGGAAAGCTGGTTCAGGATGCCGGATTTAAAGGATATCGCCTGGGCGGGGCACAGGTCTCTGAAAAGCACAGCGGCTTTGTCATCAATAAAGATAACGCCACCGCTGCCGACATTTTAAACCTGATCGCCGCCATTCAGAATGGTGTCAAAGAACAGTTTGGCGTGGAATTAAAAACCGAAGTGATTGTGATTGGTGAGTAAGAGGATAAAAGGGGATTTGTATCTATGAAAATCATTCACGATATGCACACCCATACTAAATACAGCCATGGCAAAAATACCATCGAGGAGATGGTGCTAAGAGCCCGTGAGATTGGCTTAAAAGCTATCACCATTTCTGATCACGGTCGCTCCCATCCGCTTTTTGGCGTTCGCAAAAAAAACTTCAAGAGAATGCGGGACGAGATCGATGCCCTTAACGAAAAGTATGACGATATCCGGATATTTTTATCAGTGGAGTCTAATATCACTGGCCGAAACGGGGATATTGATATCGGGCCGGAAGAAAAAGAATACTGCGACTGGATTTCAGCCGGCTACCACTATGGTTATATACCGGCCACCATTGCCGATATCTTTTTATTTGCCATTCCCAATTATCTGGCGGCGGTGATCCCGCCACTCAGAAAAAAAGTGGCGGCGATGAATACTCAAAGCTATGTGCAGGCGATTCAGAAAAACAAAATCCGTCTGATTACTCACCCCGGGGATAAGCTGCCCATTAATATCGAACCAGTGGCCCATGCCGCAGCTAAATGCGGAACCCTCTTGGAGATTAATCCCCGCCACGATCATCTAAACGTTGAAGAAATAAAGGTGGCTATGCAATATCCGGTGGAATTTGCCATCAACAGTGATGCCCACCATCAAAATGCTCTGGGCGATATGCGGGATACCCCGCAAATTGTGGCGGCCGCTGGTCTGCCCATCCGCCGTATTATCAATGTCAGTGATGAGGTGGATTAAGCATATACTCTGTACAGAGCAATGACCTAGGAGTCAAACCCTTGGATCTCGCAGGCTGCTACGAACCGTACACTTGCTGCCCTGCAAGATCGTTTCTTGCAATTTAAACATAAATACACATATTTGTGATTGTTTTGTATAAGTGAAATTGTTCGTTTCGATGCTGCCAGCTGAGAAGCGAATTGTCGGTACTCAGTGGCAAATGTTTTTAAGTCGGTTCAGCAGCCAAAAAGAAAGTCGAGGTAGCAAATGGAAAATATCATCATAACCGGGATGTCAGGGGCTGGGAAAACACAGGCCATGCAGATTCTGGAAGACCTGGGCTTTTTTTGTGTCGATAACCTGCCCCCCCAGCTGATCCCCACCTTTTTGAAACTGTGCCGGGAATCAGCCCAGAATCTTAATAAAGTGGCCCTGGTCACCGATATCCGCGGTGAAATTTTTCGGGATCAGGCCAGCGAAAAAGAGTTATACCGCCAGATTAAAGATCAGGTAGAGCTTTTTTTTCTTGATGCCCGGGATGAGGTTTTAATTTCCCGCTATCAGGAATCACGGCGCAGTCATCCCTTATCAAATATTACTGGCAGCCTACTGGAGGCTATCTTAAAGGAAAGAGAAAGTCTTTCCTATTTAAAAGAGCTGGCTGATGTGGTGATTGATACTTCGGATTTTAACAGCACCAAATTGAGACAAGCGCTCTTAAAAGCTCTGGATCAGGAAGAGATTCAGCTTAAAACAAAAGTTAAACTCTACTCATTTGGTTATAAATATGAATGCCCAGTGGGGGCCGATTTTGTTTTTGATGTCCGATTTTTAAAAAATCCCTTTTATCAGAAGGAATTGAGAATCCTAACCGGACAGGATCAGGCAGTCAGAGATTATGTAATGGCCTTTGAAGAGGCCCAGACTTTTTATCAGAAACTTTTGGATCTGTTGTCTTTCGTGATTCCAGAGTTTAAAAAGGTCTCCAAACCGGTAGTTGAAATCGCCATCGGTTGTACCGGTGGTCAGCACCGGTCGGTGACCTTTGCTGAAATACTGGCAGCAGATCTTAAAAAACAGGGTTTGGATGTGACCCTCCTGCACCGGGATATGGCTAAGAATGTTCATATCCTTGAAGAAAGAGAATTATAAAATCATGGAACAGTATCCCGAGAACTGACAACTAAATTGTTTGTAACACGCTGACTTCAGTGCTGACAATTGGTTTTTGGTTGGCTACATGTCCCTTTAAATAAATATGGAAGTGATACTATGGAAATGAAAGAATATATTCGGGAGTTTACTTTGAAAGATATTGTTAAAGTCAGAAATCCCCGGGTGGTTGCCATCGGCGGGGGAACTGGCTTATCGGTGATCCTGCGGGGTTTAAAAAAATATACTAACCGGCTGTCAGCTATTGTCACTGTCGGTGACGACGGCGGCGGTTCCGGCATGCTCAGGGAGGATCTGGGTATTCTGCCGCCGGGGGATCTAAGATCCTGTATCCTGGCCCTGGCTGATGACGAGAACGTCATGCAGGAACTCTTTAACTACCGTTTCACGGAAGGGCGAATGATGGGGCAAAGCTTTGGCAACCTCTTTTTGGCCGCCATGAACGGGATTTCCCAGGACTTTTATGATGCCGTGCGCAGGACATCAGATGTTTTGCAGATTCAGGGGGAAGTCCTGCCGGTGACTTTGTCTGAAATGGTCTTAATGGCCACCCTGCAAAATGGTGCTGTGATCGAGGGCGAATCGGCGATTCCCCGGGAAGCAATCAACCAGAACAGTGCCATCAGTCAGTTGTTTTTAAAACCGGCGGAAATCCAACCTTTGCCGGAAACCATCGAAGCCATCAAGGAAGCCGACCTGATCATCATCGGACCCGGCAGTCTCTATACCAGCATCATTCCCAACCTGCTGGTGGATGGAGTGGCGCGGGCAATTTTCGATAGCCGGGCCAAACGTTTTTTTATTGGCAATTTGATGACCCAGCCGGGGGAAACCTCAGGTTTTTCCCAGGAAGATCACATCAGGGCCATTATTGATCATCTCGATCCTGATGAAGGCCGACTTTTTGATTATGTTATGGCCAATACCGGTTGCCTGCCAGTTAGCATCGAGGAAAAGTACGGCAAATGTGACGCGCGAACGGTTTTTCTGGATAAAGAGCCGCTGGCCGGTTATACTTATATCTACGATGATTTTGTGACCATGGAAAATGGCTACGTCCGTCATGATGCCGATCTTCTGGCTAAACGGATTTTTGAAACTTATTTGGGTTAGACTGATATAAATACAGACCGCTGACTCAGCGGGCAGGAGGGGAAATGACATTTTCAGCGATTTTAAAAAAAGATTTGTCTCGGCTTGAGCTGGGAGACCAGGTGCAACTTTTGGCCGAGCTGGCCGGAATTATTTCCGCAGTCGGAACAGTTAAGATCTTGAGCCTCGATGACAACCCCTCCACAGCCCTGGTGGTCAAAAGTGAAAATCCAGCCGTGGCGACCCGGGTTTATCAGCTTTTAAAAAAGCTGTATGCCTATAAACCAGCGGTGGAGATTCAGAAAACCAAAAAGTTCAAGGAGCATCGATCATACGTTATTGCGGTAAACGATTCGGATCTGGCCCGCAAGATTTTTAAAAACACCCAAAGTATTTATGGCCAACTGGTTGAAGCACTGGATGGCGAAGCCGCCAAGGCCTATTTGCGGGGCGCTTTTTTAGGTTGTGGCTCGGTCAGCAATCCGGAAAAAACCTATCATCTGGAACTGGTGACCAAAAACAATGGCGAATTTTTAAATAATATCAGAACCCTTTTGCAGAGCTTTGAAATTCGCGCCAATCTGATCAATCGAAAAAACACTTATGTTCTATATATAAAGGAAAGCGAATCGGTGGTCAACTTTTTAAATGCCATCGGTGCCCATCGCGGCCTCTTAGAAATGGAAAACATCCGCATCATTAAAGAAATGCGCAACGATGTTAACCGTCAGGTCAACTGTGAGACGGCAAACCTCAATAAAACCGTAGCCGCCGCCTATGATCAGATGGCCGACATTATGTTTTTAAAAGACCATTACGGCCTTCAAAAGCTGCCCAAAAATCTTTATGCCATTGCCGAGGTAAGACTAAACTACCCCGATGCGACCATTAAAGAGTTGGGCCAGCGGCTGGACCCCCCAGTGGGGAAATCCGGCGTTTATCATCGGCTCAAAAAGCTGTCAGAGCTGGCCGAGACCGTTCGCAATGAGAAGGGAGTGAGGTGACTCTTTGATAGATATCCATACCCATATTTTACCTGGCGTTGACGATGGCGCCAGAAACTTTGAGGAAAGCATGAAAATGCTGGAAAAGGCAACAGAACTGGGCTTTGACGCTCTGGTTATGACGCCCCATTATCATGAGGATAAAAACATGATTATTCGGGTACCCGAGCATCGTTTGCTCTTAAAACGCATCAAAAAAGCGGCTCGTGCTCGGGGAATAGCGCTTTATATGTTTCTGGGCAATGAGATTTATTTCTCGTCACAAATTATGGCAGATATCGATAAGGATCATTTTAAAAGTCTTAATCAAAGCCGCTATATTCTGGTTGAAGCCAGCCGACAGAATCTTAATTGCTGCCACTTCGAGCGCTTTCTGATTAATTTAAAGGCCAAGGGTTATACGCCGGTAATTGCCCACCCGGAACGTTACAGCTGTATTCAGGAAAACCCCAATCTCCTGAGGCGGATGATCGGCCACGGATGTCTGGCCCAGTTAAACCTCTTAAGTCTGGCTGGTTTTCATGGCGAT
Source organism: Eubacteriaceae bacterium ES2 (assembly GCA_031222025.1). Classification (GTDB taxonomy): domain Bacteria; phylum Bacillota; class Clostridia; order Eubacteriales; family Eubacteriaceae; genus Acetobacterium. Next base: position 2,729,072 of record CP130740.1, on the reverse strand, counting down.
AACGCCCAGGATACCGCTGAAATCCTGCTGACCCATCAGATGATTCATTTTGCCGCCTCCGATGCCCATAAACCCCGCTATTACGACATGCTGCCTAATGCCATGGCAATAGCAGCTGATCTTATCGGTCGGGCAGATTTTGATCGGCTGATGGATCAGAACCCCAAACGGCTCCTGGTCAATGAAACGATCTGGGCGCCTCAGCCTTTGGAATACACCCCAAAACCCCGGCGCACCAGCTTGTTAATGGAAATGTTTATTAAAAAAAGAAGTGATTAGGGGACCTGAAAAATGGATAAAAAAAGGAGCTGTGCACTAGCACCGCTCCTTTTTTGTAGACAAACCCCGCACCGACCAATTGGATTTCGCAGTCTGCGCGCGGATTCGTACAGTTGCCCAATTTGAAAGTGTTAATGATAAACATTTTCCAGCAACTGTTCGCCCCGAGGCAGACAGCTGAAAAGCCAATTGTCGGTGCTCAGGTATTCAATATCAACTTTTTTTATAAGTGGGAAAAGCCCGCGCTATTGAGCTGGGCCTTAAGCTGGCCAAGCAGGCGGCGGTGCATCTGCGAGAGGGCGTTGGCCGAACAGCCAGCTTCCTGGCTCAAGTCTTTAAAGCTGCGGCCTTTGGCGTAGTGCTCATTTAAAAGCCAGAGCTGGCGGGGGCGCAAACCCTTTAGGAGCTCGTGCAGGGCTTTTAAAAGTTCGAGATACGTGTAGTCAGACTCGATTAAAACATCTGTGTTACTCAGCCTGTCAATCAGACTTAAACCATCAGAATCGCTTTGCATCTCATCAAGAGAAGTGGTGTAGCGAAACTTTTTAGCCTTTTCGACCCAGTAATAAAAGAGCTGTCGCTTTAAATATGCCCCATAGGGGACATTTAAAGCGGGGTCATAATCGTTTATGGTCATTAAAAGCACCACAATCCCTTCAGCAATCAGCTCTTCCGGCGGCAGATTGCTCAGATTGTACTTTTGTCCCATGCTGTAGAGCAGCGGTTTGTATAGTTGAATTAATTTCAGCCGAGCTTCATTATTGCCGGCTTTAACAGCTTCCAAGAGCGGTTCTTGCATGTCGTTCATCAGTTTTCCTCCTGCTAAAAAAATACGGGTTAACCGAATTGTATTATGCAAGACTCGTCAGTCGCCACACTTAACTCACAAATGAACATAATACAGAATAACTATTATCATAAATTATTATAACGCGATTAAACTTTCGCGGCAAGGGTAAAATTTTGATGTCAATACCGCAAAGACAATTGTGTCAAATACCGTACCGACCAATTGGAATCCGCTGTACCCAAGGGGGCAGACCCTCTGCACGCGGCTCCGTACACTTGCTGCTTGTAATAGCGGTTATTATGTATAACTGCTGTTGTTGTTAAACAGCAGATTAGCTTAATAGCAGGTCAAGTGTTCGTCCCGAGGCAGAGCAGCTGGATAGCCAATTGTCGGTACTGGGATCGGCCTTTAATAGCGGCAATAAAAAAAGGAGGCCGAAGCCCCCTCAGCTAATAATACAAAGTTAATAAATGCTTCTGAGCGCCGACAATTGGCTTTTCGCCTGGCTGCATCGGGGCGAACAGTTGCTTGAAAACGCTGAGCATCAGCACATACAAATTGGGCAACTGTACGAATCCGCAGCAGCCTGAGAAATCCAATTGGTCGGCGCGGAGTCATTTACAAGCGAGGGGCCAAAGCCCCCCAGCCCTTACGACATGGTAAATTCTGTCGTTTCCGTTGAAATCACAGATCCGCTGACCTTAGCGACCAGATCGGATGCGTTTGGGGCAAAGACGTTTTTCGCAAGGATGGTGTCCATCACCCCATTGATGCCAGTGGCATCCAGGGTAGGATCGACGTCTGCGATATTCATAGTGGTGTTGCTCCCGTCGGCACGGGCAAATACAAGTTTAGCTTTTAATTCTGCCATGTTTGTTCTCCTTTAAATTAAATTTTTCTTAAATGTTGTTAGCTTTAACTGTTCTTTTGCGATTAGGCATTAATCAGGCGAGTGGATGCCACCATAATGACTTCTTCCAGAGCATTTTCCTGAATGGCAGCGATGGCCACTGCGGTATCATAAACATCCTGGTCGGCCGCTGTCTGCTTAACATTTGCGTATGTACGGCTTTTTACCACTTCTTTTCCGTCCACCATCCCGTAGTTGGAACGGATCGATAATTTGTTGCTCAGGTTTTCCTTTGTGATTGCCATTGTTGTTCTCCTTAAAATTTATTTAACCGGTTATGCCAATAGATAGGGGTGTGACAGTAAATGTGACATAAAAATTTGCTTAAATGTGAAAAATTTCTAAAATCCTTTATCTTCATTTAACACTTAGGGTATAATATAGGAAGTTATATAAGAACATTAAATTTAGCGGCAACTGAGATTTCATCGCCTAAGACACAGGGGGACGGTTCTTAAGACACAGGGGGACGGTTCTTATTGTGTTAACCAATTAATTTTAATAAAAAGATAACACAAAAGAACCGTCCCCCTGTGTCCAACAAAGAACCGTCCCCCTGTGTCCCGAGTCTGGACGGCGCCGATATAATGTCAATTCTTAATCAAGGAATTATTTGGCAGACGTGCAATAAAACGTCCCCCCACGACGTTACTAATATATGGAGGACAAAATCTGAATGAAGCTTTTTCTGACCATGGTGGTTCCACCGGAAACAGAGTCGTCAAAAGAATTGGACGAGAACCTGTTTTTAAGAATAGCAGAAAATGACATGGAGGCCTTTGAAACCTTCTATCGACAGACGGAGCGAACGCTCTATGCTTTTATCCTGTCGATTATCAAAAACCACGATGAAGCCCTGGATCTGCTTCAGGATACCTATTTAAAAGTGCGGGCGGCGGCCGGTCTCTATAAGCCCATGGGCAAACCTATGGCTTGGGTCTTTACCATCGCCAGAAACTTGACGATTAGCCGGATCAGAAAGCAGACCAAAACCGATAACGGACAGGTTAACGAAATTGAAAACGACATAAATTTTTCCTACATCTCCGATCCCGAAGACCGGCTGGTTTTAACCACGGCCCTCGAGATTTTAAGCGAAGAGGAAAGAGAAGTGATTCTTTTACACGCCATCTCTGGTTTTACCCACCGGGAACTGGCTGAAAATCTTGACTTGCCCATCTCCACGGTTTTATCCAAGTATCATCGGGGGCTTAAAAAACTCAAAAAATACCTATTGGAAAAGGGGGTGAAGCGATGAAAAAAATTGAGATGGAAGGCGCGCTGTGCCGGGCCATCGACCAGGCACCACTTTTGGATTTTGAAGCTTTGGCCGCTATCTCGGTCGAAAAAATGTCCAGTCACGACTGGATCACCATCCAAAAGAAGAAAAAAATTAATTTAAAACCAATCTCCGCCGTTGCCGCCAGCTTTTTGGTTGGGGTAGTGGTATATTCCGGCTGGTTTGCCCAGTTTAAAATGGCTGATTCGGTCATTGCTCTGGATGTCAACCAGAGTGTGGAAATTATTACCAACCGCCAAAACAAGGTTTTAACCGTCCGTCCCTTAAATGAGATGGGGCAAAAGGTTTTAGCCGGTAAGGATTTTAACCAAGCGGATCTCAATGAATCGGTCAACACCATTGTTGCCGGCCTGATTGAATACGGCTATTTAAACGACTCTGACAAGACTATCATGGTTTCGGTTAAAAACAGTGATGTGGCAAAAGCCGACCAGCTGGCCGACTCGGTCAGCCAGACCATCGAAGAAGCGGCCGATAAAAAGGCAGTAAGCCCAACCATCCTCAATCAGACCTATGACAAGACCGATGCGGCGGAAGAGACCCTGGCCGCTGACCTGGGCGTAACCACTGGCAAAATGAACGTCATGACGGTCATTAATCAGGCTGACAGTTCACTGGAACTGGAAACTTTGGCGGCCATGTCGATGGACCAACTGATAAAAGTTTCAGAAGAAAAAGATATCGATTTAAGCGCGGTCATTAAAACAGAAGAGACTGATACGACAAAGGTTAAAAACTCCACTGATTCATCCTCAAAAGAGGATACAGTTGTTGACCAGAATGCGACGGTCCCAGTTGTAGATGAAACCCTTCAGGAACAATCACCTTCAACGGAAGAAAGCGACAATGAGGCTGATCAGGAGGCACTTACAGACGAATGCGCCGAAAACGCTTCGGATCTCACCGAGCCCCAGGCTGAACAGGAAGCGGACCGAAGTAAAGAATCTCTGGATGAGGAAGAAGTCGTAGAGGACAGCCAGACACCAGCGGATAAGACGACTCAGGCAGTGGACAAAGAAGAATCCCTGCCGGATGAAATTAATCAGGAATTGACACCGGAGAATCAGGAACCGCAAGTACCGGAAACAGAAGATCCGGAGAAGGATACTACTGGTAATACGGAAAGTCAAAATTAAAAAATAAAAAAATCAAAAAGTATGCGATAAATCATCAAACAGCCACGTTATATGATTGTAACCGGGCGCAAGCCGCAAATATTAGCGGTGGTTTGAGTTAACAGCGCATGAAAATGCTTTTAAAGAGTTTTGTTTCCTTCGCCTTAGCGGGCTAAAATCGGAAAATGGGCAATCAAACGAAATTTTAGATACAGATTGTTTACTAATTGGCGATATTTTAAATTAAATTGCCGTTAATTGTAAAACTTGTAAATAAAAAAAACGCTGAAAAACAAATTAATGATTGCAAATTTTTATAAGAAGGTGTAAAATTCTTAATGAGAATGCTCTTAATCTTTTATGGTAACGCAATAGGTAATCTTGCAAACTTTCCAACCTTTTGGGCAGAGGATGTTGCAAGCTGAGGTTTACCTTTGTAAGCAATAAAATTGGGAAAGGAGGAAGAGGGCGTTTGCGTAGCCACTAAAGAAGAGTATACATTTCTCGGGTCTTAGCGTGAGTTTATCATAAAGATCGCTTTTTCCTGGGAACACAACAAAATAAAATTCACGAACGGAGGATTTAAGTGTGAAGAAAATTACTGCAAGTATTTTAACAGTAATGCTGACACTTTCGATGGTATTCTCATCGAGTGTATTCGCTGCAGAAAAAACATCTGCATGGGATTCATTTGTAGGATTATTCTCGAATGATACAGCTACTACTGCAGCTAACGATGTTGGCGTAGAATACCGAGGACATGTTGAAAACAAGGGTGACTTCCCATTAGACGGAAGCTGGATTCAGGGACCTGAACAATTAGGTACTGTAGGAGAAGGCTTACGACTTGAAGCATTCTGGATCAAACTAGTTGACGCTCCAGAAGGACTGCACATCAAATACGAAGTGCATGTTCAGAACAAAGGCTGGATGGATCCTGTAGAAGACGGTGCTTTAGCCGGAACTGAAGGAGAAGGCTTACGAATCGAAGCTATCAAAATCTCATTAGTAGATGATGAAGGTAACGTTTCTGGCGATTACTCAGTTGCTTACAAAGGACACGTTCAGAATCAGGGAGATACCGAATGGTACTATAATGGCGATCAGTTAGGAACAACTGGATCTGGATTACGACTTGAAGCCCTTGAAGTTGAAATCAGCAAAATCGCTCCAGATATGACTGCTTATGAAGCTGCTTTAGCTGCTGTTTCTGAAGAAAACTACACAGCTGCATCTTGGGAAGCTTATCAGGAAGTAGTTGCTGCTAACGTGATGACTGAAGATAATGTACAGTCAGAAGTTGACGCTGCTACTGCTGCTATTATGGCTGCTCAGGAAGATTTAGTTGCTATTCCAGTTATTTCTGGTATGACAGCTACAGGTCAGAAAACAATTACTGTTTCTGGTACTCAGTTAGATAATTTAACAGCTGATATGTTATCAGTAGCTGGTTATACTGTGTCAGCAGTAACACCAAGTGCAGATGGCACAACAGCGGCTGTAGCATTAAGTACTGATTTAGCTCCTGAAACTAATGTTTTAGTAACTGCTACAATTGATGGTACTGCAACTGAATATACAGTTAAATACTCGATTGCTGCAACTACTGTTGCTATTCAATCAGCAACTTATGATGATGATACAGCAAATCAGCAATTAACTCTTTTAGTAGATGGTGTTCAGACATCAGTTTCTTACCTTAATTTAGCTGGATACACTGTTAACTTTACTTCATGGGATTCTAATAGTGTTGCTACTACTGGTTTATTCGGTGCTCAAACTAGCACAACTGGTTTGTTATCAGCAACACCTACTAAAGGTTCTTATTTAGTACAAGTGACTATTGCAAAAGGTTCTACGATTGCAACATCAGAAAAAGCAACAATTAAAGTAGAAGACTTAAATAATAATACACAGGCTATTAATGCTTATAAACTTTATTTAGGTACAGGCGCTGTTGCCGGTACAGATACTTTATTAGCTAGCTCAACACTTGTATATGGAGAAACTGCAAATATTGGTCAAGTTACAGTTGGCGCTGGTTCTACACAGGCAATCTTGTCGAGAGCTGCAGCTGCAAACTATCCAACTTGTGGATATTCTTATGTATCTTCGAATTCAACTATTCTTTCAGTTAATGATACTACCGGTTTGATTACTGCTTCAGGTATTGGTACTGCAAATATTACAGTTACTGTTGGACAAGCGACTAAAGTTATTCCAATCACTGTAACAGGTACTGCTCGTGCTATTACCAAAGCAACACCTTCAGTTAGTACATATACTTATGTAATTGGTGGTTCTAATCCAACTGTCACAATGGCCGTAACTGACCAATATGGTGATCCTGTAACAGGTGCAATCGCAGCTACAGCACTTACTTATGCTGGCCCTGGAATTACTAACTTAACTGTCGCTCCTTTATCAGGTGCTGGGTTTACAGCTGACGCCTATGGTAAATTCGCATTAACATTCTCACATGTAACAGCACCTAGCACATCTGCAACAGGTTCTATTGTATTCAAGAATGTTGCTGGAACAACGGTAGGTAGCTTTGGAATTACAGTGACAGATGTTACAAATGTTGGTTCACAGAAAGTAATCATCACAACTACCTCATCATCTCAGGATAACACTATTAATACAGACATTGAATCTGGAATTACTTTCCAGGTAGCTAATTACAACTCAAATGGTGTGTTCACTGGATATGTAACAGACTTAACTGGTTATCAGGTATTGTTTGATAATACAATCTTAGCTGATTCAGTAGCTGCCTACGATACTACTATTAATGGTGTTACATTAGGTGCTGTTGCTAACTATACTTTAATTCCTGCAACACCTGTTAAAGCTGGATCAACAACAGTTGCAGTTTATAATGCATCAAGTAAGTTAATTGATTCTCGAGCTGTAACAGTTACAACTAATGCACCATATATTACTGGCGTGACATTTAACAGTGTAGCTACAGTTGATTATGCGACAACATTAAATTATATGGACGTATTAAATATTACTGAATCTGCAAATGATGATATTATTAGTTCAGGTATTACATTATCAACTACTCAGCCATACACAATGAGAATTGGTCAAGTGCTTGGTACTGAAGGTTATATCTACTTGGATAAAGTTGCAGATGGTGTATATACAGCAGGCGATATTCTGTTAGGAACATTAACAGAGGTCGTGTCTTCAACAACAGGAGCACCAGCAATGGTTAATCCTACAAATGCAATAACTGGTTTAACTACTGTAAGTGGTAATGCTGGTGTTGTAACATTTGTAGTAACTGACACAGTAAGTGATCCTGATGTTTATGTTGGTACAACTGGCGTAACTGTAAATGTGCCATAAGATTAAAACAAATAATGCCAGTCTTATATAATTTATTTAAAGTAATAAATTTATAGGTCTGAGAAAAGAAAAAAGACGATTCGAACTCGAAAGGGTTTGGGTTGTCTTTTTTATTGTTCTAAGACAGTGCCAGGCCTGACTTAACTGTAAGCGTCAATTACAAACCACATACCAAACAAATAAAAGTAAGCGTCAATTACAAACCACATGTAAGCGCCTCAAAAGATGACGTCGTGTAAAAGAGCCCATAAAAGTGTAGACTGAACCAAAAGAGTATTCTGGAGGTTAGTGATACAATGGATGAAGAAAAGAAAGCACAATGGGAGGAGCGGCTTGCAGCTCATGCGGAAAGCGGGATGACGGTAATTGACTGGTGCCGGGAAAACAGTATTGCGAAGCATACCTATTATTATTGGAAAAAACGCATCTGCAACCCAAAAGCAGAAGAGCAGCCTGATGAAACGCTCCTGTTTGCGGAGCTTCCGGTTAAACTGAAGGCTTGCTTGCGTAAATACTGAGTATTCTGCCAATATAGAGCCACTCAATCCGATACACAGAGCCATACAATCCGAAGTTGAGAGCCACCTGTTTTAAAAATCAAATCCGCTATAGAGAGCCACTTTTGTAAGTATTAAAATGAAGGTGCGGGATAACCGGTAGTTGTCAAGATAGTTGGCGGTTTTTATTGAATTAACCGACTGACTTATTGGTTTCATTTGTTTCATTTGATTCATCTTTTTCAGGATTTAACCATACTTCGTTTTCCAGAGCCCACTTGCGAATATTTTTAGTCCAGCGGTTTGGATTATTCTGCCGTGCGGCCTCATAAACAGCTGTGCGGTTTGAAAAAATCTCTTTATCCATTCCGTTATGCCGCTGATTTGGGGTCAGGAAATTAAGCCCACTGTGGCAGTGTTCAAAATTATAGTAATGCGTAAATTCCAGAACCCATTGTCTTGCTTCCAGGATTGATTTAAAGCCCTTGTAAGGGTAATCAGGGCGATATTTACAGGTTTTGAAGATGGATTCGGCATAGGGATTGTCATTACTGACTCTCGGTCTGCTTTTGGATGAAACAATTCCCAGTTTCTGAAGGGTTTCCATCAACGAAGCTCCTTTCATCGGACTACCGTTATCGGAATGCAGAACCAGCGGCTGTTTAGCGGTTGAAATCGTTTCTGAAAGCGCTGCTTTTCGAACAAGTATGCTGGCATTTTGTGCGGATTCTTCCGGCCAGATTTCCCAGCCAACGATCTTTCGACTGTAAAGATCCAGAATCAGATAAAGATAATAGTGAAAACCCTTTACCGGACCCGGCAGCCACGTGATATCCCACATCCAGACCTGATTCGGCCCTATTGCTTTGTGGCTTGTGATAGTGCGCTTCTGAGGTTTTGATGAACGACCCCGATGATTATTCATGCCGGCTTCTTTCATCACACGGTATATGGAAGATTCGGATGCAATATAGCGCCCCTCCTCATCTGCCAGACGGGGAACAATCTGACTGGGCGGCAGACTCTGATATTTTTTCGAATTCACGACTTTTATTATCTCTTTCCGTTCTGCTGGTGTCAGTTTATTGGAGGGAGTTGGCCGAATCGCAACGGGACGCTGATCTTCCAGCGGTGTTGCCGGATTTTTCCAGCGAGAAAAAGTACGTTCGCTGATATTCAGCTCACGGCATGCCATAAATTGGCGGGCTCCGTTTTGAATGGCTTCTTCGATTAAAGCAACAGCGATTTTGCGATCTGAGGTTGGGATCATTCGTCCTCGGGCTCCCCCCAGATCGCTTGTGCCTTTTTTCTGAGCACCAGTAATGCTGCTGTTTCAGCCAATGCTGCTTCCTTTCGCTTCAGTTCGCGATTGAGTTGGGTCACCTGTTTTTTTGATTCGCTTAGATCTTTTTTAAGTCTCTTTGATTCATTGGCAACACTCCCATTGGCATTGATGCAGGCATCACGCCAGGCTTCGATTTGTTCAACATAAAGGCCTTTTTCACGGCTATATTCAGCCAGCTCAGCCTGATTCATACGGGCTGTTTCCAGGACGATCAGAAATTTATCCTCACTGGACCAGTCTTCTGAAGATCCTGTTCCCGATGGTGCTGCCATTCCGGACGCTTTTGCCTGCTTCTTCCACTTGAAAAGTGTCTGCTCTGAAACACCGGTTTCATTATGCAGCTGATGAACTGATTTGCTGATCGGCGGCAACATCTGCTGGATAATATGTTCTTTGAATTCATTGCTATATTGTGTCATGTGATACTCCTATCCTTTTCTATATTTACTATAATATAGTAAATTCAATCACCTGACAACTATCCTAATACATAGTGAAACCGATCCAATATAAGTTCTATTATCAGCTGAATGGATCCGAAACAATCATTAAAAATTATTCTGATTCAAATTCCACAGCTTTTAATCCATTATTACCAGGAACGTACACTTTTTTTGTGGACGCGATGGATGCTGGGGGTAATGTAGTTACCGGACGAATTGACAACTACATTATATATGAAGAACAAACGCCGGAGCCAGATGACCCAGGTGAAGTAGTTGATCCTGAAGAACCTGAAGATCAGGATGACGCTGATGAGATAGATAATGATGATGTGACAGCGGTGACCTGCACCTACCAGACCCATGTGCAGAATGTGGGCTGGCAGGACTGGAAAAGTGATGGTGCGATGAGCGGTACATCTGGAAAAGGTTTAAGGCTGGAAGGAATACGTATTGGTTTAGAAGGGGATGAAGGTGATTTGGGATTAAGCTATGCGACCCATGTCCAGAATATAGGATGGCAAGAACCGGTTAATGCTGGTGAAATGAGCGGAACTTCAGGTTTAGGACTGCGGTTGGAAGCGATTCAGATCAGCCTGACGGGATATGATGCTGGTTTGAATGATGTTTATTACCGGGTTCATGCACAAAATGTGGGATGGTTGGACTGGGCTAGTAATGGTGAAAGCTCAGGAACTGCAGGATTTGGCTACCGGCTAGAAGGGATTGAAATTAAGGTATTACCTAAAGGCAGTACAGCCCCTGGCAGTACGGCGAAACCTTTTGTAGAAGCAAATTGACAAAATAATATAAATAAACAACTTTTTTGGGGGATATAAAGCTGAAATTTGATCAAAAGTTGATTTGAATACTCAACAGATAGCATGTCATGTATGATGAAAGGAAAGAATACATGATATGCTATTTTATTTTGATTTGATTATTTGAAAATAATTTATGCCACATTTCCTGTCACACGTTGTTTTTTGTTAAAAGATTGTATAAAATGGTATGGACTGAATTTTTTATGAAAGCGACTAAAAACGTCAACACAAAAAGGATTATTATTTTAAAAATCAAACAGATAAATCTTTACTTGAAATCGATTTAAATTAATTGTATGATTATAAGTGTTAGGTGTGGCAGAGGATTGTATAAAAAGTGAAAATTTTAATTAGCTGCATTTTCAAATCAGCCGCCCCCTATTAAAATAGATTAGAACGATTTGAGAAGGAGGACAAAAATGTTAAAAAAGAAATATGGTTTGCTGGGAGTAATGTTATTGGCACTGTGTATATGGCCAACAGCTGTTCTGGCTGAAGAGGATCAGGCTCTTGCAACTGAAGATTTAACAATTGCTGAAGAGGCTACAATAAGTGATGAAACAATTGAAACAAACGCTGTGGAAAATGGTTTTTCTTATACGGAAATAGAAGGTGGCGTTTCGATACTTGATTACACCGGGACTGCGACAAATGTTACAATTCCCCAAACGCTTGGTGGGAAAAAAGTTTTGAAAATTGCTGATACTGCATTCTATGGTCAGGATACGATTACTTCAATCACGCTAAACGAAGGTTTACTGACAATTGGCAAGGGTGCATTTAATGGCTGTAGCAGCTTGAAATCAATCACGTTGCCATCGACAGTTACTTCAATTGGCGATGAGGCTTTTGCAGAATGCCAGAGTATGGTTTCGCTTTCACTAAATAATGGACTTAAAACGATTGGTGCTAAGGCATTTTACCATTGCATCGATTTAACAGAAGTGACGATTCCAGATTCAGTAACCAGCCTTGTTACAGGCAATACAGGTGGTCTTTTTGAAAACTGTATTTCACTTGAGTCCCTTACGGTTGGTAAAAATGTAACTGTTCTTCCCAGAAATATGTGTTCAGGTTGCTACCAACTTGAGAACCTGACATTAACAGACAAGATTACTGAGTTTGAACAGAATGTGTTTTATGGTTGTATCAGTCTTGATCAATTTACGTTTCCAACATCACTAGTGACAATTGGAAATAGTGTTTTTCAAGGTTGTACGGGTCTGACAGCTATTACGATTCCAAGTCATATCCAGACAATTGGTAGTTTTACATTTGCAAATTGTACAGAATTGAAAAATGTTTATTTTAGAACTGGACTTATTGAGATCAAAGACGGGGCCTTTTCAAACTGTTCAAAACTGACTAAGATTTATCTGCCATCGTCATTAACTAAATTGGGAAGTTTTTCCAGTCAGGATCAGAATGGCGTTTTTGCAAATTGTAAAAAATTGACAGAAGTGACGATTCCAGCAGCCGTCAATGAAATTAACCGCTATGCATTTAACAACTCACTGCTTGTTACGATCTATGGGACTATTAATTCTTATGCCGAAACATTTGCTGATGCCAATAGTATTCCTTTTGTAGGAACTAGTACAGAGATTATTGATTGTAGCTACCGAACCCATGTTCAAAATTATGGATGGCAAGGATGGGTCAGCAATGGAGCAACCAGCGGGACATCAGGCGAGGGACTTCGACTTGAAGCGATTGAGGTAAATATTGATGACCAGGACTATGACTTGGGAATTGAGTACTGTACGCATGTTCAAAATCAGGGCTGGCAGGATATGGTTGAAGATGGTGATTTGAGTGGAACATCAGGATTAGGTTTGCGACTTGAAGCGATTCAAATACAGCTTACTGGTTTGGATGCTGATAAATTTGATGTATATTATCGTGTTCATGCTCAAAACATTGGCTGGCTAGATTGGGCTAGAAATGGCGAAAGTTCAGGTACGGCTGGTTTTGGTTATCGACTGGAAGCAATTCAGATTAAAATTCAACCAAAAGGAATGGAAGCACCTGGCTTGACTGATAGACCTTTTGTTGAAAAATAAGTCTGATAAATGAATCAAATTCGCAATGTCAAAAGAAACCGTTTTTAGCGGTTTCTTTTTATTGGAATAATTTCCTTGACAAGTGAGCGAGTGTTCTCTACAATGATAAGAGAGCAATTGCTCACTTTCGTTGATGCGTTATTAAATTAATCTGAAGGGGGATGGTATAGTATATGATAAAAATATCTGGCTGGTTGAGTTACTTATTAATGATTAGTCTCTTTTTAATTTTGCTGTACTGGGTAGAAGGCGGCAGCTGGAGCAGTCGTGCAGTCGCAAAGTATAATGATGGTTATGGAACTTTTGATATGAAATCTTATGATGTGAACACGGTGGAAAAAGTGCTTTCTTCGATGACTCCGGAAGGCTATCGGATTTCGTATCGTTATTATGTCGGTGACTATCTTTTCACAGTTGTTTGGGGACTACTGCAGTGTATGATTTCAGGGAGTGTGTACAGTTCACTAAATTATTCCAAAAATGTGACGTTTGTCTTGTTTACCTTGGCTATCGCGTTGCCGATTCTAAGAGGGATTGCTGATATTATTGAAAACACACTATTAGTAGTCACATTAAAACATTTTCCGATAATTAACACAAAAATAATTGAAACCGCGGCAATGGCTACAAAAATAAAATTGGGCTCGATAAAAACTTGGGCATTGCTCATATTGGTCGGAGTGATTATGCGAATAATTTCAATATTTAAAGTTTAATTCTAAAAAAGTAGAAAGGAAATATTTGTGGCACAAAAAGGCGAAAATACAAAACAGAAAATCATTCAAGAATCAATGAAGCTTTTTTCAGTCAGCGGCTTTGAAGCGGTGTCAATTCGATCGATTGCTAAGGCCGTTGGCGTGGGAAATAGTGCTTTGTACAAACATTTTAAAAGTAAAAAGGAAATTCTGAATGAAATTGTCGCTTATTCGATTGATTACTACCGGGTAATGGGCAACAAGCAGATGATACAGATTAGTAATTTGAAAGAATTCCAAAAGGCATGTTTGGCGATGTTTGATTTTCAGACTCAGGATGCATGGATAGTGATGTTTCGTCGACTCCTCATGATTGAACAGTTTAAAGATTCTGAAATGGCAAGTATCTATCGTCGCTTTTTTATTGAAATACCGGTGAAGATGCAAGCTGAATTTTTTAAGCAGTTGATGAAACAAGGGATTATGAAGAACGGCAATGAAGAGGTTCTGGCAATGGAACTATATGCACCCTTTTATATGCATCATCTAGCGGCTGATGCACAAGAAAATTTGGAAGAGTTGTTTAAAACACACATCAGAAACTTTTGGAATGAAAATTTTGCAAAATAGGATTTGTTTCCTTACTCTGTCACATTTTACAGAAAAGCGTGTTAGTAATTGAAATTACGATTATATGTAAGCTTAATTGATTAGTTACTTAGATAACCTAAAAGGTTGCTTCAATATAATTATTGCGAGTGGGATGGTTAATTAAAAATGACCTCTAATTATTAGATTTCTAAATTTAATAATTAGAGGTCTGCTCATAAAATTGTTTAAGTGTTTGATCGAGATTTTGATTATGATATCGTCTGTTGCGACATTTTTTTCTTAAGGTGGAAGATCTCTTTCTCCTGTTCAATTTGCTTAAAAACTAAGAATGACACAAAGGGACGGTTCGATGATGATGAAAAACTACGCTGGAAGGACAATGAAGCCAGCATTTTCATCAAGAAACTGGCATCGCTCATCAGCCCGACAGAAATTCAGAATATAGGGCAAGAATCAAGGGATCAGATAAATTTGACTTGTAAGCAACAAGGAATGTCCATTCGGTAGATAAAATAATTATCTACCTCCTACCCGATTTTGGACACATAAGTAGGACGTAGTGCTATATTGTTGAAAAATGAGAGAAATATGTTAAGCGATCAACTACAGGGTGTCGCAAAAAACATCCGCATCCCCTTTACGTATTTTTCGCTTCCTTTTGTATTCTTTTTTTGTGGGTATACAGTTAGCAAACCTTAAATTATTGGTTGCGTCTGCGGGAATCCAGCAAATTATTCGAAAAGCGGGAGGTATAAAAAATGGTTAGGAAGTTAATTAACGGTATTTTTCTCGTTTGGATCATCTTGATATTAAGTGGTTGCAGTTCATCATCGTCGCCGGATACGCTTACTTCGGCAAGCAGCAAACGTTATCGTACAAACGAGATCCAAGACTATCAGGGCACGAATCTAGACCCTTCTATTGGACCACGGGATAATTCCATTAAAGGCATACAGGATGTCGATATTGAAAGCTATCGACTGTCGATCACCGGATTGGTTGTGACACCTCAGGAATTAACTTATGATCAGGTTTTAGAGCTTGATGCCTATGAAAGACTCATCACCCTGCATTGTGTGGAAGGTTGGGAAGCAACGATTCTGTGGAAAGGGGTGTTGCTGGAAGACGTGATGGATCTGGCCGGGATTCAGGCGTCGGCCAATACAGTGATCTTTCATTCCGTTGATGGTTATACCACGTCACTACCGCTGGAACAGATACTTTCCAGGCAGCTGATTATGGCTTATGGATCAAATGGTCTTGAGCTGCCAGCGGAAATGGGTTATCCATTTATTATTGTGGCAGAAGATAAGCTGGGGTATAAATGGGCAAGATGGGTTTCTGGCATCGAACTTTCCGATGATCCTGAGTACCGGGGGTATTGGGAAAGCAATGGTTATAGCAACGATGCCAATATTAAGTGATATAAACGGATTGAAATTCGGGAAAATTGATTATTATCTGTCAATGGGAAAATGGCAGATTATGCGGATCAGAAATCTGTTAGAATCCCAAAGGCATGTTTAACAATGTTTGATTTTTTGTTCCCCTTATCTTGTTAGATTTTAACAGTCATGATAGAATACAACATTGAATAAAACTTGACTTAAAAAGAGGAGATGTAACACAATGGTCGAATTGTTTGAACTGCTGTTTGAACTGTCAAAAGCTACAGATCTGGTTAGTCCCAAACTTAATCATCACCAGCATCAGGTCGGATTTATCGCCTGTTGTCTGGGCGAACAGCTGGGATACTCGAAGGAACAGTTAAATACCCTGGGCATGGCTGGAATCTTACATGATATAGGTGGCCTTAGCTTGCAGGAACGTCTTAACGTGCTAAAATTCGACGCGGTTCATCCTCATCACCATGCTCGCATTGGCTGGCAGTTACTGAAAGAAAATACCAATCTTACAGAAATCGCGGAAATTATCAAATTTCATCATGTTGACTGGCACAATGGTCAAGGCCTTTTTTTTGAAGGTGAAACAGTCCCCCTGGATAGTCATCTGATCCATCTGGCAGATCGCATCGCCACTTCGCTTGATGCAAACAAAAAACTGATTAATCAGGCTGATCAGATCGTGAAAAAAATCAGCTCAGCTTCCGAACGAAAATTCAATCCCGTTTTTGTTGAGGCGTTTTCGCAGATATCAAGATATGATTACTTCTGGTTTGATCTGGAATCGATAATGAAAGGGAATAATCTGTACCGAAAATTTTCAGACTTTTCAAAAATTCAAATCGATCTGGATGGCTTACTAGACATTTCCCGACTTTTTTCAAGAATTATTGACTTTAGAAGCCCCTTTACCGCGGTACACAGCGTTGGAGTAGCGGTTGTCGGTTCAGAAATCGGGAGATTGTGCGGACTGGATAAAGATACCTGTCAGAAAATTAAAATTGCCGGTTATCTTCATGATCTGGGAAAATTGGCTGTTCCCAATGAACTTCTGGAAAAACCGGCTCGGCTGACAGATGAGGAGTTTGCCATGGTTAAGGCGCATGTTTACGAAACGTTTATCCTTTTGGATCGGGTGTCGGGGATGGAAGAGATTAATGCGATTGCCTCCCTGCATCATGAAAAATTGGATGGCAGTGGCTATCCCTTTAAACTGACAGCTAAGCAATTAAATACCGAAGCCAGGATTCTGGCGATTGCGGATATTTTTACTGCCTTAACGGAAAATCGTCCTTATCGCAAAGGTATGAACAAAGACGCTGTTAAAACGATTTTTGAGGAGTTGAAGCGTGATTATAAACTTGATCCGGTAATTCTTAAGCTGGTTGATGATAACTATCAGGAACTGGAGGGAATCCGAATCTCTGCCCAGACCAGTGCACGGCTACATTATCAGCGGCTGAAAAGGGAAATGGATGAAATCAGCTGCCAAATTGAACCTGATTTCGGCCGTTCTCTTTGGCCTGATATAAGGCTGTGTCAGCATCCTGAATAAGCTTAGCAGCACTAGTATCCAGGGATGGTATCATACTGGAGACCCCCATACTGACAGTGACACAGTTTTTAACCAGTGACTGGCAATGGGGAATCGCTTCTTTTTCGATTTGAAAAAGGAGCATATTAGCGGTTTTAAGGGCTTCTTCTTTGGTGGCTTCGGGCAGTAAAATGATAAACTCTTCGCCACCATAACGAAAGGCCATATCAGTGGATCGACCTAGTGTAGATTCGAAGATTTGCGCGATAATATACAGGCATTGATCACCGGCCAGATGACCATAGGTATCATTATAGTTTTTAAAATAATCCACATCGATAAAAATCAGCGAAATGGGATGGCGGTGCCTTAAACATCGATGCCATTCAGTCTCAATACTTTCATTATATTGCCGCCGGTTCCACAGACCAGTTAAAGGATCGCGCAGCGACAGTTTTTCTAAAGCCAGTTTCTGTTCCTCAATTTTTTGTTTAGAAAGCCACAAGTCACGAGTGCGCTCATTGACTAGTTCATCTAAGTTGCTATTGATGCGGGTTAGCTCGGTGGCAAGTTCAGTTTTTTTAGCCAGAGAATCAGAATATTTTTTAGCCAGAACCAGGGAATAACTTAAAACAAAAATCAGTTGCCCCATGGAACTGTTTGTTTCATTTTGGAAAATAATTTTTAAAAACGGCGGCCACCAGGGACTAGAGGACAACACGCTAACAGAAACAATATCCAGAAAACTGGTAAAAAGAAACATTGTACCGCCAAAAATAATCAGCAAATTATCGCTGTTATCAGAATTTTTTAGAACCATGATAAAACGTGTCAGGACGTAAAGGATCATAAAGACGCAGTAAAGCTGAAAGATCGTATTCACTGGAGAAAATAATTGGGCTGGGATGATTAAAATTGCAAGTGCATAAATAATAGCAAGGGCTTTAGTAAGCTTAATAATTTTCTGATGAAAATGGACAGGCAGGACGCGTTCAAGAAACAGCAGCACCAGTGGTGGACTTAAATAAAATAGTAGTGACTGGAACTTTCTGACGATGACAAAATCGAGGCTTTGAAACAGGTTGTAAAAATAGGATGCCCCCACCATTGAGGTGCGCAGCGCGATCATGACACAGAAAAGACCGAAATAAAGGGCGGCCAGGTCTTTTTTGCGAAAGAAAAACAGCGCCAGATGATAAAATCCCATGATTAACAGCGCACCAAAAATAAAGAGAGAAAAAGCCAGTTCTTTTTCGCGAGAGCGAAGGATTTGGCTGGCATTGCCAATCTCTATGGGGCTGAGCAGACCGCCGCTGGACATGTAAAAATTGGAGACTTGAAGCGTTATCTGGTTTTCGCCCTGGAGGACATCAAAAAAGGCGATTTGAGGAAGGTATTGGGGAACCATGCTGTCGCGGCTTGTTCCCAGCTGGCCGGCTGAGGCAACCAGTGTATCGTTGATATAAAGATTATATGCGGTTCGAACCTTGGGGATAGTAATCCCTAAAACACCGCTTTCCGGGCTCGAAAAACTTAAGTGATAGGTTGCTGCGCCAGATCCGGGAACCTTGCTGCCATCGATGACATACTTATTCCAGGAAGAAGGAAAATAAAAACTACCGCTCAATTGCCCCTGGCCGATCTCGTCCGGCGCCAATAGTTGATTCCAGTAAAAATCCCACTCGCCTGTTAAAGCGATAGTAGTGGAAAATAGATCGCTCTTAGTGAGATCAAGCACGCCATCTTGAGCTTGGGCAGGATACGCTGCGCCGACATAAGTGCTGAATGGGCCGAAAAGAATCGGGCATAGAATTAAAAATAATAATAGTAGTTTTTTCATAGCAACCTTCAACATTATTTAGGAATGAATAATCAAACAAGCAACTGCATAAATAAAGTTGCGCATATTTAAAGTCATTATAAATGTAACCGATAACTTGAAAAAAATCAAGGATTATCTATAAATAATTTACCCTAAAAACAGTGGTTTTATAGGCATTGCAGTTATAGATCATCCTTAATAAGTAATAAGGGACATGGCATTTAGTAGTAAATAGCCTGTGCTGCTGTAAATTAAATCATTTGCAATGTTTCACTAATTCTATATATCCCAGTTGATGGAATCATCCTTGACATCTTTATTGGGTTTGCCGCCGGAGAAATGCAGTTCCATGTTTTTGATGCTGACCTTAGTGCCTGCAGGAACCGACTTGGTGATAAAGACATTACTACCAATTACAACACCCTTGCCGATGACGGTTTCACCGCCCAGAATCGATGCTCCGGAATAAACAGTTACTTCATCTTCTAAGCAGGGGTGGCGTCTGACTCCACGCAATTTCTGACCGCCGCGGGTGGATAGCGCACCCAAGGTAACGCCCTGATAGATTTTTACGTGTTCACCTAATACAGCCGTTTCACCGATTACCACACCGGTTCCGTGGTCGATGAAAAAATATTTACCGATGGTGGCACCGGGATGAATATCGATTCCAGTGATGTTGTGGGCGTATTCGCTCATGATCCGGGGAATCATTGGCACTGATAATTTATAGAGTTCATGGGCCAGACGATGAATGGAAATAGCAAAAACACCGGGATAGCAGAAAATAACTTCATCTTTGCTTTGGGCAGCAGGATCACCGTCAAAAGCAGCCTGGACATCAGTTGCCAGAAATTCACGAATTTCCGGGATCTTTTTCATAAAGGAACAGCAGAGGTTTTCAGCAACAGACTGACAGTCAGAAATATTGCCGTTTTTATTGATACATGAATTATGTTTGAGGGTCAGGGTGATCTGTTCTGTCATTTTTTCGGTAATTGAAACAGCCAGTTCACTGATATGATAGTCCTGCATTTCTTTTCGGAAATGAGTATTTGAAAAATAACTGGGGAAAACCAGTTGTCTAAGCAGTTTTGTTGTCTCAATAATCACGGATCGATTGGGAATATAACCCTGTTCGTAGGGGGCGATCCGGTCTTCCTTATCATAGCTTTTGGATATCAGTGAAACCAGATTATCAATTTTTTCCTTAAATTCATTACTCATGTTAGTTTTCCTTTTCGTTTTCTTTCTATTATAGCTTATCCATTTGTTGAAAACAAGAAAGGCAAGTGCCACACTTGGCAGGTAATTGAAGGAGCGCTGGCTAGGAGATTTGATTGTGAAAAAGATTTGAACCAGCTCAATTTGCTAACAGGTTGGCTAAAGAAAAATGAGAAATCGTCGAAAATTCTTTTAAACAGTGACTTTTAAAAGTATTAATCGCTTTGAGGATGGCGTGCATTGCGTTTAAATGTGTTAGCAAGTATAATTGCTGTATAAATTTGAAATAAATTATCGTTTCTGAGCGTTAAGCTATAAAGCGTTTAGATATAAAAGGAGAAAAATTGTGGTTAAAAAATATTTTGCGGTAACGCTTGCGATTGTGCTGTTACTCATGTCTGTACCGGTATCGGCACAGGAGACCCTAGAGGTCAATAGTCTGGACGGTATGGAAACCGTCGATGTTTTATCAGGCGGCGACCGTCAGGTGGTGGTTATCTATAATGAAAAACAGGAGGATAACATTCAGACCCTAGATTTGTCAGCTGACGAAATTACCGGTGGTCAATCGGTGTCCGGGCGGGTGGATGTCATTGAAGTGGCAGCTGATATAGATATTGACACTTTTTTAGCAGAATTAAGGAGTCGGCCGAATGTATTGGCGGCAGATGTTAATCAGGTTTATCAAAAATCGGCTCTGCCTGATGATACCTATATCCTGGATGGTCAGGCATGGCAGTTTTCAGGAATTGGTGAGGACCTTACCTGGGATCAAGTTGATAATGCTGAAGCTGTGGTTGTGGCAGTGCTTGATACAGGTTTAAATACGGGGCATCCTGATCTGCAGGGTAGAACAGTAGCGGGTTATGACTATATCGCCGGCAGTAGTCATGTGATTGACCGTGACCGGGATGAAGGACATGGTACCATGGTTAGTGGTTGTATTGTGGCCACCGCCAATAATGGTATTGGGATTGCCGGGGTTGCCGGAACAGCAAACATTAAGGTTGCGCCATTTTGTATTGGCGATGGCGATTTTTCCGATGCGACAATCGTGACAGCTCTGATGGATGCGGCAGACCGATCTGATATTGATGTGATCAATATGAGCTATGGTGGCTACTATACTTCCGCCACCGAACAAACAGCAATTAACTATGCTTTAGCAAAAGGGAAGATTTTAGTGGCATCTTCCGGAAATGAAGGCAGCGATAGAGAAGCTGGGCGGTATTCCTACCCCGCCTCTTATGATGGCGTGATTTCGGTGGGGGCTACTGATCAAAATCAGGAGATTGCTTATTTTTCGCAATACAATGACCGGGTTGATTTAGTGGCACCGGGTGAAAGTATTGTGACAACTGAAAAATCAGGCGATTATACCTATATTGATGGCACATCCTTTTCATCACCGATCGTTGCTGGCGCTTGTGCGGTTCTTTTAGCGGAGGATAATAGTTTAACAGCAGGCGAAGTTGAAAGTGTTCTAAAAGAAACGGCCCTGGATCTTGGTCAGGCGGGCAAGGATAACTACTACGGTTATGGTTTGCTGCAGCTGGATCAGGCGCTGGAAAAGGTAAAAAACGCCGAAGTGGATAACCCTGATGAGCTTCTGGATGTTTATTATCGAACCCATGTCCAGAATGTAGGCTGGCAGGAATATGTTTCTAATGGAAAAATGAGTGGTACCGAAAATTTGGGATTGCGGCTGGAAGGTCTCGAAATTAAACTTGTCGATTCGGACTATGATCTGGGTATTGCCTACACCACCCATGTTGAAAATATTGGTTGGCAGGATTATGTTTATGATGGTGAACTTAGCGGAACGGAAGATCAGGGTTTGCGCTTGGAAGCTGTCAGTATCGATTTAGTCGGATCTGATGCTGACCTCTTTGATGTCTATTACCGGGTGCATGCTCAGAATGTCGGCTGGATGGGTTGGGCGAAAAACGGCGCGGATTCCGGCACCTCTGGCTTTGGCTATCGCCTTGAGGGAATCGAAGTGATCGTTGTGCCGGTTGGCAGTGCGGCCCCGGGAACAACTGAAAATGCATTTTTGGAAAGCTAATACTGCAGCCATCATTTGATGGCTCTTTTTTTATTGAAAGGCTAAAGATATTTAACAAAAAGCCGATAGCATTAAATGAAGAGTATATCAATATAGAATGATAATAATCGCGAATTTGTCTAAGTGATGCAATAAAACAAGACATTTGCGCGTTAGCTTTTTGAGAGAAAAAATGAAAAGTTGTCGGGAAGAGAGGAATCAATGAAAAGAGTGGCTATTTTAACAGGAATTCTGTTGGGAATAATGATATTGGCAACACCTGTCATGGCAGAAGAAAATCAGCAGGCAGAGGTAAGTAGTGCCGAGGCTGTTCAGGTTAGTTATCATACCCATATTCAGAATATCGGATGGGAATGGGATTGGGCCAGTGGTGGCGACACGTCAGGAACCTTTGGCCAAGGGCTACGTCTTGAAGGTATCCAGATTGAACTGACCGGGGATCTGCCGGAAGGTGCCAAAATATTATATCGGACTCAGATCCAAAATGTCGGATGGGAAAAAACCTGGACGGAAACAGGTCGCACATCAGGAACCGTGGGTCAAGGGCTTAGGCTGGAAGGTATCCAGATTAAACTGGAAAACCTTCCAGGTTATACGATCGAATATCGTACCCACGTTCAGAATGTAGGCTGGGAAGAAAACTGGGCGCAAGATGGAGAAACAGCTGGCACAGTAGGACGAGGTCTTAGACTGGAAGGTATTCAGATCCGGCTGGTTAAGGATGAAGAAGCGAATTTGACATCGTATAATGCCTTAATCAAAAAGGTCGAGAGTCTTAAATCCAGCCAGTACTCAGATTATTCTTGGAACCGTCTGCAAAGTGTTGTTACAGCTTATGGTGTATCGCCAAAAAGTTCTCCATCCGATGTTGCGAAAGCTTTAGAAAAAATTCAGGATGCGATTGATGAACTGGAAAAGCTAAGTTCAGCAGTAATTTTTAAAAGTGCGGGTACGTATGGATCAGAATACGAATCATTGCCATTAGAGATTAATAACAATGTGATTATTAACACCAAAAATGTCATTTTGCAAAATGTAGAAATTAACGGTGATCTGATCATTGGTGAAGGTGTTGGCGCGGGTGACTGCACATTGATCAATGTTTCCGTATCCGGAATTACCTATGTCCGTGGCGGTGGTGATGATAGTATTCATATTGATGGTGGCGACTATAATGAAATTATCATTCAGAAAACATCTTCTGGAAGCGTTCGGATTGTAACCAATGTTGATGATATGGAAGTGGTCATTGCTGAAGATGCCGATGATGATTCCGTTATTTTGGAAG
Source organism: Eubacteriaceae bacterium ES2 (assembly GCA_031222025.1). Taxonomy (GTDB): domain Bacteria; phylum Bacillota; class Clostridia; order Eubacteriales; family Eubacteriaceae; genus Acetobacterium. The sequence continues at coordinate 2,705,503 of CP130740.1, read as the reverse complement.
GTGATTTTCTCAGTGTTACAGTGCAGGCGCTGGGAGTCCACCTCTTTATTAATGAAGATTCCTATGTTGATGAACTGACAGTTGAACGTGGGGCATTGGGATCAAATATATATCTAGGTTATGACGCGATTATTGATGAGGTTTATGTTAATGGACTGGAAGTTGCCATGACAGGACTGGGCATCATTAACCGGGCAGAGGTTACCACAGATAATGTAACTTTTGAAAGAGCCCCGGATATTTTAATTGTCGACGATGAAGTAAAGATTACGCCTACTATACCGGTAATGGTTGACGCAATTAAAGTTAGTGGCGAATATGATGTTGATGTCATTACAACGGACAAGGGAACCCTGCAGATGGAAGCTGTAGTTGAACCGGAGGATGCCAGTAATCAGGCAGTTACATGGTCGATTGCGGGAGGAACCGGTAGCGGGACGATCAATAGCGCTGGGGTTTTGACGGCGACTGAAAACGGAACGGTGACGGTTCGAGCGACTGCTAAAGATGGTTCAAGAATGTATGGTGAAACGACAATAACAATATCAAATCAGACTGAACCAACGATTGCTTCAGCTAGTGATATTATTGCTGGTACAGCTAATCAGACAGTAGTAGTGTCATTATCGGCAGATCGTTTCACAACTTCTGCGAATCTTGCGACAAATTGGATTGTAGATTTTGGTACTACAGGTCTGACTCAATATACAATTACGCGGGACTTAAATACGCAGGTTACATTTACTTTCCCAGGTAGTCCAAACCCTGGTACGATTTTGATCAGTGCTAAGGCTGGGGCTCTTGAAAGCGGCAAGATTTCTAATACGATGGGATTGGTTATAGATCCTATTGAAGTGACAAAAGTTACAATTACGCCGGGTGAAGCAATTGTGATGGACATTAACGATGCTCCAATTGATCTGTCTTATACAACACTACCGGCAAATGCTTCCGATCCGTCAGTAACATGGTCTTCCTCAAATGAAGCGGTAGTCACTGTTTCGGAGACCGGAGAAGTCAGTCCTGTTGGTGAAGGAACAGCCTTTATTATTGCTAAATCGACAAACAATATATCTGATTCAGTGACGGTAACAGTTAATGAAAATCCTTTTATGACAGATGTGACCGCTATTCTAGATGATGGAAGTGATACTGAGGTTTCAGCGACCGGTGATCCATTATCGCTAACACTTGACCAGAATAGCGTAACAAAACAAATTAAAGTTGTGATGAATGAGTCTGTTCAATTGATTGGCACGCCGCTTGTATATATGGAGTTGAGTGGTACTGACGTGGAATATGGAACAGTTGCTTTAGACAATACTGATACATCCGGGAAAACATTGATTGTTACGCCTGCAGGGTCTAATGGAACCGCAGCTTTACTTGGCGATTTCACTTTTAAAGTGGCAGCTGGTTCGGTTAAAGACCAACTTGATAACGAAAATGATGCGGTCAGTTTTGTATTAACGGTTGAATGATCTGTCTGATTTTTAGTCTGTTTAACAAGTGTGATTTGAAATAATTGCAATATACGGTTACAATATTAGGTATGATGATTTTAAAAATCGAAATAGAATGATGTAAAGGAGAGAGAATGTGAAGAAAAAAATTGCGCTAATAATGTCAGCTGTAGTGATGTTATCAACGCTTTTGTCCTCGGGTGTATTTGCAGCCGATGAAACGTTGGAAACTTCCGCAGCGATTGGTATTAAATATAAGACCCATATTCAGGATAAAGGTTGGGAGTCTGCCTGGAAGCAGGATGGTGAGCTTTCAGGAACGGTAGGTGAATGGAAGCGTTTGGAAGCCGTTAACATTCAACTGACAGGCTCCTATCCATCGGATGCAAGCATTAAGACCTATGTACACGTTCAGAACTACGGAGATCGTGGGCCTTTTGATATGGGACAGGATGCTGGAACATCTGGTGAAGGGCTACGTCTCGAAAGTATCGAAATAGTGATGGACAATATGCCGGGCTATACACTGGCCTATAATGTACAGGTGCAAAATGTTGGTTGGTTGCGAGACGAAAATGATACTTCAACCTGGTTTACCAGTGGTCAATTTGCAGGCACTACCGGCCTGGGTCTGAGGCTTGAAGGGATCAGGATTGAACTGCTTAAAGTAAATGAAGCCTATGCGGCCTATTTGGATATTTTGGATAATGTGGAAGAGGATGATTTTACCATTGATTCATGGAGTGTCTATCAGCGTCTGGTTAAGGCTTATGCAGTTACTGAAGACGACAGTGAAGAATTGATTGAACTGGCCACAGAAACCATTCAGGATGCTCAGAAAAAACTGGTCAAAGGTATGAACCTGAAGAAATACAAAGAGGCTTTAGCAAAAGCGTCAGAAGAGAATTACACCCCTGAATCATGGGAAGTATATGCCACTATTGTAGCTGAAAATATAGTCAGCCAGGCAAATAGTCAGGAAGAAATTGATCAGGCTACGTTAAACATCATTGAAGGTCAAAAACTTTTGGAGCCAAAGGTCAATTTGACGGAATATCTGGAACTATTGGGTTCTGTTCGGGAAACCGATTATACTGCGCTATCCTGGTTCTTCTATCAGCAGACAGTGAATGGCAATCAGGTTGGTGTGAGAAATACTCAAACGGAAGTCAATGAAGCTGTGGCGAATATTGAAGCGGCCAAAAAGAAACTGGTTCGTAAATTTGACTTTACAGCTTACAATGCATTATTGAATGCTGTTAAGGAAGAAGACTTTAAAACTATTTCTTGGGGTAAATATCAGACAGTAGTCAACAACAATGCAGTTGATGAAAATGATACTCAGAGTAAAATAGAAGAAGCAATTTTAGCGATCGAAGAGGCACAGAAAGCTTTGGAAAAAGGCAGTGATTTAACTGGCTATAATGCGGTTCTCAATAAAGTCGATAAATACGCATGTACAACCGCTTCCTGGGCAACCTATCAGAAAGTTGTTGATCAAAATGTTGTTTCTAAGGACTCGACACAGGAAGATGTGGATGCCGCTACAGAGAAAATTCTTGCAGCCCAGCTGAAACTGGTTGGACTGGGGGATTTGACCGATTATCAGGCGGCACTTGACAAAGTTCATGAAGAAGATTATACAACTAAATCCTGGGAAACCTATCAAAAAGTTGTTTTAGCTAATGTTGTAACAGAAGCAAGTGGACAGACGGCTATTGATGCGGCTACTAAAAAGATTCTTGATGCGCAACTGAAGCTGTTACCATCCGGTGATTTGACCGAATACACTGCTTTAGTGACTCATAATGCTGCAACCCAAGGCCAATGGAGTGTTTCTTCATGGACCGCTTATATGAAGGTGGTCAACGCCAATATTATGACCACAGATAACAGCCAGTCTCAGATTAACTCAGCAATTTATAAAATAAAAATTGCATACGCAAAACTGGTTGAAGCCGGGAATATTGACGCTTTTGAAGCTCTTTTGGCAAAAGTAAATAAAGCAGACTATACAGAAGCATCATGGACAACCTATCAGAAAGTGGTAATGGCAAATTATATGTCAACTGATAATTCGCAGGCGGAAATTGATGCGGCAGTTAAAAAAATTACTGTTGCACAACTAGCACTGGTGCCAAAGGGAAATCTGGCTGATTACTTAGATTTGGTTTATAACGGCTTAGGTGGAAAAGGCGAAGCTGACTATACAACAGCTTCATGGGCAGATTATCAGAAAGTTTTAGCTGCCAATGCCATGTCAACAAACAATACCCAAGATCAAATTGATGCTGCGATGATTATCATTAAAGCGGCACAGGGAAGATTGGTGGCTGCTGCTGATCTGTATGACTATAATTATATTATAAATTATTATAATGCTAAGAGAGCTCAATATACGGAAGAGTCTTGGGCGGAATATCAGACAATTGTTCTTGATAACTTGATGACCAAGGACAACACGCAAACTGAAGTAGACAATGCGACAGTAGCGATAAGAAATGCCGCAGAAACTTTACTTAAGAATGCGACTGATTTGGCTGAATTTAAAGCCGTCATTGCCCTTTATGAAAGTGACTTGGCAAGTCCTAATTCCGTTTCAGCTCTAGTTGCCGATACAGTTCCAGCTACTCAAATGATTCTAGATCAGGATGACTATTATGATTTTACCATTCAGGGAACGACTTGGAACGATTATAAAAATGCGGTTACAAAATATGCTAATTTTGTCGGTGGTGTTTATGATGAAGCCACAAGCCCTATTAGATCTGGTGTGACGCAGGCAGATATTGATAATGCAACAGCTATTATTAAAGAAGCCAGAGATAATTTGTATCCAAAAGACGCGGCTAAAGCCCTGGCGTTTGAAAACTACAAAAAAGCCAGAAACCAGAAGGATCTGGATCGGACGCTATACACAATCCCGGGTCTTGCTTTATATGACTCTGCATTGGAATCAAATGTGCTGGCTTTACCGGTTATTCAGTTGCCAGCTGACAGGATTACGTCTTATGCTACACCGATCCAAAATGCCAAAGCGGATTTGGCTACCTATTATCTAAAAGCAACAAATGATGAATGGGCAGCATTTATTCAAGAAGGAACTTTCTACACAACACTAAGTGCTGATGGTAATACTTATGCAGGTTGGGATGATTATTTCAATTATCATGAGCCGTATTATGTCAGCCCGCTGACAAAATATACCCAGGCTTCGTCACCACGATCTGATGTATTAACGGCAACAAAAAATATGATCAGAAGTCGTGTTGCTTTAGTGTTATCTACGCCGACGGTTCCGACACCAGCAAATGTGTCTGTTCAGTTATCGTCGATGCCAGGTGTACTTGAGCAAACACACACCGATGGTGCTATTGTGGTTCCAACAGGTATATCACTGGTGACACTGACAACAACCTGGTTGAACAATCATGATTATGGTACTGCTGCAGGTGGCGCTGGTATAACTGCTACTCTGTCCTTGGACACAACAGAAAATGTTAATGTCAATGGCAGCGGTGTGATTACTGTAACTGACGCAACCAAAAAGTATGCAACTGTCAAATTAACTCTTACTCAAGGGGCAACTGTTGTTGACACATTAGTAACAGTGATGATTCCATAAAAAGTGGTCACTTACTTGTTTGCTTAAAAAAAAATTAACCAACCCGCTCCCCAAAATTAGGGGAGCGGGTTTTTACTTGCCTTTAAATTTCGCCTATTATCGGGGTTTCTCAGATTGCGAAAAATAAGCCATAAAATCCTTTACCTAAACTTAAAACGTCATTATAATTAAGAACTTGCAAAGAATTCGTTTTTATTGTAAAATCCCTATTGCTGAGTTGTAACAAATGTATCGACGGCTCTATTTGCCGAAATTCAGCAGGAGGAAAGATGAAAACAAATGCATTAAAAGGTCTGTGCCTTGGCACAGCGCTTGTATTATTAATGGGGATAAGTCCCCTGTCGGTATTGGCAGCAGAAGTTGATGGCGTGGAAACAGTAACAGAAACACTTGATACTACAAATCTTTATAGCCCCCGCTTAACCCAGCCAACGGCGGATAATGCTTATTATTATGCTAATAACGCCTACTATCAGGGTGGTTATGGCCTGCCAAACTGTACCGCTTACGCTTTTGGTCGAGCTTATGAATTGCTGGGCACAGAACCAAACCTGCCCATGGATGATGCCGGCAACTGGTGGGCTGACAATCTGGCTTCAGGGGCATACCCAACTGGACAGACGCCAAAACTGGGGGCCATTATTTGCTGGAACGGCAGTTACTCGGGACATGTCGCGGTGGTTGAAGCCATCAATGGTGATCAGGTAACTCTATCAGAATCTGCCTGGAGCGGTCCGATCTTTAACAGCTATACGTACACGATTGGCATGGAAGATGCGACTTCAGTTGGCGGTTTCCAGGGTTATATCTACATAGGTGATTTTGCGGATACAAACACCGAAACGGTAGCCCCAACCCTCGAAAAAGTCAGAATTTCAGAAGTGGATGATCAGGGCTTTACCGTAACCGCCACTGTATCAGATGCTGACTCCGGCATTAAAAAGGTTCGGGTTCCGGTCTGGACTGCAGCTGGTGGCCAGGACGACGTGATCTGGTATGATGCGACTGTTGAAGGGGATCAAGTAAGCTGTCAGGTATTATACTCAGAGCATAATGATGAACAGGGTGATTATGTTATTCATGTTTATGCTTATGACAATGCCGGCAACAAAACCATCGCCAAAACCGCAACCTTAATTAACACCGTTTATCCGACTATCACTGATGCCCAGGAGCTGATTGCTACTCCTGCCAGTTCAAATAGTCTGCCGGTGATATCATAACTGAAACAGACCTCAGTAGAAAAGTGCCAGTCATCGCATGATCATACTGATACGAGGTCAGGATATCAAAGATTTTAAAAAAGCGCATCTGATTGAGTAAAATCCTCATCGGGTGCGCTTTTTTTGTTTATGGCAAAATAAACGCTATTTTACCAAATAGTTGATTTTTCGGTTTGAATAAAATTGTATCTAGGCGATTATACCTTGCCAAATGGCCGGTTTAAGTGTAAAATTCTTTTAGTATAAAGGATTAAAAAACCTGGTTTTAAACTATTTAAGGGAGGAAATTGAGTTGAAAAAAATGGTAATCAGCTTGCTGACGACTGTACTTCTGGGGTATTACTGATTCCTGGTGCAGTTTTGGCGGCAAATGTTGAAACACAGGCAGAAACCGTGGGGGTTCAATATAAAACCCATATTGAGGATAAGGGCTGGGAGACAGACTGGAAAGTCGACGGTGCCTTATCCGGAACAGTCGGAGAATGGAAACGTCTGGAAGCGATAAAGGTTGAACTGACTGGTGATGTACCCGAAGACGCTAATATTGAAACTTGGGTGCATGTACAAAATGAAGGAGACTTGGGTCCTTTTGTGATGGGCGAAGCAGCCGGAACGGAAGGTAAAGGTCTCAGACTTGAACGCATTACTTTTGTCCTCAATAACCTGCCGGGCTACACCCTGCGCTATAATGTTCAGGTGCAGAATAAAGGCTGGTTGATGGATGAAGAAGATACCACTACATGGTTTGTTGGTGGAGAATCAGCCGGAACTGAAGGCGAAGGCCTGCGGCTGGAAGGCATCAAAATGGTCATCACCAAGGATGCCGATTTAACCGATTATCAGGAAGCGCTGGACAGCGTCACGGAAGAAAATTACACCACTGAATCATGGGCTGTTTATCAGGCAGTAGTGGCGGCTAATGTTGTAACTGCTCAGAACACTCAGGAAGAAGTATATCAGGCTACCATCAATATTTTAAAGGCCCAGAAAAACCTGATTGCCAAATCGGATCTAACCGCTTATGAAGCCGCTTTGGCAGCTGTGACGCAAGATCAGGTTAAAGAAGGCTGGACAGCTTATCAGGCGGTTATGGCAGCCAACGTGGTAACGGCGCAGAATACCCAGGAAGAAGTGGACACAGCAACGGCTAATATTTTGGCCGCTCAGAAAAATCTGGTCTTTTATTCTGACATGTCAGCCTTTAATGAAGCTATTGAACTTTATCTTCTGCTTGGTGCGGACAGCAATTTTACACCCTATTCCACTGAAAGCTGGGACGCTTATGTCGGAAAATGTGAAGAATATGGCAGCCTTGTAGATGGGGCATGGGATTATGATGTTATCTCCAAAGATAATTCCCAGAGTGTCGTTGATGCAGCTGCGGCTAATATCAATACACTTCTGGCTGTGTTGGAGGATGCCGCTGATCTATCGGCTTTTTTAGAAACCAGAGATATCGAACAAGGATCGTACACCACAGTATCCTATGAAGCCTATCTGGCTGATGCTAGAGTTGTGGCAATTGCCGAAATTCCTAATGAAACCCTAAAAGGTTATTCTCAAGGGGTAGTTGATGCTTACACAGCAACACTCTTAGCCCTACAGAATGAAATTCTGGTCATGGGAGCAGATTTAACGAACTATAATGAGGCTTTGGCAGCTGTTGACAAGGAAGACTATACACAGATTTCTTGGACAACTTATCAGGATGTGGTGGTCGCCAATCAGGTCAACGGCGACAACACTCAGACCCAGGTCGATGCGGCAACCGCCAGAATTACAGCAGCACAAAAGCTGTTAATCTATAGTGCTCAGTATGTGGTTGATCATGCTGGTATGACAGGTTCTGAATTTGGCCAGCTAGCAGTTGGTGATAATATCTTAACCATAGCGGCAGAATTCATTGAAGCGGCAGGTATTGATTCGACCGATTATACGGTGACTTTCACACGGGTCGATTCGGGTTCAACCGAAATTGATGCCGAAAGCGGCGAGATTTTAAGCGTTGGCGATACGGGAACCACCGTTTATTTCACCATTAGCCCAATTGATGGTTCGGATTCTGCCAATACAATCAATATAGGATTATCAATCGTTTAGAAAAGTACAAAAAGTTCGGTAAAATTGATTATTTCAAAATACCTGATGCGTAATTATTTCAAGTTTGGGTATAATGGTATTAATGAAATTTAAAATAAGAGAGCGAACGAATGATTGATACACACATACATTTATTACCAGCTGTTGACGATGGCGCCGATGATCTTGAAACATCTCGGCAGATGGCATTACAGGCATTAGCTGAGGGCGTTACGGATATAATTGTAACGCCTCATTTTGTGAACAGCAGTGATTATCAGACCCATGCAAAATCTCAGTTTGAACTTTTACAAAGAACCCTGAGACAAGAGGCGATTGATATAAATATTACGCTTGGCAATGAGATTCATTTATCTGAAGAAAATATGGAAGCGATTTTTTCCGGGCTGGCCAATACAATGGGGGAAAGTGATTATCTGCTAATTGAGCTGCCCACCAATCATTTCTATGATTTTCATGAGATGTTCTTATATAGCTTGCAGGATCGCGGTTATAAAATAATTCTGGCGCATATAGAGCGCTACCGGATTTTTAAAGAACAACCGCAAAAACTGGGAGAATTGGTAGAGCAGGGCATGTACGCTCAGGTAACTTCAAAGTATCTCATCGACCGTAAGAATCGAAAAAAAGGTCTTGAGTGGATAAAAAGCGGTTGGATTCATATCATTGCTTCGGATGCCCACGATCTCTCCTTTCGCCCGCCTTTAATGAAAGAGGCATATGAACTGGTTGAAAAACGCTTGGGCGAATGTGCGGCGATCTGGCTCTTCGAAGAGAATCCCCGGGCTGTCCTGGAAAACCGCTTACTAAATCAGGTTTTTATTGACCATAAAAGGTGGAAATTTTTTTAAAATGATATGATCTGATTGAATAAATTGTCAAATGCGAGAGAAGCAAGGAATAGGCACTTGAATTGAAGCAGAGGGGTAATAAAATGAATAATCGGCTAAAAGAAATTCTGATGATGTTGTGTGATGTGCTACTGGTGAATGCGGCAATCCTTTCAACATTCTATCTTCATTATGAAGGGGCAATTCCAGCTGATGTCATCCAGTTATATATGAAAAACGCACTGATTTTAACGGTGGGAAAAATCATAATTTTTAGATATTTTGGACTCTATAACAGCGTCTGGGAATATGCGACTCTGGAAGAACTGGTAAAAGTGGCGCTGGCGGTGTCGCTTTCAGCAGTTTTAAGCACCATTTTACTAATTTATCGTGGTGGTAACCTTTATTTTGGCATCTATCTGTCTATGTATTTTTTTGAACTGATATTTATTGGCGTCTTTCGGGCCAGTTTTCGATTGTATCGTAGCATTAAAAGTGCCAATTTTTTTATCAAAAACCATTTTGAAAAAAAGATCCTGATCATTGGCAGTGGGGCGACAGCCTCGCTCATTGCCGATGAAATTAGAACCCACAAAGATTCCTATGGTGAAATCATCGGTTTTCTTGATGCAGATGATAAAAACCTGAATAAGGTTATTTCTGGGGTTAAGGTAATTGGTAATTTTCATGATATCGGCAGTGTTGTTTACCGATTTGCCATCGATGAAATTATCGTGGCGGTTCCGACTGTGGATCAGGGAACGCTGAGGGTGATTCTTGAGGATGCCAAACGAACTTCTGCCAAGGTGCGAATCGCTCCGGGGATTCGGGAAATTATTGACGGTCAGGTGTCACTCAGTAAGATCAGAGATGTTGAAATTGAGGATTTACTGGGACGGGAAGCCGTTAATCTGAATATCCGTGAGGTCATCGATACGATCGAGGGCAAAGTTGTGCTGGTAACAGGTGGTGGCGGTTCCATTGGTTCGGAACTGTGTCGTCAGTTAGCCCGTTTTAATCCGAAACAGCTGATTATTTTAGACATCTATGAAAACAGCGCCTACGAGCTGCAGCAGGAACTAAACAGTGATTATGGGACACGGCTCAATCTGGATGTGGTCATTGCTTCAGTAACTGACCGGGAAGCGGTTTTTTCACTGATCGACAGTCAGAAGCCCGATGTGATTTTTCATGCAGCAGCGCATAAGCATGTGCCGCTAATGGAACGCACACCCAATGAGGCGATTAAGAATAATGTTTTCGGCACCAAAAACGTCGCTGAAGCGGCGCATAAATTTGGGGTCGGGCGCTTCGTGATGATTTCCACTGATAAGGCCGTCAATCCTACCAATATTATGGGTGCCAGCAAACGCGTCTGTGAAATGTATATTCAGATGATGGACAAGCAGAGTAAGACAAAATTTACAGCTGTGCGTTTTGGTAATGTTTTAGGCAGTAACGGTTCGGTGGTGCCGCTGTTTAACAAGCAGATCAGGGAAGGCGGACCAGTGACAGTTACCCACCGGGAAATTATCCGCTATTTTATGACGATCCCGGAAGCGGCGCAGCTGGTGTTGCAGTCTGGTGCAATGGCCAAGGGCGGCGAAATTTTTGTGCTGGATATGGGCAAACCGGTTAAAATTTATGATCTGGCTGTGGATATGATTAAATTGTCTGGTCTTAAATTAGGCGAAGATATCGAAATTGAAATTATCGGCCTGCGTCCCGGCGAAAAACTCTACGAAGAATTGCTGATGGATGAAGAGGGTCTAAAAACAACTTCGCACGAGAAAATTCGTGTAGGTCAGCCTTTGGAGATTGATATCAAAGAATTTATGGATTCTGTTGAAGGTTTACGCAACTGGCTGAATGATATTGACCGAGAAAGGCTTATACTGGAAGTGCAAAAAATCGTACCCAATTATCGCGATAATTGTGAAGTGAATCAGGAAAAAATCAGACAAGATCTGGAAATGCATGACCCAAAAACTGTGAATGGGAAAGAACGGATGGAGTTAGCTGAATTACAAGCCAAATAGGATAATGCTTGGATTGATAGTGAAATTTTACGGATAGCTTATCTTAAACTGGGTAACATGATCCCTGACCGACATGGCGCTGATGCGAATCACAGCCATGTTTTTTTATTTCCTATTGACCAGAGAAAGTATGAAAAGATAAAGGCACCTGTAGTATGATTTGATAAAATAAGCGCGAAAGGGAGTGAACTGTTTGGATGCGATTCAAAATTATCTTGCGTTTTTTCGGCTTCACGGCCCTTTTTCCAGCCGGGAGACGATAATTGAAACGGTGCTGGTTTTGTTGATGATGCTGGTTTTGTTGATCCTGAATAAAGAAAAATGGTCATCCCGAGAAAAAATCGGCAGAGTGGTGGTCTGGTCCTATCTGTATCTTATTTTTTTGTTTACCTTTCTGGCGCGGTCCAGTACCGATGTGTATCATTACAATCTGAATCCATTTTGGACCTATCTCTATATTCAAAGGACGCATGACTTTGAGATTGTGTTAGAAGTTTTGATCAATTGTCTGATGTTTGTCCCGGTGGGAATCCTGGTTCCCTGGACTTACAAGGAATATCTCCATGAAGATCCGATCAAAGAGCGCAATGCCATCTTGCTCTTTGGTTTAGTCCTTTCCCTTTCTGTGGAAATTCTTCAATTAATTACCAGAACGGGCTTGTTTGAATGGGATGATATTATTCACAATATTTTTGGTCTGATTTGGGGCTATGGTCTTTATCTTTGGTTGCAAGGTAAAAAATTTTCCGAGATCCATCACTATTTTTTGCCGGTATTTGGTGTGGCTCTGGCTTTGTTGGTGGTAATGCTTTAGAGAATTGTGGAATAAGCAGGCGCCATCATTCAGGAAATATTCCTGCAAGGGGCAAGAATTTTAAGCCGAAGGATTGGATAATTATCATTATTTAGGGTAAATAGATTTGTAATCTTATGGTAAAATATGTGATATTAACAGTAATAAATATAAGTGATTTAAGCGAATTGTTTGTGACGAAAAGGGAGAGCTATGAAAAAACGTATTTATTTATCATCCCCGCAGATGAGCAGGGAAGGCTACGAAAAAAAGTTTATTAATGAAGCATTTGATACCAATTGGATTGCACCTTTAGGCCCCAATGTTGAGGGCTTTGAAAAGGAATTTGCCAAGCGGGTGAAGATAGGTCACGCGGCAGCGCTGAATACTGGAACGGCGGCCATTCATCTGGCGCTTAAGGCGGTCGGAGTAGGGGCAGGCGACATCGTTTTTTGTCCGACCCTGACTTTTTCAGCGACGGTCAATCCAATTCTCTATGAAAAAGCGGTGCCGATTTTTATCGACAGTGATGAAAAAACCTGGAATATGGATCCTGTTGAGCTGGAAAAAGCCTTTTTAAAGTATCCGCAGGCAAAGGCGGTGATTATTGTCCATTTGTATGGCCTGTCAGCTGACCTGGAGCCCTTGTTAGCCATTTGCAAAAAACATCAGGTGGCAGTAATTGAAGATGCAGCAGAATCTCTAGGTTGCCTGTATCAGGGCCAACAAACCGGAACATTTGGAGAGTTTGGTGTTTTTTCTTTTAACGGTAATAAAATTATCACTACATCCGGCGGTGGGATGCTGGTTTCTGATGATGAGGCAGCAGTGAAAAAAGTGCGTTTTTGGGCAACTCAATCCAGAGATCCGGCCAGACACTATCAGCATAGCCAAGTGGGTTATAATTACCGGCTCAGCAATATCTGCGCCGGCATTGGGCGGGGCCAGCTAATGGTGCTTGACCAGCATATTCAAAAGAAACGCGAGATTTTTGAAACTTATCAGAAAGCGCTGAAATCCCTGGAAGGGGTCAGGTTTATGCCGATTAACAGCTGGAATGAACCCAATTATTGGCTGTCCTGCATGACTATAGACAAAAAAGGACGTAATCTGGAAATTATGGAGTGCCTGGAAAAGGACAATATTGAGTCGCGGCCAATCTGGAAACCCATGCATCAGCAGCCTGTTTTTGAAAAATATGACTGCTTTGGGGGAAGCGTATCTGAGAAACTCTTTGAAACTGGGATCTGTTTGCCGTCCGATACCAATATGAGCCAGGATGAACAGCTTGAAATCATTGATTTGATAAAGGAGTTGTGGGAGTAATGATTTATCAAAGATATATCAAGCGTTTATGTGATTTTTTTCTGTCACTGCTGGCCATTATCATCTTAAGTCCGATTATTTTAATCATCGCCATTATGGTTCGAGCGAAGCTGGGTTCACCGATTATTTTTAGACAGGAACGGCCAGGTCTTAATGAAAGAATCTTTACTATGTATAAGTTTCGCACCATGACCAATGCCTGTGATGAAAAGGGGCAGCTTTTGCCGGCCAAGGATCGGGTAACCCGATTTGGTGATATTCTGCGGTCAACCAGTATGGATGAGCTGCCGGAGCTTGTTAACGTGCTGAAAGGGGATATGTCAGTGATAGGACCGCGGCCACTGCTGGTTCAGTATTTGGATCGATATAATGACTTTCAGAAGCGGCGTCATCAGGTAAGACCCGGCGTGACCGGGTTAGCTCAGGTAAATGGCCGTAACACGATCAGCTGGGAAGACAAGTTTTTCTATGATGTGGAATACGTGGATCACGTGACATTTTTGGGGGATGTGAAAATTTTCTTCCAAACCATTAAGAAGGTTTTGATTCGTGAGGGGATTAATGATTCCGAAGGTCAGATTCTTGAAGAATTTATGGGTACGCCTGAATCTGAGGAGAAGTAGTGAAAATACTTTAATGAGATAAGATAGGAAAGGAAGGCGGTAATGAAGACCTATAACATTTTAATACTGTGTGCCGGCAGGCGGGTTGAACTTGTTCAGGCATTCAGAAGAGCTTCAAGTGATCTGGGAATTGAAAGTCAGATCATTGGGGCGGACTCGGTAGAACTGGCACCAGCCTTGTATTATTGCGACCAGCATGTTATTCTGCCAAGAATTGAAGAGCCGGATTATTTGCCGGAAATCATTCAGGTTTGTCAAAAATATAATATTGCCCTGCTTGTTCCAACCATCGATACGGATCTTTTATTGCTTTCCGAAAATCGGCAGATTATTGAGTCCAGGACCGGGGCAAAGGTATTGGTATCAGAATTTGAAACGATCAAAATTTGTCGGGATAAAATAAAAACCCAGCTTTTTTTGGAAGCGAATGGTTTTAAAATGCCTAAACGCTACAATAATGTAGAGCTGGATCATGAAGAACTTGTCTATCCGCTTTTTGCTAAACCGAAATCCGGGTCTTCAAGCATCAACACCATGAAAATCGAAAACGTGGAAGAACTGAAAGCCTACAGAACCCTGGTCAAAGATGCTATCATTCAGGATTTTGCTGATGGCAATGAATATACAATTGACGCCTTTATGGATTTTGACGGTCAGATTATCACGATTGTGCCAAGACACCGAATTGCGGTGCGAACCGGTGAGATTTCCAAAGGACAGGTAGTTAAAGATCGGGAAATCATCAATAGTGTCAGAAAACTGATGGCGGTGCTCCCTTGTATTGGTCATATTACCATCCAGCTTAAAAAATCTGAGTGCGGGCTTCAATACATCGAAATCAATCCCCGTTTTGGTGGAGGGGCACCGATGAGTATCCGGGCCGGGGCGGATTCATGCAAAAACCTGTATCGTCTACTGATGGGTGAGTGCCTTTCGTATAATGAAGATTACCGTGACAAAACCTATTTTCTGCGTTTTGATGATAATATTGCCTTAAGCGAGGATTTGGAGGTCATCCAGTGGTAAAAGCGGTAATATTTGATCTTGATGATACCCTGATTTCGGAGTGGGATTATATTCAAAGTGGTTTTAACGCTGTTTCTGAGTTCATAAAAAGTGAGTACAAGTTGAACCCTGAGACCGTTTATAGTTTATTGTTTAAATTATTTGAAGAAGACCGGCAGCTGGTTTTTAATCGATTATTATCTGAGTTAGACTTAAACCAGTCTCAGGCTATGGTCAAGAATTTGACCCAGATCTACAGAAACCACCATCCGAAAATAAACTATTTTCCGGATGTTTTGCCCGCTCTGGCGGAGCTGCAACAACTAAATATGCGCACCGGCATTATTACGGATGGTTACTATCAGGCCCAGCATCTGAAAATTGAAGCCATTAAAGCCGAGCAAAGCTTTGAGGCAATTATCATTACCGATCAATGGGGCAGGGAATTCTGGAAACCGCACCCCAGAAGTTTTCAGGAAATGAAAAGCATCCTGCAGGTTGAATATGATGAAATGGTTTATGTCGGGGATAATCCTGCCAAGGATTTCTATATTGGGGCGGTTTTTCCAATCAGAACGATTCGAATTTTACGCGATGGTATTTATAACAATCAGACTTATTTTAAAGATGTAAAAGAAACTGAACAAATTGATTCGTTGACAGAACTAAAAAATGTGTTGATTCGTTTTAATGATCAAGATTAGCAGTTGTGTCCAAGATTTTGGCTGATAGAGCTGAGTCAGGGGTTGGAATTTTCCGGGAAAGAAGGGGTGAGGATGAAAAAAGCATTAATGATGGCATCAGTAGCTGGGATGATTGACAGTTTCAACCGGGATAATATAAAAATACTACAAAGTCTCGGTTATCAGGTGGAAATTGCCTGCAATTTCTCACTTGGTCTTCCGGAAACAATCGCTCGCGAGCAGCGCTTCCGAGAGGAAATGGAGGATCAGGGGATTAACACCCATGAGCTGCCGGTGCCCAGAGCAATTTCGAAAATCGCGGATATTTTAAAGGCATATTCATTGATGAAAAAACTTTGTCAGGAAAATAAATACGATCTGGTTCATTGCCATTCTCCCATTGGCGGTGTGATTGCCCGTCTGGCCTGCCGTAAGGCACGCATGAGTGGAACAAAAGTTATTTATACGGCCCATGGCTTTCATTTTTACAAGGGAGCGCCACTTAAAAACTGGTTGCTTTTTTACCCGGTTGAAAGATTGGTTTCGCGATTTACCGACTTACTGATCACCATCAATCGGGAGGATTATAAACGAGCACAGGGGTTTCATGCAAAAAAGGTGGTATATCTACCGGGAATCGGCGTTGATACCAAGAAGTTTTCAAATGTTTCTGATCAGCGCAGCCAAAAGCGCCAGGAACTGGGGATTGACGAGCAGATTACGGTTATTTTATCAGTAGGGGAACTGATTCACCGCAAAAACTTTGAAACGGCATTAAAGGCGGCAGCGAGGCTAAAAGATGAAGCTTTTGTCTACTTGTTCTGCGGTGAAGGACCACTTAATAAAATACTTAAAACGATGGCTATTGAATTGGGAATCAGCGATAAAGTATTTTTTCTGGGCTTTCGCAGGGATATTCCGCAAATCTGTGGAGCGGCTGATCTGTTTTTTTTCCCCTCCTATCAGGAAGGATTGCCGGTGGCTGTCATGGAGGCCATGTCATCAGGTTTACCGGTGGTGGCTTCATCGATCCGCGGCAATACTGATCTGATCGCAGACAATGAGGGCGGATATCTCTTTGAAGCGGAAGATCATGATGGTTACGCCAAGGCACTGAAGCTGCTCTTAAAAGATGAAGCTCTAAGAAAATCGATGGGTAACCACAATCAGGAGGTCATGAAAAAATTTGAAAAAGGCGCCGTTAATGATCAGATGAAAGACTATTATAATCTGGCTCAAAGCAATTAGGGTAAGTTGAAAATAATTATGAAAGTTCTGAATATAAGGAGCTCAAAGGGGGCTTAGGTGAAAGTTTTACATGTTTTAAATACCGGGAAAATATCAGGAGCCGAAAACGTGGCGTCGGATATCTGTATGATGTTTAAGGATGAATTTGAAATGGCCTATTGTTCGCGGCAAGGCTCAATCCGGGAGGCGCTGGATGCCCGGGGTGTCAAGTTTTTACCGATCAGCAATCTAACAGTTAAAGAACTGGCGCGAGTAGTTGAAGAATTTTCACCAGATTTGATCCATGCCCACGATGTGCGGGCGACGGTGGTGGCTTCCCGCCTATCGCTTCCCTTTATTTCGCACCTGCATGTCAATAATGACGACATGAAAAAAATAACACTGAAAGCTTTACTTTATCGCATGACTGCAAAAAAAGCGAAAAAAATTATTGCCGTATCAGATTCCTGTCTCAATGATTATATATTTGCCTCGGCCATTAAAAATAAAACCGTCGTGATGAATAATATTATCTATTCCAGACGACTGGAAAAACTTACTGAAACAGCTGTGCCAGAAAAGATATTTGATTTTCTGTTTCTGGGACGATTGGTAGATCAGAAAAATCCTCAGCGGGTTGCCAGGGTTGCGGCTGGCGTGCTTAAAAAAAGACCGACATCTTCCTTTGCTGTCATTGGAGAAGGTGATTTAAAAGCTCAAATGGAAGCGATTTTTATAGAAGCCGGGGTCAATGATCGGGTTGTTTTTACGGGCAATCTGGCTTCTCCTTATGGAATTTTAAAAAACGCCCGATGCCTGCTTTTTTGTTCGCGTTTTGAAGGAACTCCGATTGCGGCGCTGGAGGCTATGTTTTTTGGTGTGCCGATTGTTTCTACGCCGACTGATGGACTTTTAAGGCTGATCGAGCATGAACAGACGGGATATCTCTGGGATCAGGACGAAGATCTGATCAAGAGCATCTTAAGACTGATTGATGATCAGGCATGTTTTAGAGAAATCGCCCTGGCTTCACATGAGCGGTTTAAGGTGCTCAATCAGGAAGGCACTTATCACGATCAGTTGAAGGCGATTTACCAGAGCATAAAGTAGTGTGTAATTGTTAACCAAGCCACTTATTGACTTACAATTCCTGGCATTTTAAAATAGTGTCAAGACCTGATTCGATTCATAAAAGGGGGATACAATGCCCATCCAGCCATTATCATTTTATACGACCATATTGATTGCCCTGTTTCCCATACTGGCACTATATGATTTCATACCGCTTTTAAGTGTCGGTTTTTTTATTCTGCTGCTGATCATTCTGGTCAGACTGATCAGACAGAAATTGGTGATTCGGGTTAACCTTGATATTTTTTACATGATGGTTTTTTTTCTAATTTTAAATTTTCTGATTGGCTTATTAAAATATGCCGATTTAACCAATACCATCAATAACAGCGGCGGAATCATTATATTTGCAATTTTTGCTATGATTTTAGCATGTCCGGGGGCCCTTGATATTGATTATCTTTACAAGGCATGTCGGATTGTGGCCTTTGCAGCGACGGCGTTTTTGGTTGTTCAAACCATTGGTTATCATTTTTTCGGGATCGTGATCGAGGGCCTGGTTCCCTCCCTTAAAACCATCGAAGAGGTTTTTCAGTCCATCAACTATGGCCGTCCCAACTCAATCTTTTTTGAACCGGCTCACTATTGTATCTATGTCGCCCCAATTTACGCCATGGCCATGATCAGAAGAGAAACGAAAACATTTCTAATTCTAGGTGCGGGTATTATCATGTCTACCAGCACCACCGGAATTCTGCTGATGCTGATTATTCCTATATTGATCTATTATCGCAAGGCCAAGGTAATGGGGTTTTTACTCTTGTTTGTCTTGATGTTTTTGTTGGGTATTTTAGTGTTTCCGGATCTGATTAATGAATACCTGAGTAAACTGACACCGCAGAGTCTTTCAGAAAATATCAGAATCGTTGGGACCCTCAGTTTGTTCGCTTACTTTGGTCTGCCAGAATGGATTTTTGGTGTTGGAATCAATAGGTTGGCTGAGTTTGTTGTCTTAAACGGTGGGACTTATGCCATCAACTACGCGAATTCAATCTTTTTTACAGTTTTGTCTTTTGGTTTGCTGGGCGGTGCCGTTTTGGTTGTTTTCCTGGTTCGTCTGTTCAAAAGCATTAATCCTGACTATCGGGTGTTTTTCTATATTCTGCTTTTTATTTTGCTTAGCGATCAGGTTCTTTTTAACCGCAATCTCTTGTATCTACTGATCTGGATTGAGGCGGTAACCGTTGAAGCCTGGTCGATAAAAGAGAATCAAGGGTTGTTGCCAGTCGAAAATAACCGATGGCAAATAAGGGGGAATAAATGAAAGACGCATTGATCAGTGTCATTATGCCGGTTTATAATGCTCAGGAAAGGCTTGAGAAATCCATTGAAGCGGTACTTTATCAGACTTATTACAAACTTGAACTAATTTTGGTCGATGATGGTTCAAAAGATCATTCGCCGGAAATATGTGATGGTTTTGCCCAAAAGGATCCCCGAGTGCGGGTGATTCATCAGCAGAACAGCGGGGTGAGCGCGGCCAGAAATAAAGGTATTCAAAAATCGACTGGGGATTTAATAGCCTTTGTAGATGCGGATGATAAGATTTTGCCCAATGCCTATGAGATGGTGTTAGCAGAATGGGAAGAGGATACTGATTTGATGGTTTTTGGCATGATTTTCGATTATTACAAGAATGGTCAGCGGGTCAAAGCAGTTGAGCGAAGAATTGATCAGAAAATTTGCATTCCCAAAGAAAGTCTAAGCCAGTATTTTTTCGAATTACATGAAGCTAATTATTTTCTGCCTTGCTGGAATAAAGTCTTTCGGGCATCAGTTTTAAAAGATAATCAGATTTTATTTGAAAGCAAAATGGCGATTCTGGAAGATTTTAAGTTTGTTCTGGATTTTTTGCAAAAAGCCCAGAGGGTTTGCGCCCTGCCGGAAACTTATTATCGTTATTACAATAATCTTGATTCCGCCCAGATAAAAAAGCGTCCGTCGATTAATTACTTTGAGAATTTCCGGATTCTCGATGAGCGAATCAGAGCCTTTGCGAACGAGATCAGCTTAAATACCCATACAGGCCGTCTCAATGGTATGATTTTAAGAAACTATCTGATTGCGGTGGAAAAGATTTTCTCCGGTGGCCAGCCTTTTTCTGAAAAATACCGTCAGATGAAAAGTATTTTAGCGACTAAGGAAGTGCAGTTGGCATTATCAAGCGCTCAGGTTACAGGTGCCCGGCTTTCGTTAGTAACTTTTTTAATCCGCAAGAAATGTTATCGTCTGCTGGCAGCAATGTTTTTTATAAATGACCGCTTACATGGCTAAAAGGGGGAAAGATGTCTAGAACTGAGAATTCCATTCGCAATATCGAAGTGGCTTTAGTCGGCCAGCTTTTAGGACTGCTGGTGAAGTTTCTGGCCCGGATGGTTTTTGTCCGGGTTTTAGGTGCGGAGTATCTGGGGATTGACGGTCTCTTCACCAATATTTTGTCGGTTTTATCACTGGCTGAATTGGGGGTCGGGTCGGCGATTGTCTACAGCATGTATGATCCCATCGCCAGAGAAGATACGGAAAAACTAAAATCACTGATGGGCCTGTTCAAAAAAACTTATACGGCAATCGGTCTAGTTATTTTGGTGCTGGGGATTGCCCTAACCCCTTTTCTCCAGGTGTTTATCAAAGAAATGCCAGATATTCCATATATTCGCCTGATTTTTGTGATGTTTGTCACCAATACGGCGATCTCCTATTTTTTTTCCTACAAGCGTTTTTTGATTATCGCAACGCAGAAAAAATTTATTGCCACGATTTATCGATACAGTGTTTTTATTGCTCTGAATATTCTTCAGATCCTGATTTTGCTGGGGACCAAAAATTATCTGCTGTTTTTGGGTGTAGAAATCCTGGCGACGCTGATTGAGAATATTCTGGTATCACGAAAAGCTGACCGGCTCTTTCCCTATTTAAAGGATCGCAATATCCTACCCCTGGAAGTGGAACAGAAAACACTGATCAAAAAAAATATTAAAGCCCTAATCTACCATCGAGTAGGTGGCGTGATTGTTCTGGGGACGGATAACCTTTTAATCTCCATGCTGATTGGGATTGTTGCCGTGGGCATCTATTCCAATTATTTGTTGATTATTTCTTCGCTGACGATGATTTATGGCCTGATCTTTGAATCCATTACTGCCAGTGTGGGGAATCTGAGGATGACCCAAACTGATGAAAGAAACCGCCAGGTTTTCAATGTGGCAAATTTTTTGGCCTTCTGGATTTATGGCTTTTCAACGATTGCTCTTTTTAATCTTTTAAATCCATTTATTACCCTTTGGGTTGGTGGTGACCTGATATTCGATGAGAAAATCGTTTTGATATTATGCATTAACTTCTACCTTGCCGGGATGCGCACCAGCGTTCGGGTGTTTAAAGATGCCTATGGGCTTTATTGGTACGACCGTTATAAACCACTGGCCGAGTCATTGATTAACATTGCAGCCTCAATTATGCTGGCCAAACTTTACGGCGTAATTGGCATTTTTATGGGTACCATGATCAGTACGATTGCAACCAGTTTTTGGGTGGAGCCTTATGTGCTTTATAAATATGGTTTAAAAGAAAAAAAATCTATATACTTTAGAGACTACGGTCTTTATCTGACTGTAACGGTTCTGGCGGGGATTATAACCACGTTCACTTGTTGGCAGATATCGTACGATGGTGTTTTGGGACTGATGGTTAAAACGATAATCTGCGCCGCCATTCCCAATCTAATTTTTTTCATTTTCTTCCGGAAAAGCTTGGCTTTTAAAGAACTATTTGACCTGCTAAAGCGGGTTTGGCGAACTAAAGTTACCCAACGCTAAATAGGTACTATTTTCGAACCCAAGAAAGGATTTTTAGCTATCGACCATTGAAAAGTCAGTTAAAAAAACGATGAACAAATAGATTAATAAGTGAGACAAAATAAACATGAATTAGTAAGGGTGATGGTTGAAACGAGATTGCATATTTTGTAAATAATCGATATTAAGTATAATAAAAACTCTAAAATACAATGTAAAATAAATTAAGTTGAACGCAAATCCTTAATTGTGGCAATTTGAAATAATTTACAAATAGTCTTGACAATGACTTGTGGTCGTGATATAGTGTCTACAAGAAAACAGTGAAAAGATAGTTTTGAATTGATTTTGAAGAAACATCTATCCGAGTTAAACTGATTTTAAGAATCA
Organism: Eubacteriaceae bacterium ES2; assembly: GCA_031222025.1. GTDB lineage: Bacteria > Bacillota > Clostridia > Eubacteriales > Eubacteriaceae > Acetobacterium. The sequence goes on along the minus strand of CP130740.1, from coordinate 2,683,251 downwards.
GCTTAAGAAAATTAGCTTACTGACGATAGATTATATAGAAGGAAGGAATTAATTTCTAAGTCTTCACATTAACTAAATAATCCGTTGAAATCAGACTTTCAACGATAAAGGCAAACCACTCGAAAGATTGGGACGCAAAACTACAGGGCCTGTAAAATGGCAGCCAGTTACCGAATTAGAGAGTTTTTTATTTTGTCGTGAATTCCACGATAAGGGCAAACCGGGACGAAAGACCGGGACGCAAAGCCAAGGGCCTGTAAAATGGCAGCCAGCTACCGAAAGGAGTTACCACCATGAAAAAGTTATCCGCTTTATTGATCGCATTCGTTTTGTTGTTTAGTACAATGCCAGTCGAAGCTGCCAAAAAAGTTAATCCAAATAAGAAAGTACCAGTAGTAGTTGAAGAACCAGTTACTGATACGACAACACCAGATACGACAACAGACACAAACACACCGGACACTACAACAAATACAACTACAGACACAAACACACCGGACACTACAACAGATACAACTACAGACACAAGCACACCGGACACCACAACAGATACTACTACAGACATCATCCAGGGTGTTAGCGTTAAAGATTTTGGCGCCGTTGGAAATGGCGCGACAAACGATACAGCAGCTATCCAGGCAGCCCTTAACGCCAGTTCAGTTGTTAATATTCCGGATGGCACCTACATGATTAATGTGGACCAGGCCATTAAACCAAATTCCGGGCAGACCATCAATTTAAGTAGTGGTGCAGTTTTAAAAGCGTTACCCAGTACAAACAGTTATTATTCAGTCATTCGCATCAGTGGCGTCAGTGGTGTGACCATTAACGGCGGAACCATTGTCGGCGAACGTTACGAACATTTAGGCAGTGGCGGTGAATGGGGCATGGGGATACATGTAATCAAAGGTGCCAGCAGCGTCAATATCAATGGCGTAACCGTTCAGGACTGCTGGGGCGATGGCATCTTCTTAGGTGATTCACCAACCGTTTCCAATATTGTTATCGATAATGTTATTGCTGAAAACAACCGCCGTCAGGGAATCTCAATTACTGATGCCACCGGCGTGACCATTAAGAACTCGATTTTCAGAAACACTAACGGAACCCTGCCGGAAGCTGGTATTGATATTGAACCGGATGCCGGACAGACATCCAGAGATATTGAAATCATCAACGTTCAGTCTTATGGCAATAACGGCTCAGGTCTGGATCTGATGGGTATTACCGGACCGATCTCCGAAGTAAGCGTCAGCAGCAGTGATTTTTCAAACAATGATGGCATCGGCATCCGCCTGGTAAACAGCAGCGCTGTTACGTTCACTGATGTTGTTTCGAACAATAACGTCTATGGCGTTGAAATTGAAAGAGACGTTAATACAGCCAGCTTTGATGGTTTGACCGTATCCAATAACCGCTACCGCGGAGTCTCGCTGGTGACTTCAGGACAGACAGTCGGCTCTGAAAATATCATCTTCAAAAACAGCGTCTTTTCAAATAACAGTCAGAGCCAGCCAGGTTCATCTGAAGGAATTCGAGTGGATGCTTGGGATCAGAGCGGATACATTAAAAGTGTTTCCTTTCAGGGGTGTCAGTTTATTGATACCCAAAGCAGCAAAACCCAAAGCTACGGTTTGACGGTTGGCTTTAACAGCAAGGTCAGCAGTGTAACCTACGATTCGAGCTGTGTGTTCAGTGGTAACATCAATGGCAGTTTTATTGCTGACAGCTCAATTCTTAAATTAGCTTAAGATGAATAGTTATCTCCTCTAAATATACAAAAAAAAGATACCTGGCGAATGCTATGGTGTCTTTTTTATTGACATAAAAGCATCGCTCCGCGATAAAGGCAAACCGGTTGTGAAGCCGGGACGCAAAACCAGAGACCTTTTATAAAAGGCAGCTCAGTTACCGAAAGGAAAATAATGATTATAACAATAAAAAGGATGTGTGCTTTTGCAGCATTGTTTACAATTTTTAGTCTTATGTTTTTACAGCCAGTTGAGACAGTGAAAGCCGAAAATACGGTTACTGTATCTTATCAAACTCATATTCAAAACGAAGGCTGGGCCCAGGGTTTTGTCAGTGATGGTGATCTTTCTGGGTCGGAAGGAAAGGGCTTACGTCTGGAAGGGATTATGATTCAACTAACAAGCGATCTGCCAGTGGATCTGGGTATTGAATACCGTACACATATCCAGAACATCGGCTGGGAGGCAGAATATGCCTCAAACGGACAATTTTCCGGTTCCGAAGGAAAGGGACTGAGACTGGAAGGAATTCAGATCAGGTTAACCGGAGCTGCAGCCAGTCAGTATCAGGTAAAATATCGGACCCATATTCAAAATGAAGGCTGGAATCAGGGTTGGGTCACTGATGGTCAAATGGCTGGATCGGAAGGTAAAGGGTTGCGCCTGGAAGCCATTGAAATTGTTGTTGTAGAAAAGCAGGTTCTTGCTGAAACCGGTGATCGCACAGAATCGCAGATCCAGCCTTCGGATGAAACGACATCCCAGTCAGACAGCAACCAGGGCGTTAGCGTAAAAGATTTTGGCGCCGTTGGAAATGGCGCGACAAACGATACAGCAGCTATCCAGGCAGCCCTTAACGCCAGTTCAGTTGTTAATATTCCGGATGGCACCTACATGATTAATGTGGACCAGGCCATTAAACCAAATTTCGGGCAGACCATCAATTTAAGTAGTGGTGCAGTTTTAAAAGCGTTACCCAGTACAAACAGTTATTATTCAGTCATTCGCATCAGTGGCGTCAGTGGTGTGACCATTAACGGCGGAACCATTGTCGGCGAACGTTACGAACATTTAGGCAGTGGCGGTGAATGGGGCATGGGGATACATGTAATCAAAGGTGCCAGCAGCGTCAATATCAATGGCGTAACCGTTCAGGACTGCTGGGGCGATGGCATCTTCTTAGGTGATTCACCAACCGTTTCCAATATTGTTATCGATAATGTTATTGCTGAAAACAACCGCCGTCAGGGAATCTCAATTACTGATGCCACCGGCGTGACCATTAAGAACTCGATTTTCAGAAACACTAACGGAACCCTGCCGGAAGCTGGTATTGATATTGAACCGGATGCCGGACAGACATCCAGAGATATTGAAATCATCAACGTTCAGTCTTATGGCAATAACGGCTCAGGTCTGGATCTGATGGGTATTACCGGACCGATCTCCGAAGTAAGCGTCAGCAGCAGTGATTTTTCAAACAATGATGGCATCGGCATCCGCCTGGTAAACAGCAGCGCTGTTACGTTCACTGATGTTGTTTCGAACAATAACGTCTATGGCGTCGAAATTGAAAAAGATGTTAATACTGCCAGTTTTGACGGCTTGACTGTATCAAACAACCGTTACCGCGGTGTCTCCCTGGTGACTTCGGGACAGATAGTTGGTACAGAAAATATTATTTTCAAAAACAGCGTCTTTTCAAATAACAGTCAGAGCCAGCCAGGTTCATCTGAAGGAATTCGCGTGGACGTATGGGATCAGAGCGGATACATTAAAAGTGTTACCTTCCAGGGGTGTCAGTTTGTCGATACCCAAAGCAGTAAAACCCAAAACTACGGTCTGACGGTTGGCTTTAACAGCAAGGTCAGCGGTGTGACTTACGATTCAAGCTGCGTATTCAGCGGTAACTTAAGTGGCGCTTATATTGCGGATGCGACAATTTTTAAAATGGCGACCTAATAAAAAATGCTATTTGTGGTTAATTGCATCAAAACTTAAAGAACATTGCCAATTGTCAATGCCAGTGAGTCAATAAACTTCGTACCGATCAAACCGACGTTTTTGGCTGTTTCGCATGGCCAATTCTCAGATTGCTAATTTAATTTTGGCTTCATAGTGAAGTGTCAGGATATTTTCCTGGCACTTTTTTTTATCGAATAAGATTAACCAGGAAACTTTAAAAAAGCTTGTAAAAATAAATTTTATTGATCGATGCAAGTTTTTCGAAAAATTTAGGGTAAATAAAAATACAGTAATTCTTAATTAAGCTAGACTATGATAGTAAGACAAATCGTTTAATTGCTAGATATTTAAAAAGTATTTGCAATCAGTGATGACAGAAGGATGAAAGAAATTTGCAAATTTAGCTTGATACCTGGTTCAAATGGAACCATTAAAGGAGGTGGCAATCATGACACCAAAAAAATTGATGTTTATAGGCGGGGCAATCGTTTTGTTGGTCTTGCTGATTTTAGGAATCAGTCTTTATAACAACCAAAATAAAAACACCGGATCTTCGAGTGCTGAATCTTCGGGGGGATCATTGCTCGATCAGCTCACTCAGAACAATCAGGAACTGCTGGATGAGGTGGATAATCGAAAAACAGTGATTTTTGGTCTTTACGGGACGGATGAAAAAGTGGACGATGTGGGACGCAGTGATATTATTATGGTGGTTAAATATAATCCTCAAACCAAAATTGCGACACTCATCTCCATACCTCGCGATACCAGGGTTGACATTCCTGGTTATGGACTGGACAAAATCAATCATGCCTTTGCATTTGGTGGCCAGGAACTACTGGACACGACTATTGAAAACTTTTTGGGAATTAAACTGGACTTTTCCATCAAAACGAATTTTGAGACCTTTGCATCAATCATTGATGATGTTGGCGGAGTGGAAGTAAATGCCCTGAAAGATTTTCCTTATGATGACGGTTCAGTCGCCATAGCCCGGGGCGAGCAAGTCTTAAATAGTCGTGACGCACTTTACTATGTACGTTTTCGTCATGATGAAGATGGTGATTATGGGCGGATCGCCAGACAGCAGGAAGTTATTATTTCGCTGGTTGATACTTTGTCTAAAATCAGCTTAAATCAGCTGGACGAACTAATCCAGAAATATTATAATAATGGCATTGAAACAAATGCCAGCCTGGCAAAAATTCAAGAATACGTCAACCTCGGCACTCGGGACAAAGATATTACATATCAGACCATGAGGCTTAATACAACATCAGCTCTCATTGACGGGATCTGGTACGAATTGTATTCGCAGGAGGATCTGGATGCTGTTAAAACAATTTTGCAGGGAGATGATCTCAATCAGGATCAATGGGAGGACGCACAATGACCAAGGAACTGGATTTAACCGAATTATTGCAGATATTTATTAAAAAGTGGTTGATCATCTTTATCTTTACGGCAGTGGGATTGATTTTATCTTTTGCAGTTACGTATTTTCTGATCACGCCTAAATATCAGGCGGACACGGTGTTGTATATTGGCCAGGAATCAGGAAGTTTAGGCAATATCGATGTGTCACTTGGTCAGCTACAGGCGGACAGTCAGTTGATTATTGACTATCAGCAACTGGCGCTGACCCGGCTGGTAATTGATGAAGTCGCCAGAAATACCGGCCTAACTGTGACTGATACAATATCTAATACAGAGCCAGCTAATGACAACCGATCCATGACCTATAAAGAGTTTAGAGCTGATACCGTAATTGAAACGGTGGAAGATTCACGACTTTTTACCGTCGGTTTTGTAAATGAGGATCCAGAAGTTGCCAGGTCTGTTGCCGATGAATTGGCGAAACAGTTGACTCTGGTGGTTTTTGAAGTCGTGGGAGTTGAGAATATCCGGGTCATTGATCAGGCTCAGCAGCCGGAAAATCCGGTTACCCCTAAAATGATTCAGAATATTATAGTCGGTGGTTTATTAGGCTTTGTTTTATCTTTGATTCTGATTTTTCTGACGACAGTCCTCAATGATCGGGTCGAAAATGAGGCGGATATCGAACACCTGATAGGTATTCCGGTAATCGGTGAAATTCCGGAATTCAGAAAGGAGTAGAGAGATGGATACATCAAAACTCGTCATTCTTCGTGATCCGGACTCCTTTGAAACTGAGAGTTACAAGTTGTTGCGGACAAATTTGAATTTTAAAAACAGCAATCATCATCTGCAGGTCATGCTGCTTACCAGTGCTGGCAAGCAGGAGGGAAAAAGTACGACAATTGCCAATTTGGCCATTACTTTTGCTCAGTCAAATCAGAAAGTGCTGCTAATCGATTGTGATTTACGACAACCCAAACAGGCAGGCATTTTTGGTATCAATAAAATGAAAACCGGACTGACAAATCTGATGGTAGATCAATTGCCCCATGAAACAGGGGTTAACAGTATCCCTAATCTTAGTCTCGACGTAATGACCGCTGGCAGTAAAAAAGTTTCGGCGGCGGAACTTCTTAATTCAGAAGATTTTGAAGAAATGATTAAGTCTTTCCGAAAGATCTACGATTTGATTCTGATCGATACACCACCGGTGTTAAGCTTTGCTGATGCCAGTATTATTTCAAGAGTTGTGGATGGTGTGATCCTGGTGGTGGCCAGTGGTGAGACAAAAAAAGCCATGGTCGTGGAATCTAAAAAAAATCTTGACAAGGTGGGCGCGAACCTGGTTGGCGTGATTTTAACTAAAATGAAATTCGCGCGTAATCCGGAGTATTACCGCTATGATTACAAGAAACGCAAACGGCATTTTCTATAGATAAGATCATTATCTCGATTTAAATAAAAAGCTGTTGACGTTTGCAACGGGTGTGTGTTATGATTTTTACGATGAAAAGTAAATTTGACACATTTCAGATTATCCCGTCGATTCGCAGGCTCAGCGATCTTGAAGCGGCGCTAAAGAGTCGATCGGAAATTGTTCTTTTAACTGAGGCGCATATTGCCAATTTAAAAGATCTGGTTAAACTGGCACATCAGAAGAATAAGCTGGTGCTTGTTAATCTGGAGCTGGTTGGTGGTTTTGGCAAAGATCAGACGGGAATTAAATTGATGAAAAACTATTATCAGGTAGACGGGGTCATGTCGACGGATCAGTCGAAACTTAATCTTGCCCGTCACAACGGATTGTTTACGATTCAGCGTTTTTTTCTTCATGATTCTAAAGCCCTGGATACCAGCATTCGACTCATCCAGTCAAGCAATGTCGATGCGGCGGAGTTGCTGCCGGCAAAAATTAGTATTGATTTTATCGACGCGATCAGACAAGTTACCGCCATTCCTTTACTGGCGGGAGGCTTTATTCACGATACAAAAATGATTGAAGTCATTCAGGCATCAGGTTTTAGTGGCATGACAGTCAGTGACAAAACATTATGGTAACAACAAAATAAATCAGCCGGACGGTGAATTGGTGAGTCCTGTTTAAGAAACGCAAAATAGTTGCGTTTCTTAAGCAGGACTTTTTTTTGTAACAAAAAAATGAATCAGTAAAAAATTTTTAAACTAAGTGAGTTAAAGTTTGATATCTTTTGCAACAAGTAAAAAAATATATGGAGGACTATGTGATGGCGAAATATTTAATTGGACTCGATAATGGGGGAACCATGATCAAGGCGGCTTTGTATGATATGAAGGGCAATGAGGTGGCCATTTCCAGCAGTAAAACAGCCATGTTTCAGCCGCAACCAGGCTTTACTGAGCGGGATTTGGAAGAAATGTGGCAAGCAAATCTTAAGGCGATTAATGGGGTGTTGGCAAAGGCCGGCATTAAAGGTGAGGAAGTGGCCGGGCTTTCTGTTACCGGCCACGGAAATGGCATGTATCTGGTTAAGGTAGATGGCAGTCAGGCCTACAATGGTATGATTTCGACCGATGTGCGGGGCAAGGATTATGTCATTGAATGGATGAATGACGGTACATTCGAAAAAATTCTGCCTAAAACCATGCAATCGGTCTGGGCAGGACAGCCAACTACTCTTTTGAAATGGTTTCTTGAGCACCGGCCAGACGTAATCGAGGAAACCCGTTGGATTTTTATGTGTAAAGATTATGTGCGTTTTCGCATGACTGGGGAGGCTTATGGGGAAATTGCCGATATGTCTGGTTCCAGCCTGATAAACGTCCGGGATGTTGAATATGATAAAGACCTGCTGGTCGATATGGGTTTGGAAATGATCTATGATAAACTGCCACCCCTGCGTTATTCGGGAGAAGTCTGTGGAAAGATTACCAAAGAAGTAGCCAAATTGACGGGCCTAAAAGAGGGGACACCGGTAGCGGGCGGTTGTATGGATATTCACGCTTCAGCCATGGCTGTTGGCATTACCGATGAAGAAAAAATGTGTGTGGTGGCCGGCACCTGGTCGATCAATGAGTATATCAGTAATAAACCAGTGGTTGATAAAGATCTTTTTATGACCTCAATTTACACCATACCGGGTTACTGGATGATTCTGGAAGGCAGTCCTACTTCGGCCAGCAATCTTGAATGGTTCCTGACGGAAATACTCAAGGATGTGGATCTGCATGATCAGGATGTCTATGATTTTTCCAATCAATGCGTGAACTGTGTGGCCGATGAAGATTGCGGAATTGTTTTTCTGCCCTTTCTCTATGCCTCTAATGTCAACATTAATGCCAAAGCCTGTTTTATCGGTCTGAGCGCCCATCACAACCGCGATAATATGCTCAGAGCTGTTTACGAAGGGATTGTCTTTAGTCATAAATACCATATTGAAAAGCTGCTTAAGTATCGCCAAGCCCCAAAAAGTATCAGGATTGCGGGTGGGGTTGCCAAATCAAAAATCTGGGTGCAGATGTTTGCTAATATTCTGCAGCTGCCAATTGAAGTCACAGACTGTAAGGAATTGGGGGCTTTAGGCGCGGCAATTTGTGCCGGGGTGGCAACCCAGGCATTTTCCGGTTTTAAGGAAGCCTCTGATGAAATGGTGAAAATTGCTTATACAGCGCAGCCTGATCCAAAAAAATTTGCCATGTATGATAAAAAATATAAGCGATATCTGAAAGTCATCGATGCTTTGGATGGTATTTGGGATGAGTATTAAAAATGTGCTTAACTGATACTTTATATTTTGTTAAAATTCGAAGCCGCCAGCTAAAAGTCTTCATTCCTCCTATTGAAACCGTGGCTGTTGGTATCCGGTTTTGTAAATAACAGATCGATGTAAAGAATTATTATGTTTTTAGAAGCGTTTGAATTTAGAAAGGGAATAGATGGATTTACACTTAAAAGGAAAAAATGCTTTAATTACTGGCGGCTCCCGTGGCGTTGGCAGAGCCATTGCCCTAGGTCTGGCTCGGGAAGGGGTTAATATTGTTTTCACTGCTACCCGCTTGACCCCAGAGGTGACGAATACGCTGGAAAAAATTAAAAGTTATGGCGTTAAGGTTACAGCTCTGGCCGTCAATTTAAAAGATGGCAAAGCGGCGCTGGAGATGATTAAACAAGCTGAGGCTTATCTGGGCAGTCTTGATATTCTCATTAACAACGCCGGGATCTGGCTGCAGGGCTGGATTGAAGACATACCGATCGAAGACTGGGATCTGTCCATGGATATAAATCTTAAAGCGCCTTTTATTTTGTCCCAGTATTTTGCCAGTGCCAATCTTAGTCAGGGACGGGAAGGGCGGATTATTAACATCAATTCCCAGGCCGCCTTTAATGGATCAACCACTGGTCATGCCCATTATGCCGCCTCTAAAGCGGGCATGACCGCCTTGACGGTCTCGATGGCCAGGGAATTATCTAAAAAAGGGATTACTGTTAATGCTGTTGCCTTGGGAGTGGTGGAAACGGATATGATCAGATCACAGATTGAGAAAAATCCCGGATATTATGAAAGCCGCATTCCCATGGGCAGGGTAGCGCAACCCGAAGAAATTGCCGATATTGTTGTTTTTCTGGCATCACCGCGATCAGCCTATCTAACTGGTGCGACCATCGATGCAACAGGGGGGATGCTGATGAGGTGACGTCATTATAAAATTTAAGTTTGTTTACACACCTGTGAAATTAAGAAAGGAAATAAAATGACGAAATATGACGTAATCATCATTGGTGGTGGCATCACTGGTTCGGCCATCGCCCGGGAACTGTCCCGTTATAAAATTAAAACGGCACTATTGGAAAAAGGACTGGATATTGGTCTGGGTGCCACCAAAGGTAATGGCGGCGTGGTTCATCAGGGCTATGATCCGGTTCCCGGATCACAAAAAGCTAAAATCAATGCTCAAGGCGCGAAGCAGTATCCGCAATTATCTAAAGAATTGGGTTTTAAAATCAGCAATCCCGGACTGTTTGTCCTGGGTTTTGGGGAGGCTGATTTAAAGGTGCTTGAGCATAAGCTGGACTACGGAATCAGAAATGGCATTAAAGAAATTAGGATTGTTGACAAGGATAAGGTTAAAGAACGGGAACCTCATATCAATTCTGATGTGACTCATGCTTTAGCGGTCCCGTCCACCACCGTTGTTGATCCCTTTGAAGTAGCCTTGGCTTTTGCTGAAAATGCAGTGGATAACGGTGTTTCGGTTTTTTTAGGTCAAGCAGTAAAAAAAATAAAAAAACAGGGGCAGGATTTTTTAATCACCACGGAAACAAAGAGCTATCTGACCCGCTATATTGTAAATGCTGCCGGCAATCATGCTGATGATGTGGCAAAATTAGCCGGTATCGAGGAATACCAAATGCAGCCCCGCCATGGCGATTTACTGGTTTTCGACCGTGAGATGGCCATCAAGCCGCAAACTGTGATGTTCCCATGTCCCAGCCCTGATACTAAGGGGATTGCTTGTATTCCTACGATTCACGGCAATACCATTGTTGGATCAACAGCGACTATGATGGATGACAAGGACGATGTTGCCAATTATAAAAAGGGTATCGAAGCGTTAATTGACGGTGTTCATCATATACTGCCAGAATTGGATGATAAAAAAATCATCCGCACCTTTGCTGGTCTGCGGCCGGTAGTGTTGGATCATAATAACGACTTTTATATTGAAATTTCTAAAACTGATTGCCATTTTATCCATGCCGCTGGTATCCAGTCGCCGGGTGTGGCTTCGGCTCCGGCCATTGCCGAACGGGTTAGAGATCTCTTAAACGATGTGGGGCTTGATTTGCCCAGAGATTTAAATTTTAATCCCTTTCGTCCAGCCCCAACCATTTTTAATGAACTTTCGGAGGTCGAGCAAAATATTCTGATAAAAACCAATAAAACTTTCGGCCATGTGGTCTGTCGCTGTGAAACAGTCACCGAAGGAGAAATTCTGGCGGCGATCAAGGGGAAAATTCCGGCTATGACAGTTGATGGTATCAAACGGCGAACCCGAGCGGGAATGGGCCGGTGTCAGAGCGGTTTTTGCCAGTATAAGGTCTTATCGATTCTGGCCCGGGAACAGCAGAAGGCAATTGAAGAAATTTTACTGGAAGAATCAGGCTCACAGCTGATTTTCGGAAAGGTCAAGGGATAAATCATGCAGAATTATGATGTTGTTATCATTGGCGGTGGACCGGCTGGAATGGGAGCTGCAGTGGAAGCCGCCCGAAAAGGGGTCAGTGTCGCCATCATTGAAAGAAACGATGAGTTGGGCGGTATATTAAATCAGTGTATCCACAGTGGTTTCGGTCTCCAATATTTTAAGGAAGAATTAACTGGACCGGAATATGCCGAAAATTTCAGAAACCAGGTTGAGCAAGAAGCCATTAGGGTGTTTTTAAAGACGATGGTGACGGCCATTAGCCCGGATAAAAAAGTGACGGCGGTTAATGATGACGGCCTTTTGACTGTATCAGCCAAAGCCATTGTCCTGGCTATGGGCTGCCGGGAACGAACCCGGGGTGCTATTAAAATCCCGGGTTCCAGGCCGGCGGGTGTCTTGACGGCGGGTCTGGCTCAGCGCTATGTGAACATGGAAAACTTAAAACCTGGAAACAAAGTGGTGATCCTGGGTTCCGGAGATATTGGACTGATTATGGCCAGACGGCTGGCTCTCGAAGGGATGGAAGTCCTTGGCGTTTATGAGTTAATGCCTTATGCTAATGGCCTATTTCGGAATGTGAAAAATTGCCTAGATGACTTTGGGATTCCCCTGCACTTATCGACAACGGTTACCCGGGTGATCGGTTATCCGCGGGTGGTAGCAGTGGAAGTCTGTCAGGTAGACAAAAAGGGCTGTGCCATTGCCGGCAAAGAAAAAATAATTCCCTGTGACACGCTGCTTTTGTCAGTGGGGTTGATTCCGGAGAATGAGTTATCGCATAAATTGGGCGTTGCGCTGAATGGGTCAACCAACGGTGCCGTGGTTAATCAGGATCTGGAAACGTCAATAAGCGGTGTTTTTGCCTGCGGCAATGTCCTCCATGTTCATGATCTGGTTGACAAGGTAACGGTAGAGGCCATCCATGCCGGTAGAAAAGCGGCTGAGTATGCCCTTTCAAACGAAAACAGGAAGGATGGGCAAAGTCTGTCTATTAGGCACGATGATAGTATTGCCTATACCGTCCCATCAATTTTCACCGCGGCTTTAAGCAAAGATTTGCTGGTGAAATTCAGGGTCAAAAAACCCATCACAGGAGCCCGAATAAAAATTTTCTGTGGAGATCAGCTGATTAGTGAGAGTCGGATCAGAGACTTAAAACCCAGCATCATGGAAGAAATTTCGGTTAAAAAAGATGATATTTGGGACAAAACTAAAGGCATAAGCCTAATAGTTGAGGAGGAAAGTGCATGAAATGTGATTTGATCTGCTGTACTACCTGCCCTTCCGAGTGTCAGATATCGGTTTGGCAGAATGATTATGAGATTGTAAAAATAGAGGGCAATAAGTGTAAAAGAGGTATTAAATTTGCCGAAAAAGAAATGACCGATCCGGTCAGAACGCTAACCTCTACCATTATTTTTAAGCGTGGAGACAAAGAGATTCCGGTACCGGTTAAAAGCAGTGATCCCATTGCTTTAAGAAGTATGCAAGCGGCCATGCAGGAAATTAAGGCAAGCAGACTGGATCAGCCCTGCAAGTTGGGCGATGTGATTATTGCCAATCTTTGTGGTTCTGGGGTTGATCTGGTGGCCTGCAAGACTGTGAAAGGATAGGGCATGTTAATTAATTTAAAGGAAATTCTAAAAAAGGCAAAGGCTGGTAATTATGCCATCGGCGCCTTTAACACCCCCAATTTGGAGATTCTGCAGGCAGTGATTGCAGCTGCGGAAGAAACCGCGACGCCGGTTATTCTAAACCATGCTCAGGTCCACGAGCATATCGCACCGCTTGATCTGATCGGGCCACTGATGTTTAAACAGGCGCAAAGGAGCTCGGCGCAGATTTGTCTGCATCTGGATCACGGTGAAGACCAAGCCTATATCAGCAGGGCGATTGCGATGGGCTTTACCTCGGTGATGTTCGATGGTTCCAAGCTGCCTTATCAGGAAAATCTTGAGCGGAGCCGAAAAATAGTTGAAATAGCCCATGCTCAAAACGTCAGCGTGGAGGCGGAACTGGGCAGAGTGTTAAGACCGGAAGGTGGGGGAAGTGACCCGGATGAAGAGGCGCTTAAAGCCGAAGACTATTATACTGATCCGCAAAAAGCACAAGCCTTTTGTCAGGCCACAGCTATTGATGCCCTGGCAATTTCTTTCGGCACAGCTCATGGGGTTTATGAGGTAGCACCCAAGCTCGATTTTAACCGCATCAGTCTGATCAGAAAGGAAATAGATATCCCTTTGGTTATGCATGGCGGGTCTGGTCTTTCTGATGAGGATTTTTCAAATGCTATTGCGGCCGGTATTAGTAAGGTTAATTACTTCACCTATTTATCGCTGGCCGGTGGTGACGCTGTCAAGGCGGCGTTTGAACAAAAAGAGCGTCTTCGCTTTGATGAAATCTCAGAATGCGCACAGCTGGCAATGCAAAAACATGCCCGAGAAAAAATGCTGTTGTTTAGAAATAATGTTGTTTGAAGTTAGTCTATACACTGACGCTTGAAAAAATTCAAGTGCCTCTTTATTTTGTAAAATAAAAGAATTAATGTTTTGATCCCACATAAAGTTCGCATATATAAACGTTTTCAGCTATAATTAAATCGTAAAATACGATTTAATGTCAAAAGGGGGATTTGAATTGGATGCTAATGTGTTAAAGGTTTGGTTGGCGGCGGTTTTTTTTTATATTGTGGTGACGGTGCTTATTTTCATATCAGGAGTAAGTCTGCCAGCTGCCTTGATCATCGTAGTTATATCAAGTGTGATTATCTCTTGCCTGGGGCTTTATTATGTCAGTCGTCAATCTGATAATAAAGAACCGCCAAAGTCAGGTGAAGAAAAGGCGGATGATTTCCAAAAACTTGATGCAAAAATTTCTGACTTACAGGAAGCATTAAAAGCATCCCGACAGCTGGAAAAAGATGACAGCAGTGAGTCCAGCTTGTGGCAGCAGGAAAGTCTTTTAAAAGATGAGGCAATTTGTGAAAAAATTACGACTGTTCATCAGGAGACACAATCTCTACAGGATGGTTTGTCACGACTTGAGAAAAATACTTTTGAAAGTGCGAAACTTATTTCTGCGGGACAGAACACGCTAACGGCAATTTATCAGCTGATTTTTGAACAACAGAATGAAGATGAGAATCTGGAGCAGATGGATGACAGTCAAGCCAACTTTAACAGTGAACTCTTTGCGTTGCTGGAAACAATGGATTTTGATATTAAAAAACTGAGCTGGCATTCTGAAGAAAATGTGCGAATTTTTGAACGCATTGTTACTGGCACCGATGAAATAGCCCAGCTTAGTGAGCGTAATGCAGCCAGTACGGAAGAAATCAATGCTGAGATTGCACAGTTTTCAGAAGTTTCAAATAAACTGATGCATAACATTGAAACCATCGAAGCTCAGTCGAGCGAATCGGTGGAAATGCTTAATGACAACAAGCAGACGATTCATAGTATCTCTGATTTGTTAATGGGTCTGGTTGATGGTATTAAACAGGCCAAGGCTACCAATGACGAACTGGGAAAATCGTCTCAGGATATTAATGAGTTTGTGGATTTGATCAAAAATATTGCCCGAAACACCAATCTTCTAGCCCTTAATGCCAGTATTGAAGCAGCTCGGGCAGGATCGGCCGGGAAAGGTTTTTCGGTCGTGGCGGAAGAAATTAAAAGACTTTCTGAAAACACGGATCGTTTTGTTAAGGAAATTGAGCAGATAGTAGCGACTATTCTCGAAGAAGTCGATCATTCCAATGAAGCAATTGATTTATGCGTTAAACAATCGACTGAAATTGAGGGAGCCGCGCAAAAATCAACAGCGGTCATTGGCACCATACAAGATGGCTTAGTGGGACTTAACACGGCAATTAATGAGATTAAAGAAGTATCGGTTTTTCAGGTCTCTGCGACCCGGGAAATTCAGGACGCCGTTTCTCAGGTTGCGAACGCGGTTGAAGGAACGCATCGGGTGACAGATGAAACCATTCACACGATCCTGACCCAAAAAGATAAGAATAATGAAATCCTCGGCTATTGTAACCGCCTGTCGGATATGGCTAGCAATGTCCAGAAGCTGACGGCCAGATACAAGAATAAAAACGAATTGATTTTTGGGGTAAATCCCTTTACGTCACCGGAAAATATTAAAAACATGTATGTCCCGATTTTGAATGCAATCTTTGAATCCATCGGCTATACCGTCCGGACAATGATCGTTAAGGATTATGATGCCCTAAGTGACGGGATAAAAGAAGGGATTATTGATGCTGCCTGGTTTTCGCCTTTTGCCTATGTCACAGCGCACGATAAAATTGGTGTCAATCCCATTGTCACCCCTATTGTCAAAGGAAAGGTTTCCTATAATGGTTATATTGTAACCAGGTCAGATACTGGCATCAACTCTTTGGCTGATTTAAAGGGCTGTAAATTCGCCTATGTGGATGAGGGCAGTGCATCGGGTTATCTTTATGCCCGCTATAGTCTGAAAAAAGAAGGTTTGAATCCGGATCATCTTTTTTCCGAAAGCGGATTTACAGGCAGTCATGACAGTGTGATTAAGGCCGTAATTTCGGGCGAATATGATGCGGGAGCTACCTATAATGAAGCAATGGAAATTGCTGAAAAAGAAGGCGTTAGGGTCTCTGCCCTAAAAATATTATCGCAGACGCCTGATATCCCCAAAGACGCCATTGCACTCAGTCCGAATATTTCAAAAGATTTGAGCGACCAGATCAAGGCGGCCTTTGTGGCTTACAAAACCCCGGCTGCAGTCAATTCGCCAGTGGAAGGTTTTATTGCAAGTGATGACCTTCGTTATAATGTCATCAGAGAAGTGATGTAAAAACACTTTTATCTGAAAACTTACACTTCATAAAAAGTTTGCAAAATTTAATAAGTTGTTGTAAAATAAAGTAAACAAATTGTAACGATTCAGTTCAATTGCGAACTGATTAATATATGCAGATATTTTTACAACAGGAGCGTAAAATGGGATTAAAAACTTTTAAAAAATCATGTATCGGACTGACCCTGATTCTTAGTCTGGGGATTTTTCCCGCTAATGTATTGGCCCAGGAAGTGATCGTGGTCAATGACTCATCCCAGGCGGTGATTGAAGCCCAGGAGATGATGCCGGGAGATGTGGCAACTGAATATGATGTGGTCGACCCGGAAGTAATCAGCACAAATGATCTGTTTACCCCGCGTTTAACAGCGCCGGAGTCCAGTAATCCCTACTATTTTGAGAATAACTCTTATTACCTGTCTGGTTATGGGATGCCAAACTGCACGGCCTATGCTTATGGCCGAGCCTATGAAATACTGGGGACTAAACCAAACCTTTGTATGGGCAATGCCAATCAGTGGTGGGATTATAACCTTTCCAACGGCTATTACGCATCTGGCAGCACCCCTAAAGTTGGGGCTGTAATCTGCTGGGGCGGCTGGGACTGTGGCCATGTGGCAGTCGTTGAAAAAATTGAAGGTGATACGGTAACCTATTCCGAATCGACCTGGTCTGGTGTATACTTTCAGACCAGAACTTATACCATCGGAAATGAAGACAACACCTCAGTCGGCGATTTTCAGGGTTACATTTATTTAGGCGATTTTTCTAATAATGGTGGCAATGATGTTGTAAAAGACACCACCCCGCCGGTTGTTTCTGGTTTAACTATTTCTAATGTTGATGAGTCAGGTTTTACGGTCAGCTGCAGTGTTTCTGATGATGAATCGGGCATTGATCGCGTCTTGTTTCCAACTTGGACCGAGAATAATGGACAGGATGATCTGGTTTGGTATGTAGCCAATGTTGTCAATGGGATTGCGTCAAAACGCGTGTCTTTTGATGAGCACAACAATGAACGTGGCACCTACACTGTCCACTCCTATACTTATAATAGCCAGGAACTGCTGACAGTTCAAGGAACTTCAATTACCCTGCCGGATAAAGCTGTTGATGTATCTTACCGTACCCATGTTGAAAATGTCGGCTGGCAGGATTGGAAAACAAACGGTGATTTAAGCGGAACCCTAAATGAAGGAAAACGGCTAGAAGGAATCGAAATCACCTTGGATGATCAGGGCTATGATTTGGGGATTGCTTATTCAACCCATATCGAAAACATTGGCTGGCAGGATTATCGAACAGATGGTGTGCTAAGCGGAACCGAGGGTCGAGTTCTTCGACTGGAAGCCATCCGCATTGAATTAACTGGTGCTGATGCCAATCTCTTTGATGTTTATTATCGGGTTCATGCTCAGAACGTTGGTTGGCTTGATTGGGCCAGCAATGGTTCCGATGCCGGAACAGCGGGATTTGGTTATCGTTTGGAAGCCATTGAAGTCAGAGTTGTACCAAAAGGTGCAGCAGCACCCGGAGAGACAGCCAAAGCCTATATTCAAAGTCTTTAAAAATAACGTGTCACAATATACTTAAAACCTGCTATCTATTAACAGATAGGAGGTTTTTTTATGCGTTGTAATCAGATGTTTGCGGTGATTAAAGGGATTTTTGCCTTAGTTGGATCAACACTGACGGTTTTTTTCGGTGGTTGGGACAAAGCCCTTTATACCCTGCTGATTTTAATTATTTTTGATTATCTGACCGGTGTGATCAGGGCCGTTTTTGCCAGAAAAATTTCGAGTAGTATTGGCTTTCACGGGATTTTAAAAAAGATTTTAATTTTAATGATGATTGGTTTCTCACATCTTTTGGATTTGAATTTATTAGGTGGTGGCGAGGTTCTGAGAACCGGAGCCATATTTTTTTATTCAGCCAATGAAGGGATTTCTATCACGGAAAATCTTGCGGCAATCGGTTTTCCGCTCCCAGAGAAATTAAAAAGTGTTTTGCTGCAGATAAAGGAGGAAGAAAATGAATGATTTTATTAAGCAGTGTCAGCAGGTTCTGATTGAAAAGGGTTTTGATCCAGGGCCAGTCGATGGTATATGTGGTCCTCAGACAAGACAGGCGATTATGGCCTTTCAGACCCGCTCAGGACTTGAAGTGGATGGAATGGTGGGGCCTTTAACCATGAAAGTCCTGTTTGAAAGCAGTATGCCAACTGAAGTTTATGATCATGAGCAGCTTAGCCAACATTTTAAACGGGAAGAATTTCGCTGCTGTTGTCAGGGCCGTTATTGTACCGGCTTTCCTGCAGAAATGGATCAGCTGCTGATTGCGAAACTGGAAGGCGTGCGTCGTGAACTTGATTCAGCAATTATTGTGACATCAGGGGTGCGTTGTGTGATCAGAAACCGTGAGGTTGGCGGAATTGAGAATTCTCGCCATTTAAGCGGTAATGCGGTGGATTGTTATGCGCCGGGCTTTTCAGTTAGCCGGCTCAAGGAGGTAGCGAAAAAGCAGGGTTTAAGTGTCATTCTTTATGAAGAACAGGGTTTTTGTCATTTGCAGTTGTAGTGACTTAAGTTTAGAATAGGTTGGGATAATTATGTAATAGCAAAAATGCCGAATAAAATTGAATTGCTGTTTAAAAAGCCTGGCATATTAGTATTCTGAGCAGTCTATAAAAAATCCCCCTTAAGTAGATTTGGGCTATTACCTTAGCTACTTAAGGGGGATTATATCATTTTAGTGTATTTTTTTAATTTAAAATTTGTTCATAATGGTTTTAACTTTTGGTGCATAGGTTAAATCAGCTGCCCAGGTACCAGCCAGTTCTTCCACAGACAAGGCCTTGGTTCTTAGACTGTCATTCCAGCGTGGATCAACTGTAGGGTTGTTTAAAGCCTGGCTGCTGGCATAGCATTTAAGATGCTGAATGTGGCCCCTAATACCCATCTGAATACCGGTTGAGTTGTTACCATAAGTTGTGGCAAAGTTAAATCCGGCAACCCCATTGCCGGTGGCGCCAAGTCCGGCGAAATTAAACTGACCAACGGCAACATCCTTGCCAAACTGCAGATGACCGGTTTCCAGCATAGCCTGAGCAAATGCTACTTCGGCGCGGACGCCTTCGGCTTTGGCTTCCTTAACATAGAGGTCACAGAAGGTCTCTAAATTAACGCCTAAATCGTTATAAAGCTGAGGATAGGTCTTGCCGGTGCTTTTATAATAGGCAACCAGTTGGGCAGCAGTGACAGTTGTTGTTCCCATAATAGGGGTTTCTACATAACGGATATTGGCTGAGGTACCGCCCAGGCATACGGCGGTGCCATCGCTTTCGTAACAATAAACATGGAAATGGTAGGTGCCACTGGTACCTTTATGATTTTTGGCATCCACAATTGCCTGATAGGAACCGTCGTTTTGTTTGGTAGCAGTATACCAGACCAGATCGTCCTGGCCGCTGGCATCACTCCAGCTGGGTACCAAGATTTTACTGATGCCGTTTGGTGTTGTCAGACCGCTAATTTTTACAACGGCCACATTTTCAGTAACTGTCGCGGTAATACTTTCGGCTGTAGCTGGAGTATAGGTCACTTTGGCGCTGGTGCTGCCTAAAAACTGATAACCACTGGAAGCCTGGTCGACACCGTAACAGTGAATTTCATACTGACCCGTTTCATTATTATGCTTACTGGTGTTAATGGTGCAAGTGTAGGAGCTGTCGCTCTTCTTGCTGCCTTGTACCCACTCAATATCATCCTGACCGTTTTTACTGGTCCAGACCGGGAAGTAAATATTCTCAATTCCGCCAGGGGCGCTGATGCCGGTAACAGTAACGGTAATTTCACGGCCGGAAACTGTTGCCGATACTTTGCTGGCACTCATTGGAGCCAGGCTGACATTGACACTGGTATTGCCCAAGAAGGTCAGTTTGTCATAGGAGTCTTTACCATAGCAGTGAATGGAATATTTTCCGGCAGCATACTGATGGTCGGAAACCGAGATGGTCGCTTTATAAGTGCCATTGCTTTGTTTGGTGGCGGTTACCCAGCTGATATCATCCTGGCCGCCGGCATCACTCCAGACCGGGAAGAGAATTTCTTTTAGACCGTATGGCGCGCTGATTGATGTAGCTGTCACGGTTATTTGGCCATTCGTGCTGCTGGTGGCGCTGATCTCCTTGGCGGACATCGTGGAGACGGTCATAGAAATTGTCGTGCTGTCCAGATAAGTTAGCTTACCATAGGAATCTTTACCGTAGCAGTGAACATTATAGGTACCACCATCGTAACTATGGTTTTTAATATCAATTGTTGCCTGATAGGAGCCATCGCTTTGCTTAGTAGCCGTATACCACTTAATATCGTCTTGTCCACCAGTTTCACTCCAGACCGGGAAGGAGATTTCGGTCAATCCGTCAGGTGCATCGATATCCGAGACGCTGACTTTAAAGGTTGATTCGGTAGCAATACTTGTTTCCAATTGGCCGGCAGTCATTTTTTCGACATTGACAGAGGTGCTGGTATTGCCCAGGAAATTAAGTTTACCGTTTGAATCTGTGCCATAGCAGTGAATCTGATAAACGCCGCCTTGTTTTAGATGATTGCTGATATCCACCGTGGCTTTGTAGGAACCGTCACTTTGTTTTGTGGCGGTATACCATTTAATATCATCCTGGCCGTTTTTGTCGGACCAGACAGCAAAAGAAATGCTTTTAACTGATGTGGTAGTAGTGATACCCGATGCGGTAATAGTTATTTTTTCACCAGAAGTTGTGGCGGTTAACGATGAGGCGGCAATGGTTGGGGTATCGTTGCCAAAGAAGGTATCAATGCTTTTAACAATCTGCTTTGCCATGGCCTGCTGATTTGTGTCATTGGCCAGAAGCAGTGATTCAGCGTTGTTGGATACAAATCCGGCTTCAATCAAAACTGAAGGCATGCTGGTTTTCTTGATGATTGAGTCATCTCGTTCCACAATCCGATTGCGGCTGGGAAGATAGGTCAGGTTGGCTTTGAAATTTGTGTTAAAAAGCGTGGCCAGTTCTTTGGAACTCAGGGCAATGGCTGGCGGGCTGGCATCTAGCGTTGCACTGGAGCCGTCCGACCAGGCATTGGCCTTTTGGTAAAGACCCTCATTATCGATAGTCGGGTGATAGCTGGACCAGTAGAATTCATATCCGCTGGAAGTGGTTCCCCCGGAATTATGATGAATGCTGACCAGCAGATCAGCGCCCAGACTGTTGGCAGCATTGCAGACAGACGTCGATGAATTGACGGTCGTCGATAATAAAGTCGGCAGACCAGGATTTCCCGGGATCTGATGACTGAGCATAGCGTTATAGCCAGCATCTCGCAGGGACTGCACGACCTTGATGGCCAGGGCGTTGTTTAATGCGACTTCTGTCACACCAGTAGAAGTATTGACGGCACCGGTATCGGTTCCGGATTCATGGCCGGGATTAATAATAATGGTTTGTGTCGTTGCGGCTTGAGCCGGTGGGCTGTAATATAGGAAAAAAGTCAGCATTACCAGGGTTAAAGCAATCAGTAAACCCGTTGACCTTTTGAGTAATCGGAGATTGATCTGAGTTTTCATGGGTTTTCCTTTCAGAATACAGGGTATAAACATCCCAGTTTGTTTGTAACAAAGATATCACTGTTTTGTAACGATGTCAATGGAAATAATTATTCTTTTTTAGGCCGGAAAAATCAATGTTTTTGGGGATATCCCCAGCAATACCTTAACATTGTAATTAATGCGAGGGAGATTCAGGTAATTAAAAAAATGAATTTGAATTGATGTTGCAAGGTTCAAGGGGGGGAAGAAAGCATAGAATGTAAATATTATGTAAATATTTGCATTTTTTTAGGATAAGAACACTTATATTATATGTTGACAGACGACATATATCATGCTACAATATATCAAATAGTGATATATCGCATAACGACATATCATGAAATGACATAAAGAAGGTGTGTGTATTGAAGTATAGCGAACCCTTAACAGAGAGTTATTTTTATATTCTACTTTGTCTAAAAGAAGGTCCCAATCATGGCTATGGTATCATGCAGCGGGTTAAAGAGCTTTCTGATGAGCGGGTGAATATTGGCTCGGGTACCATGTATGGGGCAACCGGGAAAATGATCAAGAAAAAATGGATTCAGGAAATTAAAAGTCCAGTTGATGACAGAAAACGAATGTATCAGCTGACAGAATTGGGCGAAGCAGCTCTGGCGAACGAATATATACGTCTGCTGAGCCTGATAGAAAGTGCGAAATTAATTTTGAAGGAGGCGTAAAAAATGGGGGAAATGAAAAAAACATCTTACCGTGTTTATGCGGCATGGAATTATGACAAAGAAGAAAATGACCTAGATGAACTGTCACAAAAAGGCTGGCAGCTTGAAAAAGGTGGTTGTTTTCATAGTAAGTTTGTGAAGGATGAGTCAGTTACTTATCGACACCGTATTGATTTTAATCCGGTTATTTTAAAAAGCAGCGAAGAAAAAGAGCGCTATGTAGAATCTTTTGAGGAGCAAGGATGGGAATATGTCAATAACACCTTTAATGGCTGGGCCTACTTCAGAAAAATAGTTGTGGAAAATAGTTTGGCATCGGAATACGAAATTTATAGTGATCAGCAGTCTTATTACGGCATGCTTTCACGCTGGATTCGAGTGGGTTGGGTATGTATTACCGTAGAACTCCTGGCTGCTTTATTATACGTGATTCAATTCTTCGAAAACGGTGATCCTTTTTATATTGTTGGCGCCGCAATCTTTATGACTATTTCGGTTTGGATTTTCAATGGGATTGGGAAGATGAAGGCGAAAATAAATGAAAGAGCAATGAATTGATAGCTGTTTTAATTGTTTAGGGATAAAGGCTGCCAGGGGAGCAATTATAGAAACGCCTTGTGCAAATTTGCTTTAAATATTTGAGTTTGATCTTCAAAGAAATAAATGTTAGCTAGGTATTAAAAAAGAGACCGCGTCGCGGTCTCTTTTTTGGAGGAGCTGATTAGCTGCCGGGTTAATAGGCAATACTTTGCAGGTTGGCAATTTCAGTTTTCATTTTTGTGGAAATATCGTTAAGCATTTGCAGCTTTTGATTGATTTCCTCCATTGAAGCCTGATGTTCAACCACGATTTTGGCAGATTTGTTAGCCTGAGATTCAACACCATTCATGCTGGCAACCAGGTTATCAAGAATGTTTTCGATCTTTTTAGCAGAATCAACACTCATTACAGCCAGCTTACGGACTTCATCGGCGACCACATTAAATCCGCGGCCATATTCACCGGCGCGGGTAGCTTCAATAGCAGCGTTAAGTCCCAGAAGGTTGGTTTGGGTGGCAACATCACGGATGAATTTTAAAATAGAATCTGTTTCCTTGACTTCATTTTTTGAAAGGGTTGAGGACTTCATCAATTCTCGAGAAGTCTCATTTAAGGATTCAATCTGTTTAGAAAAAGTCTCTACAACTTCACTGACCGCCCGAATGTTTTCGAACATGTTTTCAGTCAGACCCTGGAATTTTTCGGTTTCTTCAACCAGCATTCGGTTGTGGTGACCCATGCTGGAAATGGAGTTGGCAAAAATGTAGAGCATGTCAGCGGCAGCATCAACCTGATGACGAGGAACAATTTTTACTTTTCTTAAAGCGGCAATATATTCATCTTCATCAACGCCGATTTCCCGGGCAACTTTTCTAAAGTAATCTTCATCGGGGGGCTCGGTTAAAACCTGACCGCCAAGAATCGCACCAATCTCAACACCATCAATGATAATGGGAGCAGCGAAATCCACCAGTCCGGCATGACAGGCATAAACAGCGGGTTTTCCTGTTTGAGCAGCTTTTTTTCCGCCTTGAACATCACAGTTAACACAGCGTTCATTACCAACTTTTGAACCACGGGTAAACTTCATGCAGAAGTCGGTAAAATTGCTGGGTTCGGTGATAGATCCCTTTTCATTGTCGACGGTGACACTGGCCATGCCCATGGCATTAGCAAAACTATCCTGAAATTTTTGCAAGACGTTTAGATCGATCAGCTCGTCAACGTAATAATGTGATTTTTTTTCCATAAAATCATTCCTCCAGTATTGGTTTTGTGTTGTAATTCATTTTCTGATTCGAGAATTCCTATTTCCTTGTATAATAAGGTATTCTTCCCAGTTGTAGTAACTCTATTTTAGTTAATACCCATAATGTGAATTAAATATTCATCGGGAAATCAAAATTTAATAGGAAACAAATTAGCTCGCTACATTGTATCATTTTATGGGATAGTTGTCAGCAAATACAGCTTAAAATATACGAGGTTGGCAAAAAAATGAAGGACATGGTATGATAAAAGAAATTTACATTATAAATGTTTTCAGTACAAGAAATAGTTGGAGATTAATATGAAAATGATTAAAAAATACAGTTGGTGGATTTTGTCGTTTCTTTGGATGGGGATGATTTTTTTTTCTTCCAGTCAGACGGGAGAGATTTCCGGCAGTTTAAGTTCTGGCTTGAGCAGTATAATTATGAAAGAGATGGAAAACTTATTTGCCGTTCATCTTAATTTGCAGGCCGTTGACTATATCATGCGCAAAAACGCCCATTTTTTTGTCTACCTGCTACTCGGGATTTTCTTTTATCTGGCGTTGGCGAATTCAAAAACCAGCCGACCAGCATTGAAAGCGCTTCTTTTTAGTCTTTTATACGCGATCAGCGATGAGTGTCATCAGCTTTTTATAAACGGCAGAGCCGGACGGGCGACGGATATTCTAATTGATACTATGGGCGCCCTGATTGGGGTGCTTTTGATCAGGGCGCTCAAAAAGCATCAGGATCAGAGCGAGTAACGTCCCAGAACCCGGCCGACGATACGCAGCGTATCATATTCGTTGGGAATAATGGAATCATATAAAGGATTGAAGGAGATAAAAGCATTATCCCGGAATTGTTTAATATAAGCATCACCATTTATGATAATAATGCCCACATCACCCCGATTAAGCTGATTAACTGGTTCAACAAAGACGATATCATCCTGATAGTAGGCTGGTTCCATACTGTCACCGGTGACTCGGATAGCGTATTTTGCTTTATCCGGAACCGCTTCGGAAGGAAATGACTTGAATTCGTATTGATCTGAATCGAGATAGCTGCCAACACCGGCAGAAGCCGGCAGCAGGTAGAGGGGGAGTTCCCGGAGGGCTTCGGGGTTAGGAAAGTTTATTTCATTATGTTCGTAGGCACTGAACTGGTCGAGGGTGTCAGAAATAAATTTTTTCCCTTCGGTAGATAAGGTCTGATAGCGGGCGAGAATATCGCGGTCCATAATGGAGAGGAGCGGGCTTTCGTCTTCATAAATTGACTGAATGGTTAATTCGTGATCCAGAGCGTCCAGAAAAGCGGTTAGGGTATTGTATTTTGGATTGGTAGTTTCTCCTGATAATAATTTATGAATAGTTGGCAGTGGAATCCTTGATTTGATTGAAAGCTCCTGAGTCGTCATGGATGACTGCTTTTTTAATTGGCGAAGTTTTTCATTGATCATTAAATCATCTGATATCATGATAGATTATGATATCTTTTCCTTTCTGTGATAGAGTCCGGTCCTGATAAAGATCGTTAAATAGAACAAGGAATCGTCACCTTTTATTGATATTATAAGGGAAACAGGATCAAAAATCAAGAGGCTTGTGATAAAACAACCAACAGAATAGTATCGTTAAAGAAAAGTATAGCCTTGACAAATCATCTTAAAAGAATATAATTATAATATAAAAATCATTTATGATGAAAGAGGCAAGAGATGGATCGCGTCATCCTGCATTGTGATATGAATAGTTTTTACGCCAGCGTTGAAGCACTCTACCATCCGGAATTGGCAGGAAAAGCTTTGGCGGTAGGGGGAATCCTGAAAAACGGCATGGCATTATCCTGGCTAAAAATCAGCCCGCCAAGATAGCCGGGGTAAAAACCGGTGAAACCCTTGCCCAGGCAATTGCCAAATGTCCGGATCTCATCGTGCTGAAACCCGATTATGGTAAATATCTGCGTTTTTCCCGGTTGGCCAGAAAAATTTATAATCGCTATTCTGATCAGGTGGAGTCCTTTGGTTTGGACGAGGCCTGGCTTGATGTGACAAACAGCGACAGGCAATTTGGATCGGGACTTGAGATAGCCCAAGCCATCAGTCATGCTGTGTATGAAGAATTGGGAGTAACCCTTTCTATAGGCGTTTCCTGGAATAAAATTTTTGCTAAATTCGGCTCAGATTATAAAAAACCTGATGCCATTACAGAAATCAATAAAAAAAATTATCGCCAGATTATCTGGTGTCAGGAGGCTGGTGATTTATTGTATGTGGGCAGATCAACTCAGAAGAAGCTGAATAAACATGGTATCTTTACCGTTGGTGATCTGGCCCAGGCCAATCGGGACTTTTTAAAATTTACCCTGGGAAAAATGGGCCTTGTTTTGTGGGACTTTGCTAATGGTCTGGATCAAAGTCCGGTCAAGCCTTTTGATGAGACTTATAATGGCAATGAACGAATCATTAAAAGTATCGGTAACAGCGTTACAACCGTTCGGGACTTAAAGAATCGCCGGGATGTCAATTTGATTGTCTGTCTGCTGGCCGAAAGTGTAGCCATGCGTTTAAGGGAAACCGGCTGCTTTAGCGAGACAGTAGCCATACATGTGCGGGATACCGGCCTTCAAAGCTTTACCAGACAGCAAAAACTTGTAAAACCCACCGACTTAACCCGGGAAATTTATCAGGCGGCAATGGCGATTTTCGATGCGAATTATGTATTTGGACCGGCGATCCGCTCAATTGGGGTGCGGGTGGAAAAGCTGGTACCCAATACCGTTCCGGTGCAGCTGGATCTCTTCAATCACGAAAAAAACCGGGTTAAACAAGGGCAGCTAGATCAGGCGGTTGATGATCTGCGTCGTCGATTTGGCAATCACTCAGTGCGTCGGGCCATTACCATTGATGATCAATTAGGTGCGCTTGATGCCAAGAAAGATCACGTCATTCATCCTATTGGTTATTTCTAAGACGTTTATAGCTGCGGATTTACAAAGGTAAAAGAGGTGTAACAATGAACAATTCAGAAAGTAGAGTAAAAAAATATGTGCCGGTGCTGGTGATGTTTGAAGAAAGCGGGCGCATGACGCCACTGGAAATTTATTGGGAAGATGGCCGACGTTTTTTAATTGATCGGGTTTTAGATATGCGTCCCGCTGTTTCAAGAAAAGCTGGAGGTCAGGGAATTCGCTATCTTTGCCGGATTAAAAATCAGGAAGTGCTGCTTTTCTATGAAGAACCTAAATGGTTTGTGGAAGAAAAAAAGTAAGTTGATCTATAATTGATTTGAAATAGGGTAGACAAAGTACCAAAGGGCTATAAATAATTTTAGAGAGGAGTGCAAAAATGGAAGATTCAAATCAAAAGCAGAAGGAGAACCAAGTGATGGAATACCAGGAATTTACCCAGGAAGATATCGAAGATAACAAGGTGATGGCGGCTTTGGCTTATATTCTTTTCTTTTTACCGCTGATCGTTTGCCCGGAATCAGCCTATGGAAAATTTCATGCCAACCAGGGGCTGGTACTTTTAATTGTCAGTGTGGCTGGCAGTATTGTTTTTAGTCTTATTCCCGTGATTGGCTGGATTTTACTGCCCATATTTAGCCTGGCTGTTCTGGCTTTTATCATTCTCGGAATTGTTAGCGCCCTAAACGGAAAAGCCAATAAACTGCCGCTGATCGGTGAGATCACTATTTTGAAATAACACATCGACGAATCAAAAGGATGTGTTTGCTGTAAATCGTGCAAGTTTTGCATTAGCTTGACACAAGAAATGACATATGATACTATGCAATCAGTTGCAGGGGGACTCGTAAGAGTTGAGAAGGTAAAACCTGACCCATTGAACCTGTCAGTTAATACTGGTGTAGGGAAGCAATTCATTATTAGTGTAATGAATCGCAGCGCCCCCTTTCCAAGGGGGATTTTTTTTAACTAAAAATATAAAAATTGCAGGGGGACTCGCAAGAGTTGAGAAGGTAAAACCTGACCCATTGAACCTGTCAGCTAACACTGGTGTAGGGAAGCAATTCATTATTATGTGTAATGAATCAAAGTGCTCCCTATTCAGGGCGCATTTTTTATTTGAAAAACAAACGAACTTAACAGAAAGGAGAGAAAACGCTGCAACAAAACACCAGCGTCATATTGATAGGAAAAAAGAAAGGAATAAAAATATGGACCATAAAAACAAAATCAGAAAAGAAATAATTGAGGCTGTTGAAATTACCAGAAAAAACAATCCCATGGTCGGATCCATAACTAATTCCGTGACCATCAATCTGGTGGCTAAAATTGCCGAAGTAATCAAAGTAATAAAAGAATCGGGTTTGCCTTATCGGATGAATTCGATGTTTACCGAGATTGAATGTGAATGGAATGAGGTGATGAGGGTGGTCAAAGATGCCAGTTTTGTGCTGGCTCAAAACTGGCTGAGAACAGAGATGGTATTGAAGGCTGATATACGTCCTAGATTCACCAACACAATGACAACAAAAGTTGATAAAGTTAACAAAATTTTAGGAGATCATAATGCAAGCATATAAAACGCAGATGGAAGCGGCCAGAAAAGGAATAGTAACAGAAGAACTGAGAAAAGTGGCTGAAAAAGAAGATATGATGGTAGCAGAGTTGATAGCATTGGTTGCGGCAGGTAAAGTGGTGATCTGTGCCAATAAAAATCATCTTTGTATCGAGCCTCAGGGAGTGGGTTCGATGCTTAAGACAAAGATCAATGTCAACCTGGGTGTCTCCAGAGACTGCAAAGATTATGACCTGGAAATGGAAAAAGTGATGGTGGCTGTTAATCTGGGTGCTCATGCCATTATGGATTTATCTTCACATGGCAATACGCAACCTTTTCGCAGGAAACTGACGGCAGAATGTCCGGCTATGATCGGAACCGTGCCAGTCTATGATGCGGTGATTCATTATCAGCGAGATTTAAATACCCTGACAGCCAGAGATTTTATTGATGTGGTTCGGCTTCATGCTGAAGATGGGGTTGATTTTGTAACGCTTCATTGTGGAATTACCCGAAAAACTATTGAGCAGATTAAAAAGCAACAGCGAAAAATGAATATTGTTTCCCGGGGCGGCTCATTGATTTTTGCCTGGATGAGTATGACTGGTCAGGAAAACCCTTTTTATGAGTATTACGATGAAATTCTTTCTATCTGCCGGGAACATGATGTGACAATTTCACTGGGGGATGCCTGTCGGCCTGGCTGCCTGGCGGATGCCTCGGATGTATGTCAGATCGAAGAACTGGTTCAATTGGGAGAACTGACACAAAGAGCCTGGGATCAGGATGTTCAGGTTATTGTTGAAGGGCCGGGACATATGCCAATGGATCAGATTGAGGCCAATATGAAAATTCAGGAGACAATCTGCAAAGGGGCTCCTTTTTATGTGTTGGGTCCCTTGGTAACTGATATTGCACCCGGTTACGATCATATTACCGGGGCGATTGGGGGCGCCATTGCTGCCTCGGCTGGAGCTGCTTTCTTATGCTATGTGACACCGGCCGAACATTTGGCTCTGCCTGATCTGGAAGATGTCAAGCAGGGGATCATTGCCTCCAGGATTGCCGGCCATGCAGCGGATATCGCCAAAGGTGTAAGAGGGGCTAGAGCAGTCGATGACAGAATGGCGGAGGCTAGAAAAAACTTTGACTGGGAAGCCCAGTGGGATTGTGCAATCGATCCTGAAACAGCTAAAAAGATCAGGGATGATCGCAAACCGGAACAGGAAGACTCCTGTTCCATGTGCGGAAAGTTTTGTGCCATACGCAGTATGAATAAAGCCTTGGCCAGTGAGCATATAGATATCTTATAAGTAAAGACCAGAAAAATAAAAATTTTATAGAAGACAGATGATTGCCTAGAGATGATAGCTACAGTAAATTCAGCTTTTGTATTGTTGTTAAAATGGTTATCAAAAATGACCATGAATTAAATAGGTAGCGTAAGAAAGACCAGTTACAGCTTAGCTGAAATAACTGGTCTTTTTATTGAAAGGATTAAACTTGATTTGAATAATGACGAAATAGTTTTCGTTTATTTAGGTCAGGAAAGGCTGTTGATAACTGTCTGCATGACATTCAGGTCAAAGTTTACCGTGGTATAAACCGAATAATCATAATCCGTGGTACTGAAAGTGGCTAGTCCTTCAGCGTTGTCATTGTACTGATAAAAAACAGCGTTTCCCCGGGAATCGGTGATAGTCTCCCCATGGTCAAACTGGGTATAAACGCCGCTGATGTCTTCGTCGCTGCGTTTAGCCTTTCTGATGGTAAAGGCCTTTTCTTCAAAGTCTAAATCAACCTGGGCGATGGTATCGGCAATCACGTAATAGACGGAATCTGTCGCTGGCTCCGGCAGTGAATCGAAGGTAAAGCCAAGGCTATCATTAATGGCTTCAAGAGAAGCCATTTCGGTCATGGGGTTGGGCAGGTTTTCCTGTGATTCATCGGAGTCCTGGGACTGTGTGCAGCCGGTTAAGGCAAGTATAAGAACGACAACAAGAATAAAGGCAGATTTTTGTTTCATCGTTTCCTCCTAATTGTTTAAACAGGACAGTCGTTATTTTTAGGCTGATGGGTGAAATGAGACTGACCGCTGGCATAATCACCAACGCATTGGCCGTGGCCTAACAGCTTGTATTTGTAGCTTAAGAGACCATCAAGACCAACTGGTCCACGGGCATGCAGCTTAGAGGTGCTGATACCCACTTCGGCACCAAAGCCAAAGCGGAATCCATCACTGAAGCGTGTTGAACAGTTGTGGAAAACACCAGCCGAGTCAACCAGGGTCATAAAGGTTTTAACGGCTTCGTTATCATTGCTGATAATAACATCGGTATGGCCGGAGCCATAAGTATTGATATGAGCAATTGCCGACATTAAGTCAGGGACAATCTTAATGGACAGAATATAATCCAGATATTCGGTTTTCCAGTCTTCTTCAGTGGCCGCTTCAATATCAATGATTTTTAATACCTGGGCATCACCTTTCAGGTGAACATTTTTTTCTTCCAGGGCTTTTTTAAGTGGTGGTAAGAGGTCTTTGGCGATAGACTCATGCACCAGCAGAGTTTCTAAGGTGTTGCAGGCGGCGACATACTGGGTTTTAGAATCAGCAATTAAATCAATCGCCATGGGGATTTGCGCATCTTCGTTAACAAAAACGTGGCAGATACCATCGGCATGACCCATTACCGGGATGTTGGAATGATTCATAATATACTGGACAAATTCATTAGACCCCCGGGGATGATT
Organism: Eubacteriaceae bacterium ES2; assembly: GCA_031222025.1. Taxonomy (GTDB): domain Bacteria; phylum Bacillota; class Clostridia; order Eubacteriales; family Eubacteriaceae; genus Acetobacterium. Next base: position 2,651,738 of record CP130740.1, on the reverse strand, counting down.
AGATCGATATAGTCATCCAGAGCCAGCATGGCATTAACCTCATCGCGACTTTCCAGGTTTTGAATAAAGCCTTTGGGGATGCCAGCAGAAAGTGTGGCCTCTTCAATGACCTTGCAAAGCATCCGGTTGGTTTCTAAAGCCTCGCGGCCGCCTTTAAGGAGGACACTGTTGCCGCTTTTTAAACAGAGGGTTGAGATCTGAACAAAAGCATCAGGCCGGGATTCAAAGATAACCCCGATTACGCCGATGGGACAGGTCACCTTGTAAAGATCAAGGCCTTTATCAAGTTCAGTTGCCAGTTTGGTGGCACCCAGAGGATCAGTCAGCTCAACCAGGCTTTTAATACCATCAATTACATCATTGATTTTAGCGTCATTAAAAACCAGTCGTTTTAAGAGGGGGCGGCCAGGTTTTCGGCTTCGGATCGTTTAAGATCAGCCTCGTTAGCGGCCAAGATTTCCGCCTTGCGGGCTTCCAATCCTTTAGCAATAGCCAATAGTGCTTCATTTCGGGTTTTAGTATCCGTAGCAGCCAGTTTGATGCCGGCTTCCCGGGCCAGTTTTCCGCGTTCTTCCATGAGTCTCTCCTTTAAGTATGTTGGTAAGCTTATTAAAGCGGTCACATTTTAAATTAACATCACTAGCCAATTCTTATTCCTCTGATGCGGATAAAATTGACATTAATTACTCAAGTAAATTATCCCGGATTTTTTCAAAATCCGTCTGGGTCATATCCGTCTGATCAAGCAGGTAGGCTTCCACATGGCCATAGTTTCCGTTGATATAATCCATGGAAATTTTTAGCCAATCCGGTTTAACACCGTAGAATTCCCAGAGGTGATAATTATCAACCCCCAGTTCCTCTGACATAATATTGCCTAAGAGCTGATAGCTTTCGTCAAAGGTCAGGTTGGTCAAAGTATAATCAGACATAATTGTTTCATCATTAACACCTAGAATCCCCAAGAGCAGATAGGTCATAAAGCCAGTTCGGTCTTTACCATTGGTGCAGTGGTATAAAAGCGGGGTTTCAGAAGGAATGGTCAGATATTTTAAGACATCAGCAAAACGCTGAGCCTTGTTTTCCGTTTGTTCATGATAGACATTTCGCATGAAAGTGTCAACGGCACCGGGTTTGGTAAAGTCGATACTGGCGGTTTTGTCACCAAGACTCTCAAAAATCGGATGCAGATGATATTGGGTGGAACCGGGCAGGCGATCTACCTGTTTGCGGGCTTTTGATTCGTTGCGAAAATCAAAGACATGCTTGAGTCTTAAATCATGGAAAAACTCGACATCTTTATCGGATAAATGTGCCAGCTCCTCACTTCTGATAACCTTGCGCCACTTGACTTTACCGCCCTGATAACCAGTGTAACCGCCGATATCGCGGATATTGATGGAATTTTCCAGCTGAATCAGTCGTTTGGACAGCTGAGTTTCTGCGCAAAAGATCAGATTGTGTTCATCTTTAAAATCATAAAGAGGCTCACCGCTGGGGGAGACTGGTCTGCTGCTATAAATAGGAGATTCTCTTTCCGGAAGTTCAAAGGGGCTTGATGTTTCAAATGCTTTAGTTGCTGATGTCTTTGCTGTTATTGTGTCTGGTCGGCCTGCTTGTCTGGTTTTTCTTTTTTTCATAAACAGAAAAGCCGAAAAACCGGCACAAGCTCCGGCCATCACTGCCAGAGTGAATTTTTTGTTCATGTAGGGGGTTCCTTTCTGTGGATGAATGCTATAATAAATATTATAGCATAAAAATAGGGACAATAGTCCTTAAAAAAGTGGAGAAAAAATGGAAGCAAAAAAACTGGGAATATACTGCCACATCCCTTTTTGTATAAAAAAATGTGACTACTGTGATTTTAATTCACAGGCTTGTATGGATCCGCAACAGATTGACACTTATTTTGCGGCGCTTAAAGAAGAAATCCGTTTAAGTGGCAATAAGGAGTGGTGTGTTGACACACTATATATCGGCGGTGGTACGCCCTCAAGTGTTGACGGTAACAAAATTGCCGATGTAATCAGCTGGCTGCGGCAAGCTTTTTTGTTTGATCCGGATTGTGAGATCACCATTGAAGTCAATCCCGGGACGGTGACCGAAGAAAAACTTACTACCTATAAGAAGGCGGGTATTAATCGCGTCAGTGTTGGCCTGCAGGCCTGGCAGGATCAACTGTTGCAAAGCCTGGGGCGGATTCATGATCAGGGACAGTTTATTCAAACGATGGAGAATCTTAAGAAAACAGGCTTTAAAAATATCAGCGTCGATTTAATGTATGGCCTGCCGGGGCAGACCCTTTTAATGGTGGCGGAAAGTTTACGGGAGGTGCTAAGTTTTGAACCTGCCCATTTTTCCTGCTATAGTCTGATTTTGGAAGCAGATACGCCAATGACTCAAAAGGTGGAAAAGGGTGAGCTCAACTGTCCTGATGAGGACCTTGAGCGGGAGATGCACTGGTTGGTGGATGAGATGCTTGAAAAAAATGGCTATCATCATTATGAGATATCCAGCTATGCAAAAGTCGGATTTGAAAGCCGCCACAATTTAAAATACTGGGAGTTAAAAGATACCCTTGCTTTAGGGGCTGGCGCTCACAGTTTTTACAAGGGAGAACGTTTTGCCAATGTATCAGACCGCGACCAGTATGTAGAAAGTCTTAAAAAAGGCAGTCTGCCCAGAACAGACCGACATCGACTCAGTCAGGGAGAGTGGATGTCTGAGTGGCTGTTTTTGGGTTTAAGAAAACTTGACGGCGTCAACCGCCAGGAATTTATGGATCGTTTTGGCAGTGATTATATGCTTATTTATAAGGAAGAGATTGAAAAATTGATTAGGCAAAAACTATTGATTAAGGAAGGCGATGATCTGAAACTCACCCCAAAAGGTCAGGATTTTGCCAATCAGGTGTTTATGGTATTTTTATGAAAGATCTTCAGGTAGAAGATAAAGTGATCTTTACAACAGGGTACCGACAATTGGCTTTATAAAGTAGATTAAAAAGCTTAAACCTTCTTTAAAACTTGAGCATGATCTTATAGAATCTAGTTGACAAAGTAGGAGTCAGGTGCTATATTTATATCAGATGTTAGCACTCAATTCTTGTGAGTGCTAATAACGAGGTGAATCATGGAACTAAGTGAACGAAAAAAGAAAATTCTGGAAGTGATTATTCGGGACTATATAAACTCGGCTGAACCGGTAGGATCAAGAACCTTATCCAAACGGTGCAATCTTGGTATTAGCCCGGCAACAATCCGGAATGAAATGGCGGATCTGGAAGAGTTAGGCTTTTTAGTACAGCCTCATACCTCATCCGGACGCATTCCCACCCAACAGGCTTATCGTTTTTATGTCGATGAGATCATGGAAATCCGCAAGCTTGAAAAAATGATCAGAACCGATATTCATCGGGGTTTTCTTGATTACAATAATGAACTGGGGACAACCATTTCTCATACAGCACAGGTTTTATCCAAACTGACCAATTATACGTCAGTGGTTTTGGCGCCTCGGATTACAAATTATAATTGCAAGCACGTACAGATCATACCCCTCATAAAAAATCGGGTACTGATGGTGGCAGTGACCTACGAAGGCATTGCCAAAAACGTGGAAATGTCGCTTTCATCGGAAGTCAGTGAAGTAACAGCACTCAGGCTTTCCAATGTGATCAACGGATTTTTGAAGAATTCATTTTTAAAAGATATGAATTCGGGTTTTCTTGATCAGATCCAGGAGCTTTCGCCAGAGGAAAGCAATCTGGTTCGGGAAATTATCCCCCATCTGAAAAAAGCATTATTTGAAGATGCTTCAGAAATTCATTCCACCGGCCTGACCAACCTTTTTAATTATCCCGAGTTTAGTGATGTGGAAAAAATTAAACAGGTGGTTAACATTGTTCAGGAAAAACAGGTGCTGTCGGAAATTCTTACCGGCAATGAAAGTGGGAAAGTGGTCCATATTCGGATCGGGAATGAGAATGACAATGAAAATTTAAAAGATTTCAGTATTATTACTTCGACTTACGAGTTAGATGGTGAAATGATGGGGGCTTTTGGGGTGATTGGTCCGACCAGGATGAATTACGACAATGTCTCATCGGTGTTAAACTATATCAGAAATGAGTTGAACTTGCATATCTCAAATTTATTAATGAAATAGGTGGTTAAATGGCTAGCGAAGAACAGAAAAATGAAGAAGTAATGGAAGAAGAGGTTCAAAATCTGGAGGAAGAAGCTTTACCGGAAGTAGAAGAAACACAGCCGGAAGAAGTGGTAAAAGAAAGCACAAAAGAAGATGAAGATGTGATGAATCGTCTGCTTCGTTTACAGGCCGATTTTGAAAATTACAAAAAAAGAACGCAGAAGGAAAAAACAGAAATTTCCCAATTTGCAGCTGAACGGTTTGCGACCAAGCTATTACCGGTACTTGACAATCTGGAACGGGCACAGGCATCCTTTGCTGATTCTGGTGATGAGTCGAAAACCTATGCCGATGGCGTTCAAATGGTGTTTAAGCAGCTGATGACAGTTTTAACCGAAGAAGGACTGGAAGAAGTGGACTGTGATTGCACCTTTGATCCGAACCTGCATCACGGGGTGGCGACTGAGGATCATCCGGATAAAGAAGATCAGGATATTCTGGAAGTTTTTCAAAAGGGATATTGTTTTAAAGGAAAACTCATCCGACCAGCAATGGTTAAAATTTGCAATAAATAGTAGAAATTATAAAAAAATTTGGATAGATCAATTAAATCCTTAGGAGGAATTAGATATGAGTAAAGAAAAAATTATCGGTATCGATTTAGGAACGACAAATTCATGTGTGGCCGTACTTGAAGGCGGCGAAGCAGTTGTAATCCCCAATGCAGAAGGAAACCGCACCACGCCTTCCGTTGTGGCTTTTTCAAAAGATGGTGAACGATTAGTTGGACAGGTTGCTAAACGTCAGGCTGTTACAAATCCGGATCGTACCATTTCTTCCATTAAACGCGAAATGGGAACTGATCATAAAGTAGCGGTTGATGATAAGAGTTATACACCGCAGGAAATTTCTGCAATGGTTCTGCAAAAATTAAAAGCGGACGCTGAAGCTTACCTGGGTGAAACGGTCAGCAAAGCGGTTATTACCGTACCAGCCTACTTTAGTGATGCTCAGCGTCAGGCAACAAAAGATGCCGGACGAATTGCCGGCCTGGAAGTACTGCGAATTATCAACGAGCCAACCGCAGCAGCTTTGGCCTATGGTCTGGATAAAGGCGACAATCAGAAAATTATGGTTTATGACCTTGGTGGTGGAACCTTTGACGTATCGATCCTGGAGCTGGGCGATGGCGTTTTCGAAGTAAAATCAACCAACGGTAACAATCACCTGGGTGGTGATGACTTTGACCAGAAGATTATCGACTGGATGGCAGATGAATTTAAAAAATCTCACGGTATTGATTTAAGAAATGACAAAATGGCTTTACAGCGATTGAAAGAAGCCGCAGAAAAAGCTAAAATTGAATTGTCAACGGTTATGAAATCAGACATCAACTTGCCATTTATTACCGCAACAGCAGATGGTCCACAGCATCTTGAACTGTCTCTAAGCCGTGCTAAATTTGATGAGCTGACCGCAGCATTGGTAAAAAGCACTGTTGGCCCAGTTGAAAAGGCCATGGCTGATGCCGGACTTAAGAAAAATGAACTGGATAAGGTGATTCTGGTTGGTGGTTCAACCCGAATTCCAGCGGTTCAGGAAGCCGTTAAGAACTTAACTGGTGAAGAAGCGTATAAAGGGATCAATCCTGATGAATGTGTTGCAATTGGGGCTTCTATCCAGGCTGGTGTACTGGCAGGAGAAGTCAACGATGTCCTGCTTCTGGATGTTACTCCGCTGTCACTGGGGATTGAAACCCTGGGTGGTGTCTTTACTCGACTGATTGATCGTAATACCACTATTCCGACCAAGAAAAGCCAGGTTTTCTCTACTGCAGCAGATAATCAGACAGCTGTTGATATTCACGTGCTGCAGGGTGAACGTGAAATGTCACGGGATAATAAAACATTGGGTCGTTTCCAGTTAACCGGAATTCCAGCAGCGCGACGTGGTATTCCACAAATCGAAGTAACCTTCGATATTGATGCCAATGGGATTGTTAATGTATCTGCCAAGGATATGGGAAGCGGAAAAACTCAGAATGTGGTCATTAAATCAAGTACCAACATGAATGAGGACGAAATCGAAAAAGCCGTCAAGGAAGCAGAACTGCATGCTGAAGAAGATAAAAAACAGAAAGCCTTGATCGAAGCCAAAAACACTGCTGATTCAACTGCTTACCAGATGGAACAGTCTTTGGCAGAAGCGGGCGATAAAGTTTCCGCTGATGAAAAAGAAAAAGTGGAAGCAGCCATTGAAAAACTTAAAACAACAGCAGAAGGTGATGACGTTGAAGCCATTACTAAAGCGACTGAGGAATTAAATGAAGCTTTCTATCCAATCGCTCAGAAGATGTATGAAGAAGCAGCTGCCCAGCAACAGGGCGCTGAAGCTCAGGGCGATCAGGGATCAGATGACGATGAAGTAATGGATGCTGAATACGAAGAAGTGAATGACTAAGCACTGAGATCAGACAAGAAAATAAGTGGCAGCGAAAGCTGCCTTTATTTTCGTTAAAGATCTACGCGCAGCTGGAGTGTTATGAAACCGAATGCTGATTAAAGATAAGGCTTGAAAATGCCGGTGGATTGAAGGTATAATAAAGCGTTGTCTTTAGCAGATAACAAGTAAAAAGAGGTGAATTGAATCAATGAGCGAAAAACGTGATTATTACGAGGTGCTGGGCGTAGAGAAATCGGCCAGTGCAGAGGACATAAAAAAAGCCTACCGAAAAAAGGCTATGCAATATCATCCGGATAAAAACCCCGGTGACAAAGAAGCGGAAGAAAAATTCAAGGAAGCTAATGAAGCCTACGAAGTGCTAAGTGATTCCGAAAAGAAAGGTATCTATGACCAATACGGACATGCCGGCATGGACGGTATGGCTGGTGGTGGCGGCTATAGCGGAGGCGGCGGCTTCGGTGGTTTTGAAGATATCTTCAGTGATATTTTTGGCGCTTTCGGAGGCGGCGGCGGTTTTGGTGGCTTCGGCGGGTCTTCCCGTGGCAGAAGACGATCAAATCGCGGCAGTGATATGAAGATTAGTATCAACTTGACCTTCAAGGAAGCGGCTTTTGGAACTGATAAAAAAATTAAGATCAAGCGTAAGGAAACCTGTGAACATTGCGGCGGCAGCGGCGCTCAGTCTGGATCAGAAACGAAAACCTGCGATAAGTGCGGTGGTTCCGGTCAGGTGGTAAGCAGACAACAGACGCCTTTTGGCACTGTTCAGCAGGTTCATACCTGTGATAAATGCGGTGGTGAAGGAACCATTATTGAAAAACCTTGTACGCACTGTAATGGTTCAGGTCTGGAATTAAAGGAACGCACCATTAGCATCAAAATCCCAGCTGGGGTTGATGACGAATCTGTTCTGCCATTGCGAGGCGAAGGAAATGCCGGACCCAACAATGGCCCTAAGGGTGACCTCTATGTTTATATTTCAGTTGAAGAGGATGAACTCTTTAAACGAGAAGGCGACGATGTTCATTATGAACTACCGCTGACCTTTGTTCAGGCGGCACTGGGCGATAGTCTGGTGGTGCCGACCCTAGACGGTAAAATCAAGCTTAAGATTCCCGAAGGAACCCAAAACGGCAAGGTCTTCCGTCTGAAAAACAAGGGTATTCCTAATGTCAACGGACGAGGGCGCGGAGATCTCTTTATTGTGGTAAATGTCGAAGTGCCCAAGAAACTCAACCGCGAACAGAGAAAAGCGCTGGAAGAATTTGCCAAACTGACTGGTGATGATGCCCATCCCGTTGGCAAACACTTCTGGAACCGATTCGCCAAATAAAGAATAGCCGATTTTATCGGCTTTCTTTTTTGCAGTTCTTTAAAAATTCTTTGGAAAAACAAAAAGGCTTGCAGGGGTGATTTCAAATAGCATATAATGAAATCCAATAACTGACTTACAGAAAAATGAGGAAAATATGAAAAAAATGAAATCAATTGTGAGCGGCCTGCTGATTTTTATGATCTTGGCAGGAAGTTTTCCGCTTAATACCTTTGCGGCTGAGCTCACCAGTTTGACTTCGGAAACTGATGAAAACAATATTCTAACAACGCTAGAAACAGAAGAAGCGCCAGAATACAATGACAGTATCGATAATCAGATCGTGGTTATTTATAAAAATGCCAATGAATCGGTAGAAACTTTGGATTTGACTACTGATGAGGTGGTTGCCGGTGAGTCGGTATCAGATCGGGTCGATGTGATTGAGTTAAAAGACCAAGCAACAGCTGATCAAGCAATTGCCGAAATATCGCATAACCCGAATGTTTTGTCGGTTGAGAAGAATGGGGTAATTGAGGCATCAAGCCTGCCCAATGATCCCTACATACTGGATGGATCGGCCTGGCAGTTTGAAAAAATTGGGGCTGATGCGATTTGGGAAAATCTGAACAGTTCACAGGAAATAGTTGTTGCGGTTATTGATACGGGGCTGAATACCAACCATCCGGATCTGGCGGGCCGAATTACCACTGGCTATGACTATATGGAGAGTACAACAGCGGTAACAGACTTATCAGGTCATGGTACCATGGTTAGCGGCTGTATGGCAGCGGCTATTAATAATGGCATCGGCGTATCCGGCAGTGCGGCATCGGCTAATGTGAAGATTGCGCCCTATCGAACTGGTGGGCAATATGTCGGTGATAAGAATCTATATATTTCTTATATTGCGGCGGCGATAATGGCAGCTGCTGACCGCTCAGATGTATCGGTGATAAATATGAGCTTTGGCACTTATTCAGCTTATGACTCAATTGCTAATAGTGTGGCTTATGCCGTATCAAAAGGCAAAGTGCTGGTAGCATCGGCCGGGAACGAAGGTTCAACTTCAAATGGCGGAAAATATGTTTATCCGGCATCTTATGATGGCGTTATTTCGGTGGCGGCGACTGACAGCGGTGATGGACATCCCTCTTTTTCGCAGTATAATGACAAGGTTGATGTTTCAGCTCCGGGGAGTTCTGTTTACACAACGACGCGTAGTGGCGCTTATGGAACAGCCAGTGGCACATCTTTTGCCGCTCCCATTGTTGCTGGCGCAGCGGCCCTACTGATGTCCTTGGATGTGACGTTAACGGCTACTGAAGTGGAAGATGTTCTTGAGGATACCGCTCTGGATCTTGGAGCAACGGGCAAAGATAATTACTTCGGATATGGAAGAATTCAGTTAAAACAGGCCGTTGAAGTTATAACTGGCGAAAAACCCCTATCAGGGATCGGTCTGTCGCAGACCAGTATGACCTTGTTGGCTGGCAATGCCAGAAGTCTTGAAGTGAGTTATAGCCCGGTCAACACCACTGAAAATAAAACGGTGGATTGGTCCAGCTCAGATCCGTCTGTCGCCAGTGTGGATGAAAACGGCAATGTCACAGGTATCTCAGCGGGAACAGCGACTATTTCTGCGACAGTTGGTGCTTTTACCGCCATCTGTCAGGTGAAAGTGACAGATACGATTGTAGATATTGGCATCACTTATCAGACCCATGTTCAGAATGTGGGTTGGCAATCATGGGTGACTGACGGCGCTCTTTCCGGAACCACTGGACAAAGTTTGCGTCTGGAAGGCATCCATATCGAGATTGATGATAATGGTGCTGACGTGGGGGTAAGCTATAAAACCCATGTGCAGAATGTGGGCTGGATGGACTGGACGACTGATGGCGCTCTTTCTGGAACTACCGGTCAGTCATTAAGACTTGAAGCCATCCAAATCGAATTAACTGGTGATGATGCAGACCTTTATGATGCTTATTATCAGGTGCATGCTCAGAATTTTGGTTGGCTGGATTGGGCTAAAAACGGTGAATCTTCTGGAACCGCTGGCTATGGTTGTCGGCTGGAAGGCATTAAAATTGTCGTTGTACCAAAAGGGGATTCAGCGCCAGGGGCGACAGCTAGGCCATTTGTTGGGAAATAATCAATATGAAGTTTGGATAACAACAAATTTTGCTTTAACTAAAAAAGCTAATTTTCACTGATATGAAAATTGCAACCATATTTAAGTAAAAACAGCAGATCCTGAAATTTGGGAAATGCTGTTTTTTGAATTCCTATACTTTTATGCGTTTAAAAAAATGAATAAGAAATCTGTAGCATAAAGAGCGTGAACTGTTTGGCTGCTGATTCGTTAAAGTGTAAGATGCTGTTTCTATGAATGATTAATAAATTACCAAAAATAGGTTTAATATATTTATAAATACCCAGATAGGTTAAAATTTTAGTAAAAAAGTCAATAGAAATATAACAAATTTCGAAAGATTGGCATGAATTTTCTATATATTGGCAAGTCCGAAAAGTATAATGAAATTGTTCTTTTCTAGAATAAGATCAAACAAATTAAAGTGTTTAAGTATTTTGAACAGGTGAAGTGAATGGCGGACTCACAGGCAATGAGTTTTGTAAATCGTATGGTTTATTACGATTGTTTTTTAGTATCACTGTTGAAAGGAATATTGAATAGCATTGAAAAAGATCAACGAAGATCCGAGACTGGTAATTGTTCGAGGCGCAGGTGATCTTGCCAGTGGAACGATTTATCGACTCCATCAGTGTGGATTTCAAGTTTTGGGATTAGAGGTTGAAAAACCGACAGTAATCAGACGAACCGTCGCATATGCAACCGCGGTGTTTGATGGAAAAATATCGGTTGAAGGGCTAACGGCAGTTCGATGTGAGACTGAAGCAGATATTTGCTTGGCCTTTAAAAACGGGCAAATACCTGTTTGTGTTGATCCGGAAGGATCATTGATTGCCAAATTCAAACCGACTGCTGTTGTGGATGCAATACTGGCAAAAAAGAATTTAGGAACTAAGCGAAACATGGCGCCGATTGTAATTGGCCTGGGTCCTGGTTTTTCTGCCGGTGAAGATGTTCATGCCGTTATAGAAACCAATCGAGGTCATAATCTTGGGCGAGTGATTTATAAAGGTGAAGCAGCTAAAAACACTGGTGTTCCTGGTGATATTGCAGGCCACACTTATGATCGGGTCGTTCGCGCTTCGGGAGAAGGGACAATCCATCTGATCAAAGAAATCGGAGAGATTGTTGAAGCGGGTGAATGCCTGGCTGTGATTGGTAACGATGAAGTTACTGCTCAAATTTCAGGTGTACTTCGTGGAATTATTGCCGATGAAAGTTTTGTTTTCAAAGGAATGAAAATTGCTGATATCGATCCCCGTGGCAAGAGGGAATATTGCTGGACGATTTCCGATAAAGCAAGAAATTTAAGTGGTGGTGTCTTAGAAGCAATAATGCACTTATTAATGCAGTAAGGACAGCTGTTAATCTTAAATTCAAATCAATTAAAAAGCAGAACAACCATTGATGTGTTTTTTTACTTAGAAACATTGGAGCAAAATCAAAAATTTATCAAAGTACAAACAAAGGTGTTTGCGGGATAGTCAAGTCCAAATTAGTGTGTAAATTAAAAATCTCGGTAGTTATAGTTAAGCAGCGGCAGATGGATGATCTGATGAAAGAGAATTGATAAATTCATAATACTCTTCCATATCAAAGTATTTTCTGCCAGACGACCATTTTTCATCCTGCTCCATTAGCAAAGCACCAAGTAATCGAATAACCGATTGTTCATTGGGATAAATGCGGATTACACGATCGCGACGTCTTATTTCTTCGTTCAGTCGTTCAATACTGTTAGTGGTACGTAGCCGTTTCCGGTATTTTTCAGGAAGGTCCATGACGGACATCACGTCATCAAAACCTTCTTCAAGTAATGCCATCGCTTTTGGAGCCTTTGATTCAAAGTTCGTCAGCGTCTCTTTCAACAGGCAACGGGCTTCGTCAATGCTGGCTGCATTGTACAGCCGATTGAGACAGCGTTTTAATTCCGGCTGCTGATTTTTGAGTGCTTTATCCAGTATATTTCTTGAAAAATGAGTTTGACAGCGTTGCCAGGAGGAACCCTGAAAATGCTTTTTGATGGCATTTACAAGCCCTTTGTGATTATCAGACACGATCAGATCAACATCAGATAAACCCCGTTGTTTGAGTTCATTAAAGAAATCGCCCCAGCTTGTTTCAGATTCCGTATCACTGATCTGAAAGCCGATTACTTCACGATTGCCATTTTCATTGACAGCTGTTGCAATCAGCAATCCCTTTGATCGAACGCGATTGTCTTCACGAACTTTGATATACATGGCATCCACAATAACAAAAGGATAGTGTCTTTCAAGCGGCCGTTGACGGAATTCTTCAACAATCGGATCCAGATTTTCGCACAGCTTCGAAACCGTTGATTTAGAAAAACTCTGACCACACAGTTCTTCTGTGATGTTCTCAATTTTTCGTGTTGATACGCCATTAATGACCATTTCAATCATGGCAAGCATCAAAGCCTGCTCGCTGCGCTGGTATCGCTGAAACATCGTTGTGCTGAATTCGCCGTTACGATGGCGCGGCACCCGTAAGGTGACCCCACCGATGCGTGTTGTCAACTCACGTTCTCTAAAGCCATTACGATAGGCTGTACGCTCTTCACACCGCTCATAAGGCTGTGCTCCAAGCTGTTCAGCTGATTGAGCTACAAGTACCTGATTCAGGATTGCTTCCAGCAACTTTGAAAATGCATCATCCCGGGAATCTTTTGTAAAAAGTCCGTGCAAAAGTTCTGTGTCCAGTGTAATATTTAATTGAGCCATTTGTTCATCTCCTCGATTAGGTATTTGGTGGTACTTATATTTTAACCGAGCTTTGAGCTTTTGGCTCCTTTTCTTTTTACACCATTATACAGACTTTATCGTGAAAATACAAAGTTATTCATTGCCATATCAAGAATATGGATTTATTGAGGGCGAAATTAATAATATTGACATAGACTCTACAGCAATTCAAAATAGTGATGATAGTTACTATAAGGCAGAGATTTTATTGGAAAATAATATTTTCAAAGGGAATAATGAAAAGGAAGCTGAATTAAAGATCGGAATGCCGATTGAAGGTCAGATTATCATCGATAAAAAAAGTTTTCTACGAATATTCTTAGAGAAGATTGAATTATGGATTAATAACTGAGATTTGTTAACAAAACGATTAGTTGTAATATTTATCGGTGTTCGCGAGTGTTAGGATGGTTTTCAGAGGTTCAAAATATCAACAACTTAAAGATACATCAGGATTCTAATAGAGAAAGTATCGGCTTGTTTGCTAAATTCCATTGATCCATTGAATTTTTTAACGCACTGGTCGACATTTTTTAAGCCGAGGCCATGTTCTATTTTGTAAAGATTAAACAAAAGTTTTTCTTTTGCGGGAGCAACTACAGATTGGCTGTAAGGATTTTCTTCAAAAATCAATAAACGGTTTTTGTTATAGCTCATATTAAATTTGATTAGCTTTTTCGAATCTTCTAAATCAGAAACGGCGCGGATGGCATTGTCAAAAATATTGCCTAAAATGATGGTCGTGTCATAAGAAGGCAGGTCGATTTTTTCGGGAATTAAAATTTCAGAAACTACCATAATATTTTGGTTTTGCGCTTCCTGAATTTTATAATTCAGAATACTGTCAATATCAGCGTTGCCGGTGTTGATTGTTTGATTTTGGTCAAAATAGTCGCCAGTGACGGTGTTAATATGTTTTACAGCTAGGCTACATTCCTGTTTTTCAAGAAGGCTTGCTATGGCAGATAAATGGTTTTTTAAATCATGTTTAAAGGCATTTGTTCTTTTGACTGAGGTCTCAATTAAATTTAATTGGTTGGTATAGTAGCGGTTTTGCTGAAGAAGGTTCAAACGTTCAATTTCAGCAAGATATAATTTTGAGATATGGTCATACAGGAAGAAGGCCGAAAAATTGATGACCAGCATTAAAAGCAGGCAGATGATGACCTGAGTTCTTGAAAGGTCTTGTGTCGAGAGCAGCGATAAAATGATAAACAACGAAGAAAGGGGGATAAAAAGCAGTAATCCCCAATTCTTCAGGGTCAGCTGATGGCCCTTTTTAATGTTGGTGAAGTGGCTCAATAAAATATAAACCAGATAGTTAATAACTTGCAGCAAAATCAGACCGAATTCCGACTGATAAATGCTGACCGTAAAAAAGGAATGATCAATATAACCGGTCAGGAGTGTAGAGATCAGGTCAATGCACATAAAAATGATGTAGATTAAAAATATGGATAAGAGTCTTTTTGCAAAGCGAGCCTGATAATTAAAAGTCAGCAGAAAAAAGCCGGTCAGATTGGCAAGGAGGGTAATGATCGGAATTTGAAGCATTAAGTAAATGATCGAAATAAAAATGTAATAGGCAAAGTAGGATAAAAACGCCGTTTTATGACTTTTGGTATTGCAAAAAAACAATTGCATGTATCTTGAAATAATATAGACATCAAAAATATTGACGATCAAATAGATGAGCGTGTAGCTGTTAATGTTCAATTTCAAACTCCTGGCATTTCATACTTCAGCTGCAATTCCCGAATTTTTTTTCGCTTAGCTTGGCTTATGGGCAGGATCTCTGAGTTGGCGAGTTTGATCTGGTCATATCGGAATTCAATAATCTGTGCATAATTGACCAGATATGACTTATGAATCTGCATAAACTGAAATTCCTTTAATTGAGAAGAAAGATCTTTTAATTTTCCATAAAAAATAGCGTCCCCACTTGTCGTTAGAATTCTAATCTCTCTATTGATGCTCTGAAAATATAGAATATCTTTTATCCGCACTTTGTATATTTTAGAGGATTTTTTGTAGACAAAAAATTGTTTATAGCGATCAGTCAGCTTCATGGCCAGGTTGACATCCTGGATCAGGCTATCTGGATCAACCGGTTTTAATAAGAAATGCATCGGTCGAACATCAAAGAGTTCTTTATAGTATTCCTCCTTGCCGGAAACGTAAACAATTTGAAGTGATTGATTATCAAGTTGATTTCGAATAATTTTTCCCAACTCCAAGCCATTTAAGCCATCCATCTCAATATCTAAAAAGAGCAAGTCAAAATCGATGAATTTTTTTATATATGAAACTAAATTTTCACATGAATAGAAAACATCAATTTCTATGTCATATGGGAATAATTCGCGATTGTTGTATAATATTTCTTCGATTTGTGAAGTGATAACAGGCTCATCGTCACAAATTGCTATTTTAAACATAGGACCTCCAGATGATAAAACGTTTTCAATGCCATATAAAAGTTCAGGCAGAGAATAGGTCTAAGGACTATTAATTGCTAATAACTTATAGTATACTAGAAAAGTGCATAAAATGAAACAGGTGATTCAAAGGAACTCTTTTTAGTTTACTACAAAAATCCGGTTAATTTCAACAAATTGAAAAAATGAAGTTAAATATATGATAAAGTATATATGAATGCTGAAAATCCAATTGGTCGGTTCGGGGTTTGTCTACATGCTGTATAAATCAGTGATCTGATGAATTATTTTAAAGCATTTAGATTAGAAAATGAGTAACGGAGGAGAAGTGTAAATGTTTGGGTTGATAATTGCGATTGTGCTGCTGGTGGTGGTAGTCTTTGGTGTCTTGTTAATGAGTTACGTTAAAGCGCCGCCAGATATGGCTTATGTAATTTCCGGTATTCGTAAACGGGTTATTATTGGTCGTGCGGGGATTAGGATACCATTTTTGGAGCGGGTTGACAAACTTAATCTGCAGATGATGTCGGTTGATGTCAAGACTGGTGAGACGGTACCAACCAATAACTATATTGATGTGATGGTTGATGGGGCGGTAAAGATTAAAATAAGCTCTGATCCGGAGTCTATCGCGCTGGCATCAGAAAACTTTCTGAACATGGGCAGTGAATACATTGTCAATACGGTTAAGGATGTACTGGAAGGAAATGTCCGTGAAATAATTGGGTCTCTCGATTTAAAGGATATGCTGACCGATCGAAAAAGTTTTTCCGAAAAAGTGCAGGAAAACGCTGTGCCAGACTTAAAGCGGATGGGCCTTGATATTATTTCTTTTAATATTCAATCAATCAGGGATCAGGCCGGTGTGATTGAAGATCTGGGAATTGAGAATAAGGAACAAATCAAGAAAACTGCTTCAATTTCCCGGGCTATGGCGCAAAAGGAAGTAAAAATTGCGGAGGCTCAGGCAGAAAAAGAAGCCAATGATGAAAAAATCAAAGCGAATCTTGAGATCGCTCAAAAAAATAACGATTTGGAAATCAAAAAGGCACAGCTGAAACGCGAGGCAGATCAGCAAAAAGCGCAGGCAGATGCCGCTTATGAAATTGAGACAGAAGAACAGCGAAAAGCGATTGAATTAAAACGCCAGGAAGCCAATATTGTTAAGCAGGAAAAAGAAGTTGATTTAGCGGTACAGGAAGCGGAAGTCGAAGAACAGCGACTGAAGGCACAGATTAATAAAAAAGCTGATGCTGAGCGCTATGAACGGATGCAAAAAGCTGATGCCGACTTGTATGAACGCCAGAAAGAAGCAGATGCTGCCCGTTATGTCGAAGAACAAAAGGCAGCGGCCGAAAGAGTTAAAGCCGAAGCTGACCGCTATCGTCGGGAACAGGAGGCAGAAGCGGTTCGTATCAACGGTTTGGCAGAAGCCGAAGCGATTAAAGCCAAAGGGCTGGCAGAAGCGGCGGGTATTGATGCCAAAGCCGAAGCAATGAACAAATATAATGAAGCAGCCGTTCTGGAAATGTACTTCCAGGCTCTGCCGAGCATTGCCGAAAAAGTGGCATCACCCCTGCAAAACGTGGATCGTATTACTATGTATGGCGATGGCAATTCGACTAAAATGGTTAAAGATATTGTTAACTCAGTCTCGCAGGTGTCTGATGGTATTTCAGAAAGCACCGGTATCAATTTACAGTCTTTGATCAGCGGATTCCTGGGTGGCAAAATGGCCACCCCCAAAGAAGTTGAAGTATCGGTGCAAAACCAGGAAGCAAGTCCGATGACGTAATGAATGATACAATAACGTGGGTTTTGTTCGGGGAGGTGTAAAACTAGCAGAATGGGGTGCCTTTTACAGGTGCCCTTTTTATGGTAAGATGGGAAAAAGTTCAGGAAAAATTCTAAAACGAAAGGGAGTGAAGCTATTGATTTTTGGGTTAATTGCGCTGGCGATAGTGGGTCTAATAACAGTTGTTCTGATTAAAAGAGGCAAAAATGTGCAAAGTCAGTTGGAGGTGGTTTATGAGAAAAAAACTGTCAGCCAGCAGGCTTTACCGGAAATTAATGATCTACAAAATTTAATCAGTCTGGTGCGTTCATCTGGACTCAAGGATTCGCTTTTTGACCAGTGGCAAATGCTACATCAGTTAGAAGACATTTTAAAACTGATAAGAGATTTTTTAGATAAAGAACCAGAGCAGGTTTTTCGGCAGCCTTTTAAAGAATACTATCTCAAAACAACAGCACAACTTTTACAAACCTATCAAAACCTGGATCGGATCACGAAAAAATCGTCTGAGCAGATTCAAAATGCAGAAAAAAGCAAGGCAGAAATTATTGAAGTACTCCCTTCTGTCATTGACTATTTCAGCAATTATCTTAACCGTTTGTTTGAAAGTCAATATTTTGATATCTCCAGCGAAACAGAGGTTATTGAAGCTATTTCCAAGCCGCAAGAGAGGATAAAACCGTAAACACAATTTAATCAGCTGCCAGTTTTGCTCGTCAAGGTATCTGAACAGTAGTTCATATCGAGGATAAGAGTCTTTTGATTGACAAGCCATTAAAAAAAGTTTATACTTAAAACAAGTTAAACATATAGAGTTAATATGAATTAAAAGAAAGTGAGATATGAAGATGGCTGATATAAAAAAAAGTCTGACCGATCTGATTGGACATACACCGTTACTGGAAACCGTAAACTATGAGAAAAAACATCACTTGGAAGCGACTGTAATTGCCAAACTGGAATACTTTAACCCCTTGTCTTCGGTTAAAGATCGAGTAGCTTTTGCGATGATTGAAGCAGGCGAAAAGAGTGGAAAAATAAAAGAAGGAACTGTTATTATCGAGCCAACTAGCGGCAATACTGGCGTGGGTTTGGCCTTTGTAGGGGCGGCCAAAGGCTATAAAGTGATGCTAACCATGCCGGAAACCATGAGTGTGGAGCGGCGAAACCTATTAGCAGCATTGGGCGCCGAGCTGGTACTGACACCGGGTGCGCAAGGGATGAAAGGCGCGATTGCTAAAGCAGAAGAGTTGCTGAAGACCTTGCCAAACGCTTATATGCCACAGCAGTTTGAAAACCAAGCTAACCCTGAAGCCCACCGCAAAACGACGGCTCAGGAAATCTGGGAAGATACTGATGGTCAGGTGGATATCTTTGTTGCTGGTATTGGTACTGGTGGAACCATTACAGGTATTGGTGAAGTTTTAAAAGAAAAAAATCCTAATGTGCAGATCGTTGGGGTTGAACCAGCCGATTCACCGGTTCTATCAGGTGGACAACCAGGGCCTCACAAACTTCAGGGAATTGGTGCTGGCTTTATTCCCGGGGTTTTAAACCAGGGTGTTTATGATGAAATCATTCGGGTTGGCAATGATGAGGCTATGGCGACTTGCCGGGAGTTGGCAGCTCTGGAAGGCTTACTGGTGGGGATTTCATCGGGCGCGGCATTCTTTGCCGCAACAGAACTGGCCAAACGTCCGGAAAATAAGGGGAAAAACATTCTTGTTCTGTTGCCGGACACAGGGGAGCGATACCTGTCAACGGGGTTATATCAGTTATGAAAATTTCAACAAAAGGAAGATACGCCCTACGTTTGATGCTGGATCTGGCCATCAATGATACCGGCGAATATATCTCCATCAAAAAAATTGCTCAAAGGCAAGAAATTTCTGAAAAATATCTGGAGCAAATTATTACCCAGTTATCCCGGGCTGGCTATGTAGTCAGTATCCGTGGTGCACAGGGTGGTTATATGCTGGCCAATCCACCCGAAAGATACACAGTCGGGATGATTTTACGATTGCTGGAAGGGGATCTGGCGCCGGTGGCCTGTGTGGGCGATAGCGGTGAATGCAACCGGGCTGACCGTTGTGTAACCGTGGATATTTATAGGCAGATTAAAGAAGCTGTGGATCAGGTGGTGGACAACATTACCCTTGCTGATTTAGTGCGTAACTATCGGGAAAAAGGGGAATGCGAGTACTGCATTTAAAAACTTATGGATTACAAGAAAAAAGCGATGGAAAATTTTGAGTGCGGCTATAACTGCTCTCAGGCAGTGATTAAGACATTTGCTGATGATCTTAATGTTGAAGAAGAAACCATGCTCAAATTGGCATCATCCTTTGGCGCCGGCATGGGCCGGATCAGAGAGGTGTGTGGAGCTGTCTCAGCAATGTTTATGATCGCTGGCCTTAAATATGGCTACGCCGATCCTCAGGTGGTTCAGGAAAAAACTGATCATTATGAACGAATTCAGACGCTGGCTAAAACTTTTAAAGAAAAGCACGGGACCATTATTTGCCGGGAATTACTGGGTTTAGAAGTCGATTGGGATGATTTTGTTCCGGAAAAACGGTCTAAAGACTATTATGAAAAGCGACCCTGTAGCGAAATTGTTGGATCGGCGGCGGAAATAATTGGCAAAATGATCGAAGAGGAAGTTTTATAAACTAAAAGATAAATGACTATAATGACCTAATTCAAGAACGCTTGAATTAGGTCATTATAAGTTTTGAATACAGTTCAGTTTTTTGATGAAATTTGGGTATATTGGATAAACACGTCGGCTACATCACGAGAGTAACACGACTAAGCTAAAATGGTTTATAAATTCAATATCGCTGAGAAGTATTTTAATTAAGACTCAATGTTCGAGTCTTTTTTTAGTTTTCTACAAAAATCCGGTTAATTTCAACATCTCCTCAAAAAGATAAAAAATTTGTGATAAAGTATAAAAAAAGATAACTAATGGAGAGAAACTGATGAAAAGAGTATTACAATATTGCGGCCGATTATTTGCAACATTTGCACTTTGGATTGCAGCTTTTAATGCAAACACTACATGTGATTTTATTTTGTATCAGCCAAAACCACCTGAAGATATTGAAAAACTAAAAAAGTATAAATAATATGAAGAAAACGATTGGAAAAACAGTTGATAAATTCGTTGATTTTGGCCTTGTAGAAGCAAGTGATAAGGATCTGTTTGCATATGGTTTTAGGTTGGCGATTCTTATGTTTATAAATGCAATTTCGATTATTTTAATTGGAATTGCATTTAACATGTTTGTTAATAGTGTCATTTTTCTGATTATGTTTCTTGTAATTCGATCATATTCTGGTGGGTTCCATGCCAGTGGACCGAAGCGTTGTTATTTTTATTCCCTTGTTCTCATAATGATAACGTTTTATATAATGAAGCGAACGATTGGTTTTCATATTATTTGGTTAATTGCATTTATTGCGTCAACGGTCATCATTTTTTTATTATCTCCTGTAGAGGCAAAGAATAAATCTTTAACAGCGATAGAAAAGAAAGTATTTGGCAGAAAAACAAAAATCATTTTGAATGTTTTGACGATAGTTAACATAAGTAGTTATTGTTTAAATTTGATGGGCGTATTTAGTAGTATTACTTCGGCACTGATACTGGATGCACTATTGTTGGTTGTTGAGAAATATCGTATAAAATTTGTGTTAGATAATCCAAATTAAATGATTGCTGCGAGTATACGTGTTTTTTGAGCGATTGATAATTCATTAGAGAAACAATGATTGCAGATCCTTCAAAAAGTATTTAAGTCCTTTTTTAGATAAATTTAGGAGTTGTTAGATTAAATTTTTAGTATGAGGACAATATTCATTCATGATCTATAATAAAAGATTTAAAATATGTCAGATGTTATTCACTAAAACATATGAATGATGAGAAACGGAAGTATGTGGCTCAAAGTCGTTTTATCCAATTTTCAGGTAGAATTCTGAAGAATAATTGAAATGAATTCTGCAATATTATTCAATGATTTAGTTGATATTAATATGAAAGAAAGGAGGCCAATAATCTTTTTTATACAAAATAAAATGTGAAGGGAGGTGCAATAAATTCGTAAAATTAGATGATAAATAATCTAGAACGAACTGTATAATGATGAAATTTACTTTGTTAAAGTTTAAATGTCTTTGACTTTAAAAATATTTTTAAGGAGATTTTGCGATGAAAAGAAAATTTACTGTAATGTTATTGACTATGGCTCTGATATTTCCGATGATATTGAATTCAAGTGTTTTAGCAGCTGAAATGGATGAAGATAAAGAAACTCTGAGTGCGGACTTAACAGTGGAAATACAAAAAGATGGAAGTGTGGCTCCGGTTGAAAATACTTCACAGCTTAGTGAAGCTAACCTCAACCTCATTTTAGAAAGAATTGGTTATCCCGTTGATTCTATACAAAATTGGGATATCGCTCGTAAAAGAAGACTTGCTAGCTATGGTGGTGTAGTTGTTAATGGTTACATTACGGATAGTAAACATGACTATGTATCTAGTGATGGGAGTTCTTACGAAGTAACGGAATATAATGAAAATGAAATTAGAAATATTCAGATAGAAGATTTAAGAAAAGCTGGCGTGACTCAGTCACAAATAGATGAATATAACTTAATTGAAGTAGATACTGCTGAAGAAAGTGTTGAAACGAGATCTGTTTTGGGTGGTCATTATACGAGTTTCCCTGGCGAATATAAAGATGATAAATGGTCGGCTCAAGTTTCTGTAGCAAGAATTGGTGAAACAAGTACACAAATTAAATATGTGGTAACAATGGACTACTTTTGGGAAGAAGCACCAACTGTTCACTATGGAGATGTGGCAGGACTAACTTGGGCTTCATATGGCAGCCCTATTGCGAATACAGCTTCAAGTCAACATGCAATTAATTTACCAGTTTCAAATTTATGGTCTGTATATAATAACACGATAGATACTTCAAACAACTTGGGTATAACTGCTGATCTTTATTATAGCCCTGCAATTCAGCTGAATAAAGAAATGGGCTATCTAGAAGAACAAATATTTGTAAGTAAAGGATTAATTGGTCAGCAACAGGCTATTTCAGCAGCATATGGACATCCTTGGTTTTCAAATAACTGGTCATTATCTATCGGTGTTGGAGGTTTAAGTTTTTCAAATTCAATCACAAATGGTGATCAATGGTCATGGAGATATAATTTCACTGTATTATAGAAATGACCATATATAAAGTCTATTTTAACTGGATAGGTATGAAAAATGAGTTTTATTTTTAGGATATATAGATTTAGTCATGTTTCATTAAAGACTTCTGTAGAAATAAAATGTTAAGTCTTAAATGGTGTGAAAAACTAGAAGAATTTTTTTATTGGGAGTGTTTCAATCTTTGTGTTTTTGCGAAAATTGATGTAAAATAGAAAGAGTAATTAAAGGGTAAGGGGATTAAAAACGAGTCTTGCCCCTTACCTGTATTGTAATCCGAAATGATTGTATTTCAATAAAAGTAGGCCAAAATCCAATTCTCAAATTTACTTTGTCATTTTTGGGGGATTAATTCAGCCGCTGAGCAAATAAAGATTTCCAGATGGGAGTGAATTTGCCCCCAGTCGTTCCTCCATCCAGTCCATCTACCTATCGTGGCCAGATACAGCATTTTAAACAGGCTGTCATCTGTCGGAAATACGGTTTTACATTTTGTTACTTTTCTAAGCTGCCAGTTGAATTCCTCAATGGAATTGGTCGTATAAATGAGTGTTCGAACTTCCAGCGGATATTTGAAATAGGTTGCTAGTTTCGGCCGGTTGTTTCGCCAGGAATTCTGGATTTTAAGATATTTTGGTACTATCTTTACTCAAATGTAGCCAGCTCGCTCAAAGTAGCATATTCAGTTGGTGCCGTATAAACCTGTTTCAGCTCAGCCATGAGTGACCGGATATCTTTATAGGAAACATACCAGGTGGTATTTCTGATCTGGTGGATGATACAGTGCTGTTCTTCGGTTTTGGGAAAGTCAGCTTCAATACATTGGAAATCCGCTCAACCCATTCTTACAGGCAATTAGTATATCTTCGACACCACGATTCCTTAACCCATTAATCACTGAAAGCTAGAATTTGGCACTTCATTTTCCCCAATCCATAGACCCAGCATATCTCGGAACCCCATTCATATTGATCCCAATGGCGAGATAGACGGGTTTTTGGCTAATTTGGCTTTCGCTTCGCGAATGATAATGAATCGCATTCATAAATACGACGGCATAGATTTCTTCCAATGGCCAAGTCTGCTATTCTTTAGCAATCGGCAGGATCTTAATCTGTTACCTGGCTGATGCTACTATCGGACATCTCGATCCCACAGACATCTTTAACATGTGTCTTAATATCGCCAGTGGTCACGGCCTTGGCATACATGGAAATGATTTTGCTTCGATGTCCTGAATCAGTTTTTTTGTGTTTTGGCATCTATTGGGTTTCAAACTCCCCATTCCTTTCTTGGGAACGTCGATTTCCATATCGTCTAGACTGGTATGGACAGTTTTATTCGAATACCCGTTCCGGCTATTTTCGGTTTCCTCATTCCGATAATTATAACCTATATAGCCCAGTTTGTCATCTAATACAGCGCTGAGATCCCATTTCAGTACTTACATAGCATTTCCTTCATCTGTACTTGGATGTCATTTGGATCTTTGATGGGGTTTTCACTAAAAAAACTTAGGTAAAAATTTTCACTAATTTCCGTCGATTCTTTTCACGCATTACTTTCGTTTCTTTTTGTCATAATAAAACCGCCAGGCTAATGTATCAATTCTACATCAACCATGTGGTTAATACAATTTTTGAAACGGTCTCTTTCTAATCAGGGAAATTGATGGCGCATTTCTTTTGTCAATTTGTTTGAGTAATAAGTACTTGATCCAGTATTGTATCTGGCAGCTTTAAAACACTATGCTTGAACATTAACAACACATGTTAGGAGTAATTATTATGAAAAATAAAAAGTATATAAAGAGAATAATTTTGATTATTTGTAGTTTAATAATAATGATAATGGCTTTGAGTGTGCCTTCAAGGGAAGAATATGATATCTGGGTAGCTAATGAATATGGAATTGTTGCAACGAAGGATGCGAGTTTTACAGGTATTTACTTAAAGGGTTCAGAGGAGTTATTTGAAGAAAGTTATAGTATTAAAAGATTCACTATTTTTATAATAGAAACGCATACATATAAATATAATAATAAACCTTATAGTGTGGTTTTAATCGGTGTTTTTAATAATTATTTCATTGTTGAAACGGATTTAGAATATTTTGATAATATAAAATAGCATATTTAGGGCTAATTTATCACACGTTACTGGAAATACTTAACGTTTAAATCCTAGTTGACAACAACGTAACACAATTGCAAGGAGGTACCTGCTCTTGAAACGATTGTCAATAAAAGAAAAATCACTGTTGATGGCTATAAGTATAATTCTGCTATTACCTATATCATTATGCTCCAGCACTTTAGCTTCACAATCAAGTGTTGATAAAAATAGATTAGGTACAGAATTAACGGTGGAAATATTAGAAGATGGGAGCGTAGCGCCTGTTGAGAACACTTCTGAATTGAGTGAAGTTCATCTAGATATAATTTTAAAAAGAATTGGTTATACTAATAATTATATTGATAAATGCGATATTATGAGAAAAAGAAGACTTGTGAATGTTGGCGGAAAAGTTATTGATGGTCAAATTTTCAACTTTCAACATGCACAGATAGCAAGTAATGAACAAATAGAAGCGGCGACTTTTAACACGACTCAAAATGGTTACCTGGAAGATGGTAAGTGGTCAGCTTTTATTTCAGCAACAAAAGTTGGTGAAACAAATACCCATTATAAATATTTGATAGCAATGGATTATTTTTGGGGATCAGCAACCGATCGCTCAATTCGGTGACAATGCAAGTTTATCTTGGGCGGGGATTGGATACCTTGTATCTGGTACAACGTTTAGTAAAAACGAGGTTTATTATATGGGGAATTGGATGGTATTTGATAATACGGTCACTTCTTTAAGCAACTCAGGCATGGCCGTAGATATTGCCTGTACTGATTTTGTTTATGGTCCACAAACGGGATTTTTAGAATGTCAAATATATGTCAGAAAAGATTTTGCTGGTCAAGAGGTGACAATCAGCGGAGCGTATAATCATCCGTGGAGCCCAAGGGGATTTATACTTAAAGGCGATAAATGGAGCTGGGATTATGGTTTTACCGTTTTATAGATACATTAAGATTTTGATCGTAAAATTATCTGGTCGTTTATTGATTTCCAGTGTTCCATTATATTTTTCGATACACTGTTTGATATTTTCCAAACCCAAACCATGGTGTTGTTCTTGGTCTTGATTAAAAAGGATTTTTTTAGGGGTATGGGCATTTGTTTCTGATGATCGCGGGTTTTCAAGAAAAATTAAAAGTCGGTTGATCGTATAATGCATTTTAAAGTTGATTTCTCGTTTTGATTCGTCTAACTGCGTAACTGCATTGATGGCGTTATCAAAAATATTGCCAAGAATGATGGTGCTGTCATATGTTGAGAGGCCAATCTTTTCAGGGATGATAATATCTGAATTTACTTTTATATTTTCATCTTGTGCTTCCTGGATTTTAAAGTTTAAGATACTGTCGATATCCCGATTGCCAGAGTTAATTGTTTTTTTTTGAACAAGATGACCTTGAGTAATATCGGAAATATGATTGAGTGCAAGCTCGTAGCGTTGATTTTCTATCAAAGAAGAGATGGACAAAAGGTGATTTTTTAAATCATGTTTTAAGGCATCGGAATTTTTAACAGAAGCTTCAATTAAATTCAGCTGATTGGCATAGTATCTGTTTTGATTTGCCAGGTTAACCTTTTCGATGTGAACAATGAATAATTGTGAAATATTATCATAGAGATAAAAGGTTGAAAAATTAATGAACAGCATCAATATCAGACTTATGATAATTTGGTTATTTGATAGGTTTTGTGATGTAACCAATAACAAAATAATATAGATGGATGAAATTGGAATGAATAACAGCAGGAGCCAATTTTTGGAATCAACTTGTGTTTTCTTTTTCATGTTGCCAAAATTTTTTAACAGGATTAAAACGATTGTGTTGACAATTTGCTGAAGGACAAGTCCGAATTCTGAACGATAATGGCTAGTTTCCAAAATAGATTGGTTAAGGTAACCAGTCAGGATGGCGACGATCAAGTCTGTGCAGATAAAAACAGTGTAAAGCAAAAAAACGGATAGAAGTCGTTTCTTGTGGCTGGCCTGGTAATTTAACGTTAGCAAATATAAGCCGATGATATTAGAAACTAGTGTCAGCAATGGAATGCTGAAATTTAAATAGATAGCAGCAATAAAAGCATAAAAAGTCAGGTAAGATAAAAGTTCTATTTTTTTATTTTTAGATGAATCGAAAAACAAGTGCATGTATTGATACTTCAAAAAGCAGGAAAAGAGATTGGCAATTAAATAGATGAGGGTATATGTATTTACGGACATTCTTTTCTCCTGTCATTTTGTGGTTTATTTGAAAGTTTAAAGCTGTTTCTTCTATGATTGACTAATCTATATTTATTATACTAAAAAACTGAATAATAAAAAAGTTTAAAATTGAAAAATGGCTAAAACCGATAAAGCGGCACAGGGTATAAACTGCACATATTTTAAGCTTTGGCAGAAACTAAAAAATATAAAAACGCGTTCCCTAAATCATTTTTAGGGAACGCGCTTGTTTATTAAGTAGTAAGAATTACTAACACTTTGCCAGATTTCTAACCTGGAAAGCCTTCAAATATTCAATAAAATTGTCGATGGACTCATAATTGCGGTTATGCTTGAGCAGCTCGTAAGAAACTTCCATGCCCAAATGAGCAGGCAGTAGCTGGTCTTTCTCTGGCAGGCGGGCAATATCGTAGCAAAGGCCACGAATAGCCAGACGGGAAAGGGCATTAACGCCAGTATAGCCGAGTGCATTTTGAAACTGATCGGTTAAATAGGCATTAACATCCAGGTTCTTTAAAGCATAAGAATCGTTACGATACTTGCAAACGAGGGATTTAAACTCAGATTGGAAGGTTTCGTACAATTCTCTGATTGAACTCAGGAGATAATTTTGAAAATCTGTTTTTTCAGTTGCAGTTCTGGAAGAATCGCCGAACCAGCAGAGATAGTTAAGAACAAGACTTCCGGTAAAACGGCCGAAATCCTGGGCAATAGGCCCAAAACCGGCAAATTCGCCATCGATAATCCGGACATCGTTATGATTAATCATAACGTTTGAAGAGTGCAGGTCGGTATGAATCAGGCATTCTTTATCTTCAACGAATTTCTGATGCAGTCGCTTGAATTCAAGCTGAACGGCTTGGTCAGAAATAATTTTACCACGTATTTCTTCCAAACCGGGTAGGCTGGGTCGATCCCAGGAAACACCGGCACCTTCCTCAAATAAAAAGTGTTCAAGGGCATTGTATTCCGGGTTTGTAAAAAAGCGTTCCACTTCTGACTTTTTATAGTTGGTTAAATGCAGGTTGGAAGAGTAAAAAAGATTGTGGGCAAAAAACTGACCAATCTTTTTGGCGAAATGAGTATGTTTAATCATTCGACACAGATCAAAGCGCAAGAGACTTAAATCCATTAAATCTTCCATGACAATAATCCGATTTTCTTCATCAAACAGATAAATATCCGGACAGATGCCTTTATAAACTGAGTTCCAGAAGATCAGCGTTGCAATCTCTGAACGCATCCGACCTAAATCCAGGGTCCATTCGTTTAATTGCCCATGGGGATCGTCGCTTTGTTCATCTTCAATGCGCATGCGCGGTAAATTAAGCATTTGTTTAAGAATGACCGATTTTCCATTCTCGTCATAAACGTGATAAATCAGATTAACAAAACCTTCAATACTTTCTTTGACAGCATGAAGATCAACGACGGTGATATGGGCGTCGGCATCAAAAAGCTGTTTATCCTTTACATAGGCTTCAACGCCTTTGACGGTCAGATTGCCATAGTTGTCTACAGTCATATGACACTTCCTTTATTGTTATTTTCGATATTTTTCCATATAGTGATGGATAATGCCTTCCAGTTCTTCAATACCCTGGCCGGTAATGGAACTGACTTCAAAGATACGGGTTTTTTGTACACCTGCATAGGAAAGGTGTTTGCGGCTGCGGATAATATTACCGTTTTCCTGATCAATTTTTGTGATCACTCCGATTGTTGGGATATTATAGGTGAACACAAAGTTGGGGGAATAAGAATTTTGCGAATCGATGCAGGAAGAGACCAGAATGACCAGACCGGCATCCAAAGTAATGTTAATAGCCTGTCTGGAAAAGAAGGGTAACTCCAGAAATTCACCCGGTGTATCGATGAAATCATCATAATAGGTGATCATCTGGGTTTTTTCGTATTTTATTTCATCTTTAGATAGTCGTTGTTTAAGCGTGGTCTTGCCGCTACCGATTTTTCCGATAAGGGCCACTCTTTTGCGGTTATTGGCCATATTTATGAATAGGTAATCTTAGGAATATCAAAGCCTAAAATTTGATTCAGTGTGTTAAGAATTTCGGAAACTGCAGCTTTTACATCACTGACCCGACCAGTCAAAACAAGTGAGCCACTGAAACGATCTAAAAATCCGATTTCAACTGCCGAAGCTTTAGTTGCGGCATCGGCGGCAATAATCGCTGCCTCACTAGGCGTAATGGTCAAGATGCCGATGGCATCACTGGCCTCGTCATCAAGCCCTAATTTAATATAAACCTCATCTTTGGGTTTAGCAATGATATGGGCAAGGGTGACCTGTTTGCCAGGTACATATTCCTGTATGGAGCGGTTCTTTTTTTCGTTTTCCATGTATTTCACCTTTTCGTCATATTTAAATATAATTACCGATATTATAGCATTGATTGGAAATGCTTTACATGGCTTTGCGATTTTTTACATTGATTGGTCAAAATTGTTTCTGATAATATCGGGCAAATTTTGGTTTCTTTTCCAGATAGAATAGGCTATAATAAAAAATCTGATTTTAGTTAATTTCGTGAAGACAAACAGACTTATAATAAACACCCGAGCACAGACTGCAAAATCCAATTGGTCGCTGCGGCGTTTGTATACAAGCTGCAGTCAGGATATAAAACTTTAAAAAACCTTGTGAAAATGTAAAAAGTCGCAAACAGCTGGCTTATAATCAATTTTTTTAAAAATACGTGGTATAATAGTAAAATCAAGTCATGGAGGTAATGGGAATGCTTTGGAAGGAAGTTCAAATCACGACAACATTGGAAGCCGAGGAAGCGGTGGTTAATGCTTTTTACGAGAGCGGGGCACAAGGTGTCGTTATTCAGACGCTTCAGGATGTGCTTCTTTTACAGGATGATCCGAAGGTGAATTACATTGATGAGTCCTTGTTGGAGATTGATCCTAATGCCTCCATTGTCAGGGGCTACTTCAGCGAAGTAGAAGATACCGAAGAGGCCCTGCATCAACTGATTACGGCAGTTAAAAATCTGCCTTCCTGTGGTTTAAATCCCGGCAATTGTGAAATGGTCATCACCGAAGTGGAAGAAGATGACTGGGCCAATTCCTGGAAAAAATTCTACAAGCCAACTAAAGTCAGCAAGAGTATTGTGATCAAGCCAACCTGGGAAGATTATGAAACCAAAGAAGGGGAAATTGTGATCAACATTGACCCGGGCATGGCTTTTGGGACCGGAACCCACGAAACTACCCAGTTATGCGCCATGCATCTGGAGGATTATATCAAACCCGGTGATGTGGTTTTGGATATTGGCTGTGGCACCGGTATTTTATCTTTAATTGCTGGTAAACTAAAGGCTAAAAAAGTGGTGGCGGTGGATTTTGATACCCTGGCAGTCCAGATTGCCAAAGAAAATGCCGTTCTTAACGACCTGGGGTCGATGATTGAAATTCGCGAAGGTAATTTAACTGACGTGATCGATGAGGTTGCCGACGTCATTGTAGCTAATATTCTGGCGGCAGCTATTGTTGAGTTATCCTCGCTAATTCGACCATATTTAAAAAAGGACGGAATTTTTATTTCCTCGGGTATTATTATAGACCGCTTAACAGATGTTTTAAATGCCCTAGAAGCAGAAGATTTTAAAATTCTTTATGTCCAACAGATGGGTGAGTGGGTCGGCGTTGTGGCTCAAAAGATTGGCTAGTTATGCATCGATTTTTTGTAGATAAAAACCAGATTTGTGATGAAAGCATCACAATTATGGGAGAAGACTTTAAACATCTGACCCGGGTACTGCGGCTGAAAATAAATGATGAAATAGAGGTTTGTGACGGTTTAGGAATGGATTATCGGGTTGCCATTCGAACCATAGCTCAAAATGAATTAACAGGAAGCATTATAGAAACGATAGCTTCGTCAGGTGAAAATACTGATTTTGAGGTGACGCTTTTTCAGGGCCTTCCTAAAGGCAGCAAAATGGAAACAATCGTCCAAAAAAACGTGGAATTAGGGGTTTCGGCCATTGTTCCCTTTTCGTCCAGGCGGGCGGTTTCTGAGATTGCTAAAAAGGAAGATAAAAAACTAGAACGCTGGCAACGAATCGCTTATGAGGCGGCCAAGCAGTCTAAACGGGGAATCATTCCTGAAATTCAATCATTAATGAGGGTTAATGCAGTCGGCGAAAAACTGGCTGACTTTGACCTGGTCTTGTTGGCCTACGAAGACGAACAGGAATGCAGCTTAAAAAAGGTGCTGACAGACTTTGACTGGCCGGCTGAAAAAAAACTGCGGATTGCCGTGATAATTGGACCGGAAGGCGGTTTTGATCCCGATGAAGTGAAGCTTCTAACCGCTTCAGGTGCAAAAAGCGTTTCGCTGGGGAAACGGATTTTGCGGACGGAAACAGCGGGTATGCTCGTGATTGGACAAGTGAATTTTTGGAAGGAATAAATTTTTGAAGAGTAAAAAAGTTGGATTCATGACCCTGGGATGTAAGGTCAACAGTTACGACAGTGAAGCCTTGATGGAAATTTTTGAAAGCGATGGTTTTGAAATTGTTGACTTTTCGGACATTGCTGATGTTTATGTTGTAAATACCTGTACGGTGACCCATCTGGGCGATCGAAAGTCCCGAAACGCTTTAAGAAAAGCACGGCGATTAAACCCTGACGCGGTAATTTGTGCGGTGGGCTGTTATGTTCAGGTAGCCCCTCAGGAAGTTGAAAAAATCGCAGAAGTGGATCTATTAATCGGGACCAAAAACCGAGCGAAGATCCTTGATTATATTAAGGCATATCAGCAAGATCAGCAGCAGCATGCTTTTGTTTCGGATATCATGACGGAAAAAGTCTTTGAACCGTTGAAGATCTCGGAAAGCAAGGGGAAAACCCGATCTTTTATAAAAATCCAGGAAGGTTGCAACCGCTTTTGCGCCTATTGTATCATTCCCTATGCCAGGGGTCCGGTGCGCAGCAGGGATCTCAGTGATGTTCTGGACGAAGTGAAACGGGTTGTAGCTGCTGGCCATCAGGAAGTGGTTTTAACGGGAATTCATATCGCTTCGTACGGAATTGATAATAAAGAGATGAATCTTATTGAACTAATTGAGGCAGTTGATCAAATAGCAGGACTTGAAAGAATTCGATTGGGATCTTTGGAACCAACATTTTTAACGAAAGATCGGATCGAGCGTTTAAAAAAATTAAAGTATTTCTGTCCGCATTTTCATCTTTCCCTGCAAAGCGGCTCCGATTCAGTACTTAAAAGGATGAAACGGCGTTATACGACGATTGATTACAAAAATACGGTGACAATGATCAGAAGTGTCTTCCCGGATGCAGCTATTACCACCGATGTAATGGTGGGTTTCCCGGGGGAAACTGAGCAGGAGTTTTTAGAGACACTGGCATTTGTAGAAAAAATCGGCTTCTACCAGATTCATATTTTCAAATATTCAAAACGCGCGGGAACACCTGCCGCAGACTATCCTGGCCAGGTTGACGAAGCGGTGAAAAACGACCGGTCTCAGCGTCTGGGAGTCTGCGCAAATCGGATGGAAGAGGCGTTTTTAAGAAAACACCATGGTTGCAGACTAAAGGTTCTGGTAGAACAAAATCATAATAAAAATGGTTATGAAGGCCATACGGAAAACTATATACCGGTCAGAATCTTGTCCGATCAAAAAATCAATGGTAAAATAATGGAAGTTACGGTATCATATGAGGAGCATTTAAATTACTTGACAGGTACCATTTTTTAAGGAGGAATTTTATGTCTCAGGATTGTTTGTTTTGTAAAATCGTTAAAAATGAACTACCTTCAGAGAAGGTGTATGAAGATGATTTAGTGTTGGCTTTTAATGACATTGCCCCCCAGGCGCCAGTCCATGTTGTAATTATTCCCAAAGCTCATTATGAATCGATTCTTTCCATTTCCGCTGGAGATGAGATTATCGGCCATATTCATAGTGTCGCAAACCGGATTGCTTTAAAACTGGGAATTGCCGATTCGGGTTTTCGTTTAGTCAATAATTGTGGAAAGGATGGCAATCAGACCGTCCCACATTTGCATTATCATCTGCTGGGTGGCAGACCCATGTTATGGCCGCCAGGTTGATTTATTAATTGACAGTAAGATAAATATTCGATATAATATAGTTTGACTCATACTAAGGAATATTGTTCCAGAAATTATCATCGGTTTAGAGGGGGGGTTGAAAATGTCTGAGGTTAGAATTAAAGAAAATGAAACACTTGAAAGCGCATTAAGACGCTTTAAACGTAAAACAGCCATGGCAGGGGTTATGTCTGAAATTCGAAAAAGAGAGCATTACGAAAAACCAAGCGTAAAGCGTAAAAGAAAATCAGAAGCTGCCAGAAAAAGAAAGATGAAAAAAAGATAGGATGTGACTACTTGGCATTAAAGGATCAACTACAGGCTGACTTAAAAACTGCAATGAAGGAAAAAGATAAGGTTCGAAAATCTACCGTGACGATGATTCGAGCTGCGATTTTGCAGGTTGAAAAGGATCAGAAAACGGATTTGACTGAAGAACAGATCATTGAAATTATTGCCAAACAGCTCAAACAACGCCGGGACGGACTGGTGGAGTTTGAGAAAGCTCAAAGAGACGATTTAATCCAACAGGCTCAGGCTGAGATAGCCATAATTGAGAGCTACCTTCCTACACAGTTAACCCTTGATGAGATCAAGGTGATTGTTGATGAGACGATTCAGGAAACTGGAGCAAAAGATATAAAAGATATGGGTAAAGTGATGGGGGCTCTGATGCCGAAGGTCAAAGGCCGGGCAGATGGAAAACTCGTCAATCAGGCAGTTAAAGAAAAACTGGCATAAATATAAACCCGCACTGATTTAGGTTACTGGATCGGGGCGGGTTTTTTCTATGCGCTAGGAAATTTTAAGACTATGATGTTATAATTTGGCCATTCCAAACAGCAGGAGGCATCCATGTCGAAGAAGATCAACCCTACAACTGGTTTAACCGGGGAACAGGTTGAAGAGCGAATCCGGGCCGGTCATGTCAATCATCAGCCGCAGTCAAAAACCAGAACTGTCAGCCGAATTATAAGAGAAAACACGCTGACTTTATTTAATCTTCTGAATCTGTTTTTGGCGCTGCTGGTTTTTTGTGTCGGTTCGTATAAGAATCTGCTGTTTTTTAATATCGTTGTTATTAATACTATTATTGGAATTGTTCAGGAGATAAAGGCCAAAAGAACGGTGGATCAGTTGACTCTGATCGCACAGCCAATGGCCTTGGTTTTACGCGACGGAAAAACGCAAAGCATTCCTTTTGAGAATATCGTGCTGGATGACATAATCCTATTAAAAGCCGGCAATCAGATCCCTACCGATGCGGTTGTCCTGGAAGGAGAACTGGAAGTGAATGAGGCACTTTTAACGGGTGAATCCGATACAATTTTAAAAGAAAGTGGTCAATCACTCTTATCGGGCAGTTTTATCGTGTCAGGGCAGGCCTCTGTCAGTGCCACCGCAGTGGGATCGGATAACTATGCTTCTCAATTGATCGATCAGGTGAAATCGATAAAAGAATCGAATTCGGAAATTATGCGTTCACTCCGCTGGATTGTTCGGGTCGTTGGTGCTATGATCCTACCGATTGGTTTTTTGCTTTTTTACAAACAGATTTTTGTCCAGGATCTGCCAATCGAAACGGCAGTCGTATCGGTAGTAGCGGCTTTGATCGGGATGATTCCTCAGGGCTTGGTACTTTTAACCAGTGTGGCGCTGGCGGTGGGTGTTATTCGTCTGGGTCATCACCATGTGTTGATTTCGGAACTCTATGCTATCGAAACCCTGGCCAGAGTTGATGTCTTGTGCCTTGATAAAACAGGAACCATTACCGAAGGCATCATGGAAGTTTTGTCGGTTGAAACGCTGCTGGCTGACCGGGACCCCGTTAAAGCGTTACGGGCGATTGTGGCCAATGTGAAGGATGAAAATCCTACTGCTCAAGCCTTGAAAGAATCCTGTTCCGGTCAGGCACCGGACTGGATCTGTGATGATGTGGTTCATTTTTCTTCGGAACGTAAATGGAGCGGCGCGCATTTTAAAGAAGTGGGAAGCTATGTAATCGGTGCGCCCGAATTTATTTTGAAAGAAGCCTACGAAGAGATTCGACCTAAGGTGGAAGGCTATGCCAAAGATGGTCAACGGGTTCTATGCCTTTGTCATTCAAAAGAAGTTTTTGGCGAAAACTGTGGTCTGCCCGGCGATCTGAGCGTTGCGGCGCTGATTCTGTTAGGCGACAAAATCCGAACAGAAGCGAAAAAAACACTGGCTTTTTTCAAAAATCA
Organism: Eubacteriaceae bacterium ES2; assembly: GCA_031222025.1. GTDB lineage: Bacteria > Bacillota > Clostridia > Eubacteriales > Eubacteriaceae > Acetobacterium. The sequence goes on along the minus strand of CP130740.1, from coordinate 2,616,740 downwards.
GGGTGTTGCAATCAAAGTCATTTCGGGAGATCATCCCATGACAGTTTCGCAGATTGCCCGCCGAGCCGGGCTTGCTCACTGGGAGTCTTATGTAGATTGTAAAACATTGGAAAATGACGAAGAGGTGGCTGTCGCCGCACTTAAGTTTTCCGTTTTTGGTCGGGTTTCACCAAGTCAGAAGCAATTAATCATCAAAACACTAAAAGCCAATGATCATACTGTTGCCATGACTGGGGATGGCGTAAATGATATTTTGGCGCTCCGTGAGGCAGATTGCAGCATAGCGATGGCAACGGGAAGCGATGCAGTGCGCCAAGTTTCGCAGGTGGTACTGTTGGATTCAAAATTTTCAGGTTTTACCAGGGTTTTGATGGAAGGGCGACGGGTAATCAATAATATCAGCCGCGCAGCCTCCTTGTTTTTAGTTAAAACCTTGTTTTCTTTAATGCTGGCGCTTATTTTAATTGTTGCCAATCAGGCATATCCCTTTGTGCCCATTCAATTAACCTTGATCAGTTCATTGACAACCGGAATACCTTCGGTTTATCTGGCGCTTGAGCCAAATCGCAACCGGGTCAGCGGTAACTTTCTCGAAACGGTGTTACGAAAGGCTCTGCCCGGAGCAATGGTGATCGTGTTTAACGTGCTTTTGATCATGTTTTTTGGAGATTATTTTGGCCTGTCTTATGAAGAAAAATCGACATTGTCAGTGATAGCGACAGGGATTGCCGGACTGATTATTCTTTTTCGGGTCAGCAAACCTTTTACTGGGCAACGGTTGATTTTGTTTATAGTTATGAGCTTGTTCTTTACCGGCGCCGTTTTTTGGATCTATCCGTTCTTCTACCTGATCTCTCCATTGGCGTTTTCACCGCAGATGTATTTGTTAACGGGAATCAATCTGCTGTTGATTTATCCAATTATGCAAATCTCAGTATGGATCATTGATCAGATTGAAGCTGTATACATAAAAAGGCGAGAAAAAAATAAAAGATGAGATAAAAAAGCAAAAAAAAGCTTGCACAAGCCTGCGCTCTTGTGCTAAAATAATCAAGTCGTCAAGTGATGAAGTTAAATTTTAGAGAAAGTTAAATTTAAGCTTGACACGGGTTAACGAGTTTGCTATAATAATAACGTTGTATCGAGGTGTAGCGCAGTTTGGTAGCGCACATGGTTTGGGACCATGGGGCCGGAGGTTCGAATCCTCTCACCTCGACCATTTTTTATGAACATTGCATGGGGGCCTTTAGCTCAGTTGGTTAGAGCAACCGGCTCATAACCGGTAGGTCCGGGGTTCGAGCCCCTGAAGGCCCACCATTTTTTATGCGCCCAGATAGCTCAGTCGGTAGAGCAGAGGACTGAAAATCCTCGTGTCGGTGGTTCGATTCCGCCTCTGGGCACCATTAAAGGTTAATAGTGGCAAAAGAAAAGCTGCCAAAGGAAATGATTTCGTTTCTTTTGGTAGCTTTTTTATTTATTTTAAATTCCTTTGGCTATAATATATTAAGAGGTGAAAGATGAATAATACTGGAATGATTCTGCAAATAACAAGAAGTCTCAAAAAAGGTGAAACAGAAAAAATTGAACAGACAGTTGGCCTGATCAAGGATTTTGGAATTGAAAATGATGCCCATGGCAAAAAAGGTAGCCGACAGATTAGTCTGATGACAAAAAAGAATGCTGGAGCATTGGCGGATGTTCGCGAGGATGGTCTTTGTACCCGACGATTTAACGAAAATATCCTCATTTCCAATGTCGACAAGAACCTGTTGCGACCAGGTGCTCGAATATGTTTTAAAAACGCACAATTGGAAATAACTGAAATTGGCAAGACCTGTTTTGGTTGTGTTTTATCAGAATCAAATCAATATTGCCCCTTGGTGGAAGATGTGATTTTTGCGGCAGTTTGTGAAGAAGGCATTATAAAAGTCGGGGATTTATTTGAAATAAACATTTAAAATTCCTTAAGTTGTCACAAAACCTTCACATTTACGTTGTATAATTGTTACAAATATAATGTGGAAGGAAATGCCATGAAAAAGGTGAGCCCCAAAAAAAGAAGAATCATTAGACTCAAACGACGGCGAAAGCGAATAACCATCGGCATGAGTCTACTTATTATGGTTGTGATGGGGGTCGTTTGTGTCAATGCCTTTGCCGATACGGGTGTAGCGGTCGAGGAAACAACAGCGAAAGAAGAGCGTAGTGTTGAAAGTGATCAAGTCGTCAGCAATGAAATTCTTTTTCGTGATGGTCAAGCCGAAATTGAAGGTGACTTGTTAATACCGATTGAGAATTATTTTAAAACTAATTTTGATGCTATGGCCAGCCTGACAGCAGTTGATATCACTGATCAATTTGTAACGCCTTCCAGCGAGAATGCTTTATTAAATCAGGCGGCGCTAAATTATATGTGCTCACTTCGCAGCCGACAAAGTAATGATCTGACCATGACCTACTATCTCTGCGGATTGACCGTTACTGATATTTCGGAGTCTTATGACGAAGTCGAAATAACATTGCTCGAAGACCATACTGTTAATTTTTCTTTTCTGCCTGGCATTGAATCGTCAAGCAGTGGCATTGAACATGTTTTTATTTTGCAGGAAACAGATAATGGTTATGCCATTAGTGAACATTATAAGGAAGAAGATAGTTTTCTGATGATTGAAGAGGCAGTTGCCCAAGGACTAGACCCGGATGAAGCATCGGAAGAACTACTTGACAGCGCTTTTCAGGCGGTGATAGACAATGAAGCGGAAAAAGCCAGCTTTAACAGCGGCGATTGGAATGAAAGCAGCGCTGAAGTGCAAAATGAATATGATCGAGATGCGGCTGTTGCCTACGCCATGAAATGGGTGGACCCGGTGGATGTGGTGCGAAACGATAGTGTATATGGCGTTTACGATAGTTACGGTGGAAACTGTAATAATTATATTTCGCAGTGTCTGGTGGCGGGAGATATTCCCATGGATACGGAGGGCGATCTTTACGAACAATGGAAATGGTATGGTGAAAATGTTGATGCTTATGAGGAGGAATATGGTAGAAGTCCCAGTTTTACTGGTGTGAATGAGTTTTACTCTTATGCATCAGATAATTCCGGCTTTGGCATGGTAGCGATTGTCGACGACAATCTTTATTCCGGTCAAGCTGGTGACATCCTCCAATATGGTTATGATGACAATTGGATGCATTCTGTTATAGTAACAGATGTAGTGGAGAATAGTGATGGCAGCACTGTTGATTATCTGATTAATTCCAATACCACTGATCGAATTAATTATCCTGCCAGTGCATATGGCTATGCGCAGATGAGGATTATAAAAATTGTCGGCTGGAACGATAATTGAGCCGTTGTCTGGATAGATTGTAAATAAATGTGATAAAGTTGTTGAAATAACGTACAAATAATGTTAAAATGTAAACAAATAGTAACAAAAATTTGGCGGGGTGACAATGGATTTTTCAACAGATCGCGAACAAAGAAGAATTAAAAGAAAAGTGAAAAAACGGCGACAGATGATTGTAACATTGACAATTATCGTGATCATGATATCAGTCGGTGTAGTTAGTGCACAAACACAGGGCTTTGAAATTTTTTACCAGGGTGAAAGTCTGGGATTTGTAAAATCGTCCGGGATTTTTGATGATGCGGTGGATGAGATCACAGCAAAGTATCAGCGAGCCTACGGAATTGAAGACATTATTGTTGGTCAGGATGTTGAACTGGTTGCTTGTCGGGTAGAAGACAGCCTGGATGTTCAAACATGTATGGATGCACTTTTACAGGCAGATATTGAAATTTACACTAACGGCCTGGTAGTACTCTGTGACGATCAGGTCGTGGGGACCATGGCATCTCTTGATGAAGCCAATCGACTGGCTGATGCCTATGCTCAAATCTATCCGGAAAGCGGTTCGCTGGTGCTGATCCCCCAGACTGCAACCCTCAACGAAACTTCCGATTTTCAGACAGTCCTTAATCATATTAAAGCAATAAAATAAACACCGCAAGGTGTTTTTTAAATGGAGGAGCCGATGGAAAAGTGCATGGACGCGGCTGTAAAGTATTTGTCTTATCAGAGTCGGACTGAGAGTGAAGTGATACTTCATTTACAGAAAAAAGGTTTCTCTGAAGACTTGATCAGCAAGGTAATTGTTAAACTTAAGGAATATCGCTACATAGATGATGAAGAGTATCTGAAGAGTTTTTTAGCGACTAATCAATCAGTGAAAAAACACGGCCGCAAACGGGTGCTTCATGACTTGCAGAAAAAAGGCTTGTCGCAGCAACTGCTGAATAAGTTGGACGAGTGTTATCCTTTAAACAAGGAACAAAAACTTTGCCAGGCACTGGCACAAAAATACGAGCCAACCATTAAGGGAAAATCACTTCGCGAACGTCAAAAGAAGTTGTACGAAAAATTGATTCGTTTAGGCTACGGTAGCCAGATGGCCATTGAGGCTGTTAACGGTCTTGATTGGGATGAATCTTCTGATGATTTGGAACAGCGGAATGACAAGCTTCAAAATGACTATCACAAGCTCGTTGAGAGACTGAAAAAAAAGGGTTATGAAGGTTATGAGCTCAAACAGCGGACTTTGAGTACACTGGCCATGCGAGGGTATGATTATGAGTCGATTCAAAGCCTTTTTGAAAGTGATGGCTAGTAACGCTCTTAATAAAAAAACATTTGGGAAGATTAAACAGTCGTCTTAAAGCTTCCGGCATCATTGGTGTTTGTGTGGCCAAATCGTGTCAAAGGATAGCAATATTTATTTCGGACTGAAGACAAAGTTGATTTTTAATACCCGAGCACCGGCAATTGGCTTTTCAGTTGGCTGCATCGAGGCCAGCAGTGGTTAGAAAACACTGATATTTAGTCATTTCTAAAAACATGTGTAAGATACCGCAGCAGACTAGGAAATCCAAGGGTCTGCCCCTAGGTCATTTGTCGATGTGGGGTTTGTCTACACACTGAACGCTCGCAGAAAAAGTCTGCGAGCGTTTTATTTTTTTTTGATGAACAGGAAGGGATTCGTTTGTTTATTCCGGTTATCCTTTAATTAGTAAGTTTTAGCTGCTTTAATAAAAAGGGAATGGCCTTTTCAAAGCAGACACCGTAACGACGCTCTTGATCGTAGAGCAAGGTCTTGATAATGGCCTCACGTGTATAGTCAACAGCAATCTGAGCCGCTTCAGTGAGTTCAAAGCCGTTTAATAAAGCGGCCAGCAGGGTGCTGCCAAAGACATCGCCGGTTCCGTGAAAATGATCAGAGATTCTTTCGTTGTGAACGTAGCTGTAGTCGCCGCTTGCGGAATCAAAGCTGGCGGCGCCCAGACGATCAGGTTCATAGGAAATGCCGGTTAGAACGATTTTTCGGGCACCTAAATCAGACAGTCGTTTTAATAATTCTTTGACGTAGTTTTCGTCGTAATTTTCCCCGCAATAAGGTTCATCGAGCATGAAAGCGGCTTCGGTCAGATTGGGAACAATAATGTCGGCCTTTTGACAGAGCCTGGCCATCCCCTTAGCCATTTCCGGTGAATAGACCGAATAGAATTCGCCGTTATCGGCCATGACCGGATCAACCAGAATTAATGTGTTCTGCTCTTTAAAAAGCTCAAAAAGATCAGCAACCAGGTCGATCTGTTCATAAGAGCCCAAAAAGCCACTATAAAGAGCATCAAACTTTAGATCGAGAGATTTCCAGTGACTGGCTATCGGGGTGATATCTGCTGTTAAATCGCGGTAGGTAAAATTTTCAAACCCCCCGGTGTGGGTGGAAAGAACAGCTGTTGGTAAAATTCCGGTGTCGATTCCGGCAGCCGATAGAATCGGCAGAGCCACAGTCAGTGAACAACGGCCAACACAGGATATATCGTGAATAGCGGCAATGCGTTTCTGTTTCATAGGTCCTCCTGGTAAAAAGCAAATATTTTGCTTTTGCAACTGAATAACAAGCCAATTTGTCGGTGCGGAATTTATTGGTATCTGGTCGCAAGCGCTTTGCTTTTTTTAGATTGATTTAATTATTATAAGCTATCATTGAACCTATTAAAAGAATCAGATTATAAAAATTTAATGGGGTCACAAAAGAGGTGCTATGCAGACTATAACATTTAAAAATCAGGACAAACATTTATATGAAGAGATTTATGAGCAGATTAAGGCGCAGATTATTGGAAATCTTTTGCAGAGCGGGGAAAAACTGCCATCCAAGCGAAAGCTCTCGCAGCAGCTTTCAGTTAGCATTAATACGGTGGATTCGGCCTACAGCCAGCTGGTGGCGGAAGGGTATCTTGATGCTGTGCCAAAATCAGGATACTTCGTCTGCGAAATTGAACCCTATTTTAAACGACCGGAAAAAGAAGCAGTTGAGCCGATTTCAAAGTCTGAACAAAGAATGTTGGTGGATATTGATTTCTCACCTAATGCGGTGGATGAAAAACTCTTTCCCTATGAAGTGTTCAGAAAAGACTTTAAAAATATTTTCAACGAAGAAAACAGGGATTTACTAAAACTGCCCCCTCCACAGGGGAACAGTGAGTTGCGAGCGGCCTTGGTTGAGCTTTTGTATCGCAGCAGGGGTGTAAAATGTCGGCCTGACCAGATTATAATTGGAACTGGAACGGATCGCATGCTTGAAACGCTGGGGTTGATCTGGGGGAAGGAAAAACCCGTTATTCTGGAGAATCCTGTCTATTTAAAAGCCTATCAAATTTTCAAGCAGATCGGCAATCCTGTTGATTCGGTGGATATTGATCACAAGGGGATTCAAATCGAGCCCTTAAAAAAATATAAAGACGCGGCTGTATATGTAACCCCTTCCCATCAGTTTCCTTTGGGGATTAGTATGCCCATTGATCGGCGGATAAAGCTTTTAAACCTGGCTAATCATCAGCAGGCTATGTATATTATTGAGGATGATTATGACAGCGAATTCCGCTACAACGAAAGACCCCTGCCTTCCCTAAAGAGTATAGACGAAAACAATCGCGTTATTTACATGGGAACCTTCTCAAAGTCGGTGGCGCCTTCCTTTCGGATCTCCTATATGGTTTTGCCGGAAGATTTAATGAACCGCTATCTAGAGATTTATGAAGGGATCGGCTCGTCGGTTTCAACCCTGGAACAGAAGCTGCTGGCGCGATTTATTGCCAGCGGACAATACGAAAAGCACCTTAATCGGATGCGGAAAGTTTATAAGGAAAAACATGATTTTCTCAATGAGACCTTGAAAAGATATCAAAAAAAAATAAAAATCAGCGGAGAAAAAGCTGGGCATCATCTGCTGGTTACATTAAAAAACGGACTGGATGAAGATCAAATGATTAAAAAAGCTCTTGAACAGGGGGTCAAAGTATATCCGGCGTCTGCTTATTTTTTAACAAAGATTCCGGAAAAATATCGGGCGACTGTTTTGTTGGGTTTCGGTGCCTTATCGGAAGACGCAATCAGCTCAGGCATTAAAAGATTAAAATTTGCCTGGGATTTATAGAGGCTTTTGGCAAGCTGTGTTATAATTGTGATTTAGAAAACACAAAAAGAGGTAAGAATGAAGAATAAACCCGAGCTGTTGGCGCCGGCTGGAAATATGGAATCGGTCTATGCTGCTATCAACGGTGGAGCTGATGCTATTTATCTGGGCGGAAAAAATTTTAACGCCAGACAGAATGCCGATAATTTGACTGCAGAGCAAATGAGGCAGGTGGTTGCTCTAACGAAAGCGACCGGAAAAAAAATATATATTGTCCTCAACACCTTGGTTAAAGAATCCGAATGGCAGGCGGTTAAGGAGGAAGTGGCTTTTTACCACGAACTGTTGGTGGACGGTCTGATTATTCAGGATCTGGGCCTGCTCGACTGGATTTTAAGTTATTATCCGGAAATCAGCTTACAAACCAGCACGCAACTTAGTATCTATGGTTTGGAAGGGGTTCGTTTTTTTGAGTCGCTGGGGATTTCCCGGGTGGTTTTGCCTCGGGAAATGTCTTTGGCGGAGATTGTTCGGATCAAAGAAAACTGCGCTGTGGAGTTAAAGATTTTTATCCACGGAGCGCTTTGTTACGCCTATTCCGGCCAATGTCTGATGAGTAGTCAAATTGGTGGACGCAGTGGCAACCGGGGTCTTTGCGCCCAGCCCTGTCGTAAAATTTATCGACTGCTTGATGAGCGGAATCAGGAGATTAAAAAGGGTTACCTCTTAAGTCCTAAAGACTTAAATACCTTGAATGATTTAGAGGCAGTTGTCGCCACCGGTGTTGATGCCTTGAAAATAGAAGGCCGGATGAAGACCCCGGAATATGTGTACGGTGTGACTAGAGCATATCGACAGGGACTTGATCAGATTGCAGATGGCTCAGAAGTTGATGTTAATAACCAGGAAGTAATGCAGGTCTTTAACCGGGATTTTACCGCTGGACACTTAATGGGCGATTGTCAGATTCTTAATCCGCTGGTGGGTAAAAACCGCGGTATTCTAATCGGGCATGTCGGGAAAACGAAAAAATCTGCTAAAGCCTATTATAATTTGTCCATAAAACTTGATAAAGCAGTCAACCTTTCAGTGGGAGATGGTTTATCATTTGGCCATGCCGGGACGGTTGGCAGCCGGGTTGACCGGATATTTTTGCCTGATGGACAATCACTTGAACAAAGTGCCGGCCATCAGGAAATTCTGATCCCGGTTAAAGGCAATTATAATGAAGGCATGCCGGTTTACAGAAATTTTGACGCTGGTCTGATGAAGCGTTTAAGAGAAGTGGCGCTGGCAGAAATTAAAATTCCTGATCAGGAAATCGGGATGGCAATTGAGATACTGGCTGATTCCTTTCCTCAGGTGAAAATCTTTAATCAGAACCGCAGTGTTTTGTTTTCTGGTCGCGAAATTCCCCAAATAGCCCAGAAAAACCCCCTGACAGCTGACCTGATCAAAGGACAAATGGCCCGACTGGGGGGAAGTGGATTTGTCTTAAAAAGCATAGAAGTAACTTGCCAGGAGGGCCTGTTTTTATCGAAGAGTCAGATCAATGCGCTGAGAAATGAAAGTATTGCGGCTTTTAAACAGACGACAAAAGAGATCAGAGTGAGACCGGAAATGCGGCCAATTAGTCATGATGCCTTTCCGCTAAAAATGTCAGTTCAATTTGAAGAAATGCCTGATTATTCCTATTTGAAAGAGCTCTTAGCTAAGATTGAAGATGCTAAGCGTTTAGAAATGGTTTTACCACTAAGTCTTGATCAGGGGGATCAAAATGTTTTTAAAATTAGTCGTGATCTTAAAAAGCAAGGCTTTGATATCCTTTATTCCCTGCCCCAGCTAATGGATGACCAGCAAAAAGAAATGTTAATTGATTTGCGTGATGTCGGTGATTTGAATGATCTTGCCGATGGATTATTGTTGGCAAATTTCGAGGCCTTAGAACTGCTCAAAGACCGTGGCTATCATTTACAGGCTGATGCCGCTTTTAATGTTTTTAACAGCCGGGCTGTGGCGGCCCTCACAAAGTGGAGGATTCGGTCTTTTGTCTGTTCGCCGGAATTAAAAGAACAAGAAATAAAAGCTCTCGGCATTAAAGGTCCACTCCCGATGGTTCTTGGGGTTTACGGTCATCAGAAACTGATGATCAGCAAAAAATGCCCCTTTGCCTGCGAAAATTGCCGCACGGACTGTCAACAAAACAAGTCGGGCACGCTGATTGATGAACGGGGATTTTCTTTCCCGGTACGACGCGATCAGAAAGGGTTAATACATATTTATAACGGGGATTGTCTCTTGCTTTCAGATCCGCTTAGCGAAAAGGATAGGGTCTCGACCTGGCGGATGCGGGTCTGTGATGAAGATGCCGCCACGATCGGAAAGGTTTTTAACTATTACCAAAAGCTAATGAAAAAACAAACAGCAGCTGAGCCTAAACTGGTAAAAAAAGTGACTAGAGGAAGTTTTAAACGAGGAGTGAAATAGCTTGGATCAACAAAGTCTTAATGTACTGGAATATTATAAAATTATCGAACAGCTTAAAGGTTCATGTGTGACCGAAGGAGGCAAGGAGGAGGCCGCCGCCTTAAAACCCCACGAGAGTTTGGCGGCGGTTAATCACGCTCTTAACCTGACGCATGAAGCGATGGGGATGATCCTGCGCAACGGCCGTCCCCCGCTGGCACCAGTCAAGGATGTCAGAGACTATCTAAAACGCAGCGCGATTGGCTCGATGCTGTCTATGAGCGAGCTTTTAGCGGTTGCTTCCCTGCTACGCATCATCAGAGACCTAAAAAATTATTATGAAGCGGATACCCAGATGGAAAGCCTCCTTCTTTTGGGGGATTCTTTCGCCGCTATGGATGATTGCAGTGAGCTGGAAAAGGAAATCAGCCGTAAAATTCTCGGACCAGAAGAAATGGCTGACACGGCTTCCCGCGAGCTTTCCCGAATTCGCCGGGAAATGCAGTTTAAAAATAACCGGATCAATGATAAATTAAACAGCATGGTCAATTCCTCCAGCTATGATAAAGTGCTGCAGGAAAAAATTATTACAATCCGCAGCAACCGCTATGTGGTACCGGTCAAACAGGAATACCGAAACCAGGTGCCGGGGATAGTTCTGGACAAGTCAGCCAGTGGGGCGACCCTTTTTATTGAGCCGCTGGCAATTGTTGAGTTAAACAACGATATTAAAATTCTGGTGGCAGAAGAAGAACAGGAAATGATTCGGATTCTCAAAGAGCTGACCGGAAAAGTGGCTGATTACCGTCAGGTGATAGCCCCTGATTATGAGCTGCTGGTGGAACTTGATTTTATTTTCGGCAAGGCTAAACTGGCCCTGGCTACTGGTGGGGAAAAGGTGACAGTACAGGAAAGCGGCGCGATTAATTTTCTGCGGGCAAAACATCCGTTAATTCCCGGGGATCAGGTGGTGGCATCCGATATTATTTTTGAACCAGGGATTGATACCATGGTGATTACCGGCCCCAACACGGGGGGAAAAACGGTAACCTTAAAAACCGTGGGTCTCTTAACCCTGATGATTCAGGCCGGTCTTTTTGTACCGGTGCGGGAAGGCAGTCAAACCAGGCTTTTTAAGAATGTTTTTGCTGATATTGGTGATGAACAGAGTATTGAGCAGAGTCTGTCTACCTTTTCGTCCCACATGACCAAAATTGTGAAAATTTTAGAAGAAGCCGATGAAAACTCGTTGGTTTTATTTGACGAACTGGGAGCCGGAACTGATCCAACCGAAGGGGCGGCACTGGCGATCTCAATTCTTAATGGCTTGCACCAGCGGAGGGTTACCAGCTTGTCAACCACCCATTATAGCGAGTTAAAGGAGTTTGCTTTGGTGACGCCGGGAATTGTCAACGCCAGTGTGGAGTTTGATGTAAAAACCTTACGACCGACATATCGCCTCTTAATCGGGGTGCCGGGAAAATCCAATGCATTTTCCATTGCCGAACGGTTGGGTCTGAGCGAGCAGATTATCGAAAATGCCAAAGAACTGATTCAGTCGGAGGCTATTCGTTTTGAAGAAACGCTGATTAAAATAGATGAGAAAAGAAGAAAAACCGAAGCCGAGCATGACGCAGTCATTAGGCTTAAACAGGAAGCAGATGCGCTTAAAGAAAAAATGAAAAAAGAATACGATCGCGCACTGATGGAACAAAAAGCCCTGGTTGAGAAGGCGCAGCTGGAAGCCATGGAGATTGTCAAGAAGACCCGGGAAGAAACCGAGGAAATCTATCGCGAGATCCGCTCCATCCAGGAAGCCACAGCCAACTCGGTTAAAGATAATAAACAGCTGGAAGCGATCCGAAAACGGATTAAAGAAAAGGAAAAAAACATCTACGAATTCGGCGGTGATCCCCGCGACCTGATGCAGGATCATTTTGTGTTTGCTGATCTTTCGGTGGGAATGAGGGTTTTTGTCAACAGTCTCAGGCGGGAAGGTGAGATCGTCAAACTACTGCCGGGTGATGAGAAGGTCATGGTTCAGGTTGAAGTCATGAAGTTGAAATTGGATGTGTCTGATCTTTCACCCTCCCGGGCAGTGGGTAAAACCAAAGAGAAACAGGTAACCTATAAAAAAACCGATCGTCATGTCATGGAAACCAAACTTGATCTGCGCGGGAAAAACGGGGAAGAGGCGCTGCTGCTGGTGGAAAAAATGCTGGATGACGCAGTGCTTTCTGGCAGTAAACAGCTGATGATTGTCCATGGTAAAGGAACCGGCCGGCTAAGACAGATTATTCATGAATATTTAAAGGACTCACAGCAGATTGAAGATTTTAGATTGGGTGCCATGAATGAGGGGGGCTCCGGCGTGACGGTGGTCAATCTCTAAATGAAAAAATATAAGTTTAATAATTTAAAATAAAGTAAGTGATAATAAATGGGATGCTTTAAAGGGGTACTGACAATGTTGCATGAATCAGGAGAGGCTTTGTCAGTAGCTTAAACAGGAAGCGACTGAACATAGAAATTTGGAGGAATTATGATATTATCGGATAAAACGATCTATAAATATCTTGAATCAGGGGAACTGGTTATTGATCCCCTGGAAAAAAATCAGGTGCAGCCGGCATCAGTGGATATCCGCTTGGGCACGTCCTTCTTAAAGCTGGATGAAAACAGCTTTGAAGCCATGTCTTTAACGGACGAAATAAAATATATATCAATGGAGGCGGATGAAATTATTATTCCCTCCAACTCTTTTTTGCTGGCGACTACGATGGAATACATTAAGCTGCCCTGCGATCTGACCGCTTTTGTGGAAGGCCGCAGTTCCATTGGCCGGATGGGGCTCTTTATTCAGAATGCAGGCTGGGTGGATCCAGGTTTTGAAGGTGAAATTACACTGGAACTATATAATGCCAACCGTCTGCCAATTCGGCTGGAAAAAGGCCGCAGGATCTGCCAGCTAGTTTTTGCCCAGATGGATGATATGGCGTTAAATCCCTATCAGGGGAAATATCAGGGCCAGCGAAAGGCCATGGGCAGCCGGATTTTTATGGATGAAGAGTGCTAGAAAAATGCAGAAAGAAATCTATCTGGATTATGCGGCAACAACCCCAATGGATGAACGGGTTATCGAAAGGGTCAGTGAGGCGTCAAAACGTTTCTACGGTAATCCCTCTTCACTGCATCGCCTGGGGATGGAAGCTGAACAGGCAATTGCTGCCGTCAGAAAAAATATTGCCAAAACCATCAACTGTCAGGAAAGTGAAGTGATTTTCACTTCCGGTGGAACTGAAGGCAATAATATGGTCATTCGCGGTATCGTTGAAAAAAGCCGACGGGAAAAAATGCGGATTATAACATCGTCAATTGAACACCCTTCGGTGCTGGATGTATTTTCCTTTTATCAGAGCCACGGAATTGATGTGGTCTTTCTTGAAGTGGACGAAAATGGTTTGATTGCGCTGGAAGATTTGCAGGCTGCTTTAAATGAACATACCATCCTGGTTTCTATTATGGGCGTCAATAACGAACTGGGGACCATTCAGGATCTTCAAGCCATTGGTCAGCTGATTAAAAAAAGCTATCCCAAGTGTCTTTTTCACAGCGATTTTGTTCAGGGCTATTTAAAGATTCCCATTGATGTAAAAGCATGCCGGTTGGATGCCATCACTATTTGTGGCCACAAAATATTTGGTCCCAAAGGGGTCGGGGCGGTTTATCTTAAAAAGGGGCTGATGCCTAAACCGCTTTTATTAGGTGGTGGTCAAGAGCAGGGTCTGCGTTCTGGCACGCAAAATGTGCCGGGTATTTTAGGCTTTGACGAAGCGATTAATCTGCGAAAAGATTCCTATCAAAAGGATTTTGGAACGGTTGAAGCGCTGCGTAATAAAATGATAAAAAAAATACAGTGCCGGTTAACGGACATAAAAATAAACGGTCAGGGAAGCCCTTATATTTTAAATGTTTCTTTTAATCAGGTGCGGGGCGAAGTGCTGCTGCACAGCCTGGAAGGGGCAGGGATTTTTGTGTCAACAGGCTCGGCCTGCTCTTCCCATAAAAAAGAAAAGCAGTATGTGCTGAAGGCAATAGCTTTGCCTGAGGACTTGAAGGAAGGCACGATCAGAATCAGTTTTTCTAAAGATATTACTGATCAGGACCTTGAATATGTGGCTGGGCAGATTGAAAAATCGGTCAACAGTTTAAGAAAACTGATTCGGCCTAAGCGAAAATAAAAACAGGAGAATACTATGGAACATGTAATACTGGTGCGTTATGGAGAAATTGCACTAAAAGGGCTCAATCGACGTTATTTCATCGATTTACTGGTGAAGAACATCAAAAATACTTTAAGAAGATTTGAATCGGCAAAGGTAAAAAAAATACAGGGACGGATCATCGTATCTATTGATGAAGCAGAGCTTTCTGAGGCAATGCGACGGGTACAGAAGGTTTTTGGAATTATTTCAATCAGCCCGGCCATTGTTATAGAATCAAAGATGGAAGTCATTGAAGAGCAGGCGATTAAAATGATGGCGGAAGTCTCAGATGCGAAAACTTTTAAAGTGACCGCCAAAAGGGGAGATAAACGATTTCCCATTCAGTCGCCGGAAATTGGCAGACGACTGGGCGGCGTTATTTTAGACGCTTTTGAAGAGTTAAAGGTGGATCTTTTTGAACCTGATTTTAATCTTTGGGTTGAGGTTCGGGAACAGACCTATATGTATCATCAGTTTCTTCCGGGTAATGGCGGTCTGCCAGTGGGTTGCAGCGGCAAAGGGGCATTGCTTTTGTCCGGCGGGATCGATTCCCCGATTGCCGGCTATCAGATGGCCAAAAGAGGGGTGGAGCTGACCTGCGTCTATTTCCACAGCTTCCCCTATACCAGCGACCGGGCTAAACAGAAGGTTGTTGATCTGGCTAAAATTATGAGTCAGTACTGTGGCAAGATTCAACTATATGTGGTGCCTTTCACGGAGATTCAGACAAAAATAGTAGAACTGTGCCCGCCAAGGCAAACGACCATTATTATGCGGCGTTACATGATGCGCATCGCTGAGATGATCGCCGAAAAAGAGGGTGCCAAGTCACTGATTACCGGCGAAAGTTTGGGACAGGTGGCCAGCCAGACCATGGAAGGATTAGGCGCAACCAACGCGGTGGCAACGATTCCGGTCTTTAGACCGCTGATTGGTTTTGATAAAACTGAAATTGTTGAAATTGCCCAGAGAATTGGAACCTTTGAAACATCAATTTTACCATATGAAGACTGTTGTACCATTTTTGTGCCTAAGCACCCGGAAACAAGACCAAAGGTTTCAGCGATTGAAAAATCAGAAGAAAGCATTCAGGAAATCATGGTGGATATGATGACAACAGCTGTTTCGGATACCGAAATAATTAAACTATGAATGGCAACAAAAACGATCTGAAAAAATCCCTAAAACAGCGTCTGGATGACCTGGTGGGAATTGAAATGGAAAGCCTGCTGGATCAGGATGTGTTTGAGACTTTGAGAGACTTAACGCTGGAAACCGGACGGGAAATCTTAATTGGCACCAGCGATAAAAATCGAATTCTTTGGGTTAATGTCGGGGATGCGGCTAATGTGGCTGTGGGTGATCAACAGATGGAATCCCATGTTAAAAGCTTAAACCGCTACCGTGTTATCCATACTCACCCCGGTGGCAATCCCCGGCTTTCAGCCGAGGATTTTTCAGCGGCAAAAGGTCAGTGGCTGCAGTGCATTGTTGCCGTTGGAGTCGAGACCCAAACCCCCTCCCTGTTTGGGATGGGAATTCCCATGGTGTTGGAAGATCAAATCGTCTACCGCCAGGGTTTATTTAATTCGCTGAAAAAGCTTAATGCTTTTCCTCTGGAACAGTTTGTCTTAAAGGCAAACCGCTTTATTAAAAATGATCCTAATCGTATTTTTGAAATGGAAAATGAAGAAGAGCGAGTGCTGCTTTTAGGCCTTTCGACTGCTGCTCAGAAAGGAATCGGAATAGATGAATCGATGAAGGAGCTTGAGCAGCTGGTCTTGACTGCGGGGGGAAATGTAGTGGAAAGTGTGGTTCAGAACCGCAGCCAGATCGACCCGACTTTCTATTTGGGGCGGGGCAAGCTTCAGGAAATTACTAAAATCATTCAAAATAATGATATCAATGTAATAGTCACTAACGATGAACTAAATGCCCGTCAGATTCATAATATAGAAAGTCTTACTTCGACCAAAACCATTGATCGCACGACGGTGATCTTGGACATCTTTGCCAGGCATGCTACAACCCGTGAAGGAAAGCTGCAGGTCGAATTGGCCCAACAGAAATACCGAATGAGTCATTTAAAGGGGCTGGGAATTGTGATGTCGCGAACCGGCGGGGGAATCGGTACCCGCGGTCCCGGTGAAAAGAAGCTGGAGACAGATCGCCGTCATATCAGACGGCAGATTGAAGAGCTGGAAGCCAAAAATAAAAAAATCGAAAAATCGAACGAACTAAATGCTCTTCAGAGACAAAAAAACCGGGTCAAAACAGTCAGCCTGATTGGTTATACCAATTCCGGCAAATCGACCCTTTTTAATCGGCTGACTGACAGCCAGGCAGTGATGCGGGATGGTCTGTTTATTACTTTAGATTCAACGCTTAGAAAAGTCAGTCACGAAAAATATGAGTATTTGATTTCTGATACCGTTGGATTTATTGATAAATTGCCCCACGAACTGGTCAATGCTTTTAAGACCACACTGAAAGAAGTTGAAATGGCGGATCTTTTACTCCACGTGGTGGATGTTTCCAATCCCCATTATAAAGAGCAGATTCAAGTGGTCAACGAGGTGCTAAAAGAATTAGAAGTGTGTGACCGGCCAATTGTTTTGGTTTATAATAAAATAGATCAGCTTAGCGGGGAAAATCGTCAGAGCTTAAAAGCAGAAGAAAATGAAGTTTATATTTCGGCTAAAGAAGGAATAGGTCTGGAAGAACTCCTGGAAATAATCACTGGCCAGTTGCTGGGGAGCCGTCGCGAGGAGAATCTTTTAATTCCCTATGAGGACACTAAAACCATGGCTTTTCTGCACGAGAAGAAAGTTGTTCTGGAGCTGAGTTATGAGGAGCGCGGCTCTCTAGTTAAAATTGAAGTGACAGCTGATTTTCCCATTCATCGCGTCGAAAAGTATTTAATTCAGAAAGAGAGTTAAGCAGTGGCAGACTACAAGACAATTCTTCAGGCAGTTGAAACGGAAATTGAGATTAAAAAATCCCGCTTTTTAAATTTTACCTTTCATGTAGAAAATGAAGAAGATGTGGAAGCTGTTCTAACAGAGCTTCACAAAAAACATTATAAAGCCACTCATATCTGCTGGGCCTATGTTTTAAATACCACGCCACTGAGACAGAAAGCGACAGATGACGGTGAACCGGCTGGCACTGCCGGGAAACCAATCCTTGAAGTTATTAATCATCAAGAGCTAAAAGATGTTTTAGTGGTGGTCATCCGCTATTTCGGCGGCATCAAGCTGGGAACGGGCGGTCTGGTTAGGGCTTACAG
This sequence comes from Eubacteriaceae bacterium ES2, assembly GCA_031222025.1. Lineage (GTDB taxonomy): Bacteria > Bacillota > Clostridia > Eubacteriales > Eubacteriaceae > Acetobacterium. Next base: position 2,599,235 of record CP130740.1, on the reverse strand, counting down.
CGGCGGGGCAGCGGATGTCATTAAAGCATCCCAGCTTATAAAAAAACAGTTTTCCAGCCAGATCTATATTGAAATTATCTATCCATTATACGGTGGTTTGATTAATCATTTGACTGAGAAAAATCTTTTACCAGTTTCAGAAAGCTTTGAAGACAAGGTCACCTTGTTTTTTCAGATCCCGGAAGCCGATACACAGGGCTTTTTAGAGTGGATCACTGAGGAGACCAACGGACAGTTTGAATGGCGACAGGAAGCGCCTGATTATGTTAATGTCCTGTTAAGAGATTGTTAGATAATTAACTTAATGCAATTTACTTTACAAACAATGCAACTTCCTGTATAATCATAGGAAATAAAAAGCGTTTTAAATTAGTGTGGATACAATAATGTATTTTAGTTTAAAACAGAAGAATAAAAATATCGGAGGATCTCTTTCGGTATTTTTTCTTTTGCTCCAGTGAAATGGATTATATTCGTCAGCATTTATTCCCCCCGCACCGACCAATTGGAGTTCGCAATCTGCGCGCGGATTGTACAGTTGCCCAATTTGAAAGTTCTAATGCTAGAGGTTTACCAGCAACTAATCAGAAATTGCATTTCTGATTACGCCGCAGGCAGTCGCCAACTACAAGTAAACTTGTGATTGGCTCGTTGCCTTTGCGAGTGTTCGACCCGAGGCAGACAGCTGAAAAGCCAATTGTCGGTGCTCAGGTGCTTAAAAATACTTTGCTTTAGTTTAACGAAGTATATCCCTTTCACTTTTATATAACTAAAATGAATTGGAGAACATTGATGGAAAAAGAAAAGAAATATTCCGGATTCAAGGATTTTCTGGCTAAAAAGGACATTGTTTTCTCGGTTGAACGTTATCTTCTGGATGCCCTGAAGTTTATGGCTTTTGGTTTATTTGGAACGCTTTTAATGGGGAGTATTTTAAATCAGATTGGTATTTTATTTCATATTCCCTTCTTGTCAGAAACCGTCTGGCCAGTGGCTCAGGCAATGACCGGACCGGCGATTGCTGTGGCCGTAGCCTACAGTTTAAAAGCGCCCCCCTTGGTGATGTTTTCGATCACTATTGGCGGCGCTCTGGGAAATACCCTTGGCGGGCCAGCCGGTGCTTTTATCGCGGCAGTGATAGGGACTGAAATTGGTAAAGCGGTTGCTGGGGAAACAAAGGTGGATATTTTAGTCGCTCCTTTTGTCACCATGATTGTTGGCGCCATAACCGCAGCAATCGTTGGTCCACCCATTGGTGCCTTAATGACGGGGCTTGGCGATCTGATTATGTGGGCCACTATCCAACAACCAATTATCATGGGGGCTGTCATTGCGGTGGTGGTTGGGATCGTTTTAACCCTGCCCATTTCTAGTGCGGCACTTTGCATTATGTTAGGTCTTTCCGGTTTAGCGGCGGGGGCGGCGACGGTGGGCTGCTGTTGTCAGATGGTCGGATTTGCCATCCAAAGCTACAAGGATAACGGTGTTGGCGGCCTGGCTGCCCAGGGGATTGGCACCTCTATGATTCAGATGCCCAATATCATTAAAAACTACAAAATTTGGATTCCGCCAACCCTGGCATCATTATTGCTGGGACCTTTAGCGACAACCGTTTTTCAGATGAAAAATACTTCCGTCGCAGCGGGGATGGGAACTTGTGGTTTTGTGGGACAGATCGGAACGGTCATGGCCATGACAGAAGCGGGCGATTCTATGACCAACATTGTCTTGGGGATTGCTTTGTTACAATTTATTCTACCGGCGCTGTTGACTTATCTCTTTTATCGCCTGTTATATGCTAAAAATTGGATTAAAGACGGTGATATGAAACTGGACTTATAAAATATTGTTTACAAAAAATTTACAACCTTTAAATTTCTGTGGAAGTTTAAAGGTTTTTTTTATATAATAGTTAGGCTTAAAAAAAACGAGGGGAAATTAGGATGATAAAAAATAATCGGGCCAGGTTTATGATCAAACTTGTCTTCTTAGCCTATCTGTTTGGTCTGTTTATGATGACACTCTTACCGGATAGCAGCAATATTACCTACGAAACCACATATAATCTGGTGCCCATCACCAGTATAGATAATTTTTTCTATGATATCGTTGAAAACGGCATTATTGACTGGGATTATCTGGCAACCAATCCCACTGACATAAAAGAAATTATTTTGAATGTTTTTACGTCCTCTTTTATCAATTTATTTGGGAACATTATACTTTTTGTGCCACTGGGGCTTTTATATCCCTTAAGTCGTAAGAAAAAAGTGGGCTTTCTGGAAATTTTTATTGTTTGTCTGGGTAGTTCAGCTTTAATTGAAGTGATCCAGTTTTTCTTTTTGACCAGTCGACGAGCTGATATTGATGACATTATCCTCAATCTGATCGGTGGTTTGATTGGCTACCTGATTTACAAATGGATGGAATAAGGAGGCGAGATGGCTAAAAAAAAGACGATCTTTGTCTGTCAGAATTGCGGTTATAATGCGGCTAAATGGATGGGAAAGTGTCCCGAATGCGGCGAATGGAATTCACTGGTTGAAGAAACCGACTTTTCCGGTGGCGTAAAAGTATCCTCTACCCGTGAGCGCGGGGTTTATTCCAAACCCAAATCAATAGAGGAAATTACTTATTCCGGTGAAAACCGGATTAAAACTTTAAACTCTGAATTGGATCGGGTACTGGGGGGTGGCATCGTACCGGGGGGAATGATTCTATTGGGCGGCGATCCGGGGATTGGTAAATCTACTCTGCTTTTACAGGCCACAGAAAGTTTGGGCGTTCAGGGCCATAAGGTTCTCTATATTTCCGGAGAGGAATCGGAGCAGCAGCTAAAAATGCGCGGTGAACGGATGCTGGTTAAATCGGAGAACATTCTGTTTCTTTCAGAAATCAATATCCCCTATATCCTTAAAACCATCGAGGAAACAAACCCGACTATCGTTATCATTGACTCCATTCAGACCATGTACAGCCCGGATATTACGTCGGCTCCGGGCAGTGTGAGTCAGATCAGGGAAAACACCGGCGCTCTGATGCAGGTGGCAAAAAAGGACAATATTGCTATGGTCCTGGTGGGTCATGTAACCAAAGAAGGTAATATTGCCGGTCCCCGGGTGCTGGAGCATATGGTTGATACGGTACTTTATTTTGAAGGAGAAAAATATCATACCTATCGGGTGCTCAGAGGCGTTAAAAATCGATTTGGTTCAACTAATGAGATCGGTATTTTTGAGATGACACAAAAGGGTTTGCAGACAGTAGCAAATCCATCCGAGATGATGCTGGACAGCCGCCCGGAAAATACCTGCGGGTCAGTGGTAATTCCCTGTATGGAGGGGAGCCGACCGCTGTTGGTTGAGCTGCAGGGTTTGATTTCACATTCCGGATTTGGCAATCCCCGGCGGATGGCAACCGGAACTGATCACAACCGGATGGTTTTACTGATGGCGATTCTGGAGAAGCGATTGGGCATCGATTTGTCTTCCTTTGACGCTTATATCAATGTGGTTGGTGGTATTCGCATCGATGAACCTGCCTTAGATCTGGCCATTATCAGTGTCCTTTATTCCAGTCTGCGGGAATTTGAAATTCCTGAAGATTTGATGATTCTTGGAGAAGTAGGTTTGACGGGTGAAGTCCGCAGCATTTCGCAAATGGAAAAACGCCTGGTGGAAGGTCTTAAGCTAGGCTTTAAACGTTGTATTATACCTAAAGGCAATCAGAAGGGCCTCAATGTAAAAGGGATCGAGCTGATGGCGGTTGACAATGTGCGATCGGCGCTTGAAATTATCAGCTAAAAGCTGTTTCTTCATGATAAAAATTTGCTCTTTAAATTTAAGGGGAAAACATGTATAATAGAACTATCCCAAGGTGATTGTCGACCTACTTTATTTTTGAACCTACATCATTTAATAGGGAGTCTGACTGTTCACTGGCAGATGTCGGGCCTCGTTTTATCAGTGGAAGGCAGAAACCAGAGACAAGACACCCACCTGGCATACGCTAGGGCGTCAAAAATAAAGGACATCACTTGGGACATTTTTGAAAAAGCTGCCAAAGGAAATAAAGTTTCCTTTGGCAGCTTTTTCTTTGGTCTTGCGGTTGAAAAATATCTGAGATCTGATAGAATAGTCAGAGTTAAATGAAATCGAAGCGGTTTAGGAGGCATCATGTACGAGTATATTATTGGCACTTTAAAAGAAAATTACAGTGATTCGATCGTGGTGGAATGTCAGAAGATCGGCTATCTGTTAAAAGCCTCTACTACCACCATGCAGGAGTTGCCAATTATTAATTCGGAGGTCAAGCTGTATCTTCATCAGGTGATTAAAGATGACGAACATGCCTTGTACGGATTTTTGACCACCGACGAACGGGAAATGTTTCGCACCATGATTGGTATTTCGGGAATTGGTCCCAAGGCGGCCATGGGTCTCCTGTCACAGTTTTCAAAAAGTGAACTGATCATGCATATTTTAAATAATGACCCTAAAGCCATTGCCAAGGCACCGGGAATTGGTCTTAAGACAGCCAGCCGGATTATTTTGGAACTGAAAGACCGCTATAAGGATGTGACGCTGGAAAAAGCCGATGTTCTGGTTGGATTTAAAAATGGCGGGTTAACGCAGGAAGCTACTGAGGCTCTGCTGGGTCTGGGCTTTATGGAACAGGAAGCATCGCAGATGGTTAAGAACATCTATTCAGAGGATTTAACCCTGGAAGAACTGGTTGCCAGAGCTTTGCGGGGAGCCAATCCGCTGAAGGGAAGGTAGACAATGAAAGAGCGAATAATCACCACGGATTTTACCGAGCACGATCTGGATATTGAAAAAAATCTTCGACCCCAGGGACTGAGTGAATATGTGGGCCAGGAACGGGTCAAAAAGCAGATGGATATATTCATCAAGGCGGCAAAAAAAAGAAACGAAAGTTTGGATCACGTTCTTTTGTACGGCCCCCCGGGTCTGGGTAAAACGACGCTGGCTAATATCATTGCCAATGAAATGGGCGTGGGTATTAAGACTACCTCGGGTCCAGCTATTGAAAAGGCTGGAGACCTGGCGGCGATTTTAACCGCTCTAAAAGAAGACGATATTCTTTTTATTGATGAAATTCACCGACTGCAACGGTCTGTTGAGGAAGTGTTATATCCGGCCATGGAAGATTTTGCCCTGGATATTGTTATTGGCAAAGGACCGGGCGCTCGGTCGATTCGTCTGGAACTGCCGCCTTTTACCTTAATTGGCGCAACCACCCGGGTAGGCCTTTTAACCTCGCCGCTCAGGGACCGTTTTGGCGTGATTCAGCGACTGGAACTTTACAATGCTGATGAGCTGACAAAAATTATCAGTCGTTCATCAGGCATTCTGGATGTGAAAATCGATGAAGAAGGTGCCCACGAACTAGCCATCAGATCAAGGGGAACGCCGCGAATTGCCAATCGCTTGCTAAAAAGGGTCAGAGATTATTGTGAGATTGAAGGCCGCGGTGTGATTGATTTATCTTCCACCAGGGAAGCCCTCGATCTTTTTGAGGTTGACGCTGTGGGTCTGGATCAGATTGATCGGATTATGCTTCTGACGATCGTTGAAAAATTTGCCGGTGGTCCAGTTGGTTTAGATACTTTGGCGGCGGCTATTGGTGAAGAAAAAAATACCATTGAAGAAGTTTATGAACCTTATCTGATCCAGCTGGGATTTTTGGTCAAGACCCCTCGTGGAAGGATGATTACGCCCCACGGTTACCGACATCTGGGTTTAATGGTGCCAATTGAGGAGAACAGTCTTCAAATGAAGATGACATTTGATATGGACAAGGAAGAAATGAATGAATAAATCAGATTTTTATTATGAACTGCCACAGGAACAAATTGCCCAGCATCCTCTGGAGAAACGTGATGAATCCCGCTTAATGGTAATCAACAGAGAAACCGGTGAAATTAAGGATCGGCACTTCTATGATCTGTTGGATTACTTAAAACCGGGCGATTTGCTGGTTATGAACAATACAAAAGTGTTGCCAGCTCGACTATTTGGGAAAAGAGAAGATACCGGCGGCCAGGTGGAAATCCTTTTGTTAAGACATCTGTCTGCTCATGAATGGGAAATCATGGTCAAACCCGGCAAGCGGGCAAAAATAGGCTCGAAAATTCGTTTCAGTCCCGATCTTTCAGGTGAGATCGTGGGAACCACCGAAGGCGGACTGCGTATTATCCGTTTTGATTATGAAGGGATCTTTGAGGAAATTATTGAGCAAATTGGACTGATGCCGATTCCGCCCTATATTCACGAAAGCTTAAAAGATAAAACCCGTTATCAGACGGTTTATGCCAAAATTGAAGGATCGGCGGCGGCACCGACGGCGGGACTTCATTTTACCCCGGATCTGATTGAAGCAATTGAGAAAAAAGGGGTAAGGGTTACTGAAGTGACTTTGCATGTGGGAATTGGAACTTTCAGACCGGTAAAAACCGATCAGATTGAGTCTCATCATATGCATGAAGAGTACTTTGAGGTCTCTGAAGAAACTGCCCGGTTAGTTCGTGAAACCAAAAAAAAGGGCGGCCGGGTTATTGCAGTGGGAACCACCTCGGTGCGAACGCTGGAGAGCAATGCCAATATTCACCAGGGCCAGGTCGAAGCCTACGCCGGGTCCACTGATATTTTCATTTATCCGGGTTATGAGTGGCGGGTGGTAGATGCTCTGATTACCAATTTTCATCTGCCGGAATCAACCCTTCTAATGCTGGTGTCGGCCTTTTATGACCATCAGGCGATCATGGCGGCCTATCGCCAGGCAGTGGTTAGTAAATACCGCTTTTTCAGCTTTGGCGATGCTATGTTTATTTATGGCAACAAAAGAAAAACGCAAGTTTTAATAGAAGAAAAAGTAAAATTATGAGCATCAGCATCGTGTGTTGGCTTTGATTGAGTATAAATATAAGGAGTAATTTAGATTGAACGAGTTTCGATATGAACTGATTAAGGAGTGTAAAGACACCGGAGCGCGGGTGGGGAAAATTCATACCCCTCATGGTGTCATCAACACCCCGATTTTTATGCCAGTGGGGACCCAGGCGACCGTTAAGTCCATGACATCCGAGGATCTTGAAGAAATGGATGCCAATATTATTTTGGGCAACACCTATCACCTTTATTTACGGCCTGGCCAGGAGATTATGGATAAAGCTGGCGGTCTGCACAAATTTATGAACTGGGACCGGCCGATTTTAACCGACAGTGGTGGATTTCAGGTTTTTTCTTTAAATGATTTAAGAAAAATTACCGAAGAGGGAGTTGAATTTGTATCCCACATCGATGGTTCACGTCATTTCATGACACCGGAGAAGTCCATCGATATGCAAAATTCCATTGGTGCCGATATTATCATGTGTTTTGATGAATGTGCACCGGCCGGAGCGGATTACGAGTATACCAAAAAATCCATGGAAATGACCAGCCGGTGGGCGAAAAGATGCAAGGAAGCTCACAAGCGGCCCCATGACCAGGCGCTGTTTGGGATTGTTCAGGGCGGGATGTACGAAGATCTTAGAGCCCAAAGTGTTAAAGAGCTTTTGGAAATTGATTTTCCGGGCTATTCGATCGGCGGCTTAAGTGTAGGCGAAGCCAAGGATGTCATGTATCGGATGCTTGATGCCACCACCCCGCTTTTACCCAAAAACAAACCCCGCTATCTGATGGGAGTCGGCTCATTGGACGCGCTGTTTGAAGGGGTCGTCCGGGGGATTGATATGTTTGATTGTGTATTGCAGACACGGATTGCCAGAAACGGGACCGCTTTTACCAGTCACGGTAAAGTTGTCGTTCGGAATGCTACCTATAAAGAGGATTTTTCGCCGCTGGATTCGGAGTGCGACTGTTTCGTTTGTCGGAACTATAGTCGGGCTTATCTGCGCCATTTGATCAAAGCCGGGGAAATTTTGGGAGCCAGGTTATTGACATATCATAATTTATACTTTACACTTGTAACGATGAGAAAAATTCGTGAAGCAATAATGGATGATCGATTATTAGCTTACAAACGTGAGTTTTTTGAAAAATTCGGAATAACCGAATAATAAAATAAGGAGTGTTAATATGGGATTGGATTTAACAATGATTCTTCCTTTGATTCTGGTACTGGTTTTTTTCTATTTCTTTGTAATTCGACCACAGAATAAACAGCGAAAAGAAGTCGAAACCATGCGTTCCAACATGAAGCCTGGAGATGAGATTCTGACCATTGGTGGATTTTATGGCATCATTTATGCTATCGGAAGCGAAAATGTAACAATCGAACTATTGCCAGACTATCACAAGGCGCTGATTACCAAGTCAGCTATTGCCAAGGTAGTTAATTCAGCTGATGCCGAAGACCTGGTTGAAGAAGCCGATACTGATGATCAGCTGGAAGAGCCAAACGTAGTTGATGCGGATTACGAAGAAATCGATGAAGCAAAGGAATAGAGGTGAGTAGAATGAAGCATATTAAACTTGTTAAAAAAGGACGATTAACAGAAGTAAAAAATAAAGGATGCGGCGAATGCCAGACATCTTGTCAGTCAGCCTGTAAAACATCTTGTACCGTTGGCAATCAGAAATGTAAACAGACAAAATAAACGAAACGTTAAGGCTGTCTCAAAGAGATGGCCTTTTTTCATTTTTAAAAATAGGAGTAATAATGATACATCAATACCGGTTAAATGGATTAAATATAGTCTTGGATGTGGATACAAGTTCAGTACTGGCAGTGGATGACCTTTCTTACGAGATACTAGAGTTGTTTGAAAAGTATCCCAAAGAAGAAATCATCAAGGTTCTGAGCCCGAAATATAAAAAAGAAGACGTGATTGAAGCGCTTTCGGAAATCGAAGGTCTGATTAAAGAGGGGGTTCTTTTTAGTAAACATGATTATGACCCCAGCCAGTACGGCAATACTGACTTGATTAAGGCGCTTTGTCTGCATGTGGCCCACGACTGCAACTTGAAATGTGAATATTGTTTTGCGGCTCAGGGTGACTTTGAAGGCGAAAAATGTCTGATGCCTCTGGATGTGGGTAAAAAGGCAATCGATTTTTTGGTTGGTCAGGCTCGTGACCGTAAAAATTTGGAAATTGATTTCTTTGGCGGCGAACCGCTGATGAATCTGGATGTCGTTAAAGAGCTGGTTATATATGGTAACCAGGTAGCGCAAAAAAACGGTAAGAGTTTCAAGTATACAATGACAACCAATGGCGTGCTGCTTGACCAGCAGGCGCGGGAGTACCTAAATGAAACCATGGATAATGTGGTTTTGAGCCTTGACGGCCGTAAAGAAATTAATGATCAAATGCGAAAGACAATCAATGATCAGGGTTCCTTTGATGTCATTATTGATAACATCAAAAAGATGGCAGATCTAAGAGGGGACAAAGATCATTATATCCGGGGAACCTTCACCCATCATAATCTTGATTTTGCAAATGATGTAAAATTTTTGGCCGAGCAGGGTTTTAGAAGTATTTCTGTTGAACCTGTGGTGGCAGAACCGACTCACGACTACGCCATTCGTGAAGAAGACCTAGAAGCTTTAGAGAAAGAGTATGATCAATTAGCACTTGATTATTTAAACCAGGAAAGTGAAGGTCTTGACTATAACTTTTTCCACTTTAATGTGGAGCTTGATCAGGGTCCCTGCGCTTATAAACGGCTTTCTGGCTGTGGCGCCGGTCGTGACTATGTAGCGGTGACCCCCCAAGGGGATATTTATCCCTGTCATCAATTTGTGGGGGATGAGTCATTTAAAATGGGTCATGTAGAAAGCGGTATTGATAATCAACAGATCAAAAAACATTTTGATGCTGGAAATCTTTTAAAGAAAGATGATTGCCAGTCCTGTTGGGCCAAGTATTTTTGTGGTGGAGGTTGCCATGCGAATGCTTACAACTTTAATGGCACTATTATGAAACCCCACAAAATTAGCTGCGAACTGGAAAAAAGGCGAGTAGAAAATGCGATCATGATCGAAGTCGTTAAGGACGCACAAAATTAAGGCCAACAATCTGGCTTTGCTATATTTTTCTGAAGTTACTCTATATTGAAGCGTTTTCAATTAGTGCCTAAATGAGCAATTTTATTGATGTTTTTTATGAAGCAAAAAAGATGCTGGTTGCTATTTTTGATAATAAATCAAATTAAGCAACCAGCATCTTTATTACGTCAGTATCATTGCAGGTTAAAATATTTACCATCTGCCACCGCGGTGCATTACACCTTCAGCTGGAGCATTATCACAGACACCATCACCATTTTCATCGATGAATCCGCCATCACAATCTTCGTTGAGATGTTGAGCAACGCCGCCATTGCCAATTCCCAAACCGGTTCCGTCACAGGCACCATTACCGGCTCGACCCGCTGCCATCGCGGTTCCGGCGGTTGCCAGCATCATCACCAGTGATAAAATGAGAATTAGTTTTTTCTTCATTTGCACTTCCTCCTTTTCCAGGTCAAAGTAATTATATTGACCTCTTATTCTAATTATAGTGTAAGCGAGTTCTGTGTCAATTTGGTGTCAAAAGCTATTTAATTTGTTTTTTGCCCGATTTTCGCAAAAAAATTTTGACAGGTTCAATCCACAAAACGGCTAGAGCTGAAAGGGCCAGAGCAATCAGCAATTGATTAGCTGATAAAGGGGATAGCTTTAAAAAAGAAGAAAATGGTGTGTAGAGTATGATCAGAACAAAAATAATCATTAAAAAATTGGCTCCCCACATCACACGATCTTTAGCAAGTCTTCTGATAGAAGTAAAAAGTGAATCATAAGAAGAAGAGTTGACCTGGACCAGAAAAAGATTTGAAAACATAATCACTGTCAGTCCCATAGACCTTGCCAGACCAGCGTTGTCGGGATTTTTATCAAGCAGAAAACAATAACTGCCAAACGCCGCCAAAAAGATAATAAAACCCTGAAATAGACTTTTGGTCAGCACGGCGGCATCAAGTATTTTTGCATCTGCTTTGCGAGGTGGACGTTTCATTATATTAGATTCGGCTGGCTGTCGTTCAAGCACTACTGAACAGGTCGGATCGATCAGCAGTTCAAGAAGAACGATATGAATCGGCAGCAGAAAAAGGCTGGCTGGTGGGATTCCCAGAATAGGTGCCAGCAGGGCTGAAAAGGCAATGGGGATATGAATGGAAAAAACATAGCCAATGGCTTTTTTTATATTGTCGTATAAGCGTCTGCCATCTTTGACGGTTTCTACAATAGTTGTGAAATTGTCATCCATCAGAATCATATCAGCAGCTTCACGTGATACTTCACTGCCTCTTTTACCCATAGCAATGCCAATATCGGCCTTTTTAAGAGCCGGTGCATCATTGACACCATCACCCGTCATGGCGACGATCTCGCCATTGAATCGAAAGGCATTGACAATTCGCATTTTATGCTCAGGAATAACCCGAGAAAAAATACTGGTATTCTTAACCTGCTGCCGGAGTTCTTCATCTGACATATTATCGATCATTGCACCGGTCAGGTGGGAGTCGCATTTTTTCATGCCGATTATTTTGGCTATCGAAGCAGCTGTGACGCCGTTATCGCCAGTGATCATTACAACTCGGATGCCAGCCTGGTTACATAGGGCAATATCCTTACTGATGCCTTCCCGTGGCGGATCAACCAGACCAACCAGACCTTCAAAAGAAAAATGGCAGTCAGTAATATTTTCTGGGATGTCATTTTCATCAACGGGAAAATATGTGGCAACGGCAATGACCCGTAGGCCGTCTTTGGCCATTTGATTGACTTTTTCTTCGATCTTACGCTGTCTTTCATCGACTAAATCGCATTGTCTGATGATTCGTTCTGGTGATCCTTTCGCCGTGATAATAATTCGACCCGCCTTTTCCCAGACATGTCCCATCATTTTTAATTCGTTAGTAAATGGATATTCGGCCAGTAAGCGACCGGAAAATAAAGACTCTTTGGTGATGCCATGCTGCTCACAGAATAAAAGCATTGCCTTTTCCATTGGATCATAGGCGTCAGTTTCACAGGCCATTCCCATATGTTCAATCAGTTCGTTTTCAGAATGATCCAGTGGCCAGGTCTCTTGCATGGTCATCTGATTCATGGTAATCGTTCCGGTTTTATCAACACAAAGAATTGAGACAGCACCCAATGTTTCCACAGATGGCAGTCTTCTGATCAGGGCATTCTTTTTAGCCAGTCGCCAAGCGCCCATAGATAAAAAAACAGTTAAAATAACCGGAAATTCCTCAGGAATCATGGCCATAGCCAGAGTGATACCGGATAGGATACTCTCAATAAGCCGTTCTTTAAAGGGATGATCAGCGATATTCATATAGGTGAAGAAGGCAACCATCAAAAGAAGCAGACCGGCGATGATTGCACAGACTTTAACCAGCTTGTCAGTCTGCTTTTGTAGTGGGGTATCCTCATTCTCGGTGCTGGCGATATGTTGGCCGATTTTTCCATATTCGGTTAAAGCTCCGGTTTTTAGCACTTCAACAGTGGCCGTTCCCTGAGTTACCAGGGTTCCGGCATAACACCAGTTTTTCTGCCAGTAATCTGCAGAGTCTTCCATAGCTGTTTCTGATTTCCAGACAGCTTCGGCTTCGCCGGTTAATAATGATTCATCAACACAAAGATCACTACACCGGACAATTACGCCGTCGGCTGGTATTTTCACACCTTCAAACAGAAGCATCAGATCGCCAGGAACCAGATCAGCGCTTTCGATTAAAATCGCTTGACCATCCCGAATGACCGAAATATGTGGTGCGGATAAATCTTGAAGGGCTTTAACAGTTTTGTCGGTTTTTAATTCCTGGATGACATCTATGCTGATGATTGCAACAACAAAAATCAGCATGACAGCACCGTCTCCCGGTTGGCCTAAGAGGAAATAAATCACTGCTGCGGCAATCAGTAGAAGAAACATGGGTGCGGTAATAATGTGAAATATTTTCTTAAAGATACTTTCTTTTTTTTGAGGAACTAGTTCATTTTTGCCATATTTGTCCAACCGAGCTTTTGCTTCGGCAGACGATAAACCGGTTACGTGTTTTTTTTCAACCATTGATTTGATCTCGCTTTCTAAAAAAAAAACACATCTGGGGAACATACTGTCCCACAGATGTGTATATCACATACTGCTGCTTCCAAATGAAAGCCCGGCCCCATGACCCGGAAAGGTCATTGCCTGTTCAGATTGATCGATATATCGTTAGTGAACGAAAACGCAAGCTAAATTTAATTATAATATAGCATGCTTTTCTTTAATTTGTCAATCAGCTAAACTTGGAGAATCAATTTTGACATTTGCGTGAGTTTATGGTACATTTAACCATCTACAAGTTATAATTCTACACGATTCAAGTGGATCAATTTCTCAAAATCTATTCTCGGAGGCATCATTTGGACACGAAACCACTGGAAGAACAGACCCTGGTTGAGCTGCGTAAAGTAGCGGAAGACATGGGGATCGATAAAATCAGCCGTCTAAAAAAGGGCGAATTATTAATCCTTATTCAGGAAAAAAGTAAAGAAGCGGCGGTCAAAAAAGAAACGCCAAAATCAACAGATGAACCAAAACGGCAGACGAAAAAGGTAGAGAATGGCCGTTCTCCTTATCACAAAATTAAGGATCCAATGGATAATGTGACAATTGTTGAAGGCGTTTTGGAGATCGTTCCTGAAGGTTACGGCTTTATTAAAACACCGGATATGAAATCGCAGGAAGAACATGTTTATATTTCCGGTTCGCAAATTCAGAAATTCAAACTGGAGACCGGGGATATTTTAAGCGGAAAGGTCAGACCGCCAAAGCCTGGTGAAAAGTATTCGGCGATGCTGTTTCTGGAAAATGTCAACGGTCAGAAAACAGCGGATATTATTAAAAAAATTAACCGCCTGCTTTATGTTGATGATAAAAAAGACATGGAGCGCTTTAAAAATTCCCAGGAAGGAATTCTCGATGTCAGTTCGGAAGGCTACGGCTTTTTGAGAACCAACCATTACGTTTCCGGTGACCAGGATATCTATGTGCCGGCTAATCAGATCAGACGTTTTAATCTGCGTACCGGCGATAAAATTGTCGGTAAGATCAAGATGTCAGGGGAGAACGAAAAATATGACGCGCTGCTTTATGTAGAAACGGTTAATGGTGATATCCCCGAAAAAATTGCTCAGCGGCCAAAATTCGAACAGCTGACACCGATTTTTCCCAATCAGAAGATTACTCTGGAAACGGAACGGGATGTTTTATCAACGCGAATCATCGACGTCTTTGCGCCAGTGGGAAAAGGCCAGCGTGGGCTGATTGTAGCGCCGCCAAAAGCGGGAAAGACTATACTCTTAAAAGAAATTGCCAACGGGATTACCACTAATCATAAAGACATTGAACTGATTATCTTACTGGTTGACGAACGGCCGGAAGAGGTCACGGATATTTCCCGGTCAGTTGATGCCGATATCGTTTATTCAACCTTTGATCAGCCGCCGGAAAATCATATCCGCGTCGCGGAAATTGTGTTGGAACGAGGCAAACGTCTGGTTGAACAAGGGAAAGATGTGGTGATTCTGGTGGACAGCATTACCCGAATGACCAGAGCCAACAACCTGGTGGTATCACCATCGGGCAGAACCCTTTCTGGTGGACTTGATCCGGAGTCCTTGTATTTTCCCAAGAAATTTTTCGGTTCGGCACGTAAGATTGAAGAAGGCGGCAGCCTGACCATACTGGCCACAGCTCTTTTAGATACTGGTAGCCGGATGGATGATGTCATCTACGAAGAATTTAAAGGTACTGGAAATATGGAACTGCATCTGGAAAGAGAACTGGCTGAGCGTAGAATTTATCCAGCCATTAATTTAAGCCGTTCAGGAACCAGGCGCGAGGAACTGATTCTTTCCGAAGAAGAACTGAAAGTCAGCTTTGATATCCGACGGATTTACAAGAGCAGTACAGTTTATGATCTGACCGATAAAATGATAACTATTCTAGAACGCACTAAGAATAATGAAGAATTTCTGAATAAATTTCTTGAAAAATATAATGCACAAAATGTTTGAAATTTTAAGGAAAATCTGATATAATGTTGCGGTTGATAAAATAATAATGGAAAATTATTAATTAAATAAAGAAATGAGGTGAATTCGATGAAAGAAGGCATTCATCCAAATTATGGAAAATCAGTAGTGAAATGTGCATGCGGAAATACATTTGAAACCGGTTCGGTTAATCCAGAACTGAAAGTGGAAATCTGTTCAGCTTGTCATCCTTTTTTCACTGGAAAACAGAAACTTGTTGACAGTGGTGGACGTGTTGATCGATTTAATAAACGATACGGTATTAAAAACGAATCAGCAGAATAACGTGATAAAGAGTCGGTTTCTCAACCGGCTTTTTTATTGTTGATTTTAAATGGAGTATGTGATGACGATTGGGGAACTATTAAGAGAAGCGCGGCAGATTCTTTTGGCTGCGGGTATTGAAAATTGCGGTTTCGAGGCCGAACTGCTGGCGTCGCAGATCTTTAAGAGGGATCGTGTTTTTTTCTATACCCATGGGGATGATTCTGTTGCAGAAGCGTTAAAGGAGGCATATCTGGTCATGGTTGAAAGACGGGCGGCCCATGAACCGGTGGCCTATATCCTTGCGCATAAAGAATTCATGGGACTAAATTTCTTAGTTAATGCCGATGTTTTAATTCCCCGGCCGGATACGGAAGCGATGGTGGAAGAACTGATTTCCTGGCTTAAAAATGTTAATCCCCGAGGAAAAAAAGTTTTGGATCTTTGTACCGGCAGCGGTGCCATCGGGATTGTCCTAAAATATTTTTACCCGGAAATTGAAATGACGCTCAGTGATTATTCGGAAAAAGCGCTGCAAATTGCAGGTGAAAATGCTAATGTATTAGTGAACGGACGTGTTGATTTGATGCATTCTGATTTATTTGAAAAATTTTCGCCGAATGCGGTCTTTGACCTGATTGTTTCAAATCCGCCTTATATCCCCAGCGGTGAAATTCCCAAGTTGGCTCAGGATATTTATGAATACGAGCCGACTATGGCATTGGATGGCGGTGCGACCGGTCTTGATTTTTATCGGCGGATTGCCGCAGAAGCAAAAAGCTACCTAAAATCTGGCGGGATGCTGGCCTTGGAAATTGGCGACCATCAGGAAGATGATGTAATTGAACTGCTTAAGCAAAATGGCTTTTTGCAGATTCAAAAAATTGCTGATCTGACCGGTTTAGTGCGGGCGATTACGGCAAAAAAGCCGGATTCTACATTAAGAAATGTAGATGACGTGTGCGATGATATATGTTAGAATAATGGTATTGAATAGAATAGGAATAAGCTTACTCATAATGGAGGTAAAATATGGTTTCAGCGGGTGATTTTAAAAAAGGTGTGACCTTTGAAATGGATGGAAATGTGTTTACAATTGTTGAGTTTCAACATGTAAAACCGGGAAAAGGCGCAGCTTTTGTACGAACTAAAATTAAGAATGTGATCAGCGGTGCTGTAGTCGAAAAATCTTTCAGCCCCACCGAACGCTATCCAAAAGCTCAGGTGGAAACGCGGGAAATGCAGTATCTGTACGAAGATGGCGGTCTGTATTACTTTATGGATGCCGAAACCTATGAGCAAATTCCCCTGAACTACGAACAGGTGGAAGAAGCCATGAAATATTTAAAGGAAAATGATAATGCGACAGTTAAATCTTTAAAAGGTGTGGCTTTCTCTGTTGCCGCTCCTAATTTTGTCGAACTTGAAGTGACACAGACAGATCCAGGCTTTAAAGGAGATACCGCAACTGGCGCTAACAAACCAGCGATAGTTGAAACAGGCGCATCTATCAATGTACCTTTATTCGTTGAAACTGGTGATGTAATACGGATTGATACACGTACTGGTGAGTACATGGAAAGGGTCTAAGATGAAATTTATTAATGAAAAAGTAGCTTACACAAAAGGTTTGATGGATGGTCTCAATATTGATGAAACCTCTAATGAAGGCCGGATTCTCTTTCAGGTAATGGATATTCTAGAAGATGTTGTGGACGCCCTAGATGGTTTGACAGAAGCGCAGGAAGACCTGGAGACCTATGTTGAAATGGTTGATGATGATTTATCTGATCTGGAAGAATTCATTCTTGATGAAGACTTTATAGATGACGACGATGAAGATCTTGATGATGATTATTACGAAGTAATTTGCCCGGAATGCGGTAATGTATTTATCACTGATTTTGAATCTTTTGAAGATGATTCAGTTGTCTGCCCGGAATGCGGCGAGCCCTTTATTCTGGATGAATCGGTATCGTCCTGCTGCGGAGAAGATGGTTGTGACTGCCATCAGGAAGTCTAACTAGGGTGTCTGAAATGAAGAACAATCCGGCTTTTGATGTAACAGATGAAATGATCAGCTCCATCGTCAGTCTTTCAGCGACTGGAGTCAGCGGGGTTGAGCGAATTTCTTTGCGCATCACTGATGAAATTAAGGATAAGCTTTCAATTAATAATTCTTTAAAGGGAATTAAGATCAGCCATGAAAATGCAAGTCTGTCAATTTGGGTTTATCTGATCACAGAACCAGGTGTGGAGATTGTCAAAGTATCAAAAGAGGTTCAGAAAAAAGTTAAGATGGCCGTTGAATCCATGGCCGGGATTGCTGTAGCAGCGGTAAATGTACGAATAGAAGGATCAGGTATGTAAAGATCGCTTCATTTGGGAGGACACCAGCCGGTGTCCTTCATTATTAAAGGAGAAGAAATGAGCCGAAAAAAAGAACGGGAGAATGCTTTTAAGGGTATTTTCCAATTGGATTTTCATCCAGAATCCCAGGATTTTTCAGAAAGTGTCGATTCGTTTCTCGAAAATGAGGACATGAGTTTGGATTATGGGAAAAATGTGATCGAAACCACAAAATCTCATTTAAAAGAGATCGATGGAATTCTGGATGAGTATCTAAAAGAATCCTGGCAGTTAGACCGCATTCCCAAAATCGAAAAATCTATTTTGCGCATGGCAATCTGCGAGCTTGTTTATATGGAAGAAAAAGTGCCATTTCAGGTTATCATCAACGAAGCCATCGAACTGACAAAAAAATACGGCGACGAAAATGGCAAAGTATATGTCAATGGAATCTTAAATAAGCTTGCAAAGGATGGTCGATATGTGTGCCCTGAGTCTAGGGATTGATACCAGCAATTATACCACTTCGGTGGCGCTGGTTGATGATTCGCTAAAACTGCTCTATCAAAAGGGGATCCTTTTGACGGTCAAACCGGGAGAAAGAGGTTTGCGTCAGTCGGATGCTCTTTTTCAGCATGTGGGAAACCTCCCCAAGGTGTTGGAAGGACTTAATCTTCATGATGAAATTGAAGTGATTTGCTGCTCTAAAAGTCCGCGACCGCTTGCGGATTCTTATATGCCGGTATTTAAAGCTGGTGAAAGCCTGGCTGAAAGTCTGGCGATTCTTTTAAAGAAACCGCTTTTAAAAACCAGTCATCAGGAAAATCATATTCGGGCCGCCATTTATGGCAGTGGCGAGGCGCTTAAGGAAGACACTTTTATTGCTGTTCATTTTTCGGGCGGTACTTCAGAAGTTTTATGGGTAGAAAAGAGAGAGTCAGGTTTTGACTGCCGAATACTTTCCCAAAGTTTTGATTTAAATGCCGGTCAGCTGATTGATCGGATTGGTGTTCAGATGGGATTAAAATTTCCTGCTGGCAGAGAGCTGGAAAAACTGGCCTTGACAGCTGAAAGCGGTGGCCAAAAGATATTTTCCACATCTGTGATCGATGGCGGTTTTCACTTTTCAGGTCAGGAAAATCAGGCGAAAATGGCCTTGCAAAAGGGTCTTCCCCCCAATTTGATTGCCCGCCAGCTTTTTGATAATATAGCCATGACACTGGCAAAAACGATTGAACAACAAAAGACGAAAAAAAAGACCGCTGCGGTGCTCTTTTCGGGTGGCGTGATGTCCAATGAAATCATAAAAAAGCGGATCGAAACGGAGCTAAAGGGCTTAAAACTATATTTTGCCCCGGGCGAATATTCCCGAGATAATGCGATCGGAAATGCCTTATTGGGGATGGAGGAAATTTTGCGTTAGTGAAAAGGGTCGGAAAGGAGTTTCTTTGAATTCAAAAGTATTAAGTGTATCAGATGTAAATCAATATATTAAGACTTTGCTTGAAAGCAACAGCCTGCTAAAAAATCTCCTGATTCAGGGAGAACTTTCCAATGTCCGTAAATCGGCTGCCGGTCATTTATACTTTTCTTTGAAAGACAGCCAAAGCAAACTGGATTGTGTGATGTTTCGCAATGTTGTTAAGAACCTGAATTTTCTGCCCCAGGAAGGTCATCAGGTGACGATCAGGGGGGCAATTGGGATTTATCTGCCCAGTGGTCAGTATCAGATGACTGTTAGAAGCATGGAACCAAGAGGCAAAGGCGATCTGTATCAGGCTTTTCTGATGCTTAAAGACCAGCTGAAAGAAAAAGGTTATTTTGATCAGGAGCACAAAAAAGAGCTTCCGGCCATTATCGGTCGGGTTGGCGTGGTTACTTCTCCGACTGGTGCTGCGCTTCAGGATATGATTACGATTATTAAACGGCGCAATCCCATGATGGATATTATTGTTTATCCCTCTTTAGTACAGGGACCAGAGGCTTATAAAAGTCTGATTGACGGTGTTAAAGCTTTCAATGAAGCCGAAAATGTTGATGTGATTGTTTTGGCCAGAGGCGGTGGATCAATAGAAGATTTATGGGCTTTTAATGATGAAAAGCTGGCTCGGGCCATTTTTGAATCAGACCTGCCGATTATCTCGGCAGTGGGGCATGAAATCGACTTCACAATTACTGACTTTGTCGCTGACTTACGGGCACCGACACCATCAGGTGCGGCTGAAATGGTAGCAGAGGATCAGCATCTTCTGATTCAGCGGATCAATGACTTAAAAATAAACATGCAAAATAACCAGGTCAGGAAATTAAGGCTGCAGGCGGAAAGACTTTCAGCAATTGAAAAACGGATTCATCGCTTCCAACCGATTGCTCGGATTCAGGAAGAGCGGCTGAAAATTGATGTGATGGAAAGGTCGATGAAATCGGCGATTAATCGCAGTCTATCGCAAAAAAGGCTATTGCTTGACCAGCTGGGTCTACGCATTCAGGCGATGAACCCAGAAAGACTTCTGAAAAGAGGATACGTTTTGCTGGAAGATGGAACGAAGCAATTGATTACATCAGTTAAAAATATAAAAACTGGACAAGCGCTTAAAATGAGATTAAGTGATGGTCAGGCATACGCTACAGTTACGGAAGTTGAGGAGAAAAAAAATGGCAGTCAAAAAAATTAAAACCAGAATGAACCGCTTAGAAGTGATTGCCGAATCACTGGAATCAGAAGAACTGGAAATTGAAAGCGCTATGAAGTTATATGAAGAAGGCATGCAAATGATTAAAGACCTAAATGCCGACCTTGATAAGCTGGAAGGTCGGGTGCTTATCATGAGCAACGAAGGTGAAGTTGACTTTGAGGAGAATGGCGATGACATTTAAAGAAGCTTTGAAGAAACGCGAGCTGGAAATTAATGGTCAGCTTGAAAGCGCCTTTGACCGACGCTTGGATGCGCCGGATGTCATCATCGAAGCGATGAAGTACAGTCTTTTCGCTGGTGGTAAGCGACTGAGACCGATACTGATGCTGGAGACCTGTCATTGTCTGGAAGGTGATGAAACTTTGATTTGGCCGTTGGCGCTGGGTATGGAGATGATTCACACCTACTCGCTGATTCATGATGATTTACCGGACATGGACAATGATGATTATCGGCGGGGCAAGCTGACTAACCATAAGGTTTATGGTCCGGCAATCGCAATCCTGGCTGGGGATGCGCTGCTTAATTATGCCGTGGAAACCATGCTTAAAGGCAGTAAAAATCTCAGTGGCGATGAGCTAAGCCGTTACATTCGGGCGGTTCGGGTCATTATGGGAGCATCGGGGATCTTAGGGATGATCGGTGGCCAGGTGGCAGACTTGCAGAGTGAGAATAAGGTGATTGGGATTGACGAGCTGGATTATATCCATCTGCACAAGACCGCAGCGCTTTTAGAAGCCAGCGTTCAGGCGGCTTGTATCGTTGCCCAAGCTGAACCGGCAACCCAGGGGCGCTTAATCAGCTATAGTCATCGTATTGGGTTGGCTTTTCAGATTGTTGATGACATTCTGGATGTTGAAGGGGATGAAGAAACCCTGGGCAAACCAATTGGCAGTGATGAAAAGAATCACAAATCCACCTTTGTCAGTCTATATGGGCTGGAAGCGTCAAGATTGAAAGTCGCGGAGCTGGAAAAAGAAGCAGTTGAAATGTTAAAACCGATTGGTAGCCGAACAGTTTTCTTACAGGAACTGGCACATTTTATCTGCAACCGAAATCAGTAGTTGCTTGTCGACGAAAGATGATTTTATGCATTCTCTTACAGTGCGCTCATAAAGCATTTATAGTGGTGAAAAATAGAAGTTAGGAAAAAAAAGTGAAAGAACGTTTAGATAAATTACTAGTTAACGGCGGCTATTTTGACACCAGGGAGAAAGCCAGAAAAGCGATTATGGCGGGCACTGTCTTTGTTAACGACCAGTTAAAAGACAAGGCCGGAGACCTGGTTGACGAAGAGGCTCAGATTCATGTCAAGGGTGCTGAGTTTCCCTATGTGAGTCGTGGAGGATTAAAGCTGGAGAAAGGACTGGCAGTTTTTAAGATGCCCGTTGAGGGCAAGACTTTTATCGATGTTGGGGCCTCAACCGGCGGTTTTACTGATTGTCTTTTGATGAATGGCGCCAAAAAAGTTTATGCCATAGATGTGGGATATGGTCAGCTTGACTGGAAGTTAAGAAATGATCCCCGGGTTGTTTCCATGGAACGAACGAATTTCAGACATTTGACAGAAGATGATTTTGTGGAAAAGGCCGATGGAACGGTGATGGATGTTTCCTTTATTTCGATAATCAAGCTTTTACCGGCCTTAAAGCTTGCCATGAAAACGGATGGTTTGGGCATTTGGCTGATAAAACCGCAATTTGAAGCTGGTCGTGAAAAGGTCGGTAAAAAAGGTGTGATTCGGGATAGAAAAATTCATCGCGAAGTAATCAGCCAGGTGCTTGAAGCAATCATGAAATCAGGACTGACTGTATTAGATCTGGATTTTTCGCCGATTCACGGCGCCAAAGGAAATATTGAATTTCTGGTATATATTAAAAATGCGGAAGATGACAAACCGGCCGACTGGACAGAGAAAATTTTTCAGATCGTGGAAGCCGCTCATGGTGATCAAGGGGAAATAAAGAATTCATAAAGTGAAGGGACAAAATGGCAGAACAGATCAATCAAGTGGGAATCTACTTAAATTTGCAAAAGCCGGAAAGTAAAGATTTGGCAGAGAAATGCATTGTAACGCTTCAAAAGCTGGGCTTTTCAGTCTGCCTTCTTGAAGGCCAGTTTGCCTGTGATGATCAGCAGGTGGTTATTTATAAAAAAGAACTGTTTTTTAAAAAACCGGATTGCATTCTGGTTCTAGGTGGTGATGGTACCCTTTTATATGTGGCCCGACAAACCTGCTTTAATCGCATTCCAATATTTGGCATTAATTTGGGGAAATTGGGTTTTTTGACAGAAAGTGAAGCAAGTTCTTATAAAGATGCGTTAAATCAGTTAAATAATGGGAATTATTATATAGAAGAAAGAATGATGCTGGGATGTATGGTGCGAAAAAACGGTATTACTTCGAAGACTTATGTCGCTTTGAACGATGTTCTGGTGAAAAGTCGGGGATTCCGGATGATGGATATTCAAGCATATGCCAGCGGTTCAAAAATTGACAGTTTTCGGGCGGATGGTCTGATCATTGCGACACCAACTGGATCAACTGGTTATTCGCTGGCAGCTGGGGGACCGGTTATTTCACCCCGGGCCAGAGTGATTGTATTGAATCCCATTTGTCCCCACCGCTTGCATGACCGCTCATATGTGCTTTCTGAAGATGAAGAGATAACACTTAAATTTGGCAATCGGGAGAAGGATATTATGCTGACCTTTGATGGACAGACAACTCTTTCACTGACCCCGGAGGATGAGGTGGAAGTCTTTAAATCAGTGTATACGACAAAACTGATTCGCCTGAACCAGATTTCTTACTTTGACCGTTTACGCATTAAACTCTGTAGTGAAAATTAAGCTTAATCAGGAGGAATAAAAATGAAGGTTGCAAGACAGTTGAAAATTATCGAAATTATTGAGAATAATTTCATCGAGACCCAGGAAGAGCTGGCTCAGGCTCTGAAAGATTCGGGATTTACCGTTACGCAAGCAACAATTTCCCGGGATATTAAAGAATTAAAGCTGATCAAGGTCATGAACTATGAAGGCAAACAGCATTATGCGCCGCTAAAAGACATTGGTTCGATCTATAATGAACGAGTCAGTGCAGTTTTTCGGGAATCGGTTTTAACCATCGATTTTGTTGATAACATGATTGTTATCAGAACCCTGCCGGCTATGGCTCAGGCAGCAGCACTAGCCATTGATTCCATGGATTGGAGTGAAGTAGTGGGAACCATTGCCGGGGACGACACGATCTTTGTCCTGGTTAGAAATCGCGGTCTGATTGAAGATATTGTTGGGAAATTTAAAAAACTCATAAAATAGGAGACCTGAATGCTAAGAAATCTTGTCGTTAAAGACTATACCTTAATCGATCATTTATCCATTGACTTTGACCAGGGACTGAATGTCATCACTGGTGAGACTGGGGCCGGAAAGTCAATTGTTATTGATGCCCTGACCCTGGTTCTTGGTAATCGAGCTAATAAAGGGAATATCAGAAACGGCAAAAATAAGATTGTGGTTCAGGGGCTTTTTGAAATTTCTGATCGCTCCCGGCTTTTAAAACTTTGCGAAGAATTCGGTATTCCCGTTGAAGACGGACAGCTGATTCTGATGCGAGAGGTGGATTTGCGTAGCCGCAATATCTGCCGGGCCAATGGGATGATGATTACCGTGACCCAGCTTAAAGCCTTGGGGGATGAACTGATTGATATTCACGGCCAGCACGAACATCAGTCTTTATTTAAAAAAGAAAATCATCGAAGTCTTTTAGATGCCTTCGGTGGTGAAAAAAGTTTGGTACTGCTCAATGTGGTGGCAGACTTGGCTAACCAGCTAAAAAAACTAAAAAATCAGATTAAAGCCCTGGAGATAAATGAACGTGAACTGGAAAGGGAAAAAGAAACCCTTTCCTTTGAAATTCAGGAGATTGAGGCGGCTAATCTTTCAACTCAGGAAGATGAACGATTAGAGGAAGAGAAAGCGATTCTAATTAATCAGGAAAACTTATTTGAGAATGCCAGTCAGGCCTATCAGATTCTGCAGGGACAGGAAAAACAATCGCTTCTTTCGCAGATGGGAATGCTCCAGAGATGTATTCAGGAGATTGCCTTAATAGACAAGCGCTTTGAAAAAGACAGCGGTATGATTGACGGTTTTTTCAGCGAATTGGAATCACTCTCATTTGCTTTAAGGAATTATCTGGATGAGCTGGAGTATAATAAAAACGATCTTGACCAGATTGAAGAACGGCTGGCTATGATTGAAACATTAAAGCGCAAATATGGCTTTGATATTGAAGAAATATTTTCCTATCTGGCAGCGATATCAAATCGTTTAAAGAATCTCGGTAATCGTGATGAAAACTTAAAAAAATATCAGGATCAGATGCGAGGTCTGATAAAAAAATACGATGAGATCGGTCAGAAACTATATGATAAGAGAAGCAGCGATGCCGGTATTTTAAAAATTGCATTGGAAAAAGAACTGGCTGATCTGGCGATGGAACAGGCGCAGGTAGAAATTCAGATCGAACATGACAAACGGCGATTGTCTCCCCGTGGTCAGGATCAGGTTGAAATTCTGATTTCTGTCAATCCCGGGATCGCTCCTAAGCCCTGGGAAAAGTGGCGTCGGGTGGTGAGATTTCCCGGATTATGTTAAGTCTCAAAAGTATTTTTGGCCGCCTGGACGGCATTGAAACCATGGTCTTTGATGAGATTGATACGGGAATCAGTGGACGAACAGCACAGGTTGTAGCCGAAAAAATACAGCATTTGTCGTCGGTGAGTCTAGGACGGCAGATTATCTGTATTACCCACCTGCCGCAGATTGCAGCCATGGCCGATGCCCATTTTCGGGTTGAAAAAAAGAGCGCTCAGGACCAGGTGGAAGTTTCTTTTGTGCCACTTAATGATACTGGAAAAAAAGAAGAGCTGGCCAGAATGCTGGGCGGCGCAGAGGTCACTAAAAAAACCATGGAACATGCAGCAGAAATGCTGGAACTTAGCAACAAATTAAAACTTGAGCAAAAAAGTAAAGAGGACAAAATATTGCATTAACATTTTATTAGTTCAGGGTTAGAATAAAGATTGTTAAATATTTAATTATGCGAGGAGAAAACTATTGGAAAGAAAAGTGCCCATCGGGCTATCTAACAAACACATTCATGTATCACAGGCAGATCTGGAAGCATTATTTGGCAAAGGTTATGAACTGACACCAATGAAAGACCTGTCACAGCCGGGACAATATGCCTCTGAAGAAAAGCTGGACATTGTCGGACCGAAAAGTACCATTAAAGGCGTTCGTATTTTAGGACCAGTTCGTCCCGAAACGCAGGTGGAACTGTCAATTGGTGATGGGTTTTCTTTGGGCATCAAAGCACCGCTAAGAAACTCAGGCGATACTGCGGGTTCTCCAGGTCTTAAACTGGTTGGTCCGGCTGGTGAAGTGGAACTTGATCACGGTGCTATTGTAGCTGCCCGACATATCCACATGAGTCCTGAAGAAGGTCAGGCATTTGGTTTAAAAGATAAAGATATTGTATCTGTTAAACTGGATGGCCCACGAGGCTTGATTTTTGATAATGTGCTGGTACGGGTAAATCCTGATTTCCGTCTTGATATGCATCTGGATGTTGAAGAAGGTAATGCAGCAGGGGCTCATAACGGCCAGATGGCGACTATTCTTTAATGATGAACGCACCTGATCCCATTGCTTTTACATTATTCGGTCTGGAAATTCGCTGGTATGGCATTTTTATTGCAACTGCATTGGTTCTGGCAATGTTGATTGCCATCAAAAGAGCGCCCAGACTGGGACTGACAGCGGATCATGTGCTTGATTTTTTCCTGTTCATGATACCGGCCATTATTGTTGGTGCGCGCCTCTATTATGTGATCTTTACCTTTGAAGACTACATTGATAATCCGCTGGAGATGTTTGCCATCCGGCATGGCGGTTTGGCTATTCACGGCGGGATTATTGCCGGCGTTATTGTTGCCCTGATTTTGTGTCGAGTTAAAAAAATCTCGTTTTTCACGCTGGCCGATGTGGTGATTCCTGGTCTGCCATTGGGGCAGGCAATTGGTCGCTGGGGGAATTTTTTAAATCAGGAGGCTTACGGTGCTCAAACTGATTTACCTTGGGCTATTACCGTTAATGATCCGGTCTATGGACTGATTTCTGTTCACCCGACCTTCCTTTATGAATCAATCTGGAATCTTTGCCTGTTTGGATTTTTGTTTTTCTATGAAAAACACTTTAAGAAAAAAGATGGTGAGCTTCTGTTTGTTTATATGATTGGCTATTCAATTGGTCGTTTTTTCATTGAAGGTCTAAGAACTGACAGTCTGATGTTCTTTGGTCTGCGAATCGCACAGGTTATCAGTCTGGCGGCTATTATTGCTGGAATAATCGGTCTTTACTGGCTTAGAAGACAGGAAAAAATAGAATTATAATGAGCAAAAGACATCATCTGGCAGGATTCAGTTCCCCTGAATGCCCCCGGATGATGTCTTTTTATGTTAGCGAAAAAGTATTACAGCGCATTATGGATTTATTTAAGTTGCTGTTTGAAGATGGATTATTTGCAAATATAAAGCAGCAGAAAATATTTTTTAAGGTATAATATATGAAGGGTCAATTCCTCCCGGGAAGCGGTCGTGACAAAAATAAGGAGTTAAAAAGCTGTGAAACAGATTATCGATACTTATTTAAGCCCCACTATAAAAGAATGAGTGTGGGGATTTTTTTCAAATTTACTGGATCACTGATGGATTTGCTGATTCCCTATATTCTGGCACATATTATTGATCAGGTGATCCCGTTAAAGGATCAGTCATTAATTTATCTTTGGGGCGGCTTGATGATTTTTGTCTCGGCACTTGGTTTTGTATTTAATATTATTGCTAACCGCCTTGCTGCCATGGTTGGTCGGGATGCAACTAAAGGCTTAAGACATGATCTGTTTAAAAAAATAGTATTTCTTTCCAGTCAGCAATTGGATGAACTGACCCGGGCATCAATCATTTCCCGGTTGACCAGTGATACTTATAATATTCATATCATGATCACCCGTATTCAGCGACTGGGGATTCGAGCACCAATTATGATTCTGGGCGGGATTATTATTACCATGATGATGGACCCGGTGCTGGCTTCGATTTTAGTGGCAACAATGCCGATTATGCTTTTTTTTATGGTGCGAATTACTCGAAAAAGCATACCGCTTTTTTCAAAACTACAAAGGATATCCGATCATTTTGTCAGGATTGTCAGAGAGGATATTTCTGGTATTCGTGTTATTAAGGCATTATCAAAAACTCGAGATGAAAAGCAACGTTTCGATGAAATTAATACAAGCATTTACAATCATGAAAAAAAGGCCAGACGTAATATCGCTGCCCTAAAACCGCTATTAAATATTTCCATGAACCTTGGTCTGGTGGCGGTAATTGTCGTTGGGGCCTATCTGGTAAATAACGGTCGTTCAGAAGTTGGAATAATTTTGGCGTTTATGACCTATTTTACCATTATTTTAAATGCTTTAATGGCTATTACCAGACTTTTTGAAATGATTACCAGGGCTACAGCATCCGCTTCAAGAATTACCGCTGTACTGAATTTAGAAGAGGCACTTAAATTAAAAGAAAATCATTCTGAGACATGCGCGGCAGCTATACAATTTAGCCAGGTCTCTTTTTCTTACAATAAAAAAGAAAACAATCTTGAAGATTTGTCTTTTACCTTGGAAAAGGGCCAAACATTGGGAATAATTGGTGAGACGGGATCAGGCAAAACGACGCTTATCAATCTGCTGTTGCGTTTCTATGATGTTGACAGGGGCACAATTTCTGTTGATGGCCGATCAATCGACAGCATCTCAAAAGATGAATTATATCAGAAGTTTGGCGTTGTTTTTCAGAATGACATGATTTTCGAGGATAGCATTGAAGCCAATGTTAAGTTTGGCCGAGATATTTCAGAGGCTGACTATGAACGGGCTATTCGCTGCGCCGGAGCCAAAGAATTTATTGAGAAAAAGATCGGTGCGGAAAAGTTAAAAATTCGCGGGGCGAATTTAAGTGGCGGTCAGAAGCAAAGACTACTAATTGCCCGTGCCCTGGCTGGCAATCCGCAAATACTTATTCTAGATGATGCTTCCAGCGCCCTCGACTACCAGACGGATGCTAATTTTAGAAAAGCCCTGAAAAATGAATACCATCAGGCGACAAAAATAATTATCGCTCAGCGGATTAGTTCCATTATGTCGGCTGATCATATTCTGGTACTGGAAGATGGTCGGAAAATTGCCTGGGGAAACCATGACGAACTGATGCGCACATGTTCGCTATATCAGGAAATCAGTGCTTCGCAAATGGGGGTGGGTTGATGCGTCGATCAGGAAAACTTGACAAACCGAAAAATAAAAAAGAAGCCTTGCGCCGATTAGGAGATTATCTGCTGCCATATAAGGGGCGACTTTTATTGGCCTTTGTTCTAATGCTGGGATCCAATCTTTTAATGTTGGTGGGCCCGATGCTTGCCGGCTACGCTATTGATGCCATTAAACCAGGAGCGGTTGATTTCTCCCGGGTTTATTTTTATGCTAGCCTGCTGGTGGCTTTTTATCTGGGTTCCGCGCTGCTGATCTACTGTCTGGAGCTTTTGATGATTAACATCAGCCGTAAAGTTACTTATAACATGCGAAAGGATACCTTTAACCATTTGATGGACTTGCCGGTGGGATACTTTGATTCCCATGCCACGGGGGACGTGATCAGCCGGATTTCCTACGATATTGATACCATCAATGCTTCCCTGGCCAGTGATCTGGTGCAGATGGGGTCATCATTTATTATTGTGACCGGTTCATTGGCAATGATGATGACCATCTCACTCAAAATGATTGGTATCTTTGTGGTGACGGTTCCTATCTCTTTGTTGGTTTCCCGATATCTGGTTAAAAAGACCCGTCCCTTATTTTCTCAGCGGTCAAAAAAACTGGGTCAATTAAACGCTTATGGTGAAGAAATGGTCACCGGGATTCATGCCTTGCGGGTGTATGGACAGGAAGACAATACAATCAGAAATTATGACCAGAAAAACAAAGAAGCAGTTGATGCCTATTATCAGGCGGAATATCATGGCAGCATGGTGTACCCTTCGGTTAATCTGATCAACAATCTTTCGCTTTCAATGATTGCTGTTTTGGGGGCGGTTTTCTTTCTCAATGGCAGTATGTCAATTGGAATGATTTCATCATTTATTTTGTATTCGCGAAAGTTTTCTGGACCGATTAATGAGATGGCAAATTTGACCAGTGATATACAGTCTTCGCTGGCGGCGGCGGAACGTGTCTTTGCGCTTTTAGACAAAGCCGCCGAAAAGAAAGATGACCAGGATGCCACGAGCTTATCGGCGATAAAGGGGCAGGTAAAATTTGAAAACTTGCAGTTTGGTTACGAGCCAGAGCAGATTATTATAAAGGATTTGAATTTAAAAATTCATCCTGGCAGTCTAGTTGCTATTGTTGGACCGACTGGGGCCGGTAAAACGACTATTATCAATCTTTTAATGCGTTTTTATGACACGGATGAGGGTTTTATCTATGTTGATGAACAGGAGGTCAGGGCATTAAAACGAGATAGTCTGCGCAGCGCTTTTGCAATGGTGTTGCAGGACACCTGGTTGTTTCACGGAACTATTTTTGAAAATTTGGCATATGGCAACAAGCACGCCAGTCGCGAACAAGTAATCAAAGCGGCGAAAGCCGCCCGCATCCACTCTTTTATTGAACGACTGCCTGAGGGATATGATACTGTCTTGAGTGAAGAAGGTACCAATATTTCTAAGGGCCAGAAGCAGCTTTTAACTATTGCCAGGGCCATGCTGTTGGAGGCAAAGATGCTGATTCTTGATGAAGCAACCTCCAATGTGGACACCCGGACCGAGAAAAAAATCCAGGCGGCCATGCGGGAGCTGATGAAAGATAAGACTTGCTTTGTAATTGCTCACCGCTTATCTACCATCGAAAAAGCTGATCTGATTCTCGTTGTTGATAATGGGAAAATTGTGGAAGAGGGAAATCACCAGGATCTGATGGCCAGAGAGGGTATCTACTGGCGGTTGTATCAGGCCCAGTATCAGTAAGGGATTAAGCTTGCGCCGTGAAAATTTGCATATCCCGGTATTGGATGGCTTCGGCCAGATGACTGGTGGTGATCTTCTCGGAGTGGGAAAGATCGGCGATGGTTCGGGAAAGTTTTAAAATCCGGTGGTAGCCTCTTGCGCTTAATTTCATTTTCTGGTAACATTTTTCCATCATGCTCTGTTCGCTGGGGCCTAAGCTGCAATGAACTTCCAGCAGCCTGGGTGTTAACTGGGAATTAAAGAATATACCGGAATGCTGGTAGCGCTCATTTTGAATCTGCCGCGCCTGATCCACCCGTTCTTTAATGGCTTTTGAGCGTTCTCCTTTAGGTCTAGTCTGAATTTCTTCGTAGGTTGATGATGGAATGTGGATGAAAATATCCATCCGATCCAATAAAGGGCCGGAAATACGGCCTTGATAGTTTCTGATCTGCGCCGGTGTGCAGGTGCACTCATGATGGGGATCAGTCAGATAGCCACAGGGACAGGGGTTAAGAGATGAGATCAGAGTGAATTTAGCAGGAAAAGTTAAAGCGGCATGCACCCGGGAGATGGATACCGATTCGTCTTCGATAGGCTGTCTGAGCACTTCCAGGGCCGTTTTCTGAAATTCCGGCAGTTCATCTAAGAACAAAACCCCCAGGTGCGCCAGCGATACTTCGCCGGGCTTAGGAATTCGGCCGCCGCCCACCAGAGAAGATTTGGAAATAGTATGGTGGGGCGCGCGAAAAGGTCGCTGGCAGATTAGTGCCTGGTTATTGAGAAGGCCAGAGATACTATGGATTTTGGTGATTTCTAAAGCTTCATCAAGGGTCAGGTCGGGAAGAATCCCGGGAAAGGCTTTGGCCAACATTGTTTTTCCGGCGCCGGGAGCCCCTGACATCATTACATTATGAGAGCCGGCAGCGGCAATTTCCAGAGCTCGTTTAGCCTGTTCTTGACCGCGGATATCACAAAAGTCAGTGGTGTAATCGCGGTTATTCTGATTTAATAGGGTTTGGACATCAATTGTAAAGGCATCGACAATCAGTTCGCCTTTTAAAAATTCGACACAGTCACATAGGCTGGCCATGGGATAAACACAGATGCCATGTACGATTGCTGCTTCAAAGCGGCTTTTTTCGGGCACAATCACCTTTTTCAAGCCCTTTTTTTTAGCGGCTAACACCATGGGCAGAATGCCGTTAATTTCTCTGATTTCACCGCTTAAGGACAGCTCGCCAATAACCATACAGTCAGTTAGAAAGTCTGTTTCCAGCTGTCCTGATGCGCAAAGTATCCCCAAGGCGATAGGCAGATCGTAGGCAGATCCTTCCTTTTTTAGATCAGCAGGAGCTAGGTTAATGGTAATGCGTTCCATCGGGTACTGGTAGCCGGAATTTTTCACTGCTGAAAAAACCCGATCTTTGGCTTCACGGATGCCGGCATCAGGTAGACCAACCAGAGAAAAACCGGGTAGTCCCCGGGAGATATCGATTTCAACAGTGACAGGAATGCCGTCAATCCCCAGCAGTCCACAAGAGAAAATTTTAGATAACATGGTGACCTCCTAAATAATAATGGTATCAATGTTTATTTTACGACCTGCTTTTCTGTGCGAACAAAAAATCAAAGAGCGCTGATACACATCTTGAGACCATTATGAATACATATAAGCATTATAAAATAAAATATCAGTCTTTGACAGGATAAATTTTGAATTTGGAGAATTAAATGAAAGAAAAACAGGGAGTTATACTGGTTGCCTTGGCGATGATATTGTTTAGTACCGGCGGTTTTTTTATCAAACTGATTGATACCAGCGCCACGACGATAACTTTTATCAGAGCCGTTATAGCGGCCACGATGTTTATGCCCTTTATGGAATGGAAAAAGCTTAAATTAAGCCGAAATGCGGTTATTCTGGCCTTGTCCTATGCCTACTTAAGTATTGTCTTTGTTTTGACAACAAAAATGACGACCGCGGCCAATGCGATTATATTTCAGTGTACGGCACCCCTGTGGTTATATGCCTACTATGTGCTGCGGGGCAAGAGAATTGAATTGCGGGAGTTATTCCCAAGGATGCTTATTTTGATCGGGATTGTGACAATTTTCTCCGATTCTTCCGGCGGCAATCTAACTGGCGATTTACTGGCATTAAGTAATGGTATTGCCTACTCTTTTGTCCAGTATTATATGGATAAAGAATACCCTTATTCAGATGTAACGGTCACTGGCTTAAATAATCTGCTGCTGGCGATTCTGACACTGCTTCTCTTTCATCGCCAATTTGCATTCACATTAATCAATTCATCGGGTTGGCTGGCGCTAGTTTATCTGGGGATTTTCCAGATTGGAACGGCCTACCTGGTTTTTCTAAAAGGCGTTAAGCGGGTCTCGGCCTTGAAATCTTCGATGATAGCCCTGTTGGAACCCATTCTTAATCCGATCTTTGTGATGATTTTTGTCGGTGAAGTGCCATCGACGATTGCCTTTTTGGGTTTTGGTTTGATTTTTGCAGGAATTCTATGGTCGGTGATACCAGTCCGAACACGTGTCGCTGTGTCGCAAAAAAAATAATTGCCAGATTGGCAATTGTTTTTTTTGAAAAATATAAAAAAAAAGAGACCGAAGTCTCAGGCGGATTTTATTCTACTTTGAAATTTTTAACAATCTGAACATTGATTTTTTTAGAGATTTCAAGAGATTCCTGAATTGTCTGTTCGATCAGTTCAGAATCAAGATGGGTATTAGCCAGGCACATCCGGATATTCATATTAACGAATTCACTGGGCGAACAATCAATCAGACCGGCATCATAAGCTAGACTAACCCCTTGAGTAGAACCCATATTAGCATAAGTAATATATTCGACTTCATATGGTTCTAGAGAAAGCGAACAACTTTTAGCTAAATTATCATAAAAGTCAAGCATAATACTTTGTTGTTTATAAATCACATTTTCTTCCATCAGATTAAAGTAGAAGCGGGCATAGTTTTTGTTCTGACGCAGAGCCTGATTTAAAAAACGCATTTCAACAGTTGTTTGCAAAAGGAGTGAGGTTTCAATTTCAGCATCTTTTAATTTTGTCAGAATAGTGGCTTTAAAATCCCGCATCAACTGATTGTTGACTTCAATTCCCAGTCCGCTTTTGGCACCAAAATAATAATTGATCAGACCAACATTGCTGTTGGAACTCTTGGCGATTTGAGCACAAGTGGTATTGGTGTAGCCTTTTTCATAGAATAGGCTTTTTGAAGTCTCATATATTTTTTCCTTTGTCTCTATCCCTACTTTATATTTCCCCATAGTTCACTTCCTTTACATTTCGCGGTCAGAAGAGTCAACCCTCTTTTGCTTTGTCATATTTTTAACTTTTATTTCAGCTTATCACAATTGTTACGAAAAAACAAGATAGATAATTGCACAGAACCAAAAAAATGCGCCAAGTGTAAACTGACGCATAATTTTAAAAATCCGATGATGCTATTGACAGCAGTGCTGAGCCAGCCAGGTGCGGTTAAGAGAAATAGCTTTTTTTACCTGTTCTTCGGCCGGTCCGCCAGTGAGATTTCGCTGGTTGACACATGTATTTAAGTCGATGGCGGTGAAGATTCCATCAGTAAAGACTGGCGAAATTTGTTGGTATTCCTCAAGGCTCAGATCATCAAGGTTTTTATTGTTTTCCAGGGCATAAAAGACGAGTTTGCCGATAATCTCATGGGCATCGCGAAAAGCGACGCCTTGTTTAACCAGCCAGTCAGCCGCGTCAGTGGCGTTGGTAAAGCCACCGGCGGCCGCCTTTTTCATACTCTCATGATTAACTTTGACGGTGGCTATCATTTTTGTAAAGGTAATGACACAGATTTTTATGGTATCGTAGGCTTCAAAAACCGGTTCCTTGTCTTCCTGCATGTCCTTGTTATAGGCTAAAGGAATTCCTTTCATGGTGGTTAGAAAGCCCATCAGATCACCATAAACGCGACCGGTTTTACCCCGGACCAGTTCGGCAATATCAGGATTTTTTTTCTGGGGCATAATGCTTGAACCCGTACTGAAGGCGTCATCCAGCGTAATAAAAGAAAATTCACTGCTGCACCAGAGGATGATTTCCTCCGAGAAACGGCTTAAGTGCATCATCAGAACGGAAGCGGCCTCAAGAAAATCAATACAAAAATCCCGATCGGCTACAGCATCCAGACTATTTAGACTGATTTCAGAAAAATCAAGGGCTTGGGCAACCATCTCCCGATCGAGGGGATAAGTGGTGGTGGCCATGGCGGCAGAGCCTAAAGGCAGTACATCAGCCATCTCAATGACCTGTTTGAAACGGATAATATCGCGTTTGAACATTTCAACATAGGCCATTAGATGGTGGGCAAAGGTAATCGGTTGAGCCCGTTGTAGGTGAGTATATCCAGGCATAATTGTTTTAGTATGGGCTTCAGCCAAATTTAAAAGTATCTGGATCAGATCCCTGATTAGGATTGCTGATTCATTGGCAATATCTTTCACATAGAGGCGCATATCGGTGGCGACCTGATCGTTGCGACTACGGCCAGTATGCAGTTTTTTACCAATCTCGCCGATGCGTTCGGTTAAAATCGCTTCGATATTCATATGGATGTCTTCCATAGCCACTGAAAACTCAATATGCCCGTCTTCTATGTCGGAGAGAATTTCTATTAAAGTAGCAACGATCACTTCTGACTCATCTAAAGGAATAATACCCTGATGCCCCAGCATCTGGGCATGGGCAATAGAGCCCTGAATATCCTGTTTATATAAGCGCTGATCAAATGAAATGGACGAGTTGAAATCATCTGTTAAAAGGTCGGTGCTTTTTGCGAACCGACCACCCCACATTTTTTTAGACATTGCTTATTTTTCCTGTTCTTCCTGACTCATGCGCATCAACGCTCGGACTTTTAAAGGCAGTCCAAATAAATGGATAAATCCTTCCGCATCTTTATGGTCATAAAGATCCCCAGTGGTGAAGCTGGCAATTTCAGCGTTATATAAAGAATAAGGAGAGGAAACGCCAATTAAAATGATATTGCCTTTATAAAGTTTTAACTCAACGCTACCAGTTACAGTCTTTTGGGTTTCATCAACAAAAGCAGTTAAGGCTTCACGGAGGGGGGTGAACCATTCGCCGTTGTATGCCAGTTCAGCGAATTTTACCGCGGCTTGTTGTTTGAAGCCAAAAGTCTGACGATCCAGACACATATGCTCCAGTTCTTCGTGTGCTTTATATAGAATAGAACCACCGGGAGTCTCGTAAATTCCGCGGGACTTCATGCCGACGACCCGGTTTTCAATCAGATCAACAATGCCAACACCATGACGGCCGCCAATAGTATTGAGTTCAGATAAAAGTTCACGGCCAGTCATTTCTTTGCCGTTTAACTTAACGGGAATGCCCTGTTCAAAATCGATCTTGACGACTTCCGCCTGATCTGGGGCATCTTCTACTGGTGTCGTCATCTGTAAAAGTTTTTTGTACTGGGGTTCCAGAGTTGGATCTTCCAGTTCCAGTCCTTCGTGACTCATATGCAGGATGTTTTTATCGCGGCTGTAACTGTTGCTGATGGTCATTGGGACTTTAATGTCGTGCATGATGCAGTAGTTCATGGCGTCTTCACGAGACTTGATATCCCAGATTCGCCAGGGAGCAATGATTTTTAACTGCGGAGCCAAAGCGCCGATGGTTAATTCGAATCGTACCTGATCATTTCCTTTACCGGTAGCACCATGACAGATTGCTTCAGCACCCTCTAAAAGTGCGTACTTGACTAAAACTTTTGCAATCAGCGGACGAGCCAGTGAAGTACCCAGCAGATATTTCTTTTCGTAGATGGCATCTGCTTTTAAAGCTGGCCAGACATAATCTTCAACGAATTCATCGGTGACGTCTTCGATGTAGAGTTTGCTGGCGCCGGATGAAAGGGCCCGTTCTTCCAGACCTTCCAGTTCAGTTCCCTGGCCCACATCAACACAGACAGCAATGACTTCATAATCATAGGTGTTTTTCAGCCAGGGAATGATCGTGGTTGTATCCAATCCGCCGGAATAGGCGAGAATTACTTTTTTACTCATATGTTTATCCTCCTGTTTTCAACAGTTTATTTTACATGAATGATTATACATGGGTTTGAATAATAGATCAAGTAGAAAATGAAAAAAAGTGAAATAAGTAAATAAATATTCAACGATACGCTTGATTATTCAGGGAGAAAGGATTATAATACGGTAATAATCGAAAAATAAACAAAAGCAAGACAGATCAGGACGAATTTGTTAGAATAAAAAAGACAAAAGTGCTGAATACGTCAAGAAAGTTGAATTCTATGGCACTATTGTCGGTTGCTATAGCCGCTTACATCAGAACAATGATAAAAGCTGAGAATTGAAATCTTAAGAAAGCTTAAGATTAGTGTGTAAAAAGGGAAAGAGAGAATTAAAATGATTAAAGCATCAGTAATTGGCGCAACGGGATACGCGGGACAAGAACTGGTCAGGCTCTTAATGAGACATCCAGAGGTGGAACTGTTGTCTTTGGGATCAAGAAGTTATCAGGGCCAAGCCTATTCAGATGTCTACAATAATTTTAGAGACTTAACCGACCTCGTCTGCCAAGTCGGTGACATTGAAATGTTGGCCGATCAGTCAGATGTGATTTTTTTGGCCATGCCCCACGGCATCGCCTCCAAGATGGTGTCAAATGCAATACTAGAAAAAGCAGTGGTGATCGATCTTGGTGCGGATTATCGGCTTCATGATATTGATGTCTATAATGAATGGTATCAGACCGAACACGGTAGTGTGGAGCTGCTTTCTCAGGCAGTGTACGGTTTATGTGAACTGCATCGGGATCAGATAAAAAAAGCCCGGTTAATTGCCAATCCCGGTTGTTACACAACCTGCAGTATTTTAAGTCTGGCGCCGTTGATTCGTGAAGGTCTGATTGATGAAAATTCCATTATCATCGATGCCAAATCTGGGGTATCAGGAGCGGGCAGAAGCACCTCCCAGGATCTTTTATTTGGTGAAGTCAATGAGTCGATAAAAGCTTATAAGATCGGTGACCATCGGCATACGCCGGAAATTGAGCAGGAGCTGCAGTCACTTAATCAGAAAAAATTCAATGTCCTTTTTACGCCCCATCTGGTACCGATGAATCGGGGGATTTTAGCGGTTTCCTATGCCAGCCTGAAACCCTCCACTACAGAGCAGCAGATACAAGAAGCTTATGCTAAAATGTATCAGAATGAATACTTTATCCGCCTGACCGGTGATAAAATGCCTGAAACAAGATGGGCTCGGGGAACGAATTTTGTGGATATCGGAGTGAAGTTAAATGAAAGAACTAATCGCGTTGTTGTGGTTGGCGCCATCGATAATCTCATCAAGGGTGCGGCAGGACAGGCGATTCAGAATATGAACATTGTTTTTGGTTTCGAAGAAAAAATCGGGATCGACTTGATTGCCGATTTTCCAATTTAATCACAGGAGAATGATGATGAAAATAATAAATGATGGCAACGCCGCATTACCAAACGGTTTTCAGCTTGGCGGCATGCATTGTGGGATAAAAAAAGAAAATCTTGATCTGGCGGTTTTATTTTCCGAAAAACCGGCGATCGCAGCAGTAAAAACAACGACGAATTGTGTCAAGGCGGCGCCAGTTCTCTGGTGTAATGAGGTTATGAAAAATCCGCTCAAGCATCTTGTTGTGGTCAACAGTGGCAACGCCAATGCCTGTACCGGCCTCAAAGGACAGGAAGCCGTAGAAGAAACGGCACAAAAAGCCGCTGCAGTTTTTGGCGTTGAAAAAGAAGCGGTGCTGGTCGCTTCAACGGGCGTGATTGGGGTGCCCTTACCGGTTGAGAAAATACTGTCCGGTCTGGAAAAGATCAGCCTGACCCATTCCAACGATGCCGGAACAAGCGCGGCTAAAGCGATTCTGACTACGGATACGGGGATTAAGACTATTGGTGTGGAGATTGAAATAAAAGGAAAAACCGTTAAAATCGGCGGGATGGCCAAAGGGTCGGGTATGATTCATCCCAATATGGCGACCATGCTGTCTTTTGTCACAACAGATGTTTCAATTGATCCCCAACTGTTAGATACGCTTTTAACCGAAGCAACCGAAGAAACTTATAATATGATTTCAGTTGACGGTGATACCTCGACTAATGACATGGTCACAGTCCTGGCCAACGGTATGGCCGGCAATGAAGCCTTGGGCGAGAATGATCCTGATCTGGAAATCTTTAAAGAAGCCTTTTTATATGTTCATAAAACTTTGGCTAAAAAAATTGTCCGTGACGGTGAAGGAGCCACAAAATTTGTAGAAGTG
Organism: Eubacteriaceae bacterium ES2; assembly: GCA_031222025.1. Lineage (GTDB taxonomy): Bacteria > Bacillota > Clostridia > Eubacteriales > Eubacteriaceae > Acetobacterium. The sequence continues at coordinate 2,560,315 of CP130740.1, read as the reverse complement.
GAAGTGCGTGGGGCTAAAACCCAAGCTGACGCGAAAATTCTGGCTAAATCGGTAATTACTTCCAATTTGTTTAAAACGGCCATGTTTGGTGAAGATGCCAATTGGGGACGAGCCCTTTGTGCTCTAGGCTATTCGGGGGTCAACTTTGATCCTTTAAAGGTATCACTGGTTTTTTCCAGTCAGGCAGGGATGGTTACCCTTTTAAATGATGGCGTGCCGATTGCTTTTGATGAGGATGAAGCATCAGCAGTTTTAAAAGAAACCGACCTGCACATTGGTGTGGAACTGGAGGAAGGTTCTGAAAAGGCAATTGCCTGGGGATGTGATTTATCCTATGAGTATGTTAAAATAAATGGAGACTATCGTAGCTAGGGTAGTCGCTCGGAAAAGCCGAATGGCTTGCAACAAAGAAAGCGTGGTAAAATGGAAAAATATATTGAAAAGGCCAAGATATTAATTGAGGCACTGCCCTATATACAGCAGTTTAAGAAGAAAATTATGGTTATCAAATACGGTGGCAGCTTTATGTATGATGAGCAGATCAAACAGTCAGTTATGGATGATATTTCATTGATGTGTTTGGTGGGAATCCGACCGATCATCGTTCATGGTGGTGGCAAGGATATTTCCGGTTTGCTCAATGATCTGGACATTCAGACCGAGTTTGTAGAAGGTCTGCGGGTCACCAATGAAAAAGTAGTTGAAGTGGCGGAAATGGTTTTGTCCGGAAAAATCAACAAAGAGCTGGTTCAGCTTCTGCAAAACCGTGAGATCAGCGCAGTGGGTCTATCTGGGAAAGACGGCGGCATGATCAAGGTCAAAAAGAAATTTGTCAATGATCTGGATATTGGCTATGTGGGTGAGATTTTCCACATTGATGACAGAATCCTGAAAGCAGTTTTAAAAGAGGACTTTTTGCCTGTTATTGCTCCGATTGGTACCGATAAAACCGGTCAAAGCTATAATATCAATGCTGACCATGTGGCTTGCGCCATTGCCAGCCACTTAAAAGCGGAAAAGCTCATTTATTTGACCGATACTGATGGGGTTTATATGGACCCGGAAAATCAGGATTCCATTATTCATCGTCTTTTTACGGATAATGTGCCAAAGCTGATTGATGAAGGAATAATTTCAGGGGGGATGATTCCAAAGGTGGAAAGCAGTGTGCAGGCTTTAAATGAAGGCGTTAAATCGGTTCACATTCTTGATGGAAAAGTGGAACACTCTCTGCTGCTGGAACTCTTTACAGCCGCCGGTGTGGGAACCATGATTCGCGAATCGATTGTCTAGGAGGAAAAATGAACGAACAAGGAAATAAAGTAATTATGGAAACCTATAAACGGTTTCCCATCGAATTTGTCAGTGGCAAAGGTTGTAAGTTAACCGATAGTGACGGGAAAGAATACTTAGATTTTGTGGCTGGAATTGCGGTTAATTCGCTGGGGCATTGCCATCCTGGTTACAATGAAGCGGTTAAAAAACAACTGGATACATTAATTCATGTTTCGAATCTTTATTGGACAGAACAGGGGATCTCGCTGGCGGAAGCCCTGGTCAAGTATAGTGGTCTGGATCAGGTCTTTTTCTGCAATAGTGGTGCGGAAGCCTGCGAAGCCGCTTTAAAATTGTGTCGAGTCTATGCTAAACTATATAAAAACCCGGATGCGGTGGAAATTATTGCTATGGATCAATCCTTTCACGGCCGAACTTATGCGGCGATTACCGCCACTGGGCAGAAGAAATACCAGAAAAACCTGGAACCCCTGATGCCGGGAATCTCTCATGTGCCGTTTAATAACATTGAGGCACTGAAAAAACAGATTACACCCAATACCTGTGGGATCATTTTAGAAGCCATTCAGGGTGAAGGTGGGATTAATCCTGCTGATCCGGCTTACTTAAAAGAAGTTCGGGAAATTTGCGATCGTGAAAATATTGTCCTGATTTTTGATGAAGTACAGACCGGTATCGGCCGAACCGGCGAGCTCTTTGCCTATCAAAAGTATGGTGTAACTCCGGATTTAGTGACCATGGCCAAAGGTCTTGGCGGTGGCCTGCCGATTGGCGGAATCATTGCCAAGGAAAAGATCGCCAAAGCTTTTACACCGGGAAGCCATGCTTCAACTTTCGGTGGCAATCCCCTGGTTTGTGCTGCTGGAAATTATGTGATTGAAACTTTAATGTCAGATGGTTTCTTAGCTGATGTACAGAAAAAAGGCGACTATCTGAAAGCGAAATTGACAGCGCTAAAAGAAAAACACGCATGTATTAAAGATGTTCGTGGCATGGGACTGATGATCGGTGTGGAAGTTGATCAGGCTCCCGGCGAAATTGTGGCTAAAGCCATGGCAAACGGCCTGCTTTTAGTCGGAGCCGGTGATTCTGCCATCCGATTTGTGCCTCCTTTGGTGGTAACAGAAGCCGAAATTGATCAGGCCGTTGAGATTTTTGAAAAAGCGCTGTAAAAGTGCTTCAGACCGAAGACAAGGTTAGAATTGAATACCAGAGCACCGACAATTGGCTTTTCAGCTGTCTGCCTCGGGGCGAACAGTTGCTGGAAAATGCCTATAATTAGCGATTTCAAATTGGGCAACTGTACGAATCCGCGCGCAGACTGCGAAATCCAATTGGTCGGGGCGGGGTTTGTCTACACACTGAAGCGCTGTAAAAGCGCTTTTTTCATGCAGGTTTAAGGATTATTAAATATAATAAAAAGCTAAGGAATAAAATGGAAGTTAATTTGGAAGGAGTTATTTTATGCGGATACTGTTTGTAGAAGATGAAAAAAAGATAACCGACGCGCTTCAGGAACTTTGCAGAATACAAAATATTGATTGTGATATTGCCAATGATGGTGAGGAGGGTCTTCTGTTTGCGCTAAATCCTATTTATGACGTAATTGTTTTGGATATAATGCTGCCTTTAAAAAGTGGAACGGAAATTCTTCAGCAAATTCGTGATCAGGGGATTTCTACCCCGGTTCTGATGCTGACTGCTAAGGGGACTATTGACGATAAAGTAAAAGGGCTGGACATGGGTGCCGATGATTATCTGGTGAAACCATTTTCGGCGAAAGAGCTGTTTGCAAGAATTCGCGCTCTTGGTCGTCGACCGGATCATGGTATTAAGGGTGAAACAATTGTTTTTGAAGACGTCAGCTTTAACACCAAGAAAAATGTTCTCCAGACAGAAGATCAGGAGTTTAAGTTATCGGTTAAAGAAGCGAAAATTCTTGAAATGCTCTTAAAACGTCCTAATCAGGTCTTTACCAGAGAACAGATTTTAGATCGCGTTTGGGGATTTGATAAAGAAGTTAACGAAAATAATATTGAAATATATGTCCATAATCTGCGTAAAAAAATTGCCAATACACAGGTTAAAATTGATACTATCCGAGGAGTGGGGTATACACTTGGTAAGAAATAACACAGGTGAATCCAATGTTTGCTGAAATCAAACGAAAAATCACAGTATTTAACACGCTGATTCTAATTATTTTTATGTTTATGTTTATTTTTCTCCTGGCCTTTTTGGTGAAATGGAGTTTAAATCTTTCAGGGGAAATGTATCTAACCGATGTCGCCAAAGAAATCATTAATGCGGAAGGCGGCAGTGTTACGGAATCAGTGCAATCAATGGACTCGGTTCATGAAAAATTTGGTTATCAGTATATCTTGTGGAATGCTAGCAATACGGTTAAAAACATGAAGTTGGAGGATCGAAACCTGATTACCAAAGGCTACGAAATTCTCCTTGAGAATACTGAGTTCCCCAGATTCAACACCTTCACGACCGATAATCTGGAATATCGTGGCTATACGATTAAGTACTCCAATAATTCCGGTGACTATATTCTGCAGGTGTTTCAGCAGGTTAGTACCGAACGTTCCATTGTAGCATACGTGATTTCATTTCTTTTGTTAATTGGAGCGGGATCGGTGGCGGTTTTAATTCCAATCAGCTATTTTCTGGCCGGGAAATCCTTGCAGCCGATTAAAGAAACCTTTGAAGACCAGAAAAAATTTATCGCCAATGCCTCGCATGAACTGCGAACGCCGCTGACTGTTATTCAGACCAATATTGAAGTACTTAAGCTTAAGGAAGATGATACGATCTGTAATAATACCAAATGGCTTGACAATATTGCCAGTGAGAGCGAAACCATGGCACAACTTATTTCAGAACTGCTACTGCTTGCTCAGGCGGAAAATCACAGTTTGGATATGGATGTGGACAACTTTGATTTATCGGCCATGTGTCATCAGCTAGTGGATTTAATGGAAACCCTGGCCCATGATAAAATGATCAGTATAACAGACTCTGTGGAGGACAACATCTATTTTAAAGGCGATGAGCAGCGTTTAAAACAGGCTGTGCGCATTCTTCTTGATAATGCCATCAAGTATACAAAAGAAGAGGGGAGAGTTGAACTTTGTCTGTCGCTGAGCAAGAGACATGTGATCATTGCGGTTAAAGATACCGGAATCGGTCTGACCGACGAAGAAAAGGCCAAGGTTTTCAGCCGCTTTTATCGGGTTGATGATGGCCGTAATCGCGCTACTGGCGGGGTTGGACTGGGACTCAATATTGCTGATTTTATTGTTAAGAGTCATGGCGGAAAAATTAAAATTGAATCAACACCTAATGTAGGCAGCACCTTTTCAATTGTTTTGCCGCGGAGTAATATTAAACCGGATAACAAGAAAAATGGACACAAAAATGAAGTTGTTTCGACGGATGATTTTACAATTGAATAATCAAAAAAGTTTAAAACTAACGAAGAAGTCGGTTTTAAACTTTTTTTGGTTGAAAAATTTTCAACATTAAATTGTATATCCGGTATGGTGAGGAAAGCAACTTTACAGAAATGAGGAAAAAATGAACATTGTACTTTATCAGCCGGAGATTCCCCAAAATACCGGGAATATTGCCAGAACCTGCGCTTTGACGAAAACTAACCTGCACCTGATTAAACCCTTGGGTTTTTCGCTTTCCGAAAAGCATCTAAAACGAGCAGGACTTGACTATTGGGATCTGGTGCCTTTAACAGTCCATGATGATTTTGCCGCCTTTGAAAAATATTTAGGGGGCAGAAATTTATATATCGCAACAACCAAAGCCAGCAAGTATTATCATGAAATAACCTATGACCAGGATGCCTTTATCATGTTTGGTAAAGAGACTGCGGGAGTCCCAGCTGAACTGCATGAACGCTTTGCCCAAGGCCGATTTCGGATACCCATGCGCAATCATGAAAAGGCGCGGTCGCTCAATCTTTCCAATTCCGTTAATATTGTTTTGTATGAAGCGATGCGGCAACATGGGTTTGTTGACTTAATATAAACAAAATGAATGAAAATACCATGAAAAAGAATGAAAATATTGTGATATTGTTTTCACTCTGTGATATAATGTGGAGTAATCAGGATGTAATTGTATAACACCTGAAGCACGGTAGAAGCAAAGGCTTATGAAAAATGACAGGACAAGCCATCAGGATGTCTAATGATCGGATTAGTTCTTAGAAAAAAAACAAGGCAGCATATGATATTGATTTATAGAAAGGAAACAGATTTGAGAATTATTCACACGGACACAATCATTCAGGCTGTTTCAGAGATGTGTATTGAAGCCAATATCCATTTAGGCTCAGATATGGAATCGGCCATAACAAAAGCAAGGGACCTTGAAATCTCAGAAAATGGGATTGAAATCCTTGAGACGATGCAAAAAAATCTAACTGTCGCAGCCGAAAAAAAAATCCCCATTTGCCAGGACACTGGTATGGTGGTGATCTTTTTAAATATTGGGCAACAAGTGCAGATTGAAGGGGGAAGCCTTTCGGAAGCGCTACAAAAAGGCGTAGAAAAAGGCTATCGGGAAGGCTTCCTAAGAAAATCGGTAGTCAGCGATCCCCTGATTAGAAATAACACTGGAACCAATACACCGGCAATTATTCATTATAATATTACAGAAGGGCAAGACTTTAATATTAAATTATTGCCGAAAGGTTTTGGCAGTGAAAACACCAGTGCTCTAAAAATGCTAAAACCGGCTGAAGGTCTGGGCGGGGTCAAAAAATTCATTCTTGAAACAATTGAAAATGGCAGCCCCAACGCCTGCGCGCCAGTTGTAGTTGGTGTGGGTATTGGTGGAACCATGGAGAAAGCGGCATTAATGGCAAAGGAAGCGCTTTCCCGGCCAGTAGGCAGCCACCATCCGGCTGATCATATCCGATCCTTGGAAGAGTATTTGCTGGAAACGGCTAATCAACTTGGAATCGGCCCCATGGGTTTGGGTGGCGCTAATACGGTGTTGGGGATTAATATCAATACCTTTCCGACCCATATCGCTGGATTGCCGGTGGCCGTTAATATGGGCTGTTACGTGAATCGGCACGTGGAGAGGGAGTTGTAATGGGGACGATTGAGATTAACACACCTTTGACCAAAGAGATCAGGTCCGCTTTAAAAGCTGGTGATCATGTCCGCATATCCGGCGTGATTTACACCGCCAGAGATGCAGCGCACAAAAGGATGACCGAAAATTTGGCTAACGGGATCGACTTGCCGGTCGAATTAGAGGATCAGCTGATTTATTATGTGGGTCCTTGTCCGGCTAAACCCGGTGAGATTATTGGTTCTGCCGGTCCGACCACCAGTGGACGGATGGATTTGTATACCCCGGAACTCTTGAATCATGGTCTGGGTGCAATGATGGGCAAAGGGAATCGCAGCGAAATGGTGATCAATGCCATGATCAGCCATCAGGCCGTTTACTTTGGCTGTGTTGGTGGTGCCGGAGCGCTGTTTCAGAGTCTGATCAAATCATCCGAGCTCATAGCTTACGAAGATTTGGGGACGGAAGCGATTCGCAAATTGGTAGTTGAGGATTTTCCGGCCATTGTAGTCATTGATGCCCAGGGCAATAACTTATATGAGACTGAACGTAAAAAATTTCAAAGATAAATTTAATAAACAAGGAGATTAAAATGGATAAAGCGCAAATGGTTATTCCGTCATCATTAAGGGAAGGTGGTACTGACCCGATTTTTAGAATTGCAGGTGAAGCGGCAAAAAAGACACAGGAACTAGGAGCGGAAGCGGTAATTAATTCCACCCTTGGGGCCCTAATGGATGATGAGGGTAAGCTGGTCACCATGAAATCAGTTTTTGATACGCTTAAAAACCTGCCTAACGACTTGATCGCCGGTTATTCTGGACTGGCAGGACAGCCGGATTTTCTTAACGATGTGGTAAAAGCCTGTTTTAAGGAGTACCAACCGGAAAAAGGCTTTATTAAAGCAGTTGCAACGCCTGGAGGAACAGGTGCTGTTCGCCATGCTTTTTGCAATTACACAGAACCAGGTGATCAAATTCTAATCACAGACTGGTACTGGGCGGCTTATCATACAATTGCTGATGAAAATAGACGCTCTATTGTAACATTTCCCTTATATAATGAAGCGGGATCTTTCAACCTGGATGCTTACAAACACAGTATCAAAGCCCTTCTGAAAAAACAGAAACGGGTGCTTTCGGTACTGAATACCCCGGCTCATAACCCGACCGGCTATTCGATTACGGATAATGAATGGGATGAAATTATCGCCTTCGTGACAACAGAAGCCAATCAAGATCCGGATTGTAAAATCATTTTGCTGGTGGATCTGGCCTACATTGATTTTGCCGGTGAAGGCGATGAAGCTAGAGCTTTCATGAAAAAACTGACTGGTATGCCACATAATGTCTTAACCCTCTATGCTTTCAGCTGTTCAAAAGGCTACACCATGTATGGTCTGAGAAACGGTGCCATTATTTGTGTGGCGCCAACTGAGTCGATTGCCGAGGAATTTGCCAATGCCTGCACCTACTCAAACCGTGGTAGCTGGTCAAACGGCACCAGAGGTGCCATGGAGACGATCTCAAAGATTTATTCGGATCCAGAACTTTATAATCAGATGATCGCGGAGCAGAACTATTATAAAGATATTCTAAGACGTCGGGCGCAGGCGTTTTGTGAGGAAGCAAAAAAGTGCGGCCTTGAAATTGTAACTTATTCAGATGGCTTCTTTATCAGCATTCCCTGTGAGTATTCCCGGGAAATTTCTGATCGCTTAATGGATAAAAATGTTTTTATTGTTGGTTTGGCCAAAGGTCTTCGCTTCGCCCCCTGTGCGGTTTCAGAAGAAAAATGCCGACGGGCGCCAGCCTTGATTCTTGAGGCTATGAATGAAGTTCTCAGTGAAAAAGCATAAATGTTAAATATTAAGAAAAAGAAGAGGTAATCAGATGAAAGTGAAAATTGTGGATGTTGCACGTGAGGCCAATGTTTCAGTTGCCACAGTTTCCCGGGTGGTCAATAATATTCCCCTGGTTAATGAAGAAACCCGTGAACGGGTTCTGGAAGCCATTAAGAAAACAGGATACAAACCCAATGCCATCGCCAGAAGTCTTAAAATTCAAAAGACGCATACCATGGGAATCATGATCCCGGATATTACCAATCCCTACTACACTGAAATTGTCCGCGGCGCTGAAGATGTCTGCGGGATCTATAATTACAATATTATTTTAAGTAATACCGATTTCGATTCCGAAAAAGAAAAGAAATCCTTGAACGTCCTGGTTGAAAAACAATGTGATGGTATTATTTATGTTGGTAAAGATTTAAGCAAAGAGATGCAGGAAGAATTGAGTTCGGCTCCTAGCGAAGTTGTTCTCGGCTGTGTGCCGGATGACAGCGGTGAAATGAGCGGGGTACTGATTAACAATGAAAAAGCGGCCTATGAACTGGCAATGGCAGTCATCGCCAAAGGACACACAAAATTCATGCTGTTTTTTGATGAGCTGGAAGAAGGCTATATTTATCAGCAACGAAAAAAAGGCTTTCTTCGCGCTTTTGCTGAAAAAAAGATTGAGTTTTCGGATGATCGTGTTCTTGAAGAAAAACTTAGCCTTTCCGGTGGTTACAACATGATGGAAAAAGCGATTAATTCAGGAATTGAGTTTACCTGCGTATTCTGTTTCAATGATCAGACTGCTTTAGGGGCAATTCGTTGTGCCGAAGAAATGGGTAAAAAAATTCCCGATGATTTAAGCATTTGCGGTTTTAACAATTTTTGGATTGCTGAATGGACACGGCCCCAAATCACAACTGTTGCCCAGCCTATGTATGATATTGGTGCTATTGCCATGAGAATGTTAATTAAACTCTGTGAAAAAGATGGAGACCGTAACGTCAGCAACGTTTATGTGCCCCATGAAGTAATGATCAGAGATTCTGTTAAAGATTTAAAATGAGGTCATTATGAAATATATTGACTGGAAGGAAACAGATCCAGAGATTAATCTGGCCTTTGAAGAATATGTCTTTAATAATATGGATCAGGATGAAAGTTATTTTCTCTTGTGGCAGAATGATAATGCCATCATAGTCGGCAAACATCAGAATACCATTGAAGAAATCAATCAGGAATTTGTTAAGGAAAATAACATAAAAGTGGTCAGAAGGCTGACCGGTGGCGGCGCGGTTTACCATGATATGGGAAACCTCAATTTCACCTTTATTGTGAATGACGATAATAAGGAAGCCTTTGACTTTAAAAGTTTTACCAAACCAGTGGTTGATGCCCTCAATTCTTTGGGGGTAAAGGCCGAGTTTAACAGTCGTAATGACATTGCCATTGACGGCAAGAAATTTTCCGGAAATTCCCAGTATGCTAAACGTAACCGTATCCTGCACCATGGTACGCTGTTATTTAATTCCAAACTGTCAACCATTCAAGGAGCGCTTAACGTTAAGGCTGATAAAATTGAATCAAAAGGTGTTAAGTCTGTAAAGTCTCGGGTTACCAACATTTCTGAGTATATGGATCCGGGATATTCGCTTGATGACTTTAAAAAAGCATTGATTGAACGGATGTTTTCTAGTGAAGATCTTGAAGAGATAAAATTATCAGAGCAAGAGTTAGAAGCAGTTAAGAAACTAAGGGATGAAAAATACGCGACCTGGGAATGGAATTTTGGACGTTCGCCGCAGTACAATTTAAGAAAAGAACGTAAATACGATTTCGGTCTGGTAACAATCCTCATGCAGGTTGATAAAGGCCTCATTAAGGACATTAACTTTTTCGGCGATTATTTCGGCAATGGTGATATTAGAGAGCTGGAAGCTGCATTAACCGGGGTCGCTCCTCAACAACAGGCGCTTATTGAAGCATTGAAGAATATAGATCTGGGAGCTTATATTAATGGCCTGGATCAGGAGACGCTTCTTGATATGATTCTGATGTAATTGTATCGAAGAAAGGAATGACATTGGAATCTAACAATATTACAAGGCTGGACTTTGAGGGTAAAGAGCTTATTCTCATTGGAACAGCTCATGTTTCACAAAATAGTGCCATCGAAGTCCGACAGGTCATCGAAGCTGAAAAACCCGATACTGTCTGCATTGAGCTGGATCAGCAGCGGTACGATTCTATTTCCCAAAAAGAAAAATGGTCCAATACTGATATTGTCAAAGTCGTAAAAAGCGGCCGAGCCGGTTTTATGTTTGTTAATATTCTGCTGTCTAACTACCAGCGTAAACTGGCGGATCAATTTGGCATCCAGTCTGGACAGGAAATGATTACGGGAATCGAATGCGCAAAAGAAATGAATGCTAACCTTGTTTTGGCGGACCGCAATATTCAAATCACATTTAATCGAATCTGGCGGGGGTCAGGATTTTTCGAAAAAGCCAAACTGATTTTTTCCATTGCCTTGAGTGTCGTTGATAACGAGGAAATCACTGAAGAAGAATTGGAAGAACTTAAATCGGCAGATATGCTCAGTGCTGCTTTAGCGGAAATGGGTTCAGCTTTCAAAGGGGTTAAAAAGTTTCTGGTCGATGAACGGGACCAGTATTTGGCCTATAGGATCAAAAATGCCCCTGGACAAAAAATTGTCGCGGTTTTGGGGGCTGCCCATGTGCCGGGGATTAAAGAAGAGATTTACAAAGAACAGAATATTAAGGAACTGGAAACCATTCCTAAAAAGTCTTCGGCTTCTAAAGTGGTTGGTTGGCTGATTCCGGTGGCGATCCTCTTAATTGTCGTGGCGACTTTTTTTGTCAATCCGCAGTCAGGACTTGAGCAGGCTAAAAACTGGATCATCTGGAATGGTCTTTTGTCGGCACTGGGAACATTAATTGCCGGCGGACACATTTTGTCGGTGCTGACAGCTTTGGTCATGGCACCGATAACCTCGCTTAATCCTTTGCTGGCGGCGGGCTGGTTTGCAGGTATCGTAGAAGCGCATTTCAGAAAACCCAAGGTTGAAGATTTTGAATCCTTGAGCCAGGATCTGACTTCCTTTAAAGGTCTGTGGAAAAATAAGGTCACAAAAGTTCTGATGGTAGTGGTTTTTGCCAATTTGGGCAGTGTCATTGGAACCTGGGTCAGCGGCCTAAATATTCTGGGGATTTTTATGGATGTTTTCTCTTAAATTAACAAATTTTAATTTTGTCACTGTGGTTCCCAGGTTGCAAGGAATTTGTAAACTCAAAAAAACTTGTGAATCAGGCGGAATTAATATATAATAAATTTCATTAGGATATGAAAAGGAGAAGAAAATGAAGAAAAAATTATTAGCTTTATTTGTTGTTGTGACCATGGCTTTTGCAGTGGTTCTGACTGGTTGTTCTTCAAGTTCAACAGATGATTCAGCAACTGCTGAAGATCCGCTGGCTGATGGTGTTCTGACAATTGGTGTGGATGATACCTATTTGCCAATGGAATTCCGTAACGACCAGAATGAATTAGTAGGATTTGATATCGATTTTGCCAATGCGCTGGCTGAAGAGCTGGGTGTTACAGTCGAATTTCAAACAGTTGCCTGGGATGGGATTTTCAACGGTTTAAATGCCAAACAATATGATGTAATCATCTCAAGCACCAGCATTACACCGGATCGACTGGAAAGCTTTGCTATGACTGATCCTTATGTTGCCAATGGGATTGTGCTTGTATCACGTACCGACGCAGAACCTGTGACTGAATTTGCTCAGCTGGAAGGAAAAAGCCTGGGTGCTCAGATTGAAACAACTGCCGATATCGCTGCTGAAAAGCTGAAAGCGGATGAAGGCGTAAATGTTGATATCAAGAAATTTGATGGGATGCTTGATGCCTTTGCTGCGCTTGAAGGCAAACAGATCGACAACATTATCACAGATATCGGCGTAGCAACCTACTATGTATCAGAAAAACCGGATACATTTGTTGTAAGCTCTGATGTATTAACTAATGAGCCGATCGGGATTACCTGTCGGGCTGAAGACACTGCTTTAGTAGAAACCCTTAACACTGCTATAAAAGCACTTCAGGACAGCGGTAAAATGACCGAAATCTCAAATGTTTGGTTTGGAAAAGATATGACAACAGATATTAACACTGAACTGATTGTTATTGAGTAGTAAATTTTTGCTAGGACTTGTACGAATGTACAAGTCCTAGCCATGTTTAAATATTTGATGAAGGGAAAAATACTAACGTGTTAAATGAAACCCAATTATGGGCGATTTTTGATGGAACCGTTGTAACAATTGAAATTGCACTGGTAGCGATTGTGTTTGGGGTTCTTTTTGGTGTCATAGTGGCATTGGGAAGAATTTCCAAGAATCGGATTGCCAATGCGCTGTCATGGTTTTATATCTGGTTCTTTCGAGGAACGCCACTCTTATTGCAATTATTTATGATTTTTTATGCCATCCCGATTATTTATTTGGATACGACCGGTCATACACTCTTGATTGACCCCATGCTCTGTGCTTTTATTGCCTTTTCACTTAATTCGACAGCTTATCTGGCAGAAATTATCAGAGCGGCCATAGAATCCATTGACAATGGCCAAATGGAGGCAGCAAAAGCATTGGGTATGAGTTATCGCCAGGCAATGTTGAAGATTATAATCCCTCAGACCTATAAACGAATGGTTGCACCCGTGGGCAACGAGCTGATACTTTTGTTAAAAGATACATCTCTGGTTTCGACGATTGCGCTTTTCGATCTGCTTAGAACCACCAAAACAATGGCTAGTTCGACTGGTAGCTGGATTTACTATATTTATGCGGCAGTAATCTATCTGTTCCTGACAACGGTAATTCAGGTTGTTTTTGATAAGATGGAAAAGAAACTGGGAGTCTATGAAAGATAGGTTATGATATGAGTATGGTAAAACTAGTTAATATAAGAAAGTCTTTTGGCGATCTTGAGGTCTTAAAAGGTGTCAATCTGGAGATTGAAGCAGGAGAAGTGGTTTGTATTCTGGGAGCCAGCGGGTCTGGTAAAAGTACCATGTTACGTTGCCTTAATCATCTGGAAAGGATTTCAAGCGGTGAAATCTATATCGAAGGTGAGTTAACCGATAAACGTGAAAACAATAAAGATATGATGCGGATTGACCCGCACAAGGTCCAGCAGATGTGTGCAGAATTGGGAATGGTCTTTCAGAACTTTAATCTTTTTCCCCATCTGACAGTACTCGAAAACATCTCCATTTCACCACTTATCGTTAAAAAAATTGATAAAAAAGAAATTGAGCAAAAGGCCTTTGATTTACTTGAGATGGTTGGACTGTCAGATAAAGCTAATGAATATCCTTCTCGTTTGTCTGGCGGACAGCAGCAGCGTGTAGCAATCGCCAGAGCTTTAGCAATGGAACCAAAGATCATGATGTTTGATGAACCAACTTCTGCTTTAGACCCCGAACTGGTTGGTGAGGTATTGGCGACAATGCGAAAACTGGCTGAGGAAGGTATGACCATGATGGTGGTTACCCATGAAATCGGATTTGCCCGGGAAGTGGCAGACCGGGTCATTTTTATGGATGCTGGGGTCATTTGTGAACAGGGAACACCAGAAGAAGTAATTTTAAACCCTAAAGAAGACCGAACGAAAAGTTTCTTGAATAAAATATTATAGCGAAAATGAAGTCCTGAGCAGATAAAGAGCCAAAAGAAAATGCAAGTAACCTTAAGCATTTCCTTTTGACTCTTTTTTTTCACAGGTAAAAGCAGTCTTAAATTTTTATTTTTTTATTTACTTAAAGTACAGGGCATGTTACAATCAGCACATGCAAAGTTTTGGAGGGAACAAAATGATACAGGCAAATTATCATATTCATTCGAATTTTTGTGACGGGAAGAATACACTTGAAGAAATGGTGCAAGCCGCGATCAAAAAAGGGCTGACGAGCATTGGCTTAACTGGCCATATGCCACTTCCATTTGATAACGATTGGACTATCCAGGCAAGCGATTTGGACCGATACTTTGCAGAAGTCAAACGTCTGACAGATTTATATCAGGATCAGATTGAGATTTATAAAAGTCTTGAAGTAGACTATTTTATGGATCGACAAAGTATCAGTGACCAGGCTAAAAGTGTACTGGATCAACTGGACTATGTGATCATGTCAATTCATACCATCAAATCGCTAGATGACGATTCGATTTTCTATATTGATGAAAGCCGGGAAAATTTTGCCAATGCCATCAGCCGCTTCTATTCTGGAGACAGTCAAGTCTTCATTGAAGAGTATTATCAGGCGATTGGTGATATGGTAACAGACTATCAGCCAGATATACTGGGACATTTGGATTTAATCAAAAAGTTCAACCAAGATCACTTTTTTTTCAATGATCAGGAGAGCTGGTATAAAAAATTGGTAACGACTTGTTTGGATCGCATCGCAGCGACAAAAACGATGATTGAAATCAATACTGGTGCAGATATGCGGGTACCTGGCGTAGGACGCTATCCCTCTGACTGGATTATTCCAGAAATGAAAAAAAGAGAAATCCCTATTACTATTGGTGGCGATACTCACTATGATACTGGGATTGCTTTTTTATTTGACAAAGCAGAAAACTATCTTTTGGAGTGCGGTTATACTGAATACTGGATGCTCAAAAATGGCCGATGGGGAGCTCAACCCCTTGGAGTGTAGTATGGATATTCACCGAAATAAACTTCTGTACATTCTCATCGTGCTAGTTTTTTTGGGCGTTTTTTGGGCTTGGTATTTGAATCAGGATTCGCAAGAGAGTGAGATTATAGTATCTGAAAGCGCGGAAGCTGTTGAAGAATCTGAAGCGCTTATCATGGTTCATGTTACCGGTGCGGTGAATGCACCAGGCTTAATAAGCCTGCCAGCCGGCTCAAGACTGATGGATGCCGTGTCAGCGGCAGGAGGATTTACAGAAGCCGCCGATCAGTCTGTGGTTAATCTGGCACGAAAAATTAAAGATGAAGAACAAATCATTATTCCTGTCCTTGGTGATACAGGTACTGCATCAAGTGTTGCTGCAGATGGTCGGGTTAATATTAATACAGCCGATCTGGAAGAACTAAAAAGTCTGCCCGGAATCGGAGATGTTATAGCGCAAAACATTATTGATTACCGTGAAGAAAATGGAAGCTTTACTCAATTGGAGGATTTAAAAAATGTGACACGAATTGGTGATAAAATATATGAGTCGATTTGTGAATCAATTACCCTATGAAAATCTTTACAACTCAGATAAATAATAATAAATTATCAATTATTAAAAATAATTAACATTAAGGTTTACAAATGAAATATATGTGTTATACTTAATATCAATTTAGAGCTTAGGAGTACGAAATGCAACTCACACCAAGACAACAGGAAATAGTTGATATTGTTAAAGAGCATCAGCCGATAAAAAGCAATGAAATATCGGAACTGTTAAATATTAATCGTGCTACTTTAAGGCCTGATCTGAAAGTGCTGACGATGCTTGGCATTTTAGAGGCCAAAAGAAAAGTTGGCTATTTTTATACCGGACGATCCCTGCTGCACATGTTGGGATCTTATATTAAAACCATCAGTGTTATGGATATTTCGTCTGATCCCACCATCGTCGAAGAGAATACGTCGATTTACGATGGTATCATCACCATGTTTACTAAAAATGCCGGCACCTTATATGTGGTGGACGGCAAATATCTGTCCGGCATCGTCTCGCGTAAAGATTTTATCAAGGCCATGATTGGTCGCAAAGAAGTTGATACCTTGCCGATTCCCTTGATCATGACGAGAATGCCTAACATCATTTATCTGGAGCCGGAGGAATCGGTTTTCGATGCAGCATTTAAAACCATGTATTATGAAGTAGAGTCCTTACCGATTGTCACTAAGGAAAAAGATGAGCACGGCAAAGAACGTCTGATTCTCATTGGCAAGGTATCACGAACCAACATATCCCGATATGTAGTCAATATGGGGAAAAGTGCAGAGTGACCTATGAAATCAATTATTATATATGTTGTCTCGGATAAGCCCAATGATATTGGCGAAATGCTGGTTCGCGCTGGTATTAGTGTTTTTGAAAAATCAATTCGTGAGGTTCGGCTGCATCCATTTGTAGATGATAAAATTGGCATTGATTCGATGCTTGAGCGAGCGGCCAGTAAAAATGGTCTGATCGTCTATCATTTCTTTTCCGAAGAGTTGAGAAATTATTTTGAACAGGAAGCAAAAAGAATTCAGATTCCAACTTACGATGCCCGGGGATCTCTGGTCGAGACCCTGAGAGGAATCACCGGAGAAACACCGGTTGCCAATAATCTTTCCGAGATTTTGTTAGACCCTGAATATGCTAAAAAAGTTGAAGCAATCGAATTTGCCATTCGCTGTGATGATGGAAAAAATACAAATGAACTGCATTTGGCAGACATTGTTCTGATTGGAATCTCCAGAACCTCTAAAACACCGATCAGTATTTATCTGGCAAACCGCCAGTACAAAGTTGCTAATATCCCTTTAATGCCAGAGATAGAACCGCCCAAAGAATTATTTGACATTCCGCGGGAAAAAATATTTGGGTTAATCGTGGAACCTGACCGCCTGGTCAATATTCGTTCGGAACGCATCAGATCGATGGGTATCGAAGGCCAATCATTTTATGGCAGTCGTGAACGAGTGATAACTGAGTTACAAAAAGCACAGGAGCTTTTTGATAATATTGGATGTACAGTTATTGATGTAACATCCAAAGCAATTGAGGAAATTGCCGCAATAATACTTGCTAATGTTACGAGGAGGGAAGTCTAAATGACTAAAAAATGGGTTTATCTGTTCAAGGAAGGTAATGCTTCGATGAAAGCGTTACTGGGAGGAAAAGGTGCAAATCTTGCGGAAATGTCAAAAATTGGGTTGCCAGTTCCACAAGGGTTTACAGTAACAACGGAAGCTTGTTCCGAGTATTATAATCAAAACAAAAAACTATCGCAGGAGATTTTGTCGCAGATTGCTGTAAGTTTAAAAATCATTGAAAGTCAGACAGGAAAGCAATTAGGTTTAAGGGATAATCCTTTACTGGTTTCAGTTCGATCTGGCGCTAAGATTTCAATGCCAGGAATGATGGATACAGTTTTAAATTTAGGTCTCAATGATGACACAGTGGTAGGGATTGCCGAAAATACCGGCAACAAACGTTTCGCCTATGATTCTTACAGACGTTTTATCCAAATGTTTGGTGATGTGGTTCAGGAAATTGATAAAAATAAATTTGAAGATGTACTGGATCGCATTAAGGACGAAAATGGCTATCAGGATGATACGCAACTATCCGCTGATGACTTAAAAAATGTGGTCGCGGAATACAAAGAGATTGTCAAAGTAGAAACCGGAAAAGAATTTCCTCAGGATCCACAAGATCAGTTGATTATGTCGGTGGAAGCCGTCTTTAGATCATGGAATAATAATCGAGCGATTACTTATCGTAATCTTAATGATATTCCCCATGATATTGGAACAGCTGTCAACGTTCAGTCTATGGTTTATGGAAACATGGGTGATGACAGTGGAACGGGAGTGGCATTTACCAGAAACCCAGCTACCGGGGAGAAAAAACTTTTTGGTGAGTTTCTGATAAATGCTCAAGGTGAAGACGTGGTTGCCGGTATTAGAACCCCCAAGCATATCGACGAACTGGAAGAGATAATGCCAGCTGTTTATAAACAATTTTTAGAAACTGCCGAACGTCTGGAAAATCATTACAAAGATATGCAGGATATTGAGTTTACCATCGAAAAAAATAAACTCTACATGCTGCAGACCAGAACCGGAAAGCGAACCGCTGCTGCCGCTTTACGTGCGGCCGTAGAAATGGTTGATGAAGGTTTAATTACTAAAGAAGAAGCAATCTTACGTTTGGATCCGGTCTCCTTGGATCAGCTCTTGCATCCTACTTTTGAGGCTGAGGCATTAGGCAAAGCAGTCGTATTGGCAACCGGTTTGCCGGCATCTCCTGGAGCTGCCACCGGTCGTGTTTACTTCACTGCCGAAGCCGTCTGTAGTGCCGTTGCCAATGGTGAGGAAACGATCCTGGTCAGAAAAGAAACATCACCTGAAGATATTGAAGGTATGTACGCAGCAAATGGCATTATGACAGCTCGTGGCGGGATGACTTCGCATGCCGCAGTTGTTGCCCGCGGGATGGGTAAATGCTGCGTAGCCGGCTGTGAAAGTATTAAGGTTGATGAACAGCTCAAACAATTTGTTGTCGGTGGTCAGGTCTTCAAAGAAGGGGATTATATTTCCCTCGATGGCAGCACCGGTACTGTTTACCAAGGCAGTATAAAAACAGTGAGCCCGGAACTGTCAGGCCATTTTGGAACCATCATGGAGTGGGCCGATAGTTTTAGAAAATTAAAGGTCAGAACTAATGCCGACACCCCGAGAGACGCTGCTGCTGCGGTTGCATTTGGGGCTGAAGGAATTGGCCTTTGCCGAACAGAACATATGTTCTTTGATGAAGACCGAATCCCCAGTGTCCGCCGCATGATTCTTTCGGAGACAAAAGAACAGCGACAAGTTGCATTGGCTGAAATTCTGCCAATGCAGAAAGAGGATTTCCTGGGTATTTATAAAGCCATGGCAGGTCGACCGGTTACGGTAAGACTTTTAGATCCGCCGCTGCATGAATTTTTACCAACGGAAGAAAAAGATATCAAAGCATTAGCTAAAGATATGGGTATCACTTACGAAGATATGGTTGTCGTCATTAATAGTCTCGAGGAGTTCAATCCAATGCTGGGTCACCGCGGCTGCCGACTGGCGATTACCTTCCCGGAAATTGCTGAAATGCAGACCAGAGCAATTATGGAAGCGGCAATTGAAGTAAGGGAAGTGGAAGCCTTTGATGTAGTGCCGGAAATTATGATTCCCCTGGTTGGGATCAAAGAAGAACTCATGTATCTGGAAAAAGTTGTCCGTAAAGTGGCAGAAGAAGTTAAGGCCGAAAAAAAATCAGATATCAAGTATTTGGTGGGAACCATGATGGAAATTCCCAGAGCGACTTTAATCGCAGATCAGATTGCTGAAAAAGCAGAATTTTTCTCATTCGGAACCAATGATTTAACTCAGATGACTTACGGATTTTCTCGTGATGATGCGGGTAAATTCATCGCTGACTACAAAGATAAGGGAATTATGCCAAGCGATCCTTTCCAGAGTATTGATGTAGAAGGTGTGGGCAAACTGGTTGAAACCGGTGTAAGCTTGGGACGAAAAACAAAGCCGGATTTAAAAATCGGCGTTTGCGGGGAGCATGGTGGTGATCCAAAATCCATCGCATTCTTCCATCAGGCTGGTCTTGATTATGTTTCCTGTTCACCTTTTAGAGTACCCATTGCCAGACTGGCAGCAGCTCAGGCGGCATTGACTAAGTAAAATTTTGAATAAATGCGTCAGGACGGATTATAGAATGATCTGTTCTGGTCACAAATTTAAAAGCCTGATCACGGTTTAAATGATCAGGCTTTTAAAATTTTTGTTGCTTACTGGCATTTTTGTGGGGAGGGGTTGCGTTTGATGAATCCATCAAGATCCTCCACCTGGTTGTAGACTTTGAGTGACATGGCATCGACGTCAAAATCGAATTCGAAAGGAGTTTCGGATTTCAAAACTTCAATGGCACCTAAAATTTGATCGCTGTCACCCATGTCATTTACTGAGATACTTGCAAGTCCGTTGTCGTTAAATCCTGCTGCATTAATTTTTTCACGAATCATTTCAACCAATCTCATTTTTTCCATAAAAACACCTCTTTCTTAAAATTGTTATTATAATTATACCCCCAATATTTAAAAAATTCACAAATTGAAAAATAAAATGAGATTAGATTTCAATTATATTTTAAAAATTGCAAAAAAAAGAAGGAGATTTGAAAAAAAGATAGAATATAATCATACGAGGGTAAATAAAGACAAAGATAGGAACTTAAATGGCAAATTTTTTTTCAGACGAGGTGATTCAAGCGGTCATCGAAGCCAACGATATTGTGGATATTATTTCTGGCTATCTGACTTTAAAACGGACCGGGAATTCCTATAAAGGCAGATGTCCTTTTCATAATGAGAAAACCCCTTCATTTTCGGTCTCTCAGGAAAAACAGCTTTACCATTGTTTTGGTTGTGGTGCTGGCGGAAATGCGATTACTTTTATTATGGAAATGGAAAAACTGCCATTTTTGGATGCCCTGAAACTTTTGGCTGATCGAGCTAATATTCGTCTGCCAGAAAAAACTGAAGCGACGGATGATCAGTATGAACAAAAAAAACGCCTTTATGAATTGCATCGGATTACCGGCAATTTTTTTTATAAGCGTTTAAAATCTGATCGCCAGGCGCAAGCGTATCTTTTCGGACGAGGGATATCGGCGGCTACGATCAAACAGTTTGGATTGGGCTTTGCACTAGATTCATGGAATGATCTTGGACAGTATCTTGATTCACAAGGCTTTACTGAAAAAGAAATCATTGACTCGGGTCTGCAAATGCGGTCTGAAAGCGGCCGGATCTACGATCGATTTCGCGGTCGGATTATGTTTCCAATTATCAATCCCCGGGGGCAAATAGTAGGTTTTGGCGGTAGAATTCTGACCAGGGAGGCCAATGGCCCTAAATACTTGAATTCGCCAGAGACAGCTATTTTTTCAAAAAGCTACGAGCTTTATAATTTAAATGATGCAAAAAAAAATCTGACGGATGGTCGGATTTATCTGGTTGAGGGCTATATGGATGTAGTATCCCTTTATGAGAAAGGGATTAAAAACGCAGTAGCGGCGCTGGGGACGGCATTCACCCCATATCATGGAAAAATTCTTAGTCGCTATGTAAAAGAGGTTGTGCTTTTATTTGACGGCGACCAGGCAGGTCAGTCCGCCACAGAAAAAGCCTTGAATATCTTGAAAAGTACAGATATTAGTGTTAAAATAATAGTTCTTGCAAATGACGAAGATCCTGACTCTTTTATTCAACAAAATGGATTGGAAGCTTTTGAAAACTTAAGAAAAAATGCTTTAACCCCAGTAGAATACGAGTTGCAGCTTTTAAAAAGACAGTTTGACTTAAAGACGACTGATGGTAAAATTGCCTACGGCACAGCTGCTATTAAGATCCTAAAAGATTGCAAAACGGCGGTTGAAGTAGAGTTCTATAGCCAGCAAGTTGCCAACGAGACGGGTATTAATAAAAAAGTGATTCATTCAGAAATTGTGCGGGCGCGTTCGGGAAAAGAAGCCGGAACGATGATTAAAGAAATAAAACCCCAGGAAGCGAATGAGAAAATTCCAAAAGCCTATCAGATCGCCCAGGAGCTGGCAGTCAGATATTGTCTTGAAAACCGGCAAGCAGTCAATGAGCTTGTACCAGAAGCATTGACAATCCAGGAATATATTCAATTTATCCGCTTGCTGAAAGAAAAACCGCAAGCTGAAGCCGGAGAAATCCTGGCAACTTTCAAAGAATCGGCAGAGATTAAAGCTTTAGCCGGTCTGATTATGACTGAAGAATCGGTCTCGCGTGATGATTTTGAAGATGCCTTGAAAATTATCAGACGTTTTTATAATGAAAATCGCTTGGAAAAATTGACCCAGGAGATTCAAATGGCAACACAAAACGGTGAGGACACACGGGTGGCAGAGCTGATGGAACAGCTCATTAAATTGAAAAAGGATAATGGGAGGCGATAAATATGGCCATTGATAAAAATAAAGAAACTGCTGAGGTTTCTGAAGTAGGGCTTGATACGGAAAAATTTGACTTAAGACAATTGCCTGAAATCAAACTATTGCTGGAAGCAGCGAAAAAAACCGGTACGTTGGATAACTCCGAAATGGAAAAGGTTGTCGAAAAGCTGGAAATGGAAGCAGAAGATATTGAGTTAATCTATGCCCTTTTACAAAAAGAAGGGGTTGAGATTTCCTTTGCGGATCTAGAGATTGAGATTAATGAAGAAGATATCGATTTGTCTGATGAAGAAATCGATAAAATAGAAGAAGAAAACCAGAAAGAGATTGAACTGGCAGATGCCGTTAGTGTCAATGATCCAGTTCGTTTATACTTAAAAGAAATTGGTAAAGTTCCCCTTTTAACCGGCGATCAGGAAATGAAGTTGGCTAAACGGATGGAAGAAGGCGATGAAACGGCCAAAAAAGAGCTGGCCGAAGCCAACCTTCGTTTAGTGGTCAGCATTGCCAAGCGCTATGTTGGACGCGGGATGTCTTTTCTCGATCTGATTCAAGAAGGTAACTTGGGGCTGATTAAGGCGGTTGAAAAATTTGATTATACTAAAGGCTTTAAATTTTCTACCTATGCGACCTGGTGGATTCGTCAGGCTATTACCCGAGCCATTGCCGATCAGGCCAGAACTATTCGAATTCCGGTTCATATGGTGGAAACCATCAATAAACTAATTCGAGTGTCCCGTCAGCTCCTGCAGGAATTAGGACGCGAACCAACCCCAGCTGAAATAGGCAAGGAAATGGACTTTTCGGAAGAGAAAGTTAGAGAGATTCAAAAGATTGCTCAGGATCCAGTATCATTAGAGACCCCGATCGGTGAAGAGGAAGACAGTCATTTGGGGGATTTCATTCCTGACGATGATGCGCCGGCACCGGCAGAAGCAGCTTCTTATGCCCTCCTAAAAGAACAGTTGATGGAAGTGTTAAATACCTTAACGGAACGAGAAGAAAAGGTGCTCAGGTTGCGATTTGGCTTGGATGATGGTCGAGCCCGAACCCTGGAAGAGGTGGGTAAGGAGTTTAATGTTACTAGAGAACGAATTCGTCAGATTGAAGCCAAAGCATTAAGAAAACTTAGACACCCCAGCCGCAGTAAAAAACTGAAAGACTATTTAACCTAAGATGAGTATTAAACTGCCTCCCAGACTTAAAAAAATAACAGAATGTGCAGAAGAATTTCACTGTCTGGCGGATATTGGTACGGATCATGGTTATATTCCCGTCAAGATGGTACAGGATGGTCGCCTTGAGTGCGCGATTGCCTGTGATATTAACCCCATGCCGCTTAAGAAGGCGCAAGACCTGATTCAAAAGAATCATCTGGCAGATCAAATAAAGACCCGACTTGGTTCGGGTCTTTCTGTGATTGCCGAAAATGAAGCAGACCTGGTGATCATTGCCGGGATGGGGGGTGTTCTGATCTCGGAAATTCTGAGTGCTTCAGAGACAGTGGCTAAATCTGCTGACACTCTGATTCTTCAGCCCATGAATGCACAGAACTTTTTACGAAAGTATCTTGAAAATCATGGTTATAAAATAGTAGACGAGGCTTTAGCAAAAGAAGGAAAGCGGGTCTATGAAATTTTAATCGTTCAGGTTGGTCAGATGGCAATCAATAATCCATTGGAGTATGAGCTAGGGGTTGCTTATGAAAAAAGAAAAGATCCCCTGCTGATCGATCTGATTGACCGCAAGCTTGAACTTGAAATGAGAATTATTAATGAGACAAAAGATAAAAAGACACCAGTAGCTAGAGAACAGTATGAAAAAAGTAGAGAATACATAGAAAAACTAAATGAGGTGGAAAGATGGCTGTCAAACTCGATCAAATAATTAAGGTCCTGGAAACAAGTGCTCCACGAAAACTGGCCGAATCCTGGGATAATGTGGGTTTGATGCTGGGGGAACGCAATCAGGAGATCAACCGGGTTTTACTGACTTTGGATGTGACCGAAGCAGTGATTGCTGAGGCGATTGAAAAAAAAGTGGATTTAATTATCAGTCATCATCCATTCATTTTTAGTGGCCTAAAAAGTCTGTCTTGTGACAGTTTGAAAGGCCGGATGATAAAAAGCCTGATTCAGAACAATATCGGGGTTTATTCTGCTCATACCAATCTGGATTTGGCCGAGACTGGACTCAATGATTATATGGGGCGCATGCTGGGGCTTAATCGGATGAAGCCACTGGAAATTTTTACAGAAAACTACGTAAAGCTTGTGGTATTTGTTCCGAAAACGCACGCATCAGAAATTCTTGCAGCACTTCAGATAAGTGGCGCAGGGGCCATC
Source organism: Eubacteriaceae bacterium ES2 (assembly GCA_031222025.1). Taxonomy (GTDB): domain Bacteria; phylum Bacillota; class Clostridia; order Eubacteriales; family Eubacteriaceae; genus Acetobacterium. The sequence goes on along the minus strand of CP130740.1, from coordinate 2,535,926 downwards.
GGCCAATACGATTCCTGCAGCTTTTCAACACCGGGAACTGGCCGCTTTCGTCCTCTTGAAGGGGCAAATCCCTTTATTGGCACAGCGAACCAGATTGAAGCGGTTGATGAGCTGAGAATTGAGGCCATCGTTCGTGAAGAAGCGCTTAACCAGACAATTAGCCAGCTTAAAAGTGTGCATCCCTATGAAACCATGGCTTATGATGTTTATCCCTTAAAAACCAGAATGGATCCGCGTCATGGATTAGGCAGAATTGGTACGCTTTCAGAGTCTTATGAACCAGAGCAGTGGATAGCAAGAATTAAGGAAATCCTGGATATAAATATTCTCCGGGAGGCAGGTAAACGCCCCAAAAGAATCTGCGAGGTCGCCCTATGTACTGGCGCGGGAATTGATCTTTTGTCGCTTGCTAAATCCCAAAAGGCGGATGTTTTTATAACCGGGGATTTAAAATATCATGATGGCCAGCGGGCTGAGGAGCTGGGGATCTGGGTTTTGGATGCCGGTCATTTTGCAACAGAGAAGTTTGCCCCGGATTGCTTTGAAGAAATCCTGACAAAAGCAATGCTTGATGATTGTCCTACCCTGATTAAAGCGCTGACGGCTAAAGGTTTTTTGAATTTTGTTTAAAGGCCTTTACCAAAAGTCAAAAAAAGCGTATAATAAATTGATTTAGTAAGTCAGATAGTCGCAATCAATTGATTGAGGAAAGTCCGAGCTCCGCAGAGCAGGGTGCCGGGTAACGCCCGGTGGAGGTGACTCTAAGGCTAGTGCAACAGAAAGTACACCGCCATTTATGGTAAGGTTGAAACGGTGAGGTAAGAGCTCACCAGCGGTATGGTAACATACCGGCTATGTAAACCCCACCTGGAGCAAGACCAAGAACGGATGTTAAAAGGCGATGGCTCGTCGCTGTCCTATGGTAGGTCGCTGGAATTTATTGGCAACAATAAATCGAGATAGATGACTATTTAAACAGAACTCGGCTTATAGATTTAGTAAATCATAAAACTGGGCATTGTGCTGGCACAATGCTTTTTTTTATAGGAGAATAAAATGAACAAGCGGGAAAAAATGCTTAGAAAAATCAACAATAGCCTTAAATCGAATAAACCAGTGATCGGGGTGGCCGTTGGATCAGGCCTTTTTGCCAACCAAGCGATCAAGGGTGGAGCGGATTTTTTACTGTGTTTAAGTGCCGGTCGCTTTCGGGTGGCTGGCCTGCCTTCCATTGGCTGTATGCTGCCTTTTGTCAACAGTAACGAGCTGATCTTTGAATTCTCGCAAAAAGAAATCCTGCCCCGTTTTAAAGATCAGTCGGTGATAGCCGGAATAAATGCCACTGATCCCAATTATACACATGATGAATTGCTCAGAAAAGTCTGGTCTCAAGGATTTAGCGGGGTTACCAATTTCCCCACGGTGGGTTTGATTGATGGGGCATTTCGCCAGTATCTGGAAGAAAACGGACTGGGATATGATCAGGAGATTGCTTTTATGCAAAAAGCGGTTCAAGACAAGTTTTTTACCATTGCTTTTGTTTTTTCCAAAGAGCAGGCTAATCAGATGGCAAAAATCGGAGTAGACGTTATCTGTGCCCATTTTGGCTGGACTCGGGGCGGTGAAAAATCTGGAAAAGTTTTTTCCAGTGTCAACGAGTGTCTGGAAATGGCCGAAGAAATCTTTGTAGAGGCAGATGTGATTAATGCGGACTGTCTTAAAATGATCTATGGCGGCCCTATCAACACGCCGGAGGACGCATACTACTTTTATAAGAATTCCCTGGCGATTGGTTATATAGGCGGTTCCAGTTTTGAACGTATACCGACAGAACTAGCAATTTCTGAAACCACCGATAAGTTTAAAAATTATTATAAATTGAAACAGGAAAACAAGCACCTAAAAAAAGAACTGCTGCGTAAAAGAGGCTTTGACGAAATTGTCGGACAAAGCAATATTATGCAAAACATGTACGAAGTTATCAATAAGGTAGCTAATAAAGATGTCAATGTTTTAGTTCAGGGTGAGAGCGGAACCGGCAAGGAGTTGGTGGTAAAGGCTTTGCATTTTAACAGTAAACGCTATCTGGGTCCCCTGATTAAGGTGAATTGCGCGGCGCTGCCGCCAAACTTACTGGAAAGCGAGCTGTTTGGCCATGAAAAAGGAGCATTTACCGGGGCCGATAAGCGCCGGATTGGAAAATTTGAACTCGCCAATCATGGCACCTTGTTTCTTGATGAAATCGGCGACATGGAAATTGAGCTGCAGTCTAAAGTTTTAAGAATTATTCAGCAACAGGAGTTTGAACGGGTCGGTGGCGAAAAGACCATCTATGTGGATGTTCGGATTATTTGTGCCACTAACCTTGATTTGAAAAATGCGGTTGCCAAAAATCACTTTCGGGAAGATCTTTATTATCGGCTGAATGTAATCGAAATCAATACACCGCCCTTGCGTCATCACCTTGAAGACATCCCTTTATTATGCCGGGAATTTTTAAAAGAGTTTCAGGCTAAATATCAGTCGGAAGAGAAAAAACTAACCCTTGATGCAGTTGATAATTTGATGCAGTATAATTGGCCGGGAAATGTGCGGGAACTTAAGCATATTCTCGAACGGGCCTTTATTTTAAGTGACGGACGCTACATCAGACCGGAAGATCTGGAAATTGAGTCGTCCATGAACCTGGAAAATCAGCCTCAAAATCGATCATTGATAGATGTTAAAGTTAGTCGTCAGCAGATAGAATGTGCCTATATTCTAGAAGTTCTAAAAGCATGTCAGTGGAATCGAACCGTTGCGGCTAAGCAAATGGGAATTTCTAGGCGTACTCTGTATAACAAAATTCAAAAATATCATCTTATCAATGGTGAAAACAGCATATGATTTCCCAATGTGGGAAAATAATGCCCGATGGGAAAGCTTGTGAGAAAACGTTTTCTCAATCTACTCCCAAAAATATTTTCAAATGGTGCTAGAATTCGATTTTGAGACTTGGCATGAAATTTGCATGATACCATTATATCAATCGAACAGGGGGAATATTTATGAAGAATGTTGTACTTGTGGGAACATTTGATACAAAGGGACAGGAATTTCAGTTTGTTAAAGAACTGATCGAAAAGCAGGGTTTAACCACGACCACTATTAATTGTGGGGTTATTGGTGATCCCTATTTTACGCCGGATATCTCTGCTGACGAAGTAGCTGAAGCTGGCGGATCATCACTGGCAGCACTTAACGAACAGCATGATCGCGGATTGGGAATTGACGTCATGATGGCGGGGGCCCGAAAAAAGGTGCTCGAACTTTTGGCAGAAGAAAAGGTTCAGGGGATTATCAGCCTGGGTGGATCGGCTGGTACAACCATTGGAACCTATGTCATGCGAGCCTTGCCAGTTGGTTTTCCTAAAATCATGGTTTCGACAGTAGCTTCTGGCGACACCAGGGCCTATGTTGGAGAAAAAGATATAACCATGATGTATTCAGTGGTTGATATTTCCGGAATCAATGGGATTTCTAACCAGATTCTTGCCAATGCAGCTCATGCCATTGCTGGTATGGTGGCTTTTGAGGTGCCTGAATTAAAAGAGGAAAAACCGCTTCTGGCAGCGACTATGTTTGGGGTGACGACCCCTTGTGTAACAACGGCCCGCGAGTATCTGGAATCGCAGGGATATGAGGTCCTGGTTTTCCATGCAACTGGCGCCGGTGGTATGGCCATGGAAAGTCTGGTGGAATCAGGCTTTATTAAGGGTGTTTTTGATGCGACAACCACTGAGTGGTGCGACGAGGTCGCTGGCGGTGTCTTTTCGGCCGGTCCGCATCGTTTGGAAGCGGCAGGTAAAGCGGGGATTCCGCAGGTTGTTTCAGTGGGGGCTTTAGATATGGTGAACTTTGGCGCCATTGAAACAGTGCCGGAAAAATATAAAAATCGTAATCTCTATAAACACAACGCCAATGTTACATTGATGCGAACGACAGTAGAAGAATGCGCTCAAATGGGGAAAATTATCGCCGGAAAACTAAGTGATGCCACTGGCCCGACAACTTTATTTCTGCCACTAAAAGGCGTTTCCGCTATTGATGTGGAAGGTGCACCATTTTATGGACCTCAAGAGGATGCTGAACTGTTTAAACAGCTAAAAGAAAATATTGCTTCTAACGTAGAACTGATTGAAATGGATATGGATATTAATGATGAGGCTTTTGCTTTGGCAATGGCGAAAAAACTGCTGCAACTATTGGAAAAATGAATGATGAAATAAATATTGAGCAGCTAATAGAATTTGAATTTTGAAATATGAACCAGCTTTAGAAAAACGTATTGATATAACAGAATAGCGTTTAGTTGATTTTTCGGACTGTCCATAAAATGAAGTAAGCATTTGAACAGAAATTGCTTTTGGACGTTAATCAATCATGAGTTTAGAAAATAAAGGAGAAAAAAATGGCAATTAAAAGAGAAGAAGTTTTGCGACGATTAAAAGAACAGGCCGATAAAGGGGTCTCAGTAGTTGGCGCAGGAGCTGGAACTGGTATTTCAGCAAAATGTGCGGAAGCCGGTGGCGTCGATTTAATCATTATTTATAATTCCGGGCGCTATCGTATGGCAGGTCGTGGTTCACTGGCAGGCCTGCTTTCTTATGGAGATGCTAACGCCATTGTGATGGATATGTCTAGAGAAGTCCTGACCATTGTTAAAGATACACCGGTAATGGCCGGTGTTTGCGGCACCGATCCATTTAGGGATATGGATGTGTTTTTGAAACAATTAAAAGAAGTGGGTTTCTCCGGGGTACAGAATTTCCCGACGGTTGGTTTAATTGACGGGGTATTCAGACAGAATCTGGAAGAAACCAATATGGGTTATGATCTTGAAGTGGAAATGATCAGAAAAGCTCATGAACTTGATCTGGTCACGACGCCTTATGTCTTTAATGTAGAAGACGCTAAAAAGATGGCAGAAGCGGGTGCCGATGTTCTGGTTGCTCATATGGGGCTGACCACCAAAGGCAGTATTGGTGCCGAATCAGCAAAAACGCTGGATGATTGTGTCAAATTGACCCAGGAAATCTGTGATGCGGGCAAAGCTATTAACCCCGATGTGCTGGTTATTGTTCATGGCGGCCCGGTAGCTGAACCGGAAGATGCCAAATATGTCCTTGATCGTACCACTGGCGTTTGCGGTTTCTTCGGCGCTTCCAGTATTGAACGTCTCCCAACTGAAGTGGCCATTACCAAACAGGTTGAGGATTTCAAGAAAATCAGTGTGAAATAAATAGTAAAATTTCCATGTTATAATCTTTAAGACAAATTTTCAATAAACACGTTCTTGGAAAAATATTTTTCTGGACGTGTTTTTTGCATGTAGAGATGTTCAATGAATCAATATTTTCATTAGTATTTCCATTCGAAATTATTTTTTCCGGCACCGATCTCAAAATGATATTTTACAATGCCTAGATCTACTTTGCTGTAAAAAGCACTTCCAGCTATAGCAGAAACGACTTTGCCGGTCAGTAAAATTTTAAATTTTTGTTGGTTAATGGCAGTGGGTGCAAGTATTGCCGCTTCCATACCATGGATAAACCATTCAGGTGCTTGGCCATTGACATTGCTCAAGGCTTCAATCGTTTTTGACTTATGCGGGACTCCTGGAGATATCCCATAGCCCAAAGAAATCACAAGACAAAGTTTTTCACCTGGATTAATCACATAGGCTGATTTGATCCGTGAGAAAGATATTGCAACCCAGCAGGTATTCAATCCAAGTTGTTGTAAAAAAAGGACCAGATCTTCACCGTAGTAGCCGCACTTTTCTTCAAGATCTGGCCCCTTCTTTCCAATCAAGGCAATATAATTAGTAACACCGTTAAATTTGCCATAATGTGCCATCATTCCATCAAAAGCTTTTGGCTCATTAGTGACAAGTTGAATATGCAGTCCGCTTTCGCGATTGCTCTGATCGATTCTCTCAAGTAGTTGTTTTTGGATAGCATTTGGTATTTCTTTTGTTTCATATGAGCGAACAGAATGTCTGTTTCTCATGGCATCATTAATTGTAAGCATAGCTAATCTCCTTAGTGTACATTTTTATTTGATAATTAATATAATAGAAAAATACTGAAAATTAATCATCACCGCTCCGATCCGGCAGATGCATCATAATCTCCCTGGCATCCGTCAGCATTTGAATTAATTGTCCGAAAGATTTCATATCTGCGTCAAAATAATAAAAATTCATAGTTCCTTCTTTACGGACTTTCAGAATGCCGGCGTTTTTTAATATCTGAAGATGATGGGACACGGCGGGCCTTGAAAGTGACGTGCAACTTGCGATTTCTCCAACCCTTGCACCGGAACAGTTTTTGATTTTCAGCATTTCCAGGATGATGTGCTGTCTGCTTTCATCCCCAAGAGCGGTCAATATGGTCTGGCAGTCAGTAATATCAGAGGATAACTTTCTGATTTTTAAATCGAGATTCATATCATCTACCTTTCGTTCATTTGTTTAAACAGATAATATCATATATTTCACCGAAATGTTTATTGGTAAAGAAAATCGAGTTGAATATGTGAAATATAATTCCTATTGTCCTACGCAGCGTAGGAAAAATGCAAGTGCTAAGTATGTCGGGAAGCGCCCCCAATAATTTGACAATATTGGTAATGAACCTTTGGTTTGTAACTCAGGCATACCTTTTTGCAGTCTGGTTCGTTAATGGTTGAAATTTGTTGAATCATTCGCTATGATACTCGTTGGGAGGTGGTCGCATGATTGTAAGGCAAAAGCAAAACCCCGATAAGGAGTTGACTGTAACAATTGAATACCCGAAATTCAATGATCAAGTATCGCGAATTATTAATAAATTGAAAGCAGAGAAGAAATACTTGATTGGAACAATAAATGGACAAAATTATAAGGTGTTGATTCCAGCAATTCATTATGTTGAGTGTGTGGATAAAAAGAGTTTTATTTATACCAAAAATACGGTGTATTGCAGTGAGCTGCGTTTATTTCAGCTGGAAAAGAATTTGGAAAAATATGACTTCGTTAAAGTAAACAGAAACTGCCTGCTCAATATTAATGAACTTTTGCATATCGAAACACTGGCCAACAGCCGGTTGGAAGCAGAATTGACTAATGGCGAAAAAATTGTTGTTTCACGTACCTATATCGCCACCATTAAAAGAATGGTTTTTAAGGAGGGGAGAAATTGAAAAAATACATCCAGGAATCATTGATGCTGTCAGCAATTATTGTAATTATTGTGACGTTGATATCCTTCTTATTTTTTGAATACCGTAATGAGATGGCTCTCAATTTTTTGATCGTTCTAATTGCATTTGGCGGTATGGGGATTCATTATCTGACAGCTTGCTTGTTTTATGACAGTTTTTTAAAGGAAGTTATCTGCAAATATATTTTAGTGGAACTGATGGTACTTTTGATAGGGGAATTGAACAGCTGGTTTATCAATACGAACTGGTGGATGTCATTAGTTTATGTAACTCCAGTTTTCATACTAGCTTATTTTTTAGGGATTGTGCAAATCAAGAGAGAGGTTCAATTTATTAATCGGAAACTTGCCGAAAAAAAGGAGAACAAAGAATGACGAGGATAAAAAAAGATAGGGGCGACAAAAACCTCTGGCTGTTTTTTGGTCTGACTCTTTCATGGACATGGATATGCGGGTTTATACCCATTATATTTGGTTTTACTGGGACTGGATTTGGAACATTTATATTTTATTTTGGCGGTGGAGCGCCTTCGGTAGTAGCATTGTTTCTAGTTTTTTTTACATATTCCAATGCCGCCAGAAAAGATTATTTTCATCGCTGCTTCAGTTTTAAATATATGGGGTGGCGGTGGCCATTGTTTACCTTCGGGGGATTTCTGGCTATTACAGTAATCAGCTTATACATTGGTGTCTACTTTCTGGGCTATGAAATGCCAACTATGGATTTTTTAGATGTGATTCTGGCCAATCCGTTGATGATCTTTCCGGTGTTATTGATTTCATTTTTATCCGGACCGTTAAATGAGGAATTTGGCTGGCGGGGATATGCACTGGATAAATTGTTGCTACGCTTTGGGTTTTCGGGTGCTTCGGCGATACTGGGATTTGTCTGGGGAATCTGGCATCTGGCATGGTTTTTTACGCCAGGTCAGGCACAGTATAATCTTTTGCAGGATTCTTTGCTTCAGGCGCTTATGTACATTCCAAGTGTGATGATGTTAAGTTTTTTTGATACATTTATTTATATCAAGACAAAGCGTAGTATTTTAGCCGGGGCGCTGGTACATATGTTTAGCAATCTTCTCGGCAGTCAGCTGATTGCTACCTATACAACGGAAATTAGTGTCGTTGTTCGGTATACCCAAATGCTTTTTTTCGTAGTTGTTATTACTTGTGCATTTTATTGGAATAATTTTAAAAGTGAAGTAGCCGAACAGGTGAAAATAGTCATGGTGAATAATGAGTTTTTCGCTGATGATTTTTAGTGAAATATCAATTTTAGTCGATAATTGTGTTTGCTGTCCAGAAAGGAATCTTAAAAATGCGCTTGTTAATATTAATGGGGGCTAAGTCCTTAGATGGTTTTATGGAAAGTCAATCGGCAAACTGTTAAATCAGTTTTTTTGTATCATTCATCCGTGGGCAGTCCAGATATCACACCTGCCTCAAGCATCAGTGCTCTTTGGAATTGTCAATACATCAGATCAGTCATCCAGCGCTAAAAATACTCATGGAATATGATGAAAAGGAGCAGGCTGAACTTTATTTGACACTTAAAACTTTTTTCGAAGAAAAATATAATGGTTCACACACTGCGGATAAACTTTCTATTCACCGCACTACTTTCTTTTACCGCTTGAAAAAATTTGAGGGTCTAATCGGGATACATCTTGATGATTTTGACCATAGAATTTATCTGATGTTGTCATTTGCCTTATTTACCTCTATAAAATAAAAATGTTCAAAAATTCAAGGCATAAAGTTTATGATAGCAAGTGTGAATCATTCAATCTCCACCATAAGCTCAGTAAAATAATTCCCCTCATCACCCTGCATATAAAGAGAAATCTCGGCTTCATAGACATTTCCGCAAATCGAGAGCGACTGTTCACTGGCGTAATTAAGAATTAAATCATAAGTTTCGGCCATATCCGGGTTCCAAGGTTTGATCAGGCGGAGGTAACGTCCTGCGGGCTTAATAAAGAGGAGGTCGCTTTTAACCGATTGAGGGATACGGCTTAAAATATAAGAGCCTTTAAAATAATCGCGTTTTAGAAAGCTTTCGTGAAGTAGCAAAAAAGACAGCTGGTATTCTTCACCGAAGCCATGGTCACGGCAATAGCGAAAATGCTGCTGCTGGGCTATAACAAAAGCGGCTGGATCATTCAAATTTGAGGCGATGGGAGTACCGATAAAATATTCCTCTACAGATGTTTCGGTTACATGGCAGTTCCCGAGCAAAGTAGGATCTCCCAGAAGCTTAAACTTTTCAATGCTCTGTCTAAGTCTTTTTTCTTTTAGCAAGAGTTTTTCTTTATCAAGCAGAAGAAGGGCAAGTTGTTCTTCCAGGATCATTCTTAAATCGGTGTGAACGGGTGTTGCGAAAATTTGGCGGATTTTTTCCAGTGAGCAGCCCGAACTTTTTAAAATGTCAATCAGATAAAAGTCGTTGACCTGCAGATCCGAATAACGGCAATATCCATTCGCGGCGATTTGTTCAGGTTTAAGCAGGTCTATTTGACGATAGTGGCGCAGGGTTTCCTTGCTGGTATTGCAGAGTGCGGCAAATTCACCGCTGTTATAAAATAATTTTTTCATGACAACCTCCCTTGACTATGGGGTAACAACATACTTTATAATGACACTATTCCGATATTTTGTCAAATAATTGTATCGGAAAATAAAAAATGATCTTGTCGGAAAAGGTGAAAAATGAATATTAAATTATCGAATAATTTTTCATATGGACGATTGCTGCGATTTGTCCTGCCAACGGTTGTCATGATGATTGTTTCATCGGTTTACACTATTGTGGATGGATTTTTCATCTCGAACTTCGTCGGAAAGAATGCTTTTGCAGCGGTTAACCTGGTGATGCCGGTTTTAATGATTATTGGTTCCTTCGGTTTTATGATTGGAACTGGGGGGAGTGCTCTGGTGGCTAAAACTTTGGGTGAAGGAGACCAGGAAAAAGCCAACCGGATCTTTTCAATGCTGATTCTAGTAGTTCTTTTAGTTGGCTTTGCCTTGTCAATCCTGGGATTTGCTTTCATACGCCCTTTGGCGATGATGATTGGGGCAAGTGACCTGATTATTGATGACTGTGTCTTATATGGCAGAATTTTAATTGCTTCATGTACCTTTTTTATGTTGCAGAACTGTTTTCAAAGTTTTTTAGTTACAGCTGAACGACCTCAAATGGGGCTGGTGATTTCGATTATTGCTGGACTCAATAACATTTTTTTCGATTTTCTCTTTGTCTATGTTTTTTCGATGGGTATTGCTGGCGCTGCGATTGCTACGGCCATGAGCCAGCTGATCGGAGCAATGGTACCAATTATATATTTTCTCCGTGCCAATAAAAGCCTTTTAAGACTGGTTAGACCGGAAATGGATTTAAAGGACCTTCGCTTAAGTTGCGTCAACGGTTCATCCGAGATGATGACCGGACTTTCAACATCCCTTGTCAGTATGCTATATAATTATCAACTGATTAAAATTGCCGCCGAAAATGGCATTGCCGCCTACGGTGCGATCATGTATCTGAGTATGTTGTTTATGAGTCTATATTTTGGCTTTTCCGTGGGTGTTGCGCCAATTATTGCTTTTCATTATGGGGCCGACAATACCAAAGAATTAAAAAGCCTCTTTAGAAAAAGTCTGGTAATTGTAATGGGGGGGGGCTTCTAATGGTTGTTTTGGCCGAAACCTTTGCATCACCATTGTCCGGATTATTTGTTGGCTACAATGAAGAGTTACTGGCACTTACCTTAAATGGGATGCGACTCTTTTCTCTGTCTTTCGTCTTGAGTGGCTTCAATATTTTTGGTTCAGCCTTTTTTACAGCCCTTAACAACGGACCAGTCTCCGCACTGATTTCCTTTATGCGTACGCTGGTGTTGCAGGTTGGTGCGGTACTGATATTGCCGATCTTTCTGGGAATTAATGGCATATGGTTGGCGATAGTTGTAGCGGAAGGCATAACAGCTGTGCTGACAGCATTTTTACTCTTAAAAAACAATGATAGATATCATTATCTGGGATTAAAATTGATGGAAAAATCGGAAACAATTTATTAGCCATAGTTATAGATGCCCTAAAAAATTGTTGAATTATTTATTGAATCGTCGAAGTAGAAACATCCTCCATTTAAATAGCATACTATTTTTATTAATCAACAAAGCATCGAAGCAAATGTCTTCGATGTTTTTATTTTAAGAAATTTAGGATTCACCAAAAATAAATAGAAACATGGAAACTAGAAGTGAATTAATTTACTTTACTTATATAATGAAGAGAAAAAATTGAAAAATCTAAAAGACTTTTTTTTCGATTTGCTTGACGCACATGTTTTGTTATAATAATGAAGACTTCACGGACGGGAGAGATAAATTGAAAGAAAAGATAGATCAGCTGGTTCTGGCAATTGATTGTGGAACTGGAGGGATTCGGGCAATATTGTTTGATGCTCAGGGTAATGAACGGGCAAGTACAAAAGCGGTCTTTACCGGATATTACTCACTGGAAGATAACTTCAAGGAAGCTGCCCCGGAAATGTTTTGGGACGGTTTGGTTTCAGTTGTTCATCAAATGAAAGAAGAGTGCCCGACAGAATTTGTAAAAATCGCGGCACTAACCATCGCTTGTCAACGGGATGTCATTACCGTAGTCGACGAGAATGGCAAGCCCTTAAGAGATTTTATCAGCTGGCTGGATCGTCGGGAGCTGGAAAAACCGCTTTCTTTTTCTTGGCCATATGCCCTTCTTTTTAAACTGATAGGCTATACGGAAGCGGCAAATGCTTTCAGCCAAACCTGTCATGCTCACTGGATTAAGGTTTACGAACCTGAAATCTGGGCTAAGGCACATAAACTGGTTTTTCTTTCCACCTATTTAATTAACCGCTTGAGCGGACGAATCGTCGAAAGCCGTTCATCGGTAGCTGGTCACGTTCCCTTTGATACCAAGAAAAAGGAATGGTGCAAAAATACCGATGTCAAGGCCGCTATTTTAAATATTGAAGCTGACATGCGCTTTGATTTGGTTGATTCATGCCAGGTTATTGGCTTTCTCACCGAGGAAGTGACAAAAGAACTGGGTTTTGAGAAGCCCTGCCGGGTGATTACTTCGGGCACTGACAAGGGCTGTGAGACGCTGGGGATCGGAGCGCTTACACCGGAAATTGCCAGCGTATCTTTAGGCACTCAGGCGACACTGGAAGTAACAACCAACCGATATGTGGAAATTTATCCCTTTTATCCGTCTTTTCCAGCGGTTTCAAATGAAGGTTATAATCCGGAGGTCACTATCTACCACGGATTTTGGATGGTGGACTGGTTTATCGAAAATTTTTTATCAGATCAGAAAGAGGCACAGGTTTTTACTTTGCTGGATCAGTTTTTAAAAGAAACAAGACCAGGGGCGGGCGGAATTATTCATCAGCCGTATTGGGGTCATGAAGCTTTTCATCCGGAAGCTCGCGGGGCATTGATTGGCATGACAGAGGGGCATGATCGCCGTCATATTTACCGGGCGATTATTGAAGGTCTAGGCTTTGCCCTGCTTGCGGGAATTGAACTGATCGAGAAGAAAACTAAGGTTCCCATCACTGAGATAGGGATCTCCGGCGGTGGTTCGATCAGCGATGAAATTATGCAGATCATGGCTAATATTTTTAATCGTCCGGTTTATCGGGTGCAGACCCGTGAAACGACCGGATTAGGTGCTTCAATGGCGGCTTTTGTGGGTTTGGGCGTCTATCAGACACTGGCTGATGCGACTGCCGCAATGGTCAGAAAAAAAGAGATTTTTTATTCTGATGCTAATATCAATGCATTGTATGGTAAAATATATCATGAAGTCTATCAAAAAATGTACGGACGTTTAAAGCCCTTATATAAATTGTTGAAGATTTAAGAAATTAAGAGTATGATATATGTTTGGATAAAAGATCCAATCAGATAATATTCAGACAAGACTGTGTGTCTTTCAATAAGAAGAGGTCATTTACTACATGAAAAAAAATTTAAAAATGGGGATTGATATTGGTTCCACAACCATCAAAATGGTAATTCTTGATCAAGAGGAATCAATTATTTATGAAGCCTATCGACGACATTTGTCAAATATTAAAAATACGATTGTTGGGCTCCTTAATGAAGCCTACGATGAAATGGGTGATTTATCAGCCCGGGTTTGTGTGACCGGTTCGGGCGGATTAATGATTTCACAGTGGCTGGGCATTGATTTTGTCCAGGAAGTAGTAGCTGGAACCAGGGCGGTAGAACGCCTGATTCCGACCACGGATGTAGCCATTGAACTGGGCGGTGAGGATGCCAAGATTACTTTTTTTAACGGAACGATTGAACAGCGAATGAACGGTACCTGTGCTGGTGGCACAGGTGCTTTTATCGATCAAATGGCGACACTTTTAAAAACCGACGCCCAAGGTTTAAATGAAATGGCTAAAAGTCATCAGACCATTTATCCTATTGCCTCCCGTTGCGGGGTTTTTTCTAAAACGGATATCCAGCCTCTAATTAATGAAGGGGCTGAAAAATCTGATATCGCTGCCTCAATCTTTCAGGCGGTGGTTAATCAGACCATCAGCGGTTTGGCTTGTGGCCGCCCGATTCGTGGAAATATTGCTTTTCTGGGTGGTCCACTTTTCTTCTTGTCGGAGCTGCGCCAACGTTTTATTGAAACGTTAAATCTTTCGGACCAGGAAATAATATTCCCGCAAAAATCTAATCTCTTTGTTGCTATGGGTGCAGCTTTTTTGGCTGAAGATGTGGAAGCAACGGAATTTTCTGAATTGGTTGCGGCGGTTGCATCGCTGAATGTCAGTGTCGAAAATGAAGTCGATCGGCTGGAACCTTTGTTTTCCAGTGCTGAACAACTGGCGCAATTCAGAAAACGACATGCTGCCAGAGCGGTCGAAAGAGAAGTTTTGTCAGCTTACAAAGGCATCGCTTTTCTGGGAATTGATGTTGGATCGACAACAACAAAAGCGGTTCTGATTGGTGAAAAGGGCCAGCTTCTTTTTGATTATTATGGCAGCAATGAAGGCAGTCCTTTAACTCAGTCGATTGCAATTCTTAAAAAAGTTTATCAAATTTTACCAGTTGATGTAAAAATTGGCAAAGCAACTGTAACTGGTTATGGGGAGTCACTGGTTAAAACGGCTTTAAAAGTTGATATTGGCGAAATTGAAACAATTGCCCATTATAAAGGAGCCCGTTTTTTTGAACCGGATGTGGATTTTATCTTAGACATCGGCGGCCAGGATATGAAATGCCTGCGCATTAAAAACGGAACCATTGACAATATTATTTTAAATGAAGCCTGTTCATCCGGCTGTGGTTCGTTTTTGGAAACTTTTGCTAGGTCATTGGATCTTTCCATGGATGCGTTTGTTGATGAAGCCCTCTTGGCTAAACATCCAGTTGATTTAGGGACCCGTTGTACGGTGTTTATGAATTCCAAGGTTAAGCAGTCGCAAAAGGAAGGCGCTGAAGTTGGCGAGATCTCGGCAGGCCTGTCTTACTCAGTCATTAAAAATGCTTTGCAGAAAGTCATCAAAATCCACGATCCCAAAGAACTGGGGCAGTCAATTGTTGTCCAAGGCGGTACCTTTAATAATCAGGCGGTTCTGCGGGCTTTTGAAAAAATTACTAGTAAAGAAGTGGTGCGTCCGGATATTGCTGGTCTGATGGGTGCTTTTGGTGCGGCTCTAATTGCCCGCGAAGCTTTTCAGCCGGGCGACCTTACGACGCTATTATCGGCAGCGGAACTTGATAGTTTCAAAGTGGAAGTCAGTCATCGCCGTTGTGGTGGCTGTACCAATAATTGTTTGTTGACCATTAATCGCTTTAATGACAATTCCCGACACATAACTGGCAACCGTTGCGAAATTGGCGAAGGTTCGGTCACGAAAAACAAAGAGCTGCCGAATCTTTTTGAATACAAATATCACCGCCTCTTTGATTATATTTCTCTTGACGAACAAATGGCTAAGAGGGGCAAAATCGGGATTCCCCGAGTTTTGAACATTTATGAGAATTATCCTTTTTGGCACACATTTTTAACAAAATTAGGTTATCAAGTGGTCTTATCCCCCGAATCAAACCGACGGGTTTATGAAAAAGGAATGGAAAGCATCCCTTCGGAATCGGTCTGTTATCCGGCTAAACTGGCTCACGGTCATGTGCAGTCACTGATCGATGCGGGTGTGTCGCTGATCTTCTATCCTTGCATTCCGTATGAGGAAGAAGAGTTTGAAAAAGCCGATAATACCTACAATTGTCCCATCGTCATGTCGTATCCTGAGACAATTAAACATAATCAGGATGATTTAAGTCAGGTGACCTACCTGAATCCATTTTTGCCGCTTAATCATCCGGTTCGCCTGGAAGAACGCTTAATTGAAGTTTTTGCTGATCTGGGTGTTGATAAAAATGAAGTAGTCACGGCTATGGCGGTAGCGTTGGCTGAAAAGGAAAGGTTTAAAGAAGATATCAGAAGAAAAGGTGAGGAAGCCCTTGACTTTCTAAAGAAAACCGGGAAAAAGGGGATTGTTTTAGCTGGCCGTCCCTATCATCTTGATCCGGAAGTCAATCATGGTTTGGATAATATTATTACCTCACTGGGAATGGCAGTTTTGACAGAGGATTCAGTTGCTCATCTGGCGATTGAAGAAAAAGATGAACGTCTGCGAGTCCTGGATCAGTGGAAATATCACAGTCGCCTCTATCGAGCGGCAATGGTAGTAAATGAATCGCCATTTCTGGAGCTGGTACAGCTGACTTCTTTTGGCTGCGGTTTAGATGCGGTGACCTCGGAACAAACCCAAGAGATTCTGGAAAGCAAGGGAAATATCTATACCCTGATTAAAATTGATGAAGTCAATAACCTGGGAGCGATTCGGATCAGATTGCGGTCGTTAAAGGCAGCTATGATCGAACGACAATTAAACTGCTCCCCACGTGTTTCGAAAGTGCCACCCAAACGTGTGCTCTTTACCCGCAAAATGAAAAAGACCCATACTCTTTTGGTACCTCAGATGTCGCCAATTCATTTTGATTTGATCCAGGATGCCATGGAGTCCTCCGGCTATAATGTAGAAGTGATGCCCAGCGTAGACAACGGAGCGATTAATGAAGGTCTGATGTATGTTAATAACGATGCCTGCTATCCAACCATTATTACCACTGGTCAGATCATGGCAGCTCTAAAATCGGGCAACTATGATCTTGACCATGTATCAGTTATGATGACTCAAACCGGCGGTCCCTGTCGGGCTTCGAACTATGTTTCTTTTATCAGAAAAGCTCTGGATTCGGCAGGGATGTCACAGGTGCCGGTTATTGCGCTTTCGGCCACCGGAATCGAAAAAAATCCCGGTTTTAAAATTTCGTTGCCGCTTTTAAAGAAGTTATTAATTGGGGTCGTTTATGGCGACCTCTTCCAGCGGCTTGTTAGTGCGACTAGACCTTATGAGCGTTACCGCGGTTCAACCCATGCCCTTTATCAGTATTGGCGAAAAAAAGCTAAGCAAAATATTCAGGATGGTAATATTGCCCGTTTCAAAAGGAATGTTGTGCAGATTGTCGAAGAATTTGATGACCTGCCCAGAATTGAAAAGTGTCTGCCAAAAGTAGCGATTGTTGGCGAAATTCTGGTTAAGTATCATCCCACAGCCAATAATAACCTGCAAAAAGTTCTGGAAGATGAAGGGGCTGAAGTTATCATGCCCGAGCTGATGGATTTCTTCTTGTACTGCGCCTATAATCAGATCTATAAGTATGAAGAATTGTCAGCTTCCAGAAACTCGATGAAGGTTGCCAAGTTTGTGATCCGTAGTTTGGAACGCTTTAGAAAAGAGATGAAACAAGCCCTTAATCAGAGCAAGCATTTTATGGCACCATCGACCATTGAGAAAAAGGCGGCCAAAGCCAGTGAACTGATTTCATTGGGCAATCAGGGTGGAGAAGGCTGGTTTTTAACTGCAGAAATGATGGAGCTGATAGAAGAAGGCGTTGAAAATATCGTCTGCGTTCAGCCTTTTGCTTGTCTACCCAACCATGTTATGGGCAAGGGGATGATCAAGCCAATCCGGGAAAAATACCCCCGCTCCAATATTGCGCCGATCGATTATGATCCTGGCGCCAGCGAGGTCAATCAGTTGAATCGGATCAAATTGATGATGGAGACCGCCAGGAAAAATCTAAAGAGCTGACCGATTCATAATCGATCAAAATAAATATAAAAACAGTTGAGTACTAGCAACTAACTTTTCGGAATTAGCCAAGGGGGCAGAACCTTTGCCTCTTGGCCATGATAAAATTTAAGTGATCGATGCTGGGATTGTATAAAGGCCAGTTCAACTATTTACAGACGATGGCCTTTATTTTTAAGAACGAAAAAGAACCCGTAGCCGGAAGCAAAACAATTTGCTCCTGGTTACGGGTTCTTTAATTACACAAAGTACTTCGTGCAATTGGAAGTGCTTTAGGGAAACACTTCCAGTCTAAATGAAAAAGGGGAGTAATTCATTTAGGGATAAAGGATTATATGTGATATATTCATTATAAAAAACAACTTCTAATAATACAATCATTATTTTTGCTTTAACGTTTGCAAAATTTCAAAAACGATTACATCTTAATTTAAAATTAACATGGCCTTAACAGGACTTATGTTATAATTGGTTATTATATGAGAAAGAGGCTTTTTATATGAAAAGAATTCTAGTGATCGAAGATGAAGTCAATATATTCGAATTAATTAAATTTAACCTTGAAGCCCAGGGCTTTGAAGTATATGGTGTCCACGATGGCCTACAGGCCATGTCTAAAATTCTGGAGTTGCAGCCATCACTGGTTATTTTGGATTTGATGCTGCCGGGTAAAGATGGTATTAGTATCTGTCGTGAAATCAGGGAAAATTCAGCGGTTTCTTATGTACCAATAGTGATGTTGACGGCTAAGAGTGAAGAGTTTGACAAGGTTTTGGGACTGGAGATTGGTGCCGATGATTACATCACCAAACCCTTTAGCATTAAGGAGTTATCAGCCCGGGTTAAGGCCGTGCTGAGACGGACGGATTTGTTATTATCAAAGGATGAAGAAACGATTAGTGTTGGAGATCTTGTTATTGAGCCCAAAGCCTTTGAGGTTTTCAAAAATGGGCTAAAGATTGCTTTAACCCTTAAAGAATATGAATTGCTAGTTTTTATGGCCAAACATCGTGGTCAGGTTTTAACCCGTGATCAGCTTTTAGATCAAATTTGGGGCTTTGATTATTATGGTGAAA
Organism: Eubacteriaceae bacterium ES2; assembly: GCA_031222025.1. Taxonomy (GTDB): domain Bacteria; phylum Bacillota; class Clostridia; order Eubacteriales; family Eubacteriaceae; genus Acetobacterium. Next base: position 2,517,369 of record CP130740.1, on the reverse strand, counting down.
CCAGAACCGTCGATGTGCATATCCGGTATCTGCGGAAAAAAATTGAAAATGAGGATTCGGATAAGCATTATATTGAAACGGTACGTGGCGTGGGTTATCGGTTCGTAGAGAATTAGGAGCAGCCGTGAAAAAAAGATTAATTGTGGCATTGACCATTGTCAGTATCATTAGTATTCTGACTTGCGGAATTTTTGCAACGATCAGTTATCGGGATAATTATTATGAAAACACCAGGCAGCGTCTTATTCAGGATATTGATTATGTGAGTGGAAACTTGTTGTCTGATTTTTTGGAGACTGGCAATGCTCAGGAACTGGAAGATTTTTCGACATCTACCTATATTCGGATGACTGTTGTTGAAGAAGATGGCACAGTTTTGTATGATTCGCTAAAAGATGCCAGTGAATTGGATAATCATCGCTACCGGCCGGAAATAGTGGGTGCCTTTAATGGTGAGATCACCAGTGAAACTAGATATTCCAAAACGTTCACTGATGATATGCTATATGTCGCGGCTCCCTACTACAATGGTGATGACCAGATTATTGGTGTGATTCGTCTGGCCATGCCGCTCAACGCTCTGGATACAGCAGTATTTGAAATGATTAATAATATCATTTTTGTTTTACTGGCAACTATTATTGCGACCTTGCTTTTAGTGACTTATTTTGTTAATCGCGAGCTAAAGCCCCTGGAGGAAGTTTCTACTTTTGCCCAGAAAATTGCAACCGGGAAATTCGGCAGTGAATTGACCATGATTAGAGAAGACGAAATCGGTGAGCTGGTTGAATCACTCAATCAGATGTCACGGCAATTAAAGACTTTTTTCGACGAAATGGACCATAAGAATTCTGAGTTGACATCCATTTTATCCAGCATGAATCATGGTGTCATTGCCATTGATGATGAAAACTACATCGTTCATCTTAATGAAGCGGCCAAAAAATTATTAAGTATTAGCAATCAGGACGACCTTAGCGGTAAAAACATTCTGGAGGTTTATCGGGAGTCCTTTATGTATGATCTGATGGTCAAACTTGATGAAACAGGAATGGATAAGGAGCGTTTTGAATCACGACTTAATGATAATCAGATAATTCGCGTTAGTGTCAATCCCATGATTGAAAATAAAAGCGAAATTACCGGTCATATTATTGTCCTTGAAGATATCACCTTGGTAAAAAACTTAGAAAAAATGCGCCGTGATTTTGTGGCTAATGTGTCGCATGAATTAAAAACCCCAATCACAACCATCAAAGGATTTATTGAAACCATCCAGGAAAATGATATCAGAGATCAGGAAACCCTTGATCGTTTCTATAACATTATATTTGAAGAAAGCAATCGGCTAAGTCGGCTCGTATCAGATATCCTGGTTTTATCACAATTAGAGAACAGTCAGGGAATCAAAAAAGAAGAGGCGCTGCTAAATATCCATGATGAAGTGCATCAGATTTTCGATTTGCTGGGGATTGGTGCCAGAGTTAAAGGAATAGAGCTTTTGATAAGTGGCAAGGATGACATAAAAATTTGCTTTAAACCGGATGAATTCAGACAAATGATGATCAACCTGGTGGATAATGGTATAAAATATTCTGATCCCAATGGAAAAATTGAAGTCCATGTGGACGAAACAGATGATCATGTTGCAATTACAGTGAGTGATCAGGGCTATGGGATCCCCAAAAAAGATATTGATCGGATCTTTGAGCGTTTTTATCGGGTCGACAAGAGCCGATCAAAAGAAAAAGGTGGAACAGGCCTGGGGCTGGCCATTGTTAAGCATATTATCATCAACAACAATGGAACAATCAGAGTGGAAAGTCAGGTTGGTACAGGGACGACCTTTTATTTAAGCTTTCCTCGATAAGCTGCTGTAATATCGGAAAAATATGGCGTTTTCTTAAGTAGGGACAGTAGCCCGCGGGCTACTGTCCCTGTTATTATGCCAGTGGGGATGGCGACGAGCATCAGGATGGGAAAATAAGCAAAAAAAAGGTTGGAGTTCTGCAAAACCAGAGCGGCTACAATCAGTTGTCCCATATTATGGAAAATCGCCCCAAAAACGCTAATCAGAATAATCGAAAAAGATCTGCGACTTAAAAGGGTCATGACAATCAGACTCAAAAGGCCGCCGCAGAGGCTGTAAATAATCGAAAACATATTGCCAAACAGAAAGCCAGATAAAATAACCCGGGAAACTACGAGTAATAAGGTCATGGGCCAGCCTAATAAAATGATTGAAACCATTGTAACAATATTAGGCAGTCCCAACTTGGCACCTGGGATAGGTAAAGGCAAAGGAATAAAGGACTCTACATATGCGAGAATAAGAGCCAGAGACAGTAATAAACTTAACAGGACCAGTTGTCTGGTTTTTGATGGCATCCTAGCTACCGGTCACAATCTCGACAACCAGTTTATGCGGGAGACAGACAATAGTTTCACCGGGACTGGAAATCGGGTAGGTTTTGACGCAGATCTGATCAGGACAGTCAGCTTCAGTTATATCAGCTTTTCCCCCAGAAATAGTAAGAACATTATAGCCATCGTTAGTTTCGAAGGTTTGGTTCAGGTCTTCATCTAATGGATATTCGCCAATTGTTTCGCCGTTTTCTGACACGCGTACAAATAGATTGGAATCGGTTATATGAAAAAGATAAAATGCACCCATTCCCAGTAAACTGATTAAAATCAGGGTGCCTACGATCATCATTTCTTTTTTATTCATTTCTTTCCTCGTTTGAATGAGTATGGTGGTTATTTGTTTCAGTTTATTTTATCGAAAATTTCGCTAATGGTAAAGGAAAAATATTTATGATTTTTTCAATGGAGTTTGATATAATATCTTTATTTGCATCTCGTGATGGGGGTTTTTGTAATGACGATCAAAAAGAATAAGATTCTGGGAATAATAGCGGTTGTTTTTATTTTAGCTGTTATAGCAGTTGGCGTTTATCAGAATCGATCAGTTAAAACGGTGACCAAAAGCGGTTTTTTGCTGGATACTTTTGTGAGTATCACTTTATTTGATGAAACAGATGAGACATTGCTTGAAGCGCCATATGAACGAATTGCAGAACTGAATGATGTCCTGACAGCTTTCAGAGATGGCAGTGATTGTCAATTAATTCAAGACAATGCAGGGATCATGCCCATTTCAGTATCTGATGATACGATTGCGATTATTAAAGAAAGTCTAAAGTTTTCGGCCTTGTCAGGTGGTAAATTCGACGTAACGATTGGGCCCCTGGTAGATTTATGGGGGATTGAAAGTCCGGAAGTAAAAGAAGCGCCGACGCTTGATCAAATTGAGCAGGCGAAAACGCTGATAGACTATCAGAAAATTGTTTTGGATGAAACAAACAAGACGGTCTTCTTAACCGATTCGGGAATGTCTGTGAATTTTGGTGCCATCGCCAAAGGTTATATAGCAGATGAAATCATGCAGATGCTTCGAGATGAAGGCGTTGAACATGCCCTTATCGATTTAGGTGGTAACATTCTGGTAATGGGTGGTAAAACGGCTAAACAGCCATTTGGAATTGGTGTTGAAGATCCCCTCAATCCAGGGGACGGCTATATTGGCGTGATTTCACTGAGTGACGGTTCGGTGGTGACTTCCGGGAATTATCAGCGTTATTTTACGGATTCAAATGGCGTGCGTTACCATCACATCCTCGATCCGGATACGGGCTATCCTGCTGATTCCGGCGTTATTCAAGTCAGTGTGATTGCGCAAAAGTCGATTGATGCGGATGCCCTGAGTACGACCTTATTCTTACTTGGAACAGAAGCTGGGTTAGAACTGGTGGAAAGCATGGATCAGGTGGAGGCGATTTTTATTACGGATGACCATCGGATTATCATGTCATCTGGGGCCTCTGACTATTTTGTTTTTGACAGTGAAAATTATGGGGAAACCTACTCAATTAGTGAGTAGTAGAGTGAAGAGGGATTTAGGATGCTAAAAGAAAGTTTGAATAAAAGATATCTGAGTGAGGCGACGTCCCTCAGAAGAGCGCTGCATCAAATTCCGGAAGAGGGTTTTGCCCTTCAGAAAACAAGACAGTTTATTGTTGATTATCTCAAGCAGTTAGGACTATCACCGGAAATTGTCTGTGAATCGGGAGTGATTGTCTATATCAAAGCGCCAGTTGAAAATGATAACCCGATTGCTTTTCGCGCGGACATGGATGCTCTTTGCATTGAAGAAGAGCATGAAAACAGCTATCATTCGACACATCCTGGGATGATGCATGCCTGCGGTCATGACGGTCATATGACCATGAATCTGCTGCTGGCAAAATATCTGGTGGAAAACAGAGAGTCGGCAACAAGAAGTGTGCTGCTGATTTTTCAGCCGGCAGAAGAAGGGCCGGGTGGTGCCAAACCAATGATCGAAGCGGGGATCTTTAGAAAATATCCTGTCAGAGCAATCTTCGGTTATCATTTGTTCCCTTTTATTAAAGAAGGATATTTAGGAAGCAGGCCCGGTCCGATGATGGCCAGAAACAGTGAATTCTTTATTATCGCGCATGGTGTCAGTGGACATGGCGCCGAACCACACCTGGGAAAAGATGTGATGATCGCTGGAGGACAACTGATTATGGCCATGCAGTCCATTGTCAGTCGGGATGTTGATCCTAAAAAAAGTGCAGTTATTACCATTGGTATGATTTCGGGTGGGACTCGGATTAATGTGATCGCAGATGAACTAAAATTATGTGGAACGATTCGCTCATTTAGCGGCGAGATTCATGAAATGATGCATAAACGGATTACAGAAATGGTTCGTGGTTGTGAACTGACAAGTGGGTGTCGTTTCGAACTTGAATTCGTGGAAATGTATCCGGAAGTCAACAATGA